>DAOUME010000030.1:0-138844 GCA_034411995.1 Anaerolineae bacterium | reverse complement strand
AACCGTCTTTCGATGGGCCGCAGCCTGCTGATATTCAGTATTCCCCAGACGCGTGGGGGTGAACCGGATCCTGCTACATTTCAGATCCAACCAGTCCAGTATTCCCCACACGCGTGGGGGTGAACCGGCCGCAATGCAGATCGCGTAGGGAATCGGCCGTATTCCCCACACGCGTGGGGGTGAACCGCTGGCTCAAGGCGCAGGGCCTGAAGTGCTGCCGTATTCCCCACACGCGTGGGGGTGAACCGCTCAACAGCAATGCTTGGTGCTGGCGCTCCATCGTATTCCCCACACGCGTGGGGGTGAACCGCTGAACAGGGCGCGGTGGCTTGCATTGAGAGGCGTATTCCCCACACGCGTGGGGGTGAACGGCGAATCGCGAAATGGCGAGACTAAGGAGCGCGCGATTTCGCCACACATCGGGGTAAGAGGGGTGCCGCCATTTGCCCGTTCGTGTTCGCGCTCCCCGCGCGGAGGCGCGCGTTGCGCCGATTCGTGCTTTCGGCCTTTCGTGTTCCTACCCCCCGCGCGCCGCGGTGACGCGTGCCTTGGTTGTTGCCCTCGCGCTTTGGTGCTCGTATTCGCGACACGCGTGGGGGTGAACCGGCCAAGCTGGGGCTTGGCGGTCCCAGGGGCTGTGTTTCCTACACGCGTGGGGATGGACCGCATCGCCTTTCACAGTAGTCTCTCTTGCAGCGGCGTCAACGGGGTGCTATACTTCTCCAGGTGGCCACTGCCCCACTTTTCTCGTGAGGGTTGATGGACGCGGCCAGATGAAAGGCAATGAAGGTTCGTGAAGTCATCAAGCTGATTGAGGAAGATGGTTGGTACCTGGTGGCCACGAGAGGCAGTCACCGCCAGTACAAGCACCCCGACAAACCAGGCCGTGTCGCGATTGCCGGTCATCCCGCTCACGGTTTAGCTCCCGGGACGCTGAACAGCATCTTCAAGCAGGCGCAGGTGCAGAAGCCAGCAGAGGGAGAGGGCAGGTACATAAGATGTATCGCTTTCTGGTGGTCATCGAAAAAGCGAATGGCAACTACTCGGCGTATTCACCGGATTTGCCGGGATGCGTAGCCACAGGAGAGAGCCGCGAGCAGATCGCGAGAAATATGTACGAGGCCATCGAAATGCACATCCGTGGCTTGCTCGAAGATAAGTTGCCAGTCCCCGAGCCCCATTCCTTCGCAGAGTACGTCGCTGCCCCCTCAGACTCGCCGTAGGGGCAGCTGGCAAGGCGCAAGGCGCCGCCGCCTTCAGCCCGCTTACCCTTCGTGGCGGTGGGACTCAGCCTGGCGCGCCCCCTGCCGCTCGCCTCTGGGTGCCTCCCTTTCCCCCGCGCTCAGGACATGCTTCGATAGGCCCATCTCGGTGAACCGCCATGCTGCTACTGCTGTTCGTGATCGTGATGCTCCTCGCCTACCTGCTCCAGGCCAATGTGGGCTTCCGCCATGCCAGCCAGCGCTACCTGGGGCCGATCAGGCCCGATGCCCTAGCGGCCTGGACCAGAAAGCAACGACCCATAGCGAGCGAAGAATCAGCACACCAAGGAGGTTGACATGAAGCCGGCCCTGTTAGTCATCGACGTCCAGAAGGAGTTCTTCAAGTTTGGCCCGACGACGGCACAGTCGCTCCACGATGCCATCGAGTACATCAACGAAGCCATCGCGCTGTGTAGAGAAAAGAACGTACCGGTGGTCTGCGTCCAACACATCGAGCAAAAGGACAACCTCGTGCCAGGCGAGGAGGGGTTCGAATTGCCCGAGGAGCTGGGCATCTTGCCCTCGGACCTGCACATCCACAAGACGTACGGGAACTCCTTCAACAAGACCCCGCTGGAGGGGCGATTGCGGGACCTGGGCGCAGACACGGTCATCCTCAGCGGCTTTTGCGCCGAGTATTGCGTGCTGTCCACGTATCGAGGCGCCCTCGATCTCGATCTGACCCCCATCGTCCTGCGCGGCTCACTGGCCAGCGGCGACCTGGAGAACATCAAGTTCGTGGAAAGTATCAGCGAGGTTATCTCCTTCGGAGCGCTGAAGAAGGTGCTGGAATAGGATTGCCAGGCCCTCTCCCGCCGCCAGCCAGTCGCGGCCGGCGGAGGGAATCCCGCGCCCAACAAGATCATCAGGGCCAGTGATCCCCCGATACACCCTGTCCGCCAGATGACCTGGCTGACTGATGGCGGCGGCACAGCACGGTGTGGTCTGGACTATCTCCCGAAGCGCGGGAACAGGCGCCCCGTGCGGCCCATGTACTGGCGGTACTCGTCGCCGAACTGCTCCAGCATCATCCGTTCCTCAGCCGGAATCCGCCGCACGTAGAGGGGAAGCTGCACCACCAGAAAGGCCGGGCCCGCGATCCAGTTCTGTAGCAGTAACATTTGCGCGATGCCCCACAGCAGGTGCGCTGTGTACATGGGGTGGCGGATACGGCGAAACACGCCATCGGTGATGAGGACGTGGTCCTCCACGATTTGAAGCGATGGAGAGAAGTTGCGCCCCAGCTCGGCGTGGGATCTCCAGAGCAGCCATACTCCGAGAGCGAAGATCAACGCACCGATCACCCCCAGGGCCAGGCTGGCGGCTCCCGACAGGCCGTAATCAACAAAGTCCAACCATCCGGTGAGCAGGTACACGATGGGGATGATCTGCATGCCCAGACCAGAGAGGAGCAGCAGTAGCTTATCCAGCCTCGTGTTGAGGTCGTCCGCAATGGTCGGCTTCCCGTATCGCCTTACGTACAGACCCCGGACCACCGCTCCCACGACCAGGAAGGCCAGCCAGGTACCCTTCAAGCCAAAGTCGAGCATGCTCGAACCTCCTCCTCTCGGACTGCCATGACTCCATCATATCATCTGTTGGGTGGTCTGTCCCAACCGCCCTCACAACCACGGCCAACGGCCCCTCAACGCCGACCGTTGGACCTTGTGTTCCGACCGTCGCCCTGGTGCCCGTCCTCCGGTGTTTGCGGCCGCTAGCTGGTCATGTGGCCTGCTTTCCCTTACAATCCCCCGGCAGGCAAGCCGTGCGCGGCAAGCGATCCGGCGGCCGGATCAAGACACAGGAGTCAGTCCAGTGAGGGACCTGCTCTGCCGGCCAGGTTGCCCGCCGACGGGCTCTGCATATCTCGGTCATAGAGGATGCTACTACTGTTATTCGTGATCCTGATGTTTCTCGCTTCCCTTCTACAGGCCATCGTGGGCTTCGGCAGCGCGCTGGTGGCCGTGCCGGTGGCCCTGCTCTTCCTCCCCAAAGAGACGGTGGTCTGCTCCATGTTCATGGTGGGGCTGTCGCTGAACGGGTTGCTCTCCCTGAGGATCCGGGCCCCCATCTCCCCCCGGCCGGTGGCCATCCTCTTCCTGGCCAGCCTGTTCGGGCTGCCGGTGGGGTTGTCCATCCTTCGGGCCATCCCCCTGAACTCCATGCAGGTCTTCGTGGGCTGCCTGGTGGTGCTGTTCACCGTCCTGCTCCAGTGGGGCAAGCTGAGGCTGCCGCAGAACGGGCTGCTGACGGCCCTGGCCGGGTTCTTCAGCGGCTTGCTCAACACCAGCACCAGCATGTCGGGTCCTCCGGTGCTCATCCTCCTGGCCGGGCAGGGGCTCCCCAAGGACCAGTTCCGCAGGACCCTGGTCTCCTTCTTCTTCGTCTCCGGCCTGGTGGCCGCGCTATTCCTGGTCGCCGCCGGGGTGCTGACCCCCCAAAGGGCCAGCTACGGGGTAGCGGCGATACCCTTCGTGTTCCTGGCGGGGTACGTGGGGGACAGGATCTCGGCCCGGCTGCCGGAGAGGCCTTTCCGGTTCCTGGCCCTGGTTGTACTGTTCCTGGCCGGGGTGTACAGTGTGGTGTCGGGCTTGACTTGATGCTCACCATTTCCTGGCCTCCTTAGGCTAACTTACGACAGGCGTCCCCTCAAGGGGAGGGTATCAGCGAGAGACACGGAGGCATAGGGCAAGACAAATGATACCGTCCGTAAAGAGGAGTTCCTTTGGCGCGACATCCAGCCCGCTCTGGGTGCTGCCCATCCGCTGGGCCGACCTATCTCGGTGACCGTGCCATGTTACTAATGCTGTTCGTGACCGTGATGTTCGTAGCCTCTCTGCTCCAGGCCATCCTGGGCTCCGGCAGCGCGCTGGTGGCCGTGCCGGTGGCCCTCCTCTTCCTCCCCAAGGAGACCGTCGTCTCGTCCATTCTGATCATGTGCGTGGCCCTCAACGCGTTCCTCTCAGCCAGAATCAAGGAGCCTATCAGCTACCGTCCTGTGCTCTTTCTGTTCCTGGCCAGCCTCTTCGGCATGCCCCTGGGGGTGTGGATCCTCCGTGCTCTCCCCCTCCCCACCATGCAGGTCTTCGTAGGCTGCCTGGTGATCGTGTTCACTCTCCTGCTTCAGTGGGGGAAACTGAGGCTGCCACAGAGCACGTTCCTCACGGCGCTGGCCGGTTTCTTCAGCGGGCTGCTCGATACCAGCACCACCATGGCTGGGCCTCCGGTGCTGATCCTGCTGGCAGGCCAGGGCCTCGCCAAGGACCAGTTCCGCCGCACGCTGGCCTGTTTGTTTCTCGTCTCCGACCTGGTGGCGACCCTGATGCTCGTCTTGAGCGGGGTGATGACTCTCCAGACGATGGGCTACGGCGTGGCGGCCATACCCTTCGTGTTCCTGGCCGGGTACGTGGGGGACAGGATCTCGGCCGGGGTGCCGGAGAGGCCTTTCCGGGTCCTGGTGGTGGCCATACTGTTCCTGGCGGGCACGTACAGCGTGGTGAGCGGGCTGACCTGAGCGGGCACGGTGCGGTGCCGCCTTCGAGGCGCCGAGACCATGGTCACATGGGGCTGGCCTGCCGTGCCCCACGGCGGACTGCGCTGGCGAGTCAGCGGAGCTATTCACTTGCCTTGACTTGTGCTATAATCCATCGCCTGACTGTGTCGCGCGGGAACCCGATGAGCAACCCTCTTCCCCGGGGCATGGCTTCGGCGTAACCTTCTCTCCACCCATCAGGGAAGGGTCTACTCACCGCCGACCCGCTGGGCGTCTTTTCAGTAAGTGCTTGATCGCTGGAGGAGGACTGACTGATGTTGAAGAGACGTCTATGCCTGGTCTTTGTCGGTGCCCCCCTGGCTCTCCTGCTCTTGGCTTGCTGGACGGCATGGGCTGCGCAGAGCGCCTTCGTCGAGGCCCAGGGCGATCTTCCTTTGACCCTGGTCATCGGCTCCACGGACGTGGTGACTTCTCTGGACCCTGCCGACACGTACGACACCAGCAATTGGGAGATCCTCTACAACGCAGCCAGTGGTCTGCTGTCGTTAGTGCCCGGCACCACCGAGCTGGCACCGGGACTGGCCACGGCCATGCCCGAG
The DNA here is from genome assembly GCA_034411995.1 of Anaerolineae bacterium. GTDB lineage: Bacteria > Chloroflexota > Anaerolineae > UBA7937 > B3-Chlor > JAUVXJ01. Next base: position 133,490 of record DAOUME010000030.1, on the reverse strand, counting down.
GTCAGCCCCGATGGCCTGGTCTACACTTTCACCCTCAGATCGGGCCTTCATTTCCCCGATGGCACCGCCTTCAATGCGCGCGCCGTCAGGAACTCCATCAATAGGGTCATCCAACACGGGGGAGAAGCGAAGTGGCTGGTGACGGACTACGTGGCCAAGGTCGAGGCTATCGGCAGTTCCACCGTCAGGTTCACCTTGAAGGAGCCCCTCGCCTTCTTCCCGGCTCTGGTGGCTCTTCCCCCTTACTACCCGGTGAGCCTGGGCACGGAGTGTTTCGATCCTTTCCACGTAGAGCCAGAATGCACCTGTGGCGGCATCGGCCCGTACACCATCGTGGATTGGAAGCAGGGGGTCTCCATCGAGCTGGAGGCCAACCCCGACTACTACGGCCCGCCACCGAAGACGTCCCACATCGTGGTGCGCTACTATGGCAGCCCTGGCGACCTCCGGAAGGCGTTGGAGGAGCACCAGGTGGACATGGCCTGGAGGGCCCTCGAACCCCAGGATTACCAGGACTTCAAGCTCCAGCCTGGCTTCGACGTGGTGGAGGGCGACGGGGGCTTGATCCGCTACCTGGCCTTCAATACCATCACCGACACCCCGCCCTTCGACAACCCCACCGTCCGGACGGCCATCGCGGCCGCCATTGACCGGGAGACCATCGCCCAGGAAGTCTTCACCGACAGCATGTCACCCCTGTACAGCATGGTGCCTCAGGGTATGTGGGCACATAAGGACTCCTTCTTCGACCTGTATGGGCAGCGCGACCTGGATGCGGCGATCACCTTGCTGGCAGGCGAGGGGTATGGAGACACTGACGAGCTGACCATTGGGACCACAGACGACGTGAGCTCCCTGGACCCGGCCGACCTTTATAACCTCGGCAGCTCGGAGGTGCTCTACAACGTGGCCAGCGGCCTGCTGTCCCTGGTCCCCGGCACCTCCGAGATCACACCGGGACTGGCCACGGCTATGCCGGAGATCAGCCCCGACGGCCTCGTGTATACCTTCACCCTCAGGTCAGGGCTCGAGTTCCCCGACGGCACCGCCTTCAACGCCTACGACGTCAGGGACTCGATCGAAAGGGTCATCGACTACGGCGGGGAAGCCCAGTACCTGGTCACGGAGTTCGTCTCCGAAGTCCAGGCGGTCAACGATACCACCGTCGTTTTCACCCTGACAGAGCCCGCCGCCTTCTTCCCCGCCCTGGTGGCTACGTCCCCTTACTACCCGGTAAGCCTCAGTGACGATTGCTACGACCCTTCTGACCTCGATCCACCGTGCACCTGTGGCGGCATCGGCCCTTACACCATCGTGAGCTGGGACCCTGGGGTGTCCATGGAGCTGTTGGCCAACCCCGACTATTACGGCCCGGCACCGGAGACCTCCCACATCGTGGTGCGCTACTATAGCAGCCCTGGCGAGCTCCGCCAGGCTTTGGAGGATCACGAGGTGGACGTGGCGTGGCGGGCCCTGGAGCCCCAGGACTACCAGGAGCTGGAGCTTCAGCCCGACTTCGACGTGCTGGAGGGTGACGGAGGATTCATCCGCTACCTGGCCTTCAATACCATCACCGACACTCCACCCTTCGACGACGCCAACGTCCGCGCGGCCATCGCGGCCGCGGTGGACCGGGAGGCCATCGCGCACGAGGTTTTCACCGACAGTTTGTTCGCACTGTATAGCATGGTGCCTCAGGGCATGTGGAGCCACCAGGATTCCTTCTTCGATCTGTATGGACAACGGAACCTCACGGAGACCATAGCGCTGCTGGCCGCTAAGGGGTACTCGGAGACCAACAAGCTGGAGTTCGAGCTCTGGTACGGCCTGGGCCATTATGGCCCTACGGAGCCGGACTTCGCTGCTGCCCTGGAGCAGGATCTGGAAGAGAGCGGGCTCATCTCGGTGACGGTTCGAGGCGAAGAGTGGAGCACTTTCCGCGACCTCTTCACCTCGGGGGAGCTGCCGGCCTTCCTGCTCGCCTGGCGCCCAGACTATGGGGATCCGGACAACTATCTCTGGCCCTTCGGGCACTCCTCCCAGTCTGGCAGCATGGGCATCTCCTACGACAACGCAACGATGGATGACCTCCTCGAGGGGGGCCGGGCGACCATCCCCATACGTGGCACGGCCAGGGAGGAGATCTACGAACAAATCCAGGAGCTGTGGGCCGGCGAGGCGCCGACCATCCCGTTGCTGCAAGGAGTGGACCGGGCGGCGGTGTGGCACGGTGTCCAGGGGGTCACCTTCTCCCCCTCCGGGCTTCTTCCTTACTTCACCCTGGACCAGCACAGAGTCCTGGAGTTTGAGCTCTCGTATGCGCTGGACCATTACGGCCCCTCAGAGCCGGACTTCGCTGCTGCCCTGGAACAGGACCTGGAAGAGACCGGGGTGATCTCGGTGGCGGTTCGAGGCGAGGACTGGTATACGTTCCGGGACCACTTCACCTCGGGCGAGCTGGGGGCCTTCCTCCTGGGCTGGCGGCCAGACTACATGGATCCCGACAACTACCTCTGGCCGTTTGGCCACTCCTCCCAGTCTGCCGATATGGGCATCTCCTACGACAATCCCGAGATGGACGAGCTCCTTGAAGACGGCCGGGAAACCACCCCGGTGCGCGGGGCGACGAGGCAAGGGATCTACGAGGACATCCAGGACCTGTGGGCTGTGGAGGCGCCCACGATTCCCGTCCTTCAAGGCCTCGACAGCGCGGTAGTGGAGGAGAGGGTTCACGGCGTGAAGCCCTCGGTCTCCGGGCTGCTCCCTTATTTCACCATCTACCAGGTTGGGGGCTACGTGCCACTGCTGATGCAGAACTACTAGCCCCTCGCGGGCTATGGGAACCGGTGCCTGGGGTGCGCCCGGCCGCCGGTGCGGACGACGTGATTCGCTGCCTCAGGTACCATCGGGGGTACTGGAACCTCTGGCGTGCAGAACCCCTTGCGGGGCAAGGAGATCACTCTCCCTGTCAGCATCCGGCGATGGAGCTAGCGCTCCCCCCGGAGGAGGCCAGTGACCTGCATCCTGCTGGGCGGTCCCATTCTCCCCTTCGAGGAACTTTGGGTCGATCTTCCATAGGGGGACATCACTCAGGGCGCCAGTCAGGATACTGTCTTGAGAATGTGCAGGGAGGGCCAAGTCTGACAGCGCAAATGACATCTGGTATAATGGTGATACGTATACCCAGGTGTGGAGGTCTGAGCCGTGGCTACCCTCAACGAGAAATACGTGGTCAATGAGAACGGCGAGCGCGTGAGTGTGCTTCTCGACTGGGAGGACTACCGGGCTCTTCTGGAGGAACTGGAGGAACTGGAGTCCATACGGGCCTACGACGCGGCCAAAGCCTCGGGTGACGAGTCTGTACCCTTCGAGAAAGCGATGGAGGAGATCGAGAACAAGCGGCAATGACCTACTCCTTGTTCATCCTGCGTCGCGCTCAGAAGGAGTTGGAGGACCTGCCGCTTGAGTCCTACTAGCGTGTAAGCCGGGCGATTCGCCGCCTGGCTGAGGATCCAAGACCGGCTGGCTGCAAGAAACTGTCGGGCCGAGACGGTTGGCGCATGCGTGTAGGGGCTTTTCGGGTGGTCTATGAGATCGACGAGGACTCTTTGACGATAACGAGTCTACACGTGGGCTACAGACGCGACGTCTACCGGTAGAATGCGGCTACCGCCGTTCACTCCGCCGTGAGGCCGTTGATCTCGTCCTCGCGGCACTCGCAGGCCGTGCGCACGTCTTCGCCCCTGGTCATGGTTCCCTCGTAGGGCACGCTGGCGTGGGCCCGCCAGCCGGAAAGGACCAGCGGACAGGAGCCGTCGGCGGAGATCCATTCCCCGTCGTACTCGCGGGCGAAGTGGAGGTGGCTCGCGGTGGAGTAGCCGCCCTCACAGGAGGGGTGGCCCAGACGCTGTCCCTCATCCACGAAGGTCCCCACCGGGACCCGGTCCTCGGCGGCCACGTGCATGTAGAACAGGTTCCAGCCGGTCTCCTCGTGGCCGTCACCGTCCAGGTCTATGACTACCACTCCATCCTTGCTGTGGGTCACCAGCCCCGCGGCGGCGGCCACCGCCCACTCGGCGGACGTCTGGCAACCCAGTTGCTCGGAGGTGATGAAGTCCAGCGCCGCCCAGGCGCTACCGTCGTTCCAAGCCCCGTGGGGACCGCCCGTCAGGTACCAGGTGTGCCCACTCTCCCAGGGCAGCCGCAGGTCCGGCTGTTGCAGGTCTGGGGGCACGGAGAACCCCCGGTCGCGCTCGAAGGGGTCGCCGAAGAGCCCTTCGTACGTGGCCAGGAAAGACTCCGGGCCGTCCCCGCAGATGGTCTGCCACTCCTCCCAGGTGGCGTTGTAGGCCAGCAGGTACTGCACGGCTGCCGTGCCGGCGTTGATGTGCTGGTCGTACTGGGCGCGCTTGCCGTCCACTAGGTGGATGATCTCCCGCCCTCGCCCTTTCCAGTCGTAGTAGCCGTAATTGAGGCGGTCGGCGGCCCAGGCGAGCTGGTAGAGCAGCGTGAGTTGTCCTTCCTCCGTGGCCCCCAGTGGGTGGTCCGAGGCCCAGCCTACAGGGTTGGGGTTGTCCAGCCACCCGCTCTGGAACTCGATCATGGCCAGCAGCAGCCGGGGGCTCACGCTATACCGCCGGGCCATCAGCTCCACGATCTGAGGCCCGGTGAGTTGCTCGCCGTCCACCAACTCCTCGTAGCTGTTGAGGTAACCCGGCCTGGTTTGGCAGAAGGCTTCCACGTCAAAACCCACGTGGGAGGGTCCGTAGACGAACTCGCTGTCGGGGAGGAGGGCGGTGGAGGGTCCCGACGGCAGATCCAGCGGTGGAAGGATCAGTTCCTGTCCGATCTGGAGGGCGTTGGGGTTCTCCAACCGGCTGGCCTGGATGATCTCTTCCGCGGTGCAGCTCAGTTTGGCCGCGACGTAGTCCAGCGTTTCGCCGGCTTCCACGAAGTGAACGTAGGGCGCTGGCGTCGGTGTGGGTACCGGGGTCCGGGACGTCGCCGCCGTAGCTTGGACTGAGCCGGGGTCGCTCTCGGCGAAAGGCGTGGCCGGAACCTCTGTGGGGGAAGGCGTCCGGGCGCAGGCCAGGAGGGTGACTAGGAGGAGAGTCAAGGCTGAAAGCCTGAGCGGCGCAGATAGACAGATGGAAGGGCGCGCAGGGCCCCGGGCTAGTCTTGGTTGCTCCGGTTCCCCCGGCCTGGCTGTGCTGTTGGCGGGCCTTCGTGTCATTGCTGGATGCTCTCGGTGCGAGTTCATCACCTCTGCCGAGAGAGAAACCCTCATTGGACTCTCCTCTCGAGGGCGATTATAGCGCAGTAGCTGGGCGGGGGAAAGCGTGGGGCCTCACCGCTCGGTAGCGGGCCCCTCCTCGTCTTATCCAGGCACCAGTCGTAGCCGCACGGCATGCCGTGCGGCTACATGGGGTATGGTGATGCAGCGACTACAAGGGGAACGTGTGAGGCACGTGCGTTGCGACGGCGACCTCCCTTGTGATAGAATGCGCTCCCGGCGAAGACGTACTACGCGTGTGGATGCGCGGTGGGGTATGGCCTTCGCCTTTTCGTCAGGAGGGATTGCGACTAGCGCCATGAGAGTCAGAGTGGGGAGACCGGTCGCCGCAGGGAGCAACTTCTACGTGCTGTTCGTCCTGGGCATCGTACTCTCGGGGTTCACGGACCTCGGACGCCTGTGGTGGGTGAGAATGGCCAGCGACTTCCTGCCCTTTCTCTTCCTCCCACTTCTGGTGCTGGCGCCGCTGGTGTTGGCCCTGTCCCGCTCCCGGCTGGCCAAGCTGGTCCTCTGCGTGCCAGCCGTTCTGTTCGTGCTGCTCTATGGCGACCAGTTCTTGCCCAAGCCTGCTGCCGTCTCGTCGGTCGGTGATGAGACCTTCTCGGTGATGAGCTATAACGTGACCAAGGGTGAGCCAGGCGTGGACAACATCCTCGGTATCATCGAGAGGGAGAATGCGGATATCGTAGCGCTGCAAGAGGTATCGCCCCAGGTGGCTGGGGCGCTGTCGTCCCTGGCGCCCGTCTATGGGTACATGGCCCTGTTTCCCACCGCGGACGGGTACGCGGGCTGCGCGCTCCTCAGCCGCTTTCCTATGGTCAGCGACGAGGCCTTTCCTCTGGTGGAAGGGGCGCACCTCTACCAGCGGGCGATGCTCGACCTCCACGGCGAGAAGGTCCATCTGCTCAACGTGCACCTGCAGCCACCACGATTCGCAACCTGGCGCGGCGGGTCGCGAGTCACGATCCCGACGGTCTACGACACCACGATCCAGGACCAGGAGCGGGGGCAATTGTTGGAGGAACTGGAGGCGCTGGAGGGAGCGGTGGTGGTCGCGGGGGACTTCAACATGACGGACCGCTCGGCTGGGTATGGGGAGCTGGCTGGGAGACTGGGCGATTCCTACCGGGAGACCGGCTGGGGGTTCGGCCATACCTTTCCCGACGAGGCGGCCAAATCCATACCGGTGCCGTTTCCGTTGCTGCGCATCGACTACATCTTCCACACGCCGGACGTCAAAGCGCGCTGGTCGTACGTGGGGGACCGGGGTGGCCCAACTCACCGGTTCGTGGTGGCGGGGCTTTCGTTGGAGTAAGTGTTGAGGGGCTGCCACCCGCTGGCTGGAGCGAGTCGGCAGCCCCTCTTGTTCTGCTTCGGGGCTGGAGGAGCACGGAGCGTCGCCTCGACGTACCAGGTTGGGTATGGCGACGGACCAGTCTTTGGCGGCTCAACTGAGTCACGACCATGGCGCCCGTGAGGAGCGCCAGCGCAGCACCCAGCAGTACGATCAGTTCCATGGTCAACATCTCTATCACCTCCCTGGCTGGCCGCGGCCAGCCCTCATCCGCCGCTTCCAGGCGGTGGCCAGCACTGACGGTCAGGCTCTCCTGATGCTTCTGGCCGAAGTCCCCGCTTGTGGCGCGCTCTTCCGAGACAGCCGCGTGGCCACCATCCCCACCAGCACAACGGTGAACAGCAGGCCCAGCATCCCGGTCATCTCTATCGTCAGCATCTCTCTGTTCCTTTCCGCCTGCGAGAGCAGGCCTACCTCTCGAATCTCGCAGCGGCCCACCGGCGCGGAGCGGGTCAGACGTCCGACTCCGCGGCGCGGTTGGCCCTCGCTTCCCTGATGGCCGGAAGTCGAGCCGCCAGAATCATACCTACCAGCACACCGTACACCGCCCCCAGTATGGCGATCAGCTCCAGTGACAACATCTGTCGTACCTCCCTTCTCTTACTTCTCCGTCTATAGTCTACAACGAGGTGAGCGTCCCTGGAAGAGCAGGAGTACCCGTCTTGTGCCCCCGACAATGGCCCGCTGCCCACGTCGCCTGGTGAGTAGATGTGCTCGCTGGAGGGCAGGGCGCAGCAGGTGTTCACGGCAACTCTCGACAGGCAAGATGACGGGGTGGTGGAGGTATCGTCTGGCCCCCGGTTCCTGAGTCAGTGACGACCTGGAGTGGACGGTCCCTGGTCGGAGTGGCCTCGGATCTGGTCCCTTCAGCGGTACCAAAGAACCATTGTCGCCAGCAGACGGGACGGGTATAATTGGGTAGCGGAGCAACCATGAGCCTGATCTGTGCTGAGAGACTGACCAAGAAGTTCGGCGAGTTCGTCGCCGTGGACGAGCTGACATTGTCGGTGGAGGCCGGTGAGATCCTGGCCTTGCTGGGGCCCAACGGCGCTGGCAAGACGACCACGGTGCGCATGCTGGGCTCGATCCTCAAGCCCACCGCGGGAACCGCGTGCGTGGCAGGGTTCGACGTGGTGCAGGACGCCAGGAGGGTGCGCGGCTCGGTGGGGCTCCTTACCGAGTTCCCGGGGCTCTATCATCGTATGCGGGCCGACGACTATCTCCACTTCTTCGGCGAGCTGTTGGGCCTATCGCGGACGCAGCGCGAAGAGCGGATCAGCGAGCTGATGAGGCGCTTCGGGATGTGGCATGCCCGGGAGCAGCGCTTGGGGGAGTATTCGAAGGGCATGCGGCAGAAGATCGCCCTGATACGCGCACTGATTCACGACCCCCAGGTGCTGTTCCTCGACGAACCAACCTCCGCCATGGATCCCCAGAGCGCCAAGACGGTGCGAGATGCCATCGAGGAGCTGCGTTCCTTTCGCCGGGCCATCATGCTCTGCACCCACAATCTGGTGGAGGCGGAGACGCTGGCCGACCGCATCGCCATCATCAAGGAGGGCCGGATCATCGCCTTGGGGACTCCGGCGGAGCTGAAGAGGGAGCTGCTGGGTGAGCCTCTGCTGGAGATGCGCCTGGCCCAGCCGCTCGATGGGCTTCTGCCGGCCATCGAAGGGTTGGTGAGCATCGAAGACAAGGGAGAGACCTGGTTTCGATACCGGGCCCAGAGACCAGGGGAGACGAACCCGGCGCTGGTTCGTCGCCTGACGGACGAGGGTGCGAGCATCGTCACTCTCAGTGAGGTTCAGCGCAGTCTGGAGGAAGTGTACCTGCGCATCGTGGAGGAGAAAGAGTGCTCTCCAACACCATGATCATCACCCGTCGAGAGGTGCGTGACAGCCTGCGGGACTGGCGCATCGTCACGCCCATCGTCTTGCTGACGCTGATCTTCCCGCTCTTGATGACCGTCACCTCGGAGCTGGCGGCGAACGTGGCGGTCATTTGGGGCGTGGACCAAAACGCCAGGGTGATCATGGGCAGGTTGGTCCCCTTCTCCCTGATGATCGTGGGTTTCTTCCCCATCTCCTTCTCGCTGGTCATCGCGCTGGAGAGCTTCGTCGGCGAGAGGGAGCGCCGCAGCATCGAGCCTCTCCTCTCCATGCCTATCTCGGACGCCGAGTTGTACGCGGGCAAGCTGCTCTCTTCCATGGCTCTGCCGCTTCTGGCCAGCTACCTGGGCATCGCCATCTACTACGTGGGACTGATGCTCTACAGCGACTACTTCATCTCGCCAACTGTGCTGGTCCTGATCGTGGTCTTGACGACCATGGAGGCTCTGGTCATGGTTGCCGGGGCGGTGGTGGTCTCTAGTCAGACCACCAGTGTGCGAGCCGCCAACCTCCTGGCCAGTTTCATCATCATCCCCATGGCCCTCCTGCTCCAGGCGGAAGCGGTCTTCCTCTTCTGGCACGACTTCCAGGTGCTGTGGGCTATGGTGGTGGTCCTGGTGATGATAGACGTGATGCTCATGCGCACGGGGATGCGTATCTTCAACAGGGAAGAGTTGCTGTCACGGGAGTTCGACGAGTTCAGTCTTCCTGCTCTGTGGAGGACCTTCAGGCGCCTGTTCGCCTGCCTGCCGGCTGCGGTGCACCTGCTGCAGCAGGGGCCAACAGAGCGATTGACGCTCAAGCGGCTGTACGTGAAAGACGTACCCCAACTGATGCGCCTTCAGAGGGTGCCCATCCTCATCGTGACCCTGGTGCTGGTGGCGGCCCTCGCTGGCGGCTGGGTGTTTGCCCTCAGGTATCCGCTGCCAGCGGGCCTGATCGATTTCCAGGGGTTCGAGAGCACCGACTTCTCGACGGACGTGCCGGTCACATCTTTTCTTCCTGGCCTGGACGTAGGCAGCATCTTCGTGCACAATCTCCGCGTGCTGGGCCTGGGCATAGCGGCTACGCCGCTCTCTTTCGGCGCGGTGCCCTTGCTGCTCTTGCTGAGCCCGATGTTGCTCGTCGGTTTCTTCGCGGGCGAGGCCTTCGTTATTGGTCTCAACCCCCTCCTCTTCCTCGTGGCCTTCATCCTGCCCCACGGCATCTTCGAGCTGCCGGCGGTCGTGCTGGCCACCGCTTTCAGCGTCCGCCTGGGAGCGTCCATCATGTCGCCGCCGCCAGGTTTCACCATCAGCGAGAGCCTGCTGTTGTCTCTCGCGGACCTGATCAAGGTCTTCGTCTTGCTGGTGATTCCCTTGTTGCTCCTCGCCGCAGTGCTGGAGGTACACGTCACCCCGCTGGTGGTCGTGCACTTCTTCGGCGCCTAGGCTCTCTCCCTCCGTCCATCCCGCTGACTGCATCCGCATCTCCCGGAGGGCAGGAATCGCTTTCGCCTCGGCTTACACTCCGTCGTGGAGCCGGCATACTATTGAGCATCTGGGAGAAGTATGATATAATGCTCGTCAAGAGCCTCCCCTGACTTTTCCCGTTCTGTGCGCGTATCGACGGACGTGTATTCCCGAGGTGGACCATGGGCGGGGACCCTGAGATTGGAGAACGTGTAGATCGGCTACGTGGCGTACTTCGGTACCACGGCTACCGCTACTACGTGCTCGACGATCCCGAGGTCAGCGACGCCGAGTACGACGCGCTGATGGCGGAGCTGAAGGAACTGGAAGCTGCCCATCCCGAGTTGATCACCCCCGATTCCCCCACGCAACGAGTGGGTGCAGAGCCGCTGTCGGAGTTCGAGAAGGTCGAGCACCGGCGCCCGCTGCTCAGCCTGGAGAACGCCTTCAGCGAGGATGAGGTCCGGGCCTGGGAAAAGCGGCTACAGCGGATCCTGGGAGATGGTGCCTCGATGCGCTACACCGTCGAGCCCAAGATCGATGGCCTGGCCGTTTCTCTGCGGTACGAGGAGGGAGTTCTGGTACAGGGCGCGACCCGAGGAAACGGGTTCGTGGGAGAGGATGTCACCCAGAACCTCAGAACCGTCCCTGCCATCCCCTTGAGGATTCCCGTGCTGGGTGGCGACCCTCCTCCGCGCCATCTCGAGGCCAGGGGAGAGGTGTACATGCCCAGAGATCGCTTCGAGGAGATGAATCGACGACGAGAAGAGGAAGGGGATAAGCTCTTCGCCAATCCACGCAACGCTGCGGCGGGCTCGGTGAGGCAGTTGGATCCATCCATCACCGCGACGCGTCCCCTGAGCGTTTTCATGTACGCCGTGGGGGAGGTGGAGGGAGCGAGCCCTACCACTCAATGGGACGCCCTGACGTTCCTCCAGGACCTGGGCTTCCCCATCGCTGACAACATAACGCGCTGCGACGACCTGGAGCAGGTGCTGGAACTGTACCAGCAGTGGCTGGCCCAGAGGGACGATCTGAACTACGACGCTGATGGGGTGGTGATCAAGGTGGACAGCCTGGCGCAGCAGGACGTGCTGGGAGAAGTGTCACACGCCCCCCGCTGGGCCATCGCCTTCAAGTTCCCGGCGCACGAGGGGATCACCAGGCTACTGAGGATCGGGATCAACGTCGGGCGCACCGGCTCCCTGAACCCTTACGCGGAGCTGGAGCCCGTGCGCATCGGGGGGGTGACGATCCGGGCGGCTACTTTACATAATGAGGAAGACATCCATCGTAAGGACATTCGCGAGGGTGACACGGTGGTCGTCAAGCGGGCGGGGGACGTCATACCTCAGATCGTAGCGCCGGTGGTAGAGCTGCGCACCGGCGAGGAGAAGGTCTTCCGCATGGTGCAGAACTGCCCGGTGTGCGGGCAGCCGGTGGTGAAGCCCGGGGACGAAGTGATGTACTACTGTATCAACGCGTCCTGTCCCGCGCAACTGGTGGCGCGTGTAGAGCATTTCGCTTCCCGAGGGGCGATGGACATTGAGGGCTTCGGTGAGCGGTTGGCAGGAGCTTTTGTGGAGAAGGGGTTGCTGAAGGACGTGGCCGACTTCTACTACCTGAGCCGCGAGGACCTCCTCGACCTGGAAGGGTTCGCAGACAAGAGCGCCGACAACCTGCTGGCGGCGATAGGGACCTCCAAAGAAAGGCCCCTCTGGCGCCTGGTGACGGGACTGGGCATCCGAGGTGTGGGGGCAGTGGTGGCTCAGCTTCTCACCAGAGAGTTCGCCTCCCTTGATGAGTTGATGGGTGCGAAGGAGGAAAGGCTGGAGGCGGTCGGAGGCCTGGGTCCCCACACGGCCCAAAACATCGTGGATTTCTTCTCGCAGGAGCGCAACAGGCGCCTGGTGGAGAAGCTGCGACGAGCCGGGGTACGTATGAGTCGGCTGCCTGAGGAGGAGACCGCGCAGGCCGGCCCCCTGAGCGGCATGACCTTCGTGATCACCGGGACGTTGCCCACCATGAGCCGGGAGGCGGCCACGGAGTACATCGAGTCGCGGGGAGGGCGCGTGACCTCGAGTGTGAGCAGGAGCACGAGCTACCTGCTGGTGGGTGATGCGCCAGGTGCCACCAAGCTCAGTAAGGCCGAGGAACTGGGTGTGCAGAGGCTGAGTGAGGAGGAGTTATTCCGGCTGGCCGAGATGGGCTAGTTGCGCGGGAGAGGGACAGGCGTACTGCGCCGCTTCTCTCCTCTGACGGTGGAGCAGGGAGGCTAACTGTGGAGGGAAGGGATCACGAGTCCGTCACCAAGGTGGAGATACTCACCGTGGAGTACCACCTCGTGGGCTACGTGAGGACGGGGGGCCGGCGCTTCTCGACCTGGCTCAACCTGGGAGATGTACAGACGCCGAAGCTGGAGAACGTGGCGCTGAAATCGCTTCACGACCCGGACAGGCCGGAGGTGTTCCTGCGGTACGTCCTGGTGAACAGGGGATCCATTCTGGCGGTCATACCCAGGGAGGCGCCGGCCGTGGGCCTGACCGATGAACGGGACCAGAGGCCTCTGGAGTACGTGGTCAAGGAACGACACGAACTGGTGGTCAGCGTACCTCCTTTCGCGGCGAGAGGACAGATGCACATCGCCAGGAATGCCGATCTCCAGCGTGCCCTGACCACTCTCACGGGCAGTTTCATGCCGCTAACCGAGGCGCGCATCGTATACCTCCCGAATCCCAAGCAGTTGTGGCACGGTGGCGTGATCCTCCTCAACCGGGACAAGGCCCAGCTCTACTGGCCATCCCCGGAGGAGGAAGAAGGGTAGTTCTCGAGCGCCAATAGGGCCTCGAGGTGAGAAGAGGGGCGCTTTCTGAGAGCGACGGTGCGCCTGGCCGATTCTTGACAGGAGAGGTGGGTGTAGGCGGTCGTTGGATGGCTGCCACCGAGGGCACCAGATGAGACTTCGTCGCCCCCTGCTGAAGGCGTCCTTCATGGTCAGGGAGAACAGGTTTCGGACCGGGGTTTGTCTGGATGGGGAGGAGGTGTCGGCACACCTGCCCAATTCGGGTCGCCTGAGCGAGCTGCTGTGGCCCGGACAGACAGTGCTTCTGAGTGCGGAGAAGGCACCGCGTCGACTGACGGATTACGACCTGCTGATGGTGCAATTGCCGCACACCCTCGTGTCCGTCGATGCCCGGCTCCCCAACAGGCTTTTCGCTGAAGCCGTGCAGAGCAGCGCCTTGCCGGAGTTCGCTGGCCTCGAGGTGGCGTCGCCAGAGTTCCGGTATGGGCAGAGCCGCCTGGACTTCCTGCTGGAGGCGGATGGCGGAGGAGGGTCCTGCCTGGTGGAGGTGAAGTCTGTGACCCTCGTTCAGGGTGGCATCGGTCGTTTTCCTGATGCGGTGACGGAGCGCGGCAGCCGCCACCTCAGAGAGTTGAGACACGCGCGGTGGCAAGGATGGCGCGCGGCCGTGGTCTTCGTTCTACAGAGGCAGGATGCAGAGGCCTTCGCTCCTCACGACGAGTCGGATCCACGGTTTGGCGAGACCCTGCGAGAGGTGGTGAAGGACGGCGTGGAGGCTTATGCCTACAACTGTCAGGTCAGCCCCCAAGAGGTCGTCTTGAATGAGCGGGTTCCCGTGGTGCTCGCCGGGAACACGTAGAAGACAGGCCTGGGCCGTCACGCTGGGCGCAACGGTGCACTGGCGGAGACCGGGACCCGGGCGGGATGAGGGTGCGCGGGAGATTCAGCAGCGCGGTGGGGAGGCCCAGCGATGGTTGAGTACGAGGAAGGTGTGGAATTCTTCACCCACCAGTATCGTATCGTGGGCACCGCTCGGCTGGCCGGACAGAGACTGACCGACGTCCTGAACGACGACCTGCTGTCGTCGGTGGAGTTGAACGATGTCCAGGTGTTCAGGCTGCTCGCTCCGGAACAGGTGGTGGCGACCCGCGTGTCCGCCCTGTTGTACAAGAAGGGTATCGTGCTGGCCACGAGCGGGGCGCGGGATGCCGACGCGGCAGAGCGCAGCTTCTTCAAGCACGTGAACACGGTAGAGTGGGGCGTGTTCGTGACGGTTCCTTCCTTTCAACTCACGGGGAAGTTCCACGTCCGGGGTACCGGTGACTTGAAGACCATGTTGCTGGCCTGGGCGGGGCAATTCATTCCCCTCACCAAGGCGAAGGCGGTCTTCACACTGTATCCCGAGGTGGCCTTCGCCCGAGAGGTGATCATCGTCAACAGGGCGCACATCGAGGTCATTTGTAGCGACAGAGCGATCTCCTCTTGATTCGAGGTGCCGGGAATGGCCAGCGCCGGTCGCGAGATGCGTAGCGACCACGACGCGTCCGGGCCGTAGGCCTGCTTGTCGGGATCCCGTGTGGTGCGCAGAGCAACGGTGGGTCTTGCCGCCCCAGCCCGTTCTTCGGACGTCTGGGGCGGTGTCTTGTGCTCGGGTTTCGCCAAAGAGGATCGATGGTGATATAGTACTGGCTCGAAGATTCGATAGCGAGGACGCAAATGAGTAGACTGAAGGACGTGACCCTGGGTTTCATCGGCAGCGGAGTGATGGCGGAGGCCATGATCAGCGGCATCCTCAACCAGGAGTTGACGGCGCCAGACCACATGATCGCCAGCGATCCCCGAGAGGAGAGAGGGGAGGAGCTGGCGAAGCGGTACGGTGTCAGGGCCACCTCAAACAACCGTGAGGCGGCCGAGGCCGCCCAGATCGTCGTCTTGTCTGTGAAGCCGCAGGTATTACCGGTGGTGCTGGGAGAGCTGGCGGGGGCGATAGCGCCTCAGGGACTGGTGCTCTCCATCGTCGCTGGCGCGCGGATCCCGGTCATCGCCGAAGGCCTGGGGCACTCCGCCATCGTGAGAGTCATGCCCAATACGCCGGCCCAGGTGGGTGAGGGCATGTCGGTATGGACGGCCACCGCCACGGTCAGTGACGAGCAGCGGCTTCAAGCCCAGAGCATCCTCCAGGCGCTGGGCGAGGAGGTCTATCTGGAGGACGAGGACTATCTGGACATGGCCACCGCTCTGAGCGGTACCGGGCCTGCGTACGTGTTCCTCTTCATGGAGGCGATGATCGACGCCGGAGTGCACCTGGGCTTCTCCAGGCGCGTCGCGCGGCAGTTGGTTCTTCAGACCCTGCGCGGATCGGTGGACTTCGCCAGGCGATCGGCGGCTCACCCGGCAGAGCTGCGGAACATGGTCACCTCACCCGGAGGGACATCTGCCGAGGCGCTGTACCAACTGGAGAAGGGCGGGTTCAGGACGGTGCTGTCGCGCGCCATCTGGGCAGCGTACCAGAAGTCGAAGTACCTGGGGGAGCTGAGCAGTAAGTGAGGGAAACCAGGACGCGGTGAGGCTGGCGCGCCTGCGCGGGCGTCGCCATTGCTGCGGAAGGGTGCGCGGCCAGCGGAGCATCGTGGAGAGATACCCTCAAGCTGCGGCGCTGTGTTTGGTCCCGCTTCCCTCGGGGCCGGCAGCTCTGCTCGAGCCACCGGGCGGTATTGTTTGCCTTCCCTTCCCTCTTGGGCTAGAATCCCCCTGGTCTGCTGGCAATCGCTGCTGGCGTAGTGGAGGGACAAGCAACTGACTGGATGGGGCGGATCTTGACAGGGGATCGTGGCGACGTGAAGGGATCAATCACCAGTCTGTTTCCCTTGATGCTGGGGGCTCTGCTCGTGGCGTTTCTGGCCACGACAGCAGGATCGTCCTCGGCGGATTGGCTCTTCCAGTCGCCGGCGAGCCCCGTGAGCCCCATAAGTCCCCTGGGACCTGCTCCAGGCGCGTCACCGGCTGCACCTGCAGGGACAGCTACGGGGCCAGCGCTGGTGGCGGTGCCAGCGCCACCCAACTTCATCCCGTGGTTGGTGGGGATCATACTGGTGGCGGCCATAGTCGTGGCAGCGATGTGGTGGAACAAGCGGGGGGAGGGGGGACCTGACGCGTGAGGAAACTGCGATGCATTTCCGCCTCTTGGCGGGTTGAGCGGTGGAACGCTTCGTCTCTCGTGCCCCTGATGGTCTTCTCCCTGTTGGCCGCTGTCCTGATTACCCAAAGTGGAGCGGAGCTAGCATACTCGTACTTCCAGTCGCCAGAGTCGCCTGTGTCGACGCCTATGCCTCCTGCTGGACCCACTGAAGAGACACCCCAACAACCGGAGCAGTCGCCCGTCGCATCTCCTGGTGAGGTGCCCGCGGCTCCGGTGTTGCCCGAGGCCTCCCCTCCTGAGGGGTCACCGCCTGAGGAGGGGATGTCAGAAGGAACGCCGACGGAGGAAAGCCCCCCGCAGGGCCTGCCTGGCGAGGAGGCGACAGAAGAGCCACCTTCGGGTGACCAGGGTTCCTTGTCCATACGTGGTCTATCGCTGGCGACGCTGGTCGATACCTGTGTGGTCGGTCTATCGTCGGTATGGCTGTGCTGCGGCGGGTTGGTCCTGGCGACGTTCGTCCTCCTTATGATCGCCTCCTTCTTGCTGCGGGTGACGTAGTGAAGCCCGGTTCATCCGGGAGACTCCGTGCAGGCAAGCTCATACTCCTCTGTCTGGTGCTCCTGGCCTTTGCCCTTCGCCTGTACCATCTGGGCTTCCAGAGCCTGTGGCGGGACGAGGTAGACGCTATTCTCTTCGCCCACCGTGACCTCAGCGGGCTCGTCGCTCTCTTTCAGACCCCCGGGCACAACGGCCCTCTCTACTACGTCGTACTGCACTACTGGGTGGGTCTGGTCGGCGACCGCGAGTTCTCAGTGAGGTACCTGTCCCTGGTGTGCGGCGTGCTGGCCGTGCCCGTCCTCTACCTCCTCGGTCGGCGATGGGTGGGAGAAAACGGCGGTCTAATCGCCGCTCTGCTCTCTGCCACGTCTCCCTTCCTGGTCTGGTACGGGCAGGAGGGCAAGATGTACGCCCTCCTGTTTCTGCTCTCCATGCTCTCCACGCACGTCTATCTTCGAGCCCTGGAACGGAACCGTGGCTATCTCTGGGTTACGTACCTACTCCTGGTGGCCGTCTCCCTCTACGTGCATCTGCTGGCGATCTTGATCGTTCCCTTCCATCTTCTGTTATTTCTCGTGACCTGGCCGCGATATCGTGGGGCCTGGAAGTCGTGGCTCGTGACCTTCGTCGTCCTGGCCCTGCCTTACTTCCCTCTGGCCAGGTGGGAGGTTCAGTTGTTCGTGCGGCCGTTCACCACCGGACACCAGTTCTACGGCTTGCCCGAGATGCTCACGATCCTCCTCTTCTCCTTCAGTCTCCACGCGGCTCCGTACCGGAGCGTGTTGCCCATCGCTTTGTTCATCTTCCTGTTGCTGGCCGGTCTCCTCCTCCAGACCAGTGATGACCAGCCTGGCCTGCGGGGTACTGTGAAGGGTGTCTTGCACAGCCACCTGGATAGCATC
Organism: Anaerolineae bacterium; assembly: GCA_034411995.1. Taxonomy (GTDB): domain Bacteria; phylum Chloroflexota; class Anaerolineae; order UBA7937; family B3-Chlor; genus JAUVXJ01. The sequence goes on along the minus strand of DAOUME010000030.1, from coordinate 116,101 downwards.
ATCCTGGGCCTCTATCTCTTCGTGCCCATAATCTGCCTCTTCCTGATCTCGCTGGGCATGCCCATCTTCACCGACCGCTATCTGATCACCGTGGTTCCGGCCTTCCTGCTCTTGATAGCTGGCGGGGTAGGGGCGGTGGGGGAGCGATCGAAGAGCCTGGCCCTGGCCTGCCTGGGCTTGGTCCTTGTATCGAACGTATATATCGTCGCTCGCCAGGCGCATCTCGAGATCAAGTCCGATTTCCGCTCCGCAGCCCGGTACGTGCGAGAGGACGGACGCGGGGACCTGATGGTCTTTCTCATCCCCCAGGGCAGGCCGGTGTTCGACTACTACTATGGGGAGGAGTATGTCTGGCTGGATGCGCCGTACACCAACGGGGGGATGGAGCAGGATGCCGTCGCAGGGGAGGTGGAGAAGGCCACGGAAGGGCACCGGGAGGTGTGGTTCATCGTCACCGAGGCCGAGCTGTGGGACTCGCGAGGGCTGGTACAGGAGTGGTTGGAGAGCCACGGCACCCTGCTGGCGAAGCGCAGCCTCGCGCGGGTAGAGGTGTATCTGTACTCGCTGACTTCTGCGGAGGTGGGCTAGATGAAGTGCCAGGAATGTGGAGAGCCGGCCTGGCATCGCTGTCCGAGGACCGGGGCATTCGTCTGCCTCCAGCATGCCAGGCTGGAGGTGGTAGCTTCCCATGCCAGGCCAGAGCCTGAGGACATCGACGTGCGTTCAGCGGTTCAGCAGGAGTACGCCCGCCTGGAGGAGCTGGCGCTCTACTTCTGGGGTGAGACCAGCGTGGAGTGTTTCGACCGCGAATACGACGTCCTGGAGCTACCCGCTTTCGCCGGTCTCTGTGGCGGCGAGGTGGCGGGTTTCCTCTCCTATGCCGTCGAAGGAGAGAGGATGACCCTGGTCTTGCTCCACGTGCTGCCAGAGCATCAGGGGCGGGGACTGGGGTCGGCCCTGCTCGCCAGGGCGGTGATGGAGGCCTCCACACGAGGCCTGTCCCGGGTGGCTATGGCCACCACCAACGACGACTTGCCGGCCCTGGCCTTCTACCAGCGGTCGGGCTTCGTGATCGCAGAGGTCGTGCCGGGGAGGTTGGTAGAGCACCATGGCGGCGTTGAGGAGAAAGGCTTCGCCGGCATCCCGGTACGCGACGAGGTACGCCTGGAGCTGTCGCTGCGCTGAAGTGTGTCCTCGATGGGCAGCAGCCGCGTGTCGGGAGATGCGCGGAGGAGGGAGGGGCCAGATCGCACGCTGGGGTGGCGACGACGCTGGTTGTGTGCTAGAATGATGTTAGGTGTGCCCCCGTAGCTCAGGTGGATAGAGCGGCGGCCTCCGAAGCCGTGTGCGCGCGTTCGAGTCGCGCCGGGGGTACCCCGGAAAAGCAAAAGGGGAACGCAGGAGTGCTTGTTCCCCTTTTCCTTATGCGCTTGCAGTTCCCTCTACCCAGTCCCTCGCCCTTACCCCAGGGCATCCGGGCTTCTCCTCAACGTCGGCGGTATCGGCCGCCAGCCACAGCCATGCCCGAATCACGAGTCCGCGAGGACGAGTGGCGTGTTTGGCTGTGTGTTGCCAGGGGAGTGCGGAACCTGTGAGCCGGCAACAACTCACCAGGGCCTCGGAAAGGGGGTAGCATTCACAGCCGTTGCGTGCAATCGGCCTCACGAGTATCCCCTGGGTCCTTGACAGAGCCGAGGAAAGCTGCTATAATGCGAATATCTAATATCGAATATCCAATATCGGCTCCGGGCCGAGATGAGAGGGGACGAACTGTGAGGGCAGCACTAGACCCATCCTCATCCGTGATCCACTTCGGGCATGTGCAGGAGGCTGTAGTGGACCGGATTCGGGACATGATCGTTAACGGCCAATTGAAGCCTGGGGACCGCCTGCGCCAGGATGACCTAGCCACCACCTTCGGCGTCAGTGCCATGCCCATCCGTGAAGCCTTGCGCCAGTTGCAGGCGGAGGGTCTGGTGACTTTCGAACCACGACGGGGCGCAGCGGTCTCCACGCTGTCCATCTCTGAGTACGAAGAGATCTACCTCATGAGGGAGGCGCTGGAGATCCTGGCGGTTCGTTGGGCGGTCGAGGATTTCGACCGGGTGCCGATCGATCGTATGAGGCAGCTCCTCACGGAGATAGAGGACGCTGAAGCACACCCCGAGGACACGTACCCACGCGTGCAGTTGGTGCGAGATTTCTTCTTCACTATCTTCGAGGCCAGCGAGAAGGAGCACCTTCTGCGCGTACTCTCCAGCCTGTGGGATCTCTCCACACAGTACCGCCGCTATTTCTCCTCAGTACCCGAGATCGTACCGGAGCGTCTGGAGAACTACCGAAGTGTTCTTCAGGCTTGCGAAGCCAGAGATGCCGAGGGGCTTATTGAGGCTCTGCAAGCCATTCACGATTTTGGCAGGTCTACACGCAGTGCGCTGTTGCGCAAGCACGAAGTCGATGAGTCAGCAAAGTAGTTGACGCTGTGCCGAGGTCTGCGAGCCCGCGTGGAGCCTTGGCAAGCACGGTACGGTGGGGGGTGAGTTCTACATGACCGGAGCAGCACTCGATGGGGTCGTGGTGCTCGACCTCACACAGTTCGAGGCAGGTACAGTCTGTACAGAGACCCTCGCCTGGCTGGGTGCCACCGTCGTCAAGCTCGAGAGGCCCGGCACCGGCGAGCAAGGACGGGCCGCTGCAGTCGACTGGCCAGATGCGGACTCCTATCACTTCATTCTCCTCAATGCGAACAAGAAGTCTGTAACCGCCGACCTCAAGCGACCAGAAGGGCAAGTTCTCGTGCGTCGATTGATCGAGCGGGCGGACGTCTTCGTCGAGAACTTCCGTCCAGGCGCCATTGAGCGCCTCGGCCTCGGCTACGAAGCTGTGCGCGGCATCAATCCCCAGATCATCTACGTTCAGATCAAGGGGTTCGGCTCAGACGGACCGTACGCTAACTTCCCTGCCTTCGATCCGGTCGGTCAGGCGACCGGCGGGGTGGCCAGCATCACGGGCGAAGCAGACGGTCCGCCGATGCGCACGGGGCCGAATCTCGCCGACAGCGGGACCGGATTTCACACCGCAATCGGCATCCTGGCCGCGCTCTACCAGCGAGAGATGACCGGCACGGGGCAGCGTATCGAGGTAGCGATGCAGGATGTGATGATCAACTACTGCCGCCCCACGTACGGCCGGCAACTGACCGATGGAGAGCCGGCGGGACGCGGCGGAAACGAGATGCCCATGGCCCCTGTCTCGCCCTGCGGAGCGTACCCTTGCAGTCCTGGCGGACCCAACGATTACGTGTTCGTCTACACCTCACGCTGGCCGGGGAGCCAGCAGTGGCAGCGTCTGTTGGAGATCATCGGCCGGACCGATGTCCTGGACGACCCGCGGTTTGCGACACCAGAGGCGCGCTACCAGCACCGCGAAGAGGTTGACGGCATGATCAGCGAGTGGACGCGTGGCAAGACCAAGTTCGAGGCCATGGAGGAGTTCGGACGCGCCGACGTGCCAGCTGGTGCCGTACTCAGCACCGTCGAGCTGGCCGCCGATCCCTACCTGAGAGAGCGCGGGATGTTCGTCACGGTAGATCACCCGGTACGCGGTCCTATCCTGATGCCAGGCTTTCCCTTGAAGATGTCGGCCTCCTCGGTGCCCATCTTGCCGGCGCCACTCCTGGGCCAGCACAACGACGAGATCTACGGGAGTCTATTGGGTATCCCCGCCGAGGAGCTTGAACGTTTGCGCGACAGCGGCGTGATCTAGACGATCAGCAAGGCCTTGATATCCACTATCTCGCCCTCTTACGGGGCGGCGATACGCAACGGTACGTTCGCCGGCGCAGGCAGCGCATGTCGGAGGATGTGAAGGGATCGAGCTCAGGTGTACCACTCTTCACCCGTCGTTTCATCCTCCTCTGCGGGGCGACGATCCTGTGGAGCTCTGCGCACTACCTTGTCCTGACCGCCATCCCGGTGTTCTTGACGCGCATGGGTCTTGCCACCGGGTTCGTAGGAGCCTTCGTCGGTGCGTTCGCGATACTCGCGCTGATGGTGCGTTTCCCTGTGGGCATAGCCGTAGATCGATTGGGATCGCGAGCCTTCGGGGCTGGTGGTGCTGGGCTGCTGGCCGCTGCTTGTCTGCTCTACGCTCTTGTGCCGTCTGTCCCGACAAGGTTGCCTTTCGCCACGGCGGTGCCTCTCTTGCTGCCCATCGCGGGCATCGCCCACGGCGTGGGTTTCGGCACCTACGGGACTTCGGCGAGTTCGTTCGTGGCCTATGCGGCACCTGTGGCGCGGCGGGGTGAGGCGGTGGGCTACTATGGTGTTCTGCTGAATGTAGCCAAGGCGGCCGCGGCTGGCGCGAGCCTGTTGATCGTCGCCGCCTGGGGCTTCTTGGTGCTCCTGGGAATGGCAGCGGCCATGGCGGGGCTGGCGGCGATCTTGTGGTCGACCCTTACGGACGCTCCGAGACCGGCCAGGCTGCGCAGCTCGACGTCTCACCGGTTCCGGTTCGAGAGCAAGGTGCTGGTACCCGCCTTGGTGGGTGCCGCTACGGCTGCGGGAGCTGGCGTGGCTCTGGCCTTCGTCCCCCTGCTGGGCCTGGAGCGTGGTGTGGCCAACCCGGGGATCTACTTCACAGCGGTGGCCTGTGCGTCCGTTCTCTTTCGTATCGTTGCTGGGCGGGTGGCTGACAGCTACGGCCGTTCGGTCTCCATCGTCCCAGGGATGTTGTTGGTGTGCGCTGGCCTCATGTTGGTCGCCCACGCCTCGTCCACGGGCATGTTGGCCCTGGCAGGGGCTGTGTGCGGCATCGGCTTGGCGAGTGCGGACCCGGCCCTCCAGGCTCTGGTGATGGATGTTGCCGAGCCAGATCACCGAGGCTCGGCGATGGCCACCTACTGAGCCATGCTTGACCTGGGAGTCAGCGCAGGATCTGCTGCTGCTGGTCAGATGGTGCCTGTCTGGGGATACGGAGGCGCGTTCAGAGTAGGCGGCTGCGCCCCGCTCCTGGGTCTGGGGGGCTTCGTAGGGTATGTGAGCCTGGGGCGTTTCCGGAAGAGTAGGCGGAAGGCTGGGGCCGATGGTCCAAGCTGAGCCAGTAGAGGCTATGCGTCGGTTCGCCAGGAGAGCAGAAGAAGGCAGGCGGATGCCCAAGACGCCTGAAGAGTTGCTGGCCGAGCGAACCAAGCGTGTTAAGGATGCCTACGAGCTGAGGGTGCCGGATCGCGTGCCCATCGATCTCAACTTTGGATACATGCTGGCTCGCCTGGGCGGGATCACTTACGAGGAATTGGAGCGCGACCATGACAAGGCTCAGGCGCTCCTGGAAAAGTACGCGCTGTACTTCGAGCCCGACATAGCCCGAGGGGCGACATTCTCGCCACTGCCCAGCGTGCTGCTGGGCGACAGGCAGACGAAGTGGCCGGGCTACGGCTTGGGCCCCAACGGGACCTTCCAGTTCGTCGAAGGGGAGTACCTCAAGGCAGAGGAATACGATGCCTTCCTGGACGATCCCACTGACTTCACCTTACGTACCTTCTTGCCGCGGGCCTATTCTGCCCTGGAGGGCTTTGCAGAGCTGCCGCGTTTGCCCATCATGCTGATGGGCTACCCCGCGCTGCCCAACGTCAGAGTGCTGGACGAGCCTAGCGTCATGGCCTCATTGGAGGCGCTCCTGGAGACGAGCAAGGAGATGGTGCGGACCAGGGCTGCCAGGAAGGTCGCCGCGCAGAGGATGGAGGCCCTGGGGTTTCCCATGTCGCTGAGAAGTGGCGCTTATCTCACCGCTCCCTTCGACTTCTTGTCCGATACCCTGAGGGGTATGCGGGGCATCATGCTGGACATGTATCGTTGTCCGGACAAGCTCTTGGCCGCGCAGGAGAAGGTGCTGCCGATACTCGTGAACCACACGGTGGCTGTTACGAAGGCGAGTGGGAGTCTCTATTGCTTCGTCGCTCTCCATCGTGGCTCCGACGGGTTCATGTCCCTGGAGCAGTTCGAGACCTTCTACTGGCCATCCTTGAAAGCCATGTTGTTGGGCCTGATCGATGGCGGGGTCACTCCTCATGTCTTTTACGAGGGCAGCTACGACCAGCGCCTTCAGTATCTGCGCGAATTGCCGAGGGGCAAGACCATCGGTCGGTTCGACCGCAGCGATCTGTTCAAGGTGAAGGACGTGCTGGGCGATACCATGTGCATCATGGCCGGGTTCCCGGTGTCGTTGCTTCGAGGCGGAACTCCAGAGCAGATTCGGGCTCTGACCAGGGAACTGATCGAGGTCGTAGGCAAAGGTGGCGGTTTCGTCATGGGCTCCAGTTCATCCATGGCCGAGGCGGACCCGGAGCTGGTCAAGGTGTGGGTGGATGCCACCAGAGAGTATGGAGTGTACTGAAGCAGCGCGATTCGCTGGTGTGCTGGTCGAGATGCACTTGTCCTTTCAGCAGTTTCAGTAGGCAAGCTGAGGCGACCGATAGGGGCCACAGATGGGCAAGGAGAGAATAGAGAGACTGAGAGAACGCCTTTTCGTGGACCAGTATCCCCTCTGCGTCGAGAAGATCAGGCTTCTCACCGAGTCGTTGAGGCAGACTGAGGGCGAGCCCCAGATCCTGCGACGGGCCGAGGCTTTGGCCAATGTCCTGGACAACATACCGATATTCATCGAAGAAGATGAACTGATAGTTGGCAACGCTGCCAGCAAACCCATGGGGGTGGAGTTCGACTGCGACGTCGCCATCTGGCCCCAGGACGAGATAGATGCTCTGAAGCAAGAGGGGTTCACAGCTTCAGACAAGGACGAAGCAGAACTGAGGGAGCTCAACGACTACTGGAGGCACAGCAACCTCGTCGCCAGAACGGGGGAGCTGTACGACGACGAGAGGCTCTGGCCCTTCATGCAGTCCGGCGTAGTGCTTCCTCCCTGGAAGAACAGGGAGGAGGGCAGCGGCGGAGGATACGCCCAGGGGGGCATGGGTCTGGGCCCTGGCTTCGTTCTGTGCGGGTACGACTTTGCCAAAGTGCTGAACTCTGGCCTCGACAGCATCATCGCAGAAGCTCAAGCCGAACTGGCCCGCACGAGATTCGGGGGGGTAGACTCGGCAGGCAAGGCCTACTTTCTGTGGTCAGTGATTGAAGCACATCAGGCCATCATCCGTTTCGCCAACAGGTTCGCGGATTTGGCCGCGGAAATGGCGGTCACAGAGCGAGATCCGAACCGCAAGGCTGAGCTAGTGCATATCTCCGAGATGTGTCGCCGGGTCCCCGCTGAACCAGCGAGAACTTTCCACGAGGCCATGCAGTCTTTCTGGTATATGTTCCTGGTCACGAACCCGCAGACGACCGCCGCTGCGGGTCGGTTTGACCAGTACATGTACCCCTTCTACAAGAGGGATAGGGAAGAGGACAGCATCACCGACGACCAGGTCCTGGAACTGCTAGAGTGTCTGCGCATCAAGGATATGCAGTTGAACAGGACTTCTGGTCGGCTCCTGCGCCAGAAGAACGCCGGGTTGGCCAAGTGGCACAACTGGACCATCGGTGGTGTGACCCCTGAAGGAGAGGACGCCACCAACGAACTGACCTACCTCATCTTGCAGGCGGCCCTAGAGTGCCCCACTCCGCATCACACCATTACGCTGAGGGTGCATGAGCGAACCCCTGAAGCCCTGATGCTCAAAGCTCTGGAGGTGGTCAAGACCGGCATCGGCATGCCCGCCTTTGTGGGAGACAAGTCCTACATCGAGTTCTTGCTCAACCATGGCGTCCCGCTGCGGACGGCGCGAGACTACGTCATAACCGGATGTCTCGATGTGAACATCATGGGTAGGTCCAGGATTGGACCCTATGGCATGTTCATCGTGCCGCTCGTTCTCGACATCTTCATGCACAACGGAGTAGACCCCAATACTGGCCTGCGGGTGGGTCTGGAAACGGGAGACCTGGAGGACTTCTCCTCGTTCGAGGAGTTGATGGCCGCATTCAAGAAGCAATTGGCCCACTTCATGGGCTTGGCGGCCGAGCGCAACAATGTGGAGTTGGCCGTCGCCAGAGATCTCTTCCCAGATCCGGTGCGATCTTCGCTGATGGCCGACGCCATCGAAGTGGGAAAGGACATGTACGATCGCACGATGCCCTTCGAGAACGGAGCCGTGCTGAACCTCGTGGGTATGATCAACGTCGCGGACTCGTTGGCGGCGGTGAAGAAGCTCGTCTTCGACGAGGCACGGGTCAGCATGTCGCAACTCAAAGCGGCGTTGGCGGCGAACTGGCACGGTAACGGGTACGAGGAGCTGCGTAGGGAGTGCCTGGCGGCCCCCAAGTACGGTAATGATGACGATTACGTGGATTCCGTAGCGAAGGAACTGTACCAGTTCTGGGCAGATACCGCGGCCACGCTGGAGACCCGCCTGGGCGGTAGGCATATGCCGGCCGCTATCTCCATCACCTCGCAGGCGCCCGGGGGCGCGCTGACTGGGGCAACACCGGATGGCCGGTGTGCCGGTGAGTGTTTGGCAGACGGTACGATGTCGGCCATGCGGGGTAGGGATACTCGTGGGCCGACGGCGCTGATCAAGAGCGCGGCAAAGATCGATCAGGTGCCCTACCAGTCCACTCTGATGAACCTGAAGTTCCATCCCTCGGCGCTGAAAAACACTGAGGACTTGAAGAAGCTGTCGACCTTGATCAAGACCTACTTCAACCTCGGGGGGAAGCACGTGCAGTTCAACGTCGTCTCTGCGGATACGCTCGTGGACGCACAAAGACATCCGGAGCAACACCGGGATCTGGTGGTGAGGGTGGCTGGCTACAGCGCCTACTTCGTGCAGCTAACCAAGGCGGTCCAAGACGAGATTATCGGGCGGACGGAGCACGGGCAGCCGCTGTAAGTGAAGTCTGGTAGTCAGCGGTGCTCAGTGCGCAACACCTTTCTGTGACAGGCCGCTGGGCACGCGTGTGGAGGGACGAACAGACAGTTGCGGGGGCTCCCTGTCAACTACATCACGGAAGTGGATTCGCATTAGACGAGGATCGGAAGATCGGGAGGGAGAGATGACAAAACTCTAACAGGCGATGTGGAATCAACACGGAGAAAGGGAGGAAGAGATGAAAAGCTTAGGGTCGGCAAGGCCAAATCTACACAGAGAAGAGGAGGGAGAAATGAGAGAGGTCAAGTCGCTTAGGTTCACCTTGCTGGCGGCGATGCTCGTGGGTGTAATGCTGCTGGGTGCCTGTGGAACGCCTGTCCCCACTGCAGCCCCCACTGTGCCTCCTACTGCAGCCCCTACCGCACCGCCAACTCCAGTTTCCACTCCAACTCCAGCAGGACCGACGGGCAGCTTGACTGTGGCCCTGTCTTCCTTTGCGGAGGACACCTTCTTGCCCTGGAACGGGGGCGTGGCACGCCAGACATATCTGGGTCTGATCTACGAGTTCCTGGCGTACGCGGATCCAGAGACGGCGGAGCCTCAACCCGGGCTGGCCACGAGTTGGGAGATGTCACCGGATGGGATGACGTACACCTTCCATCTACGCCAGGGTGTTCAGTTCCATGAGGGCTGGGGCGAAATGACCGGCGAGGATGTCAAGTATAGCTGGGAAAGGATGATCGGTGAGGACTCGATTGGCAGCCCGGCGGGGCAGCTACGGGCACTGATCGACACCATCGAGGTCTCAGACCCTTATACGGTCGTTCTTCACCTCCAAAAGCCATACGCTGTGCTTGTCCCCAGCCTACTGATGGACTACAACGCTGGAGGGATGATCGTATGCAAGAAGTATGTGGAATCCGTGGGTGACGAAGAGGCAAACTCCCACCCGATCGGGACCGGTCCCTACACTCTCGCGGAGGAGCATCAGGCAGCAGGGCCGATCGTGTTGAAGACGATCGAGGGTATCGAGAACCACTGGCGGGTAACACCCGAGTTTGAGACTGTTACCTTCCTGCTCGTGCCGGAGGAAGCAACCAGGGTAGCGATGCTGCTGGCGGGCGAGGTGGATCTGGCCCCTATCTCCTATGACTCTGTGGAAGCGGTCACCGGGGCGGGACTCAGTGTGGTTTCTATCCCTGGAAGCTGGGTGCCACTGATCTGGTTTGGCGGGGTCGTCGAGAGCCAGTCTGAACGCTACGTCGCGGATCAGCCGTGGGCAGACACGAGGGTTCGCCAGGCCCTCAATTACGCGGTGGACAGGGAAGCCATCGCTGAGACCATATTCCACGGTGAAGCGATACCAGCAGGTTCCTCCAACCCTGTTCCTGGGTGGATCGACATAGAACCCTATCCTTACGATCCAGATGTGGCGAAACAGCTGCTAGCGGAGGCTGGCTACCCTGATGGCTTTCCGCTCAGCCTGAAGACCCTCACCATGAATCCGGGGGCCGAGCTTCCCACCATCGGCGAGGCTGTGGCCATGTACTGGCAGGAGATCGGGATCGATGTCACCATAGTGCCCACGGACTGGGGTTCTGTGAGAGATGAGTTGCTGGCCGGTCAGGCAAACGACTATCTCTTTACTCAGAGAGGCCAGCCCTTCGCTGAAGCGTTGACACCAGCGACTATCTTCTATGACCCCCAGGGCAAGTTCACATCTTATGCGACAGAGGAAAGCGCGGCTTTGCTGAATCAAATGCTGACCGAGCTCGATGCTGGGAAGAGAGAAGAACTAGCCCGGGAGTTCGGCCAACTGCTTCATGATGACGCGGCTGGAGTTTTCCTCGTGTATGCCAACGAGCCTTACGGTGCTAGCGACCAGATTGGGAATTGGCCGACCATACGTATGAGGCCGTTCAACATCGAGTTGATAACTCGACCGTAGCTTCGTACCAGCAAGTCGAAGTCTGTGCGCGGGGTGGGACCTCCGAGGTCTCGGCCGGCGAATGAGCCGTAGACACATGGCGCTGGCTGGTTTGAGCCTCGGGAGGCCTCGGAGGTCTGGCCTTGGTGGCACAAATAGGCGCAGAGCCTCTGCCGGAGTAGTCCGCTCTCCATCGATCTGCTATAGTCCCTAGGTGCCGGAGAAACCTGGCGGCGGGAGTCGTTGCCTGGCCGAGGGTCGGGCGAGGCAGCGCCAGCGAACGGATGCGCAACGGGCCAACGGGCGTGAGCTAAAGCGGGACAGGTATGCAACGATACATTGTCAGGCGCCTGATGCAGGGCCTGGTAACGCTGTTCTTGGTTAGCATAATCGTCTTCATTCTGGGAAGACTGACTGGCGACCCGGTGGCTCTGCTGCTGAGCGAGTTCAGCACAGAGGAGGATCAGCAGATGCTCACTCGCCAGTTGGGCTTGGACAAGCCCCTGGTGGAGCAATATGCGATATTCGTGTGGAATGCAGTCAGAGGGGACCTGGGCAGATCGATCAGAGGCGAGCGAGCTCCCGCCCTCGAGCTGGTTCTGGAAAGGCTTCCGGCCACCGTGCAACTGGCCTCGATATCCGTCACGGTCAGTATCCTCATCGGACTGCCGCTAGGGGTGTTGGCGGCCGTGAAAAAGGGGTCGTTTGTGGACACGATTTCCCGAGTCTTGGCCCTGCTCGGGCAGGCGACTCCTGTCTTTTGGCTGGGCATCGTGGCCATGTACGTTTTCGGCGTACAGTTGGGTTGGCTGCCGACATCGGGATATGGAAGGCCAGAACAGTTCGTCCTTCCTGTGTTTGCCTTGAGCGCCTTCATGGTCGCCGCCTTCCTGCGTCTGACGCGCGCTGGAATGCTGGAGGCTCTCGACAGCGAGTATGTGAAGCTGGCCCGGATAAAGGGACTGTCAGAGACGACGGTAATCTGGAAGCATGCTTTGCGAAACAGCCTGATCCCCGTTATCACGTACCTGGGCACGGTCTTTGGACGTATGGTGACCGGAACCGTGGTCGTGGAAACGGTCTTCGCCTGGCCGGGGGTCGGGCGTCTCGCGTTCGACTCGGTGATGGTCCGCGACTATCCTGTGCTTCAAGCGGTGGTCCTGTTTATGGCCACGGTGTTCCTGGTGATCAATCTGGTGGTCGATGTCCTCTATGCTTATATTGACCCGCGCATTAGGTATTCCTAGCGCCTGGTGGTTCGGGGGTTGGGCCAGCAGTTCATCCTGCACGACCACAGGATGTCTGCCTCGATGGGCTGCTTGAGTCAGTGTCAGCAGGGGTGGCTAGATGAGGATTGGTCTATCCTCCATGGTGATGAGCATCATAGGGCTGGTGATCATCGGCCTGTTGGTGCTTGTGGCGGTGTTTGCTCCATTCGTCGCGCCCTATGACCCAACGAAGGGTGCTTTGAGCGACCGCCTGACACCGCCTGCCTGGCAGGAGGGAGGCAGCAGCGCCCATTTGCTGGGAACCGACTTGCTCGGCAGGGACACTCTCAGCAGGCTAGTCTACGGAGCCAGGACCTCGTTGGCCGTGGCTGTGCTGGCCATCCTCGTCTCGGGCGTCGCGGGATCCTTGCTGGGCGCAGTGGCAGGTTACCTTGGTGGTTGGCTGAACATAGTCATCATGCGGGCGGTGGACCTGGCCTTCTCGTTCCCCGCGATTCTGCTAGCCATGGTGCTTGCGGTGGTGGTTGGGCCAAGCTTCTTTAACATCATCTTCGTGATCAGCCTGGTGCTGTGGGCGGAGTACGCGCGCATGGCCAGGGGGGAGACATTGAAAGTCAGGGAAATGGACTTTGTGGCCCTGGCTCAGGTTGCGGGGGTGTCTAAGACTAAGATCATGATGCGACACATCCTGCCCAACGTGGCCAGTTCGCTGATCGTTCTGGCCACCCTGCAGGTCGGTATCGTGATCATCATGGAGTCTTCCTTGAGTTTCCTGGGGGTGGGCGTGCCTCCCCCCACGCCGGACTGGGGCTCCATGATCGCCGAAGGCCGGTCCTACGTGGTGACCGCATGGTGGCTATCGGTGGTCCCCGGGGTAGCCATTGTGGCCACGGTGCTTTCCTTTAACCTTCTGGGAGACACGCTCACCGAGATACTGAATCCGGCTCTCCAGGCATGATGTGTAGGGAGCCAAGAGCCAGATCAAGCACGGAGCCGTTCCCGCAACGGCCAGCAAGCCGTGCGCGCGTCGGGTGGCTAATCCGAGCAGAGAAGTTGCCTTACTGCAGGCAGATCCCAGGCTGCGGCCATGGGCATCTCGATATGCACAGGAAGCCTGCAGGGGTAGTCTGGAAGCAGGGTCATAGGGATGCCACCAGTATTGCAAACGATAGAGATACAGAAGCACTTTCCGGTCATCAAGGGACTATTGTTCTCCAGGACCGTGGCCTGGGTGAAAGCGGTCGATGGTGTCGATCTTTCCATCGAGCCGGGCGAGACCTTGGGGCTGGTGGGTGAGTCCGGCTGCGGCAAGACGACCATAGCCAGGCTCATCTTGTTGCTGGAGAGCCTGACCGAGGGCCGCATCCTGTTCGACGGGCAGGACGTGACTGAGTTCAACGGGGAAGATCTGGCCCGCTACCGGAGATCGGTGCAAGTAGTCTTCCAGAACCCTTTCTCCTCTCTCAATCCCAGGATGCAGGTGGGCGGCATCGTAGCAGAACCGCTGGTGGCGAACAGGACTTGCGACAGGGGGGAGACTAGAGAGAGGGTTCTTGCCGCGCTGGAGGCGGTGGGACTGGACGCCGGCGCCGTGAGGCAATACCCGGCCGAGTTCAGTGGAGGGCAGAGGCAGAGGATAGCCATTGCCCGAGCCCTGGCCTGTGATCCCAGGCTGATCATCCTTGATGAGCCGGTGTCTTCCCAGGATGTCTCCATTCGCGCTCAGCTACTCAACCTGCTCAAGGATCTGCAGAAGCAGAGGGATCTCGGTTTCCTGTTTATCGCTCACGATCTGGCGACCGTAAGGTACATGAGTCACAGGATCAGTGTGATGTATCTGGGCAAGATAGTGGAGAGTGCGCCGGGCGATGACCTGTGTACGGAGCCGTTGCATCCCTACACCAGAGCGCTCTTCGCGGCCAGCCTGCCCGATAGACCCGATGCGGAGCACGCCAAGAGTGTCCTCCCTGGTGAGGTGCCCAGCCCCATCGATCCCCCCAGCGGCTGCTGTTTCCACCCCCGGTGCCCAGGAGCCCAGGAACGGTGCTCTGAGAATGAGCCCACTCTGAGAGAGGTGGCATTGGGGCATTCCGTGGCCTGTCTGCACTACGACCGATGATGAGACGACCATGGGCGCAGCTCCTTTCAGCACGATAGTGGTGGGGTGCGTAGGCATGGATGTGACGACGGGATCGATAACCGGGATGAGGGGCGGGACCTACAGGCGACTTGCGCTGTGAGAGTCGGCTACCCTTGGACGGAGGACAGGATCCTCTAGATGGCTCCGGAGAGTGTCTGGCCGAGAGGGGTGAAGCACTGAGATGGGAACCAGGATGCTGGCGGTGCAGGATCTCAAGACTTACTTCGTGAGGAAGAACACGGTCGTCAAGGCCGTGGACGGGGTGAGCTTTCACGTCGATGATAACGAGACCCTGGGCCTGGTCGGAGAGTCAGGGTGCGGCAAGACCATGTCGTGCCTGTCGATCTTGAGGCTCGTGCCGAGACCTGGTCGCATCGTCAGCGGCAAGATTCTGTTTGAGGGCGAGGATCTCTTGCGTAAGAGTGACAGAGAGATGCGGAAGGTCCGCGGCGAGAAGATCTCCATGATTCTTCAGGATCCCATGACCTCCCTGAACCCTGTGTTCACGGTGGGCGACCAAATAGCGGAATCGCTATCCACTCATCTGAAGCTCAAGGGGGCCGCCCTTGTGGACAGGGTGGTTGAGATGCTGAGACAGGTCAATATCCCATCCCCCGAGACGAGGATCACCGCCTATCCGCACCAGATGAGCGGTGGCATGAAGCAGAGGGTCGTGGGCGCCATATCCATATCCTGCCGTCCTCGCTTGCTCATAGCCGACGAGCCGACGACTTCCCTTGATGTGACCATCCAGGCCCAGTATCTGGAGCTTCTGAGGGACCTGCAGCGCGAATTGGGCATGTCGCTCATCTTCATCACTCATGATTTCGGTATCGTGGCCAATATGTGTGATCGCGTGTCGGTGATGTACGCAGGCCAGATCGTAGAGAGCGCGCCCGTGACGGAGATCTTCTACAGGCCGGCCCATCACTACACGGCTTCGTTGTTGAAGGCCGTGCCCAAGCTGGAGACCAAGATAGACAGACTGGTTTCTATTGCGGGGCAGCCCCCTCGGCTTGACCGGCTGCCCACCGGGTGTAGGTTCGCTCCTCGCTGTACACGATCAGATGACCAGTGCATACAAGATGAGCCTCCCCTGTCGGTGCTCGATGACGACCACCAGGTCAAATGCTGGCATCATCTCCGGCAATGAACGCATTGTTGGTCCTGGCCCAGAACGTAGCTGACGTCGGCTACGATGACATACCCGATAACCTTGTGGATGCTGCCAAGAGAAGCTCCTTGGAGGCGCTAGGCGTAACCCTGGCCGCGAGCACGCCTGGCGAGGGATGTCGCGCCTTTGTCGACCTGGCGATGGCCGAAGCCGGCGCCCAGGAGAGTTCGATCCTGGACTCTAGGGCCAAGGTACCCGCCCTCATGGCGGCTCTCGCCAACGGGTCCATGGCCCATGTTCCGGATTTCGAGGGTGTTCACGACGGTGCACCTGTGCATCCCGATGCCGGCACTGTTGATGACGTAGCGCTTGCGGCTTTCGCCCGGCGCGTGAGCAAAGGGCGAGCGACGCGGTCAGCAAGCTCGGTTCATCGCCGACCGGCAGGCGGTTGTAACGGCTCCACGATGGATCTGGGAGGAGCTCTGTTCCGCTGGAGGGGACGAAATGCAGACTCTCAAAGAGATGATCAATGCCAACGCTCAGAGATATGGCGATAAGATCGCCCTTGTCGGCGAGGACAGAAGCTATACCTTCGATGAGGTGAATCGGAGGATCAACAGCCTGGTGAACGCCCTAGCGGACCACGGTGTTGGCAAAGGAGACCGCGTAGGGATACTGGCCTACAATTGTCCGCAGTATTTCGAGGTCTTCGGTTTGGCCAAAGCGGGCAGAGTGTGCGTGCCGCTGAACCACAGGTCCGTGGGCAGGGAGCTTGCCTATCTGATAGACAACTCCGGGATCAACACTCTGATCGTGGGGCGCGGGTTCGTGGACGTGGTCAGCCCCATCCGGCACGAGCTGGGCACGATCAGGAACCTGATCTGTCTCGATGCAGATGTGGAGCGCATGATCAGCTACGAGGAGTTGATCGCCGGTTATCCCTCAGACGAGCCGTCGGACGAAGTGACTCCGAATGACCCAGCCGCTCTCTACTATACGAGCGGCACGACGGGACATCCCAAGGGTGCCACTCACACGCACAAGAGCCTGCTGGCGGAGATCGGGGTTCACCAAGGCAGTTTTGCCCCCGACGACGTCGTCCTGTGTGTGATGCCTTTCTTCCACGTCGGCGGCTCTGCGGCCCACCTGTTCCCTGCTTTCGCCTACGGCGCTACGAGCGTGATCCATAAGGGCTTCAATGAGACCGATGTCCTCGAGGCGATAGCGAAGCAGAAGGTGACCTACGTGGGTCTGGTACCGGCCATGATCATGCGGCTGTTGGAGCATCCCCACCTGGGTGACTACGACCTCAGCAGCTTGCGCACCATCATGTACGTAGGGGCGCCCATGCCTCCAGAGGCGTTGAGGAGAGGCCTCGAGCGGTTTGGCCAGGTTTTCAGCCAGTTGTTCGGGCAGACCGAGAGCTTGAACATAGCAGTGCTGAAGAAAGAGGACCACAAACTGGAGGGTTCACCGAGGGAGCTCCAGAGATTGCAGTCGGCAGGCCGGCCTTTTGGGCAGGGCGAGATGAGAATCGTGGACGACCAGGGCCGCGACGTTCCGCCCGGAGGTGTGGGAGAGATACTCGCGCGCAGTGACAGAATGATGACAGGGTACTGGGGAATGCCTCAGCAGACGGCCGAAACAATAGAAGAGGACGGCTGGCTGCACACGGGGGACGTGGGTAGGCTGGATGAGGATGGCTACGTCTACCTGGTAGACAGAAAGAAGGATATGATCATCAGCGGGGGAGAGAACATCTACTCTCGGGAGGTAGAGGACGTCCTGTACATGCACCCCGCAGTGCTTGAGGCTGCGGTGGTGGGGGTGCCGGACAAGAAGTGGGGCGAGTCTGTGAAGGCGGTCGTGGTGCTCAAAGACGGGGTGGAAGCTTCCGAAGAAGAGCTCATCGACTTCTGCAAGGCACATCTGGCCAGCTACAAGAAGCCCAGATCAGTGGAGTTCAGGCAAGCGTTGCCCAAGACAGGCAGTGGCAAGATCAAGAAGGCGGAAATAAGGGAAGAGTACTGGAGAGATGAGGAGCGGAGGATTCATTAGCTCCATCTGAGCCGGATCGTGGAGACGAAGAGCGGGAACGTTGATGGGACTGACTGATGCACGAGACACGCCAGGTGTGATCTTCAACGTGCAACGTTATTCTATACACGACGGTCCAGGGATCCGGACCACGGTGTTCCTCAAGGGATGTCCTCTGCACTGTCTCTGGTGCCAGAATCCGGAATCGCAGACCGCGCGACCGGAGGTCTTCTTCGTGGCCGAGAACTGCACAGGATGCGGAGCGTGTGTGCGCGCTTGTCCCGAAGGAGCCATCGAGGTCGTGGGGGAGCGTTCGCGCACCGACCGCGACCGGTGCAGAGGTGCCGGCAAATGTGCGGAGGTCTGTCCCAACGAGGCCAGAAGCCTCATGGGACGACAGATCACTGCCGGAGAGGTGTTCGATGAGGTCGCGGCGGATGACATCTTCTACCAGAGATCGGGAGGTGGCGCAACGTTGAGCGGTGGCGAGCCGTTGGCCCAACCCGAATTCACCGCGGCGGTGTTCAGGCTCTGCAGAGAAAGCGGCATACACACCACCCTGGACACCTGTGGATACGCGCCTTGGCAGACTGTGCGGCAGGTGCTGGAGCACGTCGACCTCGTACTGTACGACTTCAAACACATGGACCCGGAGCAACATCAGAGATACACCGGAGTATCCAACGAGCTGATCTTGGAGAACGCAGAGCGAATCCATCGTGAACTGAGCATCCCGATGCTTGCGCGGGTACCGGTGATTCCGGGCTACAATGATACGGTCGAGAATCTCGCGGCGACGGGTCGATTCGTAGCCACTCAGCTCGGAGATTCAGTCGAGGTTCACTTGCTTCCCTATCACAGGCTCGGCGAGGCCAAGCACGACAGAATGGAGCAGCCTGGCAAGTCCATTGCCGCCCAGCCACCCAGCGAAGAACACATGGAGGAAATAGGGGAGGTTTTCGAATCCTTCGGCTTGATCGTCCATTTGGGTGGGTGAGCCGCGAGCACCGTTCTGGTCCCCGGACTACGGGTCGAGGTGGGGAATAGACATGAACGAGCGTGCACAGCGGTTGAGAGAAAGGCTTCAGCCGGAGAGGTACCCGATCTGTGTGGAGAAGGTGCGTCTGGTCATGGAGTCGTACAGACAGACGGAAGGCTTGCCGCAGATCGTGAGGAGAGCGAAAGCCACCGCACACTACCTGGAGAACAAGACGATATTCATTGAAGATGATGAACTCATCGTTGGCAACATCGCCAGCAAGCCGATGGGGCTGGAGGCTGGATCTCTGGGCCCCACATGGCCCGAAGACGACATGGAGGAGTTGAGAGAGGCGGGCCTCGACATCTCCCGGGAGGACGAAGCCCTGCTCAGGTCGATGGACGACTACTGGAAGGGCCAGGGCAGGACTCTGGACGAGAGACAGGGGCAGTTCTACGATGACGAGAGACTGTGGCCTTTTATTCAGTCTGGAATCCTTTGCCCGCCGTGGAAAGACAAAGTGGAAGGGCGCGGGACCGGAGCTGCCGGCGTGGGATGGGGCCTGGGCCTGGGCTTGAGTCTGATCGTAGTGGACTATGCCAAGGTGCTGAACGAAGGGCTGAACGCCATAGTGGCAGAAGCGGAAGAAGAGCTCAGGAGCCTGAGGTTCACGGATGCCGATGCCGTGAAAAAGGCGGATTTCCTCAAGTCGGTGATCATAGCCTACGAAGCCATCCTGCGCATCGCTGAGCGTTTCGCCAACCTGGCGGCGGAGATGGCTACCTCTGAAGAGGATCCGGTGCGAAAGAGGGAACTGGAAAGGATAGCGGAGACCTGTCGATGGGTGCCTGGTAACCCGGCTCGGACCTTCCGTGAGGCCGTCCAGTCTTTCTGGTTCATCTGGGTGATGATCGCCAGCGGGACCACTCCGGGCGGCAGATTCGACCAGTTCATGTACCCCTTTTACAGGCGGGACCAGGAACGAGGGGTGATCACCGA
Source organism: Anaerolineae bacterium (assembly GCA_034411995.1). Classification (GTDB taxonomy): domain Bacteria; phylum Chloroflexota; class Anaerolineae; order UBA7937; family B3-Chlor; genus JAUVXJ01. The sequence goes on along the minus strand of DAOUME010000030.1, from coordinate 96,813 downwards.
CGAGGAAGTACTGGAGTTGCTGGAATGTCTCCGCATCAAGGTCATGCAGTTGAACTTCGTGGGAGGTGGGAAGCTCCAGAGGCAGAAGTGGGCGGGGATGGCGAGGTGGCACAACTGGGTTATCGGCGGTGTGACCCCGGATGGCGAAGATGCCACCAACGAACTGTCGTACCTCATTCTAGAAGCGGCACGGGACTGTCAGACTCCTCATCACACCATAACCGTCAGGGTCCACGAGGGCACGCCCGAAGCGTTGATGGTGAAAGCTCTGGAGGTAGTCAAGACAGGGATCGGCATGCCCGCCTTCGTCGGGGACAAGTCGTACATCGAATATCTGGTCAGCCAGGGTGTCCCCCTTCGAGAAGCACGAGACTACGCTCTGGCGGGATGCCTCGACGTCAACATCCCGGGCAGGTCACGCATCAACGCCTTCGGGATGTTCATCGCCCCGCTGGTCTTGGAGATCACCATCAACAACGGGGTCGAGCCGCGGACGGGGAGGCAACTCGGGCCCCGGACGGGAGAATTCGAGTCCCTCGAGACCTTCGATGAGTTCATGAACGCCTTCAAGGAACAGCTTGCGCATTTCATGGGATTGGCTGCGGAGGAGCACAACACCCTCCTGCAGGCGCAGAGGGAGCTCTTCCCCGACGCCGTGCATTCTGCCCTCATGATGGATGCGATCAAGGTGGGCCGGGATGCCCTGGACCGCACGCTGCCCTTCGAGAATGGCTCTGCCCTGAACGTTGTGGGGATGGTAAACGTGGCTGACTCTCTGGCGGCGATGAAGAAACTGGTCTTCGACGAGGGGCGAGTCAGCAAGGCGCAACTGGCAGCCGCGCTCAAGGCCAACTGGCACGGGGACGGGCACGCAGAGATCCGGAAGGTGTGTCTGGCTGCGCCTAAGTACGGTAACGGTGACCCGTATGTGGACTCCATAGCTGCAGAACTCTACCAGTTCTGGGCTGACACCGCGGTGACATTTCCCACCATCTGGGGGGGTACGACGAAGCCGACTGGTATCTCTATCACCGCACACGCACCCGGCGGAGCGTTGACAGGAGCGACGCCCGACGGCAGGTACGCCGGTGAGACATTGGCGGACGGGACGATGTCGCCGGCACAGGGCCGCGACACTCATGGGCCCACGGCGGTGCTGAGGAGTGCCATGGCCATAGACCAGGTCCCGTTTCAGGCCACGTTGCTGAACATGAAGTTCCATCCGTCGGCATTGAAGGGCATAGAGGATCTCAGGAAGCTAGCGGCCCTGGTCAAAACCTACTTCAGCTTCGGGGGAAAGCATGTGCAGTTCAATGTCATCGACCAGGACACACTGGTGGATGCCCAGAAGCATCCGGAGAGATACCGTGATCTCATCGTCAGAGTGGCTGGCTACAGCGCCTACTTCGTGCAACTGACGAGGAGCGTACAAGACGAGATCATCGCTCGCACCCAGCATGAGTTGATGGCTTAGCCGGGCCTCGTCGAGGATGCGCCCCTCGTGGTCCCCAACGGTTGATCGAGCTGGACGCATCGGGCCAGCTTGATCTCTTGTGAGAAGTGGCACGGATCAGTGTGCCCGCCCAGAGTAATCGTCCCACCAAGGCTCTAGCGCCATGGCGGGACGGGCGGGCAAGGGCTGCATCTAAAAATGGCAGCCTATCCCGCAAGGAGAGGAACAACTCAGATGACTGAAGTGGAAACCGCCGATTCTCTTCCCCAGGCGCTGCTGGTGACGCCGTGAGCGTCTTGCGGGAGCTGGCCCGCGCCTACCGACAAAGAGACCGGGCCGCTCTGGAGTGGAAGGAACAAGGCGGCCAGGTGGCGGGCTGCTTGGGAAGCGATGTCCCTGAGGAGTTGCTGCTCGCCGCCGGGATACTGCCGGTCCGCGTGTGCGGCGATCCCGAAAGTGACCTCCACGTTGCTGATCGCTACATAGAGCAGGCTTTTGACCCTCGCGCGAGATCGCAGTTCTTGCGGATCATCGATGGGTCGTATTCGTACCTGGACCACCTCGTGGTGGCAAGCTCCTCGGATGCGCTGGTCCGGATGTTCTACTACCTGCGCGCGTTGCGTATGGCCGAGTCGAGTCTCCCCATCCCCGATCTGTACTTCTTCGATCTTCTCCACACACGGCGTCGAACCAGCACTCTATACAACCGCGAACGCGCGCGCGATCTCAAGTCCGTGATCGAGCAGTGGTGTGGGCGAGAAATCGCCGATGAGGAGGTCGTCGAGGCTATCGGGGTTTTCGAGGAAAACCGCCGCTTGCTGCGGGAACTGGCGGGGTTGCGTGCGCCCGGCCCTCCGCGCGTGAGCGGCGTACAAGCGCTAGAGGTCATCGGCGCGTCGATGTTCTTGCCACGCCACGGCCATAGCCGTCTCCTGGCCGCGTTCTTGGAGGAGGCTGGGGCGAGCGATCCGCTTTCTGGGGTGCGGATCTTCGTCACTGGCAGCGCGCAAGACCATGTGCAGTTCTATGAGTTGGTGGAGTCGTGCGGAGCGGTCGTGGTGGGCGAGGACCACGACTGGGGCGACAGGCATTCGGCTGGCCAGATCGACATCAGCCCGGACCCCATCGACGGCATCGTGGATCGCTACCACCTGCGACAGCCAGGTGCGCACCAGTCCACGGTGTCGGAGCGGGTCACTGCGTTGTTGGAGGGCGTGCACGCCACCGATGCCCAGGGCGTGATCGCTTTCATCTACGATGCCGACGATGCGCCGTCGTGGGACTTCCCCGAGCAGCGGCGGGCGCTGGAGTCGGAGGGGATCCCGGTGCTGCTCCTCGATCGCCAACCGTACAAGCTTGTCAAGACAGACGAGTTGCGCGACCGGGTGGAGGCTTTTGTCAAGTCCATCGCTGGAGGGGACCAGCCTGCTCGAGGAGCGGGTCGTGAGGTGTCGAGTCATGAGTGAGCGGGCGAACTCGGCACCAGACACACGAAACGCTAACTGGAGCGGTCGTGCGAGTGTCAAGCGCTTACGTTCGGCCACTGAGGCGAACAACTACCAGAGAGAGTGGTTCGCGCGGACGCGGGAACGGGTATCGGAGGGTGAGCCTCTCGCCATCGTCAACGCCGACGTTCCCCAGGAGATCTTCCGCGCGATGGACATCCCCTACGTGGTCAACCAGTGGTGGGCGGCGGTCTGCTCGGCCAAGCAGATGTCTCCGTACTACCTGGGCCTTCTGAACGGGAGGGGCTATCGCCAGGATCTCTGTCGCTACTGCTCGCTCTCTCTGGCCTCCGCCTTTGATCCTCATCCTGAGAACGGTCCCTGGGGCGGACTGCCCCGACCGACCCTGGCGGTCGCGCGCCTCACTTGCGACGCTCAGGCCAAGATCTTCGAGCTCTGGTCGCGAGAGTTTGGGATACCGTTCTACCCGCTGGAGAGCACCGTGCCGCTGGAGGTCCCCGAGAGGTGGTGGGAGAAGACGGCGTGGGAGTGGGAGGAACTCTTCGAGCCGCACCGCCTGGACGTGATGGTAGAAGAGCTGGAGGGACTGATCCGCTTCCTGGAGGCTACCACCGGGAAGGCTTTCAGCGAGACCAGATTCCGGCGGGTTATGGAACTGGTCAATGAGCAAGAAGAGTACAACGTGCGGACGCGCGATCTGATTGCCAAGACGGTACCGGCGCCCCTCACTGTCACGGATCAGATGCCCAGCGTGATGATCCCCCAGTGGCATCGTGGCACGCAGTGGGCGGTGGATGCCGCCTGCGGATTCTACGAAGAGACGAGGGACCTGGTGCAGCGGGGTCTGGTTGCCTGCGAGAACGAGCTCGTCCGTCTCATGTGGCTGGGGACCGGCCTCTGGTTCAACCTCGGCTTCTATCAGCACTTCGAGGAGCGCTACGGGGCGGTTTTCGTGTGGTCGATCTATCTGGCCCTCGCGGCAGATGCTTATGCTCGGTACGGAGGTGAGCCGCTCCGGGCTCTGGCCAGCCGGTTCGTGGGGATGGAGGACATGCTGCACATGCCACCCTGGAACACCGAGTGGTACCTGAAGGAGGCCCGGAACAGCGGGATCGACGGCGTGGTGCATTTGGTCTCCAACAGTTGCACGCAGGCGGTCCAGGGCTCCTACTTCATAAGGAAGACCTTCGAGGACGTCGGCATCCCGGTGTTGGAGCTCCGGGCAGACACCGTCGATGCGCGGGAGTGGGATGATGCGCAGATGACGGCTGAGCTGGAAGCCTTCCTCGAGACCCGGCTCCACTTGAAGGCGTGACCGCGTCAGAGGCCGGGCCGGTCGGATACGACTCCTCACGGCAGCGGAGCGCCAACTGATTTCCGGCCTCGTAGTGAATAGGCTTGACCGTCAACGGCCCGCTCGATGGTGCCTCTTAGCCGCTCCTCCAGGGCTGCACCACGGTGAGTCTATCCAGTGACCACATTTGGCGACTTGCGTCACCGCCGCCTGGCATCAGATGGCCGATACGAACGATCGTCATCTGTTGCCCATCGTAGTGAGCAGGCCAGCCTGCTGAGAGTGGAACGAGGCCCCACTGTCGGCAGGCGCTTGTATCACGGCTCTTGCTGTGCAGTACCCGTGAGTAGGTCGGGCCCGGCACGAAGATCTGTTCCGTACTCCAGCTCTCGAGATGGTCCGGCTTCTCGACGATCGGTTCCAGCGTCCGAGTACCTCTCGCCCACGTTCTGCTGTTGGGGTGAGGTAGTTCTCAGGTTGGCACGAGGACGATAGTGGAGGAGGTCTACGGGCCAATGGCCGTTGGTGGGATCAGGTTGTGCTCCTCGTCGAACCTCATCGGCATGGGACCCTGTACGCTGGCGATCCGGGCAGGGTCGATGGCAGCATACGCTGCCGACGACACCACCAGCTCCACCAAGGAGGAAGTGTTCCGTATCCAAAGCAGGCGGATGGAATCCTCATCCTTGGGCCCGATGGTCCGTAGAGCCGCAGTCAGGGCTTGCTGGTCATTTGAGAAGGTGATCGGCACCCGCGCCTTCTCCGGGGCGATGGCCGTGAGGGCGTTCAGGACAGTGACCTCGAAATCGATCTTGTCGACTAGCCTCTGTGTCGTGTAGTCTGCCAATCCAATCCCTAGCGCGTTTCCAGCCGTCTCTGGTGTCAAGTCCCTTACGAGGATGCGGGTGATGTGGGGATTGGTTGGTTCTTCTTCGTAGATGTTCATGACCCGCCCGATCACTTTGGTGTCCATCCCCGTACCACTCACGTTCTTTCCCATCTGGTCGACGATCAACACGTCCACCGCATCCAGCGGGAGTCTCGGTGTCAGTTGGTGAGCTAGCTGCAAGAGCCTGGTCTCCGCCGCCTCCATGTCTGCGGGCAACACGGCCTCGAGCGCTGCGGTCCTGCTGTCAGGCGTGTCCACGAGAGCGATCCCCCCGAGAAGGGGAAGTTCCTCAACGCACCTGAGCGACACTTCTCTGATGGCCTGCTCGTATCCAAGCTTTACAGCGTATTCATGAGTTGCCACAGCGCCTCGATACCTTCCCAGTCCGATAGCCATCATCTTGAGCAGACCGCTCTCGATGCGCCCGCAGAACTCGGTATGTTCCTTGATCCTGTTTACGATGATCACGCCGTCTGCTTCTGTGAGCGTTTGGTCTGCGAAGACAGGGATCCCGCTCGGCGTCTCGCCGAGGGACGTCACCACCATCGTCTCCACGATAGGGGCTCCCACACTCTCAGGGGTGATGCCCAGCTCTGCCAGCACCTGCACCTGTCCGGCGCCATGCCCGCCCCCGTGGGAGCCCATGGCTGGCAAGATGAGTGCCGAAGCTCCTCTGTCCTCCACAAGCTCCACGAGCTTTCTGATTACTGTAGGGTAGTTCGGGATTCCACGCGAACCAGCGCCAATGACCACCCTAGACCCCTGCCCAATCCCCTCGAGCAATGAGGTTCTGGCGACTTCGGCCTCCAGCGCCGCTTCGACGTCTTCCAATGCTTGTTCAGAGAATCTCTGCCTGATGCGATAGAGTTCCGTATAGCTCACAATCCTATGTCCTCTCCGTTGTCTGGGCAGCTTCACCATCTATGGTGAGCGAGTGGGAAAATCCACCTGGCCTGCCGACTTGTCCACGATGATGCTACTCTCTTTCGTCATACACGATCGTGTCCTCCTGCTGCAAGATGCCGACGTCACCTGGAGTGTGCCGATGCGGTATCAGGCCCTGGTGTTTCCGTTGGCTGATGCTCCTCAGCCTGCCTTCAATGCTAGAGCCCCAGCGGCCGCACATCTTGCCGGTGCCGTGGCCTCCCTCTCTTGCATACCGTTGTCCACCGTGACCGCTAGCTCGAAGGCATGGGTCCCTCCAGGAAGAAGAGTGTATGCGCGATCCGTGCCTAACGCTATGGAGAACCGAGGTCAGCTAGAATGAGCCGCGCTGGCTTCACGTCTCGTCGTCGAGGCATCAGCCTGCCCTGGTCTGTACTCCTTGAGCGTTACCTCGCCCATTGATCCTGTTCCTCGCCCCTTGGCTCTGTGGCGGGAGTGTATCCTTTCTCCCTTCGCAGGGCGAGCGGGCGCAGTCTTTGTAGACTGACCCGACCCTCCCGCACGCGAACCCTGGGTACGTCATTCTGGCCAGATACCCTTGGTACTTGACTTAGCTTGCACCTCTCTGTAGAATACCGTCTGTTTGTCATGGATGGCCGTGACCTGTACGCGCGCCCCTGAGGCTCGTGGTCAGGCATGCTGGCCCGTCATGTGATGGTCTGGTCAGGCCACCGACCTGCAAATGCGAATTCTGTCCAGCAGTCGTCATGCACGGATCAGAGCTTGTGGCCACGGTCGTCGGCAGCGATTCCGAGAGGAAGGGGCGTCATCTTGCTCTCTGTCGCCGAGGTCCTGGAGGCGCGGTGATGACCGTGGTGGCCAAGCAGTGACGTGGGCAGCCAACCCAGCGATTCTGGGCTGGTGTCCACGAGGGCAGCTCTGCTAGTGTCTTTTCTTTTCAGTCTTCGAGGAGGCTAATGTGCCCGATTTACTGCACGAGATTTTCGGATGCCATAAGCCGGTTATAGCGATGGCGCACCTTCCGGCCCTGCCTGGCACCCCCAGGTACGACGCATCGCTCGGGGTGGAGGGTATTGTGGCCTCGGTGCGACGAGATGTCTCTCACCTTCTACGTGGTGGCGTTGACGGAATCTTGTTCTGCAACGAGGACGATCGCCCTTATGCCTTCCGAGCCGGCTTCGAGGCTGTAGCGGTGATGACCCGTGTGGTGACTGAGTTGCGGCCGCGGGACCGCCCTTTCGGTGTCGACTTCCTATGGGACGCGAAGGCTCCCCTTGCCGTCGCCAAGGCTACAGGAGCCGCCTTCATTCGCGAAGTTGTGACGGGCGTCTACGAAAGCGACATGGGTCTCTGGGCGCCTGACGCCGCCGCGCTCTATCGGTATCGGACTCTCATTGATGCCCAAGAGGTCAAGGTTTTCGCCAACTTGACACCAGAGTTCGCCTCTCCTTTGGGCAGCCGCAGTGTGGGTCAGCGGGCGAGGAGCGCGGTCGTCTCTTCGCTGGTGGATGCTATACTCATAGCGGGCCCCATGGCCGGGAGCGAGCCGGACGTGCGCTTGATAAGCGAGGCCAAGGAGGCATTGGGAGATACCGTACCCGTCCTTCTCAACACCGGCGCGCGGGTGGACAACATCGCTCAGTACCTGCGCGTTGCAGATGGAGTGATCGTTGGCTCCAGTCTCAAAGTGGACGGCCACACCTGGAACCCGGTAGATCCAAAGCGAGTGAAGGCGTTCATGGATGAAGTACGAAGCGCCAGGTAACTGACGCCGGGTGCGCCCCGTGAGCCAGTCTCGGATGCTTCGCTCGTTGGACGCCGAAAGGATCGTCGCATGGCCAGCTACGTCTTAGGGATCGACATTGGTACTACAGGCACCAAGGGTATTCTGTTGCACCCGGAGTGCGGGATCGTATGCGAGGCGCAAGCTACCTCCCGCCTCCGTTCGCCACAGGTTGGTTGGGCCGAGGAGGATCCGCGGCAGTGGTGGGACAACGTGGCAGAGGTCACAGCGGCCTGCCTGGGCGAGGCGGCGGTCAGACCTTCTGATATCGCCGCGGTGGGCACGAGCGGGATGGCGCCCACGCTCATCCTCCTGGACGCGCGAGGCGAAGTTCTGCGGCCGTCTATTCAGCAGAATGACGCGCGTTCCGAGCAGGAGATTGAGTACTTCCGCGGCCAAGTCGACCGTGACGTCGTGCTGCAGAGAACCGGGAGCGCAATCACCCAACAGAGCATCGGCCCCAAGCTTCTCTGGCTGCGCCGCCATGAGCCCGAGGTGATGAATCGGGCCATGCACGTCATGGGCTCGTACGACTACATCGCTCACAGACTCACGGGGAGCTACTCGTGCGAGCGCAATTGGGCTCTGGAGAGTGGGCTGTTCGACCTTCACCGTGAGGACTGGGATGACGATCTGCTTCGTCTGGCCACCATTTCGCGCGATTGGCTGGGCAGGGTATGCTGGCCCACCGATATCGTGGGCGAAGTGAGTCCCGAAGCGGCGGAACACAACGGCATCGCACCTGGCACTCCGGTTGTTGCCGGCAGTGCAGACCACATCGCCTCGGCGTTCTCGGCCGGTATCAAGTCCCCAGGTGACCTTCTGATAAAGCTTGGTGGCGCAGGAGATATTCTGTATGATCTGAACCACGTGCTGGTGGACCCGCGGCTGTACCTGGACTATCACGTGATCCCCGGCAAGTACCTCATCAATGGCTGCATGGCCGCGAGCGGCAGTATCATCAGATGGTTCAAAGAGAACTTCGCTGTTGACTCTGAGTACAGTACGCTTGACGCAGAGGCCAGTACGGTTCCGCCGGGTAGCCAGGGCCTTGTTCTTCTGCCTTACTTCCTTGGTGAGAAGACTCCCGTCAACGATCCCCTGGCTCGAGGGGTTCTCCTCGGCCTGACCCTGTCCCATACGCGCGCCCATGTCCACAGAGCCATTCTAGAGGGCATCTCGTACGGATTTCGCCATCACCTCGCCGTGCTGGCGGAGCGGGATCTCGGGATGACTCGTTGCCGGGTCAGCAACGGTGGGACGCGATCCGGATTGTGGAAGCAGATCACGGCTGATGTTCTGGGAGTAGAGCTAGAGGAGATCGTCGGCCACCCGGGATCGTCACTTGGCGCTGCTTTCGTGGCGGGCAAGGGGGTTGCGCTTTTCAAAGACTGGACAGACATAGAGCGCTTCGTCACCGTGGCTGGTGTTGTGGAGCCAGATATGAGCGCACATGATACCTACGAGGAGTTGTTCACTGTCTACCGCAACGCCTACGATTGTCTGAAGCCTGAGTTCCCAATACTGTCGCGGGTGGCATTGAGCCGGGAGCCTTGAACTGGCCAGCCATGTCTGTCTCGGGGGCGAGATGAGACGAGACTCGGGGGCTGAAGAGGTAATACGGTGCCTGCACACTGCGCTCTCCTGACTGTCGTGTGCTGCGCAGGCGTAGTGTGAAGCGGCCGACAGGCCACAGTGGTTTCCCCCAGATCATGTGGGACTTCACCGTTCGCGCAGACTCACGGACCAAGAGTCGCGAGGCTGCCAGCAGCACCGCTCACTTCCACGGTGTCACAGTCCGCAGCCCTGAACGGCTGTTGGCGCAGACTGACCCGCAGGGCACCAACCCATGCGTGCGGAGAGGAGAATGAAAGATGCGTTTGGGGATCAACCTGAGCTTTGCGGTCAAGCGTTGGCCTGAGCCCGAGGTCTGGGCCGCCTTCGTGCGTGAAAAGCTGGAGCTAGAGCTCGTCCAGTTCACCTTCGACCTGCTGGATCCTCTGTTTCCTGAGCCGATGGCGACTTCGATGGCACGCAAGGTTCGCAAGGCGGCGGACGAGTGGGGAATTCAAATCCATAGCACCTTCACCGGATTGGCTGCTTACAGTTTCAACTCCCTGTTGAACCCGGACCTGGATGGTCGACAAGCCGCACTGCAATGGTGGAAGCGGGCCATCGACCTGACCGCTGCCATGGGTTGCCAGGCAACCGGCGGGGCAATAGGGGCCGTGAGCGTAGAGTTCGCCTCGGACTCGTCGAAGAGGGCCTGGTTGTATGGCCAACTGCTGGACGCTCTTCAGGAGCTTGGGCACAGCGCCGCTGTCGCTGGCCTCGATACCCTTCTGGTGGAGATCACTCCCGTTCGACGCGAGATTCCGTACACGGTTGAGCAGGCCCAGCGCTTGATGAGAGATCTAGATGGACGGTCTGAGGTTCCGGTCCGACTGCTGATCGACGTGGGGCATGCCATGTACAAGCCCCTGTATGGATCGGACGTCGATCTGCCTTCCTGGTTGAGTCCCTTGTCGCGGTATGTGGACGCCTTCCATCTTCAGAACAGTGACTTTCAGAGTGACCCGCACTGGGGTTGGCCAGCTCCCAGAGGCTTGTTCGACGTTGGGGAGTTCGCGAGGCAACTGCGTGAGGCAAGATTAGAAAGTGCTCCCTGCTTTCTCGAGATGATCTATGCCTTCGAAGCGGAGGACGACCAAGTCATGGCTAATGTGATCAGTTCGGCTGCTCACTGCCGCCGTTTCTTGGCTTGAAGGACAGCGGAGAGTCAGAAACGAGAATGGGTCTTGAGGCACATACAACCACTTGCTGCGCCAGGATCGCGGTGCTCCGCGCAGGTGCCGCCAGGCCCCTCCTGCTCGCTGAGGGTGACATCCCAGAGCAGGAGCCCCTCCGGCGGACGTTTCTATTGAGCTTCCGTGTGTGCAGGCGCGCCCAACCTGTGGGAACTGCGTCATTGTCCCGCGATCATTCGGTAGCCACTCTCGGTAGGAATGCTAGAAGACGCGGCGAGTGAGACCCTGGCCTGACAGTCTGACGTTCATCGTCCGGTCAAGCGCCTGAGTTGCTGGCCAATCGAGCGGATGGCCGAGCAAGTTCAATCTTGCGTCTGGTTCGCACCCGACCTGGCTGGAGGGGCCATGTGTTCAGACAGAGCGGAGGGCACGGTCTCTGCTGATCGGTGCAGCTCGCCGTCTCGAATCCTGATCCAGGATACGGATGTCGCGGGACGCTCTGGCAGGCTGCCCTGGCCCCCTCCTACGCACGGAATCAATCCCCTACACACCGTCGTGGTATCGGGCGCGTCTCTGGCTTGACTCCTGCGGTTGAACGGTCGTACACTTCGCTGGCTGCGATGGACTGCACAGACACGAGTGGAGACCCAGCTCTCATAGACGGAAGGAGACGGTTGATGTCCGCAGCAAAGAAGGCCCCATTTGGATCGTGGAAGTCACCCATTACCTCAGAACTCATCGCCACCAGAACAATCGGTACGCTCGAACCTTTCTTCGGCCTCGGTGAGATCGCTCTTGACGGAAGAGACACCTACTGGTTGGAGATTCGCCCGGCTGAGGGTGGGCGTCACGTCGTCGTTCGCTACACACCGGGCGGCCTCAAGAAGGAGCTGACTCCCGTCCCGTTCGACGCTGGCGACGGTGTCCACGAATATGGTGGGGGTGCATTCACCGTTCACGATGGTACGATCTACTTCTCCAACTTCACCGACAACCTGGTCTACCGGCAGGATCCGGGGCGCGCTCCTGAGGCGATCACATCCGACAGCGACATGCGCTACGCGGACTTCGCCATTGACGAGGCGCGGCATCGGCTGATCTGCGTACGCGAGGACCACACTGGCGACCGCCACGAAGCGGTCAACACGCTGGTCAGCGTCAGCCTCGATGGCGAAGACGTGGGTCAGGTCCTGGTCTCTGGGAACGATTTTTGCTCCTCACCACGGGTGAGCCCTGATAGTTCACGGGTGTCCTGGCTGACCTGGAGTCACCCCAACATGCCCTTCGATGGAAACGAACTCTGGGTGGGTAAGTTCCTGCCAGATGGCTCAGTGGGCGAGGGTCAGCTTGTGGCGGGCGGCGCAGAGGAATCCATCTTCCAGCCGGAATGGTCACCGGATGGGACCCTGTACTTCGTCTCGGATCGCAGTGGTTGGTGGAACCTCTATCGCTGGCGGGGTGGTGAGGCGCAGGCCTTGTGCGAGATGAAGGCGGAGTTTGGGGCACCTCAGTGGTTGTTCGGACTATCGCTCTATGCCTTCGAGTCCTCGCATCGTATCGTCTGTGCTTACACACAAGATGGGACCTGGCACTTGGCTAGTTTGGACACCGAGAGAGGCCATCTTGAAGCTATGGAGACGCCGTACACGGACATCTGGAGTGTGCGGGCGGCGCCTGGCCGTGCCCTTTTCGCCGCTGGCTCGCCGACCGAGCCGGCCTCCATCGTGGAGGTTGACTTGGAGAGCACGGAGCTTCGGGTGCTCCACCGCTCCACCGATGTGAGCGTCGATCCGGCGTACGTATCCCTTCCTCAGCCCATCGAGTTCCCCACCGACCATGGATTGGCGGCCCATGCGTTCTACTACCCACCCAAGAACCCTGACTACTCCGCCCCTGCCGGCGAACTACCACCTCTGCTGGTCGTCAGCCATGGCGGGCCAACCTCTGCCACTTGGACGACACTTCGTCTGGACATTCAATACTGGACGAGCCGTGGCTTCGCGGTACTCGACGTCAACTATGGAGGAAGCACTGGCTACGGGCGTGCGTTTCGAGAGAGGCTGAGAGGTCAGTGGTGCGTGGTGGATGTCGCAGATTGCCTGAATGGTGCTCTCTACCTCGTGAAGCAAGGCCTGGCAGACGAAGACCGCCTCGGAATAAGGGGTGGCAGTGCAGGCGGCACCTGTACCCTGTGCGGGCTTGCTTTCCACGATGTCTTCGCCGCTGGCGCCAGCTACTATGGAGACAGCAACTTGGCGCTCTCGGAAGAGGAGACGCACAAGTTCGAATCACGGTATTTCGACAGCATCATAGGTCCGTACCCCGAGAGGCGAGACCTATACGACCAGCGCTCGCCGGTCTACTCGGCGCATCTAATCAAGTCACCTGTGATCTTCTTCCAAGGGCTGGAGGACGAGGTCGTACGGCCCAACCAGACTGAGCTCATGGTCCAGGCACTGCGCGACAACAAGGTTCCCGTGGCCTATGTCCCGTTTGAGGGAGAGGGGCACGGCTTCAAGCGCGCCGAGAACATCCAGCGCTCGCTCGATGCCGAGCTGTACTTCTACTCGAAGGTGTTCGGTTTCGAGCTGGCCGAACCTGTGAAGCCTGTCACCATTGAGAATCTCTAGCCACGTCGCTTCCACGTCGCAGTAGCTCCTTGGCCTGATTCCGCGATGATCCACCCGGCGCAAGTGCGTGCCCCCCTCGCCTTGTGGTGCCCAACGACGAGCCTGGGGAGAGCTACCGCTCACCAGGACAGGGCACAGAATCCCAACGCACTCCTTGAGTGGGGGCCAGGTCAGGGGCTGGCCACGACCTTCCACTTGGCCCTGCGGCCCGACTGTTTAGGGCATCCGGTGCCGAGACAGCAGGGGGTGTCGCAAACGGGCAGTGGGGTCGTCCCCAATGGAACTCGTACCCTCGCCCGCTAACCGCCGGAGACGACACCCCTGTTGGTGCGCAATGGACAAGTGCTTGACACACGCTGAGATCTGATGTATAATTGATTTAATCATTCGTGCACACAGAATAGACTATAATTTGTGCACTCTGGACCGTTGTTGATTCATCCAAAGGCGACATTTGCGGATGGCTGTGTCTTCGGCGTGCGGACGGCAGTGCTCGTCCGTGAGAAGCGAGGGGCCCGAGGTCTCTGCCACGGCCATGCTGCCAGCACCCCACTCGATCGTTTCAGCCACCAGTCCCCGGCACCCACCGCTGGCTCGTTCTCCCGAGGGCGGAGGGCCTGTTATACCGGCAGCGCAGATAGACAGGGACAAGGGCGGCCATCGCGTTACAGCCCTTCGAAATGGGACGGATGATGTCCAGGCGGGAGGGGCTCGTCGAGTAGAACCTACCGGACAGCAGCGCTCATCCCTTGAGTTGGACCGAGATCCCAGATTCGTTGAGAGACATGTCATCACACCCTCACTATGCCGGGTCAAGCGGCAACATCCAAGTCTGAGAGGCCATGGTATGCCCCTAATCGGTCGACATCCCTGACCGCACGATCGTCACTGTCGGGTGCGCCGAGACCAACTTCGTCGGTGTCCAGCCTCTCGGCTCCCAGGTAGGCAGATAATTGGTGATGCCATTGTGCACGCTGCGTACTGAGGATTCGAAAGGCGGCAAGGGATGAGCAGATCAGCTAGCGACACCGTTGCTCGGGAGCTTCGCAGGATGATTATCACAGGTGAATTGGCGCCGGGCGGCCTGGTAAGCGAGGTACTGCTATCAAAGGCGCTGGGCTGTAGCAGAACCCCCTTGAGAGAAGCTCTTCAGCAACTAAGCCAACAGTATCTACTCACGCTCCCACCGCGCAGGGGTGTCTTGATTCAGCCCCTCAGCATCGTGGACTGCCAGGAGATACATGACGTTATGTATGACATCGGCTCTGCGTGCATAGCACGGGTCTCCAGCCGGATCGGGCCGCAACAACTCGAACGCCTGCGCAGCATAGTCTCCCGTCAGGAAGAGGCCAGTAACGACGTGGACTGCTACGAGCTCACCGAGTTGGACGTCGAGTTCCACACCACGATCGCCCAATGCACCGGCAACCGGTACCTGGTCTGCTCGACGGAGCGGATACAAAGTGCCCTGGCGCGATTCCTCTATCCTGCATACCAGGCGGCTGGCGGTGCTCGCGTCTCCATTGCGGAGCACAAGGCCATCATCGAGGCTCTCGAGAAGGGGGACTCAGAAATGGCAAACCTCCGACTGCGAGAGCATGTGACCAACGGGAGAGAGAGGGTACTTGACATCCTCGGTAGGGGTGATGACCGCCAGGATTCATCACCTGGCGAGGCTTGAGCGTTGTTCAATCGAATGTGCAGGCACACTGGGCGACCTGACGTGGGCCCTGGATGGGGCCGCTGCTGCAAACGTTGGCCAACTGATGCAGACTGCACGCTGGTAGCGGGGTAGTCCATGCCGTTAGGATGGTCAGGCAAGGTACTAAGAGTAAATCTCTCGGAAAACCGATCCTGGACTGAGGATTCGATGCCGTATACACCCTTGTTCATTGGTGGAAGGGGCATCAGCGTCAAGGCCATGTATGACGGGGTTGCTCCTACGACATCGGCTTTTGACCCGGAGAATCTGCTCTGTCTTGCCCCGGGAGTCCTGACAGGCACTCTTGCCCCCTCCACCGCCAGGATGAAGATCACCTCCGTGGCTCCGAGCGGCTTGGTGGCGAGTTCTGGCATTGGCGGGTTCGCGGGCGCAGCGATAAGACGGGCTGGCTATGACTGCCTGATCATCGAAGGGGCTGCCGAACGGCCAGTCTATCTGCGCATCCGGGATGACTGCGTTGAATTGAAGGATGCCGGCCAACTCTGGGGCAAGGACACGCAGGAGACGCAACGGCTCATCAGGGAAGAGATGGGGAACTCTGTGGAGATCGTGTGCATCGGGCCGGCCGGTGAGCATCTCGTGACATCTGGATCCATAGTAACTGGCATGGGAAGTGTGGCAGGACGGCATGGGCTGGGTGCCGTCATGGGGTCCAAGAACCTCAAGGCCGTGGCCGTCGACGGAACTCGAGAGGTACGCGTCGCCGATCCCGAGGCGTTCACGGCGGCTTGCGAGGAAGCCCACAGGTGGCTCAGAGAGCACCCCGGCATGATACCGGAGGCCCGTGAATACGGGGGCGACCGGCATTGGCTGGGCGATGCGCAGCAGATCGGCCAGTTTCCCATAGGTAACTGGGAAGCCGTGGATGCCAGTTGGGACCGGCTCGGCGGCTTCCAGAAGGCGTTCGAAGGAGAGGAAGAATTCTGGAACGACTATGCCACGCATCAGTATGGTTGCCTGGGCTGCCCGGTGAGCCATTTTCATGTCTTCTACTTGCCCGGTGTGGGTAGTGGAACCACCAAGTGCTGGGGATGGGGGACCTTCGCCGGCAACGTGTGGAACAATGATCGGAAGCTGATGTTGCATGCCAACATCCTGTGCAACCGCTATGGCTTGAACATCACTGCGGCGGGCGGTGCCATATCTTTTCTCATGGAACTCTATCAGCGAGGGATGATCACCGAAGAGGATACCGACGGCATTCCCATGGGGCGAGGCGACGAACGTGCGGTTCTCTCGACCATCCACAAGATTGGGAAGCAAGAGGGGTTCGGTAGGCTGTTCAAGAACGGCGTGCGGGGTGCGGCCCAGGAAATCGGCAAAGGCGCCGAGGAGTGCGCGATGGTGGTCAATGGGGAGGAAATGGAGCAATGCGAAGTTCGAGCGTTCAAGTCCATGGCGTTGATCGCAGCGATAGATAGCGGTGGTGTCGCCGAAGGCATCGCCTTTGACTACAACGCTCTGTTCGGAGGCGTGGACCAGCGGGAGTTGAAGAGATGGGCCAAGGCGCTTTACGGATCGGAGACCGTTCCCCCCGCCACATCGTACGAAGGTAAGGCGATCTCGGTTTGGGATCATGAAAACCTGTGCCGGGCCGTGGACATCGTGGGCACCTGCCGTTGGCTGATCCCGTGGTCAATCACTACCTCGCTGGAACTGCCGGCGAGACTCCTGTCCATGGCCACCGGAAAGGACTTCAGTGAGGACGACCTCTTGGCGGCGGCGCAGAGGATCAAGACGCTGGAGAGGGCGTTTAACGTCAAGAGGGGCACAGCGCGCAAACAGCACACACTTCCTCGCCGACTCTTCGAAACAGCGGTCCCCGACGGTGTGCACAAAGGTCAGAGACTGGACAGGGAGAAGTTCGAGCAGATGCTCAGCGAATACTATGCCTTGCGCGGTTGGGACGAAGAGGGCGTACCCACTGAGCAGACTTTCCGCGAGCTTGGCCTCTCTGCCGAATGGGAGACGTTCCAGGGTCCTCTTGGTCAGAATGAGGACTTCTCGCAACGGGTGCAGACAGATACGTAGGCCGCTGCGTTTAGACTATGAGGGGTGTGCATGCTGCCACTGCTATGGGTCGGCCTGTTCGCTCCAACATTGGGGTCCTACGTGCAGGCCAGCGCACCAATGATCAGCCGAGCAGGAGCCCGGAGTGGGAGCCTCGGGAGCGGTTCACAGAGCCAGCATTCGGAGCGCTCTGTTGGGATGGAATTGCTTAGCGACTTTCAGGCGCGGAGAGGAACATGCCGTACGGGTGGTCTGGTCGAATCCTTAGGGTAGATTTGTCTAGCGCGTCTTGGAGCGCCGATGATACACAGCCCTACAGCAAATCGTGGATCGGGGGTAGGGGCGTAGGTGCCAAGATCCTCTTCGATGAGGTGGGCCGCGAAGTACGCTCATACGATCCGGCCAACATACTCTTCTTCGGCCCCGGCGTACTGAGCGGCACCCTGGCACCGTCTTCTTCTCGGACCAAAGTGATGGCCATGTCCCCCCACGGCCTCATGGGCAGCGCCGGAATCGGAGGATCTCTGGGCGCCTCGCTTCGGCACGCCGGCTATGATGCCCTGGCTATCCAGGGAAGGTCTGAAGTGCCAGTCTACTTGCACATCCAGGATCAAGCGGTGGAGATCAGAGACGCTGAGCACCTCTGGCACCAAGATACCCGGGAGACGGCCGGACGCTTACGGGAGGAGCTGGGGACCCCCCTAGAGGTCGTGTCCATAGGCCCCGCGGGTGAGAGCCTGGTGAACTTTGCTTGTCTGATCACTGGAATGGGAAGTGCCGCCGGGCGGTACGGGTTCGGGGCGATTATGGGTTCCAAGAACCTGAAGGCCGTGGCCATCAGGGGGACAGGCCAGATCACACTTGCCCAGCCGGAACAGTTCGTTGCTGCCTGCCGAGAGACCCAGAAATGGCTGCGCGATCATCCAGGCATGCGCCGGGAAGCAGCAGGCGGCGTAGGCGACATGTATACTCTGGGGTCCGGACTCAACGAGGATCCCCTCGGCAACTGGGAAACGGACGACGCTAGTTGGGACGAGGTGGGATCCTTCGGTCCTCCAGAGGGTTTCTATGATCGTTTTGCCGTGGGGCAGTACGGGTGTTTTGGATGCCCTGTTAATCACTTCCACATGTTCCACGTTCCCGGCATCGGTCACGGTATGACAAAGTGCAACGGTTGGGGGTCGTTCGCCAGCAACGTGTGGAACAACGACCGCAAGGTGATGTTTCACGCTACCTATCTCTGCAACGCCTACGGGCTGGATATCACTGCCACCGGCAATATCATCTCCTTCCTGATGGAGCTTTATCACAGGGGCATCATAGATGCCAGGGATACCGATGGCATCCCCATGGAGAGAGGGGATGAGACGGCCATCTTGTCCACGATACACAAGATAGGAAGGCAAGAGGGGTTCGGACGGCTCTTCAAGAACGGGGTACAGGCCGCAGCCCGCGAGATTGGTCCTGGAGCAGAAGAGTGCGCCATGGTGGTGAAGGGTATGGAGATGGAGCAGTATGATGTGCGGGCCTACAAATCGATGGCGCTGGCCGCGGCTGTGAACGCAGGGAACCAGGCAGAGGGAGGGAGCATCGACTATGCCTTGTGGGGTGACCAGGAGGGAGCTGCTCGCTGGGCTGCCCAGCAGTACGGCACGAGCCGGGTGCTAGATCCTACGTCCTACGAGAAAAAAGCTCCCATGGTTGCGGACTACGAGGATCGTAGTATCGCTGTGGACCTGCTGGGGATGTGCCAATGGCTTATCCCCTGGTCGATCACGCGCTCGCTGGAGGTTCCCGCGAAGCTCTTCTCCCTGGCCACTGGGCAGGATACTACCGAGGACGAATTGCTCCTAGCGGCCAGGAGAGTGAAGACCTTGGAGAGAGCATTCAACACTATAAGGGGTGTACGCAGAGCAGACGACGGTTTTCCGAAACGTCTCTTCGAGACAGCCGTGCCGGGGGGGCGGTTCAAGGGTGAGCGGCTTGACACGGCGGAGTTTCAGCGGATGCTCAGCGAGTACTATGCGCTCCGTGGGTGGGATGAGGACGGAGTGCCCATGAGAGAGACTTTCCACAACCTCGGCCTCTCGCAAGAATGGGAGACCTTCGAGCGCCAACTTGAGCAGGGTGACAACTCCCGGGAGCAGGTAACAAGTGATGCCTAAGCAACTGGTCATCGACTACGAGAAGTGTGTTGGTTGCCGGACTTGTGAGATGGCGTGTTCCATCCACCACGAGAGGGCAATCAGTCCGAGTCTTAGCCGGATCTCGATCATCCAGTGGGAGATGCCAGGCCAGGGCGTGCCGATCACGTGTGCTCACTGTGAGTCTGCCCCTTGTGCCTCCATCTGCCCTGTAGGTGCCATCTCGCGTGACGGCTCCCTGGGAAGGGTGTCTGTCGATTATGAGAAGTGTATCGGTTGCAGGATGTGTATCGCGGTCTGCCCTTTCGGCGCGATGGCCTTCGACAGCACACACAGCCGAGTGTTCAAATGCGACCTATGCGACGGCGATCCTCTGTGTGTCAGGTTCTGTGTCTATGGAGCCTTGAAGTACGCAGAGGTCGAAGAACAACGTAGCACGAAGCAGAGGCAGGCAGCAGATCGGCTCAGAGACGTGGCGGGCGCAAGACGCCTGGTGGCGTTGCCGAGTGCCTAGGCGGGACCAGTCTGTCCTCCCTCGTCACCGGCACCAGGGCCCCTTCAAGGCGGGACGCTGTGTCGGGGACTGAGTTTGGCTGCACACGCCCCACAATTGGAGGGCCGGAGTCGACTATTCCTTGCTGCGCGGCCATAGGGGTCGCTCCCTTACCGATCAGTGAGCAGGAGCCTCCTCCAGGGGGTCCATTGGCCTAGATGGGAGGTCATGGTGAGACGCATCAAACTGCTGGGTATCTGTGGTAGCCCGCGCAAGAAGGGCAACAGCAACTACCTTCTCAAGTGCGTGATCAAAGGGGCGGTGGCCGTCGCTCCTGACCTTGTGGATGCCCAGACGTTCTCGCTAGCCGGAAAACAGATCGCGCCGTGCATCGCCTGTGATCGCTGCAGCAAGACCGGCGAGTGTGCGACCGAGGACGACTTCCAGGAGCTTCGAGACAAATGGCATGCGGCGGATGCGATCATCTATTCCGTACCGGTGTACAACATGGCCATACCGGCCCAGTTGAAAGCCTTCATAGACAGGCTTGGGAATAGCATGGTCTACGCGTCTGGAGGCGCTGAGGCCATCGACGCCAAGAACCTCAAAGTCGTTGGCGTCGCCGTGCAGGGCGGCTGTGTCTTCGCCGGACAGGAACAAGTCATGTCCTACCTGATCAATCACGCAGTGCTGATGAGTTGTCTGCCGGTCTCGGGAGATGAGTGGCAGTCCTACCTGGGAGCGGCCGGATGGACTCGCAACACGCTTCGCAAGGATGGCCTACGCCGTCTGTACGAGGAAGGGGACCTGGACGCGCAAGCGGCGGTGGCGGCGGCGCAGAGTCTGGGCAAGCGTGTCGTCCAAGTGGCCATGATCGTTCAGGCCGGGGGTATGGCCTGTCGTGACATGCTGGTCGAGGACGGCAACTTCGGTCCGTTCTTGAGCCGACTCCCTTCCGCCGAGCTGTGAGCTTCCGAGTCATGAGCAGTGGCCTGGGCGTCGACGTGGAGAAATGCACCGCTTGCAGGGTGTGTGAGCTGGTGTGTTCTTTCGCTCACGAGGGGTTCTTTTCGCCCGCGCTTTCGCGGATACGCATTGTGCGTGTGATGGATCGAGGTGTGACTGTCCCGGTTGCCTGCGTGAGCTGCACTCGCCTTGCCTGTGTCCAGGCCTGTCCCTCCCACGCAGCCTACCTTGACCATACCGTGCCCGTGGTGCGGATCGATGAGGAGGCGTGTATCGGCTGCGGGGAGTGCGTTAGGGCCTGTCCGTTAGGTGCCGTGAGTCTCCATGACGAGAAGGGCGTGGCCATGATCTGCGATCTGTGCGACGGGGAACCTGCCTGTGTGGCCAACTGTATCCCCGGCGCGCTGAAGGTAGTCACCATCCGGGATGTAGCACAGCATAAGCCTGGAGTCACCGCTGAGACCTACGTGATAGCCGAGGGCCGGAGCTGAAACCGGAACCATGATCAGAGACCTGGGGGAACAGCGAGTACTCAATGTGGAATTGACCTCCCGGGAGACGAAGGTCGAACGGGTTGAGCCTGGTGACTTGCTCACCTTTCTGGGTGGCAGGGGTATTGCTGCCAAGCTCCTGTATGAACGGCTTGCGCCAGGCATAGATCCGCTGGGTGCCGAGAACGTGTTGGTTCTTAGCACGGGGTCATTGACGGGCACAAGTGCGCCCTCTGCCGGTCGCAGCTGCGTGACCTGCAAAGGTCCCGCCACGGGTCTCTACCTCAAAGTAAGCGCGGGGGGCCATCTGGGTGCCGAGTTGAAATACGCTGGCTATGACTACCTCGCGATCAGGGGCCAGGCTGTGCATCCCGTCTACCTGTGGATAGACGATGGAGAAGTGGCAATCCGTGACGCCCGTCACCTCTGGGGATGCGGCACCCGGGAGGCGGACCGCCTCATCAAGCAAGAACTGGGCGATGAGGAGATTCAGACCGCCGTCATCGGACCCGCTGGCGAGAACCGGGTGCTATTCGCCTCTATTATCTTCTCCCTCTTCAACTCGGCGAGTCGGGGTGGCGTCGGGGCAGTGATGGGGTCGAAGAACCTCAAAGCCGTTGCTGTGCGGGGCAGCGGTGGCCTACGGGTGGCCCAAGGACAGGAATTCGCCACCTTGGCAGCCCGCACCCGCAGCGAGCTGGCTGAGGACACTACCTCGGAGAGGCTCTTCAACTGGGGCACCGCGGGCGATGTAGCGCCTGCCAACGAGGCGGGCGAACTCGCATCTTACAATTTCAGTCGTGTCGGAATCGATGGAGCAGAGAAGATCGGTGGACAGTACCTCGAACAGCAAGGCTATCTTGTCGGTCGAGAGTCGTGCTTCTCTTGTTCCATCGCCTGCCATCGCTATGTCCGCACCAAGGAGCATCGCTATGGCCTGGTTCAGGACGCCGGGCCAGAATACGAAAGCGTCTGTGCCCTGGGCGCGCAGTGCGGTACGGTGGACATAGAGGGCGTGATCAAGGCCAACCAGTTGTGCAACGACTATGGCTTGGACACGATCTCTACAGGTCATGTCATCTCGTGGGCCATGGAGTGCACAGATAGGGGGCTGTTGAAGGAAGAATGGAGCGATGGCCTGGATCTGCAGTTTGGCAATGTAGAGAGCGAACTAGATCTGATCAGGCGGATAGCTCTCCGCGAGCAAGGGCTGGGTGATTTGTTGGCCAACGGAGTTCGCCGGGCCGCCCAGCGCGTGGAAGGCGACTCGTGGAAATGGGCGGTACAGGCCAAGGGGCTGGAGCAATCAGCCGTGGACACGCGGATGGCCAAAGGATATGCGCTGGCCTTCGCCGTGAATCCTAGAGGCCCGGACCACCTGATGACGGAGTGCCTTGCGGAGTTTGGAGGCACGCCTGAAGCCCGGGCCCTGATTCGGGAGATTACGGGGGATGACCGATACGCTGATTCTACCCTCGTGGACAAGAGAGCGGAAATCGTCCGCTGGCACGAGGACTGCTATGCCGCCAGCGATGCCTTGGGCTTCTGTGCCTTCAGTACGACCGCGGCCTACGGAGTTAATCCTAAGAACATGGCCAGGCTGTTTGGCCTCGCCCTGGGCATGGAGTTCAGCGAAGAGGAGCTGATGACGGCCGGGCGGCGGATCGTAACCCTGGAAAGGTGCTTCAACGTTCGCGAGGGCGCCCGTCGCGAGCATGACAAGCTACCCTGGCGGATGATGAACGAGCCGGTGCGCTCCGGTCGCCTGGGAGGGCTTGTGACCGACGAGGCTACTCTGGCCGGGATGTTAGACCAGTACTACGGCCTGCACGGCTGGAACCTGCTCACTGGGGTCCCCGAAGAGAGGACATTGGAGCTCCTGGGAATCGGGGCCCTGGCCCCGACCACAGGCTAGCCCGATTGACAGGGCTTAGGGAGGGAACGCTTGGCGGGAGAGGAGTCTGGGGGAGAACCGGGTGCAGATCAGCTACAGTAGAAGATCAGTGGAGGCGATGAATGCAGCTTGACAAGTCCCTCGAACCCTCCCCCGAGTGGTACTGGATGGAGATGGGGAGGGTTGGGAGAAAGATAGTGGAGGAGCTCTTTCCCATCCAACCCGGCGAGAATGTGGTAGTCACAGCCGACACGATGTCCGACTGGCGGGTGGTCCAAGAAACAGTGAAGGCAATCTACGGAGTCGGCGCCGTGCCCACGCTAGTGGTACACCCCACCACGAACATGGCCACCGCGAACCCTCCTGCACCTGTTACCGCCGCGCTTCGGGCTGCTGACGCTTGGATCGAGCTCAACGACACGTATCTCCTGTACAGTGACGCATGGAAAGAAGCCATGCGGGCGGGAGTCAGGTTCCTCAGTTTGGGCGGGGACGTAGACAGTCTGGTCAGGATGGTGGGAAGAGTCGACTACTCCTTGCTGGAGAAACTGGCCGAAAAACTGCTCGAGCTGTCGAACAAGGCCAAGGAAATCAGGATCACCAGCGAGCTGGGTACCGATCTCACGGTCAAGGTTGATCCGGGAAGGTCTCAAGGGCACGTCTTCAAGCCGGGTCCGGGCGTCATCGGTACAGAGGGCGAAGGTTGGAGCCAGATGCCTCCGGGCCAGGCAACTTTCGGGCACGTGCCTGGCGGTGTGGAAGGGGTAGTGGTCTTCGACGGTGCGCTGTACCCTCCAGCCGAGCTCGGTGTTCTCAGAGAGCCGGTGCGGGTGGAGATCAGGGGCGGCGTGATCACCAAGATAGAGGGAGATCACGAGGCGCGGGTCTTTGAGGACTGGCTGGCAGCTTTCGACCACCCGGGCATGTATCAGGTGGCGCATTGCAGCTACGGCTTCAACCCCGGGGTGAGTCGCTGCAAGGGTGAGATCGGTCATGACGAGCGTGTCTTCGGCGGAGTGGAGTTTGGCATCGGAGCAGCCTGGGCAGAGGCACCTGCCCACAGTGACGGGGTGGTGCTACGACCCACGGTCTGGGCTGACGAAGTGGAGTTGGAGCGACACGGCAGATATGCTCATCCGGAACTCAGGGAGCTGTGTCGGCTACTGGGTGTCGGTGGGTACTGAGAATAAGCCATTCGCGAGATGAGGCACTGGAGATGGGGACGCCCTTGACAACGAGGGAAGCCGGCCAATATACTACCGTCCAAGTACCTGCGGAGTGCTCGGCAGGTGCTCGAGGGGCCGAGGAAGGGGGTGGATGCATCGAATACTGATCAGACCAAACGCTCGCCTTAGTAAACCGATTTCGTAACACGAGATCAGAGGGAGGACAAGATGTCTAGGAGAATCAACTTCGCAGTCAGTTTGGCGCTGCTGGTCGCGCTTCTGCTGCCAGCCTGTGCACCTGCCGCGGCGCCGGCCGGCACAGAGGCCCCGCCACCGGCCGCCACGGCGAAACCGGAGGAGGGTGGAGAACCAATTGTGGTCACGTTCCTGTTGCAGCAAGACTTTCTCAACATGAATCCTGCTGATGCGTGGTCCATCGAGCCCGTCTTCCAGAACATGTGCTATGAGAATCTCGTCTGGGCTACGCCTCCGGGAAGCGCTGAGAAGGTCGTGCCTGGCCTGGCCACTAGCTGGGAGAAGAACGAAGACGCGACGGAATGGACGTTCCACCTGCGCGAGGGGGTAACGTTCCAGGATGGGGCGCCCTTCAACGCTGACGCAGTGAAGGCTACCTTCGACTACATCATTGCGCGCGGGTCTGGCTACGCGTGGGTGTACGCGGGGGTGGACTCCATCGAGGCCGCGGATGAGTATACCGTCAAGTTCAACCTCAAGTACCCGCAGCCCATGGACCTGATATTGACCGCGCCGTACGGGGCCGGCATCATGAGCCCCAACATCCTGGACAAGGATACGGAGTGGTTCAACGCCGGCAACTGCGTGGGTACCGGCCCGTACATGATCGAGTCATACACCAGAGGGGAACGCATGATCTTGACGCGGTACGATGACTACTGGGGTGGTTGGGAAGAGGGCCAACCCGACAAGGCCGTCTTGGAAATCGTGATGGACCCGCCCACGGCAGTACAGATGATGGAATCGGGAGAAGGGGACTTCTACCTGGGCGCTCCTCCCGACACGGTTCTCCGACTGGGGCAGACAGAGGGGTTATACTCTGTGATCACTGACGCATACTACCATACACTCATGTTGCTGAACACCAAGCGTCCGCCCCTCGATGACGTGCGGGTGAGGGAAGCACTCGCTTGGAGTTTCCCCTACCAAGAAGTGATCGACAGGAGCGAGGGTATCTACAAACTGTCGCGTGGTTTTATCCCTCTGCTTATGTGGGGCAACTGCACGGATTGTATGCAGTATCATCAAGATCTGGACGAGGCCAGGGATCTGCTGGCCGAGGCCGGATACCCGGACGGCGGCTTCACGCTGATTGGGACCTACGCCCCCGACTGGCCCGGGGTAGCATGGCCGATGGAGGAGTGGGTACAGCCCCTCTCTGAGCTGGGGATAACCCTCAAGCTCGAGCCCGGAGTCTTCGAGTCAGTCTATGCGAGAGCCATTGGGCCAGAGGAGGACAGACAGGACATCTTCCCAGAGCAGTGGTGGCCCGACTGGGTCACACCTGCCGATCCCCTGACGAGCATGTTCTCGTGTCAAGAGGAGGAACTCTTCTACAACCTAAGCTATTGGTGCAACCCCGAATTCGACGCGCTCCTGGACGAGGCTAATAAGGACGCCGGTGTATCCTTGGATCTCGCCGCAGGGAAGTACATCGAGGCGCAGCACATGCTGATGGACGAACTGCCCGCATTTCCGACCATTGACCCGCCCTTGCTGTGGCTCGTCAGTTCGCGCGTTACTACCTTCGAGGACAATCCGGCTTACCCCGGGGAGGTCTTCTTCTACGACTTGAGGGTTGAACACTAGAGGTCGGTAACTCGGTGCTCGACTCTCGAGCGCTGCGCCGCAGTTCTGGGTCTTTGGAGTAGCAGGGGGCCAACCGCTGTTCGAATTGGCTGGCCCCCGGAAGCGTTCGAGGTGCCATCTTGCAGAGAGCACAGTACTTCGTCCGGCGGATTCTGTTGGCAATCATGGTCCTAGTGGGCGTGTCGCTGATTACCTTTGTCATTGCCCGCCTGATGCCTTCGAACCCTGCGCACCTGTGGGCAGGCCCCCGCGCCAGGCCGGAGCAGATAGAAGCTGCGCGAGTCAAGCTGGGACTGGACCTGCCCTTGTACCAGCAGTACTTCCGCTACATGAGTTCAGTCCTGCACGGGGATTTTGGTGTCTCGGTCCTCACCCATCTGCCGATCGTCAATGACCTGAAGAAATACTTGCCGGCGACCCTGGAGCTAGTCTTTTTCAGTATGTTCTTCACTGTCATCGTCGGCATTCCGCTGGGAGTGCTGTCGGCGGCTTGGAAGGATAGCTGGCTGGATCACTTCAGCCGCGTATTCGCGGTACTGTGTGTGTCGGTCCCGGTGTTCTGGCTGGCCCTTGCCCTGCAGATGGTCTTCTGTCGACAGCTTGGCATACTGCCGCTCGGCGGTCGCGTCAGCCGTGATGTTGCGGTCTTCTCGCCACTTACCCCGATCACGGGTTTCTACCTGGTTGACGCACTTCTCGCACATAGCTGGTTACATTTCCGAGAGGCGCTGGTGCACAGCATCCTGCCAAGTCTGGCGCTTTCTAGTTACGGAATCGGATTGAGCATTCGCATGACCAGAGCGAGCATGGTGGAAGTCTTGGAGGAGAAGTACATCACCGCAGCCTGGGCATCAGGGCTCGACCGACGCACTGTGTTCTTCAGGTTGGCTCTCAAGAATGCCATCGTGCCCACGCTCATGGTGTTGGGACTGACTTTCGTGTGGAATCTGACCGGGGCGATGCTAGTGGAAATCATGTTTCTCTGGCCAGGGTTGGGCACGTACCTGTTCAACGCTGTGAGGGTGATTGACTTTCCCGTCGTCCTGTCCATAACTCTCGTGGTCACCGTGTTCTATGTCTTCACCAATCTCGCTCTTGACCTGTTGCAGGCGAGGATCGATCCCCGGATTAGTCTGCGATAGCACCTTGGAGGCCGGATGATGAGCGTCGTCGATCTAGAGCGTCGCGAGGCAGCCACTGTCAGTGCAACGCAGGCTCGATTTCGAGAATACGGCCTAATGTGGCGGGCCTTTCGGCGCGATCACCTTGCGGTCCTTAGCCTCATTGTTATTGTAGTCATCGTACTCGCGGCTCTCTTTGCCCCGCTTCTGGCTCCCTATCCCGACCAGGGCAGAGGAAAGGCCAATATTGCGGAAAAGAATCAGGCGCCCAGTTCCTCACACGTGCTAGGCACGGACGAGCTCGGAAGGGATGTCTTGTCCCGGATCCTCCTGGGGAGCAGACCTTCGCTGGGGATTGGATTCCTGGTGGTCGCCATCGCTATGGTGATCGGGACTCCCCTGGGGGCGGTTGCCGGCTACTTCGGAGGGTGGTTGGATCAGGCCATCATGCGCATCACGGACGTCTTCTTGTCGTTTCCTGCGCTGCTGCTCGCCATTTCCATCAGTGCTGCTCTCGGGCCCAGCTTGGTCAATGCCATGATCGCCATCGCACTCACCTGGTGGCCGTGGTATACGCGGCTGGCCCGAGCGCAAGCCGTCGCGCTCAAGGAACAGACCTTCATCGAGGCAGCGCGAGCCACCGGGGTCTCTGGCCTGACCATCGTGCGCGAGCACGTACTTCCGAACGTGCTGACCCCGGCCCTAGTTCAGGGGACCATGGACATCGGCGGTGCCATTCTCATGGGAGCGGCGTTGAGCTTTGTTGGCCTCGGTGTGCAAGCGCCACGCCCCGACTGGGGAAACATGCTGACGACGGCCCGTCTGTATGTGGTCGAAGCTCCGTGGTACGCTATCTGTCCAGGCGTTGCCATTCTCGTTGTCTCCATGTGTTTCAATCTTCTGGGAGACGGGGTTCGGGACGTCTTCGACCCACGCTCCAGGAGGAGGGGATAGATGGACCAGGTACTGGTGACCATCCGCGATCTCCGCCTGGAGTTTCGCACGTACGCCGGGGTCATACACGCCCTGAATGGTATCGACTTGGACATCTACGCGGGGGACACGCTGGGCCTGGTTGGGGAAACGGGTTGTGGCAAGTCGATGACGGGGCTTTCGCTCCTAGGACTGGTGCCCAAGGGCGGAGAGATCACGTCAGGCAGCATTATCTTCGAGGGTGAGGAACTGCTGGGCAAACCTCAATCGTACCTCGGAGCGATCAGGGGCAAACGGATTGCCATGATCTTCCAAGATCCGGGGGCGTCACTGAACCCGTTGTTCACGATCGGTGAGCAGATGGGCTTCATCATGCGCAAGCACCAGCCAGCGAGCAAGGAGGAGATGAACACCCGGGCGTTGGACCTGCTCCGGATCGTGGAATTGCCGGATCCAGCAAGGATTCTGCATACCTATCCTCATGAGCTGAGCGGCGGGATGAAACAGAGGGCATGCATCGCCATGGCTCTGTCGTGTGGGGCGGAGTTGCTGATCGCAGACGAGCCCACGACGGATCTTGACGTCACTGTGCAAGCCCAGATCCTGGACCTGCTACGCAGACTGAGAGAGACGCAGGGCATAGCTATCTTGATGATCACCCATGACTTGGCTGTCGTGGCCGAAATGTGTCGCCGGGTGGCGGTGCTGTACGCGGGGCGAGTACTGGAGTCAGGCCCTGTAGAGCAAGTGCTGTATTCTGCAAAACATCCCTATACACAAGCTCTATTGAATGCCAGCCCTCGTAGAGGCAGCCGTGGCACATCGCTGCAAGCCATCCCCGGTACGGTTCCCAGCGGTCTCGATCCCATCCAGGGATGCGCCTTCGCTCCCAGATGCCCGCACAGAATGGAGCGATGCGGAGACGTTCCCCCCACGATCACCGTAGGCGAGGAGCACACCACGTGCTGCTTTCTGTATGCGGAGTCACTGGAAAATGAATCACACGCGTGAGAGTGGGCAGACGGACAGCGTTCATGTAGCGGTCAGAGACCTTGTCAAGCACTTCATCCAACCGCGAGGATTCATCGATCGGAACCCACGGGTGGTGCGGGCCGTTGATGGCGTGTCTTTGGACATCGAGCGCAGGAGCACGGTGGGGGTCGTGGGTGAGTCAGGTTGCGGCAAGACGACCCTTGCGCGTTGCATACTGCTTCTCACGAGGCCAACGTCGGGGCACATTCTCTTCGAAGGGGAGGACATTCTGAGACTCTCAGCTCGCGAGCTACGCAAGCGCCGGAGAGACATGCAGATAATATTCCAGAACCCATACTCGTCGTTGGATGGACGGATGAGCATCCATCGCATCGTTGCCCAGCCGCTTCGCACACATACGTCCATGAGGTCGGCTGAGAGGCGCGACAGGGTCGTCGAGCTCTTGGAGCAGGTAGGTCTCTCTGCGGATTTTCTCTATCGCTATCCACACGAGTTCTCCGGTGGCCAGTTGCAGCGGATAGCGATTGCCCGCGCCCTCGCACTGAATCCGAGATTCCTGATCTTGGACGAGCCTACGGCTGCCCTGGACGTATCTGTGCAGGCACAGATCATCGAGCAGCTCAAGCAATTGCAGCGTGATCTGGAGCTCACGTATCTCTTCATCTCACACAACCTGACGCTGGTGCATCATGTCAGCGATCTCATTGCCGTCATGTACCTGGGGAGAATCGTCGAGCGCGGGCAGTCCGACGCGATCTTTGGCAGTCCTCTCCATCCCTACACTCAGGCTCTGCTCTCAGCGACACCCGAGCTGGATCCCAAGCTGCGCCGGCACCGCATCATACTCGGTGGGGGTGTTCCAGATCCCGCCAGTCCCCCTCCGGGGTGTGCCTTTCATCCCCGGTGCGGGGAGGCCAAGGACGTATGTAGAGAGACGGTTCCCCAATTGGTGGACGTAGGGGGTGGCCACTTCGTGGCCTGTCACCCAGGTTGTTCACGCTCATCAAGTGGGTGAAGAGCTCGCACACACTCGTGGAGTACTTTCAGTGTCGGAGTGGCACCAGGGTATAACCCAACGAAGAGTATTGGAAGGAAGGAGAGACAAGAATGGCTGTAGACGTCGAGAAATTGGTGAGGGACTATGTTGCCGCGTGGGGCACTGGTGATCCGAAAGATCTCCTATCTCTGGTGACCGACGATTTCGTGCACCAGGACATGGGAGAGGGCATCGTCTTTCACGGCAAAGACGAGATCAAGGCTCACCTGGAAGAGACCTTCACAGAGCTCCCCGATTTTCGGGGAGAGGTGAAGCGGATTTTCGTTGGCGACGGGTGGGCAGCCAGCGAGGGAACGATGATGGGCACCGACACCGTTGAGCTTCCCTCCGGCGAGAAGGCCAAGAAGAAGTTTGCCGTCCCTACCGCGGACATCTATGAGCTTGAGGGCGGCAAGATCAAGCGCCACGCCTGCTATTATGACAACGCCACGTACATGAGACAGGTGGGCTTGCTGCCCGAGGATTCGTAGACTCGCGCTCCTGCCGTTCGTTGATCTGTCACCGAGGAGACACGACAGCTAGCTGTTGGCGAACGAACGGTCACTACTGTGGACACCGTGCTGGTGGCCCACGTCACCGCCGACGGTGCCTGGGCGTGGGGTTGTCGACCGGACATCCTCATGGTGCGGGTCTCTTGGAGCCTGCGCCAACCCGTGACACACGTGCGCACCGTCGATCGGGCATCGACTGGGCGGAGGCAGCCACATGTCGGTTATCCCGGGGACCCTGTCTCTTCGTGACCGTTAGAGCAGACGCTCTGGTCGCGCGGTCCGTGCGTACTGTGTCTTCAGTTGCAGCTCTGGGTCGAGCCGGTCCGGCTAGTCGTTCAGACCTTGTGCTGCGAGGCAGGGGCTCGGGGGCACTTGCGAGGGGAAGCAGGGAACCAACGTGAGGGGCGCCGCCGTGCTCGTGCGCCCCGTCGCTCTGATATCTATAGCGGACATCCTGTGTCCTTTACGAGTGCTGTGGGATCAAGGTCTGCGTCACATCTTTAACCGAAATGGTAGAGGGTCGATCAAAGGGAGTGGAAGATGAAGAGTAACATGAAGAAGGCTCACCCTTACATCCCCAATTCAGTGCCGTCCACGGTAGAAGAGATGCTGCAAGAGATTGGGGCGGAGTCCATTGGCGAGTTCTATGAGGACGTGCCCGAGGAACTCCGGCTCAAGCGCAGGATGAATCTACCCGAAGCCATCACCTCTGAGTATGCCCTCAAGCGACATATCGAGTCGATCCTCAGGAAGAACCAGCCGTGCGGGCCGAATCTGAGCTTCCTGGGGGCGGGATGCTATCAGCACTATGTCCCTGCCGTGTGTGACGAGGTGAACCAGCGAGGCGAGTTCTTGACTGCGTACGAGGGTGGACCCTACACAGACCACGGCAAGTATCAGGCTCTCTTCGAGTATACCAGCATGATGGCTGAGCTTCTCAACATGGAGGTGGTCAACGTGCCCACCTACGATGGGCTTCAGGCTGCAGCCACCTCCCTATGCATGGCGTGCCGAATCACGGGTCGGCGCGAGGTCGTATTGACGAGAGGTCTTGGCTGCGACATGGTCCTCAAAGTGAAGGACTTCTGCAAACCCAACATCGACATCAGGTTCGTGGACTTCGATCTCCAGACTGGCCAGATGGACCTCGGCATGCTGGGGCGAGAGGTCTCTTCGAAGACGGCGGCGGTGTACTTCGAGAACCCTTCATATCTGGGCTTCGTGGAGACTCAGGGAGAGGAGATCGCCGGAATAGCCCACGAGCAGGGCGCCCTCTGTGTCGTGGGAGTGGATCCGTCGTCCCTGGGAGTGATCACCCCGCCAGCCGAGTATGGAGCGGACATCGCCTGTGGTGACATTCAGCCCTTGGGCATGCATATGCATTTCGGCGGTGGTCAGGGGGGCTTCATCGCCACTCACGACGACGAGAGATACGTTGGGGAGTACCCGTCCCGCCTGTTCGGCATCACTCCTACAGCAGCACCGGGCGAGTACGGCTTTGGCGACGTCGCCTTCGAGAGAACCCACTTCGCAGTGAGGGAGCAAGGCAAGGAGTGGGTAGGGACGGCGGCGGCACTGTGGGGCATCACAGCTGGCGTCTATCTGGCGCTCATGGGACCGCAGGGGATGGTGGATCTTGGCGAGAATGTGATGTCCCGATGTCACTACGCGATGAGGCAGTTGAACAAGATAGACGGTGTCACCGCTCCAGTCTTCAAGGCGCCCCACTTCAAGGAGTTCGTGGTGAGTTTTGAAGGAACCGGCAAGAGCGTAGACGAGGTGAACAAGGGTCTGTTGGAGCGGCGCATCTTCGGCGGCAAGAGCTTGTCGCGGGAATTCGAAGAGTTGGCCGGGTGTGCCTTGTACTGCGTGACTGAGGTTCACACCAAGCAGGACATCGACAGGCTGGCAGATGCTCTAGAGGAGGTCACCCGATGATTGAGGATGCAGGCACAGGACAGGACGCGAGCCGTGGACGATGGCCCAGGCGGTTCCATCAGGCCAAGTGGGACGAACCCATCATCTTCGAGTTGGGCAGTGAGGGACAGCGTGGAATCCTTCTTCCGGAGATAGAGGAAGGCATTGTGGAGGAGGTCGGTGATCCGCTGGATACACTGCCAGACAACCTCAGGAGGACCACACCTCCTGGGCTTCCGGAGCTATCGCAGGCCCAGGTATTGAGACACTACCTGAGGCTGTCTCAGGAAACCTTGGGGACCGATCTGATCATCGATCTCGGTCTCGGGACGTGCACGATGAAGTATAGTCCCAAGGTAAATGAGCAGTTTGTGCGCATGCCTGAGATGGCGGACATCCACCCTCTGCAGGGTGTGGAGACTGTCCAGGGCATACTGCAAATCATGTACGAGTTCAAACAGATGCTGAAAGAGATCTCGGGCATGCAGGAGTTCACGCTGCAGCCCGGCGGAGGATCGGCGGCCATATACACCGCTGCGTCCATCATCCGCGCGTACCATGAATCGAGGGGTGAGCGAGGTCAACGAGACGAGATGCTCACGACCATCTTCTCTCATCCATCTGACGCAGCCTGCCCCAGGACAGCAGGATTCAAAGTCATCACCATCTACCCGGATGAAGATGGCTATCCCGATCTGAAGGCCTTGAAGGCAGCGGTCTCGGAGCGGACCGCTGGGCTGATGATCACCAACCCTGAGGATACCGGGATCTACAACCCCAAGATCGCGGAATTCGTGAGGGCGGTCCACGAAGCGGGTGGGTTGTGTTTCTACGATCAGGCTAACGCCAACGGAATACTGGGCGTTACACGGGCGGCCGATGCTGGTTTTGACCTCTGTCACTTCAATCTGCACAAGACCTTCTCCTCACCACACGGTTGCAGCGGGCCAGCGGTCGGTGCAGTTGGCGTGGGCAACGGGCTTGCCAGATTTCTCCCGGTCCCAGTCGTCGTGTTCGACGGCACCACCTATGCCTTGGACTACGATCGGCCTGACTCAATAGGCAAGATTCGGGCGTTCTATGGAGTCCCCCCAGTGGTTCTGAGGTCCTATGCCTGGGTGATGAGTCTTGGCGCTGATGGTCTTCGCGAGGTTGCCGAGATCTCTGTCCTCAACAACAACTACCTCCTGAACAGGCTGCTGAAAGTAAAGGGGATGGCTGCGCCATACGCCGAGGGCAAGCACAGAATCGAGCAAGTGCGCTATAGCTGGGAACAACTGAACAGAGACACGGGGGTTGGCACGGATGACGTGATAAGGCGAGCGGCCGACTTTGGCGCTTACTACTTCGCCAGCCATCACCCCTGGCTGGTGCCGGAGCCGTGCACTCTGGAGCCTACTGAGTCATATACGCGCGACGAGCTAGACGAATATGCCTCAATCATGGCTCAAATCTCCAAAGAGTCTTATGCCGACCCTGCTTTTGTGAAGAACGCGCCTCACCAGAGCACTGTACATGCCGTTGATGCTACGGCCCTCGATGATCCCTCTCGATGGGCGGTCAGTTGGAGGGGGTACCTGAGGAAAGTCCGCAACGTGCAGGAGCTCGAAGACGGGCCCTCAGGACAGTGAGTGGCTGGCATGCCCACACGAAGGCTCAGGCGGCTGGGATTGATTGTGAACCCCCTCGCGGGGATAGGCGGGAGAGTCGGGCTCAAGGGAAGTGACACAGTAGAAATCCAGGGCCGAGCGCTAGAGCTCGGCGCTGTGCTGCAAGCGGAGACCCGCACCGTCTGGGCTCTCGAGGCCCTCAAGGGCCTGGGTGCAGATTTGGAGATCATTACCTACCCAGGTGAGATGGGGGAGGACGCGGTCAGACGGTCTGGCTTCGAGCCCACGGTCATCGGCGCGATTGAGCGGGGCAGGACCACGGCCCGCGATACGAAGAAGGCCGCCCAAGAGTTGAGAGAGCTCAACGTGGAGCTGCTGCTATTCGCCGGAGGTGATGGGACAGCACGGGACATCTACGACGCGGTTGGGGACAGCATCTCTGTGCTGGGCATCCCGGCGGGGGTCAAGATCCATTCTGCGGCCTACGCCACCAGTCCCAAGGCAGCAGGCTCTCTCGCCGCGTCGTTCTTGTCGGGTGAGATCACAACCCTGCGCGAGGCCGAGGTGATGGACATCGATGAAGACGCCATCAGAGCTGGTGTCGTCTCGGCGCAACTGTACGGATTCCTGAGGATCCCTTTCCATAGGCGACTGGTGCAGGGAGCGAAGGCTGCGAGCGGCCCGACAGAGGCCGGGAGTATGAGGGCTATCGCATGCTACATCGTTGAGAACATGCGCCGGGAGCACCTGTATATCATCGGCCCCGGCACGACCACGAGGGCCATAGCATCCCAACTCGGGGTGCCCAAGACGCTCATAGGCGTGGATGTGGTGCTAGATGGGAGAGTGGTGGCGGCAGACGCGAACGAGTCCCAGCTTCTGGACCTGGTGCAGGGGAAACCGGCGACCATAATCGTGACCCCTATTGGCGGCCAGGGATACATCTTCGGCCGAGGAAACCAGCAAGTCAGCCACGAAGTGATCAGCCGAGTCGGGAAGAGCAACCTTATCGTCGTGGGAACCAAGGAGAAGATGCACTCGCTGCGGGGGCGCCCACTGCTGGTGGATACTGGCGACCCCTCTGTGGACCAGGTGTTGACGGGCTATGTGAAGGTGGTCACAGGATACAACGAGATGATCATGTATCGGGTCAGTACCTAGGGGGGAGGCAGCTTGTCTATGCGTTTGCAGAACAAGGTCGCGCTGATCACCGGAGGCACCTCTGGTATTGGGCGTGAGACGGCGGCGCTGTTTGCACGAGAGGGAGCCAGAGTGGCTCTGACGGGGAGGAACAAGCTACGAGGGAAGCAGGTGGTAGCCAGCGTCGAGGAGGAGGGAGGAACCGCCATATTCATTAGCGCGGACGTGTGCTCCGCCGAGGACTGTCGTCGTGCAGTGGGGGAGACGATCCAGACTCTCGGCCCCGTGGACATCCTCTTCAATAACGCCGGCGTGTCCTACTCCGGCACAGTTCTCGAATGCACCGAAGAGGAATGGGACCTCACGCTCGACACTAATCTCAAGGGTATCTATTTCATGTCGAAGTTCGTTCTTCCAGGAATGATCGCCCGTGGGGGCGGTGTCATCATCAACAACGCCTCAAACTTCGGACTCGTAGGTGGTGATTCAGCGGCTGCTTACTGCGCCTCCAAGGGAGGCGCGGTGCTGCTCACCAGAGCCATGGCCATAGACCACGCCTCCCAGGGAATCCGGGTCAACTGTATCTGTCCCGGGGCTGTGGATACGCCCATGCTCGAAGGTGAGCTGGAGCAGATGAAGCTGCGAGTGGAGGAATCCTCTGGATACGGTGCGCCATACCCGCTTAGATACATTGGGACCCCCCAGGAGATAGCTAAGGCGGTTCTCTTCCTGGCTACCGATTCGTCATCTTTCATGAACGGAGCGGCCTTGGTGGTCGACGGAGGGGCGACGGCGGGCTATAGGTGGGACTGAGAGGTCTAGCTTCAACTGCCGCTGCCGGCAGCACCTAGACCGACACCTCGGCCGACGTTGTCGGTGCCTCCGCGCGCATCGTCGGCTGGTGGGCCTCGGGCGTCGAGCAGCGAATCGGGAACGCCAAGCCTCTACCCCTCATGCGGAGCTGTTCACTCCGCTGGCATGGCGGGCAGCAGAGCGCTTCGCGCTGACTGTCCTCAGTGCGTGTTCAAGCTGGTCGGGCAGCTAGGGTTACTCCCGCCCTCTCATCAAGCGTTGGGCCAGACTTGCAGCGCGGCGACCCATAGCCCGGGCGACAGCTAGTTCTTCCACGTCCGGTTTCTCAGCTGCCTCGCGCCCGAGGGAGCTGGCACCCACACCGAAGTGATACCCGAACTTGTCATTGGCAGGTTCCCTGGGATCAAGCCCAACCACCACCATCCCGTGCTGGAGCATGGGAAGCAGCAGTGACCAGAGGGCGTATTCCTGGTCTCCGTGCAGAGCCTCGCTGCAGGTGAAGACGGAGCCAACCTTGCCAGACAGCTTACCCTCGTCAAACAGAGCCACGGTGCCGTCCACGAATCTCTTCATGGGGAGACTCATGTTGCCAAAATGGTTGGGGGAGCCCCAGAAGATCAAGTCTGCTTCGAGGAGATCCGCGTGCGAGGCATCACCGACTGACACCACGCGCACGGTTGTGCCCTCCACTTCCCTGGCCCCTTCGGCAATGGCGTAGGCTAGTTTCTCCGTGTGCCCGAACTGGCTATGATAGACCACAACTCCTTTGACTGCGTTCACCATGGAATCCTCCGCACAGCGCATCGTGTCGCCCTCGTCACTGCGCGCCACCTGATTCAACTCTGCCGCCTTACACCGCCCGGCTGCGTCATGTGACGTCAACCAACTTGCCAGGGGGTCTCATGTGCGTTGACAACCTGGGGTCAGATCAGGGCCCTGCTACAGAATTCCCACCGCCACGACTGACCCTGATGGAACAGGTCACAGAAGCGACCTGAGCTTCTCACGGACGGTTTGTCTAACAGGGGTCAGGAGTCGGTAGCGTATTTCTCCGCCCGCACTCTGCACGAGATACCGTGGGCGACCATGTTCTCGTAGTTGCACGCTCGTTCGCAGATGCCTGCCAGTCCAGCAGAGGCCTCACGAGTCGCATACTGATAGGTAACCACCTTCAGGAACTTGCCCACATAGAGCCCTCCAGTGTATCGGGCCGCTCGCATCGTGGGCAGGACATGGTTCGTGCCGATGGACTTGTCCCCGTAGGCTACGGTCGTCTCTTCGCCCAGAAAGAGAGAGCCGTAGTTGCGCAGATTCTCAAGATAGTATCGCCAGTCACGCG
This sequence comes from Anaerolineae bacterium, assembly GCA_034411995.1. GTDB lineage: Bacteria > Chloroflexota > Anaerolineae > UBA7937 > B3-Chlor > JAUVXJ01. The sequence goes on along the minus strand of DAOUME010000030.1, from coordinate 59,499 downwards.
TCTGGATTTCCAGATGCTCCGGCGCCCAGTCATCGCATACCTCGACCGCCTCCTCAGGCGAGCTGACGATCATGACTTCTCCGTTTTCCCTCCATGAGAGCTCGGCCACTTGCCGGGTCGGCAGGCTCACGAGTTGGTGCTCGATCTCGTCCATGGTCTGCTGGGCTACCTCGTGGGACAGAGACACCAGCGCCTGTCGTGAGTTGGGATCGTGCTCCGCCTGTCCCAAGATGTCCGCAGCCACCACTGAGGGGTCCGCAGTATCGTCCACGAGCACGAGAATCTCCGTCGGACCAGCCAGCAGGTCGATTCCCACCTGCCCGAAGAGTTGACGCTTGGCCTCGGCCACGTATACGTTACCCGCGCCCACGATCATGTCGACAGGCTCAAGGCCCTCCATTCCGAAGGCCATCGCGGCCAGCGCCTGTACACCTCCCACGCAATACACTTCGTCAGCTCCGGCGGCCACCATGGAGTATAGAGTGCCCGGGTGAATCCCCTCACCCCCAACGGGCGGCGTGCACGCTATGACACGCTCCACGCCGGCCACTTTCGGTGTGATGATGGTCATGTGGGCCGAAGCCAAGAGCGGATAACGGCCACCTGGCACATAAGAGCCACTGTCCGCAACAGGTATGATCCTCTGTCCCAGGTGCACACCGGGGAGGGTTTCGATCTCGAATTCGAAAATCGCCTCCCTTTGCTTTCTTGCGAAGTTGCGGATCTGCTCCTGGCAGAAGTCGATATCCTGCCGCGCGACGGGTGACAGCTTCTCACGCGCCTCCCTGATCTTCTTCTCGGATACTCGGAAGCTGGGCGGGTCCCAATCGTCGAACTTGCGGGAGTAGTAACGCACAGCTTCCTCGCCTTCACTGCGAACGCGTTCGAGGATCTCTGCTACAGTCTCGGAGACCTTGCTTAGATCCTGCAGAGGCCTGGGCCTTGAGCTCTTGAGATATGATGCCATTCTATCGCTCCTTGTGGATCAGCCGTTTCCCTACGCTCCACGCTCGGCCAATGCGCTCGCCCACGCGCAGGTAGCGGTTGTCGCCATACGAGAACAGCAGAGGATCTAGCTTCTTGATGTCGGGCTTGCCATCCGTCAGACACGCCTCGTCGACGTACGCCGCCACAATCTTGCCTACGAACGCCACTTCGCCGGGAAACTCCAGGGTCTGGACCACCTTACACTCCAGATTGAGCGGACATTCTCTGATCATAGGTGCGGTACCGGTCTGGCCATAGAAGCTGTCGAATATGTCGGATTTGTCCACTTTGTGGCCGGAAACAAGTCCGCAGTAGTCGGTGATTTCCATCATGTCCGCAGATGGCGTATTGATGCTGAACGTGCCGTGATCTCTGATCCCCATGGTCGTGTAGTGAGTCTTGTTCAGCGATACCGCGAGCGTGGGGGGTTCCATGTTCACGATCCCTACACAAGCGGCCACGCAGTAGTTGGGCCTGCCCTGTACGTCGGATCCCACGAGCGTAGCTGGCTTGGGATACAGGAACGGCCCTGGCCCCAGGTCGACCTTCTTCATGTTCTTGGCTTGCTCCTCTCTGTCTTAGAATTCGTTCGCTGCCTCACGAATGGCGATGCCTCCGTTACCGGTTGCTGAGTCTTCCACTCAGCGGAGGCCAAAGGTGGCCGGCCCATCAATAAGTCGGCGAGCAACCGCGCAGGCACAAACGCAGCGTCAGCTCGCCGGCACTAAGACTATCATCGCCGATCACTCCGCGCAACCACCAATCGCCCTGGAGCGCTCTTGTGGCATGAGGTAAGCGGTAGCACACGTCGCAGGAGTGGGCTAAGATTGGCACGCTGCCGGCGGCATCTGGATGTGCTACAGGATCTTGCACGGCCGCGGGGCCGTCATTTGCCTGGAGAGTGGCGTCACGTCGGCCGAACGCTGCCGTTAGCGAGCCTGCCTGTGAACTGCTCTGTTCAGCAATCGTCTGGGGGCAAGCAGATTCCCCCTACGGGGAATCGTGAACGAGATCACCGGAGCTGCGGCTGGTGGAAACTCGTGGTCCTTTCAGTAGAATCCATGCCGGGTAACAACCCGTAACGGGAGGTGTGTATGGAGCGTGATGTCGTCAGACTGGACCCTGGGGACAATGTGGCCACTGCCCTGCGCGATCTGACGGCAGGGACCGAGGTAAGGGTTGATGACGAAGTCATCATGTTAAACGACGCTATTCCCTTGGGACACAAGCTGGCGCTGTGCTCCCTGAAGGTCCGGGACCCTATCATCAAGTATGGCGCGCCTATAGGGCGAGCCACTTCCCCCATCGAAAAAGGCTCTCACACACACATTCACAACGTGCAGTCGTATCACTCAGTGACCGATGCTGGAAATGTGGGCCAAGAGTATCCCCTGCTACCAGCCAGCGACAGTGGTTTCTCGCCCGCCATCGTTGGCCCTGACCGACCCTCACCTCTGGCTGACATGCCCAAGTCCCTGACGGTGATGGGATATCGAAGACCCGATGGAACCGTGGGGATTCGCAACCATGTCTTGATCCTGCCCACTGTCAGTTGTGCGAACACTACGGCTAGCAGGATCGGCCGTCTCCTGGACGGTGCGGTGACGATCACTCATCCGTATGGGTGCACGCAGCTCGGCGCCGACCTGGAACAGACCAAGAGAGTCCTCCTGGGCTTTGCCACGCACCCCAATGTGGCCGCCGTGGTACTGGTCAGTCTAGGGTGTGAGACCATACCGGCGCAAGAGTTGCATGAGCAGGTCTCGAGCCGTGGTAAGGCCGTGCTTCACTTGACGGTGCAGGGGGAAGGAGGAACCGGGCGTACGGTGGAGAAAGCGGTAGACTGGGCCGAGGCGAAAATACAGGAGGCGGTGTCGCAGCCGCGGCAGCCAGTGTATCTACACGAAGTGATCATGGGTACCGAGTGCGGAGGGTCAGACTCCTTCTCGGGACTCACGGCCAATCCCGCAGTCGGGTTGGCGAGTGACCTGGTAGTGGCCTATGGGGGCACGGTGATTCTCTCGGAGACTCCAGAGTTTATTGGAGCTGAACAGCTGCTGGTCAGAAGGGCGGCAAACGAAGTCCTTGGCGAGAGTATTCTACAGATCGTGGCCCAGAGGGAGAGACAGGCTGCCATCGCAGGAGCGGACTTGCGCGGCGCTCAGCCAACACCGGGGAACATGGCGGGGGGGCTAACCACCATCGAAGAGAAGTCTCTGGGAGCAATCCGAAAAGGAGGCACCTCGCCGATCCGAGAAGTCGTCCCCTACGCAGTGCGGCCGACTCAGACTGGGCTCGTGATCATGGACACGCCGGGGTATGATCCTGCATCGGTGACGGCTATGGTGGCAGGGGGTGCCCAACTCGTGGTCTTCAGTACCGGAAGAGGGTCACCCGCAGGGTCCCCCATATCGCCGGTCATCAAGGTTTCGAGCAATAGCGAGGTTAATGAGCACCTGCGGGAACACATCGACGTCGACTGCGGAGCGGTTCTGGATGGGCGGGAGATGATAGAGGACGTGGGACAGCGCATCTTTCGCCAGGTCATCGCTGTTGCCAATGGGCATCTCACCAAGGCAGAGATCACAGGACACCATGATTTCGCGATTGCGCGGCTAGGGTTCGATCTCTAGCGCTCTAAGATGCAAGCGTGATGGGTCCAGACTAGGTCCACTGTGATTCGTCGTCGTGCTCAACAAGAGAAGCCGCACAATGGGTCTTCGACGCATCTCGCTGGAGGTGCGGCCACGAAAATCGCCTGAGGAGCTGCGAGGGCCACTGCGGTCCTTTGAGCGGCGAGGTGGCTGAGGACCGCCAGGTTGGGCTAGCCCTGAGCGGCCCCCCGCGACCCAGCTCGCTGAGAGACGTCTTTCCGCGCGCTCGCTCTTGGCTCTCTGGCATTGGCACGCCACTGAGACTACAATGCGGGCAGCATTTCGCAACCGGAGCGCGACGCTGACGAACGAAAGGAGGCGGGGAGAGTGAGATCTCTATCCATTGTCGGACTCATTTTGTCGAATCTGATCTTCACCGTGGCCAGCAATATCGGCTTCAAGCTCTCGGCTGACAGCGCTGGATGGCAGTCTTTCCTGTGGTGGCAGGTGGTGGGGAACAGCGCAGGTTTTCTGTCGGTCATCACCTTCACTTTCTTGTTACGCCTGGTGTCGCTGCATCTGGCCTGGGCCGTCACCGCCGGCTTTGGCTTCGCCTTGGTGGAGATTCTCGGAGCCCGCTTCTTCTTCCACGAAGCGATCACCGCCTGGCAATGGTTTGGCGTGGCGCTGATCACCAGCGGGATCTTCATCGTTTCCCTGGGCCGGTAGGGAGAATCAGAGCAGGTCACGATGACAGACGTGCTGCGGGCAATGGTGCTGGGCCTGGATCTTCTGTTGCAGCGCCAGGGGAGCGTCCAAGAGTTCACCCAGGACGAAGAGTGCATCCTGCGTATCGCCCTGACCACTTACCCGAAGGACTTCGAGCTCTCTGACGGCACGAAGATACGAGCTGGGGATAAGATATGCGAGCTGCACTTGTGGAATGAACACCTACCGCGGATGCCGCTGGAGGGGCCGGATTTGAGGTGGGCGGTGAGGTTCCACCGCCTGGCGGTCGAGTCTCTGCGGAGTCTGGCCGCTTATCTCGCGGCACAAGACCTGCAAGACATCGTGGCCCTTGGCGGGCAGATGGCGTTTGTGGAGAAGGATGATTCCCCGGTGCTCGCCAGTCTGCCGGCGCGGCTGGGTTTCGACGTTGTCAACTTGACCGCTCGGGCAGGGCGCTGGGGGCGGTTCACGCACTTCTGGGAGAACATATACTCCTGGGCGCTCATGTGGACCTTCAATCCTGGAAGCTTGGGAGGAAAACGGTTCTTGCGCCTGCAGCGGTATCGGTTGTGGATGTCCCGCCGCACACTGGTGGAACGGTATGGCCAACGAACGGATCGTCTTAAAGAGAGATGATGGTGATCTTGGGCAAGCCCCGGCCCTTTGAGTCGGTCCGGTAGCGTCACAGTGCGCGCTGTAGGCAACCCCGGAAGGAAGGCAGGCTGGCTTGCCGAAGACGTTACGAGGCTCTGCGCCAACCACACGGCGCAAGCCACCCCGGGGGCTTGTCAGCGGAAGGCCCCTAGGGCTGAAGGTTGTCTGCCCCAGGCAGTCCAAGTCCTTCTCTATTGATCTTGATCAGGATCGTCTCGAACCCACGGCCGAACTCGTCTGTTAAGCCGACGATGAGGCAACCTCCATCCGGTGTGGGCAATAGCCTCATCCCCACCTTGTTTCCCCGGGCCTCGACCAGCATCCGTGTCCAGAGAAGCTCCCCGCCCGCGTCAGTTCTGAGCAGTGGAATCGCGCCACGGCCGCTCCGGGAGGACATCCCGACGAGCAGGTAGTCTTCACCAGGGAGCTCGATGGCGTCTGTGCCATAATCCAGGGCGTGCTGGTCACCCAGTGTCCTTTTCCAGATCTGATTTCCGGCAGCGTCTATCTTGGCCAGCAGAAAGTCAATGTCCGACTGGCTGCCCGCGGTCCCTTCGATGCCCACGATGACGTACCCATCGTCTGACACCGGCAGCAGGACGTGTCCACCTTCCACGTTCTGGCCTGCCCATACTTGAGACCAGAGCTCGTTACCCGAGCCGTCGGTCCGCAATAGGTACACGTCAGGGTCCTGGTCTTGATAGACCCCTTCCCCGTGCGTGACCTGGGACAGGACCAGAAACCCGCCGTCCGGTGTTTGCTGGACATCGTATCCTTCTTCGTCGTACTCGCCGCCGTAGGTCCGCGACCAGGTCTCACCTCCCAGGTCATCGGTCTTGACCAGGTAGAGGTCCGCGCCCTGGGCGCCAAAGGATGCTGTCTCCCCGACGAGGATATATCCCCCGTCGGCGGTCTGGCGGATGGCGTTGGCCCGTTCTTTGCCCGGCCCGCCAAAGGTGCGGTGCCAGATCTCGTTGCCCTCGTGGTCAACCTGAAGCAGGTAGATATCCCAATCACCGCTGCCGATGGACGCGGTCTCTCCCAGGATGACGAAACTGCCGCTGGTCTCCAGCGTCGCTTTCCCCTGATCGAAGTCATCTCCGCCATAGACCCTGTACCAGACGATCTCGCCAGCAGAGTCCGTCTTCGCCAGGTAAATGTCCTCCAGCGCGGAGTTCTGGTGGCTGTAGTTGCTGGCTCCGACGAGAAGGTAACCGCCGTCATCCGTGACCAGCCCGTCCAGCGCCGCCCATCTGTGATCACCGGGGTAGGTCTTCACACAGGTATCCACCTCAGCGTTCACCGGCTGAGGTTGCCAGACAGAGTTGAAGTCTTTCCGGGGGCTGTCTGTCAGCCGGCGGACATCGCTGCCGTCGGCGTTCATCACGTAGATGTCCAGGTTCCCGTCGCGCCTGGAACTGAAGGTGATCTGGCGGCCGTCGGGCGACCAACGGGGGAACCAGTCTTCGGTAGGATTGTTGGTCAGGTTTCGCGGATGGCGCGAGCCATCTTCGTCGCCGTTCACGTCCATCAGATAGATCTCCGCGTCGCCATCGCGCTCAGAGTAGAAGGCGATCTGGGTTCCGTCGGGTGCCCATGCCGGCGCATGGTCGTCGTCGGCGTCGTGTGTCAGTCGGCGCACATGGCCGCCGTCGGCGTCCATGACATAGAGCTCGTAGTTGCCGTCGCGGTTCGAGGAAAAGACAAGCTGGGTGCCGTCAGGGGACCAAGAGGAGCCCACATCGTCCGCTGCGTTCTGAGTCAGGTTTATCTGGTCGCTGCCATCGGCGTTCATGACGTAGATTTCACGATGCTCAGCGGTGCAATCAGCAGCCGAGGTGTAGGCGATCCGCGTTCCATCGGGCGACCAGTACGGCGCTGCGTCACAGCTGCCGCTGTCGGTCAACTGGCGGGGGGTGCCGCCATCCACGTCCATTACCTTGATCACCCACTCCTTATCCTCGAGATAGCTGTAATAGGCGATTTGTTGGCCATCGGGTGACCAGGCAGGATAGCCGTCCCACTGGCGCCAGTTCGTCAGCCGTCGCTCGTCGCTGCCGTCGGCGTTCATCACATAGATTTCGCCGTTGCCATCGCGGGTGGAGACGAAAGCGATCAAGCCCTCGGCGCTGCGGGCAGCGACCGGCGGAGGGGCGGTCGGGGCCGCTGGCCCGGCCGTGGTCGGGGATGGCACGGGGGTGCTCGTCGGTGGCGTGGGCGTTGTCGCCAACGCTGACCCTGAAGGCTCGCCCGAGCCACAGCCGGAGACCAGGGTAATCAGTGTGACTAGGATGAGTGTTGCGGCATGACGCTTGAGCACGGTTTTCCTCCTTACCGAAGTAGAACAGCGCGTGTCGTGGAGGATCGCCTCGAAGGCATGGCTGCGCTATACGGTCAACAACGGCGGCACCACGATCAACATACCGATTCCGTTCGACACGAAGTGTATGATCAAGCAGGGGGCGGTGTTCTTGAGCCGCAGCGTGGTGAACGGGATCATCCATTGCTTGCATGGCATTCCGTAGGGGGCCGCTCTTCGGACACCGCACTTCCACGCGACGGCCCCTCTGCCTGCCCCGTGCCCTGGCCCCTGCTCTTCGTCCACCCCCAGTGTACACCAATAGCCGCCAGACACATCGGCCATCTGGGGGATGTCCGTGGTAGCCAGGTGGCCAGTCTTCTTGCTGGTCAAGTGGCCAGTATCGGTTCGCTGGTCTGGAGAACACAGAGATGAGATTCTGGGCTTCACCCATTCCTCGGTTCCTGCACTGCATTTCCACTCTACTCTGGTGCGCCCCGGACAGAGAGTGGCGCCCGTGAGGACTGAGGTACCGCACCCGTGGCGGCTGTCTGGGAACGCTCTGAACGCCACGACTGGGGGTGGCAATGTGCCATCCTGTCGGGGGTGGGGCGTCGGTAGAGCTTGTGCGAATCATGACCAACGGTCTGGACGGATGCCCTTCACAAGCAGTGGCGCCGCGGAAACTCGGGGTGATCGCCAGGGGGACTCTCTACCGGGCCTCAGCCTTGGACTTGTGCGGCCGGCATCGCCTCCACGAAACCGCCCGGCGTCCGCTTCAGGTATGGCCGCTTTGTCTCCGGGCTGTCTTGGTGTGATGCCTGCCGCAGCCCGGCAGCGAGGGACTCCTTTCCGCGTGAGTCTCTTCCTCTCGTGCAACCGCGCCGGTTGACGACGGCCGGGATCAGAGATGTGTCTCAGCCACTCATCGAAGTAGAACGGAGATCTCCAGACTGGGGCCTCGTGGCACAGAGGACGGACTGGGTGGCCCACGGCAGGACGACGCTACCACCATTGAAGGCGGACGCGCCGGTACGAGCGCGGGGCACGGTGGTTGGGAGGCAGCCCTTGGCCAGGACGACGCATCGTGGTAGTATCGCCGCAGCGCAGGAAGTGTTGGAAGTTCCTTGCGGAGAGGCGGAGTCGCCTGGAGCAGACAGGAGGGTCGAGCGGGATGGGAGGTACCGGGGGAGTCTGGGATTGGATTGTGTATAGCGCCTGCATCATCGGCCGCCGGCTCACGGCTCCGGTTATCTTGACCGCACGGACCGATGGGTACTTCGCCGCCGGAGCCGCTGGGCTGCCCATCTTCATTCTGGTGAGAGTTCATTTCCTGCTCAGGGCAAGCGGCGGCGTCCGTGGCATGGACGCTGACCCGTAGAGGCTGGTCGCACCCGGGCCGACAGCAAAATCGGGCGCGGGGAGATGGTACCATGTCGTTCATGAGCAATGGAGGCAAGTGATGACTCGAATTCCGATCTTTGACGGACACAACGACACGCTAATCGACCTGTACGCACCGGAAGATGGGGAAGCGCGTTCCTTGCTCGAAAGGAGCGAAAGAGGGCATATCGACCTGCCCCGAGCGAGAGAGGGTGGACTGATCGGAGGGATCTTCGCCATCTACACCCCGCCACCGCCGGGCTCGAAAGAACGGGGTTTGCAGTATGGCCTAACGGTCACCGAAGATGGATATGAGGTCAGTCCTCGCAGCCCCGTGGAGCATGAGTACTCGAGTGAGTTCACACGATCGATCATCGACGCTGTGTACGAGCTCGAAAAGGAGGCCGATGGGCAGGTGGCCCTCGTTCGCCATTACCAGGACCTGGAGCGCAATCTCCGGGAGGGCGTGCTCAGTATCGTTTTGCACTTGGAGGGCGCGGCTGCGATCAAGGAGGATCTGAGCAATATGGAGGCATACTACGAGAGAGGGCTGCGATCATTGGGTCTGGTGTGGAGTCGACCCAACGTCTTCGGCCACGGCGTCCCCTTCAGGTTTCCGCACTCGCCGGACACCGGTCCCGGGTTGACAGAGGCGGGGAAAGAGCTCGTTCGGGGCTGCAACCGGATGGGGGTTCTGATCGATCTGGCCCACATGAACGAGAAAGGCTTCTGGGACGTAGCAGAACTGTCTGAGGGCCCGCTGGTGGTTAGCCACGCTGGTGTACACGCCATCTGCCCCTTGAGCCGGAACCTCACAGATGAGCAGATTGACTCCATTGGTGAATCGAATGGCTTGGTCGGGATCATCCTCGCGCCCAGCATGACCAGGCCTGATGGGCGGCGCGAGGCGGACATTCCGCTCACCGGGATAGTGCGCCACATCGACTACGTTGTGGACAGGATTGGCATCGATCACGTGGCCCTGGGATCTGACTTCGATGGGGCGGTGATGCCGCAGGAACTGGGCGACGTGACCCGTTTGCCCAACCTGATCCACGCTTTGCGGGATCGGGGCTACGACGACGAAAGCCTGGAGAAGATCGCCTATCGGAACTGGTTCCGCGTCCTGAAGGATAGCTGGAAAAGGTAGGCGGTTCAGGCTAGTGCGCGAGGCCCTGAGCCGTGGGCCGGGAACCGGGTAGCATCGTGGCCCCGAGGCGAAGCGGAGCATCCATGACCCCGAATGGGCGAGGACGCTTCTGATCTGTTCATTCAGGCTGACTGCCCTCTCGGTGACGAAGTTGTTGGCGCCTCGCGAAGGCTCGCGACGTGGAACGGTGAGCCGCAGCAGTTGGTTCGGAACGCGGAGTTGACCCGCCGGCGTCGCTGACCGAGCGGCTTTCCACTTGCGCGAGTGAGAACCGCCGACAACACAGCCGGGTGATTCACACCGACGTCCTGCCTGGAAATCGGTCCCCGGATCATACTTGTTAGCCCAGTGCACCAGCGAGAGCCTCAGCGCCATGGGCATGCCCCCACCCGCCGACGGGCGCCGTGACCCGCCTCGTAACGGAAACACTGAGGCGTGCCGGGACTAATCCTGGCCGTCTCCGCCGGTTGGGGGGCGGTACTGGCGGTGGCTCCGAGAGGGCCCTACTCAGGACTAAGCGTTGTTGACTGAGAGGGGATCCGTTTGCCCAGCGCCCATCCGTTGGGCGTAATGGCCTGCGGAACATGTGCCAGAGTGGCTGCAGGGGCTTGACAGGGGAACGGAAAGACTGTATAATCAGCATGTCATCATATGACCATATAACCTCTCCACACCATTCCGCGAGTTGGCCATGTGGTGCGGTGCTGCTCTCTCGGAACTGACTTGTCCCAGAGGCCATTGCCTGGAGGAGGATAGCTGGGTGAGATACCGAGCGGCAAAGCGCGGCAGACTGCATGAAGAGGTCGTGAGCCAGATCCAGGAGCTCATCGAGCAACGGCAGTTACGGCCAGGCGACAAACTCCCTCCCGAACGTGAGTTGACCAAAGGGTTTGACGTTAGCCGGACGGTAGTGCGAGAGGCGGTGAGAAGTCTGGAGGAGAGAGGACTGGTCGAGGTCAGGCATGGCAGCGGGGTGTACGTTGCTGAACCCTCGATAGACGCCGTCACGGAGTCGCTGGCGCTCCACCTTCGGGTTAGCGAGAGTTCTCTGATGCCTCTCCTGGAAGTCAGAGAGATTCTCGAGGTCGAAATCGCGGGTTTGGCCGCCGAGAGGGCCACGCAAGAGGATCAAGAGCAAATGGAGAGAAGCCTTAGGCATGAGGCCGGGCTCTTCGACTCGCGCGATGAGTATGTCGAGGCAGACTTGGAGTTCCACGAACTGCTCACCAGGGCAACACACAATGAGGTGTTGCCCATTTTGTTGAAGCCACTTGCGGAGCTGTTGCGGGAAAGCAGACGAGTGACGATTGAACCGCCAGGAAGTACCGAGCTGTCGTTGGCGGGCCATAGGGAGATCTTCGAAGCCGTCAAGAATGGCGACAGGGAGCAAGCACGGGAAGCGATGCGCGAGCACCTGCGCATGGTCAAGAAGATGCTCGGCAGGACCGGCCGCGTCGACGATGGCACGATTGGCGCCGCTAGGAAGTGGCTTGGCTGACCATCGCCGGTCGGGTTATTCCTGACAGGCAGCACAAAGAAGTTGCGGATCGTTGGAAGGAGGCATTTCATGGCCAATCTGCGAGTCGAGTTCGCTGGTGTGGAGTTTAAGAATCCGGTGCTCATCGCCTCTTCTTCCCTCACTAACCACCCGACCAAGTTGCGACAGCTCGAGGAAGCCGGTGCCGGAGGTGTTGTCACCAAGCTCGCTTCCACGGCTGTTCCCCCACGGGTGGATCGCCAACCCTATCGGGCGGTGGTGCTGGGCAACGGCGCCTGGTGCGTGGCGGGCGGTGACCGGCGCCTGACACTGGAGGAAGGGGTAGAGCTGGTCAAGACAGCCAAGAGGGAATTGCGTATCCCCGTCGTAGCCAACGTGATCGGCAAGTCCTACTTTGTGGACAGTTGGGTGGAGAACGCCCTGGCGCTGCAAAAGGCGGGGGCCGACATGCTCGAGATGGACCTCAACTGCCAGATCTATCAAGAAGAAGATGGCTTTCCTGTATTCACTGGCGAGCGCATTGGCATGCATCCCGATCTTACCATGGTAATCACCAGAGCTCTGAAGGAGGCAGTCAGGATTCCGGTTATCGCCAAGTTGAACACCAAGGTCATTGACCTCACCCCTATAGGGACGGCCGCCAAGCAGGGAGGTGCTGACGGCCTCAGTGCCATCAATGCCCTGTCCGGCTTTGCAGGTGTGGACATCCGCAATGGGGGAAGGCCGATCTTTCCTGGTGTAGAATTGGAGGATGGCACGCCTGCCCAGTCCTTCGCGGCCCTGTTGGGCACACCTCTGACCCACGTCGCGGCATACCACACGATCCTCCTCGCCAATAACGTGGGTCTACCGCTCTCTAGCAGTGGCGGCATTATGGACTGGGAGACTGCCATTCAGCGGATGATGTTGGGAGCAAGTACGGTGCAGCTTTGCTCAGCCGTTTATCTGAACGGCCTTAGAGCGGTTGCAGATTGCGCTGCAGGGATGAACCGCTTTCTGGACGAGTGTGGCTATCGCAGCCCAGCGGAGATTGTCGGCCTAGCACTGCAGTATATCGTTGAGCGAGAAAAGCTGATCTTCCGCCCGCTGAAGGCCGTTATTGTTGATAGTTCGTGGGACGGTTGGACCGGCGTCATAGAGAGGGTGCAAGGGGACTGCCTGGCACTTAGCATGCAGGATGGCGTGCCCGCAATTGATGAAGAAGAGTGCACTGGTTGTATGTTGTGTTCCTGGTATGCCCCCGAGGGGATAGTCAGAATGGAGGTCCAGGGGTTACCGTATTCGGCGAATCCGCACTCCACGCAGTCACACAGCGGATAGTACCGCGAGTCGATTCAAGAAGCGGTCATCCTGGTCCTAACTAGGACATGCACCGGTGAGACTATCACAACATGAGGTTGGGGCAGTGTGAGCGCAGATGTCGGAGCAGGCGATAGAGCTCTGGCCCACGACGTTCGTTGGGATCTTGTGGAAACGAGCGGCCACTTGCTGGGCGCGGCCTGTTCAGTTCTGCATCCGGGTCGATGGTCGGGCACATGATTGTCGCCCTGGATGGGCCAGGTACCTCGTGACACACTGGCGTTCCACTACGAGCCTACCTATGACGACAGCATTGAATGGAGGGCGTGACTGAATGTCCAGGGAGACATATAGATTGGGGGTGGATATTGGAGGGACGTTTGTCGACTTGATACTCTTCAATGATGATACCCAGGCCATGTACATACACAAAGTGCCCGGTGACTCGAAGATTCCCGAGCGGTCCGTGATGAAAGGGGTGACAGACATAATTGAGAAGGCGGGCATCTCTCCGCGATTGGTCACCTACTTTATCCACGGCACTACTATCCCCACAAATGCTGTGATCGAGAGAAAGGGAGCGAAGACGGGGCTGATAGTCTCTAAGGGTTTTCGAGACATACTGGAGATGGGTAGGGTTCGCATGCCTAGCCCTTTCGATCTCATGGGTGAGAGGACAAAGTCGTTGGTTGAGAGGGCTAATGTGAAGGATGTCGAGGGTACAGTGACACCTTTCGGGGAGGTGAGGCAAGATATCCAGGCCAGAGAAGTCCGATCGGTCATTAGCGAACTGCTCGAGAACGACGTTAAGTCATGTGCTGTCTGCCTATTGAACTCGTACGTCAATCCGGCTCTCGAGCAAGAGGTGGGGAGTATTCTGAAGGAGAGCTGTCGGCAACTCTACATATCGGTCTCTTCCGACGTGTGGCCGGAAATCCGGGAGTACGAGAGGGCTGTGTTGTGCGTGTTGGACGCTTACGTCAAGCCAGTTATTGATGAGTACCTGGCTACCCTGAGCGGCGACACGGAGCGTCTAGGTTTGGCGACCCAAGTCTACATCACTAGGTCCGATGGTGGGATGATGACAACCGCCAGCGCTCGCCAAAGGCCCATTGACACCCTGCTATCTGGCCCAGCATCAGGGGTAATGGGGGCTTCCTACATCGCCAAGCTGAGCGGTATCGACAAGGCCTTAAGTCTAGATATGGGTGGTACGAGTGCAGACATCTCGATCATCACAGGGGGGGAGCCGACCTACTCCACTGAAGGGTACGTTGGCGACTTTCCACTGATAATGCCTTCGGTGGATGTCGCCAGCATAGGATCCGGGGGAGGTTCCATCGCCTGGGTAGATGCCATGGGCCTGCTGAAGGTGGGCCCTCAGAGTGCTGGCGCGGATCCTGGGCCGGCCTGCTACGGTCAGGGAGGCACGGAACCCACCATCACCGACGCCTATCTCGTCTGTGGATACTTGAACCCCGACAATTTCCTTGGCGGCAGATTGAGGTTGTCGAGGGAGCTGGCTGAGGAGGCCATATCGAAAGTGGCGCGCCCACTGTCGCTGAGCATAGCCGATGCGGCGCAGGGGATCATCGCAGTGGCCACGTCAGTCATGATCCGGGAGTTGCGCTCTCTGATGGCCAAGGTAGGAATCGACCCCAGGGAATACTCCCTCATAGCTTTCGGTGGGGCCGGGCCAATCCATGCACCTCTGGTGGCAGACGAGGTGGGGGTTAACCAGATTATCGTGCCGCCCCACCCTGGCGTTCTCAGCGCTTTGGGAGCCCTCATGGCGGATGTGAGGAGGGATGCCGTCAGGACCATCAACAAGGATCTATGCGATGTGACAGCAAAGGAACTGCAGAAGTACAGCCGGCAGATGGAAGAGGCGTTGATCTCCTGGTTGGGGGATGAGGGCCCCATAGTGCAAGGGAACGAGGTCATCAGGTCAGCCGACATGCGGTATAAGGGCCAAGGCTACGAGATATCGGTGATCTTATCGGAAGATACACTGGAGAACATTGACGAACTTGAGAGGCTCTTTCATCGGAGTCATCAGAGGGTCTATGGGCACAGTGATACCGGGGCTCCCGTGGAGCTGGTTAGCCTCAGAAGCAGAGTAATCGGGAAGTCGCCAGAAGTCACTCTCGGCATCATTCCAGAAGCTGAGGAGATGAGCCAGGTTACCTGTCGAGGTACGAGAGCCATCTACTACGGCGGTTTCGTAGAGATGGCGAAGATCTACTGGGCGCAGGACTTGAAGGGGGGAAATGCTCTAAGGGGGCCAGCGGTAGTGGAGCAGGAAGACACCACCACTCTGATACCTCCGGGGTTCGTCGCGAACTATGACAGATATGGAATTGCAGCTATCGCAAGGGGGGGAGCAACGCCATAATGAGGACCGATCCAATTCTATTGGAAATACTGAACAACAACTTCGTCTCCGTTGCCAGAGAGATGGGCTACACGTTGCAGCGAACTGCACACACCATCTACGTGCGAGAGACGACTGACTTTGAAACGGGATTGGCCACGCCCGCGGGTGAATTCTTTGCCTTCTCGATTCCCATCGGGGCGTGGCACATCTGGTCGGTCGACACCAAGGACGCCGTGGATCACATCGACGACCTACGCGAGGGCGACATCATCATGTTCAATGATGTCTACACGTCGGGAGGAGTTGCCACCCACCTACCAGATATCAACTTGCTGAAGCCCATATTCTGGGGGGGAGAGATCATTGCCTTTGCTTGGACATTCATCCACTGCTCGGACGTGGGCGGAAGCGTGGCCGGAAGTGTGTCTCCCTCGTGTTACGAGATATACCAGGAGGGGATAAGAATTCCGCCCATGAAGCTCTACAAAGCAGGAAACCTGAACGAAGAGCTGCTGGAGCTGTTCAAGGCCAACGTCAGACTACCGGATGCCAACTGGGGTGATATAAAGGCGGAGGTAGCTGCTGTCAACACCGGCGAGCGGAGATTTCATGAGCTCATCGACAAGTACGGCGCGGAAACGATAAAGCAAGGTATGGAGGATATGCTGGATTATGCGCAAATGAAGGCAGAGGCGGTGATACGCGATATGCCGGATGGGGTCTACGAATTCTCCGATTATGTCGAGGACGATGTCGTCTCCGATACTCCCATCAAGATCTGCTTGAAGATGGGAGTGGCCGACTCCAAGATCCACCTTGACTTCACTGGTACCGATCCCCAGGTCAGATCCGCCTTTAACATACCTACCATGGGAAAGACGCATCCTTTCATCATAGACCTGCTCCAAAGGTACCTCTGCACCGTTGACCCGGGCCTACCCATACAGGCTGGGATCAGTCGGCCCATATCTGTCACCCTTCCCAAGGGATCAGTCCTCAACCCCGAGTTTCCCGCCGCGGTTGGGGTGAGGGGACCCACTTTCGCCAAAGTCAGCGAGACCGTGCTCGGTGCATTGGCGAAGGCTCTTCCGGGGAAGATCCCGGCCGCGTCTGCGGGCACGGCAACCATAGTGCTCGTGTCTGAACTGGATTTGAAGTCAGGCAAGCGCAACATTCTGGTAGTGGAACCGCTGTTTGGGGGCACGGGTGGTAGGCCTGGAAAGGATGGGGTCGATGGCCTTGAGTTGAATATCCCGGTCTGCGGCAATAACCCCGTAGAGGAGCTTGGATTAGAGTGTTCCCTGGTGATTCGCGAGTACGGCATTCGCATGGACTCAGGGGGACCAGGGAAATATCGGGGTGGGAATGGGGTGGTCCTGGAATTTCAGGCCATGTGGCCAGACACCCTGATCACTGCTAGGGGGATGGAGGCATACAGGTTTCGACCGTGGGGCCTGAGAGGCGGCCGCCACGCGCAGGGCGGTAGAACCATCCTGAACCCAGGCAGCAACCGGGAGAGGGACGTCGGCAAGATCGACGTGCTAGTACTGGATGCGGGAGATGTCCTCAGGATCGAGTTAGCGGGTGGAGGCGGCTATGGTAATCCTCTGGAGAGGGATCCGCAGAAGGTTCTATATGACGTGAAGCAGGGTTTCGTCTCCCTTGGAGCCGCAGAAGACGAGTATGGGGTGATCATCGAGGACGGTCAGATAGATTACGAGAAGACTGAAGTGAAGAGGAGTATTGTTAGTAGGAGTGTAGTTCTCCGTGACTTTGATTTCTGCCCAAACAGAGAGGCATACGAGAGAGTATGGACCCCAAAGCTGAGATCTACTCTGGTTGACATGCTGTATGGACTGCCCGTTGGTTTGAGGGACTACATGAAGAGGAAGCTTTCGTCGGAAATAGAGGATCTCAGTCAAGAGAGGCCGGTGGAGCTGTGCGATCTTACCACCAAATGGCAGGAGTTGATGGATAGGATGGCAATGCGCTAGAGGTGAGGGTATGAGGAATCGCTTGAGTTACGTAGCCATGGGAAGCGGGACCCGTTTGGAGAGATTCGAAAGGAGGTGAGGAGAGAGTAGATTTCGATGTCGATGTCGGGTGTTGTGCTGTCAGAGGTTTTGCGCTTGGTGGGATCCCTTCATAAGGAGGAAGAACCATGAAGAAACTGAGAGTTGTGCTTGTTTTGCTGGCGCTTGCTATGGCTTCTAGCCAGATCCAATGCAGCCCCAGTCCAACAACAACGCCTGGGTCAGCAGCTGAGGCAACGGCCACGTTGGCGCCGCCTGTGCAGCCAACGGCCACTCCGGTGCCACCTCTCGTCATCGCTCAAGGAGCCGAAGCCTTGTCTGTGGATCCACAGATACCCAGTGACATGACATCCCTCCGCATCTTGCAGAACATCTTTGACACCTTGGTTGTCAGGGATAGCGAAATGAACCTTCAGCCCAGTTTGGCGACGTCCTATGAGCTGGTGAATGACACTACTTGGCAGTTCAAGCTGCGCGAAGGAGTGGAGTTCCAGAACGGCGAGCCATTTGATGCCACTAGTGTCAAGTTCACGGTGGAGAGGATCCTGAATCCAGAGTTGGGGTCGAAACTGCAATCTCGGTTTGTCACACTAGATCATGCGGAGGTGGTCGATGACTACACGGTAAACATCGTTACGGCCAGTCCGGATCCTCTCTTGCCCGCGCGCCTCACTTTGCTGTTCATGGCTCCGCCGAAATACGTCCAGGAGGAGGGGGACGAATACTTCGGGTTGCACCCGATTGGCACGGGCCCATACGCCTTCGTAGAATGGGTCAAGGACGATCATCTATCCTTGAGGGCGAACGAGGAATATTGGAGGGGGGCTCCTGCCATAAAGGAGGTCGTCTTCAGGCCTATACCGGAGACCTCTACCAGGATAGCGGCCTTGCTGACGGGCGAAGTGGACATCATTGACAGCGTGCCGCCGGATCAAGTGGGCGCCATTGAGAGCAGCGACGCGGCGAAGGTGGCCTCGGTGCTCAGTAAGCGCCAAATCTATATCGGTCTCGACAACATCAATGATACTCCGCTGGCGGACAAGAGAGTTCGGTTGGCCATCAACTACGCCGTCGACGTGCCAAGCCTGATAGAGCACATCATGGGAGGATATGCCATCCAGAGCGCAAGTCCTGTTCTTCCCATGTACTTTGGCTACGACCCTGACATAAAGCCCTTCAGCTACGATCCCGAGAAGGCCAAGGACCTGCTGGCCGAAGCGGGATATCCGGACGGTTTCCAGACTGCCCTAAATACGCCGAGTGGCCGCTACCCCATGGACAAAGAGACGGCTGAAGCGGTGGCCGGTCAACTGTCTGAGGTGGGAATCGACGTTGAGGTTAAGGTCGTAGAGTGGGGTGTCTACGTCAACAACTTTCTCCTGTATCCCGAAGGACTTGAGGCCATGCATCTCATGGGCTGGGGGGCCCAGTTACTTGACGCTGACGATCCCCTTACCTATCCGTTGCATACGGGGGAGTTTAGGGGGAGGTACTCGAACAAAGGGTTAGACGAGCTGGTCGACGCTGCTAGAGTGGAAATGGATCAGGACAGGCGCTACGAGCTTTATCGCGAAGCTCAGCAGATTCTCAAGGACGACCCTCCCTGGCTCTTCCTTTGGCAGTTGAAGGATATCTACGGGGTGAGCACCGAAATCATCTGGGAACCCCGTACTGATGAGTTCATCTCGCTATTCGAGGTGTCGTTCGCCGAGTGAGTTTGCGAGGTCTCCCCTGCGCGCAGGGGAGACCTCGCCCTTGCGCAGTTCCAGTGGCCGAACAGATCTGCCGGGCTCTTTGGGTGGTTCCGTCACTTGGTTGTGCAGTTCCGGTATTGCGGTCTCTGGCGGCGTTGTCTGCAGCCTTAGCTAGTCGAATGGCGCTTGTCCTTAGTCCTGTTGGCATACCGCCCAAGCCGAATTCGCAATCCATGAATGGCCTGTGCAGCTGGGGATAGCGCGGACTCGCTCTACGGGGCAAGGAGGTGGTTTGGTTGAGCGGGAAGAACGCGTCTTTCGTGGAGGCATCCTTCGGGAACAGGCTATCTGATTGTACCGCGGGGTGAGTAGGATCAGATCATTGTTTGATGGTTCGATGTGAGATTCTGAGGTCCTTATGTTAGGATACCTGCTGAGACGATTGTTGCAGTCGATAGTGGTTGTTCTGGGCGTTTCACTGGTGGTCTTCGCCTTGCTCCATCTCTCAGGGGATCCCGCTCGTTTGCTGCTACCCGTTGAGGCCACTGCTGAGGATGTCGCCAAGTTTCGACAGGCTACAGGACTAGATGATCCACTGCCGTTACAGTACGTACGGTTCCTAGCCAATGCCCTGCGTTTGGACTTTGGCGATTCATTGCGGCACCATCAACCGGCACTCCAACTGGTGTTGGAGCGGGTGCCAGCTACGTTGCAGTTGGTCGCCACGGCCATGTTCTTCTCCTTGCTCATAGCCATACCTGTGGGGACCATATCGGCACTTAGGAGGGACTCAATCTACGATACTCTAGGCATGATGTTGGCCCTTTTGGGTCAGAGCATGCCGGCTTTCTGGCTCGGCATAATGCTCATTCTCGTCCTCTCCGTGAAGCTGGAGTGGTTGCCCCCCTTTGGCCGGGACGGCCTTGACCATCTCATCTTGCCCGCTATGACTCTGGGCGCCTACGCGACCGCTATGACAACCCGGCTCTTGCGATCGAGCTTGCTGGAAGTGTTGAGCAAGAACTACATTCGCACGGCGCGGGCCAAGGGACTTAGGGAGACGGTCGTCGTCTACAGGCATGCCCTGAAGAATGCTGCCATCCCCGTGGTGACCGTCGTCGGTCTGCAAGTGGCGAGTCTGATGGGCGGGGCGATCATTGTGGAGACGGTATTCGCCTACCCAGGGATGGGGCTGCTCGCTGTACAGGCCATAAACGGCCGCGACTACACGGTCGTTCAAGCCTTCGTGGTCGTGGTTGCCTTGTTGGTTGTCGCCATCAATTTCTTCGTTGACATAATCTACACCTACCTCGATCCTCGTATAGCGTTGGAATGAAAGGGTGCCGGCAGTCTCTTTGAGGAAAGAATCATCCAAAATGGCCGCCCGGCGCCCCCCTGCGCGCATCTGTATTGTTGTGATCAGGGCCTGGCGATGAGATCAGCCTTGTCGCCAAAGCGACGGAGCGAGTCTGTCATTTCCGCGGAGCGCACCTGGGGTCGCCAGTTGATAGGTGACCTGGCGCGCGGTGGTAAGGGTATCTGTGGAGTAGTGATGGTCACCGCGGTACTCGGAACTGCCATCTTTGCTCCCATCATCGCACCTCACAGTCCTTTCACTCAGGATATCAGTAGGCGGCTAATGCCGCCGTTTTGGCTGTCGGGAGACACCACCAATCCCCTCGGAACCGATTCCCTGGGCCGAGACATTCTCAGCCGGGTTGTCTATGGTTCGCGCATTTCACTACTCGTGGGCGCGAGTGCGGTGGTCGTGTCCGGAACGATTGGCGTGTTGCTGGGGCTCATCGCTGGCTACTATCGCGGCACCCTAGATGCCATCATTATGCGCGTCGTAGACACCCAGCTGGCTATCCCTTTTCTAGTGTTGGTGTTGGCGGTGGTGGCCGTGCTGGGAGCTAGTCTACGCAATATCATCGTCGTCTTGGGTGTTACAAGGTGGGTGAGCTACGGGCGCGTCGTGCGGGCAGAAGTGTTATCGGTCAGGGAGATGGAGTACATTGATGCCGCGCGATTGGTCGGCTGCAGGGACAGTAGGATAATGCTCCTGCACATCCTGCCTAATGTGAGCGCTTCCATCGTGGTGGTCGCTACTCTACAGGTGGCCCAGATGATCATCGCCGAGGCCTCGTTGAGCTTTTTGGGCTTGGGTGTGCAACCGCCCACTCCGACCTGGGGCGGGATGGTCGCGGAGGGTCGAAACTATCTCGGCGACGCGTGGTGGGTATCTGCCTTCCCGGGGCTTGCCATGTTGGTTGCCGTGCTCGGCATCAACCTACTCAGCGATTGGCTACGGGATTACTTGGATCCAACGCTGAGGAGCTGAGTGGGACGCACAGTGCAGCGAGGACGCATCGTTGCACCGGGTGCCCCTTAGTGGGCTTCGGATGACAATATGGCGCAACGTCACGCTGGCATTGCAGGGGAGTCGTGTAGACGCGAATACAGCATTTGCTGGACAATGAGCCCGGAGCGCGACTATCGGCGCTTGGCAACGAGGCCATCGCCAGGGGAGCGATGGAGGCGCGGCTTCGGTTTGCCACCGCATACCCAGGGCCTCCGTCCACAAGAATCATGGAGACCTTCATCGGCGCTGCTTTCGAGCTGGAGTTTGCGGCCTATTGGTCAGTCAACGAAAAGGTGGCCTTGGACGCCGCCCGCGCTTCCTCCTCGAACGCCCCATCCATGGCCGTGATGAAGCAGGCGGGACTCAACGGGGCCGCTGATTCTATCCAGCAGCTCAAACTCACAGACATTGCTGGTGGGTTTGCAGTCGTTTCGGTTGACGATCCCAGCGGGGCCAGCTCCAACAACGAGCACGACAACCGGTGGTATGCCAAGTCCGCCGGGCTGCCCGCCGATGAGCCAGCCGATCTCGACCAAGCGGGAGAGACGACCAGCCGTGCATTCGACATCTCGGAAGAACTCCCCATACCGATCCATATGCGGACCATCATAGCCACTCATCGCAACGGACGAGACGCTATGCTCGAGGCAATGCAAAGGTACTTCCCACACGGGGTACGCTGGACAGGGCCGGAGGGGGGCGTTTTCCTCTGGCTGACCCTGCCTGAAGGAGTCGATACCTTGGATCTCTTCACGCAGTCGGTTGAAGTCGAGACTGCTTGCGTGCCCGCGTCCTGCTACCATGCTCGCTCAGGGTGGCCGGGAGAACAAGATGCGGCTGAACTTCTCCGCCTGCGAGAAGCAGGAGATCGAACTTGGGATACAGCGATTGGCCAAGCTTCTCGAGAGCAATCTGAACTGAGTTAAGGGGAGCCGAGGGTGCGACAGTCGAAAGGCCTCTACCGACTGAAGTTGACGGTGAAGGAAGTCAATGGATACTGCAGAGCAGGCCACCGGCCCGGAGACGAGGTCATCTCTGGCGACAATGAGGTTCAGGGCAAGATCTGCTTTGATGCAACGTGCAGTTTGATCTCCAAAGCCTATGCCCGGCGCTATGCGGCCAATCTTCCCTGGCTCGATAGCGAAGACGAGCCCGCTTTGCATGCTTGTCCTGGTGCCGTCAATCCCGTCGTCTTTGAGATCCGCAGATTGCCCGGCAATCTGCTGGGGGAGCAGTAGCATGCGCAGATCAGGCGCCAGATCGTCGTTCCAGTCTGTGGGTCATGCTGCCCTATGGTGCGGCAATGCACCGCGACTGATCTCGTTCCCTCTACCCTTCACAGGGGCTGGCGGATCGACGCGCGGGCTGTGAGATCGCCCCCGTCTCGCCGTGTACCGGCGGAGGATGTGAACACCGAATGCGGGATCTTCTTCAGTTTCTATAGTTCTTGAAGGCCACTGGATATGCTGACGACGTCCTATGTCCGCGTGGAGTGTGCAACTTGCGTGGCTGTATCGGTTTGCCTGAGCCGTGAAACATGTCAGGCCCGCATTCTCACAGATAGTCGCGGCCTTCGCGTTGCCGGCTCCGCAGCCGCTGCTTTGCCGGGACGAGTGAATCCATCGGAAGGGCGAATTCCGTGGCGCCGAGACCCAGGGTGCTTGCGCCCACTGGGCGAGGTGCGAAATGGGTGTCGTATACCTGGAGAATCTGGATGCCGTACCGGATGAGTGGGTTTCGTCGGGGTGGGGCGAAATAGACATCGAAGCCAAGCTCATTCTGTCCCACGGCCACCCGTCGCCTCCGTACGCGCCTTTGAGGGAACGGTCGCGCATGTGAGTTGCTCACTAATGGTCGGAGCACACATAGATGTCGATCCGTCTAGTGATAATGATGATGTGCCTCAGCCCCCATTCATGGTGGTGGCAGTGCAGCTGTGGCGGTTGTGGACAGGCCATAGGCCGTGAGGGTACGAGGGTGCGATTCGACGTGCGGGGCTCGATGTTGGGTGGGTCGGATTCTATGCAGAGCTTGGGCGGGGTCGTGTCAGAATGCCAGGCCAACGGTCGGCCGGGGGCATGCCATCTGCAGGCGAATGCTCTTTCCGCGACCGATGGAAGTGGGTTCTCACCTGGCGTGCCAGCCCAGAGGTGCCCAGGAGGAAGCCCGCGACAGGACTGTGTGCTCCCCTGGCAGTGAGACCATATTGAAAACAGGAGGCCTAGATGTCTGCTGAGACTGAGTCGCAAGAGATAGTGGAACTGAACCGTCGCTATACTTTCTTCCCATGGTCGGTTCAGTCACGAGTGGCGCCCCTTGCTGTGGTGAGGGCTCAGGGGTGCGAATTCTGGGATGCCGAAGGTAGGAGATACCTGGATTTCTCGTCGCAGTTAACGAACGTCAACACAGGACACCAGCATCCCAAAGTGGTCGCCGCCATCAGGGAGCAAGCCGAGAGGCTTTGCTATGCGTCACCCGCGCTGGCCACCCGGCCTCGTGGCGAATTGGGCAAGCTACTGGCTGAGGTGACGCCTGGTGATTTGAACAAGACGTTCTTCACACTAGGAGGCGCGGAGGCGGTTGAGAACGCCATCAAGCTGTCGCGGCTCTACACAGGGCGGCAGAAGATAGTGACTCGCTACCGCTCCTATCATGGTGCCACTTATGGAGCCATAAGCGCGGCAGGAGATCCCCGTCGACTCCCTGTCGAGCCTGGCATACCAGGTATCGTGCGTGTCTTTGATCCCTACTGCTACCGCTGCATTTTTGGCCAGGAGCGCGCGACGTGCGATAGGCAGTGTGTCACGCACATAGAGGAGGTCGTCAAGTTCGAGGGGCCGGAAAACGTCGCCGCTCTGCTCCTTGAAGGCGTCACTGGATCCAGTGGCATTTTTGTCCCGCCGGATGATTATTGGCCTCGATTGCGAGAGATGTGTGACAAGTATGGCATCCTGCTCATTTCCGATGAGGTAATGAGCGGCTTTGGGCGGACTGGCGAGTGGTTTGCAGTGGATAACTGGCATGTGGTGCCCGATATGATGGTCGTGGCCAAGGGCCTGACGTCCGGTCATATACCGATGGGCGGCGTGATCGTCTCCCAGTCGATCGCCGATCACTTTGAGGACCGGTACCTACCCCTGGGGCTAACCTATGGCGCCCATACCCTGGCCGCTGCCGCTGCGGTAGCTACCATCACAGCGTATCGAGAGGACGGACTCGTCGAGAACGCGAGGAAGATGGGCCATGTTCTGGCGCGAGGGCTGGAGGCTATCAAGGAGAAGCATCCCTCTGTGGGCGATGTGCGCTACATAGGGCTTTTCTCGGTCATCGAGTTGGTGAAGGACAAAGAAACCGCGGAGCCCCTCGCTCCTTGGAATGCGAAGGCCGGCGACTTGGGCGTGATGGCCGATGTGCTACCCGCCCTGCGCCAGAAAGGGCTGAGCACCGGCGTCAGGTGGAACTGGATCTTCGTGGGGCCACCACTGTGTATCACCGAGGAGCAGTTGAGGGAGGGGCTGAACATCATCGACGAAGTTCTCGAGATCACCGACAGAGAAGCTCACGCGTAGGATCACGCAGCGCAGCAGATCGATGAACAAGCCGATGATAAATGAGGGTGATGGTGAACCACGTCGACGGTCATCCAGTTCAGTCGGGCTCTTGCGACGTGATGGAAGTTGAGAAGTCGCCGAATACCGACTTACTAGCGCAGATCCCTCTTTGCACTGCTAGCGAAGTAGAACCGGCAATGGGGTCCTGCGAGGATGCCTTTCCGGGGTGGAGACAGACGCCCGATTCACCTGGGCCAGGTCCCTGTTCCGATTGAAGGATCTGAGGGAGGGAGAGTCTGAGAACCTGTCTAGCACAATCATTGAGGGAGAGGCCAGATACGTCGGTAAGCCGCGCCGTGTGGTCAGGCACGCCAGTTCTCCGGCCAGGGACCTTGAAGCGTGATCACCCTGCTGGTGGGAGGCTTGATCGAAGCTCGTGGGAAAGCTCGTATTCTCGGCGCTGAAAGCTTGGCCCATGCGGACCAGTAAGCACCGTTCTTTCTGCCCCCTGGGAAGCGCGTCTGCAGAAGCGGCGGAAGGGTCTGGCAGAATCGGGATGGCGTCTGTTTATGTGGTTGACCTCGTCGGGAGGTGCTGATGGATAGGCAACCGCTCTTCAACCGTGCTCCCGGAGTCCGACTATTGGCTCTTGGCAACGAGGCCATTGCCAGAGGAGCGATAGAGGCGGGGGTTCAGTTCGCCACAGGCTATCCAGGGACCCCCTCCACCGAAATCATGGAGACACTGATCCAGGCCGCTCCTCAGTTGGGCTTTGTGGCCCACTGGTCGGTCAACGAGAAGGTTGCCTTCGATGCCGCTAGCGGGGCGTCTTTCTCGCGGGCTCGCTCCATGGCGGTGATGAAGCACGTGGGGCTCAACGTTGCCGCTGATTCGCTGCAGCAGCTCAAACTCATAGACATCGCTGGTGGTCTGGTAGTGGTTACGGTGGACGACCCCAGCGGGGTCAGTTCCAACAACGAACAAGACAACCGGTGGTATGCCAAGTTTGCCGGCCTGCCTGCCATCGAGCCTGCCGATCTGGACGAAGCACGGGAGATGACCAAGCGCGCTTTCGAGATCTCGGAGGAGTTGCGCATGCCAGTTATCCTGCGCTCAGTCACTCGTCTGGGGCACATGACTGGCGATATGGAACTGGGCGAGATGGGGACCAAACAGCAAGCACCCTATTTCGATAGCTCGCGGCAGTGGACGCCCTTCCCGTGCCTGGAGCCTGAGCGAAAACTCAGAGGGAAGTTGCGCAGGGCCGGAGAGGTTTTGGAGCGATATCAGTTCGATGAGTACGAGGGGAAGGGAACCGAGAGAATCGGCGTCGTCGGAGCCGGCTTTGCCTTCAACTATGTTCAGGAAGCGGTCGACACGCTGGGACTGAGGGACGAGGTAGCGCTGCTGAAGATCTCCACTGTGAACCCCTTGCCCAAGGGGATCATTCACCGACTGCTAAGCCATGTTGACCAGGTCTTGGTGGTCGAGGATGTTACCCCGTTCTTGGAGGAGGCGATCAAGGCGGAGGCCCAGGGGACGGAGCGCCATATCCAGATACAGGGCCGTGGCTCTGGCGCCTTGCCGGAGGCCGGTGAAACGATCTTCGACGACGTTGTCTCCGCTCTGGCTAACGTGGTGCGGCGAGAATTCCCCAAGAGAGAGGTTCCCGATGATCTTCTCCCCGGGAGGGAAAGGACGGAATCGTCAGCGGCTGTCCAGAAGTTGATACCGCGCCGGCAGATTGGGTTCTGCGCTGGGTGTCCCCATCGGGCCACGTACTACGCACTGAACAGAGCACTAGGGAACGTCGGGATCGAGGACCCCATCGTCGTGGGCGACATCGGATGCTATGCGTTGGGATTCTATCCGCCCTTCAGTATCCTCCAGACCATGACCTCCATGGGGGCTAGCATGGGCACTTCCGACGCGCTGGCCCAACTCAGCCCCAGCCGGAAAGTGATCGCCTTCATCGGAGATTCCACCTTCTATCACGCCGGTATGCCGGGGTTGCTGCAAATCGCCCACCGGCAGAGGCCGGTCCTGATCATTGCCATGGATAACTCGGTCACCGCCTCTACAGGTCAGCAACCTCACCCCGGCACGTGGCAGCTGGCTGATGAGTGGACTGTGATACCCATAGAGGACATAGCCCGGGCCTTCCGGATCCCGCACGTGAGGGTGGTGCCTTCTCTGCAGATCAAACGGCTGATCAAGGAACTCGAAGAGGCCCTGGTTATGGACGCACCTGCCATGATTGTGTCTCGGCAGGCCTGTGTTTTGGAGCCCGGGCAGAGGTGGAAAGAAAAGACGGTCGTGGCCAAGGTGAATGCGGCCAAATGCGACGGCTGCCTGGTCTGTGTGGAGGAGTATGGTTGCCCGGCCTTTGTGGCCGCTGAGGATGGCGAGGGCAAGATGGCCATTGATCCGTTCTTGTGCAATGGTTGTGGATCCTGTAGGGTGGTGTGCCCACGGGGGGCGATATACATGGACCGTGTGGAGCGGTAGTGATGGGACGAGGAGTGCAAGACAGAGAAGGCCCTTTCAATCTGATCATCGCCGGTGTTGGCGGGCAGGGCAACATATTCGCCTCGCAGGTTATTGCGCGGGCTGCCATGGAGGAAGGGTTCTCCGTTCGCATCGCTGAGACCTACGGGGTAACCCAACGCGGCGGGCCCGTATACAGTCAGATCAGGGTCGGGCGACCCGTCTATGGGCCCCTCATACCTAAGGGGCGCTGTCATCTGATCATGGGTCTGGAGCCCATTGAGGCGTTACGCAGGGCTGCTGACTATCTCGGCGCAGGGGGCGGCGTGGTCCTCAATGCGCACATCAGCGTTCCTCTGGAGACCCAGCTGGGAAAGCAGCCGGCTTTGAACTTGGAGACCATCGAACGAGAGTTGCGGAAACTGGGGGCAGAGGAGCTGCTGACGATGGATGCTCGAGCCCTGGCTGAGGAAGCTGGGGGGGCGGCCACGGCGAACGTGTTGATGCTCGGGGCTGTGTGCGTCTTCGACGCCTTCCCGCTGAGCTACGGGTCTGTAGAGGACGCGGTGAGAGCTGCTGCTCGGCCTCGTTCGCTGGAGGCAAACCTGATTTCCTTGAATAGGGGCAGAGAATATGCCCTGGCTTTCAAGAACGCGAATCACGACAACTAGGGTGCAACTGGAGAACAGATGATGCCCTTTGACTGGGAGGCCAAGTACTGCGACCGTGTGAGTCATATGTACGGCTCCATGACCCGCCAGTTGATGCATTTGACCGCTGACCCTGAGATGATCTCTTTCGGAGGGGGACTTCCGGCCTGGGATCTTTTCCCCGTGGAAGCGGTGAAGGGAATCGTGAGTCGAATTTTCGACAGTGATGGACCCGGGATCCTGCAGTATGGGACATCGGAGGGGTACGACCCGCTCCGCTTGGCTGTGGCCGAGAGGTATGCGCGCAGAGGGTTTCAGATTACCAAGGATAACGTTTTGATCACCTGCGGATCACAGCAGGGGATCGACCTGGTGAGCAAGCTCTTTCTGGACGAAGGAAGTATAGTCCTGGTGGAGGACCCTACCTTCTTGACCGCATTGCAGGCTTTCAGCCTCTTCCAGGCCACCTGTCTGAGCGTCCCCATCGATGAGGACGGAATGAGGGTTGACCTGCTGCCGGAGGTACTACGGGGCAATGACGTGAAGTTCATCTACGTCATGCCCAATTTCCAGAATCCAAGCGGGGTAAGGCTATCTGTGGAGCGTCGCCAGCAGTTGCTGAGGGTGGCTCAGCAGTACGGAGTCCCGATTCTGGAGGACGATGCCTACGGTGAGCTTCGCTACAGCGGTGAGGTGATGCCGTCCCTGAAGCAACTTGATCGTGGTGAACAAGTGATCTACCTGGGTAGTTTCTCCAAGGTTCTGAGTCCTGGCCTGCGCGTCAGTGCTCTGATCGCGCCAGAGGCTGTGATGGAGAAGCTGGTCTTCGCCAAGCAAGCGGCCGATCTCCACACCGACAACCTTGCCCAGCGGATTGTGTACGAGTTCTTGGAGCGCGATCTGTTGGATCCCCATATCCAGGTGATCATCAACAGCTACCGCGAGAGGCGAGACGCGATGCTCCGGGCCATGGAGAGGCACTTCCCGGCCGGCGTGACTTGGACAAAGCCAGACGGCGGCATCTTCCTCTGGGTGACACTGCCTGAGGGCGTGGATGCTACGTGTCTATTCGAGAAGGCTATCGAGGCCAAGGTGGCGTACGTTCCGGGTTCCAACTACTACGCCAACGGTGGGGGAGAAAATAAGATGCGGCTCAACTTCTCTGCCTGTGGAGAGCAACAGATTGAGCTCGGGATAGAGCGATTGGGCAAGGTCATCGCCAAGAGCTTGCTGTAAGCACGGGAGAGGCCAGAATGCAACAGTTGAAAGGGCTTCATAGGGTGAAGGTGACGGTCAAAGAGGTCAACGGATACTGCCGGGCGGGTCACCAGCCAGGAGATGAGGTCATTTTCGACGACAACGAGGTGAGAGGAAAGATCTGCTTCGACGCCATGTGTAGTCTCATCTCCAAGGTGTACGCGCGACGATATGGGGCTTACCTTCCCTGGCTTGAGGATGAAGATGAGCCAGCTTTTCATGCGTGCCCTGACGCCGGAAATCCGGTCGTTTTCGAAGTCCGCCGGTTGCCTGGCAATCTGCTCGAGGAAGAATAGAAGGCCTCAGGCTGGTCCGGTCAGGTCGCGCAGTGCAGCCAACCTACAGTGCCGTCAGGGACCTTCGCCGGAGTGGGCTGCATTTTGGACCGATAGTCCGCAGAGAGCCCTTGGATGAGACCAATGTGACCGCCAGTGGATGCCCAGGAGCGGTCGAAGAGGCGATCGGAGAGCTGTCTTCCGCAGAGTAGACTGGCCACGACGGAACGGTCGCATGTTCTGGATGGACCAACGATGCGTCCTGCTGGGAGTGACGTGATTGGGCAAGTCGCCATGCGGAGGACCACCATGGGGGCCGTGTTGGCGAACCGCAACTTATGGACGCCTGACCGCGTGCGACTCAGGGCAGCACCGGCGAAGGACTCATAATGAGCGTGGGGTTGATCAACCCGGGTGGCAGCCGCGCTTCGAGGCCGTCGAGAGGCTGATCACGGAGTTGGGCGCAGGGGGCTGGCCCTTGCAGGTGTGGGCCAGCACCAGTTGCCCATGACTACCATGGCCATGATCCTCGGTGCGCAGATGGTGCGTGTGGGCATGGAGGACAACGTCTACTACAAGCGCGGGCAACTGCTCAAGAGCAATGCGGAGGCGGTGGAGCGAGTAGTGCGCATCGCTGGCGAATTGAATCGGGACATCGCCAGACCAGCCCAGGCCCGCGAGATGCTGGGACTCGCCAGCAGACCGTGCGTGTACTAACCCCCATAGTTTGCTACCCTCAGACGCGAGGACGGGGGCGGCCACGGACAGGCTAGGCTGCAAGGCGGTGCGAGGGGACGTCACACCTGGCGTTCCCTCATTCTATCATTCGCGCTCCTTTGTCTTGATGGGCAGCGGTATGTCTCGTACCGAATCACTCCTTCAGCGCCAGAGTCGAGACCCGGCTGGCCTGGCGTCCGCGGTGCTCATCCCAGCATAGCAAGAAGTTCTTTGTACTGCTGGTCCGAGATGGTGAAGCAGTGCTTGGGCTCCGGGAATACTCCTTCCCGTACCTCGTCCGCGTAACGCTGGAGACCCTCGACGATCTGCTTACCCAGGTCCGCGTACTGCTTGGCGAACTTGGGCGTGAAGGCGGGATAGAGACCGAACATGTCGTGGAAGATCAGGACCTGGCCATCGCAGTCCGGCCCGGCTCCAATGCCGATGATCGGTATCTCGGCCCGCTGGGTCACCAGCTTGCTGACCTTGGAGGGAACCGCCTCCAGGAGGATAGAGAAAGCGCCCGCCTCCTCCAGAACCCTGGCGTCGTCGATGATCGACTTGGCCATCAGAGCGTCCTTGCCCTGGGCCTTGAACCCGCCCAGCATGGACATGCTCTGCGGGGTGAGGCCCAGGTGACCCATGACTGGGATTCCAGCGTTGACGATGGCCTCCACCCTGTCGGCCATGGGGGCGCCTCCTTCCAGCTTGATGCCATCGCATCTGCCCTCGCTCATGAAGCGGCCGGCGTTCTGTACCGCCAACTGGACGGAGGGCTGGTAAGACATGTAGGGCATGTCCCCGAGGACGAAGGAGTTGCTGTTACCTCTGGTCACCGCCTGACTGTGGGCGATCAACTCCGCCATGGTGGCCGGCAGGGTATTGGGATAGCCCAGCACGGTCATGGCCATGGAATCGCCCACCAGGAGGATGTCGATGGCTGCCCTTTCTGCCCATACCCCCGTAGGGTAGTCGTACGCGGTGATCATGGCGATCTTCTGTTCGCGCCTCTTCATCTCCAGAAGCTGAGGCACGGTGACTTTGGTTCTCTCGCCCATCAGTTCTTCTCCCTCTCTAGAGGTTTGCCGCACCCACCCCTGCGGCTTGCAGCGCCAGCGGCACATAGTGCTCATTGTAACAGTATTGCGTGGAATACGCAGCGGTGTTGTCCTTGGCCACCCAGACCTTAGCGCCGCAGGCAGGCCTGCGGGGCTTGGAGCCCAGTTCCGGGCGGCTATTGGTCATGCGAATTCCTCCCTCCGGCACGAGCGACTGTGAGTGTGTGTCATCAAATGACACGGACAGGTCCATTCGGGGTGTTTGGCTGCGAGAATGCAATGGACTCTTGACAGCAAGTCTCACCGTTGCTATAGTCCGTGTTGTTTGATCACGCCAGGAAACGTGTGAAGAGTTGGCGAGTGCGCGGGGAGCGGGAGCGAGCAAATGGCTGGCAAGATTCTCGACGAGACCGATGCCGCGATCATAGAGCTGTTGCAGGAAGACGGGCGGATGTCAGCGGTCGACATCGCCGCGCGCCTGGAAGGCGTCAGCACCCGAGTGGTCCGGCACCGCATCAAGAAGCTGGTGCGGCAAGGTATCATTTCCATCACGGCCGTTGTTCACCCCAAACCTCTCGGCTACGGCATCATGGCTGACGTGCTCATCGAAACGGACGTGGGTGTGATCCCCGATATCGCGCGTCGCCTGGCGGAGTTGGATCACGTCACGTACACGAGCTGCGCTACCGGGGAATCAGACATCAGCATCCAAGTTGTCTCCAAGTCGGTGGAGGAATTGTATCAAATGGTCCAGGGTCAAATCCATCAGTTGCCCGGGGTGTCCCGAACACGGACCTACTTGTTGCCGCTAGCCCTCAAGTTCACATACAACTGGAAAGTCCCCAAAGAGGTGTATCGCCCCCAGGACGCCAGTCTCGAGCCCGACGCCGACGCTGTGGCTCCCTAGCGATACCGAGAGCACCCGCCTGAGGAGACTCGTCAGTTCTGAGGGAGGTGTACACGCGACCCCCCAGGTTTGGGAAGAGCAGCCTGGTTTCGTCTGGCGTGTGGGCGATCGCACCGGGGCGTCACAGTGCAGCTCTGTGGCGCGGTGCGGTGCCTGGTCGGCAATGAGAGAGCGCTACCTGCTCTTCGAAGAGCGGGCGGATTCGTGTGGTGTGATGAGGGCACCGGCGGCGAACGAGATGAGCACTGCGGAAGCTCAGCGCAGGGTCC
Organism: Anaerolineae bacterium; assembly: GCA_034411995.1. GTDB lineage: Bacteria > Chloroflexota > Anaerolineae > UBA7937 > B3-Chlor > JAUVXJ01. Next base: position 27,269 of record DAOUME010000030.1, on the reverse strand, counting down.
TTCTGTAATCCGGCAACAACACCGGCGACTGGATGGGGTTTTCTATCTCTGCCTCGGCGACCTCCTTCTCCCAGCTATCCAGGTGTCTGAGCGTCAGCTTGCCCAGGTTGGCCTCTTTAGCTCGCAGAGCCGCCGCTCTGCCGGCTCTCCGCCCGAAGACAGTGATCTCCAGCAGCGAGTTGCCCATCAGACGGTTGCGGCCGTGCACGCCACCGGAGTTCTCCCCCGCAGCGAAGAGGTTGGGCACGTTGGTCAAGCCGTCGGGCCGCAGCGATATACCGCCGTTCTGATAGTGCAGCGTGGGATAGACCAGGACAGGTTGCTGCACCATGTCGATGCCGAAGCGCTGGAATTGCCTGACCATGGCCGGCAAGGCGTTCTGGATGGTCCCCGGCCCCTGGAGCAGATCGATCATTGGCGAATCCAGCCACACTCCCACGGCACCTGATGGAGTGCCCACCGCTTTGCCACGCTGAGCGCACTCCCTGATGATGGCGGAGGTCTCCACATCACGTGTCTCTCGGGGATTTACGAACTGCTTACCTTCCACGTTGCAGAGTTGGGCCCCCAAACCTCGTACCTTCTCCGTGACCAGCAGCCCCAGTATCTGCTCAGGATAGGCGGCGCCCGTGGGGTGGTACTGCATGGTATCCAGGAAGGCCATCTCGGTTCCGATTCGATAGGCCAGCACCAGGCCATCCGCTGTGGCACCATAGTGATTGGTGGTGGCAAAGCCCTGATAGTGCAGCCGCCCGCTGCCTCCCGTGGCCAGGATGGTGGTCTTCGCCCGGACTACGAGATGCTCTCCTGTTTCCAGGTTCTGCAGAACGGCGCCGGCTGCCTGCCCCTTGTCGTCCATGACCAGCTCGATGGCCGGTGAGAACTCGAGAACTGTGATCTCCTCTGGATGACTGCGCACTTCGTCACGCAGCGTGCGCATGATCTCGGCGCCCGTGTAATCCCTGGCGGAGTGCATCCTCTTTCGACAGGTGCCGCCGCCGTGGATGGTCTTCATCGTGCCGTCCGCTTCCTTGTCGAACATGCAGCCCAGACCTTCAAGCCACCTGATGACCAGGGGCGCGTCCCTGACCAGTGTGCCCACCAGAGCGGGATAGTTGTCGAAGTGCCCCCCGCCCATGACGTCGAGATAGTGCAACGCCGGGGAGTCGTTCGGCTTGTCCGCGGCCTGGATGCCTCCCTGGGCCATCACGGTGTTGGCGTCGCCGTGTCGCAGCTTGGTGGCGATGATCACTCTGGCTCCATGCTCCCGCGCCAGAAGGGCCGCCGAGGAGCCCGCCCCGCCACCCCCGATGACCAGCACGTCCGTGTCATAGTCGATCTGCTCCAGGTCCAGCATCTGCGACGTGAGATGACTCACCCCCTCCAGCACCTCGGCGAGCTCGAGGGGCATACGTTGACCCTTGTTGACCCCGACGCGTATTTCGCGCATGCCCTCTGGCCTGTAGTCTGGATGCAACTCTCGAAGGACGAGCTCCTTCTCGTCCGGCGACATCAAGGGATAGGTCTCACTCAAACGGGACGGCCTGCTGGCCTCTACCCGCTGAACAGATTCAAGCATCTCCGGCGTATAGCTCATCTTGCCTCCCCGATCAGCTAGGGCTCGATTTCGCGCTCCTCATACATCTTCCGTAGCTCCGATCTACTGAGCGCTTCGATGGCGGAGAGTTCCACGTCGTACTCCCCCGCTTCGATGGCGGCGATGCGCTCTGTCAGATGGGTCGACACGGGCGCCAGGTACCTGCCATACAGCCGACGACAGAGTATGGCGATGTTGGGCTGCACCTCTTCGGCGGGGCAGCGAGAGACACAGAGGCCACACATGATGCAGTCGAACGAGCGATCAGCGACTGACGCGATGTCCCCCTTCATGGCTTCGGCCATGAACTGCTTCACGTCGATGCCCTGCGGACAGACTTTCGTGCAGGTGCCGCAACTCAGGCAACGGAGCAAGTGGGGATAAGTCTTGGCCAGGCTCCCGAAGGTTGGGTCGAGTTCTTCGAGCTGGTACTCGGCACGATGGGCTGGATAGAATGGTATCTGAGCCAGGTACATGCCGGGCTCGATCAGTGTCTGGCAGGCAAGGCCCACTTGCAGACGATAGTCACCAGGGAGGCGATACACGGTTGCACAGGCTCCGCAGAAGCCTCCTCGGCAGCCCACGCCCCGCACTAACTGATAGCCGGCGTATTCCATGGCTTTCATGATCGTCAAGCTTGGGGGCACCATGTACATCTTTCCCATGATGAAGATGGGAATCATTTCCTCACTCACCTTCTCCACCTCTCCACCATGCGCACCGGGCAACGGAGCGCGCCTGCGTGAGCGCTGGATGAGCTTGTCGTCCTCAGCGTCTCTGCGATGCCCATTTACAGAGCCCACCCGCGCCCTACTTACAGCAGAACATCCAGCATGGACATGATTTGGTCTGGGGTCAGGTTGCGCATTGTGCAGGCCTTGCTGGGACACGCCACCGCACAGGCGCCGCACCCCTGGCACAAGGCCTGGTTGACCCGGGCGACAGGGCGTCTCCCGTGCAGATTCTGGGCACCGTAGGGGCAAGCATCTACGCAGATTCCGCAGCCGGAGCACAACTCCTCGTCCACCTGTGCCACCAATGGCTCCTGCACCAGCTCTCGCCCACTGAACAACTGGAGCACCTTGGCCGCCGCTCCACACGCCTGAGCGATGGTCTCCGGGATATCCTTGGGGAACTGAGCGGCGCCCGCCAGGTAGATGCCGGCGGTCACGCTCTCCAGCGGTCGGAGCTTGGCGTGGGCCTCGCTGAAGAACCCCGCCTCATCGAGAGGTGTGCGCAGCAGATGGGCAAGTTCGGCTGAACCTGCGCTGGGCTCGATGGCGGTAGCCAGCACCACCAGATCTGCCGCGATCTCCAACGGGATGCCAGCCAGGGTGTCAACCCCTGAGACCATGATCTTGCCACCCTCTGGAAAGACTCGGGATACCTTCCCCCTCAGATACAGCACCCCGTATTCCTCCATGGCCCGCTGGACGAACTCCTCGTACCCTTTGCCTTGCGATCTGATGTCGATGTAGAAGACGTAGGCCTGGCCGTCCGGGACCCGCTGGCGATAGATCATGGCTTGCTTGGCCACGTACAGGCAGCAGACCTTGGAGCAGTACCCCTTGTGAAGCACTGGATCCCGCGAGCCGGCACACTGCACGAAGACGACCTCTTTCGGGACCGTCCCGTCTGACGGGCGGCGGATCTCGCCCCTGGTTGGCCCGTCCTGATCCAGCATCCGCTCCATCTCCAAGCCGTCGATTACGTCCGGGTACCTGCCGGCCCCGTACTCCTCCATCCTCTCCTTGGCGTACAGTTGGTATCCCGTAGCCGCCACTATGGCGCCGACTTTCAACGTCTTGGCCATGGGTGGCGAGCAGGCCACCGTCTCCAGGCTATCCCTCACGGTGACGAGGAAGTTCCCTACGTACCCTTCTGCGGCCTCCACCTCAGTGCTGGTCAGCACCGTGATCTGAGGATGTCTGGCCGTCCGGTCTATCATCGAGGACAGCACTGTTCGCAGGTCGCCGCAGTTCAGGTAGGACCGTGACAGGTTGGACACGTGGCCACCCAGCTTCGCTTCCTTTTCCAGAAGCACTACGGGATAGCCCGCATCCGCGATGTCCAGCGCCGCCTGCATGCCGGCAACGCCTCCACCGATGACCAGGGCTCTCCGAGTGAGAGCAGTGGTCAGGGGCCATAGTGGTTCGTTCGCCCGCGCCTTCTGCACCAGGCTGGCGATGATCTGAAACGCCTTTGTGCTGGCGCCATCCGTGCGCTCCCGGTGCACCCAGGCGCACTGCTCGCGTATGTTGGCGATCTCCACCAGGTACGGGTTGAGTCCAGCAGAGACGGCGGTCTTGCGGAAGGTGGCCTGATGCATGGATGGTGAACAGGCGGCGATGACGATGCCGCTCAAGTCATGTTCGTCGATGGCTTCCCGGATCAGCCTCTGCCCCGGGTCAGAGCACAGGTAGACGTAGTGCGCGGCATAGTCGACGCCGGGCAGACGTGACACATCCTCTACCACGCGCTCCACGTCTACGGTGCCGGCGATATTGAGACCACAGTGGCAGACAAAGACGCCAATCCTGTTCACGGGAGACCAGCCTCCGCGCCCTCCATGGTGGCGTCATCTCCGGCCCTCCAGGTCGCGAACAGGGATAGCACTTTGCCAGCGGCTGCGGACGCCTGAGCGACAGCCTCTGGGATGTCTTTGGGTCCCAGACCCGCTCCGGCCAGGAAGATACCCGGCCGTGAGCTCTCCACTGGGCTCATCACCTCGTCTACGGCCCCGAAGAAGCCAAATTGGTCCATCTCCAGTTGAAGGATTCCCGCAAGTTCGCTGCTGGCCTCTGACGGGAGCATCGGGGTAGCCAGGACAACGAGGTCGGCAGCGATCTCCACCTTCTCACCACTGATGGTATCCGCGCCCCAGACCATCACCTTGTCGCCGTCTCTGAAGAGTCTGGAGACTTTGCCGCGCAGGTAGAGGACGTGATCCTCCTCAGCCGCCCGCTGTACGAATTCCTCGTAACCCTTCCCGGCAGACCGCACGTCGATGTAGAATGCGAACACGCGGGCGTCGGGCACCCGGTGTCTGAGAAGCATGGCTTGCTTCGCGGTGTACATGCAGCAGATCTTCGAGCAGTACGAAACCCCCTGGGCCGGGTCCCGGGACCCAGCGCACTGGATGAAAACCACGTCCTTGGCCTCTCGACCATCGGAGGGTCGGAGGACCTTTCCCGCTGTAGGACCGGAGGCGCTCAGCCAGCGTTCGAAGGCCAGGCCATCGATGACGTCAGGAATGGCTCCTCCACCATATTCCGGTGTGCGTTCCATGCGACCAAGATCGTATCCCGTGGCGACGATCACGCAGCCCACGTCCTCCTCTACGAAGGAGGCTTGTTGATCGAAGTCGATAGCCCCCGTGGGACACGATTGGGCACAGACGCCACAGCGCCCTTTCCGGAAGTAGAGGCAATTCTCGCGGTCCACGACGGGCTTGTTGGGCACCGCCTGTGGGGAAAGCCGGTAGATGGCCTTGCGCTTGCCCAGACCCCGGTCGAACTCCGACACGACCCGCCGCGGGCATCGCTCCTCGCACAGGCCGCAGCCGGTGCAGAGTTCCCACTTCACATAAGCTGGACGGCGACGGATACGCACCTTGAAGCTACCTACCTGGCTCGCCACCTCCAGCACATCGGAGTAGGAGAGGAGCTTGATGTTCTCATGCTGTCCCACCTCCACCGTACGCGGGGTCAGGATGCACTGAGCGCAGTCCAGCGTGGGAAAAGTCTCAGAGAGTTGTGCCATGTGGCCGCCGATTGAAGGCAGCTTCTCCACCAGGAGCACTTCGTAGCCCGCGTTGGCGATGTCCAGGGCGGCTTGCATGCCTGCTATCCCTCCGCCGATAACCAGGGCCCTGGTCGTGGGTCCCCCGTGGGACATGCTAGAAGCCTTCCTTCGTCGCTGCTGGAGCCATGGCTTGCGGCCTAGCCCTCCAGGCGTTCTAAGATGGGCCTGGGATCGACGTGATGGGTGTCCCACCCGTAGTCATCTGTCCGGAGACCGAGGGCCAAGCCCAGTAGCTGACTGAAATAGAAGACCGGCATGGGCCGATAGCCCGGCCGCTGTTGCGCCAGGTGAGCCTGCTGCCTGTCCAGATTGAACTGGCACAAAGGGCAGTTCGTGACCAGCAGGTCTGCCCCGTTCTTCGCGGCCGAGGCGAGGATACTGTAGCTCATTTCCAACGCCGTCCCGGGGGAGACGACGGACAGGTACGAACCACAACACTCCGTCTTGTACGGATAGTCGATCATTTGCGCTCCGAGAGCACTGAGCAGTCCATCGAGCGCTTGTGGGTTTTCCGGGTTTTCGTACGCTACCTCCTTCTCCGGTCGAAGCACCATGCAGCCATAGTAAGCTGCGGCCCGTATGTGGTGCAGCGGTCGCCTCACTTGCGACTCGATCTTTTCAAATCCCACCTGGTCCCTCAGGAGTTGCAGCACGTCGAGGATCTGAAGACTCCCATCGTACTGGGCCTCGATGAAGAAGTTGAGCTTGTCTCTCTTCTCCTCGTCGTGGGTCAGAACGTAGTTGCTGCGTCTGAGGACGTTGTAGCAGGTAGTGCAAGCGACGGTGAGACGAACATCTATCTGCCTGGCCGCCGCCAGCACACGAGCGGGACCGGCCAGGTCCAGCAGGTTGTCCACCACCAGCGGGAAGGTAGCCCCGCAACAGTTCCATTCGGGCAGTTCCACCAGTCTGATCCCCAGGGCTTCCGCCGAGGTTCGAACTGAGTCGTCAAACCCCTGGGCGGTAGTCTTGAGGGTACAGCCGGGAAAATAGGGGATCTCGATCAAGCAGGCGTCTCCTGGGGAGTGTCGGATTCGTGGTCCGCGCTATTCCGTGTACTTCCGAAAGGCGGCGATGAACAGTTGCTGCGGGAACTCGGCGAGCTCATTGAGGGAAAGAGAAGTGGGATCGACGCGATCGCCTCCCTCCTGTAGCGCGACTTCGCGGACGGCTTCCATGACCCGCGAGAGATCCACTCCCTTGGGGCAACGTGCATAGCAGGTCTGGCAGGCCGCACAGAGCCAGGGGGCCCTGGAATGCAGTACCCTGTCTACGAGCCCTAGCTGGAGGAAGCGCATGACCTGGTTAGGCAACATGTCCATGTCAAAGGCTGCGGGGCACCCAGCCGAGCATTTGCCGCATTGGTTGCAGCTCAGCAGTACCTCCCCGCTCAGCTGTTCGATCCTGCGCACGGCGTCGCTGCCCACACTGGCCGCCGAAAGTCTGATTCTCATCGTCGCCCTAGTGTTACGCCATCACTCATCTCACAGGCGACCCCACCGAGGGGTTGCCATCTCGTGTTGAGCCAGGAACACAGCAACCCGCGACCTCCCTCAGCAGGGCTTCCTAAGGTCGCCGGTATTGGCTCCGCCCTTGCTCATAGGCGTCTCCGCCGTAGATGTCATTGATGACGACGGCAGGGAAGTTCTCCACCACGAGGCGACGCACGGCCTCGGGTCCCAGATCCTCGTAGGCGATCACTTCCGCCGAGAGGACGGTCCGCGCCAGGAGGGCACCGGCGCCCCCTACGGCGGCAAGGTAGACCGCCTCATACCGCTGCATCGCCTCCCGCACGGGAAGGGAGCGGCTGCCCTTGCCGATCATGCCCTTGATGCCGGCCTGCATGAGCCGGACAGCATGGGGATCCATGCGGTAGCTGGTGGTCGGCCCCGCGGAACCGATGGGCTTTCCTGGCCTGGCTGGACTGGGACCCATGTAGTAGATGATCTGCCCCTGGGGATCGAAAGGGAGGGGTTGACCGTTGTCCAGAGTTTCCACCATACGTCGGTGGGCAGAGTCGCGAGCCACGTAGATCACCCCACTGATGCACACAGAGTCACCCGACCGCAACCGCTCCAGCACCGATTGAGTGAGAGGGGCAGTGATCTCCATCAGTTCCTGCTTATCCGAGACAGGCCAACGGCCTGTCTACCCGCGCTCTGCGCCTGTCCCCATGGAACGTCATCACAGGGTGGCCTCCTTGTGGCGCGCGCTGTGGCACTGAATGTTGATGGCCACGGGGAGGCTGGCGATGTGGCAGGGGAACACCTCAACGTGGACCGCCAGGCAGGTCGTGCGGCCACCCAAACCCTGTGGCCCGATGCCCAAATCATTGACCCTGGTCAGGATGTCCTGTTCCAGTGCGACGACCTCAGGGTCGGCGCCAGGTTGGCCCACCTCCCTCTGCAACGCATGCTTGGCCATCAGCATGGCCTTCTCGGCGCTACCACCGATGCCCACCCCCACTATCGTGGGCGGGCAGGGGTTGGCCCCGGCTCGCTCGATGGTCTCCACCGCGAAGCGGATCACGCCCTCTCGACCGTCGGCTGGCTTGAGCATCCCCAAGGCGCTCATGTTCTCGCTGCCGCCGCCCTTGGGCATGACCACGATTCTGAGCTTGTCACCGGGCACGATCTCGGTGTGAATCACCGCCGGGGTGTTGTCGCCGGTGTTGGCCCGCGCCGAGAAAGGGCGCTCTACCATCGATTTGCGCAGGTATCCCTCTGTGTAGCCCCGTCTCACGCCTTCCTGGATCGCCTCGTTGAGGTTGCCACCGACCACGTGCACATCCTGACCCAGTTCCACAAAGACCACGGTCAGGCCGGTGTCCTGACAGAGGGGTATCCCTTCTTCGCGGGCTATCTCCGCGTTGCGAACCAACTGCTCCAGGATCTCGCGGCCTACCGGAGACTCCTCCGTGTCCAGGGCCCTGTGCAGGGCCGCCAGGCAGTCGTCACACAGGAATTGGTTGACCTCCACGCAGAGGCGAGCAACCGTGTCGACTATTGCGTGGCACCAGATGTCCCTCACAGAAACCTACTTGCTGTTGACACCGCGCTGGCTTATGTTGCGCGCAATCAGATCGATAATGTAGCGATCGAGGTCCGCCATTTCACTTGAAGACTACTCTGACCCCTCTGGACGGGCCATACTCTCACGCAACACGCTCGTCTCTCTCTCGTTGACTTGGCATTCCCTTTCATCAATCACCACCCCGTAATCATCCTTGGCGCAACGAAGTGACACCGCGCCATTCAACACATCCTCCAGAACCCGGCCAGGCTGTCGCTTCACAGGGCTACCATAGCCCCCTCCCCCTGGGGTTCTCAAGCTAACGATGTCGCCTTTCTTCAGCCGAAAATCGACTGTCTTTGAGCGCAAACGCTTCTCGTGAGCGGTCCCCGGATTCAGGAACTTGCACCCGGGTTGTCCTGGCTCGCCTCCAAGCAAACCTCTAGCAGGATGAGTCTCAGCGTCCGAAATGATACATAGAACGGCTTGGTCAGCTAGGACCCTGACATCTTGCCTCACTCCTAGTCCACCTCTATACTCACCAGGGCCTCCAGAATCTTGCCTCAAATCCAGCCGCTCAACGAAGGATGGTGTCATCAACTCCACATCCTCGATCGGCAGTGCCATACACTTGCTCAAGTGTACTTGGATGGCGTTCATGCCATCGCCTCGGCAGCTGGCTCCAGAACCCCCACCGAGGTTCGAGTAGTGAATCTCGCTGCCATAAACGATTGTGAACGTACAGGTGTTGCCACAACTAGCTGCGGGCATCCTCTCGGGCATGGCTCGCGCAAAGCCCTGGATCAGTGTGTCCGCAATCCTCTGAGCAAGGATGTGCCTTCTCCCAACGGCGGCAGGAGGGGTGGGATTGACTACCGTTGCCGTCGGCAGTACCCACTTGACAGGCATGAAGGTACCCTCACTCTGCTCCAATTCAGTGTCGCTTATGCATTTCGTGGCATAACCCAAAGCCGCAATGACAGCCGTAGGTACGCAGTTGATATTGCCCCTCGCCTGGGAATCCGAACCAGTGAAGTCGTATGTGACTTCGCCTCTCTCTACCTTGATCTTCACCTCCACCCTTATCGCCTTGCCTAGCTCGATGCCATCGTCATCCAAGAATCCCTCGCACCAGTATTCACCATCTGGGATCTTGGCAATTTCGGACCTCACCACCCTCTCCCCATATTCGATGACCTTCCTCATAGCGAAAACGACGGTCTCCTTGCCGTACTTGTCCACCAAACTCAGGATTTCTCTCACCCCTAGGCCGTTGGCTGCCATCTGAGCCCTTAGGTCACCCAACACCTCCTTGGGATAGCGAACGTTGGCCTGCAACATCTTGATCAGAGTGTCGTTCAACCTGCCCTCTTCGTAGAGCTTCAAAGGCGGCAACAGCAGACCCTCCTGGTATAAGTCCGTGGCGATAGCCAAACCGGTGGCTTGCATGCTTCCTAGGTCGATGTGATGAGCTATGCTCACAGCGAAGCCGATGATCTCTTCCTCCACGAAAATGGGGGTGTACACGATGATATCGGAGGTGTGGGTACCCCCATAGTACGGGTGATTGAGTATCAACACATCCCCCTCTTGGATTTCCTCCAGGGGAAAGTAGTCTCTAAGCAGTACCTTCAGAGACACATGCATTGCTCCCGAGAGGGCCGGGATGAGATCGGCCTGGGCGACGAGTTGGCCCTCGGCGTCACAGAGGCCGGCTGAGCAATCCCTAGAGTCGCGGACAATCGTAGAGTAGGCAGTGCGCCATACCGCGATGCCCATGGCCTCGGCGATAGATCGGAAAGAATTGCGTAGGACCTCCAACGTCACAGGATCCATCTCAGTCATCCGACAACTCCTTCCTGCGAGGTGATAAGTATATTGCCCCACCTGTCTATCTCTGCCCTGAAGCCAGCCGGAAGGACTGTGGTCGAATCCGCCTCCTCTACGATAGCGGGCCCAGTGAAAGAGTGTCCTCTCTTGAGCCTATACCTGTCATAGATTGGGCAAGGAACCCAGCCCTCACCGCCATGAAGGACAAGCCGTCTGGCTTTCGCCGCGCTCTCCAGGGGTTCTCTAGCAGGCTCCATGACCTTGCGCTCAGGCTTGACCTGAGAACCAATGGCCCTTACCCTCAGCGCGATCAGTTCCACAGGCTCCTCGGGAGCGCAATGCCCGTACAATCTCTCATGGTGATCATGAAAACTGCGAACCATGTCGTCGATGCTTCCCCCTTCTGCCAGGTTCGACAGTACGGGGACAGTGACGGCATACAACTGACCCTGGTATCTCAGATCTGCGCTTCTCTCAAGAATGATGTCATCTCGCGAGATGCCCTCGGCCAATAGGCGAGTTACGCCTTCACTATCAAGAGTCTCATATGTGCTCATCATATCTACAGCATCCACGTCGGCCGCCCTTTGAACTTTCGCTTGCGCGTAATCGTGCCTTACATCTGCAGTCAGCAGGCCCAAGGCCGTGGTCACGCCCGGGCTAGGAGGGACGATGACTTCCCTGACCTTCAGTTCTCGAGCCAACTCACAAACGTGCATCGGGCCGGCCCCGCCCAGAGCAACCAGCGCATAGTCCCTCGGATCGTATCCTCTCATAGATGACACTGCCCTGAAGGCCCTGAGCATATTAGCATTCGCCACATCGATTACGCCCAGTGCGGCATATGAAACATCGCGCCCCAAAGGATTGCCGATCTTGGCCTCGATCGCCCGCCTGGATGCATCCTTGCTGATTGACATTTCGCCACCGAGAAAGTAGTCTTGGTTGATCCTACCTGCCACCAGATTAGCGTCAGTGACAGTGGGTTCGTGACCTCCCATTCTGTAGCATGCTGGGCCGGGGTCAGCTCCTGTGCTCTGTGGGCCAACACGGAGAGCCCCCCCAGCATCGATCCACGCTATGCTTCCTCCCCCCGCGCCTACCTCTGCGAGGTCGATTGCTGGAAGCTTGAGAGGATATCCCCCACCCGTCTCGTAGACGCGCGTCTGCACCATGGATCCTACCTCAAATTCCATGGTCATTTCCGGATTCCCATCTCGCACCAAGCCAACCTTGGCTGTGGTCCCACCCATGTCAAATGAGATCACGTTTGCCCGTCGTATCTGGGAGCCGATATGGGCCGCGGCAATTACCCCTGCTGCTGGCCCAGATTCGATGAGATGAGCCGGCCAGGCCTTAGCTACATCGGATCTCATGGTGCCTCCGCTGGACTGGAGAACATATAGGGGGGCATGAATACCAGTATCTTTGAGGCCATCCTCGACCCTGGTCAGATACTCTCCAACTATGGGAACAAGACAAGCATTGATGACGGTGGTACTCATTCGTCCGTATTCGCCGTGGACGGGACAGACCTCTGAAGACACGGACACGTAAGCCTCTGGGTATTCGGCTCTCACGACGCGCGCCGCTTCGCGTTCATGCATGGGATTTGCGTAGGAGTGCAAGAAGCAGATCGCGACTGACAGAACCCCGTCCCGTCTAAGAACATCCACCGCTTGTTTGACCTCGCCTATGTTCAGATCCTCCACTATCTCCCCTCGAGCCGTTAGGCGCCCCCCTACACCCAGTCGCCATCGCCCCGGTACGAGCGGTCGAGGCCTTTCGGCAAGCAGGTCATACAGCGAAGGCCTATCCATTCGACCGATTTCCAGAATGTCGGTGAACCCTCTGTTGGTTATCAAACCTGTCTTCGCGACCTTCTGCTCAAAAATGGCGTTGGTCGCCACAGTAGTTCCGTGAATAACAGCCGCAATATCCTCAGGTTGCGCCTGAGCTAGGCTCAGGAGTCGTTGTACACAATTCATGAAACCCTCAGACGGGTCCTCAGGTGTCGAAGGTACTTTCGCGATAAGGAAATCGCCGGTCCTAGTATCGATGATAGCGCCATCGGTGAAGGTCCCCCCGACATCAACTGCCATCCTAAGATAAGGCGAATGTCTCCCCGGTTTCTCCTCTACCACTGTTCCTCCTTCTGGTTCTTGCCGCCCTATGGACAATAGTCAACTCTAGTCAAGACTAACTCTAGTTCTCCGATCTCCTGGCCAAGGACAATTCCCTCGCCACGGCGACTTCACCACACCAACCCCCTGGCCTCACTTTCACAAACTGAATCTCGCAACAACAAAAGGACCCTCTTGCATCCTCTCGGGCTTATGGAGAGTGTTCTCAGCACCGCCAATCCCTCAAGGATCACGATTTTCTGTCATCCGGGCTAGGCCCCAACCTGCATCCCGAGGTCCTCCTTGAGCAAAGCACTAGACCGTACTGAACATGAACGATGCGGCAGTCCTTGTTTGCCGCTAACGTACCTCGACGGAGGAAAACCGTAGGCACTAGAGCCAATCACACCTATGACAGGGCTCATGGGTCAGGGCCAATTCGTCTGACTGATAGAGGCGATCACGGCTTCATAGGTCAACAAACCCTCGGGTTGGGATACGATGAAGAGGACCAATTTGGCGACATCTCCCGGAGCCATCAAGGCTGAAGGGTCATCGACAGGCCTCTTATCGTACCAACTCGTATCCATGCCTCCAGGGCATACAGCCGTAACCTTGATGCTGTAAGGCCTGCCCTCAGCTACCAGCGCTTGCGTCAGGCCCATCAGCCCGAATTTGGAGGCGCAGTACGCGGTGTGGCCTCCCCACCCCCGTTTACCCATTACGGACACAATGTTCACGATGTGCCCTCTCCTCTGCTGCATCATCTTGTGAAAGACGGCCCTGGAACACAGAAAGGCACCTTTCAGGTTAACATCCAACACTGCGTCCCAATCCGCGGTTGCGAGGTCTACGATGGGACCCGGACGGTTTATGCCGGCGTTGTTCACAAGGATGTCCACTGACCCGAACTCACGTAACGTTCTCTGCACCATGCTGGTGACTTGCTCGTCGTCTGACACGTCGGCGCCAATAGCCAGGCAGCGTTGGCCGAACGTCCGCAACTCGGTCGCCACGGCCTCCAACTCCGATTCCCTGCAATCAATTAGCGCTAAGTCTGCTCCTGCATTGGCGAAGGCGACTGCTATTGACTTCCCCAACCCCCGAGCGGCACCAGTCACGATGGCCACCCTCCCCGTCAGCTCACCCACCGCTTGCCTCCTTTGGTCCGAAACCTCCGTGGCCCCTCTCTGGGGACCACGCTGATCCACCGGCTCCGCGGTCCAACTTCACTCTCAATAGACCAATACCGATTTGTGATTGCCCCTTCCTTTTCAAGAACCGGCCAGCCAATGACGGGAATACAAGGTCAATCAAGCTCGTTTTTGCGCTCTCCTCAAAAATCCCGCATCGCGATTCTCAAGCGGCACCTACCTAGCGTTACAAGTGGTCAGTAGATAGCTCGGCCTTCGACAACGCTCAAAGCTCTATGGAATGCCTTGAGTACTGTGTCTACCTGCTCGTCACTGATGGTGAGTGGGGGAGAGAGCCTAACCACGTTGCGATATGATCCCACGGTACCAACCAGGACGCCCTGCTCTCTGAGCTCTTCTGTCATTGCTCGGGCGAACTCGGGAGAAGGCCGCTTGCTTTGCTTGTCTAGCACCATCTCTACGGCGATGAACAGTCCCTTCCCTCTCACTTCCCCCACAACCTCACTTCTCCCGGTCAGCTCAGACAAACCGTCCAGCAAATAGTCTCCGGCCGCCCTCGATCTCTCCACCAAGCCGTCTTCCTCCAGCACCTCAATGGCCTTGAGACCCATAGTCATGCCGAGTACGTTATTGGCACCGAAGGTGGTGTAGTGATCCCCTGCTTGGAACGCACGTCCAATCTCGTCACCCGCCACAAATGCTGCTAGCGGCAAGCCACCGCCAAGTGCCTTGCCGATGGCCATCACATCAGGAACACAATCCCAGTGTTGGCACGCAAACATCTTGCCTGTCCGCCCGAAGCCGGTGAAGACCTCGTCGAAAATGACTTTGATGCCGTATTCTCGACAGATTGCCATTACCCGAGGAAGATACCCAGCCGGCGGAACTATGACGCCAGCCACTCCTAATATCGGCTCACAGATGAATGCACACACATCTCCCGGCCCCCTGAGCTCAATCACATCGATCAACGCCTCTGCGCAACGCAAGCCGCACTCTGGATATACTAGGCCGCACCTATAGCAGTACGGAGCGGGAACATGGACGACTCCCGGAAAGATCGCGTATGTGCTCAGGCCTTTCTTGCCTATGGTAGAACCACATAGTGTCAAGGGCAGCGACAGTCTGCCATGGAAGGCATGTTCGAGAGCCACTATGCCCATGCCCACCTTGTTGTTCTCGTACGCGTGCTTCTTGATTAGCTTCACTGCCCCCTCGACAGCCTCCGCTCCGCTATTACAGAAGAACACTCTAGAGAGGTTTCCCGGGGTCATCCTAGCTACTTGCGCTGCCAGCTCCACCATCTGGATGTTGTAGCACATGCCTGGCGTCTGCGTCATGCATTCCAGCTGAGCTTTTGCGGCCGCCACAACTTTTGGATGAGAGTGACCCAAAGCCAATACCCCTGGCCCGGCGTTGCAGTCAATATACTGCTTACCGTCCAAGTCTTGGACCACCACCCCGTTGCCACTAACAATCACCAATTTCTGCGTGGGGCTCAATATCAAGTGCTTATCAGCGGTCTCAATGATGTCTTGAGCGCTCCTCGTGTGTCTCATGCTGGACCCTCCAGGTTCCACTGCCACGAACAGCGGTCCCAACTACATTCCTATCGAAAAGCTGTGCAGGAGGCCCCGTCGATAAGGGCCAAACCGGGGCACTGTCTCCACTTCTAGTGGACAATCAGCGTTCTGATCTCGTTGGCCCAGGTGCGAGTTCTCCGGGAGCAGGAATCATTCCTGCAACCAACAAAAGGGCCCCCACGGACTCCCAAGATACCGCTTGGGGCAGAATCGACAGTCGCCACTTTTTTCGCGCCTGGTAACAATGCCAGGACACGCACTCTTGACCGGTCAACGATCCGCGTGGGGAATGCGTTCATCCTTTCATGTACCAGCAGTCCAGCCAGCGAACGACCAGGCGTACTGCCGCGTTCGCGCCTAGGGCCGAGTGACAGCGGGATATTCACCAGGCCGCTTGCTTGCCCCCATCCGTATACGACTCTGAGAGTCTCTGTGCTGATTCAGGAGCCACTCCATGCGGGTCGAGCGATTTCACTACAACGGTAGAGGCTCCGCGGACCCATGCCCTTCTTACTTCTATTCCAGGCCGAGAAGTACTGCAGGGTTTTTCTTTGTCATTGTGCTAATCTCTTCCTGGCTTGTCCCTCTCTGCGTCAGATTCCAGATGAAGTGTCGCATGTTTTCGATTGGGTGCACCGCAGAAACAGAGCCGGAGTCCGAACTCAGTACACACTTGTCTGCGCCAACCGCTGCTATTGCCTCGAGCAGCCTCTCGAACTTGGTCTGGTTCTTGTTATACATTGTTGCGACGTGCTCCAAGACCGCTCCCATGCTAGTGATGCGTTTCAAGTCGTCTATTGTCCAATACTTCTCGATGTCGTCAACTGGGGTAAGCTCTGGGTGTGTGATTATTATCTTGCTGATCCCGGCTTCCGCTGCTGCAGGAACGAGTGCAAAGCATTCTCTCTTTGAAATGTGACACGTGGCGAGGATTATGTCCGCCTCAGCTATCAAATTGATTATGTCGTGCACCACAGGCAGCAATTTACCAGTATCCAGATCAATGACATTGATCGGCGGCGCGACCATCCATTGCTTGGTTGGTCTCGTCACCCACAGGCTATCCCGCGGGGCCATCACTCCCCACCCGTACCGAGTGCGGAAGGGCTCGTTGCTTAGAGTGCCGGCATGCATATTGCCCATCCATACAACTTTTGCTCCGAGCAGTATTGCTGCGTCAACGGCATGAGGGTTCAGGCCGCCAGTCGGCCAGTTTAGAACAATACCACCATACACTTCGATCCCTGGCACTTCCTCAGATGCCAGGAATGTGCCCTCAACAGAGGGATAGAAGTGGCTCTTGATCACTATGGCGCGATAGCCAAACTCACGGCACTGCCTTGCCAACTCCAGCGTGGTGAACATTCTCGCAAACACACAGGGCCGTGTGTAACAATGGAGATCGATCAACCCCTTGAACCACTCCCTTGTTGGACTGATCTCCTCCACCGTAATGCGCATATCCGTATCCTTGTTTTCATCATCTAGAAGTTCAGTTATCATCTGAGCTATCTGTCCTCCTTGCCTTTACCGAACAAAACGACCCAGTCAACGTATGCTCAGGAGAATGGCCATCCTGATCCGTTGAACCAGTCCCACATCTATTGGTGGTAGTGATGGATGTCCCAAACGGCTTCGAGGCGCCCCTTCCTGATCACATGGTACTTGTTCCACCGATTGACGGTGCCATCGCAATAGCTTACGATGAGTTCTATCTTGTCGCCCACTTCTATTGGTCTACTGGGATTCTCTAGTTGTATGCGCCCGTGTTCGGCGGCCAACCGGTGCAAGTTCACACCTGTTAGGTCCTTTGGGATTGAGCGCTCTGTTGCTAAAGCCTTGTTCCCTGCGTCGACTACAGCCCTATTCTCAGTTGGCTTGCTTATGACAGTCGTCAATACAGTGAGAGCGTAACCCAGTTCTGCGGGGGTAGTACCTACTACCTCTGCGTTGTTTATGTCCATCATCACATACGTACCAGGCTGGATCTCAGTCACTCCCTCGTATTCTGCAGCTATGTCATAGCAGCTAGTACATCCAGCACTGACGATGTCTACATGTACACCATCCCTCTCAAGCAAATCCCTTGTGTCCACGGCCTTACTCAGCATGCCTTGCTGTCTTTCCCTTCTCTTTTGCGGATCCTCTTCGTGCATTGGAGTGTAGCCTTGGATTCCACGAAAGCGCAGCCCTCTTGACCTGACTACCTGTGCCGCAAGGTTGAGCGCTGGCCTGCCGGGCTCTACGCCACATCTATCGTAGCCAGTGTTGAGGTCTATCAACACGTCCAGCTCCTGTCCAGTACTATGCGCCGCTTCCGAAAGGTCCTCCACGTTCTTTGAGTTATCAACACAGACCATTACGTTAGTGTAGCCTCTCAAGCCCATTAGCCGCTCAATCTTCGATGCACCGACTATCTCGTTACAGATCAAGATGTCTCTTATGCCCCAAGCACCCAATATCTCCGCTTCCCCGATTGTTTGGCAGCAGAAACCCACCGCACCAGCTTCCAGCTGCATAGACGCTATTACTGGGCACATATGATTCTTTACATGAGGCCTCAAACCCTTTCCGAGACATTTGGTGTACTTTGCCATCTCCGAGACGTTCTTCTCCATAACATCAGCGTCCAGCAGCAAAGCAGGTGTATCTATATCCCACATATCCATGCCTATGCGGTAGGGTATGAAATACGACATCACTATACCTCCTCTATCCCTATTCAATTTCGACTACGTAAGTGAATGAGACCTTCTACCCGGGTATTGACTCCCGGAGCTTCGTTCTTAACCTTTTGGTCTCTTCAGCTTGTACTTCGAGGGTTCTAAGGTCTATCATGACACCATAGTCTTCCATCGCACTCTCGATCGAGACCTTCCCATCAAGAACATCTTCGAGCACAAGCTGGAGGTCCCTATCCAGTGGATTACCACAACCGCCCCCGCCTGGCGTTCTAACGCTCACCACGTCTCCTGGATAGACGTGATAGTTGGTCGTCTTGGAGTGCAAGCGCCTCTCGCTGGATGTTCCAGCACGCAAGTACTTCCTGCCGGGGCTCCCTGCCTTGCCGCCTAGGAGTCCGTTCGGAGAGAATTCCTCAGAGTCGGACATGATACCCAGTATCCCTTCGGACAAGACCCGAACGTCTTGACGCACCCCAAACCCGCCTCTGTACTTCCCCGCCCCGCCCGAGTCTCGTACCAACTCAACCTTCTCAAAGAACGAGGGAGAATTGATCTCCGCATCCTCGATAGGATAGGCCATACATCTGCTCAGATGCACCTGGATTGCGCTCATCCCATCATGGCTCAATGTCGCGCCAAACCCGCCCCCCAAATTCGCATAGTAGATTGCATCGTTGTAAACGATGGTCCAGTTAGTCGTATTTGCGCAACTGGCTGCCGGCACCCTTTCGGGCATAGCCTTCGCAAATGCTTGTATCAGCAGATCCGCTAGCTTCTGAGCAAGCTCGTGTCTCTCCAAGCAAGCGGCAGGAGAGACAGGATTGACCACTGAACCCGGCGGCAAAATCGCCTTTATGGGTCGGAAAAACCCCTCATTCGTGGGAAAGTCGACACCGGTGATGCACTTTGTCACATAGCCCAACACCGCCCCAACCGCGCTCTGAGGACAGTTGACGCCCCCTCTTACTTGCCTCGCTGAGCCTGTGAAATCGTACACAATGTCTGTCCCCTCGACCTTGATCACAGCCCTGATTTCAACAGGGTTCCCGATATCGACACCATCGTCATCTAGAAAGCCCTCTATTTCATATCGACCATCCGGGATCTTGGCTATCTCCGCTCTGACAAGCGTCTCTCCATATTCCATTACTCTCTGCATGGCTAAGATGATTGTGTTCTTGCCATACTTGTCGGCCAGTCTTGTCATCTCTCTAACGCCCAACTTGTTGGCGGCGATCTGAGCTCTGAGATCCCCTAGCACATCCTTGGGGTATCTCGTGTTTGCCTCTAGGATCTTGATTAGGGTCTCGTTGACCACTCCCCTTTGATAGAACTTCAGCGGCGGGATAAGCAGGCCTTCCTGATACAAATCAGTCGAATTTGCGAATCCGGCGACCTGCATGCTGCCCAGATCAATATGGTGGGCAATGCTCAGCACAAAGCATATGAGATCACCGTCGACGAATACCGGACTGTATATTGTTATGTCGGACGTATGCGTACCGCCATAGTAAGGATGGTTCAGAATCAGCACATCCCCCTCTTCGATCGCGCCCGCAGGGTAATGATCCTTCAAGAGCGTCTTCAATGAGAGATGCATCGCGCCCGACAGGGCAGGTATTAGCTCCGCTTGCGCGACAAGCTGACCCTCGCGATCGCAGATACCAGCAGAGCAGTCCCTGGCATCCCTCACTATCGTCGAATATGCGGTCCGCCAGACGGTCACGCCCATAGAGTCAGCTACAGCCTGGAAAGAGTTCCTCACTATCTCGAGTGTTACAGGATCGATCTCGTTCACACCATTCCCCCCCCCGCTCGGCTTCATGATACCTTCCTGACTAGCGGACACGACACCCTCGGTACCTGAACAAGCGCCGGCACAGAACCGACTTCCTCGACGAAGAGTGCCCCCTTCAGTTGTTCCTGCACCGCAGTCCTTCCGAGAGCGGGCACGTCATCCAGATCTTCACATTCTCTGCCGACGGACGCACGCACAGATGCATCGAACCATTGCTGTGGGTGGACAAGCCACCAGACTGGATGCCCATGAACGCGGCATTCACGACTATCGCCTCCTCCTCAGGGCTCATGCGCGACGTCGAGCCCAGCCCAATCGAGCAGTCTACTGCGATGATACGGACTGTGCAAGACTCCGACCGGGTTATTAGCCATGATTCTATCTTTGACGACCAGGGGTGATACGGGAGCATCTGAGTTTCTAATGAAGAGAATGTCATGGCCCACACACAGCCCAACCATAAGGTTGAGTTCGGTGCACTCGCGGTTAAGGACTTCAGCCTGCATCACTGGATTACATACCACCGGGCTCTGATGCGGTGACTGTTCAATACGCAACTCGGCTCTCCTTGGCCCTCCTGCCATGCACGATACCGAAACTACTTCGAAGCGATTTTTCTCCAGGATATCACTTAGCACCCTTGCTTCTTCGAACAGCCCAACGCAGAAGGCAATCCCGAGCCTTTCATACCCCAAGATCCTGGCAAACACCATGACTTCTTCAACCCGTGTCCACTTGAATCCACGGTCATCGTTGCCCTCCTTGAGCAGATTCTCACAAGCCATGTTCATTGCTCTCATTTCTGGATCAGTCCAACCCTTGCGAGCAGTTCTTTCAACTAGGTCTCTATGGATTTCCCTCGAGCAGAATCTAGGAAAGTCGCCGGGATTCTCAGGATGCCAGCATTTCGCCACCCTGCACTTTGCACACGCAGGGGTCGCTCTCTCGGTCATCGATCTCCCTTCCCTTCCCTTATCAGAAGCTCGGCGGTCCACTTGGCCGCATTCCCTACAACACTTGGGCACTTGTCCACGTGAGCTCCCGCTTCCTCGAACACGTCATATTGTTCGGGATCTCGCAGATCGAACGATTGCCCAAAGACCCTCTTCTGGATGTCCCGGCACAGGATACTTCCGTACTCCTGCCCAAACCTCTCGAATAGTTCGTTAACAAGATCAACGATCTTGAGCCACCCCGTTTTGTCACTTGCGTCTATGCGGTCGCGACCGTACCGCAGCCCGAGAGCCATGATGGCGCCGCTAAAAGCTCCACACACAGAGCCCAATCGGCCGATTCCGGCTGCGAATCCGTTGGCACACTTGAAGGCAGAACCACCTTCCAACTGGAAGAGTTCTTGCATTGTAAGCAGTACGCATTGCGCACAGTTTCCGTATTGAGCCTCATAGTCGTACGCCTTTCGTGAAGCCAGTTCCGGTATCCCGTCTCGCACTCCTGTCCCTTCCATACCAGCCTCCCTGTGAAGTATACTGAAGTGAGTGTGGGGCCCGCCTTGGGAAGATATGTGTGGCCGAGATCCAAGCGAGCCCTCGCGCGCCATGTCAAACCTCGTCATCGCGCTATGGCTTCTTCTCCCTCATGCAGTGGCACCATCCAAGCCCGCAAGAGCTTCTTCGAGAAGCAGTGCTCTTGTACTGCAGTCCTTCTGGCCTCGCTGGCGTACGGCGCCCTGTGTTAGACAGGACATCTTTGCTGGCTGACTATACTCAGCGCTGATTGATTATCTTCACGTTTCGAGCCAGGATGCCTCCATGGCGAAGATTGAGTTCGCAACGCCAACTTTCTACCGCATCTCGAACTCGCCGGGAATCAAGCCCGGTCGACTTGCGACAATCCTGAATCGGGCACAGCTCTGACAATGCCTCACCGACATCTCGCCTAGCACTAGATCTCCCGCCTTTGCATTCCACGAAATCTCGGATCCAGGGCAATGGTTAGGCCGTCGCCCAATAGATTGAAGGCCATGGCGGTCATCACGATGGCCAAGCCGGGAAATACGACCATCCAAGGAGCAACGAGAAGGAACTCTCTTCCCTGACTAGCCATAACGCCCCAAGACGCAGTTGGTGGCTGAGCCCCTAGTCCCAGGAAGCTCAAGGCGGCTTCCGACAGAATAGCAGTCGGGATCTTGAGTGTCACAAAGACTGAGAGGGGGCCCATGGTGTTTGGCAGCAAATGCCTGAACATGATGCGGAGCCCGCCCGAACCGATGGTTCTAGCTGCTAGGATGAAGTCTCGCTCCCGCACAGACAGTATGCACCCTCGTATCAACCTAGCATTCTGAGGCATGATGGCGATGCCGATGGCTATCATGGCATTCCTCAATGAAGGGCCGAGAATCGCCACTATGAGGAGCGCCATAAGAAAGTAGGGAAACGACAGCAATATGTCCACCATCCTCATGAGCAGCTCATCCACCCAGCCCCCGCAGTACCCGGAGACGATACCCAGAGTCGTGCCCGTGGTCATGCCAAGCGTGACCGCCATGAGTGCGACGCTAAGAGAGACACGAGTACCGAAAATGACCCTACTAAGGATGTCACGTCCCTGGAAGTCCGTCCCTAGCAGATACGTTCTCCCAGGTGGATCCAGATTGCTGGCCAGATTCTGCGCGTAAGGATCATGCGGCGCCAGATTGGGAGCTAGCAGGGCCACAAGGATGATCAGCACGATGAGCCCTGCGCTGGCCATGGCAGCATTGTCCTTCCTCAGTATGCGCCAAACGCTACGCCAGTCCATGACCGTACCTCAGTAGCACAGGGTTGCGTCTTCGCCCCATCTCCCTGCATGAGTCACGCTGTCCTGAGCCATCACTTCTCATAGCGCACCCTCGGATCGACTAGTGCGTACACTAGATCCACTATCACATTGAGACCTATGTAGAACGCCGCCACCATCAGGGTAATCCCCTGTATGAGTGGATAGTCCCGTGCCCTGATCGCATCCAGCGCCAGCCGGCCGATGCCCGGCCAGGCAAACACGTTCTCTGTTACTACGGCCCCGCCCAACACAGCACCTAGCTCCAGACCGATGATGGTGATCACGGGGATCAAGGCGTTTCTCATTGCATGCCTTACCACCACAGACATCTCCCGCAATCCCTTGGCTCTAGCGGTTACGACATAGTTCTCGCCCAAGACCTCTAGGAGCGAGGCCCTAGTCATGCGGCTGATACTCGCAGCAGCCCAAGCAGAAAGCGTCAATAGCGGTAGTATCAAGTGCTTTATTCCTTCTGCTGTGGAAAGGGGGGCATACCCGAAGGCGGGTAGCGCCTTGAGGTGGAAAGAGAACAACAAAACGAGCATTAGACCCAGCCAAAAGGTGGGCGTGGCCACGCCTAGGACCAGAATACTCCTAACGGCGAGAGCCAGAAGCGAGTATGGCCTGACAGCCGCCAGGATGCCGGTAGGCACACCCAGTAGCACCGCAACGGCAATACTCGCGAGAGCCAACTGCAGCGACTTGGGGGCCGTCCGCCGGATTTCCTGTGTGACCGCCAGGCGGGTCATCAGGGAGCGTCCGAAATCGCCGCGGATAGCCCCCTTTGCCCAAATCAAATACTGCACATACAAGGGCCTGTCCAAGCCCAACTCCCGACGGACCCTTGCGGCTGTCTCAGGGTCTACCTCTTGACCCATGAGTATGGCTATCGGATCGCCCGGTACCATGCGGACAGACGTGAAGACCAGCACAGAGATCCCTAGGAGCGTCGCAGCTGCGAAGAATAAACGTCTTACCAAATAGGCCAACATAAGGACTACTCTCGATGGTCTAGGGCCGGCGGCGGAGGTGCTGCACCTCCGCCGCCGGTATCACGAGGGACCGTTTCACGGCTGGCGGTATTCCAGAGCCCGGGCCGCGGCCTATACCAAGAGCTGGGAAGGAGAAGCTACGCTCCGACATACATGTCGGGCCAGTTGTAGTGATAAACGGCATGCGGAACGTATCCCTTGATCCGGTTACGTGCTGCAAAGGCAATCTTCGCATGCACGAGCCAGATCCAAGGAGGATCGTCCTGCATGACGTCCTGCGCCCTGTAGTACAAGGCAAGTCTCTTGTCGGTATCAGTCTCTGCGCGAGCTTCCATGATCAGCCGGTCGAACTCCTCGACGTCATAGAAGCAGGCGTTTTCCGAACTCTGCGAGTGGAACAAGGCGTATAGGGTATCATCGGGGTCGGCCTTGTCGTTCCATCCCAAGATGTACGTGTCAAACTCTTCATGAAGCCCTGTTGTCCTGTGAGTGTTCTGGGAAAAAGTCCCCCAGTCGAAGACCTCTATGTTTGACTGCACCCCCACGACCTCCAGGTCAGCTGCAACAGCCTCGGCCAGAGGCAGGTAGCGATAGTCCTCCCAGGCAAACATGGTGGTGACGAACTTCGTCCCGTCGGCGATGCCATCCACGCCGTGCGCCTCAAGGACGCCATCCCCATCTTCGTCTGTCCAACCCACTTCACTCAGCAGAGCTGCAGCTCTGCTGGGATCGTAAGGAAAGCCAGGCAGATCCGGTTTGGCACCCCAGATCATAGGCGGCAGGCACCCTTTGGCCACTAGTCCTTGACCCAGCATCAGGCGCTCGGCTATAGCCTCCTTATTGACTGCGTAGTTGAGTGCTTGCTTGACACGCTTGTCTTGGAAGAACTGGCTCAGGTGATTGAAACCCAAGTACCGGACGTTCATTGGCGGGATGTCGTAGACCCCCACGTCTGGATTATCCCTCAGCCTCTGCACGTCCGCATCTGGAACATCTGGCAACATGTCCAGATTGCCTGCCTCCAATTCGACCATCCGAGTAACAGCTTCGACCACCACCTTGGCGGTCGCCTTGTCTAGCTTGGGACGCCCTTTCCAGTGATCCTCGTTGGCTTCCAGCACGAAGTACTCCCCCGCGACTTCTTCGACAAGCTTGAAGGGCCCTGTACCCGTGGCGTGTGCCGAGAACTCGGCGCCGTATTGCTCCACAGCCGTGGGAGAGACAATCGCTCCCTGGCCGTAGTTAGCTAGGTGCGACAGGAAGGGTGTGAACGGGTACTTCAGCACTGCTTTGGCGGTGTGTTCATCCAGTACCTCCACGTGGTCCATCATGTCGATGGGCCACGTCCTAGGGGACGCCAAAGCTGGATCCAAGACACGCTCGAGTGAGAACTTCACAGCGTCAGCGTTGAGGGGAGTACCATCATGGAATGCCACATCCCGACGCAAGTGGAAGGTCCACTCCATTGCATCTGAAGAAACATCCCACGATTCGGCCAAGCAAGGCACTATGTTCATCTCGTCATCGAAGACTACCAAGTAGTCGTAGATGGCATCAACGTAGCGCTTGTCGGCTGTGGCCGTCTGCATTGCGGGATCATAAGTGATTATCCGCGCTTTGTCCCCGATAGTCATCTCTTGCGGCACGCCGGGCTCGGTCGTCGGTGTGAGGACAGCGGCCCGTGTGGGAGTGGCGGCAGCAGCTGGAGCCTCAGTAGTAGGCGTAGGCGTGGGCGCGGGGGCGCATGCCTCTAAAGCCGCTGCTGCAGCGGCCGCCGAGAAGCCCAGCAATGTCGCGCGTCGGAAGAACTCCCTCCGACTGATCCTACCTTCTTGCAGATCCTCTATTGGCAGAACTTGTTGCCTTTTCATGTGGCGTTCCCTCCTCTTGATCAACAGCCGCAACACCATGGGTCTAAACGCGCCAATCCACTATCTACGAGAGTATCACCACCTCCTTCCTGCCCCCCACACGTGTATGCACGGGCCCGTTATGGCCTAAACTAGCTATGCGGACTGCAGCAGACGGCCGTAACCGTTGATTCCGCTTCTTACCTTCGTAATGCGGAGGCAATCCCAAATACTAGCTTGATTGCTGGTGACGACGCTGACCCCCAAGTCCTCTTCGAGCGCTTGGATTACTTCAATGGCCGGGAAGTTCGTACAGCTAACAAAGAGGCCGTCGAAGTCTTGATGAACTGCCATGGCCACGTCTCGGGCGAAAGAATAGGTGCGCTCCGCTGGCCAAGTGCCATAATCGGTCGATAGACTGAGGCCCTCAAGACTCAGTACCTGAAAGCCGCTGCCCTCAAGAAAGGCCTTCTCCCTTTGGTTGAGATCGTCGGAATAAGGGGTGACCACTACCAGCCTCTTGATCGAAAGCTCCGTGAGTGCTCTCACGACCGCGGTAGCGGTGGTAGTGGCCGGTACTCCAGCTGCCTCCTCGATGCGCTCGATTATCTCCTGGTCATACCCGACTCCCTCCAGAAGACTACCGCCAGTACATCCGTATAGAATGACATCTACCTCAGCCGAGGCCACCTCGCCCGCTGCGCGTTCAATCTGCTGATTCATGCGGTACACATCGGGTAGGTCGTCTCTGAGGGACTTGCTCCTTGCTAGGCGTGATACATGCACCGTCACGCCGTTGGGGGCCATTCTGTAGAAGTCCGGCTCCAGAACCGTATTCACAGATGGCAGCAGAACGCCAACCCTCGCGCGCCATCCACCCATCGTCTCACCCTCCTAGAATATGGCTGACGGTCAGAGGACACTCCGCCAACACGACACCTCCTGCAACACGGTGCGACCGCGCCAGCTCCAATCCACACACCTCGCCCTGCGTGCCTACCACCAGTCCACACCCCGTCTTGCCTTGTCCTCCCCGTTGGGGTCATCACTTAGCTGCATGATTGAGTGCACGCGTTCTGCTGCTTCGCGCAGATGGGTCGCCGTAGCAGCACTAGCCGCGTCCGCATCACCATTCTCGATGGCCTCGAGTATCCGACTATGATGGTCAAGAGTAGCCGACAACCCCCGCGAGATTCGGAAAGTCGACCTCAGAGTGTCTCTCACCAACTCCCCGATACCGTCCATTAGCCCTAGCAGCAGCTTGTTTCCAGCCGCCACTCTGACTGCGCGGTGAAATTCCATATCACAAGCAGCCATCGCGTCCACGTCGCCGCCGTGCAGAGCATCGGCCAGCTTATCGAGTGCGTCCCGCATAAGTGTTATGTCCTCACTGGACGCCCGTCGCGCCGCCCTGGCGGCGCATGCCGACTCTATCATTCCGCGAACGTCATACAGCTCCAGTATCGTATCGTCACTCATGAGCAGCGAGGAGGCAAGCGCAGCAAGGGCAGGTTCGGACATCGGGGTCTTCACGAATGTGCCTACGCCACGCTTCACCTCCACCAGTCCAAGCGTTTCAAGAATCTGCATGCCTTCCCTTACCGAAGCACGGCTGATGCCAAGTTTCTTAGCAAGCTCGAGCTCCGAGGGTATTCTGTCACCAGGTCTCAGCTCGCAGGCGACAATTAGATCTGTGATTTGCCGTACGACTTCGTCTTTCAGACTGATCTGCTCGATAGGCTCAAACATCTTATGACCGAACAACCCTTCATGGGCGCCTTCGTCGCGGATGGGGGCCACCAAGAATCGTTAGCTGGTGACGCAATCATGCCCCGTGCTCTTGGACGGACGAGTGACGCACGTGCTCCTTGTGGCGTGACGTAGGACGTCAGACATCCTGCTACACTTATACTCCATTTTCTCGTCTTTGTCAAGTGGACGTATTCACTCACGTATAATGTTACCGAAGGGGTATAGTTCGCTCAAATGATAATGTTACCGAGGGGACTATGCCCAACAAAGAGAAGATGACCGTGAGCGAGCGGAGGAAGTATCTGGGTCTGA
>DAOUME010000029.1:0-2974 GCA_034411995.1 Anaerolineae bacterium | reverse complement strand
AGGTGGCTGGACAGGTGAGGGTCACGAGTGCCCACGGTGTGTCCAGCACGGAGGATGGAGCAGCACTGGAGGTGAGCGAGGAACCCCGGTTCGTGGAGCCGCTGTAGCGAGTCCTGGGGGCCAGTAGGTGCTCGAGGAGTGGAGAGGCTGGAGGTGAAGCACGTAGAGCCCTTGGTCTGTTTGATCTTGGGTGTGGCGGTGGCGGGATGTGCGGCTGGACCTGGGTGGACCAGCGAGGATTCCTGGTACGAGCCGCCGCCGGAAGGGTCGCTGCGCGGTCCAGGGGAGGTGCTGGAACGGGCTAGGATCCACGAAGTGCTGGAGGCCAAAGAGGCCGAGGCGGAGGCCCTTCTCGAGGAGGTGGCGATCCTGGAGTTGACGGATGCGCAGGCCAGTGCCTTCACCGGAGAGACGCTTCCCCAGGTGCCCGGCACCAGGGCCTACCTTGTACGGGGTGTATACCTGTCCGAGGGAACGGGGAGCTTCTCGGTGACCGTATACGATGGTCAGTTGGTGGTCTTCCACGGTTCTCTTGGCTCAGGGAGCTACACGATGAGACGTCAGGCCCTGGTGATCCAGTTGGAGCAACCACCGGATGACGTCTTTGTCACCTGCTCCATGACCAAGTAGCCTGACCGGTCTGGCCAACGCGACCGGACGAGGCTGGGCGTCGTGCGCGGGGGTGCTTGGTCCTGCTGAGGCTCGATGGAGAGAGATCCTCGGTAGGCATCGAATAGCGCAAGGGAGGAAAGAAGATGAGGAAGTGGATCGCGCTGGTCTTGGTGGTCATTCTTGTGCTGCCGTTGGCCGCGGGTTGTGTCCCGGGGGGACCGGGCAGTGCGAGTCCGACGCCGACGGACACGCCCATGTTACCAATGCCGACGGCACCGCCTGGTGGCGGACGCCCATGCGGAGATGGTGTCTGTGACGGGCCTGAGAACCCGCAGAACTGCCCGGAAGACTGCGCGCCTGCGGTGACGCCTTCACCTCACGATGGGCAGGGTGGCGAGCCACAGCCTCCACCCGGTGGGCCGGGGGAGCCAGAGGCGACGCCTACCGTGGGTGAAGAGCCCCGGTCGCCGTCCGCAGACGAGACGGAATGGGAAGGCAACGTGGACTTCACGTGCGAGGTTGTGGGCGGCAAGCAGTACTTCTGGAGGGCGTACGTAGATTTCGAGTTCACCGTCGCGCTGGATGGGAGTATCGCCGGCTCCGGGAGCGGAAAGTTCACCGAGGGTTCGATCAGCATGCCGGAGTGCGCGTGTGAGTTCTCCGTGCTTGGTCCCATCTCAGCGAAGGTCTCCGGCTCTCGAGAGGGCGATTCCTTCCACCTGTCCGTGATGCCCTCGGCCGAGATGGTGGAGCGCTGTGTGTGCCCTGCTGGAGTTGTCGAGGTGCCACTCATGCAGCTATTGGCTTGTGTGTCTGTGCCAGGCGGTCCCACCGATTTCACCATCGAGGCACGCGACAACGCCTGGGTGGAGTGGAACGGTACGCAGGAAGGAGGAGATGGTAGCATCACAGGGACTGGAGTGAGCGCCGTCTACCCCAAGAAGTGACCCAGACTACAGTCGAAGAGCATGGGCCGCGGGCGGTGTAGAAGCAAGGGCGGCCTGCAGAGGAGCGTGGGCACATGGTCGCATCTTGTGTTGCTGGGATGAGTTTTGACCGAGGCCATCGACCCCGGCGTGGAGGAGCGCTATGCTCAACGGGCCAGCCTTCCCGAGATGGGGAGTCGTTCCTGGACCGGCAACGGCGAGGAGGTGCACGATGAAGAGGGCGATTTGGCTACCGGTGATCGTGTTGGTACTGGGAGTGGTCGTCAGTGGGTGCGGAGGCGGCGCTGAGCAGACTGTGTCTCCCGGCGAAACATCCGGAGCGCTGGCGACTCCGCCGTCGATGACAACCCCCGCGCCACCTGTGCCGACGGCGGTCCCAGGGAAGCCAGGGCCGGGTGAGAGTCCGTGCGGTGATGGCGTGTGCGAGGGCCCGGAGAATGCCCAAAACTGCCCTCAGGACTGCGCGGGGGAGGCGGTGGAGAGTCCTCAGGTCGCGCCGCCAGCGGGTACGAGTGAGCCAGACTACGAACCGCCCATCAACGTCTTCATGGTCATGCACATTGATCCCAACGTCAACACGGAGACCAATACTTTTGAGCCTACGCCTTTCTTCTACCAGACGACTCACGATGAGATAGATTGGCTGATGGAGGAAGCGGTACGCCACGACATGCACCTCACCTTCCTCTACAATGGTTGGTACACCAAGTGGGCGCTGGATCATGGAGACATTACGCAGTTCCGGGAGTTGGTGGATGCGGGCCACGAGATCGGTTCCCACGCCCATCGTATCACCTATGATGCGGCGCAGGATCTATGGGTGGCGCGGGTCGATGAATTGAACCGCTATGGATTTCCCAACTACGATGCGACCCTGGCGCGCCAGTGTTGGGAGGATGCAGACCGCTACATGGACGAGGCGGTGGCTCAGATCGGCGCCAGCGACCAGAACCAGATCATGTGCGCCGTCCCCTTCATGTGC
Source organism: Anaerolineae bacterium (assembly GCA_034411995.1). GTDB lineage: Bacteria > Chloroflexota > Anaerolineae > UBA7937 > B3-Chlor > JAUVXJ01. The sequence continues at coordinate 433 of DAOUME010000029.1, read as the reverse complement.
TCTGACGAGGGCCAGTTGATGGGCGACTTGGGCTTCACCATCGCTTCTGGCAATCGCTCGGAGAAGGGCACGAGCTATTTCGGCCACATCGTGTGGAACCCCTGGCGTCCGGCCGCCTCCGACCAACCCGGGCACGAACTCGCGGAGGATCTGACAACTTCCTACATCACCCTCGATCACCTGGCGCAGATAGGGAGCTCCGAGTCGCACGGGATGGACCTAGGCGTGCCCCAGCTCCAACGTCGCTTCCTGATGCTCTACGCGGAGTGGCTGGCCCGGGAGCGCACCGGCGCTGAAGACAAGGTGTGGAGCTTCGGCTTTGCGCACCATCCCGACTATGGAGACCGCTATAATGCCGAGATCGAGGAGTTCCTCTCCTGGCTCGACGAGCACTTCATCGGCAAGACCTCCCCTCACGGCAACGTGATTGCCC
>DAOUME010000028.1:0-78152 GCA_034411995.1 Anaerolineae bacterium | reverse complement strand
ATCAGACCCAGATACTTCCTCCGCTCGCTCACGGTCATCTTCTCTTTGTTGGGCATAGTCCCCTCGGTAACATTATCATTTGAGCGAACTATACCCCTTCGGTAACATTATACGTGAGTGAATACGGTGCTAGCCAGGGCCAGGGGCATGTGTTAGAATGATCATTGATTGGAGATGGGGAGGTCTTCGTGCCTGAACGCGCCCAGCTCGAACGCAGGGGTCTGAAGGTACCACGCCTGCTGTTCGCCGCGCTGGTGCTGCTGGTCCTGGCGTCGCATCTGTTCCGCCAGTTGCTGCCGCAGCCTGTCGCTGCCTCCGGTTCCCCAGGTTTGGTGGGCTGGCTCCTGGATGCCCAGGGTCAGCCGGTCCAGAACGCGGAGGTGGCGGTTCACGTTGACGGCCACGAGGAAGAGATCGCAGTCGTGGAGAGCCAGGGGGATGGCTCGTTCGTCCTCGATCTGCCCGACATCCCCTTCCAAACGTTGACGGTGGAGATCTCCCGCCCCCACTTCCACCCCCAGGTCTGGACCGCCAGTCCGGAGGACCTCGCCTCCCTGCACCAGGGTATGACTGTCCGGCTGCCCGACATCACTATGGAGCGGCGGATCACTCTGGGCTTTTGGGTAGCCACTCTTACCTTCGTAGGTATGCTCTTGCTCATCGCTTTGGAGAGGCTGCACAACACCATGGCCGCCCTGTTGGGGGCAGCCATCGTCCTGGGCGTCAGCTTCGTAGGACGGCCTCTCAACCCAGGTCTCTTCATTCTGGACTTCGAACAGGCACTCCAGTACGTGGACTTCGACGTCATCTTCCTGGTCATGGGCATGATGATCGTGGTCGGGATCCTGGAGACGACGGGCGTTTTCCAATGGACCGCCTATCAGGCCTATCGGCTGTCCAGGGGTCGAGCCTGGGTGTTGGTGATCATCTTGATGCTACTCACGTCGGTGGCCTCGGCGATGCTGGACAACGTGACCACGATGCTACTCATGACACCCATCACTCTGGAGATAGCTCTGGCGCTGGGCATCAATCCGCTTTCTCTCGTCCTTCCGGAAGTCCTGGCCTCCAACATCGGCGGCATCAGCACCCTCATCGGGACGCCCACCAACATCCTCATCGGCTCGTATGCGGACATCGGCTTCGGGGATTTCCTCGTCAATCTCACGCCGGGAGTGCTCCTGGCGCAGGTCGCGCTGACGGTCTACGTGCTGGTGATATACCGGCGTCAATATCGCCAGGTGAGCGGCGGTCTGTCGCCTGCGATGATCGAGCGGCTGAAGGCGGATGGTCGCATCACTCAACCCGACGTGCTGGCCAAGGCGGGTGTGATCTTCATCCTGACGCTACTGCTGTTTGTGGTTGGGGAGCGAATCCATCTGGTGCCCGCTGTGACCGCGATTCTGGGAGCGGTGTTCATGCTGTTGGTGGTGGGCACTGACGTGCAAGAGATGCTCAAGGTGGTTGATTGGACTACGCTGGTATTCTTCATCGCCCTCTTCATGGTCATCGGAGCCATTCAAGAGGTCGGACTGATCAGCATGATCGCAGCAGGGATCAAGCAGTTGGTGGGAGAGAACCTGGGCTTCTCGCTGATGATCGTGATCTGGGCAGGGGCCATGCTGTCCGGACTCATCGACAACATACCCTTCACTGCCGCTATGTTGCCCGTGGTGGGCTATCTGACCCGCACCATACCGGCTGCGTCCAGTAAGGTGCTCTTCTACGGGCTCGCGGTGGGATCGGCTATGGGCGGAAACGCTACTCTGATCGGCTCCTCGCCGAACATGGTCACGGCCGGGATCACGGAGCGAGCGGGCTATCCTGTGAGCTACCTAGAGTTCATCAAGGTGGGCTTGCCAGCCACGCTGATCACCGTAGCCATGGCCACGATATGGCTGTTAATCCGGTTCTAGGCGACGGAGGACAAGATGGGGAAGATCCTGTGCCCCACCCGGGGTGGAGAGGGTAGCTATCGAACACAGGATGCAGCGATCGCGATGGCCAGGGAGAGCGGTGATGACCTGGTGTTTCTGTATGTGATCGATCTGGGTTTCCTGAACAGGACGGAGCGCGCCGTGCGGCCCGATGTGGTGGCCGAGGAGATGAGGCACCTGGGCGAGTTCCTGCTGAGCATGGCCCAGGAGAGAGCCCGCAGTCACGGCGTGGATGCGCGCTACATCCTGCGAGAGGGAGAGGTGCCGGCGGAGATAAAGAAAGCGGCCGTGGACGAGGGAGCGACCATGGTTGTCTTGGGCCAGGCCGCCCAGGACGATGCAGCCCGTGCCTTCGCACCGGAAGGCTTGCTGAGATTCGCCCAGGAGATAGAGGCTGAGACAGGCGTGGAGGCGCGCGTCGTCTGCTAGTAACCTCCGCACAACGCGGCCTCACGATGGCGCGTGGTGGCATCGGTGGGGCGGAATGTTCATCGGCACGCTGCTTCTGGCGGAGGCCACTTCCCTCCCGGAGCTGTTCACCACCGTCAACTCCATCAAGCGAGGGGTGCCAGAGTTGGCGGCAGGCAACATCTTCGCCCTGAGCTCCACTGATCTCTTCTACTTCCGGGCGCGGTTCCTGGGCACCGTCGACCCACTTTGACGTTGGCAGGCCTGGCTGGGCTGTTGCTCACCAGCCTGAGATTGGTGGCTACCGGAACCCGCCTGGAGCGCCGCCTGTTCTTCGTGGAAGTGGACGCCTTGCTGATCACCCTGGGCCATGTAAGCGTGATCCTGCTGCTGTATAGCCGGGGGATCGCCGGTTGATTCTTGACAAAGCGATTCAGGCGGGTAGAATGGATTCAGCCGGCGGCTAGCAGCGCGCTCTTCGGTTGGTGCGGTGTGGCATCGGGGTGCCGGTCCCATTGGTGCGGGGCGAGACTGGTGGCGGTCCTGCACGAGCTACTGGCCACTGATGGGAGGTTGGACCATGGAGCCCTTGCTGGGTGCACTGTTCATCTTCTGCCTGCGATTGATAGACGTGTCCATGGGAACGGTGAGGATTCTCATGGCGGTGCGGGGCCGGAGGCTGCTGGCCGGCGTCATCGGCTTTTTCGAGGTGAGCATCTTCATCGTGGCCATCAGCAAGGTGATCACCAACATCGGAAACTGGTGGAACGTGCTGGGCTACGCCGGTGGATTCGCCGTAGGCACGGTGATTGGTATGACCATCGAGCGGAGGCTGGCTATCGGCCTGGCCGAGGTGGACATCGTCTCCATGGGCAAAGGGAAAGAGGTGGCGGAGGCGCTGCGTGCTGAGGGCTTCGGGGTTACTGAGTTCCTGGGGACGGGTCAGGACAGCATCGTGGACATGATTCGCACGGTGGTGAGGCGAAGGGAGGTGCCCTCGGTAACGGTTGTAGCCACCAGCGTAGACGAAAGCGCCTTCATCACCGTGCAAGAAATGGAGCGCGCCTACCGTGGGCGATGGCGCATTCGCAAGTAGCCCCGCGTGCTGGATATGAAGTTCATTGCCGATGCCATGCTGGGCCGTCTGGCCAAGTGGCTGCGTATCCTGGGACAGGACACCGTGTACTCCCCGGACCTGGAAGACCAGGAACTGGTGCGGCTGGCCCGCGCCGAGGACCGTGTGCTGCTGACGCGGGACACGGAGTTGACCAGGCGCAGGGGCCTCAGGTCTCTGCTCGTGGAGAGCGACAGACTCGAGGAGCAGTTGGCGCAACTGCTGCGTGACTTGAATCTGGACCTAGATGGCCCGGCGCGCTGCGCGCGGTGCAACGCACTCCTCGAGGCCATGGAGAAGTCAGCGGCTAAGGGCCGGGTGCCTCCATACGTCTATCATCGTCACCGTGAGTTCACTCTGTGTCCAGAGTGCGATAAGGTGTACTGGAGAGGCACTCACTGGCAGAGAATGAGGGAGAGGATCGACCAGATCCGGGAGGGGAGCGTCAGCTCCGCTTGAGGAGCACCTTCTCGATCTTCGGACCCTTCATCTCCAGAACGGTGAGTTGGATGCCGCCGTACGAAAGGTGCTCTCCTTCCTCGGGGATGCGTCGCAGGCGGCACAGTACGAATCCGGCGATGGTATCGTAGTGGGCATCCTCGGGCAGGGCTATCCCCAGCTCCCTGTCGACCTCGTCTATACGTACCAGTCCATGGACCTGAACCGTGTGCTGGTCGATCTGCACGAGCAGTGGTTCCGTGACCCATTCTTCGGTCAGGCGACCCACGATCTCCTCCACCAGTTCCTCGAGGGTCACCATCCCCGCCGTGCCTCCATGTTCGTCGATGACGATGACCATCTGCATGTGCTGGCTGCGCATTTCGCGGAACAGGCGGCCTACCTGCTTGGCCTCGGGCACGAAAATGGTCGGTCGTACGAGCTCCGGAACCTGGACAGGTGCGTGGGCCGGTCTCTGGCCAGGGCGAGGAGCACGTCCTTGATGGACACGAAGCCGATCACGTTGTCCAGATCGCCTTATGCTGACCAGGAGGATGACCAGGCCGACCAGCGCATTCGAGTCCCCGAGGGGCAGAGTGGGCTCGCCCGCGAGAAAGGCCTCCGACGGGCATTGTCCCACCGAGGTTGTGCCCCTGTTACTCTGTTCCAGGAAGGGCCTGGAGGACGGGTGGTGAGGGTGCAACGCCTCGTGGGCGACGTGGCTGAGCAGGGTTGATCCCGCCGCGCCCTGACCTCTCCATCTTGGCGTATTATCGTACGCCTCGGCGCAGCGCGCCGAGTGAGAGACTGGAAGGAAGGCATGAGTGAGTCCGCAAGTCTTGTGAGGGCTTCGGGTCCTGTGCTATACTAGCTTTGATGTCTTACGAGGTGCGCCCTGTGACGGTGGCCTGTGCCCCGGGGAAAGTCATACTCGTCGGTGAGCACGCGGTCGTCTACGGACGGGCGGCTGTGGCCCTGCCCGTGAGGGAGGTTCAGGCCCAGGCCATGGTCGAGGACGCCGGCCGGGGCCAGGGTGTCGTCATCGTGGCCCGGGACCTGGGAATGAGCTGTGCGCTGGGGCGCGGAGACTTGGAGACAGCGCTCCATCCGCTGGAAGTGACCGTGGTCGGTGTTCTCCAGCACCTGGGTCTGAGTCCGGAGCAGGACCTGACGATCACAGTCAGTTCCACCGTGCCCATCGCACGTGGTCTGGGCAGCGGAGCCGCCGTATCCACGGCGATTACCAGGGCGGTGGCGCGGCACTTCTCCCGTGAGCTGACCGCCGCTGAGGTCTCCCGACTGGTGTACGAAGTGGAGAGACTCCACCACGGCACACCGAGTGGTATAGACAACACCGTGATTGCCTACGAGCGCCCCGTGTATTTCGTGCGCGGGCAGAGCCTGGAGACGTTCACGGTGGCGAGACCTATGTCGTTGGTGATCGCCGACACCGGCCTGGAAAGCCCCACCAGGGAGGTGGTGGGTGCCGTGCGAGAGGCCTGGCTGCGTTCGAGGGACCGGTACGAGGATCTATTCGACCAGGTAGGCGCCATCGCGACAGAGGTCCGGCGGTGCATAGAGGAGGGTCGCCTGGCGCTCGTGGGGCGCAAGATGAACGAGAACCACCGCTTGCTTCAAGAGATGGGTGTGTCGCACCCCCGACTGGACGCGCTGGTACAGGCAGCGACGGATCACGGGGCCCTGGGAGCCAAGCTTTCAGGCGCGGGCCGAGGCGGCAACATGATCGCCCTGGTTCCGCGGGAGAGGCGGGAGGAGGTGGGGCAGGCGCTGTGGTCAGCGGGGGCACAGAACGTGATCCAAACTGAGGTTCCCGCGGCTCGGCTGCCGACTGTCTCTCTGGAGCCGGGTGCAGCGTCGCCGGAGAACGAGCATGGCGAAAGCTGATCCACCGCCAGACTGGAGAGGTGTCATGCCCCTGGAGAAGGTCAACGTGCTGGAGAAGGCCAGGAGCCTGGTGCAGCCCTTCCTGGTCGTAGACCTGGCTGATATCGACGACTTCGCGGCCCGTCTCTTCGTGAGCCAGGGCATGGTGGCCTGGCACAAGCACATCGATCAGGAGCAGCTTTTTCTGGCCCTCGATGGGGAGTTGATCGTGGAAAGCGAATGGGGCAATACGGTGCTGCGGAGCGGGGAGCTCACCGTGGTGCCGAAAGCGGTGACTCATCGCTGCGGTTCGACGTCGCGCACCACAGCCCTGGTCTTCGAGAGGAAATTCTTCTCCAACAGGCAGAACGGGCAGCGCAGGATGTTCGTCGTTGAGGGGGGAGGGGAGATCCAGACGGTCAGCATTGGTGCCGAAGCCCTGAACCTGCGGGAGCCTTCTGAGGCCCGCACACTGACCACCGTCGATGACCTGGTCTTGTCGGTGGTCCGATATGAGGGTGAATCCGAGCAGCAGTTGTGCAGTCAGGGTAGCGAGCTTCTGCTAGTCCGAGAACAGAGTCTTATCCTGGACTCCGAGCTTGGCGTAGTGACCCTGGAGAGGGGTGAGCTGGTGGTGGTTCCCAGCGGGATCTCGTACCGCGTACAGGCTACCAAAGGCGCGGTGGTCCTCCTGGCTAACAGGAGCAAGTCTGGGTGAGTCGAAGACAGGCCACGGGACGGTGAAGGGTTTGGGAGAGCTGGTGTTCCTCAAGCTGGGAGGGTCCCTGATCACACAAAAGGGGTCCCCTCAGGTGGCAAGGGAAGGGTTGATCCGGCGCGTGGCGGGCGAGGTACGCACCGCTCTCGACGAGGTTCCAGACCTGAGACTGGTCCTGGGGCACGGCAGCGGGTCGTTTGGCCATCCCACGGCCGAAAAGTATGGTGTGCAAGAGGGTCTGGCGGAAAGTGATGACTGGTGGGGTTTTGCCGAGACAGCGGTCATCGCTGGTCGCCTGAACCGACTGGTCGCTGATGCATTCCTGGAAGGCGGAGTGCCCGTGGTCCCCGTGCAGCCTTCGGCCTCGGCTCGCTGCCACGATGGGAAGCTGATTTACTTGGACGCCGCTCCCATAGAGGAGGCCTTGAAGAGGGGCCTGGTGCCGGTTGTGTATGGCGATGTGTCTTTCGATGCCGTACGCGGCAGCGCCATCGTTTCCACAGAACAGATCTTTGCCTACCTCGCCCCCCGCCTCGAGCCGTCGAGAGTGATCCTGGCCGGCCACGTAGAGGGTGTGTTCACGGCAGATCCACAGCGAGAAAGCGGTTCGCGGCTTCTGCACCAGTTGTCCATCTCCAGGCTGTCGGAGGTGGAGGGGATGCTGGCCGGCTCCGTCGACACCGACGTGACCGGCGGGATGCTGGCCAAGGTGCGAACCATGTGCCAGTTGATCGAGGCGCAGCCAAGGATCACGGTGCGCATCATCTCGGGGGAGAAAGAAGGACTCATCCGGGAGGCGCTGGTCGATGAGGGAATGCAGGGGGGAACACTGCTGCACCGGTGAGGATGATTCACTGGTGGCATCGGTGAACTGCGTTGACACGTGGCCCGCGGTGAGGGCTGCCCATGCTGGTGATAGATGGGTCGTATGGTGAGGGAGGGGGGGCGGTCCTGCGCAACTCCCTGTGCCTGTCTGCGGTCCTCGGCCAGCCGATAAGCATCGAGAACATCCGCAGCAAGAGACCCAAGCCTGGTCTACAGGCGCAACATCTGACAGCAGTTCGTGCCCTGGGCAAGGTCTGTCGCGCGAAGGTGGAGGGCGCCGAACTGGGGTCATTATCACTGAGGTTCCAACCCCTTTCGCCACCGCGCAGTGGGGAGTACTCGTGGGACGTGGCGGAGGCGCGAAAGGGTGGCAGCGCCGGCGCCACCAGCCTGATCTTCCAGGCCCTGCTCGTGCCTTTGCTCTTCGCTGAGGGCGATTCCAGGCTGTTCTTGAAGGGGGGCACTCATGTGGCCTGGAGCCCGCCTTTTCACTATCTGAGTTCGGTCTACCTGCCCATGCTGGCCCGTCTCGGGGTGAAGGCGCGAGTTGACATCGAACGTTGGGGATGGTACCCTAGTGGGGGTGGCGTGGTGGTGGCCCAGATTGCGGGTGCCAGGGGCGAACTGACCGCGGCGCCAGGTCTGTGCTGGAGAGAGCGTGGCCGGTTGAGGAGGTTGACCGGGATCTCGGGCTCGTCCAACCTGCCGGGACACATCGCGCATCGGCAGAAGCGCCAGGCTGAGAAGACGCTTCGTGCCGCAGGCTTCGAAGCAGAGGTCGAAATCGTCGAGGGGCCCGCGGGTGGGCAGGGGACGTTCCTCTTCCTCCTGGCCGAGTTCGAGCACGTGCGCGCCGGGTTCTCGGCGCTGGGGAGGAAGGGCAAGCCTGCGGAGCGGGTGGCTGACGAGGCCTGCACCGAATTCCTCGAGTACTTCGAGAGCGGGGCTGCGCTGGACCAGCATCTGTCGGATCAGCTTATCATCCCTCTATCTCTGGCCATGGGAGCATCGTCGTTCACCACCTGCCGCATTACGCAGCACCTCTTGACCAATGCGTGGATTGTGGAACAGTTCCTCCGCCGGCAGGTCGACGTGGAGGGCGAGGAAGGGAAGGCAGGGAGAGTGAGCGTAGCGGGGCGTATGAATGTTTGAAATCGTCTTCCTGGGTACGTCGGCCTCGGCCCCTTCGGTGGCCAGGAATCTGAGTGCCAGTATGGTGCTTTACAAGCACTACCGTTTCCTCATCGATTGCGGCGAGGGGACGCAGCGCCAGTTGCTGAAGAGTGGCCTGGGGTTCAAGAGGTTGAAGCGCATCCTGTTGACCCACGGGCACCTGGATCACATTCTGGGGCTGGGAGGTCTGATCTCCACCTTCAGCCGGTGGGAAACCGTGGAGTCCCTGGAGATATACGGGGGCAGATGGGCCCTGGACAGGGTGCAGGATCTGATCTGCGGGGTGGTATTGCGAGGGGCCACGCCCCCCATCGAGCTCCAGTTCATAGAGTTGTCACCTGGGGTGCTGCTGGAGGATGATGAGCTACTCGTGTCCGTGTTTCCCGTGACCCACCGCGGGCCTGGCTGCTTTGGTTTTCTCTTCGAGGAGAAGAGCAAACGGCCTTTTCTGGCAGAGGAAGCCGAGAGGTTGGGAGTGCCAGCAGGGCAGGAGCGAAAGCGGCTGGTGGAAGGGCAAGCGGTGACCCTGGTGGATGGGACCACGGTGTTTCCAGATCAGGTGCTGGGGCCACCGCGGCGGGGAGCGAAGCTGGCCTACGTGGGTGATGCGGCCATGGTCGATGACTTGGTCCCCTACGTATCCGGGGCCGACGGTATGGTCATCGAGGCCACGTACCTGCAGGCGGAGCAGGAGCTTGCAGAGCTGTACGGCCATCTGACTGTCGGCCAAGCGGCCGCCCTGGCCCGGGAGGCGGGTGTACGCACTCTCTATCTCAACCACATCTCCCGTCGCTACCCTGCCCAGGAAGTGCTCCAGGAGGCGGAGGGCGTCTTCGCGGGCACGATCGTAGCCAGGGATTTCGATCGCTTCGAAATCCGGAGAGGGTTATAGTCTAGCGCTCTCCCATCCGGATCCCGCCTGGTTGGGGCTGTCTGGTTTCTGCGACCAGAATAGGACTGGATTTGGACCTGACTTTGACCATTTTACCGTGGGATCAGGGGGCGCCGACGGTTATGTGCGTTGAAGATTTGGCGGGCTTGTGCTAGAATCGAGGACCAGATTCGAAGAGGAGGTGTGGAGGCCATGGAGATCGGTGGGTACAATTTCCCCGATGAACTGTACTACGACAAGAACCACGGTTGGGCGCTGGTAGATGGGAACACCATCACCCAGGGTGTGAGCGAATTCGCTCAGAAGATATCCAAGGAGATCGTGTATGTCGAAGTCCCGCGGGCCGGGCGCTCCGTCGAACAGGGCAAGACCTTCATGTCCATGGAGTCGGGCAAGTGGGTAGGGCGTATCGCGGCCATGGTCAGTGGCACCATCTCTCAGGCCAACGAGGAGCTGGAATGGGACGTCGCGCCCATCAACGACGATCCCTTCGGAGAAGGTTGGCTCGCCAAGATCGAGGCCTCGGACCTCGGCGAACTCGACAGTCTCTTCAAAGCCTCTGACGCTGAGTTCCAGTCTTTTGTGGAATCGGAGGTAGAGAAGTTCAAGGACATCCTTCAATAGGCCCAGTGCTCCGCTGCAGCCTTGTACTGCCCCACACCGGTGGTGGTAACTTGCTGGCGCGGAGCGTGTGGGAAGTTGGCTGCCAAGGGGCGGGCATCTCCGCCCTTTGCTATGTCTGTGAGCGGGCTGCGCGAAGCGCGGTATCCGGGAACCTGAGGTGAGGTGGCCTCAGGGTAGTCCAGGGCGAGAACGAGAGGGGTGGCATCGTTGAAGAGGCCGGCATCCGTGTTGTGCCTGGCAGCGGTGGCGGTGATCCTGGTAGCCGCGGCGGCGCTGGTCGCACAGCACGCGTACCCCATCTCTGGGCGACCGTCGAGTCAGCCGGAGCTCAGTTCCTGGTACGTTGACGTACAGCGCTACAACCAGGGTGTCCATGGCGGCATGGAGTGCTCTGTCTGCCACACGGACATCGACACCCAGGAGCACCCCAACCCGGAGAACCTGGGCCGCAGTGCCACAGCAGCCTTCCCCTACGAGGCCTGCGCGAGTTGTCACCCGCAGGAGTACGAGCAGTATCAACACGGGGTACATGCGGAGCTCCTGAGCGGGGCAAGGTCATCGGAGAGCGAATACCCCGCACCGACCTGCGGTGACTGCCACGATCCTCACTATCAGCAGGTGTGGTCACGGCTCCAGGTCATCGACGCCCAGGTGAGTATCTGCGGGCAGTGTCACCCCTCGGAGCTGGCGAGCTACCTGGACAACTACCACGGAAAGACGGCGGTGGACCTCGATTTCGAGGAGTCGGCCTCTTGCGCGGACTGCCACGGGTCTCACGAGGTGATGGCCCTCGATCAGCCGCAGGACGCAGTGTTGGCGTGCCAGAAGTGCCACCCGGACGCCGACGAGAACATGGCTGGCTTCCTCATCCACGCAGAGGAGACCCTCTCCCCGGAACCTGGCGCTTCCCACGCGCGTGAGTTCGTGCTGTTCTTCTTCGTCCAGCTCTTCTTCCTGATCCTCACCGCCAGCGTGCTGGCGTTCTTCTATGGTCATAGCTTCCTCTGGCTTCTGCGGGGGCTCCACGAGAAGCTGCGGAGACGATGAAGATGTCCGAGAAGACGACTGAGTACTGGCGGCTGAACCTCTTCCATCGTTTCATACACGTGTTGGTCATGGTCAGCTTCGCTGGTTCCGCTCTCTCCGGAATGTCGCTGAAGTTCAGGACCGCCGCCTGGGCGAGGGCAACCATGCAGATCATGGGAGGTGTGCGCGGCGCAGGTGTGCTGCATCGGGTGTGCGCCATCGTCATCGCTTTCTACTGCGTGCTCCATTTCATGTTCATCGTCTACTATGTGCTGCGGCGAAAGGGACCCATCTTCCGAGGCTCCTCCATGGTTCCACGCCCACAGGACGCCGTCGATCTGTGGCAGCATTTCCTGTACTTCATCGGTCGGCGGCCACGGCCGAAATTCGACCGCTTCACCTACTGGGAGAAGTTTGATTACCTGGCTGTCTTCTGGGGGGTGCTGATCATTGGTCTCTCAGGGTTGGTGCTGTGGTTCCCAGAGTTGGCCACGCGGTTCTTGCCTGGTGTGGCGATCAATATCGCTCAGATCATGCACAGTGACGAGGCGGTGCTGGCGGTGGGCTTCATCTTCGTCGTGCACATGTTCAACACGCACCTGCGGGCCGAGAAGTTTCCCGTGGACACCTCCATCTTCACCGGCAAAGTCAGCGAGGAGGATTTGAAGACGGAGCACGCCTTGGAGTGGGAGCGGATGCAGGAGGATCCGAGACTGATGGAGGAATCGAGGGTAAAGTGAGGATTCGCCTGATCTCTTCCTGCATCGTGAGCTTCGCCATACTGCTGCTCCTGGCCGCTGCGCCCTCCTTGGCCCAGGAACCCCAGGAAGAGGGGTGCTGGGCTTGCCACCGGCAGCCCAATCTGGACACCGTGGCAGGGGTTGAGGCCGCGAACGCCCTCTGTCTGGATTGCCATGGAGAGCTCGGTATCTCCATGGATCTGGAAGGGCAGGAAATCCCGCTGCAGGTGAAAGAAGAGGAGTACGCGGGGACGAGGCACGGCCATCTGGCCTGCACCCAGTGTCACAGCACCGTGGCCCACTCACCTCACGAGGAACGAGCGCCTCTGGCCTGTACGGATTGCCACACCAATGTGGCCCAGCACATCGCCAATGGAGATGCCCACCTGACGGTCGACTGTACTGCCTGCCACTTCGAACCCGAGGCGGTGGTTCGCGACGTGCAGACCGGAGTCGTGGAACTGAGCGTCTACGATGCGCAGGGAATGACCCTGGACAGGACCGCACACCAGATGGCCGAGCCCGTGGAGTGCGATAGATGCCACTTTGCGGGCAACCAGGTCGGGGCGGCCAGTGCGGCCTTGCCGCCCAAGGGGTTGCTGTGCTTCGCCTGCCACGACGCGTCCCCGGTGCTCTATGCCGGCCATCTGACGGGTCCGGGCGGGGGTCTACGCACAGACTGGGTTTCCGCCCCGGCTTTACTGGTCTTCGGTCTAGGGCTGGCCCTGGCCTCCTCCGTCTGGCTGAGAGGCACGGTACATGGGAAGGAGGGGCTCTCTGTCGGGGAGAAGCTGTCGTATCTTGCGGCGGATGCCTGCGGGGTCATCTTCTCCCGCCGCGTATTCACGTTGCTCAGGTGCTTCCTCCTGGACGGCCTTCTCCTGCGTCGCACGCTCAAGGAGAGCGTGAGCCGCTGGCTCATGCACGGGCTGATCCTCTGGCCTTTCCTGGCTCGGTTCCTGCTGGGCATCTTGACGTGGTGTATGGCAACCTTCTGGCCTACGGCCTCGCTGACGCAGACTCTGATCGATAAGAACGCCCCGCCCGTGGCTCTGGCCTACGACTGGCTGGCCTTGCTGGTGGTCGTGGGTGCGATCTTCGCCCTGTTGCGTCGAGCTGTGGATAGCCAGATGAGGGAAGTCACCACGGCCGGCGACGTGGCCATCACCGCGCTTCTGGGGGGGATATTCGTCTTCGGTTTCGTCGTGGAGGGGGCCCGCCTCATCGTCACCGGGGTGCCTTCTGCGCTGGCGATGTACTCCTTCGTGGGGTACACCGTGTCGCTGGTGCTGCGCCTGGCACCCGCGCCCTGGCCTTCCGTGTACCCGTATCTCTGGGAGGTGCACGCTGTTCTGGTGGCGGCGTTCGTTGCCTATCTGCCCTTCAGCAAGTTCTTCCACATCCTGGTGGGCCCGATGTTGGTGACTATCAGGGGGCTGCTGAGGGAGAAAGAATAGCTGTCCATGGGTGTAGAGAAGCTCACTGTGCGGCAATTGATCGAACTGGATGCGTGCACGCGCTGCGGGTTGTGCATAGAATGGTGCTCCAACTGCCCCGAAATAGGGGATCCGATCGGCTGGCCCAGAGAGAAGCTCCAGGGTCTGAGGTCGTTGGTGAGGAAGCGGTTTGGCGTTCGCACCTGGTGGCGAGGCCCCGGCACCCCCAGCGAAGCAGCTCTGGATTATCTTTCCAAAGGTCTCTACGACTGTACGCTGTGTGCACGTTGCGCCGAAGTGTGCCCTGTGGGCATCGATACCCGCTCTCTCTGGCTGGTGGCCCGAGAGGAGATGGTGAAGAGAGGCCACTACCCGGAGCCTTTCGACGCCCTGCGGGAGACGGTGACCACGAAGTACAACATCTCCGGTGACAACAACGAAGAGCGGCTGATCTGGAGCCAGAATCTGGAGGAGGTGCCGGACGGTGTGCGGGGTAAGGAGCAAGCCGAGATCGTGTACTTCGTCGGCTGCACCCCGTCCTTCTACCCTCAGACCTACGGGATCCCTCAGGCCGCCGTGAAGGTGATGGAAGCGGCCAGCCTCGACTTCACGACGCTGGGGGGCGAAGAGTGGTGCTGCGGATACCCTCTCATCATCGCTGGCATGGGCGATGCTGTGGAGGGGTTGGTCAGGCACAACGTCGAGGTCGTGCGGCAAAGAGGTGCCAGGATGCTGGTGGCGGGGTGTCCTTCCTGCTACCACACCTGGTTGCACGAGTACCCCAGGATCATCGGGGAGCCGCTGGGGATTGAAGTGTTGCACATGAGCCAGCTTCTGGAAGGGTTGCTTCTGGAGGGGCGCCTCAAACCAGGGGAGTACCCACGATCTGTTACGTACCATGATCCGTGCGATCTGGGCAGGAATAGTGGTGTCTACGAGGCGCCGCGCAACGTGTTGAGGAGCATACCCGGACTCTCCTTCATCGAGATGGAGGAGACCGGGCCGCATGCCTTGTGCTGTGGCGGTGGCGGCGATGTGGCCATGTGCAACCAGGAACTGGTAGAGAGTGTGGCGCGGCGTCGCCTCCAGCAGGCCGAGGCGACAGGAGCCCAGGTCCTGGTGTCGGCCTGTCAGCAGTGCAAGCGAACGCTGATGACCGCTGCTCGCCAGGAGAAGGTGCGCATGCGGGTCCTGGACCTCGTGGAGCTAGTAGCTGCGGCGATGGAGGGCTGATCTCTGATCGAGAGCGATGCCGTGCGTACTTACGGGCCCGACTCTGAGGGAGATGTAGAAGTCGGCCAGGCTGGCGGCTCGAGCTCTCCCTCTTTGTTTCGGCGGCTGTGGGCTTACGTCGAGGTCACCAAGCCCGCTTCTGTCCTGCTGCTGGTCTTTACTGGACTGGCCACGATGATCGTCGCGGCTGGAGGGCGCAGTCTGCCCCTGGGTCAAGTCGCCAAGACCTTCCTGGCGCTGACCGTGGGCTGCGCCGGCGCCAACACGTTGACGTGCTACATCGACCGGGACATGGACCAGGTCATGGAAAGGACAAGGCGCAGGCCCATTCCCAGCGGGAGGATCCGCCCCTCAGAGAGGGCGCTCGTGTGGGGGTTGCTGCTCACCGTGGTCTCCCTGGCCGTGGGCTGGATGATCAATCCTCTGGTCCTGGTGCTGGGTGTACTGGGTTTCGTGGACAACGTTCTGATCTACAGCGTGCTGCTGAAGAGGAGAAGCGCCTGGAACATCATCCTGGGAGGGTTCAGCGGCGGGATCCCCGTGCTCACCGGTTGGGCAGCGGTGTGGGGGAGGATCGATCTCACTGCGTTGCTGATGGCCGCGGTGGTGGTGCTCTGGATACCCAACCACATCTGGAACCTGGCCATCTGCTACGCAGACGACTACAAGAGGGTCCGCGTACCCATGCTGCCGGCGGTCGTCTCTTTGGAGAGAACCACCCGCTGCACCATGGCCACCGTGGTGCTCATGTTCGTGCTCTCATTGGCCCTGTACTTCGTCGGTGGATTTGGGCCCCTCTATCTGGCCGCAGCGGGGGCCTTCGGGCTGTTCGTGACCGTCAGCAACTTCGTGCTGGCGCTACATCCTTCTCGAGAGAAGTCGTGGGTGATGTTCAAGATCTCCGGCCCGTATCTGTTCGTGCTCTTTCTGACCATGGCCCTGGACGTACTGCTCGTGTGAGCCGTACTGTTGATGAGGGCCGCCAATCGTGGTATAATTAGATGTGGTTAGTCATATTTGTGAGAGGGAGAGATGCAGCTTTATGATCTCGGGAGCGTGCCCTGGGCCGAGTCGCAGTTGATCTACCATGCCCTGCCCCGTCTGGGTCGCGAGGCGTTGGTGCTGCTGTCCCCCGCCGACCCCTACGTGTGCATCGGGTACCATCAGGACCTGGACAAGGAAGTGGATGTGGAGTTCTGCCAGAGCAACCAGATCCCCATCTTTCGGCGGGAGGTAGGAGGGGGAGGCGTCTATCTCGACAACGATCAACTCTTCTACCAGTTGGTGATACACAAGGACAACCCCTTAGCCCCACGAGACAAGACGTCATTCTATCGCAAGTTCTTGCAGGCCCCTATCGATACCTATCGCGAGATAGGCGTTCCGGCCGAGTACAAGCCGGTCAACGACATCGTGACCAATAGCCGCAAGATCTCTGGCAATGGTGCTGGAGAGATCGGCGACTACCTGGTGTTGGTGGGTAACCTGATTCTGGGCTTCAACTACGAGATGATGAGTCGCGTGCTCAAAGTGCCCGACGAGAAGTTCCGCGACAAGGTGTACAAGAGCATGCAGGAGAACCTGACCACCATCGCACGGGAACTGGGGAGCGTACCTCCGAGGGAGTCCCTGACCGAGCGCCTGGCACGCAACTTCGAGAAGTTGGTGGGGCCGCTGCCCAGAGCGAGCATCGACGACGAGTTGCAGGGCGAGGTGTCCAGACTGAAGGCTGAGTTCTCGCGGGAGGAGTGGCTCCACGGGGTTGGCAGGCCCATGAAGGGACGGACCGTCAAGATCGCTGCTGGAGTGGAGGTAAGGCATCTGGTGCACAAGGCCCCGGGAGGCCTGATCAGAGGGGATGTGGAGATCGCCGATGACGTTGTCTCCTCTGTAGTGCTATCCGGAGACTTCTTCTTCTATCCCGCAGAGCAGTTGGCCGGGCTCTCGGAGGCGCTGGTGGGGACCAGAATGGAGGACGTCGAGGAGACGATCCGCCAGTTCTACGCGGAGCATGGCATAGAGTCCCCAGGTGTGGAACCTGCCGATTTTGCCAGTGTCGTGGCGGGTTGACCTGTGCGCACGGTGGCGCTGTTCCCCGGTTGTCTGGTTCTTCAGCGCATGCCCCAGTACGAGAAGGCCACCGGGCGGGTACTGAAAGAAGTCGGCGTGCAGGCGGAGAGCATCCCTCGGGCGGCTTGCTGCGGCGCTCCGCTGGAGTCGTTCAACGACAGGTGGCTTTTTTTCGCGGCCTACAACCTCAGTCTGGCCGAGAGGATGGGGCGCGACATGGTAACGCTATGTGGCAACTGCACCAATACGCTGTTGCGGGCCGGGGCAGCCCTGGATGACCCTTCCCTGCGACTTGACGTCAATAGAATCCTGGCGAGGCTGGGGCTGTCTTACGAGGGGAGGGTGGAGGTCAGGCACGTGGTCCAACTGCTGGTCGAGCACCTGGACGAGTTGCGCGAGAAAGTGAGCAGGGAACTGCCCATCAAGGTGGCGGTGACACACCCGTGCCAGGCCCTGCGACCGTCTAAACTGGCGCGTTTCGACGATCCACTCCAGCCGCAGGCTATGCGTCGGATCGTGGAAGCGATGGGCGCCGAGGTGGTCGATTACGATGCTGAGTACGATTGCTGCGGCTCCACGCTCTACCTGGCGGACGAGAGGCTGGGCCTGGAGGCTGGCCGCCGGAAGCTGGACTCCGCTGGCGTGGCGGACGTGCTGGTGGATGCCTGCGGCAACTGCCACCTGCTGCTGGAGCGCTTTCAGGGGTTGCTGAGAGAGAGTAGTGGGCGGGGGAGGCCGGCCGTGCTGACACTGCCCCAACTCCTTGGTCTGGCCATGGGCATCGACGCCGACGATCTGGGTGTCGGGCCGGCGACTGCTCGGGCACTGCTGGGGAACTGGGTGTGAGTGGCGGAGAGGTGGAGGCGCTGCTGGAGAACTGCACGCGGTGCGGGCTGTGCCGTGAGGTCTGTATCGTAGAGAGGTTGGGAGCCCATTCCATCACTTCCTTCTTGTGCGGGGAGGAGGAGTATTCTAGCTGGCTATGCTCTTCTTGCTGGCGCTGCCAGGAGGTCTGTCCCCAGGGGGTGGACATACATTCCATCATCATGGAGAAGAGGCGCCAGGAGGAACCACCGGCTGGACATGAGTCGAACCTTGTCAACGTGCTGGCGTTCGGATATGCTTTGCAAGTTGATGACAGTGTGAACGAGTTGCGGCGCTTCCACGGTCTGGATGAGGTGCAACTGATCCCCCGTGAATGGGTGAAGATCCTGCTCTCAGGACGGGAGCGGGGCAGTACAGGAGGATAGGCTTTCATGTCTACGGGTTCGACGGAGGCCGCTCCACGTAAGGTAGAGTTGTCGCCCGAAGAAGAGACTATCTTGAAAAGGAAAGAGCTGCTGCAGTGCATCCAGTGCGGGACCTGCTCGGCCTCGTGCCCCACAGCCTTCGCGATGGAATACACCCCCCGCCAGATCATCGCGGCGATCAGGGCCGGCAGACTGGAGAAAGTCCTGCGCAGTAACACGCCCTGGCTGTGCGCGTCGTGTTACTACTGCACGGTGCGGTGCCCGGCGGGGATACAGTTCACCGACCTGATGTACGAGTTGAAGCGCATGGCGGTGAGGCGCAGGCTGTATCCCAGTGGGAGCCCTGCCTTTTATCAGGCGATGCTCGGCACCGTGGAGCGGCATGGCCGCAGCGCCGAGACGGAACTGATGATTCGCTACTATCTGGGCAGGCTGAATCCGCTGGGTTTGCTCAAGCTGGCTCCCTTCGGGATCAAAATGCTGTTGCGGGGTAGGTTTCCCCTCCTGCCTCACAGGATCAAGGGCAGAGGCGATCTGGCCAGGATACTCGATCACCTGGCGCAGGAAGGGGAGGCGTGATGGTCTACAGTTACTATCCTGGGTGCACGCAGGAGGTCAGCACCAGGGCCTACGATCTCTCCAGCCGGACGGTGGCTGCGGCTCTGGGGCTGGAGTTGATGGAGATAGACGACTGGAACTGCTGTGGGTCGAGCCCTTCCTACTCTCTGCGGGAGGTGGAGACCTACGCCTTGAACGCTCGCAATCTGGCGCTGGCCGAGAAGCAGGTGCCGGGTGGCGAGGTGTTGACCATCTGCAATGGGTGCTTCGGCATGATGGACAAGACCAACCGGCGGCTTGCCCAGGACCCTCAATTGAGGAGGGAGGTGGCGGAGGCACTGGCGGCAGCAGATCTCCAGTATCAGGGCACGGTGACGGTACGGCATCTCCTGGATGTGCTGGTCAAAGACGTGGGAGCGGAGGCCATCAAACGGAGGGTGACGCGCCCTCTGGAAGGGCTGAAGGTGGCGCCCTATCTGGGGTGTGCCTTCAGCCGGCCCAGCGGCATCGACGACGCGGAGTTTCCCACCGCCCTGGATGACCTCCTGGCCTGGATGGGCGCAGAGGTTGTGGACTACCCTCTCAAGGCGGCGTGTTGCGGAGGGGTGCTGATGATGGGCGACAAGCAGGAGGTGGCCCTCAAGCTGGTGCGGAATCTCCTGGCGCAAGCGGTACGCAGGGGGGCAGACTGCCTGGCCACCGCGTGTCCCCTCTGTCATCTCAACGTCGAGGCCTACCAGGGCCAGGTGAACTCGCGTTATGGAACGGATTTCTCGGTTCCAGTGCTGTTCTTCACCCAGTTGTTGGGCGTCAGCATGGGCCTGGGGAAGAAGGAACTAGGCTTGGGCCAGGAGCTGGTGCCGGCCGAGAGCCTTCTGGCCCCCTACATGACGTGACCTTCTCCGAGGAGGGGGCCGGGTGAAGAAGTTGTGGAGGTAGTTCAGGTGGAGAGAATAGGAGTCTACATCTGTCATTGCGGAACGAATATCTCGGACAAGGTGGACGTAGCAGCGGTCGCGGAGTACGCCGCCGGGCTGCCCGACGTGGTCGTGGGGCGGCACTACGAGTACATGTGCTCCGATCCAGGCCAGGATCTGATCAAGGAAGATATCAAGGAGCTCGACTTGAGCCGCGTGGTGGTGGCTTCCTGTTCACCACTGATGCACGAGCCTACGTTCCGCAGGGCCTGTGAGGCTGGGGGGTTGAACCCCTTCTTCTTCCAGATGGCCAACATTAGAGAGCAGGTCTCCTGGGTGACCGAAGACCCCGACGAGGCCACAGACCGCGCCAAGCGGGCGGTGGCCGCCGCGGTGTACAGGGCCGCTTTGCACGAGCCTCTGGAGGTCAAGGAGGTTCCCGTTGAACCTGCCGCGCTGGTGGTGGGAGGGGGCATCGCGGGTATCGAGGCCGCCATGCGCATCGCCGACGCGGGCAAGAAGGTGTATCTGGTGGAGAGGGAGCCCAGCATCGGCGGCTACATGGCCCAGCTTCACAAGACCTTCCCCACCCTGGACTGTGCGGCTTGAATCCTGACACCGAAGATGGTGTCCGTGGGACAGCATGAAAACATCGAAATCCTGAGCTACAGTGAAGTAGAGGAAGTCTCTGGCTTCGTGGGTAACTTCAGAGTCAAGGTCCGCAGGAAGGGCCGCTACGTGGACGAAGACCTGTGCACCGGCTGCGGCCTGTGCCAGGAGAAGTGCCCGACGAAGGACATCCCCAGCGAGTTCAATGCGGGGATCGGGACGCGCAAGGCCATCTACATACCTTTCGCGCAGGCGGTGCCCAGGGTTCCGGTCATAGACACCGAGCACTGCCGCCATTTCCAGACGGGGAAGTGCGGCGTGTGCCAGAAATTGTGCCCCAGGGGTGCCGTGGATTTCGAGCAGGAGGATCGGATCCTGGAACTGGAGGTGGGGACGATCCTGGTGACCACCGGTTTCGACCTCTTCGACGCTGCTCGTGCGCCGGAGTACGGATACGGGAGGCTGGACAACGTGGTCACCAGCCTGGAGTTCGAGCGGATGATCAGCGCCAGCGGACCCACCGGGGGCCAGGTGCTGCTCAAGGACGGTCGCCAGCCGCAAAGCGTGGCGATCTTGCACTGTATCGGCAGCCGCGACGAGAAGTACAACGTCTACTGCTCCCGGGTGTGCTGCATGTGGTCTCTGAAGTTCGCGCACCTGGTGAAGGATGTGACCGACGCCGAGGTGTACGAGCTGTACATCGACATGCGGACCTTCGGCAAGGGGTACGAGGAGTTCTACAGGCGTTTGCTGAGAGAAGGGGTGATCTTCATCAGAGGCAAGGGCGCGGAGGTGACCGACGTGCCGGAGAGCCCTGAGGAAGAGGGCAAGCTCATCGTCAAGTGCGAGGACACTCTGCTGGGTGAGCTGCGCCGGCTGGCGGTGGACATGGTGGTGCTGAGCACCGGCCTCGAGCCACGGCGTGACGCGGTGGAAGTAGCTCACACCTTCGGTCTGAGCCGGAGCGGGGATGGCTTCTTCCTGGAGAAGCACATCAAGCTGGCTCCGGTGGAGACCGCCTCTGATGGCATCTTCATCGCGGGAGCCTGCCAGGGGCCCAAGGACATTCCCGACACGGTGGCCCAGGCCGGAGCAGCGGCCGCGGCGGCGCTGGGCATGATGGACAGGGGCAAAGTCACGTTGCAGCCCTACGTCGCCCTGGTGGACATCGACCGATGCGCTGGCTGTGGGGAGTGCGTGCTGGCCTGTCCTTACAGCGCCATAGAGCTGGTCGACGGCCACGCCCAGGTGGAAGAGACGGCCTGCAAGGGGTGCGGCACCTGCGTCGGCCATTGCCTGCCCAAGGCCATCAGCCTGTCGCATTTCACCGACGAGGAGCTGGTGGCGGAGATGCGAGGGGCCCTGAGCGTCCTGGAGGTAGCTTGACCTACGAACCAAAGATCATAGCCTACGCCTGCACCTATTGTAGCTATCCCGGCGCTGATCTGGCGGGCACATCACGCATCAAGTACGCCCCCAACGTGAACATCATCAGGGTGCTCTGTTCGGGACGCGTGTCGACGGAACTGATCCTGCGCACGTTCCGGGAGGGCGCGGATGGCGTGCTGGTGTTGGGCTGCCACTACGGCGATTGCCATTTCGTCAACGGGAACCATCGCACCGCCAAGCGGGTGGCGATCTTGAGACGCATCCTGGAGTATGCCGGCATTGATCCGCAGCGGTTGCGCCTGGAATGGGTGTCAGCCTCGGAGGGTGAGCGTTTCGCCCACATCGTAGATGAGTTCACGGAGACGATCAAAGGGCTGCCACCGATCAAAGAGGTTCTGAGGGGGTAGGTGTCCATGTCTAGAGAACTCCTGGATCTTGCCACGCGAGAGCTGGATGCCAGGTTCGGCGAGGAAGTGACGCCCGATCTGAGTGTGCTGCGCACTTGCATCCAGTGCGGGACCTGTTCGGCGTCGTGTCCCACGGCCTATGCCATGGACTACACTCCCCGGCAGCTATGGAAGCTGATCCAGTTGGGGCTCAAGGAGGAGGTGGTGAACAGCCGTACGTTCTGGTTGTGCACCACCTGCAAGGCCTGCACGGTGCGCTGCCCCCGCGGTATCGACCTCACCCAGACCATGCTCATGCTGAAGGAGTACGCCGTTCGGGAGAAACTGCAGGTGCCGGAGGGCATACATGTCCTTCAGGATACGGTGACGGAGAAGCACAATATCTCCGGGGACGAGAACGAGAGTCGCCTCATCTGGGCCGAGAACCTCGAGCAGAGGCCAGAGGGCATCGAGGGCCAGGCAGGGGCGGAGGTGCTGTACTTCGTGGGCTGCGTCTCGGCGTTCTATCCTCAGGCTTACAGCATCCCCCAGGCGTTCGTGCAGACCATGGAGAAGGCCGGGATCTCCTTCACCACCATGGGGGGGCAGGAGTGGTGCTGCGGCTACCCCCTGTATGGTGCTGGAATGAAGGACCTGGTCGGTGAACTGGCCCGCCACAACGTGGAGCGGGTGCGCGAGCTGGGGCCGGCCAGGCTGGTGGCCACGTGCCCGTCGTGCTACTACGCCTGGACCCACGTCTATCCTGAGTTTGTGGAGCTCCCCCCGGAACTGGAGATCCTTCATTCTACGGAGTACCTGGCCCGGTTGCTCCAGGAGGGCCGGATCCATCTGGGGCCGGTGGAACGGGTGGTGACCTACCACGATCCGTGCGATCTGGGGCGGAAGAGCGGGGTGTACGATGCCCCGCGAGCTATCCTGAACAGCATCCCGGGGCTCGACTTCCGGGAGATGGCCAACTCGGGTGAGAACGCCATGTGCTGTGGCGGCGGCGGGGACGTGGAGATCTCGGACCGAGAGGTAACCAGCCAGGTTGGCGTCCTGCGCATGCAGCAGGTCGAGGAGACGGGTGCCCAGGCGGTAGTCTCCGCCTGCCAGCAGTGCAAACGAACCCTGCTGACCGGTGCGCGCCAGGCGAAGATCCGGATCAGGGCCATGGACATCAGCGAGCTCGTACTGGAATCTATGCGCAATGCTGAGAGCGGATAGGCTGGAGACGTGGAGCCATGAGTGATAGACCGAGGAGGATAGGCGTTTTCGTCTGCCACTGCGGGACCAACATCGCGGGCAAGGTGGACGTCGAGGCGGTCGCCCGATACGCGGCCGAGCTCCCGGGTGTGGTGAATGCGGAGACTTACCAGTACATGTGCTCTGACCCGGGGCAGGACCTGGTGAAGCAGAGGATACAGGAACTGGGATTGAACAGGGTGGTGGTGGCCTCCTGCTCCCCCCTGATGCACGAGCTCACGTTCCGGCGTGCGTGCCAGGAGGCG
This sequence comes from Anaerolineae bacterium, assembly GCA_034411995.1. GTDB lineage: Bacteria > Chloroflexota > Anaerolineae > UBA7937 > B3-Chlor > JAUVXJ01. The sequence continues at coordinate 55,014 of DAOUME010000028.1, read as the reverse complement.
GGCCTCAACCCCTTCCAGTTCCAGATGGCCAACATCCGGGAGCAGGTTGCCTGGGTCACGGAGGATCCCGACGAAGCCACCGAGAGGGCCAAGCGTGCGGTGGCCGCGGCGGTCTCTCGGGTAGCGCACCATGCACCGCTGGAGGTGAAGGAAGTCCCCGTGCTGCTGGCGGCGCTGGTCGTGGGCGGGGGCATCGCTGGCATAGAGGCCGCCTTGCGTATCGCCGACTCCGGGAAGAGGGTGTACCTGGTGGAGCGCGAGCCGAGTATCGGCGGTCACATGGCGCAGCTCTACAAGACGTTTCCCACGCTGGACTGTTCGGCTTGAATACTGACCCCAAAGATGGTGTCCGTGGGACAGCATGAAAACATCGAGATACTGAGCTACAGTGAGGTGGAGGAGGTCGGCGGCTACGTTGGCAACTTCACCGTCAAGGTCCGCAAGAAGGCCCGCTACGTGGACGAAGAGCTATGCACCGGCTGCGGGCTGTGTCAGGAGAAGTGCCCCGCCAAGAAGATCCCCGCCGAGTTCAACGGCGGCCTGGGGACCAGGACGGCCATCTACATGCTCTTCGCCCAGGCCATTCCCCGGGTCCCGGTGATCGACAGGGACAAGTGCCGGTACTTCCAGACAGGCAAGTGTGGCGTCTGCGCCAAGCTCTGCCCCAGAGGAGCTGTCGATTTCGAGCAGGAGGACCAACTCGTGGAACTGCAGGTGGGCACGATTCTCGTGACCACGGGGTTCGATCTCTTCGACTGCTCCCGCATCAGTCAGTATGGATACGGCACGTACGACAATGTGCTGACCAGCCTGCAACTCGAGCGCCTGGTGGATGCCAGCGGTCCCACCCGGGGCAGGATCCTGACCAGGGACGGGCAGGAACCCCGGAGCATAGCCATCGTGCACTGCGTCGGCAGTCGCGACAAGAACTACAACCGGCACTGCTCGCGGATCTGCTGTATGTACTCCCTGAAGCTGGCCCATCTGGTGAAGGATAACACCGAGGCAGAGGTGTACGAGTTCTACATCGACATGCGCACCGGGGGTAAGGGGTACGAGGAGTTCTACGAGCGTTTGCAGGGGGAGGGAGTGATCTTCGTGCGGGGTCGACCTGCGGAGATCGTTCCGCACGATGGGCAACTCCTGGTCAAAGCCGAAGATGCCAACCTGGGTAGACTGCTTCAGATCCCGGTGGACATGGTGGTACTCAGCGCGGGCCTGGAAGCGCAGCACGATGCGGAAGAGGTAGCTCGCGTATTTGGGCTGAGCCGTAGCGCCGACGGCTTCTTCCTGGAGAAGCACCCCAAGCTCGGTCCGGTGGAGACAGCCTCTAACGGCGTATTCATTGCCGGAGCCTGTCAGGGTCCCAAGGATATCCCAGACACTGTCGCCCAGGCGGGTGCGGCGGCCGCGGCCGCTATGGCCATGATGGACAGGGGCCGCGTCACGCTGGAGCCTAGCGTAGCCCGGGCGAACATCAAGCTCTGCTCGGGGTGTGGAGAGTGTGTGGTGGCGTGCCCGTACAGCGCCCTGACCCTGGTCGACGGGCACGTGGAAGTGGATGAGACGGCCTGCAAGGGGTGCGGGGTCTGTGTCGGGCATTGCCGTTCCAAGGCCATCACGGTGCTGCATTTCACCGATGAACAGTTGCTGGCAGAGATGGAGGGTGCTCTGCGCGCGTTGGAGGTTGCTTGATGGATAAACCCAGGATCATTGCCTACGCGTGTACCTATTGCAGCTATCCCGGCGCCGATCTGGCGGGGACGTCGCGTATCCGGTACTCGCCGAACGTGAACATCATACGGGTGCTGTGCTCGGGGCGTGTGTCGCCGGAGCTGATCTTGCGCACCTTCCGAGAGGGCGCGGATGGCGTGCTGGTGTTGGGTTGTCACTACGGGGATTGCCACTTCATCAGCGGCAACCACCGCACCGCCAAGCGCGTCGCCGTGCTGAGGTGTGTCCTGGAGTATGCGGGTATCGATCCGCAGCGGCTGCGTCTGGAATGGGTATCAGCATCCGAGGGCGAGCGCTTCGCCAAGGTGGTCGATGAGTTCACGGAGACGGTTGGGCAGTTGGAGCCCATGGAGCGGGTGCTGGCATGAAGAGACAGGAACCCCTGAGAAAAGCGATCGAAGGGCTGCTGGGCGATGTGGAGGGGGTCCTGGCGCTCCGCAGGAGGTCTGGGTACGTGGCGCCTCACCTATTCCGTGAGCGTGACGAGCTGGACGAGCTGGCCGTCGCGCCCAAGTATCCGTTGCCGGGTACTCTGCGTTTGATTCAGACCCAGCATCCCGAGGCCCGGCTGGCCATAGTGTGCCGGGGCTGTGAGGAACGGGGACTGATAGAGCTGGCCAAGCGCAACCAGGTCAACCTCGACCAGGTCGTGGTCATCGGCCTGGCCTGCACGGCGGAGGAAGCAGAGGAATGCCGGTGCGCGAAGCCGTATCCCAGCGTCCTGGTGGACACTCAGGTGGGAGAGAGAGTGGAGCCCGTTGCCGACCAGCTCGTTGACGAGTTGCGGCAGAAGAGTGTGGCGGAGCGGTTCGAGTTCTGGCGGAAACAGTTCGATAGATGCATCAAGTGCTACGCCTGCCGTAACGCCTGCCCGCAGTGCTTCTGCCCGGAGTGCACCCTGGAAGAGGGTTTGTGGGTGGAGCGGGGTGAGGTGCCCCCAGCATACCCCACTTTTCATCTCATCAGGGCCATGCACACGGCGGGCAAGTGCGTAGGCTGCCGGGAGTGCGAGCTCAGTTGCCCGGCTGGCATCCCCTTGACCACCCTGTACGCCCTCATTCGGCAGGAGGTACGGGAGATGTTCGGCTACGAGCCAGGGGTCGGTCTCGAGGAACAGCCGCCTCTGGTCTTGCCCGCGGAGGTAGAAACCTAGTCATGGAATACAGGAACGTACTCACGACCTGCCCCTACTGTGGGACGGGCTGCGCCCTCTACTTGCAGGTGCTGGACGAAAAAGTGGTGGGCACGCTGCCGGTGAAGGGCCATCAAGTCAGTGAAGGCACCCTGTGCATCAAGGGCTGGAACGCTCACGGGTTCGTGCATCACCCAGACAGGTTGACGAAGCCCTTGATCAGAGAGAAGGATAGCTTTCGAGAGGCGAGCTGGGATGAGGCCTCCGAGCTCATCGCCAGCAAGCTGACCGCCCTCAAGAACCAGCCGGGACCCGATAGTATGGCGGTACTGTCCTCAGCCAAATGCACTAATGAAGAGAACTATCTCTTGCAGAAGTTCGCTCGCGCCGTGCTGGGCACCAACAACGTAGACCACTGCGCCCGTCTTTGACACTCCTCCACCGTGGCCGGTCTGGCCGCATCGTTTGGCAGCGGGGCGATGACCAACTCTATCCCCGATCTGGAGCAGTCGGATTGTCTTCTGGTCGTAGGCTCCAATACCACGGAACAGCACCCCATCATCGGCAGCCGCCTGTTGAGGGCGCACGAAAAGCGCGGTAGCAAGCTCATCGTGGCCGATCCCCGGCGTATCCAGATGGCGCTGTTTGCCGACCTCTGGCTGCGCCAGCGGCCGGGAAGCGACGTCGCCTGGCTCAACGGCCTGATGAACATCATCATCCAGGAGGGTCTGGCCGACGAGGAGTTCATCGCCAACCGCACGGAGGGGTTCGAGGAAGTCAAAGAGATCGTTTCCCGATACACCCCCGACGTGGTGGAGCGTATCAGCGGCATCCCGCCGGAGGAGCTGAGGGAAGCGGCGCTGATGTACGGCCAGGCCGAGAGCGCGGCCATCGTCTATGCCATGGGGATCACGCAGCACACCAGCGGGGTGGACCACGTCAAGGCCTGCGCCAACCTGGCCATGATCACGGGCAACCTGGGGCGGCCAGGGACAGGGGTCAATCCACTGCGCGGCCAGAACAACGTGCAGGGCGCCTGCGACGTGGGGGCGCTGTCCAACGTCTATCCCGGATACCAGGCGGTGACCAGCCCCGAGGTGAAGCAGAAGTTCGAGCAGGCCTGGGGCGTCCAGGAGCTGCCCGACAAAGTAGGTCTCACCGTCACGGAGATGATCGACGCTGCCGGTTCAGGAGAGGTGAAAGCCCTCTACGTCATGGGCGAGAACCCCGTGCTCTCGGACCCCGACAGCAATCACGTGATCAAGGCCTTGAAGGGCCTCGACCTCCTGGTGGTGCAGGATATCTTCCTCACCGAGACGGCACAACTGGCCCAGGTGGTCCTGCCCGGTTGCTCCTACGCCGAGAAGGACGGCACCTTCACCGGTACCGATCGCCGCGTGCAACTGGTGCGCCAGGCGATACCCCCTCTGGGAGACTCCAGGGCCGATTGGTTGATCGTGTGTGAGCTTGCCCAGCGCATGGGTGCCGCTGGCTTCGACTTTCAATCGCCGGAGCAGATCCTGGGGGAGATAGCATCCCTGACGCCGATCTATGGCGGGGTGAGTAACAGTCGGCTGGAGGAGTTAGGGTTCTTGCAGTGGCCCTGCCGTACGGCCGAGGATGCGGGCACCCCCTACCTGCACCAGGGGCAGTTCAGCCGAGGTCTGGGCAAGATGCACCCAGTGGAGTACCAGGACCCGGCGGAGATGCCCGATGACGAGTATCCGTACCTGCTCACGACAGGCCGCAACATCTTCCAATTCCACACCGGCACCATGACCCGGAGGTCAGCGAAGCTGGAGGGGGAATCGCCAGAAGGTTACGTGGAGCTGAACCCGGAGGATGCGGCGGAATTGGGAGTGGCCGATGGACAACAGGTCAAGGTGGCCAGCCGCCGGGGCGAGATCGAGACCCGGGCCTGGGTCACCGAGCGCGTGCCTCGCGGCCTGGTGTTCGCGCCCTTCCACTATGCCGAGGCGGCGGCCAACGTCCTGACCAACCCGGCCATAGATCCCACGGCGAAGATCCCGGAGTACAAAGTCTGCGCCGTGCGCCTGGAGGCCGCCTAGTCGAAGCTGCCGGGGGTTTCGCATCTGTACCCAAGGGCCGCCCATCCAGGGCGGCCTTTCCATGTGGCCGCTGACCGGTCCAAACACCGGTCTTCATTTCGGGGCTTCCCCCAGATTCGGCGCTTCTGGGAGGCGGCAGATGATTTTGCGCGGTCCGAGGTTTGGGTCTACAATGGGCCGTGACGTCGGGGACAGGTCGCCACCGCAGGCGGCCCAGGAGGAGCAGGTTCGAGCATGAACGAAGATAAAGAACTGGCAGCGCTGTTCGAAAAGCGTGGTTACGTCGATTTCAAGTGGATCGCCCCGGAGAACATCGTGGTGGCCCAATGGGTCCGCATGAAATGCACCTTTGGGTGCGGAGAGTACGGCAAGAACGCTTCCTGCCCTCCCAACGTGCCTTCGGTGGAGGAGTGCCGCCGGTTCTTCAGCGAATACAGGAGAGCTGCGGTCTTTCACTTCCAGAAGAGGGTGGACGACCCGGAGGACCGCTTTGCCTGGTGCAGGGAGGTCAATCTGGGGCTTCTGGAGCTGGAGAGAGAGGTCTTCCTGTCTGGATACCACAAGGCCTTCTTGCTGTTCATGGACTCCTGCTCCATCTGCAAGAAGTGCGCAGGAGTGAGAGGGGAGTGCAAGAGCCCCAAGCTGGCGAGGCCGGCCCCAGAGGCGATGGCGGTGGACGTCTACGCCACCGTGCGGCAGTATGGGTTTCCGATACAGGTCCTCAAAGACTACTCCGAAACGATGAACCGGTACGCCTTTCTGATGATCGAATAACTGAGGCTGGCCTCCGCGGGACGCCGGTAGACAGGTTTCGAGGTGAGGAGAGGTCCCCTTGGCCGCCCGAGGAGGGGATCTTTCGCGTTCATCTCAGTTCGCCGCGGCGCGACCGCGTCGGGGTAGCCAGGGCGCGGCTAGCCTTTCCCTTCGAGGCTCTGTCGGAGGGCCCTGATCTCGTTTTCCAGCCTCTTCTGGCGAGAGGCGATAGTGAAGACGTAGGCGAAGGTCAGGCCCCAGAACACGGCGTAGGCAGCAAACAGGTAGGTCATACTGAACCCCCTTCTCGGAGACTCAACTCCTCTTTCAAACCCCTCGCTTCGTCGGCCAGCATTCCCAGCCGGGTCCTGTGGAGCAGCAGTGTGAAGTACAGGATGGTGAAGGCCGCGAGGCAGAAGAGGAAGGTGGCCAACATCGCCGGCGAGAGGTGCATTCCCTCTCTCTCGAAGATCACCGGGTGCAGGCCCTGCCACCAGCGCACCGACATGAAGGTGAAAGGCACGCTGACAAAGGCCACGATCCCGTAGACGGCAGCGAAGCGGGCCTTCCGCTCCTCTCCCTCTATGAAGGCCCTCAGCATCAGGTAGGCCAGGTAGAGAAGCAAGAGGATGGCGATCAGGACCAACCGGGCCTCCTGCTGCCAGGGCCACCACGCATTCCAGGTAGCTTTGGCCCAGATGGAGCCCGTGATCACGGCCATGGCGGTGAACGTGAGGCCGATTTCCACCGAGGACAGGGCGACGACGTCAGAGGCCCGGCTTCCAGTGCGCAGGTGGGCGATGCCAGCGATCAGGGTCACGAAGAAGGCGAAGAAGCCTACCCAGGCCGAGGAAACGTGGAAATAGAAGATCCTCTGTACGTCCCCCATCGTCGCTTCTCGGGGGGCGTAGAGGAAGACGAGGTATAAGGCGGCCATCATGCTCAGTGCGCTGAGCCAGTTGAGGAGAGCTGCGATTCGCGAGTCCTGGACCATGGTTGGTACTCCCTTTCCCCGTGCGAGCTTACCCTTCCACCACGAAATCAAAAGTCAAATACGAGATTACCAAGAAGATGATGTCGAAGGCCACGAGGAATCGCAGCCAGTGGGCGAGCTCCGCGAGCGGCACGCCATCGAGGATGCCTCCGGTGACCTTCGCCGCCGCGATGACCACAGGCAAGATGATGGGAAAGAGCAAGACCGGCAGCATCACCTCTCGGGCCCTGCTATTGACGGCGATGGCAGAAAGAAGCGTGCCCACAGCGGCAAAGCCGATGGTGCCCAAGAAGACCGTGAGCAGAAGTGGAAGCCGGATCAGATTGAGGTTGAAGAGAATGGAGAAGGTAGGAAGCACGAGAGCTTCCACGACAGTGATGAAGATCAGGTTGCCCAGCATCTTGCCGAGATAGATCACACCGCGGTCCATGGGGGCCAGGAACAGCCCGTCCAGACAGTCGTTTTCCATCTCCATGGCCAGGGAACGGGTCAGTTCCAGAGTGCTGGCGAAGGCAAAGGTTGCCCAGAGGACGCCCGGGGCCACCTGAGCCACGTTGTCCACGCGCAGCTCGAAGCTGAAGTTGAAGATGACGATGACCAGGAGAGCGAAGACCAGTATGGAGCTGAGCATTTCTCGCGTCCGCAACTCTGACAAGACGTCTTTCCACACCAGGGCCAGCACCTTGCTAACGTAACTCATGCCTCAGCCTGTCCCTTGCAACTGCACCCCCCGTATGGTGCCAGTAGGCCTGTCGCAGGTCTTCCTCGGTCAGGGACGGGTCCTCGCTCTGGTAGGCGATCTGCCCCCTGGTCAGAATGGCTACCTTGTCGCACAAATCCAAGGCCCTCTGGAGGTCGTGGGTGGTCATGACCACGGTGCGGGCTTCCGTGCTGATGGTCTGCAACAACTGGCGCAGCATCTCCGCAGCCTGTTGATCGAGGCCGGTGTAAGGCTCGTCCAGGAGCAGGAGTGACGGCTGGTGAATGATCGCTCTGGCGATGGAGAGACGTTGCTGCATGCCGCGCGAGAGGGTGTGCGCGGGATCGCGGCGGCGTGCCTCGAGGCCTACCAGATGGAGCAGGGTCTCCACTCGCTCTTGGAGAGCGGGTACATCGTAGAGCTTGCCGTAGAAAGTGAGGTTCTCTTCGACGGTCAGCCGGGGGTAAGTGAGGGATTGGTGGGAAACGAAGCCTATGTGACGTCGTATCTCCGCGCTCCTTGAGCCCAGGTCGAGGCCGTGGATGCGTACCAGGCCCCCAGTGGGCTTGAGCAGCGTCGCCAGGATGCGGAGAAGCGTCGTCTTGCCGGCGCCGTTGGGCCCGACCACGGTGAGGAACTGGCCCTGCCCTACCTCCAGGTCGACGTTTCGGAGGGCGTAGGTGTGGCCGTAGGACTTCACCAGGCCCTGGACCTGGATCATCTATGGCTCCTCTCTGCTCGTCTCCAGGAACGGGTAGACCAGTGCCAGGAAGACGCCCAAGCCGATGACCCCCAATACCGACCAACTGACCACCGGGGGAACCGTCGCGGAAGAAGCCGAAGGCTCAGGCATCGCCTCCGTGGGAAGGTTGGTGAAGTGCAGAACGACCTCGTCACCAGGGGTCAGGTTTGCTGCGCCCAGGTGCAGATAGTTACCGCCCTGGATGGATAGTGGCTCGGCCTGGGTCAGTCCCGGCCCGGTGACCTGCACCCCTACGTCGGCGACCAGGACGTCCAAAGAGTTGGTGGGATGGGCTATCTCTTTCACCAGGTCGTAGGTCGTCGACTCATTGAGCAGCGAGTAGGAGAGGACGAACTGTGTGGCGCCGGGCAGCAGAGGATAGGTGGAGGCCAGGCCCGTGTCGGTCTGCACCACGCAGCAATCCATGAACCCATCCCCGAGCTCTATGGCGGAGGCACCCTGGGGCAGAGGGAAGTCAGCCGTTACTTCCCCCTCCTGCCCGGTAGGGCCGACGTAGGTCAGGTTACCGGCATTGAAAAAGACCTGCACCTCCCGCACGTAGATGGTCCCTGGATCAAAACCGACGATGATGTGGGCTCGTTCCACCGATATCTCTGCGCTGCTGGTGGTCGATTCATACACGCTCAGAGGTACGGAGAGGAAGTTCTCTCCTGAAGGGAAGGCTACCACGTCGCTCTCATGGAGTATCCCGTTGTATTCCACTTCCAGTTGGTAGGTCCGCTCCTCCGTCTGGAGGCCTTCAAAGCGGAATCGGCCCGAGGCATCTGCGGTGGTTTCCATGGAGCTCTCGGCCTGGTCCGTCACCAAGACCCAAAGCGTGACGCGTGCCCCTCCGACCGGTGCACTGTCCAGCGAAGCGTTGAGAACCTGGCCCTCGATCACACCGGACCCCTGGGCCCACGTGCCCGTCGTTGTAGCCAGCAGCAGGAGGATTGCCGCCAGGGTGGTCATCCGCATGCGCATCTCACCCCTCCTCGTCCTTGCGTCGCCTTCTCGGCCAGGCGGCTATGACCGTGCCCGCGAGGAGCACGGCGCCGCCAATCCAGATCCAGGTGACCAGAGGGTTGATGACCACTTGAAAGGCAGCCACGCTATTCTCGTCCAGGTTGGCCAGGATCACGTAGAGGTCTTCCTTGAGCGTGCCTCGTATGGCTACCTCCGTGACCCAGGGGCTCTCCAGGGCATAGTGGAAGTCCTTTTCTGGCATCAGGGTGGCTACCCTGGAATCGCCGACGTACACCTCCAGGGTCGTGGAAAGACGGACCTTGCTCTGATAGGTCTGAGGCTCAGGATTGAGGGTCTCCATGGAATGGTCGGTGTAGCGAAGTTCGTAACCCCCGACGGTGGTGGATTCACCCGGACTCAGGGCGACCAACTGCTCGGTCTTGTAGCTCATGGAGCCCGTGACTCCGATGGTGATGAGCACGATCCCAAGGTGCACCACGTAGGCCCCGTAGCGGCGGTGACCCCTGGAGAGCAGCGTGACCAGGGAGCGCAGATAGCCCTCGCCCGTGGAGTGGCGTCTGGTTTTCCAGTCCTGTACCACGGTGGACAGGAGCGAGAGGACGACGAAGGTGGAGGTGAGACCAGAGACGAGGGGGAGCAGCGCCCTCACGCCCAGGAGGAAGAGTCCGGCGGCGACCAGGGGACCTCCGACGGCCCCGGGCAGGAGGCCGCGAAGATCATCGCGGTTCAGGCGCCGCCAGGCCAGGACAGGACAGATGCCCATGAGGCAGATCAAGGCCAGGGCAAAAGGGCCCGTCGTGCGGTCGAAAAAAGAGGCATCGAGACTGATCTGCACTCCCTGCCAGGCCTGGACAAAGGAGGGATACGTGGTACCGATGAAGACGATGAGCGCCATACCACACAGGAGCAGGTTGGCGAGGAGGAGAGCGCCCTCCCGTGAGAACAGGCTCTCTATTCCCCGTTCGGATGTGAGTTGGAGGCGCCGGCGGAACGTGAGGAAGGCCGTGAGCCCGAGGACGATGGCTATGAAGCCCAGGAGTAGGTAGGCGATGGGCTGGATACTACTGGAAAAGCCATGGAGATCGGAGACCACGATGCCGCCCCTGGTGACCAGGGTCGCAAACAGGCACAGAGCGAAGGAGAGCGCGGCGAGTACCACGTTCCACACTCTAAACATCCCCCGTCGCTCCTCCATCAGGGCTGAGTGCAGGAAGGCGGTGCCGGTCAGCCAGGGGATGAGGGACGCGTTCTCCACCGGATCCCAGGCCCAGTAGCCACCCCAGCCCAGTTCCACGTAGGCCCACCACGCTCCGAGGATGATACCGATCCCCAGAGAGAGCCAGGCAAAGAGGTTCCAGGGCCTGAGCGCTTTCAGCCAGTCGCCAGTAAGCTCGCCGCTGATCAGGGCCGCCAGGGCGAAGGCGAAGGGCACCGTGTATCCGGCGTAACCGAGGAAGAGGATCGGTGGGTGGATGACCATGCCCGGATTCTCGAGCAGGGGCAGCATGCCCACTCCTTCGGCTGGCCTGGTAGCCATGGTCTCGAAGGGGTTGCTGATCAGGAGCAGCACCAGCGTGAAGAAGGCCTCGTTGGCAGCGAGCGTGGCCAGAACGTATGGCCCGATCTTCCCCAGTCTCTCGCTGCGCCAGGCAACTATCGCCGCCAGGATGGAGAGTAACCAGAGCCACAGGAGCCACGAGCCGGCCTCACCGGCCCAGAAGGCAGAGAGGGTGTAGGTGAGGGGAAGGTGTGTGCTGGTGTGGCGGTAGACGTAGGTCACCTGGAAGTCGTGACTCAGCAGCAGAAAGAGGAGCACCGCCGAGGCGATGGTGACCAGAACCATCGTCACCAATAGGGCGTTCTTCGCGCTCTGGAGCCACGGGCGAGCAGGGCGGCGAGCCCCCACGAAGGAGACCATCGCTGCGTACGAAGAGACGAAAAGGCAGAGAGCAAGGATCCCATAACCGATATCAGACATAGTCGTTTCCTAATGGGGAAGGGGCGTGCGTGGGCTATTCCTCGGCGTACTTGGAGGGGCATTTGAGGAGCAAGGTGCTGGCCTCGAAGACGCCGCTGGAGGAGTACTTGCCCTCGACCACCGCCTGAGCGCCGTCGCGGAACATGTCGGGGCGGACACCTTCATAAACCACAGGCAGACTTTCCCCGTCATCGGCGATTTCGAAGCGCAGGACCAATTGCTGAGGATCCCAGGCGATCGTCTCACCGACCACAAGGCCGGAGACCCTGACCATCCGATCCGATGATCCTTGGGCCAGTAACTCCTCCACGGTCAGGTAATGGGCGCTGGCTTCCTGAATATTGCTCAAGACCAGCCATCCCAGGACCAACAGGATGATGGCTCCCCCAACCAAGAACTTGAGTCGGCCAGTCAGCATTATGCTCAACCTTCGCCATAGACCAGTATACGTCGACTCGCTCGTGTACCCGCCCGTTCCAGGGCATAATATCACTATACTAACAAAGAATGGCCTTGTCAAACGTTGGCCTTCACTCACGCATCGTATCACCGAAGAGATACAGTTCACTCAAATGAAAATGTTACCGAGGGGACTGCCCCGCCGCAAAGAAGGTGACCGTGCACGAAGCCTTCCGATCCCCGTCGTGATTGCGAGGCTGAGTTCGTGGGCTCTCTTCGTAGCCGCTGATGCTCTGCGCCTGGCGAGACGCAGCGCACACAGCGGCAGGCCGGCATGACTTGACAAGTGTGCGGGAGGGTGGTATAGTTGAGCAAAGAAGAGCACGTAGCCTGCTCAACTGAGCGCTGGGAGTGCGCCTCTGGGGTCACGGTTGACCATCGGTTACGTGGGGGTTGTTTGTTCCTCGAAATGATGGGTGCTTGAGGTTGGACGTAGTCTCTCCTCACGCGCTCACCCAACAGGTCCTTTCAACACCGCTTGACTACCCAGTCGAGTACATATCGCGATGTGATAACGCCAAAGTGCATTGTATAGACAATGTCCGACGCCTACAGATGAGAGGCCAGATGGCGGCGCCGCCAGTTTGGCACAAGCCGTCGCTCAGAGGGGAGGCCGGGGCCAATCCTCATCTACTTCTTCACCGTGGAGTGGTGCGACCCGGTGCGGTCGTACCCGCGTTCGTGTTTCCCCCATCCGTGCCAGAGCGAAGTCCGAGCTGTGGGAGAACTGCGCTCTCTGCGCGTTCTCGACAACCCGTGTTGGTGTTCCAGGTGAAGCAGATGCTTGGGTCGAGCTGCTGGACGCGAGAACTCGCCGTGTAGATCCGGAAGGAGTAGTCGCGACCAGTGTGTGTGGCCATTCCCATGCGGATTCAATCGATGATCGATTTGGAGGGCACCGCCGAGGCTGGCGGGGTGAGCCGCACCATCAGTCTGTGGCTGACGCCAGAAGCGCGGGTGGGCGACTACGTCTATGTCCATGCTGGGTACGCCATTAGCCTCGTTGATGAGGGCGAGGCGCTGGAGAGCCTGAATCTGCTGCGCGAACTGGCCGAGGTGCAGCACCAGTATGACTCGGCAGGCGCAGCCTACAACACGTGATCTGAATGCCGGTCGCGACCCCTGGAGAGCCAGAACCTCGTGGCTCCATGGGCGAGGAGGCCGGCGCTGTTTCGAGACTGGCCAGCACACCGAACTGCGGATTACTTGCGGGACCAGACGTCAAAGGCTCAGCTCTGATGGTAGTGGAGCCAGCGTCTGATACCATTCTGATCGACGGTAGTCTCGCAACTCGGCTAAGGTTCGGGTTGCGGGTTGGCCCGAAGAAGCGAAAGGGGGTGATGGGAGTCGCATCTATCCTTACCGTTCTTAGCGCACAATCTTGCAGGGAGGTGAATCGAGAGTATGCACGAGATTAGCAGGAGACAGTTCCTGAAGGGGTCAGGAGCGAGCGCAGGTGCTCTTCTTCTACCTCCTCCAGTGCCTGGGCGGCAGGAGGTACCAACCTTCCCGCTACACAAGAAGCTTGGGGAATCGCGAACGGTTTGCCCGTACTGTTCTTGCGGATGCGGATTGCTGGTGGCAACGGACAGCTCGGGGCATATCATGAACTCTGAGGGAGATCCCGATCACCCGAACAACCGGGGCGCGTTGGACCCGAAGTCGATATCGGTGCGGCAGTTGTCCACGAGCCCTCATCGACAGAGCAAGGTCTTGCACAGGGCTCCGGGGGCGTCGGAGTGGGAGGAGATGACCTGGGAGGAAGTCATCCCCCTGGTCGCTCGCAAGGTGAAGGACACACGCGACGCCAGTTTTCAGACTACGGATGAGAATGGGGTCACGGTGAATCGCACGAACGGCCTGGGCTTCATTGGTGGCGCAGCCAACAATGATGAGGACTGCTACGTTGCCGTGAAGCTGGCTCGTGCACTGGGCCTGGTGTATGTCGAACACCAGGCACGCATATGACACTCCGCGACGGTGGCCGGTCTCGGCCCCACGTATGGTCGCGGAGCGATGACCAACCAATGGAGAGATCTCAAGAATGCAGACGCCGTGCTCGTGTGTGGTGCCAACCCCGCGGAGAACCACCCGGCCTCGATGCTTCACATCAACCGGGCGCGGGATGAGCGAGGCGCCAAACTGATCGTGGTGGACCCTCGGTTCACCAGGTCAGCTTCCACGGCCGATATCTACGCCCCGATTCGAAGCGGCACCGACATCGCCTTCTACGGCGGTTTGATGAGCTACATACTGGAGAACAACCTCTATCACGAGGAGTATGTAGCCAACTACACCAACGCCTCCTTCCTGATCAAAGAGGGGTTCCAGGGCCCGGCCGATCTGGATGGCTACTTCTCGGGCTTCGACGCCGAGAAGCGCAGCTACCAGCAGGATACTTGGGCCTACCAGACGGACGCGGATGGCAACATCCTGCGCGACGAGACCCTCACTGATCCTCAGTGCGTGTTCCAGCTTCTGAAGAAGCATTACGCGCGCTACACCGTTGACATGGTGGAGCAGGTCTGCGGCATGCCCAAGGACAAGTTCCTGGAGGTGGCGCAGGCCTACGCCGCGACGGGTGCCCCTGAGAAGACCGGGACCATCATGTACGCCATGGGGCAGACTCAGCATACGGTTGGCACCCAGAACGTGCGTGCCATGGCCATGGTCCAGCTACTGCTGGGCAACACCGGCCGTCCAGGCGGCGGAGTCAACGCCTTGCGGGGCGAATCCAACGTCCAGGGTTCCACGGACATGGCCATCCTGTACCACATCATCCCGGCGTACATGAATACTCCGAGTGCAGCCAAGCACAAGGACCTCGCCGAGTATCTGGAGAAGGAAACGCCGTCTGGTGGATACTGGGTCAACACCCCCAAGTTCCTGGTGAGCTTGCTCAAAGCCTGGTGGGGAGCCAACGCTTCCAGTCGCAACGACTTCTGCTTCGACTACATGCCCAAGATCAGTGGGGGCATCGACACCTACGCCTGGATCGGGATGTTCCACGCCATATACGACGGCACAGTGAAGGGTCTATGGATCATGGGGCAGAACCCCGCCGTGGGGGGTCCCAATGCGCGCTTCGAGCGGAAGGCGCTGGAGAAGCTGGAGTGGATGGTGGTGCAGGAGATCGCACAGACCGCCACCACGGACTTCTGGCGGGCGCCCGACGTTGACCCGTCGTCCATCCAGACCGAGGTCTTCCTGCTGCCGGCGGCTGATGCGATGGAGAAGGAAGGTACCATCGTCACCAGCGGTCGTCTGATCCAGTACCGGCCCAAGGTTGCCCAGGCCCCAGGTGTGGCCAGGGGTGACATTGAGATCATGGACCTGGTCTACCAGGAGCTCCGAAGGCTCTACGAGGCGGAGGGCGGACCTCTGGCCGAGGCCATACTGGATCTAAACTGGTCTCACGGGGCTGATTTCGACAAGATCTGCCAGGAGATCAATGGCTATTGGACGAAAGACGTAAGTGATGAAGACGGGAACGTGGTCGGCAAGGCTGGCGAGATGGTCGTCAACTTCACCAAGCTGACCGCGGACGGGGCCACAGCCTGCGGCAACTGGATCTACTCGGGCTACTGGTACCCGGCGGACGACGGCGACGGCAACACGATGACGGCCTGCAAGCGACGCGGGCAGAAAGACCCCGGTGACCTGGGCATGTTCCCCTACTGGGGCTTCGCCTGGCCGGTCAATCGCCGCATCATCTACAACCGCTGCTCGGCTGACAGCAAGGGCAACCCCTGGTCAGAGGACAAGGCACTGATCTGGTGGGACGCCTCTGCGGGAAGCTGGACGGGTTACGACGTCCCGGACTTCTCCAAGACGAAGGCCCCGGGCGACGCGGGCTTCAACGATCCCTTCATCATGCTGCCTGAGGGCAAGGCCAGGCTCTTTGCGGCCAGGAACGAGGGACCCTTCCCCGAGCATTACGAGCCGCTGGAGTCGCCGACGACCAATGCGCTGTCTTCGGTGCAGTTCAACCCGGTGGTGAAGCGGTGGGATGCGGAAAGCGGCCAAGACGTTGGGGACAACGTCGGGACCATAGACCAGTTCCCCATCGTGTGCAGCACCTACCGACTGGTCGAGCACTGGCAGGCCGGCGGGATGTCCGTGTGGCTCCCGTGGCTGGCAGAGGCTCAACCGGAGACCTTCGTAGAGATGAGCCCGGAACTGGCCCAGCAAAAGGGGATCTCCAACGGAGATCGGGTCATCGTGAGCTCGGCCCGCGGTGAGATCGAGGTGGTAGCTCTGGTCACGCCTCGCTTCAAGCCGTTCAGCGTGAACGGCAGCACGGTGCACCAGGTGGGCATGCCCTGGCACTTCAGCTGGCAGGGACTGGCCAAGGGCGGCACGGCCAACTTCCTGACACCTCACGTGGGCGACGGCAACACGGGGATTCCAGAGTACAAGGCGTTCCTGGTGGACGTTAGAAAGGCGGTGTGACCGTGGCCAATGCGATGCTGATAGATGAATCGAGATGCATGGGCTGCCGCGGCTGTCAGGTGGCGTGCAAGCAGTGGAACGACAATCCTGCCGAGGATACAAAGAACTGGGGCTCGTACGAGAACCCTCCCGAGCTGTCAGGCATCACCTGGACGAAGATCAAGTTCAACGAGAAGGTGGAGGGTGATCAGGTCAGGTGGCTGTTCCTCAAGCAGGGCTGCATGCATTGCACCCAGGCCAGTTGTGAGGCGGTCTGTCCAACGGGGGCCGTACGGCATCACGGCCAGTACGTGCTGGTGGATCAAGAGTGGTGTATCGGCTGTGGTTATTGCGTCGCGGCCTGTCCGTTCGATGCCATCCACTCGGTCTCAAAGCCGGCGGAAGCTGGAGGAGAGGAAAAGGCCACTGCTCAGAAATGTACCTTCTGCGTGGATCGGACGACCAACGGTTTGCCTCCAGCCTGTGTGAAGACCTGCCCGGCGAACGCTCTGGACTGGGGCGATCGCAACGAGATGCTAGCCAAAGGCAAGGAGCGAGTTGCTGCCCTGCAAGCTGATGGGCTTCCGAAGGCCAACCTGTATGGGGAGTACGAGCTGGGTGGCCTGCACCGCCTCTATGTGCTGGTTGACGAGCCGTCGGCGTATGGCCTGCCCGCGTCACCGCGGTATGCAACGGCCAATGTGAGTGGCCAGTGGCTGAGCGGAATCTTGACCGCTGGTGTGCTAGCCGCTGTGCCCTTCTGGCTGATTTTCAAGCGCCAGAGGGCGGAAGAGGCCAGAGGGGGAGGTGACTGACGATGATGCTGACCTGGAAATGGGAGCTGGTGATCTATCTCTGGATAGCCGGGATTGCAGGAGGTGCGTTCTTCTCGGCTTTCCTGATCAACGTCTTCACGCGCGGCAAGCACCCGCAACTGCCCAAGATAGCCACGTTTCTGGGCGTGCCGCTGGTGTTGCTGGGTTCGCTGCTACTGGTACTGGATCTTGGTGAGCAACTTCGTGCCTGGCACCTGTTCACCAGGTTCAGAGTGGGATCACCCATGTCCATGGGGAGCTGGATCTTGCTGCTCTACGCCCTCATCGGCGTGGTCATGATCGCCCTGTGGTGGGCAACGAGCTTCGAGCCAGGGGAGGTAAGGCTCACCGTGATCTCCGGGTTGGCCAGCATGATCCGCCCGGCGGCCGGTCTGGTCGGGGTGCTCAACTGGATCGAGGTCGTGCTGGCGGTGCTGCTCATCGCCTACACGGGGGTGCTGCTGAGCGCCACCAATCAGCCTCTCTGGGCGGGAGTCCTGCTGCTGCCGGCCCTGTTCGTGGCCTCGGCTGTGTCCACCGGGATGGCGCTGCTGGTGCTCGTGCTGAGGACGGGAGTGGGTGGAGTCCTGGATACTCTCTTCGGTGGGGAAGGCAAGCCTCTACGGAGCGAGACGTTGCACCGCATGGGCATCACGAGCCTGATCCTCGGCATCGCCGAACTGGTGGTGTTGGCAGGGTATCTGGGGTGGCTGGCTTTCATGTCTACGCCAGCCGGCGCGAGCGCGGTCGCTTTGCTGCTCACGGGTCCTATGAGCCTGGTCTTCTGGGGCGGAGTAGTGCTCGTGGGCCTGCTGGTGCCGCTGATACTGGAGTTCGCCTCTCTGAAGGGCAAAGAAGCGGTGATCGGCTCGGTACTGGCGTCCGCGACCCTGGTGCTGCTCGGAGGGCTCTTCCTGCGGGCGGCTGTGCTGCTGTCCGGCCAGATGGCGTAGGGGGCGGCGCGTTCAGGATCGGGTTCGCCTGTTGTAGGATCGCGCGTTTTCAGGCCAGGGACTCGTGTCCCTGGCCTGATTCTTTTCCGTGGAAGGTGGAGGGTCTCGGGGGAACGAAGCTCCCCGACAAGCCGCGAATAGTTCCTCCGTGCCCAGGCCCTCAAGCTCTCCTCTTTGACCTGGCCCCCGAAACGTCATCGTCTGAGTGACCATACCCCTTCGGTAGCGTCGCAAATGACTCAATGTGAATGGCTTGATCTACCGTCTAATCCGTGATATAATTGCGTTGTGGCTGGGCTGCACAGCGTCAGGCGACGTGTGTCTGGCCGCAGGGCCATCGCCGATGGCCCTCCGATCGCCAAGGCCGGGCCACATGGCTGCGCCGGGAAGAGCCGGTGGAGGGGGAGCAGGCCGGACATCTCGCAGGTGCGGTTCCTGCTGGCTTCACTCGCCCGGAGATCGATGTGAGCGTCGACATCGAGCATGAGCCTGCCAGCGTGCTTGGCGAGGCTTCGCTTGGGCGCTCATTTCACCACGGAGGGAGTAAGAGCATGATAGAGAACCCTGGCTCCACTTCGCCTGAGGTGCTCGGACAGGTGCGGGTGTCGCGGCGGGACTTTCTGAAGTTCTGCACGCTGATGGCAGGGACGCTGGCCCTACCAGCGAGCATGGTCCCCAAGATAGCCCATGCCCTGGAGACAGGGAAGCGTCCACCGGTGGTCTGGCTCGAGTACCAGGACTGCGCAGGCTGCACCGAGTCCTTCCTGAGGGCCAATCAGCCGACAGCGGCCGACCTGGTACTGGATATCGTCTCTGTGAACTACCATGAGACCATCATGGCCCCGTCTGGAAAAAGGGCAGACAAGTCGTTGGAGGATACGGTCAGGGAGGGTGGCTACCTGGTGGTTGTGGAAGGTGCCATTCCCACCAAGGATGACGGTGTCTACTGCTGTATTGGCGGTCGAACGGCGCTGGATCTCCTGCAGGAAGTCGCGGGCCAGGGCACGGCGGTTATCACCGTGGGTGCATGCGCCTTCTATGGTGGCTGGCCGGCGACGACCCCCAATCCAACAGAGGCCAGAGGCGTCAAGGACGTGATATCTGGTGTTCCCATCATAAACCTTCCCGGTTGCCCCATGAACGTGGACAACTTCACGGCGACGCTGGTTCACTATCTCACCTTCGGCAAGCTGCCGGCGACGGACGATCTGGGGCGGCCTCTCTTCGCCTATGGTCGGCGCATCCATGACAACTGCGAACGCCGCGGTCACTTCGACGCGGGAGAGTTCGTGAAGGAATGGGGTGACGAAGGGCATCGTAAGGGCTGGTGCTTGTATCAGATGGGCTGCAAGGGGCCTATTGCCTACCACAACTGTCCCACCATACGCTGGAACCAAGGAACTAGTTGGCCGGTGGCGGCTGGCCACGGCTGCATCGCCTGTGCAGCGCCTGACTTCTGGGAGGCAGGAGCATACGAAACGACCCCCATCTTCGACGCGACACCGCCGGCTGCTTATCCAGGCGTAACGGTTGGCGGCCAGGAAGTTGACCTGGTGAGCGCAGGGCTGGGAGTAGCAGCAGGTGTTGCGGCCGGTGTGATCGGCACGATAGCCGCGAACAAACTGACTGGTAAGCAGGAGGCATAGGGTGGCTGAGAAGATCTACATCGATCCCATCACGCGCATCGAAGGACACCTGCGCATCGAGGCGCAGATCGACGATGGCATGGTGACCGACGCCTGGAGTTCCAGCACTATGTGGCGGGGGCTGGAGATCATCGTCAAGGGCCGCGATCCCCGAGACGTGTGGCTGATGGCGCAGCGCATCTGTGGAGTTTGAACGACGGTCCACGCCATCAGCTCCGTGCGAGCTGTAGAAGATGCGCTGGGCATCAGAGTGCCGGACAACGCGCGGATCATCCGCAATCTGCTGGGTGGTATCCAGTTCGTGCAGGATCACGTGATCCACTTCTACCACCTTCATGCCTTGGATTGGGTGGACGTTACCAGTGCGGTGAAGGCTGACCCTGTTGATACGGCGGAGCTGGCCCAGTCCATCTCCGATTGGCCTAAGTCCTCTGCCGACTACTTCCGTGGTGTGAAGGACAAGCTTTCCACCTTCGTGGGGAGCGGCCAACTCGGTCCGTTTGCTAACGGCTACTGGGGCCATCCGGAGTACAAGCTTCCCCCTGAGGCCAATCTGATGGCCGTCGCCCATTACCTGGAAGCCCTCGACTGGCAGCGCGATGTGATTCGCGTGCACGCCATTCTGGGCAGCAAGAACCCGCATCCGCAAACCTACCTGGTGGGCGGGATGGCCATCCCGATCGATCCCGACGCTGAATCGGCCCTGAACGCTGACAAGCTGGCCTTGATCCGCCAGCTCTTCGCGAGGGCCAAGGAATTCGTGGAGCAGGTCTATCTTCCAGATCTGGTGGCGGTGGCTTCCTTCTACAAAGAGTGGGTCAGCTACGGAGAGGGGTTGGGCAATTTCCTGGTCTACGGCGAGTTTCCGGACGCAGCGGGCAAGTATCTGTTCCCCACGGGCGCTATCTTCGACCGCGACCTGAGCGCCGTACAGCCGCTGGATCACCAGAAGATCGGCGAATACGTCACCCATTCCTGGTTCGATTACAGCGACGGAGGCCAGGCCGCCAGGCATCCGTGGGACGGGGAAACAGAGCCCAACTACACCGGTCCAAAACCGCCCTATGAGTTTCTGGAGACCGACGGGAAGTATAGCTGGGTCAAGGCGCCCCGCTACGAAGAGAAGGCGATGGAGGTAGGTCCCCTGGCACGCATGCTCGTGGCCTATGCGTCGGGTGAGCCGAGGGCGAAGGAGTTGGTGGATCGTCTGCTCGATACCCTGGGGGTCGGGCCTGAGGCGTTGTTCTCTACGTTGGGGCGCACGGCTGCGCGTGGCCTTGAGACCGTTCTGGTCGCGGAGCAGTTGGAGCCCTGGTTGGATGAATTGGCGAGCAACATCGCCAGCGGAGATCTGACAGTGCACAACGGGGAACTGTGGGATCCCTCTACCTGGCCCTCGGAGGCCAGGGGTTGGGGTCACCACGAGGCACCGCGCGGTGCACTGGGTCACTGGATTCATATCGTGAACCAGAAGGTAGCCAACTACCAGTGTGTGGTGCCTTCGACGTGGAACTCATCGCCAAGGGATGCCAGGGGCCAGAGGGGGGCGTACGAAGCGTCACTGGTGGGAACACCAGTCTCCGACCCCGAGCAGCCCATCGAGATCCTCCGAACTATCCACTCCTTCGATCCGTGCATGGCGTGTGCTGTGCATATCGTGGACGTGAGCGGTCGCGAGTTGGCTTGCGTCCACCTGGATGGGTCGATGTAGGACGTGCCCATCACCCTGGTGCTCGGTTTGGGGAACATCTTGATGCGCGACGAGGGGATCGGCGTGCGGGCCGTGAAGCTGCTGGCGGAACGGTACGAGTTCCCACCCGAGGTGCAGTTGCTCGACGGTGGGACTCTGGGTTTGAGCCTGCTGCCCTACGTGGAAGAGACAGACCGCTTGTTGGTCATCGACGCCGTGCACGTGGATGGCGAGGCGGGTATGATCGTTCGCCTGGAGGGGGAGGAAGTCCCAGCGTGTCTGAGCGTCAAGATCTCACCCCATCAGATGGGGCTCGCTGATCTGCTGGCCGCTGCTCGTCTGCGTGGCTGCTATCCAGGAGAGCTGGTGCTGGTGGGCGTGCAGCCAGGCGTGGTCGACACCGGCCTGGAGCTGTCCCCTCCGGTGGCGGCTCAACTCGCCTCTTTGGTGGACGCCGCATTGTCCCAACTGAGTCGGTGGGGGATCGAGTGGACCAGGAAACTGCTACCAGACAAGGAAGGTGATGATCGATGGAAGTGAATCGCAGGGGCTTTCTGAGGCTCTCGGGGGCCGCCCTCGCGAGTGGGGCCTTCCTGCCGTGGACCAGGCCACAAGTCCAGCCAGGACCTCAGGAGCGGCTGGCCATACTCTACGATTCGTCCAAGTGCATCGGTTGCCGGGCTTGTCAGATGGCGTGCAAACGCTGGAACAGCCTGCCGCAGGACACGGAGGTCGCGGAAACCTTGCCAGTGGAGGCGGCCAGCGGCCAGAAGCTGTATGACACACCTCGTGGTTTGTCCGCTGATACGTGGACTCTCATCAAGCTCAACAAGCGCAGCGACACGGACTGGCACTTCATGAACTACCAGTGCATGCACTGTGCCGATGCGGCCTGCGTGACGGTCTGTCCCTCAGGTGCTCTGTACAAAGACGAGCGGGGGTTCACCGCCTATGACGCGTCGAAGTGCATCGGCTGCGGCTACTGTACGGAGTTCTGCCCGTATGGCGTTCCTGCTCTGAAGACGAAGAGCGTGCTCTCGGGAGAGGCGAAGGCAGCCAAATGCACCTTCTGCCAGGACCGCGTCTTCAGCGGGATCGGGGGGCCATTCTGTGCAGAGAGCTGTCCGGTGGGCGCCCTGGTGTGGGGCTCACGAGCGGAGTTGCTGGAGACGGCGAAAGCAAGGGTTGAGTTGTTGAAGAGTCAGGGTCTTGAATCGGTACGGCTCTACGGAGAGCACGAAGCCGGAGGCCTGGGACGGCTGAGCATCATGTTTGGCGAACCCGGCGAGTACGGTTGGCCTGTGAGTCCCTCGACACCGGCCGTGGCCCGTGCCTGGCAGCACGTCATACAGCCCCTGGGCACGCTAGCCTTTGGCGCCGTCGGTCTCGGCATGCTCGCCTTCTACTTCATCGCGCGCCGCAATATCAGAATGGAGGAAGTCGAATGATAGGCAACAGGGTCCGTGGTGTGCAGGAGATGGACGAGGCCGGAGCCATCAGGATCAGGTGGATTCCCAAGTACTCGGCTATGGAACGGCTTTTCCATTGGGGGCATACGGTGACCTTTCTTGCCCTGGCGGCAACAGGTATGGTGCTGTTCTTCCCCTTCCTGGGCCCCCTGGCGCAAGGCGCCAGCGGAGAGTTCACCCGTCTGCTCCACCGCGCTGCCGCCATCGCCTACGGTGCGCTTCCGCTCATCTACGTCATACTGGAGCCGAGAAGGGCCTGGATGAGTTTGAAGTCGGTGTTCAAAGTGAGTCGCTACGACCTCGAGTGGGTCAAGGGCATGATACCTTACTACATGTTCGGCCAACACGAGGCCATGGCTCCTCAGGACAGGTTCAACACTGGCGAGAAGTTGAATGCGGTGGTCATCATCCTGGGCAGCGTCGTCTTCGCCATCACGGGCCTGCTCATGTGGTTTGGCAAGGGCTTCGTGCCGGTCGGAGTCTTGCAGGCAGTGGTGATCCTGCACGACGTCGCTATGATCGTCACCGTGTCCATGTTCATCGTTCATTTCTACCTGGCGGTGGTGCACCCTCTGATGTGGGCTGGGCTGGTGAGCATGCGCTTCGGTGTCACCTCAGCAGCTTACGCTCAGGAGCACCATGCCCTGTGGTACTATGGGAAGGAGCGAGCCGAGGAGATCTACGAGGTCCGGAAAGCCGAACGGGGCCCGGATAGGAAGTAGCCAGACCAGTGGCCAACGAGTGGGTGTGTTGTCGACGCCCGGGGTCGCTGGCCGGGAACCGTGCCCGTCACTGGCCTCATGAAACTCGTGTTCTGGGACGGTGTGGCGTCTGTGGAGGCGACTCCGAGTGAGTCGGCGGGGGGGTCGTCGAGGCGCCTATGGGCAGAGCATACGCGGGGACGAAGTAGGAGATCCCCCGAGCGGAGGGCCCCGGTGGAGACGGGGGAGAGGGGCAAGAGATGTGCTTAGCGGTACCGGCGCGCATTACCGCCGTCTTTGACCACGAGGCAGAGGCGGAAGTCGGCGGAGTTGTCCGCACCATCGGTCTGTGGCTGACTCCTGAGGCGGAAGTCGGAGACTACGTCTACGTCCATGCTGGCTACGCCATCAGCGTGGTGGATGAGGAGGAGGCACAGGACAGTCTGAGTCTTCTGAGGCGGTTAGCAGAGTCCTACTCCGTGGATGAACTATTCGATTCGACCAGCGACTTGCCGGCGCGCGGGGAACCGGACGCGGGTCAGTGAGGGGTGCTGAGCCCGGAGACGGTACGCCCCAACTTCTGCTGGCCGGCCAGGTTGGAGGGTCTCAAGAGGACGAGGAGGTGAGGACGACTACCGGCTCAGGCTCCAGGGGGACGAGGTCCTTCCACTCCCTGGCCTGGCTTGCCGCTCGCTCGTGGCCCCACTCCTGGAGGACCCGTTCGCCGGAGCAGATGGAGTCCACGAAGGCCCGGTACCGCTGGGTCTTTCCGCCGGCGGAAGTGACGTAGGCCAGGGTGGCCATGGTCAGCAGGCACTTGGAGAAGCTGGTCCCGAAGTCGCGGGCCAGCAACGGTTCGATCTCTTTCTCTATGGCGGTCTCCACATCCATGCTGCTTCTCTCCCGTCCAACTAGGCCGGGATCTCGGCGACGACGGTTGTTCCCTGGCCGGGCTGGGAGTGCACCGAGACTGTTCCACCGGCCAGGTGTGCTCGTTCGAACATCCCTGTGAGTCCCAGCTTGCCGGTTTCGACGAGGTCACCGGTCCTCTCGGGCACCGTGAAGCCGCGACCGTTGTCGGCCACGGTGACGCGGACCACGCTGTCTCCAAACTCCACTGTGGTAGACACTCTCGTGGCCCCGGAGTGTTTTCTGACGTTGGTGAGGGCCTCCTGGGCGATGCGGAAGAGGACCAGCTCCACCTCTGGGGAGAGGCGCCGGCGTTCCCCCTTGACCTCCAGGTGGGCTTCCACGTGGTTGTCCTGCGACATCCTGGTGGTCAGTGCTTCCAGTGTCGGTAGCAGGCCGAGGTCATCGATCGTCGATGGTCGCAGGTCCTGGCTGAAGCGGCGCACATCCTGGGAGATCTGTGCGGTGAGTTGACGAAGGTCGCGCAGTCGTTGTTGGACGCGCGCGGGGTCTTCCCCGGTGGCGCTGAGCAGTGCGTCCAACTGGCGTGAGAGGGCCACCAACCCCTGGGCTGTGTCGTCGTGGAGCTCACGAGCGATCCGCTTGCGCTCTTCTTCCTGAGCGGTGAGGATCTGTCTGGTGTACGAGCGCATCGTTTCGTAGAGCCTCGCATTCTCTATGGCGACGGCCGCCTGGCGCGCCACGGCGGAGAGGACGGACGCGTCGCGGTCGGAGAAGTCCCTCTTGTCGGTGAGAGTCACTATCCCCAGAACCCCAAACACTCTGCCTGAGGTCGCGATGGGGACCGCGAGCACGCTCTTGATTCCGCCCTGTACGAAGGGATCGATCCGTCCTGGATAGGCGGGATAGTCATTGATGACGGCGGGGGAGCCTGTCGCTATCACCTGCCCGGCCAGTCCCTTTCCTTTGGCCACGGTTACTTTCATCAGTCCCGCTGGCAGGTTGTGCAGATAGGGATAGCTGATCACGCCCGTTGCCTCGTCCAGAAGGGCGATGACTCCTGCGTCGGCATCCACCAGTTTCTCGGAGATCTGCACCACTTTGGAGAGGACCTTACCGAGCTCGATCTCCGAGGTGATCCCTTCGGCGACCTCGCCCAGGCGCCTTTCTCGATCCAGTTGCCTGGTCACGTTGCGGAGCAGCCTGGCATTCTCCGCGGCGACCCCGATCTCGGAGGCGATGGCCGTGAGCAACTCCACCTCCTCGGTCACAAAATGGTGCTCACGACTGTTGCCGACGACGATGGCCCCCAGGGGCCGGCCCTTGGACTTGAGAGGCAGGGAGATCTGGCTGCGCAAGGCGGGATCGGTGACCAGCGCCCTGGCGAGCTTGAGGCCGGTGTCGACCTGCGTCAGGCCGGGCGGCAAGCCGCGATGGGCGGCGAGGATGAGATCGTCGTGTCTGTCGTCGAGGATGAAAATCACGCCGGCCTCGAACCCCGTGACCTCCAGGACGGTGTCCAGAGCTTCACCGAGCATCCGCTTGAGCTCCAGGGATCCGGTGAGGACCGCGGCCACGGCGTTGAGGGCCTGCAAGCGGACCGTGGCCTTCTCGCGGAGGATCTCCTGGCTCCGTTTGATCCAGGCCAGCCAGATGGTGAGGCCACCCACCAGGGTGACGGCGATGGTCTCCAGGAAAGCGTCGGCTGGTTGGGGACTGAGCAGGAGGACACGCGGGAGCATGATGAAGAAGGCCACCACCAGCACGGCCAGGCCGGCCGTGGGGCCCAGGGCGAAGGCTGCGTAGCCTATGGGCAGGATGAGCAGGACTCGTTCCGTGGAATGACGACTGAGGTTGACCTCGCCGTGTATAGGAACGGGTAGCGAGCGGAGCTGCGCGCTGTAGTGGAGCAGCACGCCGCTGGCCAGCATGGCGATGATCAGCCAGAGGCTGGGGCTGAAGATGATCCTCTGGATTCTGCCCACCGATTCCGTGGAAGTGGGTACCATGGCCCGGCTCCTCGAGGGGTCAGGGTCTCTCGTGGAGGCTGCCAGGGAGGGATGGCGGCAGGAGGGAGGTCACTGGATGTCCTCCAGGGTGAACCAACCGCGTTGCAGCCCCTGTATCACCGCCTCGGTGCGAGAGCCGACCTGCATCTTGCTGAAGATGTTGCTCAGATGACCCTGGATGGTGCGCACGCTCAGATCGAGCTCTTTGGCGATTTCCATGTTGGTCATGCCCTGCGCCGCGAGCTTGAGCACCTCCATCTCCCGGTCGCTGAGCTGATCCGATTCGACCGCCGCGGGGCCGAGCCCTTGGGGGGAGGCAAAGCGGTTGACGACCTTGCGCGCGATGGTGGGGTGCAGTATCGACTCACCGGCGTGCACCGCCCGGATGGCCTCCACGAGTTCGTCGGAGGGTACGTCTTTCAAGAGGTAGCCCGCGGCACCGGCCTCCAAGATGGCGAACACGTACTGATCGTCGTCGTAGGCGCTGAGGATGAGCACGGCGCTGTCGGGGAAGATCTCCTTGATCCTCCTGGTGGCCTCGATGCCGTTCATTTTGGGCATGGCGATGTCCATGATGATCACGCTGGGGTGGAGTTCGGCGGTGAGGCGCACCGCTTCTTCACCATCGCCAGCCTCACCCACGACGACCATGTCGTCCTCGCGCTCCAGCAGTTCGCGCGTGCCCTGTCGCAGCAGTACGTGATCGTCGGCGAGTAGAATGGTGATGTTCTCCACGACTCGATCTCCTTTGTCAGCTTGCCAAAGAGACCCCCGCGAGAGGAGCGCTGCTGTTCGGGCCAGAGACCACGGTGCGCATCACAGAAGGCTGGTTTGGCCTGGACTATACCAGACTCCGCGGCGGAAATCAAGCCTTTGCCTGGCAGGGTTCACCGGTGAGGGACCGCGCGTTGACAGCCAGCACGGTTGGCTGTATACTTTCTTTTGTTTTCTTGGGAGCCCTTGCACCGTTGGTTAGCGGGAGCCTGTCCTAGCTATGGGAGAAGCCTGTGAGGTACGAGGAAGCGTTCAACGAGTCTCTGCAACACCCTGAGGTCTTCTGGGGCCGCGCCGCTGAGGAGATCACCTGGTACAAGAAGTGGGACCGGGTGCTGGACAATTCGAACCCGCCCTTCGCCCTATGGTTCATAGGGGGGGAGATTAACACCTGCTATAATGCGGTGGATCGACACGTAGAGGGCGGGCTAGGAGAACAGCCCGCCCTCATCTATGATAGCCCGGTTACTCAGACGGTCCGGACCTACACCTATGCGCAGCTCCAGGACCGGGTCTCGAGGATCGCAGGCTTCCTGACCTCTCTGGGCGTGACCAAGGGGGATCGGGTGGTGATCTACATGCCCATGATCCCCGAGGCGGCCATGGCCATGTTGGCCTGTGCCCGCATCGGCGCCATCCACTCCGTGGTCTTCGGGGGCTTCGCGCCGAAGGAGCTGGCCATTCGTATCGACGACGCCCAGCCCAGGGTCATCCTGACGGCGTCGTGCGGGATCGAGGGGCAGAGGATCATCCCCTACAAACCCCTGCTGGACGAGGCGATCAGGATCGCCGCTCACGAGCCCGAGAAGTGTGTGGTCTGGCAGAGGCCGCAGGCCGAGGCCGGGATCGTCCCACCGCGCGACCTGGACTGGGCAGAGCTGGAAGTGAAGGCCCGGCCGGTGGGGTGCGTCCCGGTGCAGGCCACGGATCCCCTGTACATCCTCTACACCTCGGGCACCACGGGAGTGCCCAAGGGCGTGGTGCGCGACAACGGCGGCCACGCGGTGGCGCTCCACTGGACGATGAAGCACATCTACGGCATCGATCAGGGAGACGTGTTCTGGGCCGCGTCGGACGTGGGCTGGGTGGTGGGCCACTCTTACATCGTGTACGCCCCTCTGCTGAAGGGGGCGACGACGGTGATGTACGAGGGGAAGCCCGTGGGCACCCCTGATCCTGGCGCGTTCTGGCGCGTGATCGACCAGCACAAGGTGAAGGCCCTCTTCACCGCGCCTACCGCCTTCAGGGCCATCAAGCGGGAGGACCCTCACGGGGAATACTTGAAGGGGTACGATCTCTCCCACTTCGACACGTTGTTCCTGGCGGGCGAGCGCACCGACCCCGATACCTACTACTGGGCCTCGGAGCTGCTCCATCGACCGGTGATAGACCACTGGTGGCAGACGGAGACCGGCTGGGCCATCTCGGGCAACTTCCGCGGCCTGGAGTTCTTCCCGCCCAAGGCGGGATCGGCCTCCCTGCCGATGCCCGGCTACGACGTGAGGATCCTGGACATCCGCACCGGCAAGGTCCTGGGGCCTCACGCCGAGGGGGTCATCACCGTGAAGCTGCCCCTGCCGCCCGGCAACCTGCAAACCCTGTGGCAGAACGACGAGGGGTTCAAGGAGTCGTACACCGATCCCTACCCGGGGTATTACTTCACCGGGGATGGCGGGTACGTGGACGAGGACGGGTACGTGTGGGTCATGGGCCGCACGGACGACGTGATCAACGTGGCGGGGCACCGCCTGTCCACGGGGGGCATGGAGGAGATCCTGGCCCGGCACCCGGACGTGGCGGAGTGCGCCGTGCTGGGCGTGCAGGACAGCCTGAAGGGGCAGGTGCCGGTGGGGTTCGTGGTGCTGAAGAGCGGGGCCAACCGCGATCCCGACGAAGTGGTGGCGGAGCTGGTGCAGATGGTGAGGGAGCAACTGGGCGCCATCGCCTCCTTCAAGAAGGCGGTGGTCGTGGACCGGTTGCCGAAGACGCGCTCGGGGAAGATCCTGCGGGCTACCATGCGCCGCATCGCCGACGGGGAGACCTACAAGGTGCCCTCCACCATCGACGACCCGGCCATCCTGCCGGAGATCGAAGAAGCCGTGGAGGCCATCGGCTACGGGGGCAAGCAGCCGACCACCTGATAGCCCTCGTGCGGCAGCTCGTCTCAAGTACCGGGGCGGTGGCCCAGGATGGGTCCCGTGTTGTTCTTACGTCGGTGGTAGGACCATAAACCGTCGAGGGAGGCGGAGAGGATGAGAGTGGAGAAGACCATCGAGATTGTCGCACCGCCAGAGAAGATCTGGCCATTCCTGGTCGAGCCCGACCGTGTCCTGCAATGGTACAGTACGTTCCGGCGGTTCGAGTACAGCGGTGACGTGCACAGCGGTGTGGGAACACGGCTGTACATCGAAGAGCAGGCCATGGGCCCCGTGATGAAGCTGAACTTCGAAGCCACGGAATGGAAGGAGAACGAGAGGCTCGCTCTGCGCATGGTCTCGGGCACCGGCGTGAAGTCGTACGAGCAGCAATGGTCGCTGGAGCCCACGGCGGGAGGGAGCCGCTTCACCTTCGCGGAGCAGGTCGAGCTTCCCTACGGGGTCCTGGGCAAGCTGCTGGGGTTGGTCGGGGAGAGGATGTCTGCGGCGACGGTGGACAAGGTGTTAGCCAGGCTCAAGGCCCTGGTCGAGGGCTGATTCTGCTGGCGACAGCGGCCTGCCGGTCTCACCACAGGTGATGGAGGGCAAGTAGACGGCCGTACGTACTCGTTGACGGACAACGTTATTTCAGGTACAATGGAGACGTATCCCCCCGAGTAGCTTCAGCGAAAGGGTACGAAGCCGCTCAGGAGCGGCTTTCGTGCTAATGGGGCCTGGCGTGAAACGTCTCGGTGCATCGCTTTCTACCTGTGCCAGCAGCTTGGTTGCCCTATGGGCCTGATGAGCACCGTCGCCTGGCAAGGAACGTGGTGGACAACAGCGGTGCCGAGCGTCTGAAAGTGGCGTGATTGTACCCATGGTGGACGAACGGGTTCTGCAACGAGCCGTGAAACGTGTCGTGGCGGCGACCCAACTCAGCCGCGTGATCCTCTTCGGCTCCCGTGGGTGCGGCGATGCCGACGCCGGGTCCGACCTGGACCTGATGGTGATCAAGCCCCAGGTGCCAGATAAGTATGCCGAGATGATCCGCCTGCAAGAGGCGGTGGGCGGCATCGGCGTAGGGGTGGACGTGCCGGTCTACTCGGAGGCCGAGGTCGAGGAGCGTCGAGACTGGTGCACGAGTCCCGTCTATTGGGCGCTGCGGGAGGGGAGGACGCTGTATGACGCCCCATGAGCCTAAGCGCGCCACGCCCGAAGTGCCCGCCATGTGGACGATCCGCCATAGGGTGACTCGTCGCTGCCATGTGGCAATGTGCACCTGGTGGCCTAGCCACTGCCCGCGGAGCGAATGCTAGGAGCGAGAGATGATCTTGTTTCCCTACGAGCCCATGCCAGTCCAATACCTTGATGACCCTGGGATTGAGCAGAGCGTGAGGAATGCGGTCGGCGATATTTGCCAACCTTGGGTGGACCTTGGTTCACAATTCCAGATTAGTCCCTTTTCAGCAAAAGCCCTGTTCGCACTGGGAATGATGCGGCGCTATGTCCTTTCAGCCAACGCGATCGTGAGGGATCTGCGCCACTTAGGCTTCTTGTCAGCATGCGGCCTGCTGGGAAGCGGGGTTGAGCTTCTCGGAAGATGCGTTCATAAGGACAGGAAGGTGCGTCAAGACCCCCGGCGAGAAAGCATGAAACGCTTGGAGGCCGGGTTCGAGTTCATCAGACGGTCTCACCTGCCATCAGGAGTGGTGGTGGAGACCGGTTGTTATCCCAAGAAGGATGGTGGGTACAACGCCGGGGACCTGAAGAACCTGCGTAACCTGTCCGACCACGGGGGCTGCCTTAGCAGCGCGTCGCATATCAAGGGCGACATTGAGCTCCTACACGAGTTGCGTAAGGCTTTTTATGGCATTCCTAGGGACGAGACGGACCCTCATGAGGGACTGGGCCCGAAGAAGGGGGCGGTTGACAGGTACTATGAGACTCTTGCTGCCGGCGACACGGGAATGTGTGATAAGCTTGCGACGGCAGGCATTAGCCCGGTTCCGCTGCAACTACAGGCAGGGGAGTGGCCATTCGACGCTGGGGTCATTGCCGAGACAAAGCGCCTCATCGAAGACAACCTGACACTGCGCCGTTTTCCAATCAGCGGGGGGCATACGAAGAGTGACGACTACTTCCAGTTGTACCCTTGATATTATCCGCCGTGGCGGTGTGGGCTAACTACCCGCTGCAGCCAATCGCGCTTCGCGCGTGTCGAATCGGCGCTCGTTTGCGTTTTGTTGCCGATCTCGTTCGGATTTCCTCACGGGATCACAAGCACTCTGGCTTCCCGGCCGCCTGCCGCCGATGGTAGCTGTACGACAGTCAATTGGGGGAATCAAGCAGCGCCGCGCGCATCCCCGTTTCAGCATTCCTGTCGACGTCGACGGTCTGCGAGTGAGCGAGTAGACCGTGCAAGAAGACAATGGCCAACTCTGAATCCTACCCAAGCCAAGACGTACAATTGGGAGACTGCGATGCCCCCAGAGGATAGGCCCGCTACTGGCCCCAGAGGCCCCGTCCGCGCAGAGACAGAGATCTCCTTCATCGAACCACCCGCTCCCGACGAGGTCGAGATCCCCGAGCAGAAACAGCACTACCGGCTGCCCACCCGTTTTGGGGCAGTCCCCGTAGACGAGGCACCGCTGGGCTGGGAAGTGGAAACCCGGCGCCGTGAAACGAAGGTGACCAAGTTCGAGCATGCCTACCCTACCATTCGATTGCCTTTTCAGGAGGTGCAGCGGGTCGAGTTTGGGCACGCCGACCACTTTGTCGCCGAGAATGAGAAGAACCCCAAACTGCGCGCACTATTCCCTGCCGGTGCGAACCGCCTGTTCTTCGGCGACAACCTACATATCATGCGGCAACTGCCAAGCAGTAGCATTGACCTTATATACATCGACCCGCCATTCTTCTCCGGGCGCCACTACAACGTGATCTTTGGTGACAAGAACGAGGTGCGCTCGTTCTCGGATATCTGGGAAGGCGGTATGCCTGGCTACCTGGTGTGGCTCAATGCGAGGCTGTACGAGATGAAGCGCCTGCTCAAGCTGACTGGCTCAATCTTCGTTCACCTTGACTGGCATGCCAGTCACTACGTCAAAGTAGAGATGGATAAGGTTTTCGGAAGTGGCGGTACGAGGGGCGAAGACGCGGGATTCAAGAATGAGATTATCTGGTGCTATTCCATAGGCGGTAGATCACGTAAGACTTTCGGCAGGAAACATGACGTTATCTTCTGGTACTCACGCACCAACAAATGGAAGTTCAATGCCAATGACCCCGCTGTGAAAGTTCCAAGAAAACCTAATAGCCACATGAAAGTAGTAGTTGATGAAAATGGTGTCACCTGGCAACAGAAGACAGATAGTAAAACAGGCAAGACTTACCGTTACCCGCTAGACAAGATTGCGGAAGATTACTGGATCGACATTGAACAGTTGAATCGAGAAGATGCAGAACGAGTGGGATACCCTACTCAGAAGCCCGGGTCTTTACTCCATCGTATAATCTCAGCAGTGACCAATGAAGGAGATGTCGTTGCGGACTTTTTCTGCGGTGGTGGTACGACGCCGGTGGTCGCGCAGCAGGTCAATCGGAGATGGATTGCCTGCGATCAATCGCGCATCGCGGTGGCCATCACTGCGGACCGCGTGACGAAGGTGGTCCGACAGCAAGTCGGCGACCTCTTCCCCGTTCCCGATTTCACCGTCGAGCATTGGGGCGTTTACGAAGCACCCAGGCTGGAGAAGTACAGCGAGGACCAGTTCCGGGAGTTCGTGGTCAGAGCCTTCGGCGGCAGACCGGAGAGTGTTTCGCCCGCCATTCACGGGGTTCGGTACGGGGTCCCGCTGTATGTGGGCGAACCTTCGCGGCGCTCGCGCATCGGCAAGGGGGATGTCGCCCGCTTCGCCAAAGCCGTGTACGAGGAACGGCGCGCCAATCACGGGGTGATTTTGGCCTGGAACTTCGGGCCGGACGCTCGCAAGGCCGCCGAGATACTGGCCGCGCGTGAGAACAAGCGCATTGACTTTGTCCGACTCAGCCTCGTGCGGCTGGAATCCGACGAGTTCCGCCAGCACGTGGTCAGCAAACACAAGGACTATGGGCCGTTGCTCAGTTTTATCCAGCCGCCGGAGGTGCGCGTGGCCGTCCGCAGGGTGAGCCCTCTGACCTACGAGTTCGACGTGTCCGAGTCCGTCAGCCTGAACAAGGACGGCGCGATTGCCAACGTGCAGTGGGACTTTCGGCACCAGGTCGGCAAGTTCATCTCTACGCAGGGGTACACCTTCCTCCGCGATAAGAAGACGGAACACCCCGTGCTCATCGTGCAGTACACTTTCCCCGAAGCAGGTACACACACGGTGGCGTGCTCGGTCCAGGACGACCAGGGCGGCGAGCGGACGGTGGTACAGGTGATCGAGGTCAGTTAGATGTATCATTCCTTCGCTCCCTACGAACAGGATTTTCGCGAGTGGTGGGGGTCCGGCACCTACCCGGACGTGAACCCCCTCACCCGCGATTTCCTATTGCACATCACCCGCCCCGACGCACCGCGCCGTTTGTGGAGGCACCAAGAAGAGGCCCTGATGCGCGTGGTCTATGCCTCCGAGCTGCTCCAGTGGCAGGAGCTTCTGCTCAACATCGTTACGGGCGGCGGCAAGACAGCCATCATTGGGGCGGTGGTCGCCTGGCTCAAGATCTGCCACGACCTGCACAAGTTTCTCCTGCTCTGCCCCAACACTATCGTCCGGGACCGGCTGGAAGACGACTTCAGAGACGCAAGAGTGTTCCGCGACTTCGGCTTCTTGCCGCCGGGCACGGAGCACTATACCAACCAGCTTGGCCTGCACGTCATGCAGCCGGGCGAGGGACCGCAGGGCATTCGCGACAGCGGCGTGGTTCTGGGCAACATTCACCAGCTGTACCAATCCAACATGAGCGGGCAGCGCAATCTCGCCGTGCTGATGAACGCTGATGAGAAGATAGCCGTCTTCAACGATGAGGCGCACAATACGCCAGCGGCGGAATACGACAGCACCCTGTTTGCCCTGAAGGGTATCTCCAGGTTCCGGCTGGATACCACCGCCACTCCTGACCGCGCCGACGGCAAAGCCCCCGATACGAGAATGATCTTCGAGTACGCCATCACCGACGCGCAAGCTGAGGTTCCTCCCATCATCAAGAGCGTCGTCGTCTATCAGCCCAGAATTGGCACGGTGGAACTGACCTACACCAACCCAGAGACGGGCGAGAGACGCACTGTCGACGAGATGGACGAGGAGTTCGAGCGCATCGAGAGGGGGTTGAGTTCCACCCAGTGGGTCACCGACCCCGATCCGATGAAAAAGCAGATGCGCGTCGCCCTGGATCGTCTGGGCGAGCAACGACGTCGAGCCAACACCCTCGCGGGGGGTTCCTACAAGCCGATCCTGTTCGTCGTCGCCATCACCATAAAGGACGCCGAGCAAGCGCGGGATATGCTCGAGAAAGAGTTCAACCTCAGGACTCTGCTGGTCACCGAAGAGTCTGACGAGGCGGATCGTAAAGCCGCCCGGCATCTGGGCAAGCCGGACAGCCCTTATGAGGCCGTGGTGAGCGTGCTCATGCTGCGCGAAGGGTGGGACGTTCCTGCTGTGTCTGTGATCTTGTTGCTGCGCAAGTTCTCCTCCCGGGTGTACGGGCAGCAAGTCGTGGGGCGGGGCCTGCGGCTCAACGTGCGCACCGAGGATATCCAGGAAATCTGCGCCGTGGTTGACCACGAGAAGCTGCAGCACGGTTGGCTCTGGGACATGGTGGGCGCAAAGGTTCGCACTGATGTTGACCAGTTGAGCATGTTCGGGGACGAAGACCTCCCTCCCAGGAGGAAGCAGCAGTTCGTGGACAAGCCCGAACTGCTGATCGAAGTCCCCGTACCCATGGAGGAGGAAAAGGCGGACTTTGACGACGAGTTGACGAAGATCAGAATCGAAAGCGCTGAGTATGCTAACTGGCAGGCAGTCATAGATGGTTTTGACTATGCCTTGGATACTGAAATCTCACGGGTAGAGATCGTCAGCGTGGAGGGGCGGCCACTGAATGGCTCGGGCTTTGTTGAGATCGACGAAGCGCCCGCTGATTATGCGGTGCGTAGAGCCGTGGAGGAAATCAGCGACCCGGTAGAGCTCGCAGAGATGCTCAAGCACTGTGTGCGCGACATTGCCGAGGATTTGTTGGCTGAAGAGGGGATTGGCTCGCACGAGTTAGGCTATTTGTACGGTGTGCTTATGAGCCACGTCAGCACGCGAATGCTGGACGGCAAGACGGTGGGCACGGCGAGCATCGAGGCGCTGCGCGGTGCCATCAAACGCCGACACAAGATGGCATCCTACTTCAAGAACAAGCCCGGCCTGGTGGCCAGCATCGTGACCTACAAGCCGGAGGCTGAACATGCCAACCAGTGAACGCGGCGATTTTGAAAACCCGACCAAGAGCGCCTACTCCGTCGAGCGCCACGACTCGTCGTGGGAGCTTCAGTATATGAAGAGGCTGGAGCGGGACAGAACGGTTGCCAAATGGACCAAGAATCACGGTCTCACCATCCAGTACGTCACTGAAGTCGGGAACGTGCGAGGCTACCGGCCCGACTTTCTCATCGAACGTAGCGACGGAACGAAGGAGCTCCACGAAGTAAAAGGCGGTCAATTCATCAACGATCCGAACACTGTCCGCAAGCATGAAGCCGCAAAGAACTGGTGTAAGAAGCGCGGAATGCGCTTTGTCGTGATAACCAAGTGAGGGCGCACGCCCTCGCGAGGCGTGCGCGCCTGCGCCTTCCGCGCTTTTCCCAAAATCCGACGCTTATGGTTGCGGAGAGACACCCGTGGACAGGGTGAAGATAGGGACCATCCTCCAGCAAGAGGACCTGGCCCTGGTGGGCATGATGGCCGTCCCCGATCGCCCCGGAATCGCGGCGGCGATCTTCAAGACCCTGGGCAAAAGGGGCATCAACGTCCTCTCCATCGTGCAACTGGTCGACCTGGACAACAATACCCACGTCGTCTTCTGCGTGGCCAGCAAGGACGCGTCGGTGGCTCTGGCTCTGCTGCGGCCGCTCAAGGAGAGGTTCGGGGGGCGGGGGATCACGCACCGGCCCAGGGTGGCCATGATCTCGATCTTTGGCCCGGATTTCAAGGACACGCCGGGCGTCGCCGGGGTGATCCACACGGCGCTCGCGGACGCCGGCATCAACGTCCTGTCCATCAGCACTTCCATCTCCAGCGTGAACTGCGTGATCGAGCAGGATCGTCTGGACGACGCCGTGGCGGCGCTCAAGGAGAGGTTCGAATTGTCGTAGGGCGAAGCGGTGCTGATGGCGCCCCGTCGCCCGCTCCCCCCGCCCCACGGTGGAGACTCATGCCGGTGGCGAGGGCTCCGAAGGCAAGATCCGGCACGCCGCGTGCTCTCTGAACAGGTAGTGTCGGGCCCAGTTGATCAGCACCAGCAACCGGTTGCGGTACCCGATCAAGTAGTACAGGTGGATGGTCAACCACAGCAGCCAGGCGGGGAAGCCCGTGAAGGTGCGCCCGTAGGCGAGCGCCGCCGCCTTGTTCCTCCCGATGGTGGCCATGGTTCCCCGGTCGTGGTAGTGGAAAGGTAAAGGGTACTCCCCCGCCAACTGCCGCTGGATGTTTCTGGCGGCGCACTCAGCGCCCTGGAGGGCCACCTGGGCCACCATGGGCAGCGGCTGGCCGTCCTCTTCGAAGTAGGCCAGGTCCCCCACGACGTACACCTCGGGGTGGTCCGGGACCTGTAGCGTAGGCTCCACGGCCAGGCGCCCCCTGGTCGCCGTGGGCAGCCCCGACTCCTCCGCCTGGGGATCGCCCCTCACGCCCGCGGCCCACACCGTGGTGCAGGCCAGGACCACGCCTCCGTCCCGGAGGTGAACGGAGTCCGGGGTGATGTTCTCCACGGGGCAGTTCAGCCGGACGTCCACGCCCATGTCCCGGAGGCGGCGCGCGGCGTAGACTCCCAGACGTTCGGGCAGGGTGGGCAGCAGCCTGTCCGCCGCCTCGATGAGGGTGATCTGGGCCTGGCTGAGGTCTAACCGGGGGAAGTCCTTCCGAACGGGACCCTGGACCAGCTCGGCGAGGGCGCCGGCGGTCTCCACGCCCGTAGGCCCTCCTCCCACGATGGCGAAGCTCAGCAGTTGGTGGCAGACCGCCTGGTCCACCGCCAGGTCCGCGTGCTCCACGCAGCCCAGGATGTGGTTGCGCAGCGTGATGGCGTTCTCCAGGGTCTTGAGGGAGAAGGCGTGCTCTCGCGCGCCCGGCACGAAGAAGTGGTCCACTGTGCCCGTAGCCAGGATCAGGAAGTCGTAGGGGATGTCGGGGCCGTCCGTCTCCAGGAGGCGGTGCTCCAGGTCTACCCTGGTCACCTCGGCCAGGGTGAAGCGGGCGTTGGGGATCTTGCGCAGGATGGTGCGGACGGGGTAGGCGATGTCCCCCGGTTCCAGCTCCCCCGCCGCCACCTGGTAGAGCAGAGGGGGAAAGGTGTGGTAGTTGTTGCGGTCGACCAGGACCACCTCCACCGGTGAGCGGGCCAGGGTGCGCGCGGCCGACAGGCCGCCGAAGCCACCTCCGGCGACGACCACACGTGGCTGGTTCCGCTGTACCATGGCTGGCCTCCTTCCTCTGTGGCTCCCGGCCTCAGGGCCTCATCCTTCGATACGGCCTTCGGCCTATCCCCTTCGACCGTGCTCAGGGCTGGCTTCGTCAAGCTCAGGACGTCGCTCAGGATGAGCGTACCTGGACCTCCAGCCCCGTCGTTCGGCGCTCTCCTGCTAGCGCCTTCGCCGCTCGGCCGGGCCAGGGCCTCACTCCACCGGTTGCCTGATCACGGTCTTGATCTTGTCCGGCGCCGTCCGGCGCGGGTCGCTGAGGTAGATCTCGTGGTGCTTGCCCCGCAGCCGGTACCCCTGCTCCCGGGCGAAGGCGTGGAGCTTCTCGATGGTAGGGGCCTCCTCCGCCCAGGGTCCCAGGTGCAAAATCTGCACCGACAAACCCTCGTGGTACCGCTCCAGACAAAGCCGGGGCAGGCTTGGAAGGTCCTTTTTCTTCTGAACTTCTTCCAGGGCTTCCTGGAAGAGGGCCCGGGTCACCTGGTCCGGGGCCATAATCATCGCCGTCCACTGCCAGGAGTCCTTGTCCTCCCCGGGGAAGTCCTCCATGTCTTCCGCCCACCACAACCCCTCCAGCGGAGGCACGGCGTAGTCCAGCTCAGGATTGCGGCCTTTGATAGTGAACTTGAGCTGATAGGACATGGTGTACAGGGCGGCCATGGCTTCCTGGTACTCCAGCGAGGTGTTAGGATCGCCCTGGCCGTCGATTTTCAGGAAGTTCATGTCTGGCACGTCGACCACCGAGACCTCTTTGGCTGACGGCTGGTGGAGGTGCTTGAGCTCCTTCTTGATATCGATCTTGGCCATGATAATCCCTCCTTCGGCTGCGTCCCTATCCCTGTTGCTCAGCATACCACACCCGAACGTTGCTGTCGAGTGCGCCATCCGCAGCCCAGAATCACGGATTCCGGTGGCGGTGACAACGCGTTTGTAGCCGCACGGCTACGGAGGGCGGCTGAGGCGAGACCCGGCCACGGAATCAAAGCGGGAAACCCTGGCGAAGCGTGTGAACCTTCGCCAGGGTGAAGTGGTCCCACCGAGGTGGTGCCGAAGGTCAGGCCTGGCCCTTGACCTTGGCCGCCAGTTGCCGGCCCAGATCGGCGATCTGGCCGTAGACCTCGTCGGTAGGCGGGCCGTTGATCTCCACGGCGCCCACGACCTCTATCTTGGTAGGCTCCAGGATCTCCGCGGCCTGCTTCACCGCGCCCCCGCCCCAACCGTACGAGCTGAGGACCGCGCCATACTGCAAAGGAGGGCGCAGCGCCTTGACCAGATGGGCGGCGTAGATGGCCAGAGGGTGCATCCCGCCCAGCACGGTGGGCGTGCCCAGGACGATGGCGCGAGAGTCCACCAGGTCCCGGGCCACGTCTCCAAGGTCCGCGTAGACCAGGTTGTGGAGGCTGACCTCCAACCCCTCTGCCAGCAGCGACTCCACCATGGCCTCGACCATGGCCTCGGTGGACTGCCACATGGTGACGTAGACCACTACTGCCTTCTCTCGCGTCTCTCCGGCGGTCCACTGGCGATAGAGGTCCAGGATCCTCTTGGGGTGCCTGTGGATGGGACCGTGGCTGGGGGCGATGAGCTGCACGTCCAGACCCTCGATCTTCTCCAGCGCCTTCTGCCCCATCTTCCTGAAAGGCATCATGATCTCGCCGAAGTACCGCTGGGCGAAGGGCACGAACTCCTCCACCTCGTCGTCGTAGAATCCGTACGCGGTGTGGAAGCCCAGAAAATCGCAGGGGAAGAGGACCTTGTTCTCCGCCAGGTAGGTGAACATGGTCTCCGGCCAATGCTGCCACGGCGCGTCGATGAAGCTCAGGGTCTTCCCGCCCAGGTCGATGGTGTCGCCCTCCTTGACGATGGTGATCCTCTCCTCGGGCACTCCATAGTAGACCTGCGCCATCTTAGCGCCCTTCTCGGTGGTGACCAGTCTGGCCTTCGCGCTGAGGGCCAAAATGTGGGGCACCGCACCCGCGTGATCCGGTTCGGCATGGTTCATGATCAGGTAGTCCAGTTGCTGGGGGTCCATCAACTGGCCGATCCTCTCCTCCAACTCCCTCTCGAACCCCGGATTCACGGTGTCGACGAGCGCGCTCTTGCGCCGGCCCTTGATCAGATAGGCGTTGTAGGTGGTGCCCTGGGGCAAGGGGATCAGGGCATCGAAGAGGCGCCGATCCCAGTCTCTGGCGCCGACCCAGTACACTCCCTTCGATATCTCAGGTGAATCATAGGTTTTCACGTCCACACCTCCTTTTCTGTGCTGCTTTCTACCCTTCCCTATCATCCGACAACTGCTGCTCCAGGTACCGCTTCAAGGCCAGGGCGTTGTTGTGTACGCGGTCCCTGGCGGCGTACAGCAGAGTGACGTCTCCTCGTCGCGCCGCCTCCATCAGCGGCCGCCAGGATTCTCTCTTCTCATCCAGCTCCGCGGCATACCGCCGCTGGAACTCCTCCCACCGCTCCGGATCGTGCGCGAACCAGCGGCGAAGCTCAGCCGATGGGGCCACCTCTTTCAGCCAGGCCTGGTAGTCCAACGACGCTTTGCTCACGCCGCGGGGCCACAGGCCATCGACCAAGAATCGAGCCCCTTCGCCCTGCTCCTCTGGATCGTAAACCCTCCTCACTCTGATCATCCGTCACCCCCATGACCCAGCGGGCCTTCTCCATGCGCGATTCCTTCATTTGGAGCCGGGGCGGCCGAGGGGTCCTGGCCGTTTCCAGCCTCCAGGCTCTTGGCCCCGACCACGTCCTGTCGGCGTGTTGTCCCCCTCCAGAGGGCGATGGCCAACGACAGGTAGACCAGATAACTGGCCACCTCCAGAAGCGAGGGGTTACCGTTGTAGCCCAGCAGAGACTTCAGGATGCTGCCCACGTACCCGTTTTCATGCCACGGCGGATAGCCGCCATCGGCGTTCAGAGGAGGGTTGATGTCCCAGAGGTGCTCCACCAGTACCGGGAGGATCCCCCCTTCCTGGAGTTCATGCACCCCTTGCGCCACCAACCCTGCCGCGAAGAGGATCAACAGAATGCTGGTCACGCTGAAAAACCTCTTGAGCTCCAGGCGCCTTGACCCGGTGAAGACGAAGTAGCCGAGGAACCCCGCACATAGCAGCCCGGCCAGGGCCCCGAAAAGGCTGGATCCTGCCGCCAGGCTCGCCGCTCCCAGAAAGATCACCGTCTCCAGGCCCTCTCTGAGCACCGACACGAAGACCAGCGAAAACAACCCCCAACGGTGCGCTCGAGCAACCTCCGTGGCCACTCTCTCGCTCAGCTCGGACGCGAGGCCCCGCTGCCTCATCATCCACAGGATCATGGTCGTGAGCAGCGCTGCGCCAAGGAGCATGGTAGCACCCTCGAAGATCTGCTCTGCCCGGCCCGTGAACCCACCGGCGAGGGTATTGAAGAGCACTGCTCCCGCGAGACTGGCAGCCACGGCAGCGCCAAGGGCCAGGTAGACCACCCGACGGTATCGGGTCTGCCCGGTTCTGGCCAGGTACCCGAGGACGATGCCCACGATGAGGGCCGCCTCCAGGGCCTCTCGAAAGGCGATGAAGAAACTGGCGATCATGGTCTACCTTTCCTGAGATCACGTACGTAAACCGGCACCCTGGCCTGTTCAGGCCGGGTGTCGGGTTGCTGTGTGTATGGCCAAATCGCCTGTGGAGTCCCCGACGGCTGGTGGCATCGCTTGTCTGTGGGCCACGAGGATCAGGTCGCCGCTGGTGCCACGCTCGTAGGCGTGGCCGGCATAGTCGCCGTACAACTCCACGGCGGAGAAGCCCGCCCGCAGCAGTTGCTGCTCCAGGTCGTGCTCGAAGATGGGACGAAGCTCAGTGCTCCCCACCCTGTACTCCCATTCTCCTTCCCGTTTGTGGAAGATGATCATGTTGAAGGTGAGGGTGCGCTGGTGGAAGTCCAGGACTCGCCAGAACAGCCACTCCTCTTCGCCCTGGCGATGGGTCACCAGCGGCAGAAAGCGGTCCTGGCGAGGCCAGAGTCGGTCGTAGTTCAGGTTCTGGACGATGAGCAGGCCGCCGGGAACCAGCAGCCGGGCCACGTCCACCAGAGCCTCGTGCAGAGCATCCGCGCTGAGCAGGCTGGGCAGCGAATTGCCCAGACAGAGCACGGCGTCGAAGGGCCCCACGATGGTCTGGTGCAGGCTTCCCAGGGGCGCCTGATGGAAGACCACTTCGGCTCCGGCCCGTCGGGCGTTCTCCCGCGCTTGATGGATCATCCCCGCGCTGATGTCGACCCCTACCGCCTGGTACCCTTTCGCGGCCAGGGCCAGGGCATGATGGCCGGTTCCACACGCCGCGTCCAGGACCCTTCGTGCTCCGGCGCTGGTCAGGGCGCTTTCCAGAAAGGGCATCTCTCCAGCCAGCCGCTGCTGCCAGTCCACGAAGCGGTCGTATTCTTCGCTGAGGGTGTCCCAGAGATCGGGGCTGGTCACGATTCGTCCTCCGTCTCCCTGGCGGACCTCTTCAGACGCCGATACTTCTCGGTCCCGACGCACTGCTCGGCGAAAGAGCACCAGTCGATGCAGGATGGACCCAACTCCCGGCTGACTCTCTTTCCACACGAGGGGCAGCGGGCGGAGAGCTCGTCGGACCAGATTTCCACCAGGGCACCGCACTGCGGGCACTCGATCTCCTCCGGCCTGGCCTCTCTGATGTTGGATGCTCCCGGGCACCCTCTGAACAGGGACATCGTATCCTCCCTCTAGCCGTGGATCAAGGCGGGCAGACACCTGGTGCAGACCCACAGGCTTCGCCCGTGGTGCCGGCAGGGCAGCAGAGTACGTTCCTGCTCGGAGGCCCCGCACTGAAAGCAGGTCTGGACCATGTAGGCTGGCGGGCGTTCCTGCGGACGTGCCTCCACCGCCGCTTCGTCGAACGGCACAGCCTCTCGTTCCTCGATGCTCAGCGCTCCGGTGGGGCAGACACCCAGGCAGAACCCCGCGCCGTCGCACAATTCTTCGCGCAACACCCGAGCCTTGCCGTCCACCAGTTCGATGGCCCCTTCTGCGCACGGGATCACGCACAGGCCGCAGCCG
Organism: Anaerolineae bacterium; assembly: GCA_034411995.1. GTDB lineage: Bacteria > Chloroflexota > Anaerolineae > UBA7937 > B3-Chlor > JAUVXJ01. The sequence goes on along the minus strand of DAOUME010000028.1, from coordinate 12,255 downwards.
GTGCACAGTTCCTCGTCGATGCTCACGATCTGACGTGTGGTCATACTATCCTCCGTGGGCTACGCGTCGCTGGAGAAGACGATGTCGAAAGGGCGCGAGATGGCCCCGGCGGGGCACAGCGCCTCGCAATCGCCGCAGTACTGGCAGTCCTCGGGGTGCAGAAAAGTGACGTGCTCACCCTGCAACCCCAGGGCGTGCACAGGACAGGCGCCCACGCAGTCACCGCACCCTGTGCACAGTCCTTCATCTATCTCTGGTATGAGCCTATCCTGCCTATCCATCCTGGTCCCCACAACGAGAAACGGTCAGCTCTCCACTATCTTCATCATACGCGAAAGCCGACCGCATGTCTGTGACAAGAGTCTCATCGAGCCGCGCGAGCTAGACTCTGGCCTCCCTTTCCAGCCCCTCCCGATCCAGAACGATGAGCCTGTGGCGGTCGAAACGGATCAGCCCCTCCTCTTCGAACCCCCGCAGCACACGGCTGACCATCTCTCGAACCGTGCCCACCTGGGCTGCCATCTCCTGTTGAGTCAAACGTCGAGGCACCTCGCTTCCCGCTTCGTCCTGGGCCAGAAGCAGCTTCGCCAGGCGCGCACCGACCGTGCGCAGAGAGAGGTCCTCCACCAGCGCGAGGAGATGGCGGGCGCGGGAGGCCAGGTTCTCGATCACCCCTGCCGCCAGCGCCGGGTACCTCTCCAGGAGATCCAGCATCGTGTTTCGTTCGATGACCCACAATGTGGACTCCATGGCGGCCATGGCACTCACTGGATTGGGACCGCCGTCCAGCACAGCCACCTCGTTGAAGAACTCACCGGGGCCGAGGAGCTTCACCACCTGCTCCCTCCCATCTGTGGAGAGCCTGAGGAGTTTGACCCGTCCCTTTTCCACGACCCACATACCGGCGCAGGGCTCGCCCTCCACGAATACCATCTGACCCTTGGCGCAGGAACGCCTGAAGGCACGCCTGGTCACGGCGTCCAGGGTAGTGGCGTCGAGCCGGGCGAAGTAGGGAACGGAGCTCAGCAGGCGTGTGAGGTTGTGCAAGCCGTCAGTGCTCACCAGGTCCCCTCCGTGGTGGCGGGAGGCAGCTCAGCCCGCGCTCATCTATGGCCTCGTGGGGCATACCCTCGTCGCCCAACATCTGTCTCACCAGCGCCATGCGCAGGCAGCGGTCAGCAGGGCGACCAACACCCGTGCCGCCCGCTCGCCGCGGTGAACCTCTGGCCACGGGCACTGCTACTCTTCCTGGAGCAGCAAGCCCATAGCGATGAAACCTCCCCAGGGCCAGGTGGACTGCTGAGGACACGCCCCTTGAAGAGCATGGAGCGTTGTCTCCCACACGAGGTGTGCCTTCGCACCGGCGACCGACTTCAACAACCGCTTCAACTCGCCCACACTGTAGAAATGCGCCGTGCGATACACCGTGGGCCGAAAGAGCTCCGTCCACCGCCGCTTCAGGCCCAGCAGGCTCCAGCGGTTGAGCACGCCCAGAAGCAGCCCCCGCCGGGTGACGCGCAAAGCCTCTGCAACTGCCTCCTCGGGCGCCTCCAGGAACTCCAGCGTGGTGACGAGAGCCACCACGTCGAACGTGCCATCGGCGAAAGGGAGCCGATGGGCGTCGGCGCGCACCAGCAGCAGACCGTCCAGGGTCTGCGCTTCCGCCAGCATCTCCTGCGAGAGGTCCAAACCTACCGGTGCCAGCCCCTCCTCACGCAGCCACCGCGTGAAGTGACCGGTGCCGCATCCCACCTCCAGGACGCTTCGCGGCTGAGGGAAGCTCTTCAAGATTCGGCGCAGCGAGGCTTTTTCGAGCGCGTCGGCGTGGCGCCCTTCCGAGGTTTCGTACCAGGCTTCGTAATGGGATGAAACTTGCTCGTCAAAGACGGGCTTCTCAGGCACCACTCACTCTCCTCAGGAGGGTGAAGTCTCTTCGCCTGGCTCAGGGCAGGCGTTGGATAGAGTCACCACCATCACCGTGTCGCCTCGTTTTGTGGCCTGATCGAACGCCTCTCGCAGGGCTTCGAAGACGGCCAGCGACTCGCCCCAAACGAGGGTGCTCATCTCCCCCGCGCGGGTATCCACTCCGCGCTGGCGAAAAACCTGCACCGCTTCACGGATGGCCGGTCCGATCGATTCCTGGCGCAACGGGTAGAGGCTGACCTGAGCGGTTATGGTATTCATCTCCGGCTCTTCCTCATAGGTCTATCCTTCTCGGTCAGTCCGAAGTACATTCCATAGCAGGCTAGGAGAGTGCATCCTGCAATAACCCCTCAAAGCGATCGAGGGTTATGGGATGGAACTCTACTTCCAGGCCCGTCCAGTCGAAGAGCTCCAGTATCTCGTCGACGCGATCCGTCATGTATTCGTCGGCGACCCCGATACCATCCAGTACGATGATCTTGTCGTAGAATCCTGGGAAGTTGGCGTTAGCATCGGCCGCGTCCCAGCCGAAGTATCTCTGATAGACGACCTTCCAGTTCCTGAGCCAGCCGGGTGTGAACCACAGTACCTTGTCCTGCCTTCCCCCGCTGATCTCTTGCCGCTCGTCAAAGCCAGCCAGCATGTCGTAGCCGTACTCTCCCTGGACTCTGGTTATCCCCTGGCCCGCTTCCTGGAGGATCGAGTCCACCCGCTTGAGCGGTTCGTCGGTACTGACGTGGCACTTCCTCCCGTAAACGACGATCGTCTCGTGGTCGGCACACCACTGGCGGGACTTCGTCACCCTCCTGAGCAGATGTTCTTCCAGCTTGTGCGGCAGGGTGTGCAGGCCCGGCGGCGTGAAGAAGAGGCGGCGTGGATTCAGGAAACCGCCTTCTACCAGATGAGTGATCTCTGGATGTAACATCCCGCAGCTAATAATGCAGGGGTTCTCAACAAGGGCGTCGGTCATCTCGGACATCGGCTCTTCCCTCCAGATCACTTCGGTTCACAAGCCGCTCTCGTTGGAGTGCCTGCCTCCAATTCATGACATACGCACCCCACGTGTTGCCACCGATCCCCCTGGCGAATCGAGCTCCCGCGCGAGCCGGCTTCACCTCAGTGCAGGGCCAACTCGACTTGTCTCTAGTCCGGTTCATCATCGGGTACCGTTCGACGTGAGTCGCTGGTCACCCCTGCCAGGACAATCGAGGATTTCAGCAAATCGATGTCCTTTATCTCACCCTCAACGAGCCTGTCTTGCCCCATCAGGCCGATCAGACGAAGCCCGCGACCTTCAGGCTTGATCCAGGCCACGTCACGCATCACCTCTTCCTTCTCACCGTTTCTCTCCACGTAGACAGTAGCCAAGCACACGATGGTCCCCCTTAGAGCAACTCGTCCAGTATCTGGTCGACATCTCTTTGTGCCTCGCTGTCACGAACCGGACGTCCATCCAGTCCCGCCTGGAAGACCTCTGTATCATAGCCGATGGATCCGATGACCGGCACAGCCCTTTGCTTGAGTTCTTCTCCCAGTCGAGAAGCCACCTGCTTCGACGGAACTTTGTTCAGGACAGCCCAGGTGCTGTCCATTCCGACCTCTCTGGCGAGGGTGCTGATCTTCTCCGCAAGTTCCAGTGAATCAAAAGAAGGCTCGGTTACGGCCAGCACGCTATCCACACTGGTCTCGACGCCTCTGCCAAAATGCTCTACACCCGCTTCCATGTCAATAAGGGAGATCTCGTCCTCCTCGAGGTATAGCCTCTTCAGAAACTCACGGCTCAGGGCGCCCATCGGGCAAGCACAGCCCTCGAGCGACTGAAGGATCTTGCCTACACAAATCAGCTTGAGGCCATCTGCCTCCACGACGTACTCGGAGGGCAGGTCGCTCGTTCGGATCTCCTCCTGATTCAAGACACTCTTGGGGGACTCTGAGCTGTCTGCTAGAGCTTGAAACACCTTCTTCTTTCCCCCCACGAGCTCCAACAGTGGTTTGGGCCTTCTCTCGAAGCCGAGGATTCGATAGAGCCCCGGGTTTGACTCATCGGAGTCAACAACTACTACCCGGTATCCTCTTCTTCGCAAGCCGTTCGCCAGGAGAGCGACAACGGTGCTTTTCCCGCTGCCACCCTTTCCGCAGACTGCTATCTTCTTCATCCCGATCTCCTTTGGGCCTGTTACTCGAGATGCCTCTTCCTCCAGAAGATGCTTCTGGTCAGGTATCTGGGGCGTGGGGCATCGAACTCGAAACCTATAGCCCTCCCTTCACCAGTCCCCCCGGCTGTGCACAGCGGCATGACCGTTGCCGCTAGGCCGAGGGCATCTGCGCCAGTCTTTGCCTGAGATAGGTGATGGTGTCTATGGGGGTGGGGTCCACGCCGTTGAGAGCAGCCACGTAGTAGCTCACCCAATCGACGAGATGAACGGCCCACAGCAACTGGGAAAAGCGACTCTGCCCCTGAACCTGGATCGTCCCGTGGGCGATGCCGCTCTGAGCGAGGACCTCGCCGGTGACCTCCAAACGGACCTGGATACGGGGCTGGTAGAGGTCCGATGCCAGCATCAGTACGTGCAGGCGTGGAGCCAGGCTGCGGGGGAACTCGTACCCCGCCACCGCATTGTGATTCAACTCCGGCAGGACCTCCCAAAAGGCCCACGACTTGCTGTTCTCGTTCAACTGGCACTTCCAACGCCGCGCCACCTCCGACAGGTGCTCCGCCCCGTAGATCACCGCCAGCTTTCCCTCCAGCTTTCGAGCGAGCTGCTTGGCCGGGTTTTCGACCTCCGGGACCACCGGTGCGAGCAACGAACCCAGGCGCTGGAGCGAGCGAAGTGCATCTTCGAGCTGCGTCGATCTGTCGGAGACGTAGCCGAGCTTCTGGAGCAGCGTGAAGAGGATCACGAAGGAGTAGCCCAGGGCGGCGCGAGGCTGAGAATCGTAGTCGAAGGTGATCAGAGGAAGGCCCTCTTTCCTGCACATCTCTGCCAGTTGTCCACCGGTGGTGATGGCTGAACACATGGCGCCGCGGTCCAGCGCCTGTCTGAGGGCCGACAGCGTTTCTTCGGTGTTGCCGGAGTAGCTGGAAGCCACCACCAGCGTCCTCTCGCTGACGAAGGCTGGCAGATCGTAGGCCCTGTTGACGAGAATAGGCACAGCGCACTCGTCCCGTACCAGGGTGCGCACCAGGTCGCCGCCAATGGCCGAACCGCCCAGTCCCACGACCACGATCCCTTCCGCTCCCCGGTAGTCGTCGGGTAGGGAGCACTTCCCGACCAGGGCCGTGGCTGCCTCGCACTGCCGGGGGAGTTCAGTGATGCGTTGGCCCATCTCTCCAGGGTCGAAACGCTCCAGGTAAGCGATGTCGTCCAGATCTACCGTGCTCATTCGTCCTCCAGTGATAGCCAGATTCGGTATACCTCGGCCCTCGGGCGCAGGCTCATCCTAGCCACTTGCCTCGAGGCCTCGGTTCCCGGGATGCCCTCCCGCTTGAGCTGCCGGAGGACGTTCTCCACCTCGTCCTGCTCCCAGCTCGACTCCGCTGCGCCCTCGATAACCAGGGTCACCTCGCCTCGCGGCGGGTTGGCTTCGAAGTGGCGGAGAACCTCACTGGTGGTCCCGCGGACTACCTCCTCGTGTAGCTTGGTCAGCTCCCTGGTGACGGCCAGCGACCGCTCGCCCAGCGCCTCCTTGATGTCTCCCAGGGCGTCCAGAAGGCGGTGAGGAGCCTCGAAAGCCACGAGGGTGCGTGTTTCGACGGCGGTGGCCGACAGCAGGCGCGCTCGTTTGCTCCGCTTGCGGGGCAGGAAACCCAGATAGAGGAAGCTGTCGGTGGGCAGGCCGGAGACGACGAGGGCGGAGACTAGGGCGGAGGGGCCAGGAACCGGAACCACGCCACGCCCACGGTCGAGGGCGGCCTTGATCAGCTCGTAACCGGGATCCGAGATGCCCGGCATCCCGGCCCTGGAGATGAGGGCCACGTCCTGCTCCGCCAGCACGTCCAGGATGTACTCCAGCTTGGCCAGCTTGTTGTGCTCCCAGTAGCTGGTGAGAGGGGTTCTGATCTCGTAGTGCGAGAGCAGCCTGCGGGCTGCTCGGGTGTCTTCTGCGGCGATGAGGTTGACTTCGGCCAGGATGCGCAAGGCGCGCAGGGTGATGTCTTCGAGATTGCCTATGGGGGTGCCCACCACGTACAGCGTGCCCACGTGTCCTCGCCTCCGAGGAAAAGCATAGGCAAGGGCGATGCTTTTGTCAAGGGCTCAAGTGGGGGTAGACTCCGGACCGGCGCCCCGGAGGGCCTCGGGGGCGAGGGAGGCCTGGGAGCGGGGGATGGTTTGAAAAAAGGGAAAACCTCCGTATAATATGTATCAGAGGGGGAGCTTCGTTTTCGGAGGCACGAGTATGGAGCAGGATCTAGCCCCAGTTTGGGAAGACGAGGGCGAGCTGGTCGAGTATCCTCTTCTGGCGATACGCGATGCGGTCGTCTTCCCCCACATGATGATACCGCTGTTCGTGGGGCGGGATCGTTCACTGCGGGCTGTGGACGAAGCTCTCGACAGCGATCACTGCATTATGATCGTCACCCAGAGGGAGCCCGAGATCAGAGATCCGGCTCCCGAGGACATGCACAGTGTGGGCACTGTGGCCTCTATCGCACGCACGCTGCGCATGCCGGACGGAACCACCAGCATCCTCGTCGAGGGTTTGCAGCGGGCGCGAGTGGTGGAATACACCGAGACTCACGGCTTCTATCGAGTGAGGGTGGAGCCGATCTTCGAGGACGTCGAGGAGCAACCACTCACGGAAGCTCTGATGAGGGCGGCCCTGGCTCTCTTCGAGAAGTGCGTGCAACTGAGCCATTCTCTGCCCGAAGACGCCTTCGTGACCGCCATGAACGCCGAGGACGCGGGCTGGCTGGCAGACGTCATCGCGTCCCACCTTAGCCTGGATCTCGACGAACGGCAGGAGATACTGGAGACGCTGGACCCCGTCGTGCGCTTGCAGAAGCTGAGCGTTCTGCTGGCCAAGGAGCTGGATGTCCTGGAACTGGAGGACCAGATCCAATCTCAGGTTCAAGAGGAAGTGGACAAGAGCCAGCGGGAGTTCGTCCTCAGGGAGCAGATGAAGATCATCCAGAATGAACTGGGCGAGCTGGACCCCATGATCGCGGAGAAGAACGAGCTCCGGGACAAGATAGCGGCAACGAAGATGCCCGCCGCAGTGAGGGAGAAAGCAGAGAAGGAACTGAGCCGGCTCGACGCCATGCCTCCCATGTCCCCGGAGACGGGCGTCATCCGGACTTACCTGGATTGGCTGATCGATCTCCCGTGGGCGAAAGAGACGCGGGACAACGCCGACGTGTCGAAGGTGGCCCGGCTTCTGGACAAGGAGCACTACGGTCTGCCCAAAGCAAAGGAGCGCATCGTAGAGTACATCGCTGTGCGCAAGCTGGCGGGCAAGAAGATGCGCAGTCCCATCCTCTGTTTCGTGGGTCCCCCGGGGACCGGGAAGACCTCGCTGGGCAGGTCTATCGCCAAGGCTCTGGGCAGGAACTTCGTTCGCGTCAGCCTGGGCGGCATTCGGGATGAGGCGGAGATCAGAGGGCATCGCCGCACCTACATCGGAGCGCTCCCTGGGCGTATCATACAAACCATGAGGCGCGCCAAGAGCATCAACCCCGTCTTCATGCTGGACGAAATAGACAAGGTGGGCAACGACTTCCGGGGAGATCCAGCCGCAGCCTTGCTGGAGGTCCTGGACCCAGAGCAGAACAACGCTTTCTCCGACCACTACCTGGATGTGGACTACGACTTGTCCAAGGTGATGTTCATCACCACGGCGAACATGCTCGACACGGTGGCCCCGGCCCTGGAGGACAGGATGGAGGTCATCGAGTTTCCAGGGTACGTGGAAGAAGAGAAGGTGGAGATCGCCAAGCGGTTCCTCATCCCGCGGCAGATAGAGGAGCACGGCCTCAAGGAGTTGAGGTTTTCGGATCTGGCTCTGCGAAGGATGATCCGTGAGTATTCGTACGAGGCTGGAGTGCGCAACCTGGAGCGGGCCATCGCCACCATCTGTCGCAAGGTGGCGAGGACCAGGGCTGAGGGCAGGAGAGCGCCGCGCGTGGTGTCGCCGCAGTCACTGCTCAGGTATCTGGGCCCTCCTCGATATACTTATGGGATCATGGAAGAGAACGACGAGGTGGGTCTGGCGACGGGCATCGCCTGGACTGCCGCGGGTGGCGATACGATGTCCGTCGAGGTCACACTGATGGAGGGCAAGGGCAACCTGATCCTCACGGGTCAGTTGGGCGACGTGATGCAGGAATCTGCCCAGGCGGCTCTAAGCTACACGCGCTCCCACGCGAATGCTCTGGGCGTCAAGAAGAACCAGTTCGACAAGATGGACATTCACATCCACGTCCCGGAAGGTGCCATCCCCAAGGACGGACCCTCGGCTGGGATCACCATTGCCACCGCGCTCGTCTCGGCACTGTCCAGCAGGCCCGTCCATCGTGAAGTGGGGATGACGGGTGAGATCACCTTGAGGGGGCGCATTCTGGGCATTGGGGGCCTCAAGGAAAAGGTCTTGGCTGCCCATCGCGCCGGTTTGAAGAAGGTCCTCCTTCCCAAAAAGAACGAGAAGGACCTTCAGGAGATACCGAGGAAGGTGAGGAAGGACCTCGAATTCATCTTCGTAGAGAGGATGGACGAGGTGTTGCCTGTAGCTCTCATGCCGCCTCCTCCCACCAGGCGCAGGAAGCGCCCCCACAGCGGCGCGACCTCGTAGTCTCGCCTTGAGCAGATCAAGAGAGGGCGCCATGGGCGCTGGCCCCGGCGCGCCCGAGGAGGAGGGCTGGAACCGCTCTGGTCATGGTTCCGGTCGGGATCTCGCACCTCGCATCGTGGTCTGCCTCGAGAGGCTGTTCCGACAGGGATGTGGTGTGCTGAGCCAGCTTGCGGTACCCAGCAGCCGAGTGCACCTCGCAGGCGATCTCCGATTGGTCGCAGGTCTCGATCCGCCTCCCAGAGAGCTGCGCGCCGGTGGTAGAGAGGCCCATTCTGTGGTGTGTTTACGCGCACCAGGGCCTGGCTTGCGGGCCTGAAGGCCTTTCTTCCTGGGACGATAGCGGCATCTGCTCTGACTCCACGGTGAGCTGGGCGCTGGGACTGTTCTCGAACGCTGGGAGAGGCTTATTCACTCGGACCGCACCAGGTCTTGGCGGGGACGCACTGGGACCGAGAGACAAGGGGGTGAGATGAAGGAACTGAAGGATAGGATCCTGGCTGACGGAAAGAACATGGGCGGCGGCATTCTAAACGTCAACAGTTTCCTGAACCATCAGGTCGATTGCCGGCTGATGGTGCGCATCGGGCAGGAGCTCGCCACCAGATTCAGCGCGGATGAGGCGGACAAGATCCTGACCGCTGAGATCTCGGGGATCGCACCGGCCCTGGAAGTGGGTGTGGCTCTGGGGCTTCCTGTCGTGTTCGCTCGCAAGATATGGTCCATCACCATGCCACCGGATTCCTACGAGCGTATGGTCCCTTCGCATACCAAGGGCAGCATGGTCCAATTGATCGTTTCCCGCGAATTCCTGACGCCGGGCGACCGGGTGATCATCGTCGATGATTTCCTGGCCTCGGGCAGGACCATCGATGCGCTGGCCAGCCTGGTCAAGGAGGGCGGCGCTGAGCTGGTGGGGATCGGAGCAGTGATCGAGAAGGCGTTCGAGGGAGGGCGCGAGCGGCTCGCCTACCTCCAGGTGCCTGTCGAATCTGTAGTCATTATCGAGAGCATGGACGATGACCGGATAGTCTTCAGATAGGCGGCGGAGATGACCAAAGACAGAGGCGATGCCATTGCGGTCATAGACTTCGGATCGCAGTACAGCCAACTGATCGTGCGACGGGTGAGGGAAGCACAGGTTTTCTGTCAATTGATCCCTCACGACGCGCCCGAAGGGGAGGTCCGCAGTCTCGAGCCCAAGGGTTTCATCCTCTCCGGAGGTCCGGCCAGCGTCTACGGCGAGGCAGCCCCTTCCCTGCCGTCGTACGTGTTGAGGAGCGGCCTGCCTGTGCTGGGTATCTGCTACGGCCTTCAGCTCCTGGCGGCGGCGCTAGGCGGTCGCGTGACCGGAGCTGAGAAACGGGAATACGGCCTGGCTGAACTGCACGTCAGCGATCTCGCCTCCCCCCTCTTTGCTGGAGTCCCCTTCTCACAACCGGTGTGGATGAGCCATGGCGATTTCATCGACCAACTGCCTCCTGGATTCGCGGCCCTGGCCTACACTGCCAACTCACCCATCGCGGCCATGGGAGACGTAGGCCGCGGGCTCTACGGCCTCCAGTTCCATCCCGAGGTGTCGCATACGCGGTATGGAGCGCAGCTTATCTCCAACTTCGTCCATCGCATCTGTGGCTGCAAAGAAACGTGGACACCGCAGTCGTTCGTCGAGCAGAGCGTGAGGCAGATCAGGGAGCGTGTGGGGTCGCGAAGGGTCATCTGCGCGTTATCCGGAGGCGTTGACTCCACAGTCACCGCGGCCCTCATAGACAAGGCCATCGGCGATCACCTGATCTGTGTGTTCGTGGATCACGGGCTCTTGCGGAAGGGAGAAGGTCAGCGGAACAAGGAGCTGTTCGACGATCATCTGGATCTGAACGTGATCGTCGTGGATGCGCAGGCGAGATTCCTCCAGCGGTTGAAGGGTGTGGCAGACCCTGAGGAAAAGCGACGGATCATCGGCGAGGAGTTCATCCGGGTGTTCGAGGACCAGGCGGCCAAGCTTGGTCCCATTCCTTATCTGGCGCAAGGCACTCTCTACCCCGATGTGATCGAGAGTGCTGGTGCGGGCCGGGGAGGCGCCGCACGTATCAAAGCTCATCACAACGTGGGGGGACTGCCTTCGAGCATGGCTTTCACCCTCGTTGAGCCGCTGCGCTACCTGTTCAAAGATGAGGTCCGCCAGGTGGGCCTGGAGTTGGGATTGCCCGAGGAGGTGGTTTATCGCCATCCGTTTCCGGGGCCAGGGCTGGCGGTGAGGATCGTAGGAGAGGTGACGGCGGAGCGGCTGGAGATGGTCAGAGCGGCGGACGCCATCGTCATGGCTGAGGTCAGGAGGGCGTTCCTCTACCGCGACATGTGGCAGTGTTTCGCCGTGCTCACGCCCATCAGGAGTGTCGGCGTGATGGGTGATCAACGCAGCTATGAGTACGTCGTGGCCGTCAGAGCCGTCACCAGCGACGATGGGATGACCGCTGATTGGTGTCCCATGTCCCCGGAGGTTCTCGGTCGGATATCCACCCGCATCGTCAACGAGGTGCCCGGCGTCAACAGGGTGGTGTACGACGTGACCAGCAAGCCTCCTTCCACCATAGAGTGGGAGTAATCCTCTTCGCCCCTACTCCCGCGGGTGGCCCACGGGGATGAGGTACAGAGGCCGACAATCCCCGGGGAAGTGCAGAGCGGCTTGGACTGAATCGTCGCAGAAAGCACCGATGGGCACCATCCCCAACTGAAGGACCACGATCCAGCGCATTCCTTCTCCTCTCCTGAGCCTGGAAATCAGGTGCTGGACGCCCTGGCCTGAGATACTACGGTGTCCTCAACTGTGCGAGGTAGGTCTGCCGGACTTCGTTGAAGAACCGTATGTACTCGTCGGTGTGGTAGTCCGGGTAGGTCCACTCCCAGGGGCGGAAGCTCTTCCGCGTGAAGCGCAGGGTTACCTCTCCGTAGATACCCTGCCCCAGGTAGAGGCGGTGCTGGTGGTTCTTGGTGGTGGCCAGAACGAGTTTGGAGAGGTCGATGTATCCTGGATCGAGGTTGATCTGGCGCCTGCCCTCTACGGCGAATCGCTGCTCGAGGTCGTTGGTACGCAGCTTGACCTCTGGCAGCCTGGCCGGGTCCAGCAAGCTTTGGAAACTGAGGAACTGACGCAGCAGGCCCTCGCCGAACTCCTCGGTGTAGTAGGTGGTGAACTCGAAGGGCCAGACCGGGCTCACGTGGTCCACGGGGCCGTATGCTTCGACAAGCTGGGCGCAGGCCGCAGCCAACAGTCGCTCCTGGGCTGTGAACATGCCGACGATGAGTTTGACGGGGCGATGCACTTGGGGGATGCCCATCACGCGCCTCACCAACGGGGAAGGGTCGTCGCTGAGAGGATAGTAGCACAGCCTGATACTGGTGCCAAGCCATGACGATGGTCATGAGAGTGTGGAAAAAGGGAGCTACCTGGCCATATAAGGGAACAAGGGATAGAGTCAAGGGAGAAGAGAGGCAGGGGGTGAGGGTAGATGGCCAGGGAGAGGTTCAAGGAAGGTAAGAGGGAGTCGT
>DAOUME010000027.1:0-4264 GCA_034411995.1 Anaerolineae bacterium | reverse complement strand
TTGGACGTCAGCGAAAGTGGCATTTTGTGTAGGCAGTTCCTAAGCCGATAGCAGCAGACTTGTCCTTGCTCCCAGACAACGGTACGTTGGGCCGCGGCAAGGAGCGAGCGATGACGAAGCAGAAGCATCGGGCGGAACTGGCAGCGGAGGCTAGCAGCGAGGACACTCTGAGCTTCATCCGCAGGATGAAGCGGACCACCCGGCGCAAGTACACCCCTGAAGAGAAGGTCCGCATTGTCCTGGAGGGCTCCCGGGGCGAGATAGGCATCACAGCCCTCTGCCGTAGAGAAGACATCCACCCCACCGTCTACTACGCCTGGCTGAAGGAGTTCATGGAGGCGGGCAATGCCCGCCTTGAGGCTGATAGTGCCCGCGATGCCACCCGGGCGGAGGTGGAGGCGCTCAGACGGGAGAACGAGCGTTTGAAGCAGCTAGTGGCTGAGCTGTCGTTGCAGGTACACGTCCTGAAGAAACAGCCGTTCCCCACCTCGACTGAAGGGGCAGTACCAGCGGATGACAGCGCAGGAGAAGGCTCATGTGCTGGCTGTGGTAGCAGCCTCGCCCCTACCAGCGCGAGAGGTGTTGCGCTCCTTGGGGACAGCTGAGGCCACCTACTACGGGTGGATGCGGTGTCTTGAGGTGGGGAATGGCAGGCTGCGGGACCTGCCGGGAGGTCCCCGAAGGACCTGGAACCGGCTGCGGCCTGAGGAAGAAGGGGCTATCCTGAAGCTGGCCCAAGAACATCCCACCTTTAAGTCCCAGGGAGGTGGCCTGGAGCATCACTGACCAGGGGCGCTTCTCTGTGTCTGAGTCTACCGTCTACCGGGTGCTGAAGCGGGCGGGCCTGGTGAAGCCTGCTCAGGTGCTCGGCTTTGCCGCCGGCAAGGAATACTCGCAAAAGACATCCAGACCCAACCAGATGTGAGCCACCGATGGTGCCTATCTGAAGGTGGTGGGCTGGGGCTGGTACTACCTGGTGAGTGTTCTGGACAACTACAGCCGCTACATCCTCGCCTGGCGGTTGCAGACGGACATGACCTCGGCGTCGCTCATCGAGGTAGTGCAGCAGGCAATGGACCTCACAGGGATGGCGGAGATGCCGGTGGTAGACCGCACAACCCTCCCCACTGATCACGGTCCCGGCTACCTCTCCAGGGCCTTCACCGAGTACCTGAGGCACCTAAGGGTGCGGCACATTGTGGCCTCTCCCTACCACCCCCAGACCAATGGCAAGTGTGAGAGATACCACCGGACGGTCAAGGGGTAGGAGAGAGCGAGGACGGCCCAGCTCTCGGCTAGAAAACGCCCGCATGACTCTCATTCTCGCCGAAGACATACAACGCGACACACCTGGATCGACCCGGGAGGGCATTGAGCCCGTCCTCTGACCTACTCGCTAGCGTGAAGGCAATAGAGGTTTCTCTTGCCGCCCAGGTCACCAGGCCCCGCGCAGGTCTCGTCCAGACCAGGGGCCCGCTCCAGAATCGCGTATAGGGTGAAGGATTCCCCATCCGAGGCATACCAGTAGCCGTATTTGTGGGCATCGCCGAAAGGATCCACGAAGACTTCAGGGCCTAGCGCCGGCTTAAGGCGACATAGGGCGTCCAGTTCCTCGTATACACAGGCGCTCTGCACGTTATTGCTGGTGCTCGGAAAGGACCCGTTCTCCACCTTGTACTCAAGCAGCGCTGCAGCCAGAAGCCGCAACTCGCTGCGGCGCTCGGCGTCACGCTTGTCTGCACCGGGCGGGGCGGGAGTCCCTTCTGGTTGATCAGCGTCAGCGGGCGCGGCACTGGCCGCCGTCGCCCCGGCGGCTACGAGAAGAACGTTGGCAACCACGATATTGCTGCCGTAGTGGATCTGATCCTGGGTGGCGGTGGGATACGCCGCCCTCAGGAAGTTGAATGCCTCCTCGTACCGGGGAACGGCCTCGATGATGAAGGCGACACCACGGTTCCTCGAAGGCGTCAGCGCTAACACCTCGTCCGCGTTACTCGTATAGGTATAGCGCTTCTGAAAGGGGTCGCCTTCACCACTATAGCTCAAGTATGTCAGAGCGTCACGAGGCCAGTTGCCAGCCACCAAGTGGACTTCGTACTTGTCGGCGATGGTCTTAACGTATCGGCCTACGCGGGTCGTCTCCGGGTAGAATCCCCACTGCTCTCTGCGATTTGGGCCAAGGTACTCATCAAAGGTGATGTAGCCGGAGAATATGAGAACCCCGACCATGCCCAGTGTGAAGTACGGTGCCAAGCGGGGAAACGCCCACTGAAGCCAGCGCCAGGCAACCACGATGAAGATTCCGGCGAATGCGGCGGCGGGCACCACAGCGCCGATTGCCCGATTGCCGTTGGGCTGACTGGCAACGCCGGTTGCGACAGAAAGCGTCAGAATCACCAGCAGCATGAAGTGGCCGGGCCGTCTCCAGTTCAGAAGCGAGTAGATAAGCCCCAGCACGAAGAAGACCGACACCGGTACGTCCAGCAAGGGCTCGTCAACGAAGAAATCGTTGCCGTTGGCGCGGAAGTTGAACAGAAGCAGTCCATTCTTGATATTCGTCCACAACGGCTCAAGGCTGCCGGCCCGATCCACTTGCCCACCTATCCAGGTGAATTCCGCGCGGCCGGTGAACTCCTCCCAATGGTTCAGGGCGTACCATCCCAGCGGGGAGAAGGCGGCCACGGCAGAGATGCCGAGCACGGCCAACCCGACAATGTTGCGGCGAAGGAGAGCCGGCTCCGTCGCTACCCTGTAAACGAGGAATACACCCACCATGATCGGGATCATCCTGGCGGCATCGTAGGTGTCGAGGCTAAGGCCAAGGAAGATCCCCGCCAGAGCGAAATCCCGGCGCCGCCTCGAACGAAGGGCTTCGATCAGGAAGTAGAAGACGAGGGCTACGAACAGCGGAACAAGGATGGCTCGCCATCCCACCTTGCTGAAGGTAAGGTGCCATCCGGAAACGCCAAGCAGGTAGGTCGCCACCAGCGCCAGGGGTGTGTCAAACAGTCGCCGCATCAGGAAGTAGAACGCCACCAGGGTGGCAACGCCCACGGCTATCGCCGCTAACTGGACGGCAAACGCGGTTGGGCCGAGGAGCACCTGTGAACCGGCAATGAGGTAGTGAAAGATCGTCTCCCTGCCCCAAGCAGCAGCCACATACGGGGAATAGGCAAGGCCGTCTGTGATGCGAATGGCGTAGAGGCCGTTCCAGGCAGCATCGTGATTCAACCCGGGCGGGATGGAGCCGATCCTGTAGAGGCGAAAGATGATGCCTGCTCCAATGACCGCCGCTAACAGTGCGATCTCGGATCGGAGCGACAGAGTTGACGCGCCAGGTAGAGCGGCCGCGCCGTTGTGGAAGTCCCTTTCCGCGATAACTCGTCGACCTTGCCAGAGGCCGTAGAGGAAGAACGCCCCAGCGAAGGCCCAGGCGATGAGACCAGTGCGCAGGTCGACTTGGACGACGAACCACCACTGGGCCCACAACCCAAGGACAGCAGCAAGAGCGACTGCAACGACGACTTGGACGCGCCGGAGAATGAGCCACCGACGCTGGATTCGAGCGAGCAGCGAGAATCCCCTGTAGACTCTCACACAGTGCCAACCTTGGTCGCGTGCGGCTCGGCTCTCCGGCAACCCCGAGTATAGCACACGCCCTTGGGCACGATTCTGTGGTCAAGCGACTTCTACGCTATCCGCGCCTCCCGGCTCCCCGGCATCTCAAATCCGGCCGAGTGTCGACGGTAGGCCGAAACAGCCCCTCCGAAGACACGACGAGCTCCGTTGGCCTGCCCCCGACCCCCGCTTGCCGACGAAGCTCAGCGTAGGCTGATGGCCATGCCAGCATTGCCTCCGGCACCGGCAGCCGGTGTCCACCGGTCTGTGGAGACGAGTCGCGTTGCCGGGCCGCTGCGACCTCTCCCCCAGCCCTGTCGCCTCTCGCACCGCGCCTACCAGCTCCAGGCCCCAAGGCCCATCCCGGAGTTCGTCGCTGAGTGACTTGACGTAGCCGTTGTACGACGGCCTTCCAGGCTCAGCGTACACAGCCCTCACACTGCCCTTCCTGGCCACTCCCTAACCACCCTCGCCGTAGGCGCTGCCCCGTTGGCCCAGCGCGGGCAGGCCAGCATCATTTTGGACGTCAGCGAAAGTGGCATTTTGTGTAGGCAGTTCCTAAGCCGATAGCAGCAGACTTGTCCTTGCTCCCAGACAACGGTACGTTGGGCCGCGGCAAGGAGCGAGCGATGACGAAGCAGAAGCA
>DAOUME010000026.1:0-1154490 GCA_034411995.1 Anaerolineae bacterium | reverse complement strand
GGTGCAGGTCGCGCTTTCCAACTCCTTCGGTTTCGGCGGCCAGAACGCTTGCCTGGTCTTTCAGAGCTGGGAGACGTAGGCAGGCCATGGTCAACGAACGGCGTAGGGCTGCACACATCTCCGGCTGCGCTGGCGCTGGGGGCTAGCGCCCCTCCGCCGTGGGTCCCTCCTTTCTGCCTTATCGCTTAGGCCCCGGGCCTACCAGCAGCCCTGCGCTCGCTCGTCCGGCCAGCACCATGGCAAGACCCGCGCCCTCCCTGCGCTCACCCCGCCACTCATCAGCCAGGCGCGCAGTGCCCCCAATACCTTGACGCCTGTCAGAACCTATTGTACAATGCAAACCGATTGTCGGCTTTCGAACCAGTCAACCTAGGGAGGTACAGAGATGAGGAACAAGACGTTGCTCGTTGCAGCCGCCGCGTTGGTTCTCTTCGTTGTCGGCCTAGCGCCGGTGTTCGCGCAGGGTCCCGGAGGGAATCCCATCTACGCCACTATCGAGTACGTTGACGGTAGAATCTCGGAACTCACCACCTATGTCGACCAACACTTTGCCGGACTGCTGGACTATGTTGGCCAAGAGGTTGCCCGCCTCGATGCAAGGATCGACGATCTCGGAGGCGGCTCGGTCGGCGAGGATTTTGGCCTGGCACCAGGCGATGTTTGGACGTTCCGCTACGACGAGTACTGCAATGCCGGCCAGTGCTGGGTTGCTGTCAACATGAGAGCAGACGAGACTCCCACTGCTACATACCACGGCCGGCCGCTACAGCCCCAGTTTGTGCCGACAAGGGGCCATATCGCCACCGCCGACCCGACAAGTGAACCTTCCTATGGGGCCGGGGACAGCCAATGGATTTCTCTTGGCAGCCCCTCCTGGCTGCTGCAACCGAATGACCAGTTCCATATCCACCTAATCTTCTTCTGGATGGGCACGGAGAAGGAACAGCAGTTTGTGGTTAACGCAGACGAGTGCGGCCCCGACCAGGACCCGAGCCCAGAACATACGGTGCTCGACTGCCCAGTCAGAGATCTATAGACCGCCTCTCCGACTTCTGCATCACCTCTGCTCATGGATGGCGCCCGCCCTTTCTGCGCGGAGGTCCGTGTTCGCTTGCTACGGCTCGCTCCGGTCTTCGCTCTAATGCCCTTAGTGCGAAAGGGCACTCGGCTTCCCTCCGCTCGGCTCAAGATAGGGCCTTTAAGTCGACCGGGCGGGTAACCATCAGCCATGCCTGAAGAGACACGTTATCCCACCTGCTGCGTTCCGCGCCCCAAGGGCCACACGCGGCGCAGGACGCGGCTGCGTCCGGCCGGCCGCCAACCCAGAGGTGATCCTGCTGGCATTGTCCGACAATGGTGCGTAGAATCTCTTTGGGGACGGTCGGCTGGACCCGAAGCCAAGAGGAGAGGGGAAATAGCCGCGGAAACACCGGAGGACCCTATGGCAACACTCGACGATTTGGTGTCTTTCCTAAAGGACTTCATGGGCGACGCAGGGGACAAGGACCCGTACATGCCCAACGGCCTCCAGGTGCGAGGCCGGGAGGAAGTCAAGCTCCTGGCCACTGGGGTTAGCGCCAGTCTGCGCCTCTTCCAGGAGGCGGTAGCCCAGGGGGCCGACGCCCTGCTGGTGCACCATGGCGTGAATCTGCCGCCGGGCCAACTCCTGGACACCATCTTCACCCAGCGGGTGCGTTTCCTCCTGGAGCACGACCTTTCCCTGATCGCCTACCATTACCTCCTGGACAGCCACCCCGAGGTGGGCCACAACGTACAGATCATCAAGGCGTTGGGCGCGCGGCCCACGGAGCCTTACGGCGCGGATGGCTGGGGATGGTACGGGGAGTTCGAGAAGCCGGTGGCGCTGGAGCATCTGGCCCAGGAGTGCCAGCGGATGTTCGGTCCGCTCCGCGCTTCCTACCTCTTCGGGCCAGCGGAGGTACGGCGGGTGGTGGCCCTCAGCGGCAATGGCGCGCCCAGCTCCGGCGAGATGGAGGGGCTGATCCGGGAACGGGTGGACCTGTACGTCACCGGCGAGCCCCACGAGTGGAACCGGGAGCTGTTCCGCGAGACCAAGATCAGCTTCATCGCCGGGGGGCACTATAACACGGAGAAGCTGGGTGTGCTGGCTTTGGGGGACGTGATCAGGGAGCGGTTCGACGTGGAGGTAGAGTTCATCGACCTGCCCAACGAGGTGTGAGGCCATGCCCCCCTCTAGTGGGCAGTGCGAGGGTGCGCTACTCCGAGCACAGCAGGCCCGAGAACCCTTCGTCGAACAACAGTCGCTCTTCCTGAGCCCTCCTGGCCTCTTCCCGCTTCGCCTCGCAGTCCGGGCACGCGCCCCCCTGGTAAGGTCTCCCGCACAGCGGGCAGAGGAGCTGGTTCCTCTCTGGGCCCAGCGGGGCCACGATGAGCAGCACCTCGTGGGCCGCCATGTCGTGGAGAAGGCTATCTATCTCCACGTCCCCGACCTGCGGGCTTTCCTCATTCGCGGCATATCGCAACGGGCCTCGCAGCACCTGCGCGCGCATCTGTCGGGCGACGGAGGCCAGTTCGTCTGCTTCGAGCCCACGGTTCATGTTTCACCTCGCCGTTCTGGATTCGGATCTACGCATCACGGGGCTGCCAACTGCCTTCCAGAGGGCTCCCAGGTACGGCCCCGCGTGTCATTCCTCGTTGTGTGCCCGTGCGACCACGGACGAAACGGTCTCCCTCGCCCCCATGATCCAGACGCAATCCTGACTGCTTTCTTCTGACCACGAGCCTACATGCGCCC
Source organism: Anaerolineae bacterium (assembly GCA_034411995.1). Classification (GTDB taxonomy): domain Bacteria; phylum Chloroflexota; class Anaerolineae; order UBA7937; family B3-Chlor; genus JAUVXJ01. The sequence continues at coordinate 1,151,714 of DAOUME010000026.1, read as the reverse complement.
TGGTGAACCCACGGAGTTAGACGTGGTCAGGATGGCCTAATAAAACAAAACAATCATACAGCGATTCCTCTGCTGCCGCAAGTTGGGGTCCTGGCGCGAGGGGGCCGCAGGGGCTCGATTGATCGAGGGAGGCGATCAGGCTGGGAATGGCCTGGTGGGCCTGGGCCGGGTGCTGGGAGAGCATTTCGAGGAGGAGGTGGAGTGCGTGAATCTGTCCAAGAAGGTGTGAGGTGGCAGGCCTGGAGATTCGAGGCTCGGGTTTGGCGTGGCGCCTGGATGGATCCTTGGTTTGAGATCTATTCGTTGGGGCGCCTGCGGCCTTTCCGTTTGACCATAGCGCACTCCAGGAAGTCGTCGTACTCCAGATTGGCCAGTTGGAGGATGCTGTCCAGGGTACCCTTGGGTATCTCTTTCTTTCCCATGGGGACGACCGTCACGTCAGGTCGGCCATCTGCTCGCGGCCTCTTCAACGTCTGGTGGCTCTTGCCGCTCCTCCCCGTGGGCTCGAAGCCGCACCGTATCAAGGCCTTGATGATCTCATCGCTGGAGAACAACCGCCGTCCGCTCAGGTGCACGCTGCCTGTAGCTTCATCACCGTGGGCCGGATGGTGCTATCGGCCGGGAACTTGGCCCGCCGTACCTCCAGTTCCGCGGGTTCGTAGGAATAGACCTTCACGCCCTTCTCCTTGAGCACCCGGCGACATTCCCCCAGATCCTCCAGGGTGTTGAGGTAGATCTCTGTGGCATCCGCCAGGTTGGCGAGAGCTTCCTCCGTGTCCCGGCCGAAACTCCCGGTACCCAACTCCAAACACTTCGACACCTGGTACTCACCCTCTCGTTCGACCATGAAGGTCAGTATCACGTATTCCATCGCTTACCCCTCCGTGCATATTATACAGCACGGCGGAGATGACCAACCTTAGAATTTATAACTAGAGATACACGTCACCATTCTATGACTTGCCACACATAACAGATAGTGTTATAATACAGTAGAGGTGTGACATGCAAACCAGAGATGCAGTCTACTATCTCCAGGAGAAGATACGTTCCTACGAGGCCAGGATCAGCGAACTCACGGCGCAGAGAGATGCCCTGGAAGCGGCTATGAAGGAGACTCAGGCCCTGTTGAACTCGGCCCAGGTCCTCCTGAAGGACGAGTTGGCCTCCATCGGAAGCGAGGCAGGCGCTGATCTTTCATCCTTCCCGCTGGCTGCGAGGCTGGCCAATCTCAACCTCACGGAGGCCATCTTCGAGATCGTGAACTCCAGTCCCGGTCCCATTCACGCCGATCAGGTGCTGAAGAAGCTGCGCGACGCCGGCAGGGCGCCTCAGGGGAAGCGTCCCAAGGGCTCCGTGGTCAGTATCCTCCACCGCGGAGTGAACCAGGGGATGTACGACAAGGTGGGGCCCAACCTGTTCGCTCCCCTCAGGGAAAGGGGAAAGGGACCGTCGCCGGACTGAGCTTCGAGCTACTCCGCTACGTGGCCGCCTGATCGGGCAATTGCGGCGAGAGGAAGGCCTGGGTATACTGCTGGACCAGCGGAGCCGCTGCCCATAGTTCGCTATCTATGGAGATGAGGCTTCTGTTACCACCATTGGGGCGCAGAACCAAATAGCTCCTGGAGAGTAAGTACCAACATAGATAACATGCTCTCCTACTTTGTTTAGTATGAAGGTGAAGACTTCTCCATCAACCGATTCATTCCAACCCCTAAGTATCCTTGGGTCCCAAAGAACCCAGCTAGGTTCTTGAAAATACTCCCCGGGTTCACTCTGCATAGCAAGTAGATCCCGATAAGTCTTACCATCTTGCAGAAGACTCATCCACAAATCAACGCGCCCTCCGCTCGGGTATTTCAAGATGAAGTTGTATTCCCCCCTTGGTAATCCAGTCGGACCTGCTACAGTGCACTCATTTCCATCAAAGGTGACTTCGATCGCATCGTCAAGAGGAAGCGGAGTAGCGGTAGGTTTGAGGGTATCCGTGGGCATGCTGGTTGGTATCGGCGTGCGTTCTGAGGCGGGTGTCTCTTGCGCATCTGTCGCGCAGCCGGCTAGGAGACCGAGCAAGAGGCATCCAAACAGCAATCGTGTCCAGATAGATCTTGTGTTCATCTTCCTGCCTCCTTTGTGTTTGTCCGGTACGATGCGACCACTTGCCTGCAGCACGAGACGGTCTTGGACCTGTGTCAAGCCCCAAGGCGAAGGCTTCAAGGTGTTTTGCTGACCACGCTGGCAGGCGGGACAGCGGTGGCCGTCTGCAGCAGTCGATGAGCATCAGATGGGACACTCATGCGCGGATTCCTCCCTGGCGCCCTGTCTAGTAGACCCTTGTCGCGATTCACTGTACCATGCTTGCGCCCTGCGAGCGACGGATGGATCAGGGCCGGCGTTTCCTGGCGCTGGGCCTGACCACGCCTGAGCGGCGCTGTGAGCGCACTTTCAGGTCACTCCGCGGTCCCCAGAGAGCAGAGTGACCACTGTCCGCCACAGGATCTTCAGGTCCAGCAGTAGCGAGCGGGTGCGCACGTACTCCAGGTCCAGCTTCAGCTTCTCGGGCATCAAGCGGGTCACGTACTCCTCGTCCACTCCTTCACCCTGGAGCAGGGAGGCCTCGTCCCGGTACTCCAACTGGGTGGGCCCGGTGATGCCGGGCTTCACGGAAAGCACTAGGCGCTGCTCCGGGGTGTAGAGGGCCACGTAAGTGGGATCCTCGGGCCGGGGTCCCACCAGGCTCATCTCCCCCCGGAGCACGTTGAGGAGCTGCGGCAGCTCGTCCAGCTTGGTCTGGCGCAGGAACCTCCCCGCCGGGGTGATGCGGGGGTCGTCCCTGTAGGTCACCGCCGGGCCTCTCCGCTCCGCCCCCAGGACCATGGTGCGGAACTTGTACATGTGGAAGGGCCGCCCATCCTTTCCCACGCGCTGGCCCCGGTAAAGGATGGGGCCCGGCGAGTCCAGCTTGATCCACAGGGCCAGCAGGAGCAGAAGGGGGCTGAGCAGGAACAGTCCGAAGATGGAGATGAGCAGATCCAGCGCCCTCTTGGCCATCACCTCACCTGCGGGAGCGGGAGATCACTTTCTTGACCGCCTGCACCACGTCGTTTACGTCCTCTTCCGTCATCCGGGGATAGAGGGGCAGGGAGACGATACCCTCGTAGGCCGTCTCGGCCACAGGGAAGTCACCCCTCTGGAGGCCGTACCGCCCCTGGTAGAAGGGGTGGAGGTGCAGGGGGATGAAATGCACCGAAGCCCCCACGTTCTCCCTCCGCAGGGCCTCGATGAACTCACCGCGGTCGATGGTCAGCCGCTGGAGGTCGAGCTGCACGATGTACAGGTGCCAGGCGTGGCGTACGTGGCTTTTGACGAACGGGGCTCTGATCTCCGGGAGGTCGGCGAAGGCCTCTGCATAGATCCTCGCGTACCGCTCCCTCACTCGGAGGAACTCTTCCTGCCTGGCCAACTGGTGCAGCCCCAGGGCGGCTTGGAGGTCGGTCATGTTGTACTTGTAGCCGGGGAGGAGGACCTCGTAATACCAGGAGCCCTTGTCCGTGTACCGCTTCCAGGCGTCCTGGCTGATGCCGTGCAGGCGCAGGATGCGCATCTTCTCGGCCAGGTCCTGGTCTTCGGTGCAGATCATGCCCCCTTCGCCGGTGGTCAGGTTCTTGGTAGCGTAGAAGCTGAACACGGTGACGTCGCCGAACGTGCCGATCTTGCGGCCCCTGTACTCCGCCCCCGTGGCGTGGGCGGCATCCTCGATCAGGAGCAGCCCATGCTCGTCAGCCACGGAGCGGATCTCGTCCATCTGGCACGGTTGGCCCGCCAGGTGGACGGGGATCACGGCCCTGGTGCGGGGGGTGATGCGCCGCTGGATCTCTCGGGGATCGATGTTCAGCGTGTCGGGCCTGACGTCGGCCAGGACGGGCGTGGCCCCCTGGTGCACGATGACGTTGGCCGTGGAGCAGAAGGTGAGGGGCGTGGTGATCACCTCGTCCCCGGGGCCGATGCCTCCGGCCACCAACGCCAGATGCAGGCCCGCGGTGCAGGAGCTGACGGCAATGGCGTGTTGGGCACCCACGTACTCGGCGAAGGCCTCCTCGAACCGCCTGGTCTTGGGCCCCATGGTCAGCCATCCGGAGCGCAGGGTGTCCAGGACCTCCTCGTACTCCTCTTTACCCAGGCAGGGAGCGAAGGGAGGCAAGAATGTGTCTCTCACGGGACTATCGTCGTTAGCCATCTTTTCCCCTCGTGCTCTTCTCGTAGGTGATGGAGTAAGAACCGTGATAGGCTGCGGGGGAGCGGCCGGTCTCCTCCCACCCCAGACTCTCGTAGAAGCGCCGGGCGCCGACGTTATCCTCTCTCACGGACAGCGAGACTGTGGCGCAGCCGCGCTCCCCAGCCTCGGCGAGGAAGGTCTCACTCAGCCGCCGGGCGATGCCCCTCCTTCTATAAGAGGGAAGAACGCCGATGGAGACCAGGCTGGCCGCCGGGGACTCGTCGTCGGCCACGGTGGTTACCTCAGGGGCGGGCTCCGGGCCTCTGGACACCAGTGCCCACAGAGCCCCGCGTAGCATGTCCTTCCTCTCCCAGATGAGGCCCAGGGCCCGCAGCGGGTGGCTCAGCAGCAGCCGCAGGAGGGCGGCCAGCAGGGCGCCCCCGCTGTGTCGAAACAGCGAACGGTGGTAAGTGGAAGCCTCGGTCGTGCCGGCGACGAAGCCCACCACCTGGCCTGTGGCGTCGAGGGCCACGTGAGCCATGGCCTGGGGGCTGGAGACGTACCAGCCATACATCGCCTGGAGGAAGGAGGAGCCGAAGCGGGTCAGGTAGTACCCCTGGAAGCAGGCTTCGTGCAGGGCAGCCACGAGGGGCAGGTGCCGGCTGGCCATCCTCTCCCACCGCAGGTCATCGAGGGCGGACATTTGTCTCTCCGCTCTGGAAGATGCCCTGGATCAGGAAGCGCAGCACACCGACGATGAACCCCATCCCATAGGAGAGGTGCAGACAGGCGAAGGCCAGGATCAGCAGCGGGAGGTACCGCCACCCCTCCCTCCTGGAGATGCGGAGGGCCACCAGGACGGAGGCCAGCAGGTAGCAACCCACGATCAGGGCCAGGAGCAAGGCAAACGGCGCGCCGAACAGACCCAGCAGCCCGCTGAGCAAGAGGCTGAGCACGAACAGGGAGGGGATGAGGTGGCGCATCCTGATCTGCCCGGGATGCCTGCGCATGACCCTCACCTTGCCCCGCCCATAGGCGAAGTACTGCCGGCACAGGGCCCTCAATGAGGAGCGGCCGTAGTAGAACGACCTGATGGCCGGGGTGAGGAGCAGCTTACCTCCCTGGCTGCGCAGGCGGTAGTTGAACTCGTCGTCCTCGCTGCCCACCAGCTCCTCGTCGAAGAGCCCCACCCGCTGGAAGACCTCCCGGCGGTAGGCCCCGAAGGCCAGCGTGTCCACGTACGACTCCCGCTCGGAATAGCGGAAGAGAGCGTCACCCACGCCGAAGGGGCTGCTCATGGCCAGGGCGATGGCTTTGGCCCCTTCGGTTTCCCCGACGGTCTCGATAGGCCCGCCCACACAGTCGGCGTCTGTCTTCTGGAGGTACTCCACGCAGGAAGAGACGTAGTCCGGCGCCAGAGAACAGTGGGCGCTGATGATGGTGAGGACCTCTCCCCGGGCGTTCCTGACGCCGATGTTGAAGGCCACCGGGCTGATCCGTCTCTCGTTGTCCAGCAGCCGGAGATGGGGGACCCTGTCCAACATGGCCTTTACGATCTCTCTCGAGCGGTCAGTGGAGCGGCCGTCGACGACCAGGACCTCCAGCAGCTCGTGAGGGTAATCCTGGGCGGCCACGGAGTCCAGGCACCGCTCGATGAACCGCTCCTCGTTGCGCATGGCCACGATGATGGAGACCAGCGATAGTCCAGTGGGCGTATCCATGGGTTTAGGCCACCGGTGAGGCAGGGAGTAGCGTGGCGTACAGAGAGAGCAGCTTCTGTTCCTCGCTCTCCCAGTTGTACCTGTCCTGGACCGCACGGAGGCCGTTTCTGCCCAGCCGGGCTGCTTCTTCCCTGTCCCGAAGCAAGCGGGCCATGGCCGCGGCGATGTCTTGCACGTCCTCCGGTTGCACCAGGATACCGCAGTCCGCCTCCTGAACCACTTCGCGGATGAAGGGGAAGTCGCTGGCGACGACCGGGATGCCGGCGCTCATGTACTCGAAGAGCTTGTTGGGGGTGCCCAGGACGTTATTGGGCGTGGGCTGGAAGCAGAGCAGCCCGGCCAGGGCCCCCTCTAGCAGCGGCGGGATCGCCTCGTACGGCAGTTGGCCCAGGTATTTGAAGTGGGCGGAGGTCGAGTCGCGCCTCAGCAAGGCCGCGAAGGCCTCGTTGCTGACGTGGCCCAGACGCCCGGCGCAGAGCAGTTCGATCCCTTCCTCCCCCATCCTCTCCAGGGCCACCAGACACTCGTAGATGCCCCGGTCATCGGAGACCCGTCCCGCGTAGACGAAGTATGTGGTCGACTGAGCCTCGGCGGGCTCCGGGGCCTTCCCGCCCCCGGAGAAGTTTTCCAGTCGAGAGTAGTTGGCCACTCTCACCACACGCGTCTTGCCGGCGAACCGCTCCTCGAGATGCCGGTTGACCACCACCACGCCGTCGACGCCCCTCACGGCGAGATTCTCGAACATCCTGACCAGGAAAGAGGTGAGCTTGCGCAGGGGGGCGGGTATCCACTCCTTGGTCAACACGTCCTCCGGGTAGTTCTCGTGCACGTCGTAGACGATGGGCCGGCCGGTGAGTAGCTTGATCAGGCCGCACACCGGCAGTAGCTCGGGGTCGTGGAAGTGGTAGATGTCCGCTCGCTCCTTGACGGCGAAACGGAGGATGCGCCACCAGTTGAGGGGTCGCAGCAGTCGCGACGGCGGCCGGGGCAGGCCCAGCACTCTGATCCCGTCCACCATTTGCTCCTGGAAGTCGGCGATGGCCGCCAGAGTCACCTCGTAGCCCGCCGCGGAGAGGCTCCGGGCCTCCTTCTGAAAGACGCGCACGTCGAAGCAGGGGTGCACGGAGCTGAGGAAACAGACCTTCGTCATCCGAACACCGATTGCAGGTGCAGGGCGATCCTCTCACTGGCCTTCCCGTCGCCGAAGATCTGTGGGCGCTCACCCTCGGGCTGGAAGCGGCGCAGGGCCTCCACGATGCGCGGACCACTGGCGCCGGCGAGGAGGTTCCATCCTGCTTCGGTGGTCTCCACCCACTCCGTCTCCTCTCTGAAGGTGACGCAGGGCACACCGAAGAAGTACGCTTCCTTCTGCACGCCACCCGAGTCCGTGAGGACCAGCCGCGCGTTCTTCTCCAGGGCCAGCATATCCAGGTAGCTCACCGGCTCCAGCAGGCGCACGTTAGGGGGCAGCTCGTAGCCCATGCGCTCCATGGCCAGCCGGGTTCGCGGGTGGGCGGGGAAGACCACGGTCTCTTCGGTCTCAGCCAGGGCACCGAGGATGCTGCCCAGGTTGTTCTGGTCGTCGGTGTTGGCTGGACGATGGATGGTGGCCACCACGTAGGACCCCGGTCGAAGGTCCAGCCAGGAGAGGATGCGAGAGCTCTGGTCCACGACTGCCATGCTCTGTTCGACGGCGTCGTACATCACGTCGCCGAAGTTGAACACCCCCGCCGCGATCCCTTCCCGGGCGAGGTTGGCCCTCGCCGTCTCCGTAGGGCAGTACAGGAGGTTAGCCAGGTGGTCGGTGAGCACGCGGTTGATCTCCTCGGGCATGGTGCGATTGAAGCTGCGCAATCCGGCCTCCACGTGGGCCAGGGGATAGTGCAGCTTGGCCGCGGCCAGGGCCCCGGCCAGCGTGGAGTTGGTGTCGCCGTAGACCAGGACGCAGTCGGGTTTCACCTCGTCCAGGGTATCCGCGATCCTGATCAGCATCTCCGCGGTCTGCCGGGCATGGCTCGCCGAGCCGACACCCAGGTCATAATCCGGTTTGGGGATCTCCAGTTCTTCGAAGAAGATGGCGGACATGGTGTAGTCGTAGTGCTGGCCGGTGTGGACGAGGACGTGCTCGCAGATCCTGCGCAGCTCTCTGTCCACAGGGGCTGCCTTGATGAACTGGGGCCGGGCGCCGACGATGGAGGCTACTTTCATGGTAGAGACTCAGCGGTTACCCACGCCGGCGTACACGAACCCCAGGGCGCGGGCCTTGCTCTTGTCCCACACGTTCCGTCCGTCGATGAGCACGGGGGTGGAAACCCAGGCTCTCAGATCGGCCAGGTCGAGGGCTCGGTACTCGTGGTGAGCCACCATGAGGATCACGCAATCGCTGCCCGAGATCGCCTTCTGGAGATCGAGGTCGTACTCCACGAAGTGTGGGTCGTGGATGGTGACGGTCGCTCCGCTCTCCCGCAGGCTCTGCACCAGGGGTATGGTGGGGGAGTTGCGCGCATCAGACGTGTTCTCCAGGTAGGCGTACCCCAGGACCGTCACTTTCGCTCCTCCGAGCTCTCTGCCTGAGGCGGCCAGGCCCTCCCGGGCCAGCTCGGCCACGTGGAGAGGCATGCTGTCGTTGATGCTTCGGGCAGTGGGAACGAGCCTGGCCTGGACCTGGCCCTGCGTGCCGTGCAGCAGGAGCCACGGATCTTTGGGAATACAGTGTCCGCCCACGCCGGCACCAGGGACGTGCATGTCTCTGAACGGAGACTTGTTCACCAGCTCGCGCACCTGGTGGACGTTGGCGCCGACGTTCTCGCAGAGCAGTGCGATCTCGTTGGCGAAGGCGATCTGCACGTCCCGATAGGTGTTCTCCGTGGCCTTCACCAGCTCCGCCGTCAGGGTGTCGGTGAGGTCCAGGTCGGCCAACACGAAGTGGCGATACAGTTCCCGTGCCACCTCGGCAGCCTCAGGCGTCGTGCCGCCGATCACTCTGTCGCAGCTCCTCAGATTGGCGAGCAGCTTGCCGGGCATGACCCGCTCGGGACAGAACGCCAGGTAGAAGTCTCTGTCGGCTTTGAGGCCCGAAGTCTCTTCCAGTACAGGTCTGACGACTCCCTCCATGGTCCCCGGGGCGATGGTGGATTCTACGATCACCAGCGCTCCAGGCTGGAGATGGGGTCCCAGGGCGCTCAAGGCCCCTCTCAGGGCTTCGTAGGTGGGGGCTTTGGAACGGGTATCCACCGGGGTCTCCACAGCGATGAGGATCACGTCGGCCTCCCGGCACTCGCGGTGGTCGGTACTCACCTTCAGCCGGCCAGAGTCCAGAACCCCGGCCAGCAGGTCAGCCAGCCCCGGCTCATCGCCGCCGATGGGGCAGATCCCCTCATCGATGTCTGCCGCCTTCGCTGGGTCCCTCTCGATCCCCAGCACGTTGAATCCCGCCTGCGCCAGAGTACAGGCTACGGGCAGGCCCACGTATCCCAGGCCGATCACCGCCACCGTGGCTCTCTTCTGGCGGATACGCTCTGCCGGGTTCTCCATGATTCAGAGTTCCACTGTCCTGTGCTGACGCCCCGACTCGACCATGGCCTGGGCCAGACTCAGGGCTCTCAGCCCGTCCTCTCCGGTCACCGGTGGCTCTCCGCCCTCTTCCGCCGACCTCACGAACGCTTCCAGCTCTGCCTGCAGGGGTTCTTTCTTGCCGATCCTCAGCTTGATCATGTTGCCTTCGCCGACGCCCTTGAGCATGCCCAGCCGGTCCCAGTCACTGCCCACGTATTCGTTCTCGTAGAGGTACAGGTCCTGGGTGAGGTAGTTGACCACGAACATGCCTTTCTCGCCGGTGACGTACAGTTCCCTGACCTTGGTGGGGGTCAACCAGTTGACGTCCAGGACGCCCACCACCCCGTTGTCGAATCTCAACAGGCCGGAGAGCGAGTCCTCGTGAAGGGTGTGGATCTCCTGCTCGGTCTCGGCGTAGACCCGCACCACCCCCGCGCCGGTGAGATGGCACATCACGTCCAGGTCGTGGGTCGCCAGGTCGATGACCACGCCCACGTCCCGCACCCGGTGGGGGAAAGGACCAAGGCGGCGGGCATGGATCAGGAACATCCTGCCTAGCTGACCATCTTCCAGCCGACGCCTCAGCTCTCTAACGGCGGGGTTGAAGCGCTCGACGTGCCCCACCATCAGCCGGACGCCCCTGGCCCGGGCTCGCTCGATGATCTCCTGAGCGTTGGGCACGGTGTCGGCGATGGGTTTCTCCACCAGCAGGTGCATCCCCCTCTCGATGACGTCCAGCGCCACCTGGTGATGGAGGCCGGTGGGCACGACGACTGATACCACGTCGGGCCTCTCCTCGTCCAGCAGGGCCGTATGGTCGCTGTACCACCTGGTCCTGTATCGAGCGGCCACCGTGCTGGCCTGCTCGGCGTCCGCATCGCAGACCCCTACCAGGTCCACGCCGTCCAGTGCATCGTAGATACGGGCGTGGTTCACGCCCATGGAGCCGACGCCGATCACCGCTGCTTTGATCACAGTCTGGCCACCTCGCTCACTATCCTGTCCAGGTCTTCCTCGGTGAGAGAGGGATGTACCGGCAGAGAGAGCACCTGCTGGCTCATCCTCTCGGCCACGGGCAGCGCATCCTCGTACCCCAGGCGGCGATAGAAGGGCTGTTGATGAACTGGCAGGGGATAGTAGACTCTGGCACCGATGCCCGCCTCCGCCAGCCTCTCCAACGCCCCGTCGCGATCGCCCTCCACCCACACTGTATACTGATGGTAGACGTGCAGGTACCCCTCTCTCACCTGAGGGGTGACGACGTTGGAGAGCCGTGCGGAAAGGTAGGAGGCGTTCTCTATACGCTTCCGGGTCCACTCGGGCAGTCTCTCCAGTTGAACCAATCCCAGAGCGGCCTGTAGCTCGGTCATCCTGAAGTTGTAGCCCGGCGCTACGTGATGGTAGGTCTCGCTCTGGCCGTGGTTGCGGATCAACCGGGTCCGCTCCGCTATCTCGTCGTCGTCGGTGGTGATCATGCCCCCCTCGGCGGTGGTCATGTTCTTGCTGGGGTAGAAGGAGAAGCATCCGGTGCCAAAGCTGCCCACTTTCTGGCCCCGGATGGCGGCCCCGTGGGCCTGACACGCGTCCTCGACCACCGCCAGTCCGTGGCTCTCGGCGATCTCCATGATGGAGTCCATGTCGCAGGGGTAGCCGTAGAGGTGAACGGGCAGGATGGCCCTGGTGCGGGAGGTGATCTTGGCCGCGAGCAGGTCGGGAGCGATGTTGTAGGACTCAGCGTCGATGTCCGTGAAGACAGGCCTGGCTCCGGTGGCCAGGATGGAGTTGGCGGAGGCGACGAAAGTGAACGGGGTGGTGATGACCTCGTCACCAGGCCCGATCCCGTGGGCCAGCAGCGCCGCCACCAGAGCCGTCGTGCCTGAGGAGGTGGCGATGGCGTGGCTGACGCCACAGAAGGCAGCGAAATGCTCCTCGAACTCCGCAACCCTGGGCCCCTGAGCGAGCTGGCCTGACTCCAGGACCGAGATGACCGCTGCTATCTCTTCCTCGCCGATTAACGGCTTAGAGATTGGAATCACGTCCTGCCTCGTCGAGGTCCACGGTGAGGAGGGCGAAGCTGGCCTGGCATACGGGACAGGTTCTCAGGTCCGGCTCGTCCTCCTGGCCTGACTCTGCCAGTTTCCTGCCGCACGCGCACACGTAACCCACCAGTCTGGCGGGGACCCCTTGCACCAGGCCGTGATCGGGCACGTCTCTGGTCACCACCGCGCCGGCGGCGATCATCGCACACCTGCCGACGAGGACGCCCGGCAGGACCACTGCCCGTGCCCCCACCGAGGCACCACGCCTGACGGTGATGGGCTCCACCTGCCAGTCGTCGGCCCTCTTGAGCTCCCCCGTGGGCAGCACGGCCCTGGGGTACTTGTCGTTGGTGAGACAGGCCCCGGGGCCGATGAAGACACCATCCTCCAGCGTGGCCCCGTGGTAGATGAAGGCCCCGTTCTGGATCTTCACGTTGTCACCTATGACCACGTCGTGGTCGATGTATACTCCTTTGCCGATGACGCAGTTGTTGCCGACCCGGGCGTTCTCCCGTACCTGGGCTTGATGCCAGATCCTCGTGCCTTCGCCGATGTGCGCCTGGTCCGATACCTCTGCCGTCTCGTGAATCCGAGTGCCGTTCACGCTCACCACCCCCGTGCTAGCGATGGCCCAGTTGAGCCCGGAACCTGTTCCAGGCCAGGCGTCCCAGTTGGCGATAGAGGTGCCAGTCGGACGTCTGTGGTATGATTACCGTGGCCAGGGTGTTGCCGGACAGCCGCATGTACAGCCATAGCCAGGCCAACGTGGTGAGGCCGTAGGCGATGGTCGTGGCCCAGGCAGCGCCCGTGGCGCCGAATTGGGGAATCCAGTACAGGTTGAGGGCCACCTGGAGCACGATACCGATGCCCCCCACTCCGGTGTTGAGCAGGGGCTTGCCCCGCCCGGCGATGTCGTTGGCCAGGATACGGCCTGCACTGAGGAAGACGATCCCTGGCAGGAGGATGCGAAACAGCCGCACCGTGGGTAGATACTCGGCGGAGAAAAGAAAGACCACCACCCACTGGCTCAGCAGGAACAGGGCGGTGGCACCCAGGGCCGTGATCAAGAGAATGCTCCTGCTGACCAGGGGCGTGAACGTGTTCCTGGCCAGTTCGTCCTTCTCGGCCGATACCGTGGGGAAGAGGACGATGCTGGCCGACTCTGAGAGAAACCACAGTCTCTCTGCCAGGCCCACGGCCACGGCGTAGAAGCCGACCGCGCTGGCCGGAAGGAAGACGCCGAGCAGGAACACCTCCACCCGGTAGTTCAAGAAGCCCACGATGTTACCCAGATGCGCCTGGAGGCCGTAGGTCAGCGTTTCGCGGAGGTAACGCGGGTGGAGACGAAGGCGCACTCCCCCGGCGACCCGTCTGATCCAGGGGTAGAGCAGCAGGCAGACGAAGAGGGAGCTCAGGAAAGTGGCCCAGATCGCCTCGCCAATGCCCAGACCGATGGTCACCGCGAGCAGGACGACGAGCAAGAGGAGGAGCAGCCTGTTCAGAACCGTCGCCGCACTGAACTCCATGATCCGCCGGGCGCCCAGCAGGATCTGGTTGATGTACTGCTGGCTGAAGAGGTTGACGGGAACCAGGAGCAGGGCGAGCAAGAGATAGGGAAGGGCCACGGTGGGAAAGAGATAGTCGTGAAGGGTGACGGCGACGACCAACCCCATCAGGGCGGCCGCCGCCCCCACGATGAGGCTGAGGATGACGTTGTTGCCCAGGGCCTCCGCCAGTGAGTACTTCTTCTGAGCGACGTAGTACACGGTGGCCGGTCCCACGCCGAGATTGGCGAAGGTGAGGATGAGCAGAGGAAACAGCGTGGCCAGGGTATAGACCCCGACGCCGTCCGGGCCCAGTGCCCGCGCCAGAATGACGGAGGTGAGCAGGGCCATGGCCAGCCCGCCCACCCTGGCTACCAGCGTGATCCCGGTGTCTTTCGCGAACGTCGCCGCCTTCATGGAGATCGGAGAGCTCTCAACTCGGCTTCTTCCGCGGCCGCATAGGTGTCCGTAGCGGCGGTGAGGACCGATGCTTCCCCCGCCAGCATCGTGGCGATGGAGCTCGCGCCTACTAGCCTGGCTCCGGTACTGTTGTTGACCAGTGGGGTGACGAAGGGCAATCGCCCCTCATGCAGTGAGGGGTCGATGGCGTGGCAGGTGACCCTGTCCGGGTGGATGACGATTAGCTTTCGCTTCATTGGTAGCGCCTATCGAGAGGCTCAGGCGATGGGACAGGAGTGGACTCGAGGCTCGTCCACCAATTGTAGATTAGCCCCCTGGGCTTGTCAAACAGTGTGTCTCCAGCGCCGGTCCGCAAGAAGAGCGCCCCGAGAGAGGCACACCTTGCACTGCGGTCCCCACTCCGGCTTCTTCTTCGATACTCTAGCCGTGTACCGTCCGCCTGTACAGGGTGAGGATCCGGCTGGCGATCCTGTCGTAGGCGTAATTGTCGAGGGCAGACTGACGGATGTCTGGCGAGCGGAAGCGATCTCCATCGCGCAGGACGTCTAGCATCGCCCGGGCCAGGGCCTTCTCGTCCCCCGGCGGGACGAGGATGCCGGTCTGTCGGGTCACGATATCTTCCGGCCCGCCGCAGGCGGTGGCGACCACCGGCTTGCCGCAGGCCATCGCCTCGACGAGCACCACACCGAAGCCCTCGCGGAGACTGGATAGCACCAGGAGGTCGGAGGCGTTGATCCACAGAGGGATCTCGTCGTTGGGCCTCTTCCCAGCGAAGACCACGTGGGCGTCGATGCCCAGCTCGCGGGCCAGGACTCTGGCTCGAGGTTGGAAATCCCCCTCGCCGACCAGGATCAGTTGCACCGGTTCGTGGCTCTCTGGCAGCAGAGCCGCGAACCCTCTCAGGAGGTAGTCCAAACCCTTCTGCCGCGTGATTGCTCCCACGTACAGGATCCGGGGTCCTTCAGCCGGGAGTCCCAGCGGCTTCGCGGCTTCGCTCCGCGGCAGGGGGGCGAACCTGGTGACGTCCACCCCGTTGGGGATGACTTCGATGTTCGTGCCCCTGGCCCTGTACTCCTGCACCACGCTGCTCCGCAGGCTGCTGCTGACGGCGATCACGGCGTCTGCGTGAGCTATGGCCCACAGGCCCAGCTTGCGGCCGGAGTAGTGCTGGAAGTATTGCGTCACGTCGCCGCCGTGTAGGGTGATGAGGGTGGGACGGGCCAGCGCTCTGCCCAGCAAAACGGCTGCGAAGCCGTCAGGGTAGACCATGTGGGCGTGGATCAGGTCTATGGCGAAGCCTTCGGCTACCTGGCGCAGGCAGCTTCGTAAGGTGAGATAGAAGGAGAAGCCGAGAAGAGAGAAGAGGAAGTTGTGCGGGAGCATGACCGCACGGGGTCTGAAGATCTCCAGGCCACCTCTGGTCTCTTCAGCAGGAAGTTGAGAGTATCCGTACCACCTGGGGAAGAGCTTGGCGGGCGGGAACCAGGGAACGGGCGACACGACCCTCACCCGGCAATGCCTGGCGACCGCTCTCGCTTCCTCCTCCACGAAGATCCCGAGGATGGGATCACTCGGCCTCGGGTAGAGGCGCGAGACCAGCAGCACTCCCAGATCAGGCTCTTCCATGGGCTCGTCGATCCCTGTAGAGGTTGATGGTGGCCAGCCCGAGGCCAAAGTGGATCCACATGGGGGTGAAATGGATGGCGCTGCTGGGCGCAAGTGCTCCGATGGTGTACCCGATCAGCGCGGCGAAAAGGGCCGTGGCCATGAAGGCCAGCAATCCGTTGGGACTTCTGGTCGCTACCCGGAAGAGAGCGTACAGCAGGCCAGCGAAGAAGATCAGGTAGCCGACGAAAACGAACAGGCCGCCGGTGACCAGCACCTCCAGCCACCAGTTGTGGAGGTTGTATACCGTCTCCAGACCTGGGATCCGCTGCAGGTGGTACTCTGCGTTGCCTGGACCCACTCCCAACAGTCGGGAGTCCAGAGTGACCGCCAGCCCGCCGCTCAGCAGTTTCATCCTCGTGCCACCGGATCCCGTACCAGCGCCCATCTCCGCTTCCAGGGTGGCGAACCGCCAATGCTGGACCCCGATCTCGGGCGGTTGCAGTACCGGCAGGCGCCCCATCGTGCCCAGATAGATCGTACAGGCTACGGCGGTGATCAGGGCGACGCCCAGGACCCACTGCCACCGTGCGCTGCCGGTCCCCTTTCGCAGCGCGAGGGCGAATAGAAGAGTGGGAACCATCAGTATGAAAGCCAGCAAGTTCGCCCTGGAACCTGTGTAGAGCAGGCACAACGCTGACGCGAAGGAGCCAAGCGCTGCCGCCAGCAGGTAGACCGTGCGGCTTGTGAAGAAGGGGACCGTCAGCACGAGGGGGAGCCAGAGGGCGATGTAGGTCGCGAAGTCGTTCTGGTTGTAGAAGAAGGACGTCGCGGCCCACTGGTAGCGCTCGGGGAGACCCACCAGCGCCGACGTCGGTAGCCGGAAGTCGGTGGTGATCTCCAGGAACCCGATTCCCAGAGCCATGGCGAAGACCAGGATCAGAAGGAAGAGCGCCGCCCGCAGAGCCCAGGCTTTGTTGAGGGCCAGCACCGCTCCGCCGCTGAGAGAGACCATCATCAGCAGGAAGATGGAGTGCCTGATGCCCTCTGCCTTGTCCGCTGCCCACAGCAGTGAGACCAGGCTCCAGGCCACCCAGAAGGCCAGAAACCAGAGGAACGGGGTCACGCGTAGGGTTGTGGGCAACCTGCGTTTGATCAGCAGCCAGGAAGCAGCGCCGGCGGCCAGCGCGACGTAGAGGAGACGGAAGGCGGACAGGGTTCTGAAGCCAGGCCAGGCGGCTACAGACCCGACGACCGCGGCCGGGAGAAGCAGGAGGAAGCCCCAGCGAAGTGTTTCTGAGAACGATATTCGCGACGTAATATGACGTAGCATCGGCTGGCGTGACATGGTCGTGGCGGTGGTCGCCAGCAGTGTGGGGACGGCCACAGCCTTGGGAGCAAAGAGTGCCAACCCGTGCACCTAACGGGGGTGCACTCTCAGCTCGCCGTTATGATACAGGAAAAGGAGAGCCAAGACCAGACAGAGGGGGGAGTTCAGTGCGCTGGGCCCTGGCACCTGAACTGGCAAATGGCGTCCAGCACACGTTGCTGATCGTCGACGGTTAATCCGCTATACAACGGCAGCCGCACCAGCCGGTCACTCACGTCTTCCGTGACGGGGCAGTCGCCAGGTTTCCCTCCAAAGCGGCGGCCCATGTCCGAGAGGTGAAGCGGCAGGTAATGGAACACGGTCAGTATGTCCCGGGCCTTCATGTGGGCGATGAAGGCCTGTCGTTGCTTCAGGGAAGGCAGGAGCAGATAGAAGATGTGATACGGATGCTGGCAGCCCGCGGGTACGATGGGCAGTCTGACCCCATTGTCCGCGGCCCATTCACCGAGGCGGTCAGCATAGGTCTCCCAGATCTGTTGGCGCCTGGCCTGGATCTGCTGGCGGGCCTCAAACTGGGCGTAGAGGAACGCGGCGAGGATGTCGGACGGCAGATAGCTCGAGCCTATGTCCACCCAGGTGTACTTGTCCACCTGGCCGCGAAAGAAGCGACTGCGGTTGGTCCCTTTCTCGCGAATGATCTCCGCTCTTTCGACCAGGGACCGGTCGTTGATGAGGAGTGCCCCGCCCTCCCCACAGGTGAAGTTCTTAGTCTCGTGGAAACTCTGCGTGGCCATACTCCCGAAGGTGCCCAGGTACCGGCCCTTGTACTTGCCGAACAGCCCGTGGGCGTTGTCTTCCACGATGGGCACGTGGTGTCGGCGGGCGATGGCGGAGATCTCGTCCATCTCGCAACCCACGCCTGCGTAATGCACGACCGCGATAGCCCTCGTTCGTGGGGTGATCAGCGCTTCCAGTTTCGACTCGTCCAGGTTCAAGGTGTCGGGGCGGACGTCGATGAATACCGGCCTTGCCCCCCGCAGGACGAAGGCGTTGGCCGTGGTCACGAAGGTGAAGGAAGGCACGATCACCTCGTCGCCGGGGCCGATATCGAGGAGCAGCGCGGCCATTTCCAGGGCGTGCGTGCAAGACGTGGTCAACAAGACCTTGGGGACGCCCAGCGCCTCTTCGAGAAGACCCTGGCACTTCTTGGTGAAACTGCCGTCCCCGGAGATGTGCATGGCGTCGATGGACTGCCGCATGTAGTCGAATTCGTGGCCTGCCAGGCCAGCACGGTTGAAGGGGATGAAGGTCACCAGTCACCTCCCGACGAGCTTCCAGTCAATCGAACCACTTGTGGAACGTATACTGCGCATGACTGGGCTCGAACCCCAGCCTGCACCAGACTTTCTGCGACGGCACGTTGTTGACCTGGGTGGGGATCGTCATGCGTGCTGCCCCCTTCTCCAGGCACCATCTCAGGCCACCGATCATCAGGGCGCTGGACACGCCGCGCCGGCGAACTGATGGCGCCACGGCGAACAGGATGCCGTGCCCTTCCTCTGAGGAAGCCATTCTCAAGGTGAGGAAGCCCACGATGGAGTCGCCGAGACTCGCCACCAGGACCTCTTCGGCCACGTCCCGCGACAGACAGGAGCGGAGTGCCCAGGATTTGTACACCTCGTCGCACTGGCGACGATCGAGCCTCTCATCCGCGTGATAGTGGCCCAGATACCCACGAAAGGCCTGCCCGGCCACCTCTACCACCTCGTCCTCTTCGCCAGGCAGGACGGGACGCACTTGAAGGAGAGGGTCCTCTGCTGGTACGGGGACGTTGACCAGATCACGCCCATAGTGGACCAGGGTGTCCATGAGGAGGAAACCCTCTCGTTCCATCGCTTGGGCGGCGCGAAGGTCGGAGGCCGGGCACCTGGCGATGAGCAGAACCACCCCACGACGGCGACAAAAGCTGAGCACGGAGGGCAAGGCCTCGGCGGTCACGCCGTCCGTGCGGGCGGTCCGTATGCCGAAGCGTTCCTCGTCGATGTCCGACAGGCGGACGAGGGGGTGATCCGAGCTCATGGTTGCGCTTCGCGGTCGGGTGCTGAGAACCCGGTCGTCTGCCGCACGGCACAGTACGGTTGGCCCATGGTCCGGAAGTGCATCCGGGAGAGATACTCACCGATCACTCCCAGGGAGAACAGTTGAGCCCCCGAGAAGATGGCGACCACCGAGGCCAGAAAGGCAAAACCAGGAATGACGCGGCCCCGGATGAAGTACGAGCCGACCACGTACACCAGCACGACCGCCCCGAACAGGGTGAAGGTGAATCCGACCAGGCTCGCTACGCGGAGGGGGAGGATACTGAAACCGGTGGTCATGTTGATCGCATGCGTGACCAGCTTTCCGAACGTGTAGCTGGACGCGCCAGTGCGTCGTGCGTCGTGACGGACAGTCACGGCGGCAAAGCGACTCGTGGCCCACGTCAACAGGACGTCGATGCAGACAAAGGGACCGCGATAGTCTACGAAAGCCTGTCGGGCCTCGGTGCGGAACGCCCGGAACGCGCTGATACTCCGGGCAACCTCGGCCCCCATGGCTCCCTGCAACACCAGCTTCGTGATCTGGGAGGCCATTCTGCGCCAGAGGCCATGCTGCTCTTGGTGGGGGATGCCATAGACGACGTCGTAGCCCTCAGCCAGTTTGTCGAGGAGTCGGGGTATCTCGGTCGGTGGATGCTGGAGGTCGTCGTCCATGGTCACGACTACCGCATACTGCGCCGTCCGGATGCCGGCGAGCAGAGCGTTGTGCTGGCCGTAGTTGCGCGTCAGATCCAGGCCTCGGACGTAGGGGTGCTCGTTGGCCAGCCGGCAAATCGTCTGCCAGCTACCATCCTGGCTCCCATCGTTGACCAGGATGACCTCGAAGTCGTCTACCCTGTCGCTGAGCGTGGTGGCCAGACCTGCGACCAGCTCCGGCAGCGTCGCCTCGCTGTTGTAGACGGGGATGACGACGGACACACCCGCTGGCGTCGGGGTGTGGGCGGTCGAGCTTTGGATCTGGAGTGTCTGAGCCTGTGGTGAGCTGGTCACTCTTCTCTCCGACACGCTGTTGGCGAGCCGCGCTCGATCCGTGAAAGGAGAGCGATTGAGCTGTCCGCTGCCGAAAGCCGGGCCTCGGGCATTCCGCTGTACATAATAGGGCATCTGGGGGACGGAGTCAAGAGGCTGGTCCACCGGTGGAGGGGCCGCAGGGCTCTCACGCCCGAGGCTGAAGCCCAACTCGTGAGGGCCGGCTCGGGAGCGTTTCCCTGCCTGTTCGCGGCCGTGCTCCCCCCGGGCAGAGGCATCGGTGCGTCGGGCTGGGTTCCCTGTGCCGGGCATCCCGCTCAGCAGTCTCGCTCGTCCAGCTTCCGTGCGTTGCACGGGTATCACTGCCATTGCCGCTCCTAAAGCGGTGGGAGGCCAGGTGTGATTGCCCTGTGTGCCTGGAGAGGGAATGGCGCCGCGGCGCTGCGTGGAACCGTTGGCTTCGGCAGAGGGAAGAACTCCGCAGCGGAGCCTGTGCAGGTCACCGCTCGTGGCTGGAGGACTGGACTGGCGGGGTGGAGGGTGATGACCCTGGCGAGCTACTGACAATCTGGGGCCCTGGTCATCGGCTGCAGGTCTCGGGCAGCGAGTTCGTTCTGGACGGCCGTCCAGCCATCGCTGCCTGGGTTGCGCTGGAGGATCAGGTACTCGCCGTGGCCCGCCACCAGGCGGTAGTCGTCGAAGAGGACCCTCTGCACCTCGCAGGGACACCGCGACAACACGTGGACCAGCCAGGAGTTCGCGTCGACGATCTCCAGTGTTGCGGGATGATCACGGAACGCTGCAACGAGGTCCCGCGCTTCCTGGTCGCTGGATACGACGGCGGTTATCCAGTCCAGAGTCGTGGCGTTCTTGCGCTCTGTGAGGAAGTAGAACATGGGCTGACGGAAGGCGAAGATCGTCTCATCGGGGGTGGTGCGCTCCTGGACTTCCACGATGATCTCCTGGATCTCGCGGGTCTCGTCAGCACTCAGGAAAAGATCCGCTCGTGCCGTTTGCAGGCGGACGCTGCCCATCGCTCTCGAGCCGATGGTGCTACAGGTGTCGCATCTCAGCGCGTAGAGCACCAGGATAGACCAGGAGAAGAGCAGGATACTGGCCAGGATCACGCCCAGTGCAACCGCTAGACGATGAGAAAGACCGAAGGGGCTCGGGTCTGAGGGCCGAGCAAAGTAGGACCGGGCGCCTCTCATGAGCCCGAATGCAGTCACCAACAGCACAGCTCCGATCACCACGACAGGCTGGCTGACGATGAGAAAGTAGGCGAAGAGCGGCAGTTGGATCACTCTTAGCTCGACGAAGACCGCCCATGCCAGCAGAACCAGCAAGAAGCCCGTGCCTTGAGCGCCCGCATCACGAGTTCTCAGCCTCTTGGCGAGTTGGTAGCAAGCCAGGCCGATACCGACGACCAAAACGAGGACGGTCAAGTAGGCGGACAAGCTGTTCGCGAACCACACCTGGAAACTTCGGGGCCAGTATCTGAAGAGTTCCCAGAGGTGTCGAACCAGGGTGGACGGAGAAGGGAAAGGGAAGGCCTCGTACGTGACGTTGGCAGCTGTCAGAGCGGCGGGCCCGAGCCTCCTGGCCACCGGGCCCAGCTCACCTCTGAGGGCATAGAACAGAAACATGGGAACCGTGCACGACACCGCAATGACAACTGTGAGGCCGAAGTGCTGCGCGCTGGTGAACAGTCGCCTGCGCAGACCCGCGCCCATTACGCTCTCGGGCGGGCTGCTGCCTCGCATGAGCTGGGCCACGAGTATAGCGACGAGGCCAGCCGCCAGGGAGTAGATCAAGTACTCCTCGCGGAAGTACATGGCCACTCCAGCGACGAGGCCACAGACAGCCGCCCCTCGAAGAGCAGGCCGCTCGAGATACCTGAACAGTGCCTCCAGATGCCAGAACATCAACAGCGAGCAAAAGGTGTTGTACCAGGGTCCCGGGACCAGTATCACGGTCAAGGCCACGACCAGGCTGATCGCGGGCGACATCAGTCGCTTCGAAACCGAGAAGACCAGGACGTTGCGAAGGGCCATGAGGGGGATCCACATCAACCGTTCTGCGGCTAGATTCACGCCGAAGAGAGCGAACAGCGACGCCAGGAGGTAGTAGCGTCCCGGCGTGTAGGAATGGAAGTCGGCCAGCGGGATCTGGCCGTCCAGGACGCGCAGTGCGCCGTTCACGAGGAACCCCTCATCGCTGAGGTTGAGGAAGCGGTTGTAGTAGCTGAGGTAGTAGGCGACGCTCAAGCCCATAATGAGCGCGAGAAACGCCCAGTCGGTGGAGGCGGCGCCACGCACCCTGTGGAGGAAGCGGCGGCTGGGGCTCATGGTCGGTAGCGCTCGCACCTGAACCGTCCCGCTGCGCTGACAACTCGTTCGCCATCGACGATGGCCAGGGTGTTGTGGGAGGGGAACCGCACCAGGCGTTCGTTCACGTCGTCTGTGAGAGTACAGTGCCGGGGTTCCCCGTTGAGCCACTGTGCCGCCTGCCCTCCGGCAGAGCGGCTGCGGTTCGTGCGTTTCTCTCCTTTGATCTCAGCTCTGCCGATGTCCTGCGGGTCGTTGATCAGCAACTCAGTTTCCTCGCGCCACGGCATTCTATGGACTTGCCTGACGGACCGGGGGCGCTGTTCTCTGCGACGGTCGGGGTTTCGTAGTTGGGGATACAGGTTTTCATCTGCGACTGGCGACCGTGATCCCCAGGGCGATCAACAGCAAACCGAGCAGCTTTGGAAGAGTGAGGGATTCGCGGAAGAGAATCGCGCTCATCAGCAGTACCAGCCCAAAGGCCAGACTCATGAAGGGGTACGCGTAGCTGAGTTGGAACTTGCTCAGTGCCGCAGCCCAGCAGAGAAAGGCCAGGAAGGCAGCGACCAGGCCGCTGATGACCAAGGGGTTCACAAGAAGTCGAAACAGATAGGTCAGCTTGTCCGCCGGGCCAGGCGGTATTTCGCCCGCCTTCGATACTTGCCATTTGAGGACGAGCTGACCATATACCGTCAGCAGTATGGTCCCAGCGATGTATAAGTGCTCCACTACTTTCCGCCGCGCCTCCGTATCCATCACATCCTGTTCAGTCTTCAGACAGCACGGCCAGCCCTACACCTGTCTTCCCATATCCGTTGCCGTTGTAGAGCATGTACCTCTCTCCCTGGTGATCGAAGACGAACGGATACTCTATCATCTCCGAATCCCACCCTGAAGGCGATACGTCGATCCCGACTTCTTCATCCCGTCGTTGCCAGCGGACTCCATCTTGGGATTCCGCATAGCCGATTCTGTAGCTCTCGCCCCTGTACGAATACCACATCTTGTATGTGTCATCGTCCCGTATCACAGAAGGCCGAGAAATGGCGTACTCTTCGCTGGATTTGAAGTCTATGCACACTGCTCCGGTCCGGTCCCAGTCGATTCCATCCGTGGATTCCGCATACCTGATGTGGTAGTAGTGCTTCGGCCCACTATCCATCTTCTCCCAACGGGAGCAACTCAAATACCACATCCTCCACAGCACACCCTCGATGAGGATACAGCAGCTTCCGGTGAAGAACGGATCGTGGCGGTCTCTCCCCAGGATGGGACCTTGTGAGTATCTATTGAAATTCTCCCCACCGTCTTCACTCGTCGCAAGGCCAATGGAGTTGCAGAAAGGAACCGTGACCCCCAGATTCCATCCGATGTAGTACAGATATGTCTTTCCATGGTGATCGACGGTCCAACAGGGCATTACGCCACTGTCGTCGAAGGTGCCGGGGTCGCCAAGATCCAGTATCGGTTCTCCTGAAACGTACACGGTGTCACGGGGTTGACCCAAGTCTATCTCGAAGTATCCAGCTTGAGAGCGATTATGCTCGTCGCGGCCGCTGAAGTAGACGCGGTATAGACTGCCATGCAATATGCGAGCACAAGGCACCGCAGCGTGGGTCGTCATCCAGCCAAGATTCGGCGGCGGCTGGAAGATCAAGCCCTCCTTCACCCATTTCATGTGCTGCTCAGAGCCCTCCTCCTGGGGGCATGGCACACAGCTCGCGGTCACGCTCGCTGCCGAATCGCGGTTCCCCGAGTGGCTTTGAGACCCAGCCCCTAGAGCTGTATTTCGTCGCTGCGTTTGCCGTACAGCTCCGCCGCCCTGGGGACATATACCCCCTTTTCCACAGTGTCCTTGGTGATCACTGCCCCCGCCCCAATGAGACTTTCTGCTGCGATGGTCAGCGAGTCTCGGAGCGTAGCGTTCACACCAATGAAGCAGTAGGGGTGAACGTGAACGTGTCCTGACACAACGACATGAGAACTGATGAAGCAGTGATCGTCGATGGTCGAGTCGTGTCCGATGTGATTACCGCTCCACAAGGTGACATTGTTGCCGATGGTGACGAAAGGCTGGATCGTATTGTCTTCCAGAATGAAGCAGTTGTCGCCGGGAAGTCTGTCGGAGAGATAGGAGCATCTGCTGCTGACATAACTACTCAACTCGTAACCCAGTTCCTTCGCCTCGTAGTACTTGCGGGCCCGGATTCTATTCATACTGGCGTAACTGAGAGCCACAAACATACCATGGGTTTTTGGCGGGTACCACTCGGCCACCCTGTCAAAATCTAGTAGCGGAAGCCCAAGGAAAGAGTCGCCGTCACGGTACTCGTTGTCCACTGCAAAGGCCACCACCTCGTGTGGACTATCGTGAGTGAAGTAGTGGTACGCCAGTCGTGCGATGTCGCCAGCACCGAAGATGACCAGCTTCGCCATCAGTACTACGTCTAGGTCCTCACGAGGATGGTGAACTCATACAACGGGTAGTCGTGCAGCAGGGCGACGAATCTCGAGAACTTCCTCTTGCAGTGATCGAAGAGGTAGAGCGGATCCGCATAGTAGAGGTCCGGGCGCATACACTCGGGGTCCGAATACTTGGTCAAAGCGTTGAAGGCGAATGCACTCTTGCTGAGCTCGGCGATTCTGTCCAGCGTGTACATGATGTACTCTTGCCACTGTTCATCGTCGACGTCCAGCTTGACGTTGAATATGCCGCTGGCTACTGTGTAGTCAGCGGGAGTCAGGAGAGCACTATCAGCCACGAACTCGCAGTGATCTAGGCCGTTGTGCAACTCTCTGGCGCTGGTGATCATCTTCTCTGATATGTCGAACCCTCGGTATTGGAACCTGTAGCCTCTGGCACTCATGTAGTCCACCAGGGCCCCGTAGCCACAGCCGTAGTCATTCATGGAGAAGACCTGCCCTTGACCGGAGATCCTGAGCAACTGCTCGAATCTCAGTTCCTGGCTCTCCAACGAGTTCCAATCCACTCCCTCCGGGGTGGGGCCGTATCGCTCGATCCTGCTGGTGTAGTATTCCCGGATATGCTTCAGCATTCTGTCCACCGCTACCCTCGGTCCGTCCCGTCATAGATCTGCCTGATGACCGTATATGGTCTATCCTTGATCTCAGTGAACATCTTCGATAGATAGATGCCAATGATTCCCATGCAGAACACGGTGAGACCGCCAAGTAACCACACCGACACTATCAGCGAGGGCCAGCCAGCAAGATAGGTACCGAAGAACAGGGCCCGCACTATGAGGTACAAAGCCGCTAGTGCGGCCACGAGAAGAATGACGCATCCAAGATAAAAGATGAAGACAAGAGGCTTGCTGCTGAAGGAGGTGATGGAGTTGACGAACACAGAGAGTTTCCGCCCCAGACTGTAGGTGGAAGTCCCTTTGTACCTCTTCTGCACGGTGACGGGCACCTGCTCGAACCCAGTGATGGCCCACAGGCTGGCGAGGAACACTTCGCGCTCTCTATGCTGGACCAGATTCTCGACGTATCTCTTGGTCATGAGCCTGGCTGCTATGGCATTCGCCGGTACCGGGTACGATGAGAACAGATTGAGCATCGTGTAGAACAGACTACCTGTGAGACGCTCGAAGAACCCACCCTTGCGAGCCCGTTGAACACCATAGACCACATCTGCCCCGGACCGTTGGAGTTCTTCGTGGAACGGCCCAAGGAGCTCCGGCTCCTCCTCCAGATCACAGTCGATGAGGAATACCAGGTCCCCCTTGGCGCGGCTGAGTCCCGTCATTATCGCCTTGTGATGTCCGAAGTTGCGGGAGAGGTCGACGACTGTGACCCTCGGGTCCTTCTCGTACAGAGCTAGGGCAATGTCCAGGGAGTCATCCGGGGAGCCATCGTTGACGAGAATGAGTTCATAGTCGCCTGTGATACGCTGAGCCTCGATGCCCATCCGGCGGTGGAACTCCTCGAGATAAGGGGCGGAAGAGTACAGTGTAGTGACAATCGACAGATCCATGTCAGAAGCTCTTCATGTACTTCGGCGCGTCCGGGCCTGTGTTGAGGATGAGGTCTACTATGCTGATATGGTGCTCGAACGGCGGAAAGAGCTGGTCATACTCCGGGTATCCGGAGTAGTCGATGTAAGACACGGCTATGCGTGCCTCAGCGAATAGGTGCTCGTCGATGTATCCTTTGGCAGTAGGGCCCGAGACGTACTCCGTTGCACCAGCCTGCTGGCACAAGTCGACTAGTCTCTCCGTTTTGCCCTCTACCAGACGGTAGTCCATGGACCAGGAGATCCTTGTGTCTATACCGAGTAGATGGCAGATGGCGGTGAGGAAACGGTAGTTGATCTGGCTTAAGTAGGTCTGCGTCGAGCCCAAATACAGCTCTTCGAAAAGTTCGTTGTACTGTTGGAAATGCTTCGCCCTGGAGTAATGGTGTACGATGGTCTTCCAGTGTTTGCGATTCCAATCTCGATCACTGATCACAGTGTCTCTGATCTTCTGCAAGAACTTCCCCTTGACCTGCACCGGTATGGTGAGCCACGCTGGTCCGTTGGGAGTCTTGATCTTGTTTCTGTTCCTCCAGTCTCTTCTCGTGTACTGCATGTCGTCAAAAAGGATGAACTCGTCCACGAGATTGATCAAGTCGAAGTATCCCTTCCAGGGTACGTAGTTCGATTGGACTACAGCTAGTTTCTTTCCCATAGGAACCGAGCACTCGCTCAGCGCGGCGAACCTCCCCCCTGAACCTCGCTGGGGAGAGTGGCGCACGTTCCCAGCTTTGTGCCCTTGGCTGGAAGAGCGAACCCTGCCGTACGGCAGCGGGGTGACTGAACCGCTGGAATGCACCCCGCGCTGACCCTGAGCCCGCATTCCGGAGCGGGCGCCGGCAACGTGGCGTGATCACGTGCCAACTCGTCGAGACGTTCGCCTTGTAGTCCAGACAAGGCCGTCCCGACGGTTCCGTAATGACCGGCGCGGTCCGGACGTGGCAGGAGGCTGGGCCCGCTGTTGCACGTCTGCGATCACGAGGGATTATAACGCAGGCGAGCGGGATTCGCTACCGCCAATTGACCATGTCAGATCGACGGCCATCGTGCAATGGAGCTGTGGAAGCTCTGGCGCGGCGGCCTGGCGGCAGGTGGTTCAGCCTGGCGCTTGTATGGTGGCTTGTGGTGGTTTGGGGGAGCTTCGCCCAGAGCAGAAGAAACTCCCACCAGATGCACGTGGGAAAGGCATCACCTGGGCTTACGCCCAGCATCGAGCGCGCAAGCATCGCGAGAACGTACTGATTCCTGCACATCGATGCGCCGCGACCCCCCATTGGTCAGTCTAGGAGTCGAGTACACTAGAGCGAGAGAGCGGGGGGAACCTCGGGCATGAACCTCGTCGGTTCGGACGTCAGGTGGTCGGCAAGGCTGCGGGTAAGAAGAGAGGCCTCCAAACGAATCAGCAGTAGGAAGCCTCTCCAACTTTCTGTGAGCTTGATTGTCAGTTGCGTACCAGGGGTTAAGGTGTCACCACAGCGTTGTACACCGCCATGTAGGTGTAGCCTGAGCCGGCCGTCTGGTTTGTGAGTACACCTGTGACTTCATCGGTAGGGTTTTCGGTTGTGACGATGATGGTGCCCCTCCAAGAGTCGCCCAGGGGATCGAACGTAGCAGGTCCTGAGGGCGTGTTCCCGCCCCATCGGGTGTTGTAGGCGTGGACGGAGGCGGCTGGTATGGTGTCATCGAACTGCACTCCAACCGTGCCGTCGGAGTTCATGAGGCTGACCGTAACGGTCACCTCGCTCGTGCTGTTCACGTTCTGCACGGCGAGGGCAGACTCATTGAGCCAGGTGCTGCCGCTCTTCACTCGATACGCTACCGGGAACACCAGGTGGTTGGTGCCGCCGGGCACTCCCAGATAGGCACCGCCCATGCCCTGGCTGGGATAACGTACACCTGAGGCGGCGCCAACGATCGGGTCGGTTGAGGTAACCGTGGCGGTGCCGAGAAATGTGTTGCCCAGCACGTCGAACGTGGATGCATCGACATCGTTGCCGTATCGAAGATTGTAGTTGTGAGACGCGTATGCGGGTATGGTGTCGCTGAATACGAGCAGCGCAGGCCCTCCGGAGGTCCCGTAGAGAGAGTTGTAGACGTCGATTGAAAAGTCATTCAGGTTCTGGACGGTGAACCCTGACCAGTCCGACTGGCCCTTCCAGTCGCCGGTGAAGTTCCTTCTGTTGAGTGAAGTGAAGTAGATGGTCGTGTCCGTGCCAGGGACGAGGCCGTTGCTGGCCACCGCATAGCCGAAGGTCCAGTGTGTCGTGATGACGCCAGCGATCTTCTGTGGGGAGGTCGCCTGCAAGCAGCCGTACCAGGTGTCGGGCAAACCTGTAGGTATGTTGGGATTGACCGAGGGATCATGCAGGTCATAGCTCTCCTGCGAATCGGCCTCGATGGTTTCCGTGAAGGGACTACCGGACACGATGACACCATCCACGCCACGGTAGGTCATCGAGACTTCACAATCCACGGTGTCCACGCACTGGATAGTGACGATGGATCTGTGAGCGTTGGTCTTGGCTAGACCTGAAAGGAAGATCTCGTTGGCGCCCTCGGAGTAGCCAACGTAGGCAGCACCGCTCCACCCATCGCCTTTCGGAACGTTCTGCCAATACAACTCCGCCACAGAGGCTAGCTCACGGTTGGAGAAGAGAACCATCGAGCCCAGCCAATTGTTGCCCAGGCCGGAGGTCGATGCCGGGAAGCTAGTGTTGCCCAGGGGGGCGATGGTCGCGCCCACGGAGGATTCTGCAACTCCGTCCTGGTTGATGTAGCTGGCTACCACGTCGGCGTCCTGGGTCTCATCCAGGTTCATGACCCAGATGTCGCTGCTCCCCTGGCCGATCGATTGCCCCGGGAACTGGGCAACAGAAACTGAAGCCAAGAGCAGCACACCCAGCACTGCGATCGTTGCTCCAAGCACTCTCATTCTCATCGTCCATATCTCCTTTCGGGACGGGATAGATATCAGACTACGGTACTCCTTTGGTCTGCACTTGCCTCCATTATAATGCGGTGTGGTGCAGCAGGTCAATACCCCCTTTGGGTGATTGACCCAGGTTCCGGGATGGTTCTGTCGTCACGTACTCTCGGACTATTGTCAGCCTGGAGAGGCAAGCTCCGCAGCGTTCGCCGGTCGCCCACCGCAAGTCTCGCGGGGTTCTCACCCCAGGGAATGTGAGGCAGGAAGTGGAGCTGATGCGCTCTCCTCTCCGGCCGCTTCAGTCGTGCACCGCCAGCGCTGTAAGCGACACCGCATCACCTTCGATCCTTCGCCCCTGGGCGTCTCTCACCGCAAGGCGTTCTCCCGTCTCCCAGTAGTATGCGCCCACGATGAGGGTGTACTCGCCAGGTTGCGCATTGGAGGGGATTCGTAGCGTGTGTTGATCCTTCACCAGTTGTCCAGGCTGCCACTGGGAGGTGGCAAGCTGGTTGTGCTCCAGCAGCCTGTCATCTTGAACCAGGATGTCGGAATCCGGTCCGACGACGTGAAGGAACATGCTGTAGTCTCTCTCCATCCCTTGCAGAGCTTGCCACCAGACTGTCACCTCTACTGTGCCTCCGGGGACCACACTCTGTGGCCTCAGGTCGTAGCCGAGGAGCGCCAGTCGTCCGCCGAGAAACAGATCGATAGGAGACGGGATATCCATGCCTGGGGAACCGGAAAGTAACTGAAGGGTTCGCAGCGCCTCGTCGTTGTTCGCATCGATCTCGAGAGCCCGTTCGAAGGCCGTGACGGAATCTCCCATGCTTCCGGTCAGCAGATAGGTTTCGCCCAGCAGGACGTACAGTTGCGCGCTTTGGGGCCACTGTTCCAGGCCCTGCTGATACACCGCGAGAGCCTTGTCGGGTTGCAAGAGATCACAATATGACTTGCCCAGATCGATGTAGGCCTCGGCGAATTCGGGCCGTACCGACTCTGCTTGGGCGAGGTCAGCCTCCGCTTCGGCAGTCTCGCCCCGCTTTCGATGCACTCCTGCCAGGGCCAGGCCCAGATCGAAACGCGCTACTTCGTTGGGCTGGATGGTTCTGAGTGCCTCCAGGATGGTGGCAGCATCCTCTTGCCTGTCGCCGTTGGAGTCGGTCAGCTTCACGATCGCTACCCACGGGAACTCCACGATCTGGATCCCCTCATCGACTTGGTCCAGGCTGGCGAGGGCGACGGAATGCCATAGCACCCCCCACACCTGAGCCTCAGGATGGCCTTCCTTCTCTATCAGTTGTGCAAGGCCCTGGCGTGCGTATAGGACGGCAAAATCCTCTTGCCACAGGGAGAAGTAATACCTCAGCCCTGTCACCGTGCGGTCGTCGTCACCACCTCGATGATATTCCTGGCCATCAGCGACGATGACGTCGCCTGTCCCCATGTTCTCCTGTAGGAAGGCTGCTGCCCCGCGCCAGTCCTCCTTCTGCCAGAGGTAGTAGTCCCTCAGGGCGGCGAAGCTCAACGAGACCAGGGCGAGCGCGGCCAGCGTGGTGAGGACAGACAGTGCCCATGGGCGGTCACCCTTGAAGCCCAGGAGATGTGTGCCAATCAAGCGGGACCCGGATGCTATCCCTCTCGCGATCACGAGGAGACAAAGGGGGAGCATGAAGAGCACGTACCTCGGGTTGGTGGGGTAGCTGTTCTGCACGAGCGCAAGGAACAGGAGAGGAACCCCCACACAAGATGCCATCAAGGCGGTTACTCTGCGATCGGAGGTGGCCAGACCCAGGGCCAGCACACCCAACCAGAGGAACAGTCCAACGTCGTTGAGCCCACTGAAGCTTGTGAGCGCAGTATGCAAGAAGCTCAGAGACGACTCGATACTGGGTGCACGGGCCGCAGCTCCCCCCTGGTATCCCGCGAACCACACAAGGTGACCCTGTAGGGATGGCAGCCAGGGGACGTACGATAAGCAGACCGCAGCCAGACTGACGCATAGCATCAGCGCCTGTTTGGCTGGAACGGAAAGTCCTCGAATGGCACGGCCCTTTGACACAGAAGCGTGGTCTTCCTGGTGAGATCTCCAATTCTGGGCGATGACCACGACCGCAAAGATGGCCGCGGCAGGCAGGAAGAGAAAGGCGAAATAGTGATTGTAGAGGCTCAGGCTGGTGCAAAGGATGAACCCGACCCAGTATCTCGTCTTGCTCGTACGTAAGGCCTTGGTCAGGAAGACCAGGGAGAACAGGGCGAGGAACACCATCAGGGCGTATGATCGGGCTTCCTGGGAGTAGCGGATATGATAGGCGTTGGCGGCCAGGAGGAAAGCCGCCATCATCCCTTCCGTTGTCGTCCACAGGGTCTCGCCCAATTTGTAGACCAGCGCGATGGAGAGGGAGCCGAAGAGCACGGCCTGGAGGCGAACCACAAAGTCACTGTCGCCGGACAGCCGGATGAAGAGCCAGGTGACGATGTCAATCAGAGGAGGGTGTGTGTACTGTTCGTGGTGGGTTACGGCAGACAAGAGGTCCCGGTGGGCCTGATTGGCCGTGATGATCTCGTCCAGCCACAGACTATCAGTATCGAGTTGATACAGGCGCAAGCCCATGCCCAGCAGGAAGATGGCTAGAAGCAGGCCCACCACCGCTGCTTGGCCTCCTCGCTTGGAGGCTAGAATTCCACTCGTTCCCTTGGGCGAATGAGCCAGCCCGTTCACGCTTCTACTCCCGCGATCTGTTCCTGCTCCCCGCTGGAAGCAGAGCAGGCCCCGTTCACAGGGCTCGCCGGCCCACCGGTGGCGGGTTGCTCTGCGTGATCGAGGAGGAGCGGGAAACGCGTCCTGCTCGCACGAGGCATCATCAACCTGCTCATCGCCTGACCGGTTCCGACGCCGGACAGAAGAAGCTTCGGGGATCCCCGCCTGTCTCGTCTGGATCGTGCGGGTTTCGAACCTGGGTCTGGCCGTTCCTGCCGTGGCTCGATCCGCGGAGAGCTGTTCCCATCCGGTGGTAAGAAGTCTTGGTGTATCCAGCGGCAGGAGATCATGATGGTGAAAGGGCCCCCTGCCGGAGACGATGCTTGAAAGCACGGCATCTGCAAGCAACATACAGGGAGAGATGCAAAGGCAACCAGCGCGGAAAGCAGACAGACTCCTCCAGGTCTAGACCAGCGCGGAGAGCGGCGAGAATGTCTCGATGACTGGAAGGATGGAGGTTGGCGGGATCGTGACCAACGAGGCGGTAGAAAGCGCTGGTGAAGCTATTCCTTACCGGGAACGCCATGACGGCCACCCCCTGGGGCCGCAGGACCCTGCAGATTTCGACGACAGCCGCATCGAGATCCACCAGGTGCTCCAGCACACTGATGCAGACCACTGCATCGAACTCTGTCTCTGGGAAGGGCAGACTGCGCACGTCGCCGCAGTGTAGACTCGCCTCGACTCTCTCCGCTTTGAGCATGGCCCGCACTCGATCCAGTTGCTGGTGAATATCTACTGCTACCAGGCGTTTGCAGCGCTGAGATAACTCTGGCAGCAGGATACCGCTTCCGTAGCCTATCTCCAACAGATTCTCGAAAGGTCCATCCCCCAGCAATTCGCAGGCCAGTTCCAGCCGTCTGGCGTAGATATACCTGGTGGGAGGGAAATAGTAGTATGGAAGCGGGTCTTCGTCATTCGTCGGTGAGATGTGTTCTCTGGCGGGAAGACGAATGGACATGGATTATCCAGCAGGCCTCCAGAGAGATGCGCAGCAGTCACCTGGGAATCGATCGGCGGGGCATTCAAGTTTTCGTGGCCTGGTCATGTCGATGGCGACTGTACCATTCGATCGTTCGCCTCAGGCCTTCCTCGAGGCTGATCCGGGCGCGAAAGCCGAACTCTCGCTCCGCGCGCGTGGTGTCCAGACAGCGGCGCGGCTGCCCCCCAGGCTTGGTCGTATCCCAGGTGATTCGACCTCGAAAGCCGGTCAGCTTCGCGATGAGATGGCCCAGGCCCTTGATGGAGATCTCGAACCCGGCGCCGATGTTCACCGGCTCGGGCTTGTCGTATCGTTCGGTCGCCAGGACGATGGCCTCCGCGCAGTCTTCCACGTACAGAAACTCGCGAGTGGCACTGCCGTCGCCCCAGATGGTGATCTCTTCTTCGTGCCGATCAGTGGCGTCGAAGTACTTCTTGATCAGGGCCGGAATGACGTGGGAGCTCGCCGGATCGAAGTTGTCTCGCGGCCCGTAGAGGTTCACCGGCAACAGGTAGATGGCGTTGAAGTCGTACTGCTGACGATAGGCCTGTGCCTGCACCAGCAGCATCTTCTTGGCCAGGCCATAAGGGGCGTTGGTCTCTTCCGGGTATCCATCCCAGAGGTTTTCCTCACTGAAAGGTACCGGCGTAAACTTGGGGTACGCGCAGACGGTGCCGACGGCCACGAACTTCTGAACGCCGAAGATTCGAGCCTGTTCCATGACCTGAGCACCCATGATCAGGTTGTCGTAGAAGAACTCGCCGGGGCGTTCGCGGTTGGCGCCGATGCCACCTACGATGGCGGCCAAGTGAATCACGACGTTCGGGCGGCTGCTCTCGAAGAAGCGGATCACGGCCTCATTGTCCCGCAAGTCGTGCTCTCGGCTGCGAGGTATGAAGATCTCTCGGCAGCCGCGTTGTTGGAGTTTCTCCACGACGTGCGAGCCCAGAAAGCCGGCCCCACCGGTGACCATGACGCGCTTTCCTGGCCAAAAGCTGTTGTCGTCGATCACTCCAGCGCCCTTTCCACGTTCAGACTCCATGCCGGTGATTCCTCACTTCCCTCTCTTCGGGCAGCATTGATGCGGCGACGGGCCTCTGCGCTTGCGCGTCGCGAGGCGGTTCATCGGTGGAGTGATGTCCGCTTCTCGGGCGGGTGTTATGGGGGTCATGATGCAGGGAGATAACCAGTCTTCCTCATACGAACTTGATGCGCCGGGCCGCAAACACCACCATTCTGACCAGTAGCCACCCGTGCTGCCAGCGCTGGATGTTGGTAGCACCATACGTGCGCTCTCGGTAGCGGATGGGCAAATCGACGATCTTGAGATTGAGCTTGGCGGCGCCAAACAGCAGATCGAAATCTCCAAATGGATCGAAATCACCGAAGTACGCCCGGTTATCGGCAATCAAGTCATAATCTCGCTTCCAGAGGGCCTTGGTACCACACAAAGTGTCCTTGATCGGCTGCCCAAGCAGCCAGGAGAAGATCACGCTGAAGGCTTTGTTTCCGACCAGGTTCAGGAAGCGCATGGCGCGGTGTTGCATAGGGTACACCAGACGAACGCCGTTCACAAACTCAGCCCTTGCTGATACCAGGGCGTCGTAGCAACGAGGCAAGTCCTCTGGCGGGACGGTCAAGTCGGCGTCCAGAATCATCAGGATTTCGCCGCTGGCATGGGAGAAGCCCATCCTCACCGCGTCTCCCTTTCCCCGACCTGCTTGTCTGAATAGCTGGCATCTACGGCTGGTGTGGTTGGCCATGGCGCGCTCGAGCGCGGCGTAACTGTCGTCCTGGGAGTGCCCCTCTACGAAGACCAGTTCGGTGCCGGCTCCCATCTCCGGCACCCGGGTCAAGATGCCTTCGACGTTGCCAGCTTCGTTTCGCACGGGGACGATCACAGAGACCACTGGTTCCTGGGAGAAAGCGCGCCGTTCACCCACCGATGCGGGACGGGCAATCACGAAGTTGGTCAAGGCGCCATGGCAGAATGGCCAGAACCTGACCAAAGCACGGTTGGCCAGCATGGAGAACAAGGGCAGGTACAGAGGCAGGAGGATCTCCTGCGTATGCTTGACAACCTCAAGACCGGTGAGTCTTAACAGATTGGAGATGTCTTCCACCGTGAACCAGTTCTGCTCCAGGTTCGGCTTGCTCAGGCCCAGGCGTTGAGCCAGCGCCAGGGGAATCTCCCAAAGGCGGCTGTAGGTGTTGAGCATCAGCCGTGTCCGGGGATGGCACAAAGTGGCCAGTTGTTCAAAGACGGCTTGAACGTCCCACAGATCATTGACCAGGTCTGAGAGGATGATGACGTCGAAGTCGCCACCCAGCGGCAGTTGGTGTGCGTCGGCCTGCAAGAAGTGCAGCCGTGGGTACCTCACTGAGGCCCGCCTGAGCATCTCTATGGAGAAATCCACTCCCACTCCCACAGAGGGCTGAAGCGCAGCCAGCAAATCTCCCTGTCCACAGCCCACCTCGAGTACGCGCAGACCTGGCGGAACCAGGAGACGGTAGAGGTGTGCAAGTTGCCTGTGATAGAACCCGCCCAGTCCACTCCATCGATGCAGCATCCTCGCCACACGATCCCAGTGGGCCATGCGCACCCGTTGATAGCTGCGAGCGGCTGCTGCATTGGTTTGATTCGTTTCGGTACCGCCAGTCATAGTACCTCACGTTGCTCCTGAGCCCTTGTGACTCGCACGGTTCACGCTCCTGTGCTAGACAGCAAGGAATCGGAGGTGGACTTCCAAGCTTCGCCGCGCGGTCCACAACCATCAGTCGCAAGACTAAGTGGGTATTCCAGAATGTATCGTTCTCAGCATGCAACTGACGCCGCAAGGTGTGGCGATTTGCTCGCGCCGGGGGTGCCCTCACCCGATCATGGCTAGCTCCTCAAGCCATATCGCATCGCCATGGGCTCTCTGTCCAAGCTCGTCCCAGACTGGAAGACGTTCTCCAGTCTCCCAGTAGTATACGCCAACGATGACGTTGTACTTGCCGGCCTTACTATCGGCGGGAAGTTGGAGGTCGTACTCATCGCTGACCGGTGCGTCTCCAGGTCGCCATCCGGACGTGAGAAGGGAGGCGTGCTTCAGCAGTCTGTCCTCCTGGACCAGAATCTGGCCATCTGGTCCCACGACATGAACGAAGGCTGTGTAGTCTCGGTTCATCTTCCGCAAGGCCGCCCACCAGAGCGCAAGGTGCAGCGACTCCCCGGGGCTCGCGGCTGTTGTGCCCATGTCGTAACCTACAAGAGCGATCTCTTGGCCGATGTTGCGCCAGAGAGGGTGCTGAATATCTTGCATCGCCGAAGAGGTACGCTCGAAGTCCGCCAGTGCCTCGGTCAGGGCGCGTGAAGCCTCCGGACTTTCTGGCCGCACCGCGCTCGCGCTGTCTAGTTCGGATTGGGCATCCTCAAGTTGCAGAGTTCGCAGATAGATATCAGCCAGGGCGAGATGTACATCGAAGCGACCCTCCTGCGTAGGCATGAGGTCGAGCAGGACATGCAGCATGGAGACCGTGTCTCGAAATATGTCTCCGGATGGTTCCATCGGCCGGATGATGAGCACGCCTGGAAAATCGACAATGTTGGGGTGCTCCTGGCCTTCCCAGGAAGGAGCTGTGGCAGAATACCAGAGAACTGCCCATACTCTACCCGGATCTTGCTCAAGAGATCCGAGCAGATTCTTCCAGAGTCCCCTCTCGACCTTGGACAGTGGAGCGCCGGTGAGACCATAGGCTGGCAGATAACGAGACAAACCCATGAG
The DNA here is from genome assembly GCA_034411995.1 of Anaerolineae bacterium. Lineage (GTDB taxonomy): Bacteria > Chloroflexota > Anaerolineae > UBA7937 > B3-Chlor > JAUVXJ01. The sequence goes on along the minus strand of DAOUME010000026.1, from coordinate 1,115,420 downwards.
GACCCGGCCGGAGTCCCGTCCGCCGCCGTATTCGACGCCATCGACAAGGATCAGGTCACCTGGAACCAAGTTGTCCGCTAGGTACTTCGCTGCGGCTCGCCACTCCTCTGTCGGACGGTTGAGGTAGTAGTCGTGGAGGGGCACGACACCGAGCCCGGCAACGGTGAGGACGACGATGGTTGTGGTGAACGGTAATAGCCAGTCCCGGTGCCGGACCGTTCTGCTCAAGAGTCGCTGTACGGCCGATGCTACTGACAAACTTCCTCGTGCCAGTACGAGCAAGTATAGCGGGAGGATGAACACCGAGTACCTGGGATCGGCGGCCCGGTCAGATATCACGCTGATCGAGAACAGCAGCGGTATCCCAATCGACAGTGCGATCAGCAGGGCGGGGCCACGTTGGGAGCGTATCAGCCCCAAGACGAACAAGGCGGCCAACAGTAGCACGAGAGGGGCATGCACCCCACTGTAGCTGCTCAACCACAGGTGGATGTATCCAGGCCACTGCTGGATGCTCAGCGCGGCGCTGCCCGCAAAGCCACCCCATCGGACGTGAGGTCCTGACAGGTGCTTCAGCATGGGAGGTACCCAAGGGAGACAGAAGATGGCGATGAGAGCTAGACTCCCGGCAAACGTCAACGCTTGCCGCCTAGGGTCAACGGTCTGTTCCGAGGAGCGCTTCTGCTCGGCAAGCCCCGATGACGTGCGTTGAGTCACATACGCTTGGGCAATGGCGCAGGATGCGTAGATCGTTTCGCTGACCAGCATCAGGAGCACGAAGTAGTGATTGTAGAACCCGAAAGCCGTGCCAATCGCAAATCCCAGCCAGTAGCTCTTCCGGTTGGTCTCCAGGGCCTTCAGGAAGAGGATCAGCGATAAGAGGACTATGAACACCGTGAGTGCATAGTGCCTGGCGAATTGTGAGAACTGAACATGGTAAGCGTTGATCGCCAGCATGAAGGATCCTATTAACCCCACGCTCCTCGACCAGAGCATCTCGCCTACCTTGTAGGTCAGCAGGACGGAGAGTGCGCCAAGGAGTGCGGTGGGGAAACGGAAGGTGAAGTCGGTGTTGCCCATCAAGATCAGGAATGATCGGCTGACGAGATAGTACAATGGCGGCACATCGTCATAGGCTGCCGTATTCCTGATGATCGATGACATGCCTAGCTGCACGCGGCTTGCGCTGTAGAGTTCATCTCCGCACAAGGCTGTGGCATCCAGGGCGTACAGCCGCAGCCCTGTCGCCAGAAGAGCGGTGGCCAGAACCACACTCAGTGTCAGGAGCTTCTCTCTGTCAGCCGTTTCCTTGGCATGCATACAGACAGTTCCTTCGATGTGACCACGGGAGGATCTTAGCGCTATCGTGTGGGGTCCACAGTCGGCCGACTACGCCGGCCCATAGCCCTCCGTCGATTCGCGCATCATGAGTCTTGCCGCCTTGTATCCCAGGTCTATGCTATTGGATAGCGTCCTGTCGTGGGGATGAAGCAGAGAGGAGTCGACAGCATAGAACCCCGCGCAGGGTGACTTCATCGAGGCGACGGTCTGTGAGAAACCTATCTCACAGATGGGTTGAGCGTAGTCATCCATGAAGAGATGATAGTCCCTGACCTGCTTGTCCGAGAAACCGGGGAAGAGCAGCTTGAGGTACTCCACGACCTGTCTGTACTGATCATCGCTCCCCATGGAGTAGGCATCGTCGGTGCAGGGCATGTACCGAGGCACATAGGTGATGGATTCCCCACCAAGGTAGGGGCATGGGTTGAGCTTCGTGAACTCAATGATCCCGGCCAGGGGGATAGTGGGGTCGCTGATGTTCACCCAGAAATGCCTTGTAAGGGGCGTTTTCAGCCGCAACACCAGGCAGACCACTCCTATCCACTCCACGCCACCGGACCTGTGCACACGAGCTCCATAGATGCCCTCTGCGCACTTCGCCAGACTAGGCGCAGGGATGGTGGAGAGTACCTGGTCGAACTTCCAACTGCGCCCAGCACACTGGACGCCCATCACATGTCCGTCCGACGCCAGGATCTTGGAGATCGGCGACCCAGTGAGTATCCGACCACCTCTGATCGTGATCTCCTGTGCCAATCTGTTCACGAGCCGCTGACTTCCGCCGTCTAGATAGCCCAGCATCTCTCTCTGTAGAGGACCCGTGCGGGAGCGAGCGAGGCGGTGAATGCGGGCCCACATCCAAGCTGCCGATATCCTGTCAGCGTAGGGACCGAACTTGAGCGTGAGTAGGGGTTCATGGACAATTGTGTAAGCTCTTGAGCCAAAGCGTTGGGTCAACCACCGGGCAGCAGGCACGTTCTCCATATCGTGCCAATCGCTTAGGCTCTTGGAGCGGAGCACACCCCATCCGAATCTGAGCTTGTCCCTCCAATTGAGAGCCGCAAACGTGAGCAGATCCCACGGTTCGCCGAAGGGGTAGAGCCTTCTCTCGTAGACCAAGCCCATGGTGGTGTGCACCCAGTGTACGTCGGGCTTGAGTCCCAGTTCGTCCAGAAGTTGTAGAAGCGAGCGGTCGCCTCGACAGATGAAATGGTAATAGCGTTCCAGGTGATGTCCTTCCAGGAGGAAGCTACTCGCCAGTCCTCCCAACGTCTCTTCCCGCTCGAACACCACTGGTTTCACTCCGTGTTTTGACAGCTCGTAGGCCGCTGAAAGTCCGGCTATGCCTCCGCCGACTATCCCTACTCTGAGTGTTGTTGATGACCGCTGGTGTGCTGGTGCTCCCTCTTCGATTGCCTCCCTCCTATCTAGTGGCAGCGATGAACATTTGCTTACCCATGATGCGTTGTGCGAGCGGAACCTTGAGATACAAGGCAACCAGCAAGGGGCTCTGGGGCAGGGCGCTCTTCGTCGTGAACGGCAGGAACCTAGGACGGGTCTCCAGAACACTGAAGTCGGTCAACTCCAGGGCCTCTGTCATGCTCAAGTGGCTCAGAGGAAGGTGGTGATCCAAGAAATCCCAGAAAGACCCGTGAAGGTACTTGATGTTGGGTTGCAGAATCAGGAGCCGTCCTCCAGTTGTCAAGACCCTGTGTATTTCCCTCAACGTTGCCAGAAGATCAGCCTTGCTCTCGAGGTGCTCGAAGAAGTTGCTGGCGAACACGACGTCAACGCTTCCATTCCCGAGTGCGCGCATATTGGTGCTCTTTGCCTGCAGAACGGCGACCCCCTCGCCAGCGAATTGGCGCGTGTGCTCGCTTAGATCCACGGCGTACTTCCTGCCACACCGGATGTTGTTTATGAACTCGCAGTGTCCAGCGCCGACATCCACGACAGTGTCCGAAAGGCCGACGTACTTCTGGAAGAAGTCACGACACAGCACTTCCCACACCATGTTCTTCCGCTGCAGGTCGCTCTCCGAGAAGCGCGCCGAGTATAGCTTCTGGACATCACGCGTCATTGCGGCGTGCCTCTCTCTGCTTTCGAAGGCTTTGGCCGGGGGCCTGGGGCCCACTGTGGTCCATACTTGGGATTCCTCAGTATCCTGTCGCGTTGCCGTTTCCCACCGAGCAGGTAATACCACACATAGTACCAAATCAAGGCCCCTCCGATGAACACTTGGAAGAGCGGCGTGTCGAACACCAACTTGTGAACGCGTGATCCTCTCAGGAGCATCTCGACCACAGCCACTTGGTTGTTTCTCGCTGGCTGGAAATGGAGATTCAGGGCCTTTATGTCTTCGCCGACGGTTGTGATCTCCACCAACGTGCCTCTTCCCAGGCCACGATCGTGGCAGTGTTGGATGTGAGGGATGGCCTCGGGGTCAAAGCCCATGATCTTGGCTGCGACGGCATCCAGAGCCACGAAATCGCCGGACGCGAGCACACGATCCGCTATTCTTGGGATTCCCGATTTCGGTCCATTTCCTTCAAGACCTACGGTCGCGTCCATCACAGCGAAGCTTGGTTTCACCACCGAATTGACGTCCGCAAGCGCCTCGTTGACCACTGGATGATAGTTGTGTCTAAGCTCTTTCAAGCAACCCCATTGGTTCTTGATGGCGCCGCTAATGACAGTTCTGCCGTGGGTCTTCATCGTGGGCACGGTAATGAGCTGCGTTCGGGACAGTATCTCCGGCAAGTCGATATCCTGCAAGACCAATCCATCTTCGCATCGCACCCGCTGGTAGGGTCCGCGTGACATGTTGACCCATTCTACATCGTACTTCTCGCACAGATCGGCGATTCTCGTCTGGCGCAGCGCCTTTTCCACGCTCCTGATCAACACCTGGTTCGATTCCACTATGTAGATTCGACTGACGTACCCGCGAATGGTCAGGATGACACCTTCCATGACAGAGGGGGAGGTCACAGCGCCGGGCAGCAAGAAGTCCAGGGTCAGGTTGGGCTTCAACGCCACGTCCGCCCCAGGCCGTATGAACTCCTGCCAGTGAGCCAGTTGCATAGCCTGCGTCACGGCTTCCCGCACGGTGCTCTTGACTTGGATGATACTAACTAGTGACTCGGTAACCACTGTTGTTGCCCATGGCCCACAATCTGCCGTCGCGCACTGAGAGGGAATCTAATATGCAGTGTGCGGATCGGGCCTCCAGAGAGGTTCATCGATGCTGCCCCCCGGTCACTGTCCTGAGGGCAGCGATTGCCCGACTGTCGACACCGAAGGAGGGCCTTTCGAAGCACCCTCCCCGTCAAAAGGCCCCTCTGCGTCCGAGCACCGCGCCTATGGTCTTCCACAGAATCTGCACATCCAGCAGCAGGGAGTAGTTCTGGATGTAGAACAGGTCGTCCTCGACGTGCAGGTGCATGGGGTGGTCACTGCGTCCGGTGATCTGCCACCACCCGGTCATGCCGGGCGGCACTGCGAACCGTTTGCGCTGCCAGGCTTCGTATCGCTCCACCAGGAAAGGTAGCTCCGGACGGGGACCTACCAGGCTCATCTCTCCCTTGAGTACGTTGAACAACTGAGGCAGTTCGTCCACACTGGTGCGCCGGAGGAAGCGTCCCACACGGGTGACCCTGGGGTCATCTCTCACCTTGTGGATCAGTTGTCCATCCTCAGTTTGGGTAATCACTTCCTTCAGCTTGTCTTCCGCGTCAGCGACCATGGAGCGAAACTTGTACATGTGGAAGGGCTGGCAGTTCTCGCCGATCCTGATTTGCCTGAAAATCACCGGCCCCTTTGAATCCACCTTGATCAGGATGGCGGTGAGCAGCAGCAGCGGAGAGAGCGCCACCACGAGCACGGTGGCCCCCAGGACGTCGAACGCCCGCTTGACCGCCCGCGGGAAACCCTCTATCGCCGATGCTCTGAGGTTCAGGAGTGGAATGCCGCCCAGGTCGTCGACGGTAATGGCCGCCCGGAAGAAAGCCAGGTCGAAGAAATCTGGTACGATCTTCACCACCACAGGAAGCCGCTGCAAACCTACCACCAGGTTGGCTATCTCCTCATGGGCCCGGAGCGGAAGAGCAAAGATGATCTCCCGTATCTGCTGCTCTTCGATGAGGCGTGTTGTGTCCGCCAGGCTACCCAGAACGGCAACGCCGCTGAACCACTTACCCTGCTTTTTCGGATCGTCGTCGACGAAGCCCACGACTTCGAGGCCTGTCCATCGCCTCTGCTGAAGATTGGCCGCCACGTTGCGTCCCACCTCGCCAGCTCCGGCGATGAGGACGTTTGTTCCAGGCTGTCTCGATCTCTGGCTCGCCCGTAGCACCCCCCGGAGCAGAGCCCTCCAGCACAGCAGGAGAGCCAGGTCGATGACGAAGAAATAGAGAAAGAGCAACCGGGGAACATCGCGATAGGAAAGATAGAGCGTTCCTGCAAACACGAGGGTACTCACAGGGACCGCCGTCAGCACCATTTGCAGTTCGTCGGCAAGCCTCAGGTTCTTCTTAGGGTCGTAGACGGACAGGAGGAGGAAAACGGAGAGCCAGACCAGGAGCACCAGCACGTACACCTGCACGTTCAGTTGGACGCTACGCCAGAGGGTGGCTCCCCAGGGTAGGGTGACGCGTGCGACGGAAGCCAGCCATAGAGCAACCGCCGTCAGTGCAAGGTCCGAGATACAGAGGAAGATGGCGAAACCGGTGCCTCTCCTATCCCCCATTTACATCCCCATTGCCAGGCCTACAAGTGTGCGGAACGGACAGATACGGCTTCTCATGTCCTCAGCAGCCTTGTCCCGGTTGTAGACGATCCTTACCTGCGCTTTCCCTCGACGGCTGTCTCAAGGCCGGAGTGGTCGACCGGAATGCCGCCGCTGCCCAGTATGCTAATCCCTATACTGTTGCTCGACCCAGTTGGCCTCGACGTACTCTTTCAGGGCGTCTTGCCAGGGACGCATGATGTGCAGGCCCATCAATTCCAGATTGTAGTTGCGCCCTGCCTCCATCCGCGGTCTGGGTGCTGCCAACGGATAGTAGGCGGACGAGCACGGGATCACTTTGCACCCTTCTATGCCGGCATGTCCCAGTATCCTCTGCGCCATCTCATAGCGGCTGCATGCGGGGCCAGTGTTGACCATGTGGTAGGTTCCGTACTGGCCTGTGGCTACCAGGCGCAGCATACCAGAGGCGAGGTCTTTGGTATATGTGGGAGACCCGAACTTGTCGTTGACCACCATGAGCTCGGTGCCGGTCCTCGCCAAGTCGATGGTCTTGCCGACGAACTCATTGTCCTGTGGGCCGCCCCCAAAGAGCCATCCGGCGCGCACGATGTAGTATCTGTCCAAGAAGTCTCTGACCACGATCTCGCCCTGGTACTTCACCTTGGCGTATTGGCTTTGAGGATTGGGCTTGTCGAGCTCGGTGTAGGGTTCACACTTGGTGCCCTCGAAGACCGAGAGCGTGCTTACATAGGTCATCAGCGCGTTGGTCCGCTGGCACGCAAGTGCGACGTTCTTGGTCCCCAGCGTGTTGACGCTGTAGGCCAGATCGGGCTCTTTCTCGCATCTGTCCATGTCGCTAACGCCGGCCAGGTGGACTACCAGGTCGGGCCTCACCTCGTTCACAGTCTTCAACAGGAGGGCATGGTCTGTGACGTCCATTTCTTCTATGTCGGTAGCGATGACCTCGTGCTTCTGCTCGAACACGCCACACAGGTCGCGTCCGAGCATCCCGTTTGCGCCGGTCACCAGTACTCTCACCTGCTCATCCTCACGCTTGCCAGTATGAGTGCCTGTGCCATACCTACCCGGGGTGCAAGCTCGCCGACGAGAGAGGGGTCTTCTGGCGGCCACGCCGATCGGCGGTCTGGCCGGTCGGCAGCCGAGTCTTCAGACCAGGCGGGCACGACACGCACGTGCTCAGCAGGGCAGCCCGGGGACAAGGCGCAGTGCCCATAGTCGCTGGCAGGGCCCGGCCAGCCTGCCGCGGGCCTACATGACCGCGACGGGGACAGGGGCTCTCGGCCGAAACCGGAGCGTTCACATCCCTGCGTAAACGCTGTCGATAGCTGCTCGGTACTGCTGATAAATGGCGTCCCAATCGTGGCGGTCCCGCGACAGGGCCCTCAATCCTCTGCCCCGGCGCTCAACCAGATCAGGGTTCTCCAGAGCATAGGCGATGGTATCTCTCAGACTGTCAGCCGAGTCCACCTCGAAAAAGAGACCGTAGTCGCCCAGCACGTCTCTCAGCTCGGGAAGGTCACTGGCAATGACACATCTTCCATGACTCATGGCCTCTAACACTGACAGCGGCATTCCTTCGAGCGTGGAAGGCAGAACATAACAATAGGCGTTGCTGAGCAACTCTTCTTTCTCCGCGCCATCGACGTAGCCGACGAAGTGTATGTGATCCCCAGCGTGTCTCTTCAGGCTCTGACAGTAGGGTGCGTTGTGCGGGTCGTCGCCGGCTACTACCAGTGCTTTGTCGGTCTCAAGTTGCAGATAGGCCCGCAGCAAGAGATGGCACCCTTTTTCCTTGACCAACCTCCCCATGAACAAGATGTAACTGCCGCGGCTCAAACCCCAATTGCTGCGAATGAGTTTCGGGGCAGTGGGCCGCTTGCGGGTGACGCCATTCGGTATGAACAGGCAGTCTGTGCCAAATCGCTCGTCGAAATACGCCTTGTCCTGCTGACTAACGCAGATGATCAGGTCGGAGAACCATACGGTGGTGTGACAACTGAGCCTTAGAACGGCTTTGGCGATCCTGTTCCATTTTGCCCTCTTGAAATCGAGGCCATGGACCTGAACGATCACTTTTCGGCCGAACGCCCTGGGCACGAATGCCAGGAGCGACACCCCAATCGCGTTGATGTAGACGATCTGGTAGTCGTCGAGCAGTATCTTGCATAGCGCCGTGATGGAGTGCGAAATCGCATCCAGATGCTTGGAATGGATGCCTGGAGAGTACCTGAGGCCGATACCCTTCCAAGAGTCTAGCTGGTGTTTGCCTTCCATGTAGTGTCTGCGTACGAAAACGTCAAAGCGAAAGCCCTCGCGGACCAGCCGGCGCCCGATCTCTTCCATGATGATCTCCAAGCCGCCCGTGAAGGGAAGGCCCTTGGCGCCCAGAACAGCGATACTGGGCCTTGCCGACTGGCTAGGAGATGACAACGTCTCTTCCCAGGAGCACTCTAGCCTTGTTGCCCAACACCCACGTGATGGTCTGGACAAGGTGTCGACGCATGGCCGGAGCGGCGCTACCAACCATCCAGCATGCCCGTTGACAACCCGCGACCTCGCGACGAATCGCATCGGCGCGAGCGGAGGACCAGATCTCGTCGAAGCTGGCCTCCCTCAGATTGCCCATAGACTTCTCGACCTCCATCCCGTTGCACGGCAGTACCTCTCCGAACGGGTCCACGAAGAAGAAATCGGTGCCAGCCCTGCATTCCAGGGGCCTGCGAGCTTCTGTGACATGCAGCAGGAGGCCAAGATTCAGATATGCTCGGAACCAATCCTTGACACGCAGTCGGAGTCCCCTCCTCTTCGACTGTAGGAGCACTCGTATGAAATCCTTTACCCCGGCCTCCCAGGCGGCCACATCGGCGATCTCGTTGTCCAGCTTGTGAAAATAGTGACTGTTGTGTGGAACGCACTGGGTAAACTCGAGCCCCATGGCAGCGGCCAACTGGTACAAGAGGACAAGATCGCCTACGTTGCCGTCCGAGATGGTCATGGAGATGCCCACGTCCTTGACCCCTCGATCCAGCAAACCAAGGATCGCCCTGAGACCCGAGTCGAAGCCGTTCTCAATGCCTCGGATTCTGTCGCTCACTCGCGGCAGTCCCTCGAGGCTGATCCTGAAGGTCATATCTGGATAGCGCTCGGCCACAGCGCAGAGCCTCTCGGGGAACGAACCATTGCTGATGATCTCGAGTCTCGACGTCTTGGGGTGCAGTATTTCCGCGATCTCGAGCAGGTCTTTGCGCAGGGTCGGCTCTCCCCCTGTGATGTTGATCTTCGTCTGACCCGATGGCAGCGATTCGAGCAGGCCAGGCTCGAACTCGTCACCGACCTTTGAGGGATACTTCCAGGTGTGACACATTTGACAGTGTGCGTTACAGCGATAGGTAGTGATGATGGCAGACTCCACCCGTGGTCGCCCCTTTCGCCAAGCATGTCCCAGATGTGATTCAAAGCTTCGGCGGCTCTCTCCCGGGATTATACGTCACGATATAGCCGTCGGCAAACAAGACAGATCTCAGCGGGCATCCCCGCTGATGCATAGCTGCCATCGTGCTGTAGGGCAGCTTCAAGGATCCTGAGACTCGGGCAGTCCATGACGGGTCGAAACTGCATCTGCGCTGCCAGTCAGGTTGTAGCCATGCAGTGGAACGTGATCGTCCCGTCGCGCCAGGACGTGACACGACGCGTACGCATAAGCATCCCCTAGTGCGGGCTTGCGATCAGCCAGCGGTTGCCAGATAGCGTCACAAAGGCGGTGGTAGCCGCTGACCGCTGGTGGTGGAGGTGTACTCCAATCCCTCGTACCAGGGATGGACAATGTGGAGGCGCATTTGTTCCGGACTGTGGCTGCCGCCTGCCTCTACGCCTTCGATCAGTGGTCGGCCGGCGCCGCGCTCTTGGTCCCGAGAGCTCTTGGTCCCGAGAGCGCTGAGGCCGTGGACCAGGCTGGCGTTGCCGTTGCAGCCGTTTCCATCTACCATGCCGGCAACACGCAGTACGACGCCCAGGTTATCCTCACTCACGGTCTCGAACGCGCGGGCATGGTCTCGGACATCCATCTCCTCGACGTCCCTGGCGACAATCCCATATCTCTCGCCGGACAAGCGACAGAGGTGGCTTCCTGGCATGCCTCTTGCTCTTTGACCAAGATCTTCAGGGATCAGTTCCCCGCAGTGTCGTCGCGCAGGACACCCGACACGTGGTCGTGATCTGCCCGATGCGGGTCGGTCGCCAGCTCCGGCGCGCGGCGAGGCAGCATACTCAGCACCAGACTAAGCGTTATCTTCGAGTACGGAGAGCACCCATCTCCAGGTTCGAAGGATGCCCTGATCCAGCGACACCTTCGGCTGCCATGAAAGTACCTGCCTGGCCTGAGAGATGTCAAGTCTCAATTCGGGCACGTCAAAGGGCCTGGCACTGGCGGAATCTCGGTCCACTTTCGCACGTACTCCCAGGACCGCCTCGATCCTGCCCACCAACTCGTTCAGTGAAATGCCGGTGCCGCTACCTATATTGAGGATCCGTCGCTGGACATCCGTGGTGGCCGCGTCGACGCAGGCCTGGGCCAGGTCCTCGACGTGGAAGTAGTCGCGGACGATCTCGCCGTCGCCCCAGATGGTGATGGGCTCGTTGCGTGCGATGTTGCCCAGGAACACGGTGACGGCCCCCTGTTTGTTGCGGAAGTCCTGTCGCTCCCCATAGGGGTTCGACGGCCTCAAGACGACGTATTCCAGCCCATAGAGGTGATGGAACATGCCAAGGTACTTCTCGATGGCGAGCTTGTGAATCCCATAAGAACAGATGGGATTAGTAGGATGAGACTCTTTGATGGGGAGTTCCCGCGGGATGCCGTAGACGGTCCCGCCCGACGAGAGGAAGACGATCTTCTTCACGTTGGCTTCCACGCAGTGCTGCAGTAGCCTTACGGTTCCCACGAGGTTGGACTCGATGTCGTAGATTGGATTCTCGTTGGAAGTCTGATGGATCGTGGTACAGGCCAGGTGGAATACCACGTCCACATCGGCCACCATCTCGTGTTGTGCACGTTCAGTCTGAAAGTCGCCGAGGAGGTAATCTACTCCCGTCTGTCTGCTTCTGAACCTCTCGTCAGCGATGTCGTGTATGCGGACCTGCCATCCCTCTCCCAGGGCGCGGTCCAGTAGATGGGAGCCTATGAAGCCATTGCCTCCCGTGATCAGGACTCTCATGATGCGCTCAGGACCCTTTCGTAGACGGTCGTCATCCTCTCGTAGTGAACCTGTGGATCGAACTCACGCTCTGCCTTGCTCCTGGCATTCCTACCCATTTCTTCCAGCAGGTCTGGGTGAGAGGCCAGGTACTGCATCTTCTCAGCCAGGTCGCCGATGTCTCGAGCCTCGAAGAGCAGACCGTTCTCACCATCGTCTATCAGGTCTGGAATGCCACCCACCCTGGAGCCGATGACTGGCTTTCCAGCCGCGAAAGACTGGTAGATGACGAAAGGCGAGTTCTCTGGCCAGACGGAAGGTACTACCACGAACATCGCCCCTGCCAGAATGGGCTTGAGGTCCTCGTCCCAGGCAGGCCCCAGGAACTGCACGTTGTCCAACGAGTTGTCCGTGACGTATGCTTGCAGGGCACCGAGCTGAGGCCCATCGCCCACGATCTTGAGGCTTAGAGATGGCAATCGTTTCATGGCCTCGATCAGGGTCGGAATCCCCTTTTCTGTGGAGATGCGTCCGAAGTAGAGCACGTACCCCTGGGAGTCATACTCCGGCTCATAGGCGTCCAGATCGATGAAGTTGGGGACGATGTCGATTCTCTCCGGCGCTATGCCGTAGCTGAGAAGTCTGCCTTTCAAGTGGTCGTTAGAGACGGTAAAACGGGCCACTTTGCTCTTGTAGACCCGGGAGAGCAGGTTCCAGTACGCCTCTACGCAGCCCACCGCTCCAGCCAATGCAGAGTCCTGAAGACATCTCTCGAAGATAGCATGATAGTAGGCGTGCCCCATACATCTGTCACATGGTAGGCCCGTCCGGGGATTGAATAGCTTGTAGTTCGGGCATACCAGCTTGTAGTCGTGAACCGTCTGGACGACGGGCACGCCTGCGTCGGCCAAGGGGTAAAGTATGGAAGAACTCAACTGATGGTAGATATGGTGCAGGTGGGCGATATCTGGTGCGGTGTCGGCCACCAGCCGTTTCATCGCCCGCGCGGCTTCGAAGGAGTGAACCATTCGCGCAGCGTTGCTCACTCTGGCCCGCAGACCCTTCGCGTGCGCGTCCCACGCAGAGACGAAGTAGTCCGAGTATTCGGTTTCCAGATTCCTGGGGTGGCTCATCGCGAAGGGAATGACTTCATGCCCCCGGCTTTCCATCAGTTCTTTGAGGTCCAGGAAGTACTTGTCTGCGCCCCCAGTGTAGTAGTAGAACTTGTGCGCCATCAAGATCTTCACGGCTGCGCTTCCTCGATCGTGACCTTTGCCGGGACCGTTTTGCTGGGCAATCTGAGATAGAGCGTGGTGATGAGCCCAGCGACGAGCCAGAAGTACATGCTGACGGCCCGGAGGCTGAGGTAGAAGATGGCGAAGTTGCCCAGGACGGTGGCTACCAGCAGACCTATGTAGCCCAGAGCGAGTCCACGCACAAAAGGCTCCATGCCGTTCCTGTAGCAATGGAGTGACGTGCGCAATAGCTCGAGGATGATCCACGCGTAGGCGGCCAACCCCAATACTCCCACCTGGGCGAGGATGGAGACCCACCCCACATCATGAAGGTACCCCAGGGAGGTTGGACTGCCTACGTCAGCCACGTACAGCCAGTCCTCATGAGAATACTCAGGGTAGAACCCCGGGCTCAGGGTACCTCCACCGGTGGCGATGGAGCCGATGGTCCCGGGGCCCAGCCCGAGCCACGGGTAGTCTCGCAGCACAATGGGGGAGACTCTGAGCAGGCTGAAGAGCCTGCCGGACCTCAGCAGCACGTTCACGTAGCCGGGTGAGAAGGTAGCCATGTACCGATCGAGCACTGACGCCTGTTCGGCCTCCTGTACCCGCCAGTCTTCCAGGGTCACCCAGGACAGCAGCAGCACCGTTGCCAGCAGAGGAGTGATGAGGGCTAGCAACAGGGTCCTTTTCCGCTTGACCAGCAGAAGGAGAACCAGGACGCCAGCGTAGAAGGCAAACCAGGACGTGCGCGAGAAGCTCAGCACCATCGCCGGCCCCGCGAGGCCCGCCAAGGCCACCAGACCCCAGCGCTGCGGCGCTGACAGTGTGGGCCTCAACTTCAGGTAAAGCCCCAGCGCCAGGAGGCCTAGGATGGCCAGGAAGAACCCGAACGCGTTGTACCGTCCAAGGGATCCGAAGATGCGCGTACGTCCACTGAGGATCTGCGTGAATCCCGGCCGCACCATGACCCCGGCGACTACTACATCCTCCGGGACGAGGAACACACTGAAACGATTTCCAAGAACGACCTGAAGCAGGCCGATGGAAGCCTCAGCCGCAGCCGAGAGCAGTAAGCCGACAACCAGGAGCTTGATCATCCTGTCCGTGAGCCTGGTGTTCACTACCAGGTAGTAGAGGGTAATGTAACGAGCGAACTCGCGAATTCCCAGGACGCCCACGATGGGAGGGACGCCATTAGCCAGCGCTGAGAGTGCCGAGAAGGAGAAAAAAAGAAGCACCGGCAGGTCAATGGGCGTCTTTCTCCACAGAGTCCCTTGCCCCACATTCCTCAACAGAACACAGAACAAGAGCAGGATGATCAGGACCTCGGGAGCGAAACGAAGGGCCGAGGCCAGCGAACCCGGCATCCACTTGAGGATGACTTCCTCGAAGGGCGTGTACACGGCCAGCAGCAGCACGACCATGTGGACGTTGCGAATCGCCCAGGGGATGGCCAGGAGGCCCATCACCAGCAAGAGGGCCACGCTGGGCTCAACGACCGCGGCCAGGCCTATGGCCAGCCCAAGGACCACTAGGGACAGCCACACGAGCAAGGTTATGGCACGGCCCGGCTCGCCGCGAAAGCTGGAGCCCGCATTGTTGGGTTCGGCCCTGGGCGGATCAGTGCTTCTGGGGACGTTTTCGTTTCGCCCGCCTGCGCAGCAAGCCGTTGGCTCCAGGCCTCTGGTACGACAAGGGTCCCCACTGGACTCGGACACCATCACCCTCACTCAGGGGGTCCCTTCGAGGCCAGCACGACGCAGGCCTCGGACAGGTACCTGCAGACCGGGATGGTCCTCACCAGGTGAAGGCCAGCCTGGCCGATCTCCAATTCGAGGGCCCTGTTGGAGATGGGAAACCACATCTTCGGTGCTCTTCCCAGGGCGCCTTTGACGGCTCTCTTCAGGTCGGTAGCTGCGTCGGATATGTAGTAGACCGCGATTATCCACTTTCGTGTGACCCTTTTCATCTCCGACAAAATCTGGAGGCGAAGACTTGGAGGGACGTGTCCCATCAATCTCACACATACGATCCCGTCAAAGGCCTGATCCTGGAAAGGGAGCCTCTCAGCATCCGCCACGCACAGGTTGCAGATTTCGGCGAAGGGCTCCAGTCGGGCGCCCGCCACCTGGATCATGGCTTCAGAGATGTCTACGCCCGAGGTCCGATGCCCCCCTTCCAGAAGGAACTGCGTTATCCTTCCAGTGCCAGCAGGAAGATCCAGAAGATGACCGCCGTCTGGAAGCGCTTGCAGCGCGCTGGCGACGGCTCTCTTCTCCAGTCGGTCGACCAACCTGCCGCGCAGACTGGTGAAACGCCTGTCATCATAGACTGCTGCCTCTGCCGGGCCATAGGCTGTCTTCGCCCTGTACCCCTTACTACTCACGGGCCATACCTCTCCACATGTCCACGTATTCTGCTGCGCAGTGCTCGATGTTATACTTGCTGTTCACGATGTCTCTTGCCGCTTGTGACACCTCGGCGCGACGCACATCGTCGAGCGCCTGTAGGATGACCCCGGGCAGGCGGTCGAAGGACTGCGCGACGTAGCCTGTCTCCGCGTGTGTGACCAGTTCATCTACGCCCGGCACGTCGGTCGTGATCACCGGAGTGCCCAGGGACATGGCCTCGAGCCAGGTCAACGGCGGCGAGACGGTCGAGCTGACGGCACTTATGGGCGAAAGGAGGAAGTCCGCTGTGTCCAGGAGGTCTAGGAAGTTGGTGATCCTGGAGAGAATAGTGATTCTTGTTTCGCCGTACTGCTCATAGGCATCCTTGTAGCTCAGTGGCTTGAAGGCGAAGATGAATTCGGTGCTCTGGTGTTGGTGTACAAGCTGCCTGGCTATCTCCAATGTCTTGAAGAAGTCTTCCTCCTGGACTTGTTGGACGTATCCCGACCAGACAAACAGCGTCGATGAAGCGGCAACGCCCAGCGACGCGCGTACCTGCTCCTTCTCGCGCTGACTCAGTGTCTTCTGTCGAAATGGGACTCCCCATCTTATCAGGTGCAATTTGCTGGCGGGCACGCCGATCGACTCCAGTTTCTCGCGATAAGCCTCCGTGTAGGGAACGACTCTATCCAGCATTCCCAGGCCGTATTTGAGATACAAGCGATACGGCAATGGCCTCTGGTTATAGTTTGGGGCCGAACAAGAAACCCTCACCTGTGGAAAGACGCGCTTGATGAGGGGCATGGCCAGACCGCAGTTGTCCATGAAATGGACGATTCGCACGTCACGGCCTTTGATGGCCTCCCCTAGAGTAGGCAGGGAGGCCACAACTGCAGCCTGCTTCTCCAAGGCCTCTCGGACTGGCCCATGCGTGTGCCTGTAGTCCAGCAGCTCGCCAGAGGGTGCATAGTAGCAGTCGGCACTTCCGCGGTGGAGGGGGCGTCTGACATTGTATATCGGTACGGTCCCACCGTTGATCCTCTGGCTGGTTTGTCCCCGCAGGTCGTTGATGGACACGATAAGCAACTCGTCTGTGCTTCTGGCGACGATAGGTACCAGTCTGAAGAAGAAGTTCTTGTCTCCACTGATGATGGAAGGAAAATACCCAACCCCCAAGAGTAATACCTTCGGTTGGTTCACGTTCATGGCGAGCCTTCATGCGTGGGAACCCGACGGTGTCTGGAGTGGTGGCAGCCGGGTGGCTGGTGCGTTCTCACGGTGCACTATTATACGCGTGTGACGGGCGTCTGTCAAAGCCAAAAGGCGTCTGCGACAAGACCTCGTTAGCAGAGGTGACCAGGAAAGTGGCCGGGTCTGGCATTCCAGTGGTGCAAGGATGGTGGGGAGAGTCCGCCCAGGAGGAGCAGCGACGGCGGACTCGGCTCACGGGAAAGTCTAGGCGACCACCAGTCAGAAGGCAGGACCGAGCCCAGGGGGATGGGCCTGCGTGCGAGGTGATGATAGTCAACGATGGCGAGGTCTGCGTTGCGGACCCTGTGGCTGGCGATCGGTTGCTCGAAGCCGCTTTGGGCTCGGTCCTGTACATGGAACACAATCGGCCCGGATGCTCCATGTTGCATTGCGGCAGTCTACCTCCCTCCCAGAGGCAACTGTCTGAGGACGGAGCCGACGAACTGCTGGAACTCTTCTGTTTTCAACACCAGCATGGTGGCCACGTAGACGAGGCCCCCCAACGATGCTGCGATGCTGGTGGCCACGAGCTGACCGGGAGAGCCCATCTTACCGAGCACCTGTTGGAGTGCGCCATAGAAGATGAAGGTGAGCATTCCCATGACGCAGGCAGCGACGGCGCTCTTCGCCAGGTAGGTACCCACGCGCATCTTCAAGGGGCCGATCTTTCTGCGCAGAAGCCGTGCTGCCGGAACACAGTGCACGACGTAGGTGAACGACGTGGACAGGGCCAGCCCGGGCACGCCCAGCACCGACATCAGTGCGAGGTCTCCAATCAGGTTCTGACCCATCATGCTTGCTCTAATCAGGAACGGCGTCTTGGTATCTTGCACGGCGTAGAATGAGGTCAGCAACATCCTGAGCATGGCCAGGAAAGGGAACCCCAGCATGTACATGCCCAGGACCCTGGCGGTGACCGCGGCGTCTTGCGGGTTGAATGCGCCTCGCTGAAACACCAGACTCACCAGGGGCCGATTCAGCGCCAGGATCCCGGCGGTGAGGGGAATGGTGACAGCCCAGGTCAGTTTCAGGCCCAGCGACATGAATCGCTTGAAGCCTTCGTACTCTCTGGCGGTGGCCAGGCTGGAGAGCCGGGGCAGGCCAGCCACGACCACGTTGTTCAAGAACAGGATATCCGATGCTCGCAGGATGCGACCGGCGAAGACCAGGGCGGAGACGCTGCCGGGGGCCAGGAACGAGGCCAGAGCGCGTTCGATCACGATCATGCTTTGGGCCAGAAGCTCACCGCTGAGTGGTGGTGCCAGGAGTCGCGCCGCTCGTCTCACGACAGGATGTCGCAGTTTCACCACGGGCTTGTAGGAGCCTCCCTTGAGCCAAGTGGCGACCCCCAGCACCAGCGCCTGCCCGACCATGCTCAGTACGTAGCCCACCGCCACCGCGGTGATACCCAGCGTGGGCCCGAGGAGTAGAAGGGTGGTGACGATGATAGCATACTGAATGAGGGTCGCGGCAGCCGGGGTGGCAAAGTGGTGGCGGGCGTTGAGGAAGGCCTTCATGATTTGGATCAGTGCGGTAGGGATCAGCATGAGGAACAGGATACGGCTGAGAGTCAGGGCGAGCGATGCTGTCTGCTCGTCCAGGCCAGCACCAGTGACGGCCACTATGAGTGGGGACAGAAGCACGCCGACGCCAGCAAGGATGGACAGAGCGACGAGACTCAGGTTGCTCAGGGTGCTGAAAACGACGTTGGTCTCTAGCTCGCCTTGTTCGTCCAGGAGCTCAGTGAACACGGGGGTCAGCACAGTGGGACCGGTCGTCGTTATGATCGAGAAGATGAGCTGGGGGATGCCGATGGCTATGAAAAAAGCATCTGTGCTGTGGCCGAGGCCGAAGCTGGCGGCCATGACTACGTCCAGGAGGAAAGCTCCTGCGACCCCAAGGAAGCTCAGAGATGAGATCACAGTGGAGTCTTTGACAAGTGCCGCGCTGGCGAATCTCTCTGACAATACGCGCTACCCTGGTCGTACTGGCTGTTCCGGGACGGGCGTCGTGGCCGGAATGAGCATGGGTGTGACTCGGTGCAATGGCATGGCACCGGGACGGGGCGGGTCGGGAATAATGGCCATTATACCAGAGCGATGACGGCGCTACAACCCCTTCGCCGCCGCCTCTACAGCAGACCAAGACGGGAATGTTGACCTGAACGTCACCTTCCTGTATAATAGGCCGCCTATGCAGGGAAAGGGTGCTTGTGGGAGCATGAGACGAGTAGTGGGTTCGCTCTGTGTTTTGGTAGCCGTGCTCTTGAGCGGCTGTGCCACGCCGGGGGGCTCTCCATCTGTGACGCCCGACGCCTACCCCTGGGGGGAGAGGCCTGAAGGGCCACTCTCGTTTGGGGATACCATAGCTTACGTCTCCGACGCGCCGGGCAACTACGAGGTCTTCGTTCTGTCCCCTGACTCGCAGCCGGTCAGACTGACTCAGTCCAACGAGGATGAGAGTTACCCGGTCTGGTCGCCCGACGGCAGCATGATCGCCTTCGGGCGTCAGGAAGCGGACCGTACCATCGATGTGTGGCTCATGGACGCAGATGGCGGCTCCCAGCACAGGATCTACGATTCTGGCTCGATCTTCCTGGAGGGAATGGCCTGGCATCCCGATGGCAGGAGCATCTACCTGAGCCGAGGATACTTCGATGGTCCGGGAAACATGGGCCTGAAGGTGATCGCGATCTCGGTAGAGGGCCCCGAAAGCCAGTCGGGAGTCAGCGTGGAGCGCTTGTGGGATCCTCATTTTACCTATGCGTATCCCTCGGTGACCGTGGATGGTGGGATGGTCGCATTCGCACATTACGAGCGGTACGCTCTGCCCTTCAGATTCGACTTATACACAGGGAGGCTGGCTGCCGACGGCATGTCGGTGCAGCACGTCGTGCAGTTGACAGAGGAAGAGGGTCGCGATGTGAGCCCTGCGTGGTCTCCCGACGGCACAGCCCTGGCCTGGGCGCACGAGACGGCCAGAAGCAGCGGGAACTACGACGTCTGGGTGATGAATGCGGATGGCAGCGAGAGGCGGCAGGCAACTTCGGAACCGGGACAGGAGGTGGATCCAGCCTGGTCCAGCGATGGGCTTGGCGTCATCTACGCCTCAGACGAGGGTGGCTCCTTCCAGCTCTGCATGTGCTCTGCCTGGGGGGATGGGGAAGTCCTTCGACTGACGAATGGAGACGGGAACAAGCTGAACCCCCATGTGAAGCCCTCACCGTGAGTTTCGTCCTCGCTCAGATGGCCTGGCCGCAGTCATAAGCCGCCCCGGAGAGCCCTCGGGCAGAAGTCGGGCACTGTGGCGGGGGGCAATCCACAGGCAGCAACGGCGCGGCAGCTCACGAGCGTGCAGAGGTTGTAACTGCGCCCCTCGGCGGCCACGATCCCGCCCCCGGATGTACTCCGAACGAGGAAGTCCACTTGTCTGCGGGCAAGCCTCCTGCGGTCTGATCGCTATCCCGGGCAAGGCAATCCCATGGTAGAATCAAGTCGTAGATAGGCGAAGAGGAGCGACTGAGCAGGTATGATCTCTGTCGGGCTACCTTACGAGCTGGGTCCGATCCGGCCTCCCAGCGAGGCGGCAAGCCTGTTGATCCGGGTCACCAGGAACTGCCCTTGGAACAAGTGCCAGTTCTGCCCCACCTACAAAGGGACGCGGTTCGAGCGCCGGCCTCTGGAAGACGTTCTGGCGGACATAGACAGGGCGGCCGAGTATCACGGGGACGTCTTCCACACCGCCTTCCTCCAGGACGCCAACAGCCTGGTGATGGAGACGGGCGATCTGGTCCAAGTGCTCTCTCGGCTGAACCAGCGGTTCCCCAGCGTACGGCGCGTGACCAGTTACGCCAGGGCCAGGACGGTGGCCAGAAAGTCGGTGGAGGAGCTTCGGCAGCTCCACGAGGCTGGGCTCAGCAGGCTGCACATCGGGCTGGAATCGGGCTACGATCCCTTGCTGGAGTACATGGAGAAAGGGGTGACGTCGGAGCTGGTCGTGGAGGGTGGAAAGAGGGTGATGGAGGCGGGCATTTCCCTGTGCCTGTACGTGGTTCTCGGCCTGGGAGGCAGGTTGAGGTTGGCGGGCGAGGAGACCTGGCACAACCACGCCTCGCAGACCGCTGGGGTCCTCAACCAAGTCAACCCCGACTACATCAGGGTGCGAACCCTGACCATCAGGCAGGGGATTCCGCTATACGACAGGCTGGTCAAAGGACAGTTCGAAGAGTCGAGCGACGCGCAGAAGGTCAGAGAGGAGCAGTTGCTGGTACAGAATCTCGAGGTTTCCAGCTACTTCGCCAGCGACCACTCCACCAACATCCTGATGGACGTGCGGGGCCAGTTACCAGAGGACAAAGAGGCGATGCTCTCCATCGTGGAGCGCTACCTGCAACTGTCGGAAGACGAGAGGCTCAATTTCAGGCTGGGGACGCTGTTCCGGTACTTCGGCTACGAGCCCAACTACAGCTCTTTCCAGGACTTCCTCGTGCCGGCCAGGAGAGAGGCGGTCACCGCAGTGATGGACAACCTGGAGCAGGAGCAGCCAGGCAGGTCCAGGCAACTGGTTAGTGAGCTCAACAGGATGCTCATCTGATGGATACGGTTATCCGGAACGGTACCCTCGTGACCGCCAGCGAGACGTACGAGGCGGACGTTGGGATCCAGGACGGTCAGATTGCCCTCATTGGCAAGCGCCTGGAGGGCGATGAGCTGCTGGATGCCGAGGGGCTGTACGTGTTGCCCGGAGGTGTGGACGTACACACGCATATGGAGCTTCCGGTGGGGAAGACGGCATCAAGCGACGACTTCTTCACTGGCACCGTCGCGGCGGCCTGTGGTGGCACCACCACGATCATCGACTTCGCGGATCAGGAGCGCGGCCTCTCGCTGCACCAGGTGTTGGAGAGGCGGCTGAGGTGCGCTGAGGGCCGGGCGGTCATCGACTTCGGCTTACACGTCAGTATCACGGATGCCAGCGCCAGCGTCCTGGAGGAAGAGATGCCGGCGCTGGTCAGGGAGGGGATCACCAGCTTCAAGGTCTATCTCGCCTACCCTGGTCGTTACATGGTGGACGACGGCAGCCTGTTCAGGATCTTGCTGAAGACTCGGGAGATCGGCGCCCTGGTGCTGGTACACGCGGAGAATGGACAGGTCGTAGACTATCTGATCCAGAGGTACCTCTCTGAGGCGAAGACGTCACCCCTGTGGCACGCCCGCAGCCGCCCACCGGAGGCGGAGGCCGAGGCTACGGCACGCGCTCTGGCGCTGGCGGACATGGCTGAGGCGCCCATCTACATCGTCCACGTTACCTGCCGGGCGTCGCTGGAGAAGGTCAGGGAGGCTCGCCACAGAGGGCAGTTGGCTTTCGGCGAGACGTGCACTTCGTACTTGCTGTGCACGGAGGAGAAGTACAGGCTACCTGGATTCGAGGGGGCGAAATACGTGGTATCTCCGCCCTTGAGGGAGAGCGCCGACCGAGAGGCGCTGTGGAGAGCGCTGGCCAGCGGTAACCTTCAGGTCGTGTCCACAGATCACTGTCCCTTCAACTTCGTGGGCCAGAAGGAGCTGGGACGAGACGATTTCTCGCTGATACCGAGCGGCATGCCCGGCGTCGAGACCAGGCTGGCGCTGCTCCACCACTTCGGTGTGAACGAAGGTCGCTTCTCCCTCAACCGCTTTGTAGAGCTGGTGGCCACGAATCCGGCCCGTCTCCTGGGGTTGTACCCTCAGAAGGGGAGCCTCGTCGTCGGTGCCGATGCGGACCTGGTGATCTTCGATCCTCGAAAGCAGGTCAGACTTCGCCAGGAGAATCTGCACATGAACGTCGACTATAGCCCCTACGAGGACGTCACCGTGCGTGGCTACCCGGTGCGGACGATCTCCAAAGGAAAGAGCATAGTGGTGGACGGCGAATTCGTGGGCAGACAGGGTGATGGCCGGTTCCTCCATCGGAGGCCGTTCCGCTCGTGATCTGCGGTGCGTACCCGGTGGGTTGGAGTGAATCTCACTTCCATTCAGGCCGGGGACAGCAGGAGCGGGCTGGTTCGGGATGACCATACGTGGGGGCATGGAGTCAAAGAAAGGCGTGGGGTGGAGCGGTGGTTCTTCCCAGGTTTGACGACCGGTACGTCCGGGTGGGCGGGGGCAGAGTCCGGTACTGGATGCAGGGTAAGGGGCCCGGACTGATCCTGGTGCACGGCCTGGCAGGCTCGGTGGAGTTCTGGCAGTACAACGTGGGGCCGCTGGCCACAGAGCACCGCGTGTACGCCCTGGATCTGCTGGGCTTCGGAGGGTCGGACAAGGAGATCGAGGACCTGTCGCTGGAGTATGCAGCCTCCTTTTTGACTCAGTTCATGGACGGGGTGGGCCTGGAACGGGCGAGCCTGGCGGGGAATTCCCTCGGCGGTCTGGTATGCGCGCAGACCGCCGTGCGGTCCCCGGAACGGGTGGCGAAGCTCATTCTGGTGGACAGCGCCGGTTTCGGTAGGGAGCTGAGCCCCTTCCTGCGTTTGTGGTCAGTTCCCGTGTTGGGAGACCTGGTCTTCAGGCTCTACCAGCGAGCCTTCGCGTCGCTGAGGAGATGGATCTTGCGTGATTCGAGCTCCATCGACGACGAATGGCTGGCCGCCGCGGCCACTGTGTTGAGAACACCAGGCGTGAGAGAGAACGCCCTGCGAATCGCCAGAATGGGGGTCAGCCTTCGCGGGCAACGCCAGGAGATGCTCGCGGATTTACGGCGAGAGGTGGCGGGCATGGAGACGCCAACGCTCATCATCTGGGGAGGGCGTGATCTGGTGGTCCCCGTCACCCATGCCTACGCTGCCCGCGAACTCATCCCCCATGCCGAGGTGCGGATCATGGAGGGCTGTGGTCACATGCCTCAGTTGGAGCGGCCGCAGCAGTTCAACAGACTGGTGGTCGATTTCCTCGCTGCCACATCGCCGGCTAAGTAGCCGGGACATCAGGCCGCGATGGGTTGCCTAACCTGAGTCGACCAGAGTGTGGAAGTCGGCCCCTGTGGGCTGCTGGAAGACCCGGAGGTCGAACTGCGGGAGGGCCGCCAACAGATGGTCAGTAATCTCCGCCTGGATAGCCTCGAATTCCTCCCATTCCACCGTCTTGGTGAAGGCATAGAACTCCAGCGGCAGGCCGGTAGGGCCGGGGTCCAGTTGCCGGACCAGCAGGGTCATCCCCGCTTGGTGGAGGTCTGGACGACCTCTGAGGTAGCTGGTGACGTAGGCCTGGAAGACTTCCATGTTGGTGACCTGAGGAGTCGTAGATGCACCATCGGCGCTCCTGGACAGCGAACTCGTCTGATCGGAAGCGGAGAGTCTGGCTTCCACGTACTCCCTGACCAGGTCGATGTTGCTGAACCGCTGTAGCGTAGCTCGATCACAGAATCTGATGCTGTTCAGGTCCACCTGAATAGCACGCTTGATGCGCCGTCCGCCACTCTCCTCCATGCCCCGCCAGTTCTTGAAGGGAGCCTCCATGAGCTTATACGTGGGAATGACCGTAATGGTCTTGTCCCAGTTCTGGACCTTCACTGTATGCAGAGAGATGTTCATGACGGACCCGTCCGCTTCATAGGATGGCATCTCGATCCAGTCGCCCTCTCTCACCAGGTCGCTGGAGTTGATCTGCACACTGGCCACGAACGAAAGCATCGTGTCACGGAACATGAGGACGAGTAGCGCCATCACCACGCCCAGCCCGCTCAGCAGCACCACCGGCGATTGGCCCGTGAACACTGAGGCCGTCACGATGAGGCCTCCCACGACCAGGACGAGCTTGGTCAGATCCAGGTAGCCTTGGATAGACACACCATGGAAGAAGTCACTGGCCTCGTAAATCGCATTCACCCCGTTGAGAATGGAGTTGATGGTGAGCACCACCAGCCAGAGGATGAGCAGCAACACGACCTGGCGAATGAACTGGGCGCTCTCAGGAAGCAGCCCGGCGAGGTAGTAGATCACCAGCAGTGGCGCAACCCAGGCAAAGCGAAAGGGCCGCAGCTTCTCGACCATCACGTCGTCGTACTTGTTCTCGGTGCGCAGGGACAGGTACACCAGGCCCCTGGCGATGAAGTAGCGGGCGATCAAGAACACCGCCACGCTCATGATCACCACGATCCCGCCCAGCACCCAGGGCATCAACGTCGGATCCAGGTTCATCAACGCTTGGACGTCTTCAGCGGTCATGGCCTGTACTCCATTCCATGAGTTGTCTGAGGGTCACGCCTCCCGGCGTGGTCCTGGATGTGTATCCATGGCCAGACACGACACCATCGTGATCCCTGCCTCCTGGTTGGCCGTCTGGGGATGGCACGTGTCCCTGGCTGGCGCCCATCAGAGAGCGATGTCCGATCCGATGGGCGCACTAGACACGGCGTCGAGTGGGCCGCAGGGGGCTCACGGCGTGGGGTTGTAGATCAGTCTCCCCTCCACCTGGCTCTTGAGGTTCTGGTTGCCTCTGAGGTACTCTTCGAGCACGTCGCGGGCCGACGTGGTGACGACATGGGCTGGCTGCAACGTGGTCAACGCTTCCGAGTCCAGGCTGAGATTCGGCCGGCAGTTGGTGAAGTGGTACCCCTGCAAGCAGATGGTATACTGCCCATCATCCTGCACCGGCTGGCCCTGGATGGTCAGGTCCTGGAGCTCTCCGGCGGCGTCGGAGTAGACAGCCCTTACTCCGTGATTCACCTGGTAGCACTCCCCCTCGCTGTCCCTGTTCTCAAGCCGCATGATGTGAGAGAAGATCTGTCTTAGCTGGGCACCGGTCACCGCCAGCTTGAACAAAGTGTCATCGAAGGCGAAGATGCTTCTCAGGTCACCGAGAGTGACCAGGGGGCCCAGTTCCGTGCCGCGGATGGAACCGCTGCCCAGAAACATGACGTCGACCTGCGCGCGCTGGGCGAAGATGTCTGCGAACAGATTGCCGAGCGCAGTCTCCTCTTCTCGTCGAGGGTGAGTCAGCTTCCGTGCAAGACGGCTGACCACAGTATTGTATTTACGGTCCACCTGCTCCTTGAAGGAATCGATGAACTCCGTGAGCTCCTCGTCTGGCCCCGCGATGCGGTTGTCGATGGGAATGAGTCGCCATGTCCACTCCACGATGCTGTTGGTGTCGTCGTCCACCACGATGTCGAAACGCCCGATCTGGTCTGTGCCGGTGCCCGCCTGGGCGATGAGTATGTCATTGACCACGGCTGGCTGGTCCAGAATGGTGTGTGAATGGCCACCGATGATCATGTCCACGCCCCACTCCGGATTCAGCAGGGTTGCCAGTTCCTTGTCAGATTCGAATCCGATGTGGGTCAGGAGGACAGTCAGATCTATGTCCTCATCCTTGTACGCGTTGCAGATCTTGCCCACTTCCAGGCTGGCGTCCTCCAGGGAGATGAAGGTGGCGATCTGCTGGTCCATCTTCAACGATTGAAGGACCGCTTCGGTGATGATGCCGATGAACATGATGTCAAACCCGGCCACATTGAGGACCAGGTATGGTCGCATCAGCCGCCTGTTGTACTTTCTGATGTACAGGTTGGCGTTGACGATGGGAAAGTTGGCCATCTTCTCCAGGAAGAGCAGGTGAGGCAGCCCGTAGTCCACCTCGTGGTTGCCGATGGTGACCACGTCAGGGGCCAGGTAGTTCATGATCTCGATGGTGGAGATGCCTCGATACTCGGCGTCGATGATGGAGCCCTGGAGCATGTCACCCGAGATCACGTACAGTACGTTCTGCTCTTCCCGCCGGACCTTGTTGATGTAGCCTGAGAGCAAGGCCAGTCCGCCGATCAGGTTGCCCTCAGCGCCCTGAACCTCAGCCAGGAAGTCTCCATGCATGTCATTGGAGTGCAGGACAGTGAATCTCTTGGTTCTCATGGCAGCGACTCCTTGCCAAGATGCGTCTTCTTTGCGGGTTGTGTCCACAAGTCTGGCGTTCTCTCCTGGATCACCAGATAGCAGCCAACTCCTCTGCCAGGGTTGTAGGTCATGCGCAGACCGATTTGGCTCAGGACGCACTGGGCCAGAAGTGGTGCGTATCGTAGCCGAGGTGGCTCATGTTGGCAAGTGGGCCACCAAAGTCGTAGAAAGAGCTATCGCAGCTCACTCCGGTTGCTCACCTCGCGCGATGCCGGACCGAAGGGACGGCACCGATGAGGACGAACCACGTGACCGGTTCGCCAGCGGTGCACGAACCTGAGTCGCGGTCGCCCGGCGCAAGGCCCGCGATCAGATGATCACCGGCTCCCGGTATTCACCGAACACCTCCCTGAGCACCGCGCAAGTCTCGCCGAGGGTAGCGCAGGCCCGCACGGCATCGAGGATGTAAGGCATCAGGTTCTCCGTGCCCAGGGCAGCCCCGCGCAGAGCGTCCAGGTTTCTCTCCACCTCGGCGTTGTCGCGCTCTCTCTTGAGCTTGCGGAGGCGGTTCACCTGGCGCTCATACCCCTCCGGATCCATCTTCAGCAGGGGGATGGAGAGGGGCTCGTCGAGGCGATACTCGTTCACCCCTACTACGACGCGCTCTCCTGTGTCGATCTCTCGCTGATAGCGATAGGCGCTCTGGGCGATCTCTTTCTGGAAGTAGCCCGCTTCGATGGCGGGTATCACCCCACCGAGCTCCTCGATCTGGTGGAAGATCTCGTAGGTTTCCTCTTCCATACGGTTGGTGAGGCTCTCGACCAGAAAGCTCCCAGCCAACGGATCCACGGAGTTGGCGACCCCGCTCTCATGGTCGATGATCTGCTGGGTGCGGAGGGCGACGCGGGCGGCCAGGGCACTGGGCAGGGCGAGGGCCTCGTCCATGGAGCAGGTGTGGAGGGATTGCGTGCCGCCCAGCACGGCGGCCAGCGCCTGAATGGCGACTCGGGCCGCGTTGTTCTCGGGTTGTTGTGCGGTCAGAGTGACACCCGCGGTCTGGGTATGGAAGCGAAGCCACCAGGACCGGGGGTTCCTGGCACCGAACCGCTCCCGCATCGCTCGGGCCCAGACACGACGCGCAGCCCGGTACTTGGCGATCTCCTCGAAGAAGTCGTTGTGGGCGTTGAAGAAGAAGGAGAGACGTGGCGCAAAATCGTCGACGTCCAGTCCACGCTCCACGGCTGCCTGGACATAGGCCAGGCCGTCCGCCAGGGTGAAGGCCAGCTCCTGGACCGCGGTGGCGCCCGCCTCCCGGATGTGGTAGCCACTGATGGAGATGGTGTTCCAGCGAGGCACGTACCTGGAGCCGTACTCGAAGGTGTCGACGATCAGGCGCATCGATGGTTCCGGCGGGAAGATCCAGGATTTCTGGGCGATGTATTCCTTGAGGATGTCGTTCTGGATGGTTCCCCCGAGTTGCTCGGGGCGGCAGCCTTGCTTCTCGGCCGCAGCGATGTACATGGCCCAGACGACGGCGGCGGGGCCGTTGATGGTCATGGAGGTGGTGACCTCACCCATGGGGATGCCCTGGAAGAGGATCTCCATGTCCTTCACGGAGGAGACAGCGACGCCGCACTTGCCGAACTCACCGATCGCTTCTGGATCATCGCTGTCGTATCCGTACAGGGTGGGGTAGTCGAAGGCCACCGAGAGGCCGGTCTCGCCATGCTCCAGAAGGTACTTGAAGCGGGCGTTGGTCTCTTCGGCAGTGCCGTACCCTGCAAACATGCGCATGGTCCAGGGGCGGCCGCGGTACATGGTGGGATGGACGCCTCTGGTGAAGGGGTACTCGCCAGGCATGCCCAGATCCCCCTCGTAGTCCAGGTCAGCGACGTCCAGAGGGGTGTAGATCCGACGCACTTCCTTACCAGAGACGGTGACGAATTCGTCCCTCCGCTCTGGATGCTGGGCGACGTGTTGCTGGAGCGTGGTTTCCTCCCACCGTTCGTAGCTCTCGCGAATCGACTCGAGCTTCTCTTTGTCGAACATCTGGATCTCTCCTCAGTATTCAATGCCTCGGCGACTGACGATGCCTTGGTGGTAGGGATGCTTGATCTCGCGCATCTCGGTCACCAGGTCAGCGCGAGCGATGACCTCAGCATGAGCGTAGCGGCCGGTCAAGATCAGCTCCACGTCTTCTGGCTTCTGATCGAGGAGTGACAGCAGATCGTCTAGCTGGATCAGGTTCCACTCCAGGGCCACGTTGACCTCGTCCAGGATCACCAGGTCGTACTTGCCACTGGTGAGCACCTCCCGTCCCCGCTCCAACGCCGCTTTGGCCAGGCGGAAGTCCTCGGGGTCAGGGTTGTTCTTGTCCACGTAGTCCGGGCGACCAAACTGCTCGATAGTCACGGAGGGATGCTGGCCCACGGTGGTCAACTCGCCGTAGTGGGGCCAGCCCTTCATGAACTGGACGATGTAGACCTTGAGACCCTGGCCAGCCGCACGCATGGCCTGGCCCAGAGCCGCGGTGGTCTTGCCCTTGCCCTCGCCCGTATAGACCTGGATGAGACCTGTCCTCGATGCCATGGTCTTCCTAGCCATGAGTAAAAGTGACGTTGCGCAGCAGTCTCCGACACTCGGGAGCAATACCTCGTCCCTCGGTCACGTCGTTTCCGCCCCGGTCAGTGTACTGCGGGCAGATGTAGAACTTGGCACACGTTGCCTTGTACTCGGGGAAGTAGCGCATCCAGAACTCCCCACGATAGCGCAGTGGGTGGAACTCGTCCACCTCGTGGCTGGCTGAGTGAGGGACCTTGCCGTAGACCCTGCTGCGAAGGCGGCTGGCGTCAGGTTTGGTGCCCTTGTGGTAGGCCGACCAGGTATCCGCTTGGCCTGAGATGCACCACCAGGCCAGGCCGTTTTCCTCTTTGCGCTCTCCGCTCAGGTGGCCCCTCAATTGCACGGCGTTCCCATCGGGGAACCTGTGCGGGCAGCCGGCGCTGCGGTAGACCAGGCGCTGATCTGCCTCGAGAACGGCCAGCACCTGATCCTCGACGAATGTTCCCTGATCGTCGAAGCCGAAAGCCTGGTGCTGCTGGCTGTCGAAGACGACGTAAGCTCCCAGCCAGGACTGGTAATAGGGGGACTCCGGGTTCATAAAATCCGAGTAGAGATGGTTGAGGTTGAAGCCTCCGAAGCGGGAGTACGCCGCCCCTTCTACCGGATGCCCCACGACCCGGGACAGGGTCTTGCCCAGGTCAGCCTGGAGCGCAAACCGGATCCAGTCTCCTTTCTGCTCGCCCAGGCGTATGCTCAATCCACGACGCTTGGCGGCGTTGGGGAGGCGCGAGGCCAGGAACCTGACGACCAGGCTCATGACCAGGCCGCGATAGAGCCAGGCCGTCAGCCCGCCCGCGATGGCGATGAGCAGCAAGCCGAAAAGGAGTGGCTGTCTCACTAGGCAGTACCATGAGGTTGATGCAACTGATCCGGCGGCTGCAGATTATATCACATCTTGCGCTGAGGTCGAAAGCTGGTGGTGCGCATGGAGGTGTGCTAGGATTGCAGAGGGGCAGCAAAGCGACTCGTGGCGGAAGGCCCAGGTGCGGAGCATGAGGGGGGCGAACTCACTGAGACGGGCGGCTCGAGGGGACTCTTCCAAGGGCGTGGTGGCCCTGTTGGTGCTCGTTATCCTCTGCGCTTTCGGGTTGCGCCTCTACCGTCTCGGCTATCAGAGCTTATGGTACGACGAGGCGGTGAGTATTCATCTGGCGACGCAGGACCTGAGGGGTCTCACGCAGCACACTGCTGGGGACATCCACCCTCCTCTCTACTACTACTTGCTGCACTTCTGGGTCAGGGTTGCTGGTAGTAGCGAGTTCTCCGCTGCGTTCTTGTCACTGATCTTCGGGATACTGATCATCGCCGCCTGCTACCGACTGGGCGCCGACGTCTACGGCAGGCCAGCGGGCTTGCTGGCGGCCTTCCTGCTGGCCCTTTCTCCCTTCAACCTCTGGTACTCCCAGGAGGTACGGATGTACACCCTGGGAGCTTTTCTGGGCCTGATCTCCCTGTACTGCCTGATGAGGCTGGCGGGCCTGACCGGACGAGGAGGGGGACGGCACGGAACTGACACGAGAAGCCAGCCTGGGAGCGGCAACAGGCTCTGGCGGTTCTGGCTGGGGTACATCCTCTCCGCAGCCGCGGGACTGTACACACTGTATTACTTCGCCTTCCTGCTGCTGTTCGAGAACCTGTTCGTCGTCGCCTGGTGGCTGGCTGGCAAATACAGGAAGCGGGAGCAGCCTCTGAGGCTGGGGCGCTGGGCGCTGGCCCAGGTCCTGGTGCTGGTGCTCTACGCTCCCTGGTTACCGGTAGCGGTACGGCAGGCGCTTTACCCCCCCGTCCCTCCCTGGCGCGGGTTCACCGACCTGGGAACAGTGATCGTCGAGTCCTGGACAGCCCTCTCTCTGGGGCAGTCCGTGGATGCTGATAGCCTGCTGGTCTGGCCGGTGCTGTCCTTCATGTTCGCCCTTTACCTGCTGGGCCTGCTCAGCGCAGCGAGGGGAGATCGAGGATGGGCCAGGGGTAGCCTGCTGGGTGGCTACACCGTGGCTCCTCTGCTGGTGATATACTTCCTGTCGTGGCGAACGCCCCTCTTTCACGTCAGGTACGCGTTCACCTACTCGCCGCCGTTCTATCTGCTGATGGCGCTGGGTCTGGTGGAGCTGGGGCGAAGGTGGCGGGCGGCGGTGCCCGTCAGTCTGGCGGTGATCGGGTTGGCCTCTGGTTACTCCATCTACCGCTTTCACTTCGATCCACAGTATGCGGCGGACGATCATCGAGGGGCCGTGAGCTATCTCGAGCGGAGGATCGCCCCTGGAGACGCCGTGCTCATCAATGCCGGGTACGCCTATCCGCCCTTCCTCTACTACTACCATGGGGACATCGCCTGGCGGGGACGGCTGGTCGACTACCGGCCTGGTGAGGAGCCGGAAGGAGTGATACTCGTGCAGACAGGCACCGTGGGAGGCGACGAGAGGCTCGGCTGGGGCGATCCCGCGTCAGACTTCTACGCCACGGATGAGGAGGAGACAACCCGTGCGCTGGAAAGGCTCTTCGCCCACCACGACCGGGTGTGGGTGTACCGCATCTACGATACGGTGACCGACCCTCACGGGTTGATCCGGTCCTGGCTCGAGGAGCACGGACGCCTGCTCGGGGAGGAGGAGTTCGTCGGAGATAGCTACATGCGGGTGCAGTGCTACCTGACCGCGCGCGAGCCAGAATACGACGCAGACCCGGTGTATCATTCTCTCGATGTAGACGTCGCTGACGGACTGAAGCTGGCGGGATTCGACGCGCCGGCACTGGTGCACGCCGGGGACAGCCTGCGTCTTGACCTGCACTGGCAAACGGAAGGTGAGGTGGGCACAGCCCTGGAGGCACGGCTTGGCCTGACGCTGGAGGGAGCGGATCTCGACGTGTGGACGGACGTGGTCGCCTCTACGACGTTGGCAGTGGACGTGACCTCGGCCCCCCAGGTGGTCGAGGTCCCGATTCCGCCTGGGGCGCCCCCGGTGCAGTACAGTCTGATTCTCGACGTGTACGACCCGTCCACGGAGCGCGGCGCTGATCTGCTCTCGACCGGATCGGCCATTGGGAGTGTCAGGGTGATGAGGCCCCTGGTACCTCCACCGACTCCGAAGATGCAGTACGAGCCCTGGGCCAACTTCGGAGATCTGGTCCAGTTGACGGGCTACGAATTGTCTTCATTGGAGGTTCAGCCGGGCAGCACAGCAGAGGTGCAGCTCTACTGGCGCGCCTGGGGCGTGCCCCTGCCCTTGATGGAAGCGCGGCTGGAACTGAGGGACGAAGCCGGGCGTTTGGCGAGCGAGGGAGCCGGGTGCCTGAGCAGTGAATACCCCAGCATCAACTGGGAGCGAGAGGAGTTGGTGCGCGATCTGTGTGCGATCGAGGTCCCTCAGGCGTCGTCGTCTGGTCGCTACGAGTTGGCCCTGCGCCTGGAAACCACGGGAGCAGCGGGGAGGTGGGAGACCGTCCCCATCTGGTCGTCGGCTGGATGGGAGAACAGCTTCGCCCTGGGCGGCATCGAGGTGGTTGAACCATAGAGGGACCTTTCTTGTTCCTGAGGGTTAGGAAGGGTATAGTGACTGTGACCCGGCGGCGGTTCAGACCGGTGCCCGAGGGGCAACTCCGGAACTGCCGATGCCCGCGCATCGTGCCCTGGCGAGGAGTCTCTGAAGAGGAGGAGAGATAAGGAGGAGTCGAGATGACGAAGCACCGCTCACGAAGGTTCTTCATCGTGTTGGGGCTGCTGGCGCTGGCCTGCCTGGTCCTGGCCGCGCCCGTTCTGGCGGCCGATGTGAGGACCAAGGACGTCATCGTCATCGACGAGGACGTGGACGACGACCTGTATCTATTCGCGGGCTCCATCACGGTCAACGCCACCGTGCATGGCGACCTGATCGCCGCGGGCGGCGAGATAGTTATCAATGGCGTCATCGAGGGGGACCTCTGGGCTGCTGGCGGCGAGGTTCAGATCAACGGCACGGTGGCCGACGACGTACGCTTCGCCGGGAGCGATTTGAAGCTCGGTCCCGGTGGTCAGGTGGGCGACGATCTGTTCGCCGCGGGGTTCGGGTTCGGGGCGGAGCCGGGCAGCGCCATCGCCAGCGACGTGTTCGTGGCCGGGTATCAGGCACTGCTGGATGGAGAGGTCGCGGGCGACGTCAAGGCTGCGGTCGCCGGGCTTGAGATCTCGGGCCACGTCTCGGGTGATCTGGAGGCAGAGGTCGAGGAGCCAGACCCCGAGTTCGAACAGTGGAGCGTGTTCATGCGCATGTGGAATCCCTACGTGCCCGAACGCATCATCGGGCCTGGGCTGAAGGTAGATGAGGACGCCCAGATAGATGGGAAACTGATCTACACCAGCCCGGTGACCGTGGACGTGCCGGATGAGGTCGTGGGTGGAGCCATCGTCTACCAGACGCCCGTGCCAGAGGAGGTGGAGGCGCCTGAGGTAGAGGTGCCCGAGGTCCCTGCTGGCGCGCTGACCGCGATGGCTGTGGTGACCTGGTTCGTCGGCTGGATCGTAGGCATGGTGCGCAACTTCGTGACGCTGCTGATCATCGGAGTGCTGCTGCTGTGGCTCGCTCCCAAGTGGTTCAAGGAAGTGGTGCGACACTGGAAGGAAAAGCCGCTGCACAGCATGGGTTGGGGCTTTGCTGTGTGGTTGGCGTTCTTCGTTGCAGTTCCGGCGCTGTTCATAGTCATGATCGTGCTGCTCGTCATCGCGGGGTTGGCTACGCTCGGTGGTCTGGTCTTCCCCATCGCTGGTATCTTCATGGTGTTGGAGAGTGCTCTGGTTGTAGGCTTCTCCATCATCGCCATCTACATCACCAAGGTAGCCTTCAGCTATCTCGTCGGCTGGCTGATCCTGAAGAACATCGCCTCGGGGTGGGTGGACAGGGCGCTGGGATTGATTCCTCTCCTCATCGGGCTGGTTATCTTCGCGCTGGTGAGGAGCATCCCCTTCCTGGGTGCGCTGTTCAGCTTCGTGGTCACCATCTTCGGACTCGGTGCGATCTGGCTGCTGGCCTGGGTGCGCATCTACAAGCCCAAGGGAGCGGGCTCGGCTTAGGGTCTTCTTGGCCAGCTCTGGATCCAGCCTCGAGCTCTGAGTACCGAGGGTGGGGGCGGTTTCGTGCCCCCACCCTTTCTACACGTGTTCCCGTGGCGCAGGTCTCTGCCTCGCGGTGCACATGACAGCATCAGTGGGGCCCACAGACCTCAGTGGCGTCTGGCCTGCCGGGCCGAGGGGCGCGCCAGGTAGATGAGGAGGATGGAGATGTCAGCCGGGTTCACCCCGCTGATGCGGGAGGCCTGGCCTACGGTCGCGGGGCGGAAGCGGCTCAGTTTCTCTTGGGCCTCCGTTCTCATGCCCGCAACGGTGTCGTAGTCGAAGGAGTCGGGTATGCGGTGGTTCTCCAGACGACGCATGCGCTCCACTTGCAGAAGCTGTTTCTCGATGTAGCCGGCATATTTGGCCTCGATGGTTACTTGCTGTACGGCATCGGGCACCAATCGTTCGCAGGCGGGCGCCAGTTTGTGGAGCATGGCGTACGTAGCTTCAGGCCGCCGCAAGAACTGGAGAGCGTTGACGCCGTCGTGCAGAGGGGGGAGGTCCCAGGCTGCAAGTTGTCCATTGGTCTCCACTGTGGGGCGCAGCCAGGTCTGACCGAGGCGCGTCAGCTCCGCTTCTATGGCCCTTCGTTTCCTCTCCACGGCCTGGTGCCGCTGCGGGTTTACGAGGCCGGTGTCGTAGCCGATGGGCGACAAGCGGAGATCGGCGTTGTCCTGGCGCAGCAGGAGCCGGTACTCCGCGCGAGAGGTCATCATGCGGTAGGGCTCAGTGATATCTTTGGTCACCAGGTCGTCGATGAGAACGCCGATGTACGCGTCGCCGCGACCGAAGATGACGGCGGGTTCGCCGCGTACCTTGCGAGCGGCGTTGATGCCGGCCAGAAGCCCCTGCGCAGCGGCCTCTTCGTAGCCAGACGTGCCGTTGATCTGCCCGGCGTGGTACAGGCCCTCCACCAGCCTGGTCTCCAGAGCAGCGGAAATCTGAGAGGGAGGCACGTAGTCGTACTCGACGGCGTAGCCGTAGCGAAGAACCTCCACCTGCCGGAGGGCAGGAATAGTGCGCAGCATAGCTAGCTGCACGTCCTCGGGCAGGCTGGTGTAGGCTCCCTGGACATACACCTGGTTGGTGTGCCAGCCTTCTGGTTCCAGGAAGAGTTGATGAGAGCGCTTGTCGGGGAACCTGGGTATCCTGATCTCGATGCTGGGGCAGTAGCGAGGTCCGCTGGCCTCGATGGTTCCGTCGTACAGTGGAGCTCGATGGAGGTTGGAGGTGATCACGTCGTGGGTTTGCTGGTTGGTGTGGACCAGGTAGCAGGGTAGCTGTGGATGCCACTGTGTCTGCCAGGGTATGGGGTAGACCGGGTTGGGAGCGCGCTGCGCCAGCAATGGTTCGGGCGGCCCGAGGCCGGCCTCAGGGTACACGAAACTGAAGTAGAGAGGGGACTCGCTGCCGAACTGGACATCGGTCTTGGCGAAATCCACGGTGCGAGCATCTACACGAGGAGGCGTGTCCGTCTTCAGCCTCTCGACCCTGAAGCCCAGATCTCTGAGGCACTGGGAGAGGCCGATGGCTGGCTGCTCTCCGTCTCGACCACCGGGCCAGACGTGTTGGCCTCTCGTGAGGCGAGCGTTGAGGAAGGTCCCCGTGGTGAGGACGACTGTCCTGGCGGAGTAGCGGTCGCCATCGGCGGTGAGCACGCCTTCGACCCTGTCGTGCCTGACCAAAAGCTTCTGTACCATGGCCTGTCTCAGATCGAGGCCGGAGGTGGTTTCCAGGGTGTTCCTCATGGTGGTGGAGTAGAGGCGCCGGTCTGCCTGGGCTCTGAGGGCGTGAACCGCCGGTCCTTTGCTCTCGTTCAAGAGGCGAATCTGAATGGACGTACGGTCGATGTTTCTGGCCTGTTCGCCGCCCAGAGCCCCGATCTCCCGGGTCAGGTGCGCTTTCGCCGGTCCGCCCACGCTGGGGTTACAGGGCATCTCAGCGACGTGCCCCAGGCTGATGGTCAGCAGCAGGGTGCGGCAGCCTAGCCGGGCCGCGGCCAGCGCCGCTTCGCATCCGGCATGGCCTGCGCCCACGACGATGACGTCATAGGAATCGTTCATCTGATCTGGTCACTGTCTCCCTGCGAGTAGTATATAGTAGTGCCTCTGGTGCTGCAAAGACTGGAGGCTGGCCGGGGGCGTTCCGGCCAGTGGTGGAGGTCTCTGGCGGCTCGGGCTTGATGTGGCGGGCCTTTTGTGCTCTAATTCCCCCAATTCGGAAGGTTCTACCGAGGAGTGGTGGCTGGAAGCCAGGCCAGGGGTCGTTCTGGTGTTCAGCCTGTGGCTGGTCAAGGGGCAGCGCTGGCAGCGGTGAGGGCGAGGGCTCGAGCTCTGGGCCGTGGAGGCCTCGGGGTCTGTGCCTCCTTCCGAACGCGTGCCAGCCGCTGGAAGAAGCGGGGATGCGGAGGCAGAGATCGCGGAGTTCGTATCCGCGAGTGGTGATGAGCGAATGAAGGACCAGGAGAGATCAGAGTCAGTGCAGAGGATGGTCTATGCCAGCGATCCGCTGGCGAGGCTGTTCATGAATAGGCTCGGCCTGAGACAGCGCACCATGGCGGTGATGGGCCTGGGGTGGGGCGTCGTGTACCTGTTCGTGCTGCCCACCATCTTCGGCAGCTTGCGCAGTAGAGACGGGTATCTCGGTAGTATGGCGGACTGGCACGCGCAGATCCTGCTACTACTGGTCTTCCCGGCCACGTGCGCTTTCTACGTGTGGCAGCCGAGGGCCATTGCACGCGTTTACGAGGCCATGGCTATGCCGGGTAGCGCCCTTGAGGCCGGCCAGGCCTACCTCAGCAGATGGTGGTTGTGCGTGTCCGTCGTGGTAGCCGCCGGGGTCGTCGCCTTCGACAGCCCTAAGATGGTGGCCAGCTATGGGTCCTGGTGGATGACACAGAACTGGCTCACCATCTTAGGACGGGAAGCGAGCCTGGCGACTGCTTTCTACGTGCTGAGTATGATGGCCTGGCGGCAGTTTGTGTCCACCCGGGAATGGAGACGTCTGCTGGCCGGCCCGTCGGCGAGTACGGGATTGAAGGCGGCCTCGGCCTATGAGTTGACCTGGGCCCTGCTCCTGGCGCTGCTTGCGCTTCGCCTGAGCATCGAAGGCATTGAACTGCCTCATCGGGCCGGTGCTCTGACCCCCGACTACTACTTCAAGGCGGCCGGCTACGCGCTAGCCAGCGTCCTGTGCTTCTTCACGCCTATCTCGGGAGCCCTTCACCGGGAACACGGCATGCCGGTTGGCCAACTGGTGGTGTGGTTCGAGTGGGCAGGGATCTTGGCCCTACCACTACTCGGCTTGATCGTCCTCAGACTCGTGCTGGGTCCCTAGCCTGGGACCTGTCCCTCAGACCGTAGATCCTGCCCTGCGGGTCTCGACGCCTTTCCAGATTCCCACCACAGCCACCACGATGATGCAGGCCACGATGATCTCGGGTACGCCGTTCGTCAAGCCCGCGACCAGTGCTGCCTCGGGAGGCAGGTAGCCACGCACCACCAGCATGCTGAGCACGAGGATGGTGTTGGTGAGGGTGCCGACGGCCGCAGAGAGGATGAGGGCCTGAATCTCCCTGTTTTCTCTCAGTGCCAGGAAGACGAACCCGGCGATCAAGGCCAACAGCACCAGGGCGATCACCACCGCCAGCAGCACGTTCACCTGAACGGTCCAGTATACAAACGCCCCGCAGATCACCAACAAGCATCCGGCGAGGGTCATGGCTGCGTACCTACCGGCCTTCCGAAAGCCCACGTAGGCCGCCCAGGCGGTGATGCCGATGAAGAGACGGGGCAGAATCGCCACCAGCGGGTCCTGGAACATCACCACGCCCAGCATTCCAGCCTGGAGCCAACTGAAGATGCCAAAGATGAACCCCAGTGCCAGTCCAACGATAGGCCCCTCGAGTATGCCCCCGATGATCACCGGCACGTGCAGCGTCGTGGCATGCTGAGCCGGAGTGGGTACCGGTATGAAGCCGGGACCGGCCGTGCCCAGATAGCCTAGAAGGGTGATGATGGCGCCCAACACGCCAGCGACGACGATCTTGCGCACCATGGCGCGCGTTCCTCCACTCTGCATTACTCTCTCCTTTCCTGAAGACCTCCTAGTGTTCAGTGTACGACGTGGAAGAAAACCTCTCTCGCCCAGGCGGATGTGGTGCTGAGGATCAATCCGTCCAGGGCGTCGAGAGCGGAAAACAGGATAGCTGCACAGAAGACGCCCACCAGGGCCAGGGCCAGGTAGTCCCGCGGCAGCGCCCTGAGCTGGAGATAGCTCGTCCGTCCCCTGCCCCCGGCGTAGCCTCGAGCTTCCATGGCCAGGGTCAAATCCTCCGCCCTGCGCAGAGCGCTGACGAAGAGCGGTACGAGGAGAGGCAGCAGAGCACGGGTTCGTTGGATGAAAGCTAACCTGCCGCCCTCGCCGAAGTCCGCCCCTCGGGAAGCCTGGGCTTTCATGATCCTCTCCAGCTCCACGGCCAGCGTGGGGGCGAAGCGAAGGGCGATGGCGAAGACCAGGGCCAGTTCGTGAGCCGGGAACCTCAGGCGCTCGAGAGGGCTCAGCAGCCTCTCCAGACCATGGGTGAGTTCGGCGGTGCTAGTGGTCAAGGTGAGCAGGCTGATCAGGGTCATGAATTCCAGCAGTCGAAGGATCATGAGGCCTATCTGTCTGATGGCGCAAGTGGTGATGTCGACGAACCCCCAGGTCCAGATCGTCGAACAGACCTTGGGCCCGTATGGATTGTGGTAGAAGAGCAACTGCAACAGCGTGAAGACGGCGATCCACGGCAGGGCTGGTCGGAGGCCCTGCAGGACAAACCGGAGAGGCGTGCGGGAAAGACGAACGACACCGAGCAGGGACACGAGGAGAATGACGCTGGCGGTAAAGGAGTTGGCGAAGGTCACCGCCGCGACCAGGAGCGAGAACATCACGATCTTTGCCCTGGGGTCCAGGTGGTGCACCAGGGAGCCGTAGGGCAGGTACTGTCCGATGGTCAGGTAGCGAAAGGCGCTATAGTCTGTCATGGTCGTGGTTTCCCGGTCGCTCCACGAGATCGAAACACCGGGCTATTTCCTCCTCGGCCTCGCTGACGGAGAGCAGGTCCACTCTGACCGGTGCGCCGTGGCCACGCAAACCGTGCATCACCTGGGTGACTTGAGGTGTGTCGAGGCCGTAGCTGCGTAGCAGTCCAGCCTGGGAGAAGATCTGACGTGGGGTCCCCTCCAGGATGCTTCGGCCCTGGAGGATGACGTAGATCCGGTCGGCCAGTTGAGCGACGCTCTCCATGTCGTGGGAGACGAG
This sequence comes from Anaerolineae bacterium, assembly GCA_034411995.1. Taxonomy (GTDB): domain Bacteria; phylum Chloroflexota; class Anaerolineae; order UBA7937; family B3-Chlor; genus JAUVXJ01. Next base: position 1,076,366 of record DAOUME010000026.1, on the reverse strand, counting down.
GATGATCGTCACCTCTTGCTCGTCGCGCAGCTCCCTGATCCTGGACAGAAACTCGCTGGCTGTGGCCGGATCGAGACCGCAGGTTGGCTCGTCGAAGACCAGGATGCTCGGCTCGAGGGCCAGGACTCCCGCGATGGCCACCTTGCGCATCTCGCCGCCGCTGAGGGAGAAGGTCAGCCGGTCCTTGAACTCCTCGAAACCGAGCCCCACCATTTCCATGGCCTTCTTCACACGCTGACGGACCTCCGTGCGATCCAATCCGTAGTTGCGGGGACCGAACGCGATGTCGTCGCCGACGTACTGTTCGAAGAGCTGCTGCTCTGGGGTCTGGAAGATCATCCCCACTTGGCGGCGCAACCCCTTGATGTCCAGATCGGGGTCGCGGAGATCCTGGCCGAGAACGAAGACGTTCCCCGTCTGGGGTCTGATCAGCCCATTAAAGTGCTGGATCAGCGTGGACTTGCCCGAGCCGGTAGGGCCGATGATGGAGACGATCTCCCCTTGGTGCACTTCCATATCGACGCCCCGGAGGGACACGGCCTCGAAGGGCGTGCCCCGCAGATAGGTGTGGTGCAGGTTCTCCACCCGCAGTATGGGGCTCATGCGCTCACCTCCACGGGGTGAGGAAACCGGCACAACTGCTCGACGCATTCCTCCACGGACAGCAGCGTCGTGGGGAAGGCTGGCTGTCGGCGATGTATTCGCCCGGCGAGCTCAGTCACAGGCGGGACATCCAGACCCAGTTGTCGCAACCTGTCTGTCTGGCTGAAGACCTCGCGTGGCGTGCCGTCCATGGCGATGGTGCCCTGGTCCAGGACGATGATCCTGAAACCCTCGACCGCCTCGTGCATGAAGTGGGTGATGGCCAGGATGGTGACGCCCTGGTCATGGAGCCGCTGCACTGTATCCAGCACCTCTCGGCGGCCCTGCGGATCCAGCATGGCCGTGGCCTCGTCGAGAACGAGACAGGCGGGCCGCATGGCAATGGCGCCGGCGATGGCCACACGCTGCTTCTGGCCTGCAGAAAGCATGTGTGGGGGCCTGTCGCGGTACTCCGCCATGCCTACGACGGCCAACGCTTCGTCCACTCGCTCCCTCAGTTCCCGGTGTGGCACCCCCATGTTCTCCGGTCCGAAGGCCACGTCTTCCTCGACGACCGTGGCCACGAGCTGGTTGTCCGGAACCTGAAAGACCATGCCGACTGTGTGGCGGATGGTGGTCAGGTGCTGGGGATCCTTGGTGTTCATGCCCTTGATGATCACTTCCCCCTTGCTAGGGAGGAGGAGGGCGTTGAGATGCTTGGCGAGGGTGGATTTACCGGAGCCGTTCCTGCCGATGAATACCACGTACTCGCCCTGTTCGATGTGGAGATCGATGCCCCTCAGGGCGGTGACCGGATGGGGCTTCTGGGCGTCGTAGGTGTGGTAGACGCTCTCGAGTGTGATCATAGACGTCCGTTCGCTGGGGGACGGAAGTGCGTCAGACACAAAAAAAGGCCTCTCAACGCTAGCCAGAGAGGCACGATTGTCCAGAAGGACCAATGGATGAAGATCTTCTTGGCTCAATTGCCGTCTCGGTCTCCAGGATCCAAGCGACTGCGAGCATAGCCCATGTCCTGCGAAGCTCGGGGCCGATACCTCGGTCCCCGGCATCATCATTATAGCAGATTTGGGCCCAGGAGTCAAATTGGCCACCTCTTCAGAGAATGTGATCTTCGCATCAATGATGGACAGCCTTCAGTTGAGAACTGGATACCCATGCTCGTTTCTCTCACATGGTTGGGGGAGCGGTCTGAAGGAAGGATGTGGTTCTGTGCTCTCCGCGCCGCCACTTCTCCATCATCTCCTTCTTATGGACAAGACCGTGGCTGCGAGCGCTGGATTGGCCCTCCCATGACCTCTGACAGGCTCTGGTTTGACACGTGTGGTCAGCGATGCTACACTGACCGCTGTTGAGGATTGGGCGGCCGCTCGGCGCGCTCAGTTCTCAAACACAGTGGTCTGCGAGGCGCAGGAGTCAGACTGCGGCTGGACGGACCGCGTGGCGTCAGTCAGGAGAGCTCATGGACCCCAAGATACGTTCCGATTTCCCCGTGACGGAGGAACTGACCTACCTGGACACAGCGTACGATGGTCCCTACCCCCTGCCTGTCCTGGAGGCCGGGCGCCAGTTCCTCGACAAGCGTGCTCGGGGCGTTGGTGGCCGGGTGCCAGAATGGCTGGAAGTGCTCGAGGAGGCGAAGGTCGACTTGGCCAGCCTGATAGGGGCCAAGGCCTGCGAGATTGCCATCACCACCAACACCACCGAGGGCACCAACATCGTCGCCACGGCTCTTCCATTCGGACCGGGCGACAACGTCGTGTGGGATGACCTCGGCTTCCCCTCGAATGCCGTCGTCTGGCATGGTCTGGAGCGACGGACGGGCGTCGAGAATCGTGTCGTGCGCAGCAAGGACGGTGCTGTGACACTGGCCGATTTCGAGCAGTTGGTGGATGATCGGACGGTGGTCATCAGCATCAGCTACGCGTCTCATCGCAATGGCTACGTGCCCGACGTCAGAGGACTGGCCGATCTGGCCCACGCGCACGGGGCTTATCTCCACGTGGACGGCATCCAGGCGGTTGGTGCCGTGGGGATCGACGTGAAGGCCGCTGGGATCGATTTCTTCACCTCGGGGGTGTACAAGTGGTTGCTGGGCCCTATTGGGCTGGCCTTCTTCTACGTGAGGGAGGAACTGCTTTCGGAGCTGGAGCCTGTCTTCCGGGGTTTCCTTCAGGTGGAGGGATGGGCAGACGATGCCCACTTGCTCCCCCAGGCGTTCTACGCGACCGCCAGGAAGTTCGAGACGGCCACCGTTCACTTCCAGGGTGCGTTTGAGTTGAAGGCTGCGCTGGACTACCTCAACGGTGTGGGCATGGACAGAATAGAGGCGCAGGTGTTACGATTAAGCTCCAGGGTCTGGCATGGTCTGAAGGACCTGGGTCTGGAGCTGTTCACGCCACCGGGACCCCGGAGTGGGATCGTGACCTGCGTGGTGGACGATGGTCAGGCTGTGGGGCGAGTGCTGGAGGAGAACGGCATCGTGGCGTCGGTCAATCTCGGCAGAGAACTGCGGATTTCGCCCCATTTCTTCAACACAGAGGAGGAGATAGATCACCTGCTCTCTGTGTTGGGCGAGAGGTTGTGAGTCGCGGATGTATGCCCCGGCACCCCGGGGCGGGTCGGATGTCGGTAGCGACAGGCCGGCGATCAATAGACTGAGGAGGTCTGGAGATGTCAGTGGAAGAGAAGCTGCGCGAGTTGGGATACACCCTTCCGGAACCACCAACTCCCAAGGGCGTGTACGTGACGGCTCTCGAGGTGGACGGCATGGTGTATACGTCTGGATCTACTTGTTTCGAGGGTGGAGGGCTGAAGTACCTGGGCAAGCTCGGGTCTGACCTCACCGTGGAGCAGGGATACGACGCCTGCAAAGTGACCATGCTCAATCTGTTGAGCGTGCTCAAGCAGCAGATAGGCGACCTGGACCGGATTGCGCAAGTCGTCAAGGTCACGGGGTACGTAGCCAGTGCGCCGGGGTTCGGGATGCATCCGGCGGTGCTGAACGGGGCCTCGGAACTGCTGGGTGATCTACTGGGCGAGAGGGGTAAACACGCTCGATCAGTGATGGGTGTGAATGAGCTGCCGATGAACTCGCCCGTGGAGATAGAGGTGATCGTCAAGCTCAAGGACTGAGCGGTAGGCCACGGCGCAGGAAACCCGGCCGAGGGCCGGATAGGGCTCACTGTGACGGACTCGGAAAGAAACACGCCAGGCTTCCTCCGCGAGGGCGTAGCCTGGCGTCCGCCTATTTGGAGAGGCTCAGACTGGCCTGGTGGTGCAGCGGGTGATGGCTACAGGTCGCTGGAGTCGGCGCCGACTCTCTCCACCCTCATCACCACGTTTCCTGCCGGGTCTGGGCAGAGGATCCGGTTGGTGCGCTTCAGCCAGTCGCCGTCCTCCAGAGGTCTCTGCTTGGCGGTGAGGAAGGGAAACGTGGCTTGCAGGGCATAGAGACAGAAGTGTCCATGGGCAGGGATGTACAGGCGGCCGCTACGCAGCAGGAAGTGATCGCCAGGCCTCAGGCCTGAAGTGCATGAGCCCCTGACCTGGTCCACGACGACCCGCAGGTTCCAGAGGGGGCCTTCCATGCTCTCCAACTGGTCGGGAGGGGCGATCTCGGGCTCTGGGACCGGGTCCCGATGCGTTTGGCCCACGCGTGCAATGTGGAAGACCACCCGTCCATCGGGGTCGGGGCACTGGGCGTGGTGCACGCGCCACATCCAGTCGTCAGCTTCGGACTCGAGGATCTGGCGCTCCTTGGGGGTGAGCACCGGCAACAGGCTGTGGAGAGCCCAGGCGCAGACGTAGCTACCTTGTGGGATACGGATGTCTCCGTTGCTCACCGTGAAGTACTGGCCCGGCCTCATGGGTGGATCTGCGGTGCACGTGCCCAGAACCTTGGCCACGGAGACTCTGAGCTCGTACATCAATCGCCTCCTTCATCGAGCCTCCAGGGCAAGCCCAGTTCCCTGAGCTTGTCAGTGGTGGGCAGCCCTGTACCGGGGTCCCAGCCGCGAGAACGATAGTACTCGTCGAGCATGGTGTCCAACTCCAGAACGGAGCCGGTGCTGGGCCCGCTCCCTTCCGGCATGGGCTCCTGGAGGAAACGTCGCGGCAGGTAATCGTCCTCGCGGGTGACGCCTTCGCGGGCGATGAGCAGCCGCTCCAGGTTCACGATGCGCTCTCCGATGCGCTGCACCTCGTGGCCGGTGATATCCCAGCCGGTGGCGGCCTGGAGCAGTTCCGCGGTGTCGTCCCAGGAGAGCACCTCCATGTTGTTGTAGGTGTTCTTGCACACACCGAGGGAATCCGCGACGGCGGCCATCTCCTCGAAGTGTTTGACCACGAGACCCTTGCCTCGGCTCTCCAGGGGGAAGGCGGTCTCTGCGATGCCGTAGCGGCGGATGCCTTCCTGGGGATCGTTGGAGAGCTCGAACCAGGGTTCTGAGCGCAAGTGATCCGCGCCGCGACTGGCCACGGCGTTGCCCAGGCCGTAGGCCTTGATGGCTCGCGGATCGGCCTGGAAGACCTCCAGGCCCTTGCCTTCCATGGCGAGTTCCTCGGATCCCTTTCCCAGGCGCTGTGCCGCTTTCTTTACGCCGTCTGCCAGCACGCCTCCGAAGCCTTCCCTGTGGGCCACTTTGTGCACGAGGGAGAGGATGGCGTCGCCGTTACCCCAGGTGAGGTCCAGGCCGTCGGCTTCCTCAGAGGACAGGAGCCCTCGCTGGTGGCACTCCATGGCCCAGGAGATGGCCTCCGACAGACTGATGGCGTCCATGCCGTAGCGGTTGGCCAGGTCTATGCACTTCAGTGCCAGCGCCAGGTCGCTGTTGCCAACGCGGGCGGTGAAGCCAGCGAGGGGTTCATACTCCGGGCCCTCCAGCCGGAGATTGGGGAAGCGAGGGTCGTCGACGACCAGGAAGCGGCTGCAGGGGATGGTGCAGGCGAAGCAGGCTTTACTCTTGACCTTGTACAGTCGTTCGATAGCCTCCCCGCTGACTCTTTCGGCGTCTTCGAAGCGACCCTGCTGAAAGTGGCGCGTGGGAAGGGCGCCGATGCCGTTGAGGGCCTTCATCAGCTTGGTGGTGCCCAGGCGAACGCGCAGCTCGTATTCTGGGTGTTGATAGATGAGGGTGTCCAGTCGCTCCACGATCTCCTTGAAGCGGGCCATGTCCGCCACGGGGAAAAGCTTCGTGCCCCGGACAGCTACGGCCTTGAGATTCTTTGCCGCCATGACCGCACCCATGCCAGTTCTGCCCAGGGCCCGGCTGAGGTTGACGAAGATGCTTGCGAAACTGACCCCGTTCTCGGCTGCCTGGCCGATGGTGGCAACCTGCACCTCGACATCCCCCAGGTCTTGCCGTATGGCCAGGGTAGTGTCCCATACGTCGCGACCCCATAGCTCTCGCGCGTCGCGGAGCTCGACTTGGTCGTCCCTGATCCAGAGATAGACGGGGTGGTCGGCGCGGCCCTTGATGAGTAGCTGGTCGTGTCCGGTGAACTTGAGCTCCGGGCCAAAGAAGCCGCCGACGTTGGAATCACCCAGGATGCCCGTGTGTGGCGACATGGCGGTGACATTGATCCGTGCTCCGCCCGGGAAGAGGGTCCCCACCAGGGGACCGACGCCGAAGATCAAGACGTTGGCGGGGGAGAGGGGGTCGGAGTGAGGGGCGATCTCGTCCCAGAGACGCCTGACGTTGAGCCCTCGTCCGCCCAGGAAGGAGCGCGTCAGGCTCTCCTCAGTAGGCTGACGAAGGGAGGCCCCCTCGGTGAGATCTACTTGCAGCACCGAGCCGCCGTAGCTAAGCCTGGACATGTTCTTCACCATCGCTGGAGCAAGCGACCGTCACGCCTGGTCTTCGGGTCGGAGCCGAAGAGATGCAGGGTCGGGTCTCACCAGGTGCCTCGCTGGAGGTCTGTCGGACTCCGGCGGCAGATCTCCATAAGAGATGGCGCCGGTGGGGCATCTCTGGGTGCAGGCCGGTTTGCCAGCGCATAGGTCGCAGATGAGGGGTAGGTTGGTCTGCGGGTGCAGGCTAATCACCCCGAAAGGGCAGGCCTCCAGGCACTTCGCACACCCGGTGCAGGCCTCTGCGTTCAGAATGACGGCGGAGGTCGTCTCGTCCTTGTGGAGGGCACCGGTGGGACAGGCGGCTACGCACGGAGCCCTTCCGCACTGCCGGCATACTTGAGGACGGTCCGTTCCCAGAGCTTCGTTCTTGATGATCCGGAGGCGAGCGGTGTAGACGCCGAAGAGGCCTGCGTGCCTGGCTACACAGGCCACCTGGCAGGCGCGGCAGCCGCTGCAGAGTTCTTCTCGAACGACCAGTCTTGTCACCGTGATTACTCCATCACGTCGGACCAGCCCCACAGAGTCTGGCCGCTTTTCGAGCCTGCTTGCCGAGTCGGCTATGCTGCTCTCGTTGTCTTGCCCAGGGCGGATACCGTAGGACAAGAGACCACCGTACACCGCTTCTGGGGCACGCAACAGGGGCTGCGGCCGCGCGAGCCGTGGGCTCAGCCACGAGAGAAGGCTCGATGGGTGGCAGGACGCCTGGCGCGGAGGGCAGAGTCTCAGAAAACGACTTCTGTGCCTACGCCCTGCTCTCTTGCGAGCTGATACGTCCTGGAAGCGGCGGCGGCGTCCTGAAGGGCGAGCCCCACGGTCTTGAACAGTGTGATCTCGCTCTCCGAGGAGCGTGCTTGCTTGGTGCCGGTGATCAATTCGCCCAGCTCAGCATGAATGTGAGCCTCGGAGATACGGCCCTCCTTGATGGGGACGATGAGATCTCCGGCCTCGGCGAGAACCGCTTCCTTGCTGTCCACCACCAGCTTGGCGCGGGCCACCGTGTCACTATCCAGCTCCTGGACGTCGGGAGAATGGGAGCCTATGGCATTGACGTGAGTGCCGTCCTCGAGCCACTTTCCTTCGAACACCGGCGCAGGGGAGCTGGTGGTCGTGGAGACCACGTCGCAATTGGCTACAGCCTCCCTGGGGTCGTCGACGGCAACTATCTCGATGCCTGTGGCTGCGGCCACCTCCTCAGCGAGACTAGCGGCCTTGCCTGGGACAGGATCGAAGACCTTGACTTTCTTGAGAGGTCTGACCTCGTTGATGGCCAGAACCTGAGTCCGCGCTTCAACGCCGGCGCCAAACAAACCCAGCACCTCGGCATCCGCACGTGCAAGGTACTTGGTGCCCACTCCGCAGATGGCAGCAGTACGCATGGCCGTGAGGTGATTGCCGCCCATGAGGGCCAGGAGAGTACCATTGGTGGTGTCGTAGAGCAGAACGTAGAGGATGATACCGGGCAGTCCGTGCTTGGCAGGGTTCTCGCTGTACATCGATCCTGTCTTCACGGCCAGGGAGTCAGAGTCGCCCCCGACATATGCCTGCATCACACCGTGGAAGCCGTTGTGTGCGGGGATCTTGACGCCGATCCTCAACGGCACCTGGACGGTGCCGAGTGCATACTGACGAAAGGCTTCCTCCACCACCTCGACGGTGTCGGTCATGGTCAGGACGCTTCTGACGTCATCCTCTGTAAGTAGCGTTGCCATCTGTGGCCTCCTTAGCTAGCTGTGTGGTCTATCAGTTCTGTACTACTGTAATCGGCGACGACAAAATAGGTCGAGGCTCAGGGCCCCGAACTCTGTGGCGGGTGATCACTGCGTGCCGGGGACGTCCGCCGGCTGCTGATCCCTTCCTGCCCCGGTCACTTCTCGCCGGGGAGCGGGATGCAGCAAATGAAGCGGAACGGATCATGGCCTTGATTCACGAAGCGATGCTCTTCCATGGGGGGGGATGAAGACAGCGTCTCCTTCTCGCACGACCAGCTCCTGGCTACCCCCAAACACTTTCCCTAGTCCGCTGAGCACGAAGACCTCGTGTTCGAAATCGTGGGAGTGCAAGGGAGTCGAGGCTCCCTCCTGGAGCTCTCCAACCCGCATCGCGAAGTGCGGTGCACCCTCCTGCTCGCCTATGACCCAGCGCAGGCTAGCTCCCGGTGTCTCCGCGAATACCTCGGGAGCGACCTCAAGGTAGTGCTGCTTTATCATCTTCGGTAACCTCGTCGTTTCTTCTTCTATCTTAGCACAAATGAGGAAGCTCGTCAAGTTCCCCATGGACAATATGTGAAGGTCTTGCCAGTGCGGGTAGATCACGTTCGGTCGGGGAGAATCTGGCCGTGGAGCCCGCGCCGGGAGCCGATTCGGTGCGGATGCTTGACAAATTGTGAAAGTGGTGCTATAATGGACGGCAAAACAGGCGGATTCACAAGCCGTAGGTCCAATCATATTTGACAGTCTGTGTAAATCCTTGACTCGCGGTGAGTTCACAGGCGGTGCCAGCGCCGGGGGGAGAGTGCTCCTCGTTGGCTGTGCAGTTGCACTGACGGGCACAAAGAGATCCGTTTGTTGGCATTTGTACACAGAATGTGCATCAGTGTAGCGATGCAGGACGCGGGCTTGAGGGCCGTTGACCAGCCGTGACAAATGCGGGATCATCCTGGAGCGCAATGAGCCTGGCAACAAGCCAGGTATGGGTGGGAGGCGAGGGAATAATGGAGGAGTACAAGGTGTCTGAGGGTGGGGAGGGGGCTCTTCCGGAGTCGGAGATCAGTGAACGACTGGGGCCCGGAACTCTCGGGTTGTTGAAGGATGTCGGGATGGCCATCACCTCACTGCTGGGTAAGTGGTGTGAGGTAGTGATCCACGACACGAGCGATCTCGAACACTCGATAGTGTGGCTTCAGGGCAACGTCACTGGAAGGCGCCCGGGTGGGATGATGACCGATCTGGGGTTGGAGATGCTGCGGCGGGGGCAGACGCAGCCTCTGCTCAACTACACGACCTACACCGAGAGTGGGAAGACTCTCAGGAGCGCGAGTTTGTGGCTGAGGGACGACCGGGGTGAGATTTGCGGCGGCTTTTGCATCAACCTGGACGTGACCCCTATGCTGGCGCTGCGCGAGTTCAGTCGGGATCTGGCGCCTGGCGATGCGCGAACAGACCTGAGCGAAGCCCACGTGGCTGACCTGGGAGATCTCATCGACACACTCATCGCCGAATGCGAGTATCGGATGGGGACCCCCGCAGACGAGATGACCAAAGATCAGAGGCTCGAAGTGGTGAACTTCCTGGATGGCAGGGGTGCCTTTCAGGTGAGAAACTCGGCGGTCATCGTCGCCAATCGGCTGGGCGTCACCCGGAAGACGATCTACAACTACCTGCGCGAGATAGAGCGAGAAGACGCGCAAGCCGCCGGTACGGGCTGATGCGAGACGATCGCAGCCCTTGCTGTGCCAGAGGGGAGCGCTTATGTTCATGGTGAGTGCCGTCTGTCTTCCATCACACGGAGCGTGGAAGGGAGGATCAGAAAAAGCTCTTGTACCCTGGCCAGGTGTCGCTGTCTAGTATCCCCAACACTTGAGAATAGGGAGGAAAACGATGCCACTAAACAAGCGATGGTTGCTGCTGACGAACGTGCTGCTTGTCGTCGTGCTCCTGGTGACCGCTTGCGGCACGCCGGTGCCAGCGGCACCGCCAGAGGAAGAGGCCACCACTGCACCCGCACCCACGACGGCACCCGCAGCAACGACGGCTCCTGCGCCGACCGCAGCGCCCTCGGAGCCCAAGATTATCCGCATCGCCACAGCTCAGGCTTGCCCTGCGATGTCCATAGAGGTCTCTGGTGGGATGGGCCCGTGCGACATCCAGATATCGCAGATCTATGAGGGCCTCACGTGGCACGCCCACGACGGTAGCGTACTGCCCTCGCTGGCCACTTCCTGGGAGATGCTCGATGACACGACTTGGCAGTTCAAACTGCGGGAAGGCGTCAAGTTCCACAATGGAGAGGACTTCACCGCGGATGCCGTCAAGTACAGTTTCGACATCGCCCTGGACGAGGAGCGAGCCTGGCCCATCAGGGGCAACATCGTCCTCATAGATGAGGTCGAAGTCGTGGATGACTACACGGTGAATTTCCACACGTCGGCTCCGTGGCCAGATCTTCCGTGGTTTGTGTCGGACGTCTACATCATGCCGCCGAAGTACACCGAGGAAGTCGGCCTGGACGGGCTCATCGAGGCATCGGTGGGAACCGGTCCCTTCGAGTTCGTGGATTTCGTGGCCGATGACTATCTGGAGTTGAAGGCCTACGACGACTGGTGGGGCGGCAGAGTGGCGCTCGACGGCGTGCTGTGGAAGCAGATTCCCGAGCCGGCCACCAGGGTTGCTGCGCTCCAGGCGGGGGAGATCGACATCGCGGTGCAAGTACCGCTGGACCTGATCCCTGTAGTGGAGGACGAGCCCGGCATACACATGGAATATGCTGCTGAGGAGCTTACTCTGCAGTTCTTCCTGAGTTGTCTGCCGGAGTCTGGGAGCGTGTTGGCCGACAACCCGACGCTGCGCAAAGCTCTGGATTATGCCATCGACAAAGAGGCGCTGTGGCAGGGGTTGATGGGCGGACGCGGTGCCCTCAGCGGACAGCAACTGAGCCCGACCGTGTTCGGGTACAACCCCAACATCGAACAGACGCCCTACGATCCAGACGAGGCAAAGCGACTGCTGGCCGAGGCGGGGTATCCCGACGGCCTGACCCTGTCGATGGCCTGTCCTGTAGGGAAGTACTTCGTGGACAGGGATGTGTGCATCGCTGCCAAGGACATGCTGGCCGACGTGGGAGTGGACGTTGACTTGACCGTGGCCGAGCTGGCTATCTTCGTGGAGTATCTCACCAATCCTGTCAGCGACGTGGACATGATCTACGTAGGCTGGTACAGTTACGGCAATCCGGCCCAGGCCATGCAGTGGTTCAGCTCTACGCAGGCTTGGAGCCGCTGGCACAATGACGAGTACGATCAGCAGTTCCTGATTGCCAAGACGAGCATGGATGAGGAGACGCGGAAGCAAGCCTACTGGCGCATGGCCGAGATCCTCAAGGAGGAGACGCCCTCCATCTTCCTGCTGCAACAGCCGGCCCCGTATGGGATCAGTGATCGCGTGCAGGGTTTCGTGCCGCACCCGGCACAGCAGATTGTGTTGACCGAGACCGATCTCGTCGAGTAGGCGAGGTCACAGGCGCCGGTAAACCCGGCGAACTGAAGTTGACGGGCGCCCCTATGGAAGGCGCCCGTCAACCGCTCACCATAGTCAGAGATTGAGTGCATGGATGCAGTCTTGCTTCCAGGAGGCGATAGGACGTGACCAAAGAGAAGCTGATGAACGTGGAGGAGTTCCAGCGGCAACTGGACCAAAGCGGGTTCGATGTCGTCGTGGCTACCTCACTGCACAACGTGTTGTACACGTCTGGTGCTCATATCCAAACCCAGGTGTCCATCCCCGATCGGCTGGCCCTCACCGTGCTGCCCAAGAAGGGTGAGGATGCTCTCCTCGTCTGCAACATCGAGGAAAGCCTGGCCAGGGACGAGTCGTGGATCAAGGACGTGCGCTCGTACGTGGAGTTCGCTCAGTCACCTGTTTCCCTGCTAGTGGAGGTTCTCAAGGAGAAGGGATTCGCCAGTGGACGCATCGGCATCGAAAAGAGACACCTCACGGCCATGTATTTCGAGGAGCTGGTAGAGGCGCTTCCCAAGGCGAAGATCGGTGCTGCCGACAAGGTCTTCGAGTATGCGAGGAGCATCAAAACTCCGGGCGAGATCGAGAGATACCGGGAAGCTGGCCTGGCGACCGAGCGCGCCATACTGGAGGCCTTCCAGGAGGCGAAGATCGGCGACACGGAGCGAGCGGTCCTCACGGCGATGAAGGACAAGGTTGCGCTCTATGGTGCGACCGACATCGACTTCGCGATTCTGGCTGCGGGCGATCACAGCTCCCAAGCTCATCCATCTGCACGTGAGCGCCGCCTGGAGCCTGGAGATTTGGTTCGCGTGGACTTTGGGGCCATATGGAACGGGTATGGCTCGGACGTAGCTCGCATGGCCGTGGTGGGTGGCGCGAACGACGCACAAAAGGACACATACAGCAAGGTCTGGCAGGTCCAGAGGAAAGCCGTCGAATTCATGCGCCCCGGTGTGCGCGGTTGTGACGTTTTCGAGTGCTGCCGTCAGGCTTATGCGGACTTCGGGATCGAATACTTCGGGCCGCACGCTGGTCACGGTTTCGGTTTTGCCGGCCACGAAGTGCCCATGCTGCAGCCTTTCAACAAGGAAGAGCTGCGACCTAGCATGCTGATCTGCATCGAACCGGTCATCTTGTTCGAGGACTTGGGTGGCTTCCAGGTGGAGGATCTCATCCTGATCACCGAGGATGGGTCTGAGATACTCACTGACTATGCGGACACTGAAGAACTGTTCGTCATCCAGTGAGGCGACCAGTGACGGAAGCGATGCGAGCTGGGGAGCCAGGTCATGTCTCGCTTCATCATTAGACGGATAATACAGATCCCCTTCGCCGTTCTGGGCATCACCCTGGTCATCTTTGTCCTCATCCGCCTGCGAGGCGATCCGACGGCCCTCTACCTGCCGCCCGATGCGCCCGAGGAGGTGAGGGCACAGGTCAGGCACAACATGGGCCTGGATCTGCCGCTGCCTGTCCAGTACGTCCGTTTCGTCACGAACATGGTGCACGGCGACTTTGGGATGTCGATGTGGCACAGACAGCCCGCGCTGGACGTGGTGCTCTCCTACATTCCGGCCACGGTGCAGCTCATGGCCCTGGCCTTGCTGCTGGGTGCTTTGCTAGGGATCATCCTGGGCCTGCTCAGCGCGACGAAGAAGGGTTCGCCTCTGGATGTGTTCCTGGTGAGTCTTTCCGTCTTTGGGCAGTCCATGCCTAGCTACTGGCTGGGCATCATGCTGATTCTGGTCTTCGCGGTCAACCTGCGATGGCTCCCTGCGTCGGGCAGAGGTGGGTGGCAGCATCTTGTCCTTCCCACTTTCACCTTGTTGATGTATCTGGTGCCCCCCACCCTGTTGCTGGTGCGCTCCAGTGTTCTGGAGCTGCTACGCGAGGACTTCGTGCTGGTGGCCCGGTCCAAGGGGCTGACGGAAAGGGCGATACTGTATGGTCATGTGCTGAAGAACGCCCTGCGCCCGACCATCACATCTCTGGGGATGCAGATGGGTAGAGTCATGGGGGGTGCGGTGATCACGGAGACCGTCTTCGCCTGGCCGGGCCTGGGGAGGCTCAGTGTGCAAGCGGTGGGGAACAGGGATATGGCGCTCGTACAGGCCTCCGTCGTGATCCTGGCCATCTGGGTCATCCTCTGCAACCTGGCCGCTGATGTGGCGAACGCGAGCCTAGACCCCCGCATAGAGACCGAGTAGGGTTTGAGTGAGTATGTCCACCCTCATGTCAGATGGAAGCAGCGAGCCCCAGAAGGGTAGCGTGGCTCGGGCGTTGACGGGCGCGGCATGCTGGGCGGCCGAACACAAGGCGCTGATGGCTGGCGCCGTTATCTCGACGGTGGTGGTGCTGGCGGCTGTGTTCGCACCGGTTCTGGCCCCCAGGGACCCGACTGAGCAGGACCTGTTCAATCGTTTGCAACGCCCATCGCTCAGCAGCGAAGGAGGCCCTCCCTTCATCCTGGGGACAGATGGGTTCGGCCGCGACATCTTCAGCCGCATACTGTATGGCACGCGCATCTCTTTCGTCGTGGTGATCTCGGCGATCGCCGTGTCTGGGACTACTGGAATCCTGCTCGGCCTGGTGGCCGGGTATTACGAGGCAAAGGTGGGGATGGTCATCATGCGCCTGGCAGACATGCAGATGGCGCTTCCTCCTATCTTGCTGGCGGTGACCGTGATTGCTGTCTTTGGCACCAGCCTGGGTAATCTGGTTGTTGTGCTAGCCCTCAGCGGATGGGTGACCTACACACGGATCATGTACTCGGAGGCGCTCAGCATCAAGCAGATGGAGTATGTCACGGCAGCCAGGGCGCTTGGTGCATCTGATCTGAGGATCATGCTGAGGCACATCCTGCGCAACGCCTTCGGTGCTCTAATCGTCGTGGCCACTCTCCAGGTTGGAAGCCTGATCCTCTTCGAAGCGGCTCTGAGTTTCCTGGGGCTTGGCGTCCCCCCCCCTACCCCCAGCCTGGGTTCCATGTTGAGTGAGGGCCGAAATGTACTCGCCGTCGCACCTTGGCTGGCCACGTTCCCTGGCATGACGATCGTGTTCATGGTCCTGGGCATCAACTACCTGGGGGGTGGCCTCCGGGAGATCCTGGATCCGAAGCTGCGAACGGGCTAGCAGGGACTCGCCTATGTACGGTGCGCGCACAATGGAGAGCGGCTTGGTGCAAGTACGGTGCGCCTGGCGCTATGGGGGCGAGAGGGAGGCTCATCGCTCTCCGTACCCCTCGCGTTGCATACCAGTTTGTGTGGTCCTTAGAGGGAGAGGAGTCTTCAATGGCCGCTGTTCAGTTTACACCTCTGGGAAAGAGCGTTGCGGCCAGGGGGGCGTCGTGGTCCTGATCACTGATCTGGTTTCGTCCGGCTGAGGCACAATTCACTGGTGGAGGAGAGAGTAGTATGACGACAGCAATCAAAGGCAAGCTGCTGCTCGATGGCACGGGAGGCGAACCTTTGGCGAACCCTGTGATTCTTGTGGAGGGAGACACGATCGTCGCCGTGGGGCCTGAGGGCAAGGTGCCGGTCGATCCCCAGGCCCAGGTGATCGACCTCTCGGACAAGACCATCCTGCCCGGTCTGATGGATGCACACGCTCACCTGGTTGGCCTGAAGAGTATGGAAGACCTGGCGGAGTTGATCCGGACCCCCCCACCGCTCTCTGTGCTTCGTACCACGGTGGAAGCCCGGAGGCTCCTCGAGGCTGGCTTCACCTCTGTGCGCACGGTTGGAGGTCCGGTGGCCATCTACCTGAAGCAAGGCATAGAGGAAGGAGTCGTCTCGGGCCCGCGGATCATGGCCTCGGGCCGCTCGTTCATTCAGACCAGCGGCGGTGGAGACCCGTGGGATATCCCTCTCGAACTGATGAAGGTCGCCTTCGGTCTAGGGAGAGGATTGGCCGAAACCGTCGACGGCCCGGTGGAATGTCGTAAGGGTGTTCGTCGTCGTTTGCGGGAAGGGGCCGATCTGATCAAGGTCCTGACCACAGGGGCTGTGTTCTCCAAGGAGAACCCGCCGACGAGGGTTGGGTTCACCCAGCCAGAGGCCGATGCGCTCGTCGATGAGGCCCACCGGCTGGGGCTCAAAGTTGCTGCTCACGCCCACGGTACGGACGGCATACGCTGCGCCCTCTTGGCAGGTGTGGACAGCATCGAGCATGGCACGTTCCTGGACGACGAATGTATCGACTTGATGCTGAAGCAGGGCACCTATCTGGTGCCCACGTTCGCCATCTTCCGCCGGATGATGGACACCGCGGGTGAAGCTGTCCCTGAGCATGCCATGCGCCAGGGTCTGGCGGTCCACCAGACGCACGAACGGAATTTCCTCAAGGCCTACCGGGCTGGAGTCAAGATCGGATGCGGGACTGATTTTGTGGGGCCCCCGCCGGTGGAGCACGGTCCCAACGCCCTGGAGCTGGTCTATCTGGCGGAAGTGGGGATGGCACCCATGGACGTGATCGTCTCTGCCACCGGCGGAAACGCCGACCTGTTCGGTTTGGGGGACAAGACGGGCACGATCACCGTGGGCAAGTGGGCGGATATCATTGCCTCCAACGCTAACCCCCTCGAAGACATGCGGTCTCTTCTGGATGTGCCGTTCGTCATGAAGGGTGGGGAGGTTGTTAAGCAGGTCGCGCAGTAGGGCACACGAGGCCAGTCTGAGGGGAGCCTACGGTGTGAGCTTTTGCTGGGGAGGCGTATCGTGACGACTGTGATCAAGGGTAGGCTTCTGATTGACGGTACTGGCCGCAAGCCGGTGGCGGATCCGGTCATCACCATCGAGGGTGACACGATCAGCGCCGTGGGTGTGGCCGGGCAGGTTCAAATCGACCGGGATGACTCCGTCGTCGATTTGTCCGGGATGACGCTGCTGCCAGGGCTCGTCGACGCCCACATCCATCTGGAAGGGTGGCGTTCGATGGACCTCATGAAGTGGATGACCACTCCTGTGGCGGTGAGTGCACTGCGCGCCACCGTCGACGCTGGCCGGTTGCTGGAGGCAGGATTCACCACCGTACGCTGTCTGGGTGGCGGGGCAAGTATCTATCTCAAGCAGGCGATCGAAGAAGGCGTCGTCCAGGGCCCGCGGATCGTGACCTCTGGCCGATCATTCATCCAGACCAGCGGTGGCGCAGATCCCTGGCAGATGCCGGTGGAGTGTGTGCAGATTCTCGCGCGTCTGGGGCAGACTCTGGCAGACACCGTCGATGGGCCGGAAGAGTGCCGGTTGGGGGTACGGCGTCGATTGCGGGAGGGCGCCGGTTGTATAAAGATCCTGACCACCGGAGCCGTGCATTCGGAGCACAACCCACCCACGCGGGTGGGGTTCACCCAGGAGGAGACGGATGCCCTGGTAGATGAGGCACACCGTCTGGGACTGAAGGTTGCAGCTCACGCCCACGGCACGGCCGGCATTCGTACCGCCATCGTGGCGGGCGTGGACACCATCGAGCACGGCTCCTACCTGGACGAGGAGTGTATCGAGCTGATGCTGGAGCGGGGCACTTACCTGGTGCCCACGTTCGCCGTGTCGCGCCGTATCCTGGACCCTGGAGCGGGAGGGCAGCCCGACTCCGAGTATGGGCTTCGTCAGGGTAGGGAGATCCAGGACATTCATCGCCAGAGTTTCGTCCGAGCCTATGAGGCAGGCGTCAAGATCGCTTGCGGCACTGACTTCATTGGGGTTCCGCCGATGGAGCACGGCCTGAACGCGTTGGAACTGGAGTACCTGGTGGAGGCGGGCATGGCCCCAATGGAGGCGATCGTGGCGGCGACGAGCGGCGGCGCGGAGGCCATCGGTCTGGGTGAGAAGACAGGGACCATAGCCGCGGGCAAATGGGCCGACATTGTGGCGGTCGAAGGGAATCCACTGGAACAGGTTACTCGTCTGCAACAGATCGGCTTCGTGATGAAGGCGGGCGAAGTAATCAAGCACCAGGCTGGGAATGCGTCGTGAAGAGCGTATAGAGGGAGGTGGTGTAGGTAGCGGATGCTGGATGTAAAAGATGCTTAGATTTAGGGAGTGGCAAGTAGCATGTCAGATTTCAGCCTGAATAAGGAGGACAAGATGAGAAAGCACCTCGGAAGTGCAGCTACTATTGTGTTGCTGCTAGCGATGGCTGTGGCCCTGTTGCCAGGCTGTGGGGCGCCGGCAACGCCCGTTGTGGAGCCCACCGTCGCCCCGACTCAACCCCCGAGTACGGAGGCTACTTCCGTTCCGGAGGCCACTGCCGTCCCTACGGCGGAGCCGGAGCCTTTGGTCATCGTCATGGGGGTCGACCCGGAAACGTTGAACCCATTGCAAAGCAGGGCTAGGACGTCGGGGATCATTATCTGGCACATCAATAAGCGTCTTTATGCCCGTGGGAGCGACATGCAAATGGCGCCCTTGCTGGCCGAGAGCCTCGAGCAGCCGGATGACCTCACCTGGATCTTCCACCTGCAGAAGTGCGTAACCTTCAGCAATGGGGAGGAGTTCACCTCCGCCGACGTCAAGTTCACCTTCGAGCAGATGGTGGATCCGAAGTGGAACAGCCCTTACTCTGGAGTTCCTGCAGACCTCAGCCTGGACATGGACAACATCGAGACCCCGGATGACTACACAGTCATCTTTCACACCACAGCGCCGGCGCCGTTGTTCCTAGAGCAGTTGGATTTTATCGGCATCCTCTCAGAAAAGTACTACTCTGAGGCGACCGATGCCGAGGTCAGCCAGCAGCCTATCGGGACCGGGCCGTACGTGCTGACGGAATGGGTGAAGGATGATCACATCACGTTGGAGCGTCGGGATGACTACTGGGGCCCCTTGCCGGAGATCAAGACCATCATCGTCCGTCCCATTCCGGATGCGCAGACGCGCTTGGCCGAGCTTCTGGCCGGGAACGCGGACATTGTCCTGAACATCTCCCCTGACGACATGGCGCGGGTGGACGCCACTGAGGGGGTCCACATGGCAACGGTCGAGGGTGGCCGAGAGATCTTCCTGGGCATCCGCTGCGATGTGCCACCATTCGACGATGTGCGGGTGCGGCAGGCCCTGAACTATGCGGTCAACGTGGAAGCGATTCTTGAGAATCTCATCGGCGTTGGCACCCGCATGGCTACGGGCTCGAACTATCCAATACCCAGCCCTGTGGAGGCGTATACATACGACCCAGAGAAGGCGGCTGACCTGCTGGACGAGGCAGGCGTAGTGGACTCCGATGGCGACGGCGTGCGCGAGTGGGATGGCCAGCCGTTGAAGATCGAGGTCGGTTCCCCCAACGGGCGCTATGTCAAGGACGCAGAGATCGCCCAGGCCGCGGCGGCCGATTTGACGGCCATAGGGATCCCGGCGGAGGCCAAGGCGTACGAGTGGTCGGTCTACTCGGACATGAGCCTGAACAACACCTTGCCACCTCTGCATCTCTTGGGGTTTGGCACGACCTTCAGCGGCCAGTATGAGCACTGGTTCATGACCGAGGGGTTCCCTATGAACACCACTCACTGGAACAATCCGGACTTCGAACGGGTCTATGCGGAGCTAAAGAGCACGTTGGACACGGATAAGAGGACGGAAATGATCCACGAGTTGGACCAGATAGCTCATGACGGAGCACCCTGGGTGTTCATCTGGAAGCAGGTCGATTTCTATGGCGCCAGCGACCGGGTGGACTTCACACCGCGCGCTGACGAAATGATCGCCTTGAGCGAGCTTCGCTGGGCGGAATAGGGTAGGTACACACGCGGCCACCTAGCGGCTGAGGATTCGCTGCCGCTAGGTGGCCCTCACCGCGAGCTAGAAGGTGGCAGGTTCCGTGAGAAGCAGTCGAGGCATGCAGAGCAGATGGAGGCTGATCTGCCGGGGTGCCAGGTGGACTGTACGATCGTACTCAAAGGTTTGATGCAAGCTGACGGCTGCCGCGGCAGTCGAATTCGTCAGCATGGACCGGCTTCCCTCCGGCTCACGACTGGTTCTCTCACGGCATCGCCTGGAGACCTTGACGCGCAGTCGGGAAGGTACGGAGGGCCTTCATGCCTGGCGGAGGGGCTTGGTGGAAGATGAAGCTTCGGGTTGGGTTCACGTGGGGGATGTGAGTCGACAGCGGGCCTAGGGATCCAGGTTGCCGACGCCTGGCCATCAGGCTGCGCCAGCCCTTTGAGAAGGACGTGCCATGGTCACATACGTCATACGGAGATTGCTGCAAGGGATCGTGGTGTTGTTTGGGATTTCGTTCATCTCCTTTGGAGCCATGTTCCTCAGCGGCGACCCCACATCCCTCATGATCAACGAGCAGTGGACCAAGCAGCAGGTGGAGGAGTTCCGCCACCAGATGGGCTTCGACCGGCCCTGGATTGTGCAGTACCTGGATTTTCTGGGCAAAGCGGTCCATGGGAATTTTGGGACCTCGCTGCGCACCACAGAGCCTGCATTCTCCCTGGTGATGCAGCGCATGCCGGCCACCCTGGAACTCACCTTGGCGTCGATGCTCTTCTCGACTCTCGGCGCGATTCCCCTGGGAATCATCTCGGCGGTGAAGCGCAACACGCTGCCTGACTATGCGAGCATGAGTTTCGCCATTCTTGGCCAGGCGATACCCCTGTTCTGGTTGGGGATATTGATGATCCAGTTCTTTGGGCTCGAGCTGAGATGGTTCCCGATTTCGGGTCGCGGGACTATCAAGCACCTGATCATGCCGGCGATAGCCCTGGGCACCTTCTCCCTGGCCTGCAATGCGCGGTTGATCCGCTCGAGTCTGTTGGAGGCCCTGGGTCAGCCCTACGTCGTCACCGCCCGTTCGAAGGGCCTTGCTGAGCGCGTGGTGGTCATCAGGCACGCGCTGCGTAACGCGCTCATTCCCGTAGTTGTCATGGTGGGGTTACAGCTAGGTTCGCTGCTGGGAGGTGCGATCATTACCGAGACGATCTTTGCCTGGCCGGGAGTGGGCCGCCTGACGGTCAATTCGATCTACAATCGGGATTTCCCGGTGGTGCAGGCGTCGGTCACATTGTTGGCTGCCATCTTTGTGGTCACCAATATCGTGGTGGACATCGCCTGCGCTTTCCTGGATCCGCGGATCAGGTTAGCGGCAGACTGATTGAGGTTGCGAGAAGTGACGGAACGATCGATCGACCAGGACTCAGTCCTGCACGAGTTCCAGCCTCGAAAGGGGCGCACACTCGTCGTGCGCAGCCTGCTCAAGGCCAAGCTCGCGTTGCTCGGCATGGCGATCATCGTCGTGACGGCAACGACGGCGATGGCAGCGCCCTTGCTGGCCCCTGCAGACCCGTCCCTGGTGGCCGTCGCGGAAAGGTTGCTGCCGCCTATGTGGCAGGAGGGGGGCACGACTCTGCACATCTTGGGTACCGATGGTCTCGGCAGGGATATCCTGAGCCGGATGATTTATGGCGCCCGAGTGTCCTTGCTGGTAGGGTGCGTTTCGGTGTTCCTGGCTGGGCTGATCGGGGTGTCTCTCGGTCTGCTGGCTGGCTACATGGGGGGTTGGCTCGACACGGTGTTGATGCGCATCGCGGACATACAAATGGCCTTCCCCTTCATCTTGCTGGCTATCACCTTGATGGCCGTGTTGGGGAGCAGCCTGGGGAACATCATCTTTACGCTGGCCATCACGGGTTGGGTTCAGTACGCCCGGATGGTACGTGGGGAGGTGCTTTCCCTGCGAGAGAAGGAGTTCATCGACGCTGCGCGATGCGTGGGGGTTCCGCGGCTTCGCATCATCTGGCGACATCTGCTCCCTAATGCGATTTCACCCATCATCGTGTTGGCGAGTTTTGGCGTGTCCAGCGCCATCATCGCTGAGGCCGGGTTGAGCTTTCTTGGCCTCGGGGTTCCATTATCGGTTCCCTCATGGGGCGCCATGTTGTCCCAGGCGCGCGAGGTGCAGAGCAGGGCATGGTGGCCAGCCGTCTTCCCGGGGATGGCCATCACGGCCACTGTGTTTGGCATCAACGTTGTGGGGGACTGGCTTAGAGACGTGTTGGACCCGCATCTCCGCATAGGTTGACCCGACTTGACCAGGCCGAGATAGCCCCCCGAGTGGACTGCGGACCGTGCGTGGCTGTCTGAGGGTGCGACGTGCGGCCAGTTCGAGTGGACGCACGAGAACTGTGTCGGAGAGGAGTACACGTACACACAGGACGAGACGGGAAGACCCGGACGCAGCTTGTTGAGATGGCAGGAGCGGCGGCAAGGGCCGGGCCTGGGGTGCCGGTGATCGCGCAGCGTGCTGGGACTCACAGAGAGAGGACCCAGCGTCGCGTGCTGGTTATGCTAAGAGTCCTACAGGAGATGAGACATGGTCAGAGAGAAGCTGATGAACGTGGCTGAGTTCCAGAAGACCCTGGGTGAGAGCGGCTTTGACGCAGTGGTGGCCATCTCGCAGCCGAACGTGTTCTACACCTCGGGTGCGTACATCATGACCCAGGCCACAATCCCAGACCGCCTGGCGATGACCGTGCTGCCCAGGAGCGGCGATGATGCGCTGGCGGTATGCAACATTGAGGAGAGCCTGGCCAGACAAGAGTCGTGGATCGACGATGTGCGCTCTTATGTGGAGTTCGCCGAGAACCCGATGCACCTGCTGGCGGAGGTCCTGAAGGAGAAGGGGCTGGCACAGGGCCACATAGGGATCGAAGGCCGGCGCCTTGGCGCCGCCTACTATCAGGAGCTGAGCGACGCGCTGCCCAAGGCCATACTCGGCATGTGTGACTGGTTGTTCAACCACGTGAGGAGCATCAAGACGGAGGGAGAGATCCGAAGGTTCGCAGAGGCAGGGCGCGCCACGGAGCGAGCGATAGCGGACGCGTTTCGTCAGGCGAAGGTCGGCGACACGGAGCGGGACCTGCTGCGCACTATCAGAGAGAATGCTGGGCTCTATGGCGCCACCAGGATCGTCTTCGGCATCCTGGGCGTGGGGGACCAGAGCTACGAGGCGCATCCGCCTGCGAGAGAGCGTCCCATCGAACGCGGAGACCTGGTGCGCGTGGATTTTGGTGCGTCGTGGGACGGCTATGCCTCGGATATAGCTCGCATGGCGGTGGTGGGCGAGGCGAGCAGTATTCAGGCAGAGACCTACAAGAAGGTTCGGCAAGTGCAGAGGAGCACCATCAAGTTCATGAAACCAGGGGTTCGGGCCTGCGATGTCTATAACTGCGTGGTAGAGGGCTATGCGAAGGTCGGGATCGAATACCCGGGACCCCATTGCGGACATGGCTTCGGCTTCGAGACCCACGAAACCCCCATGCTGCAACCCTACAACGAGGAGGAACTGCTTCCCAACATGTTGCTCTGCATAGAGCCGGTGCACTTCAGCGAAGAGGTCGGAGGCTATCAATTGGAGGATCTGGTGTTGATCACCGAGACGGGATCTGAGATTCTGACCAACCAAGAGGATACGGAGGAACTGTTCGTCATCGGTTGAGAGTCCCTTGGCAGTTCGAACCGAGGATGGAGGACCGTTGTGGCAGAGAGGTGGCCTCATGACGCAGGGCAGCGGAAGCAGAGGGACGTTTTCCATCGTCGCCTATGATCCCGAAAAGCGAGAATGGGGCATCGGTGTTCAGTCCAAGTTCCTGGCGGTGGGTTCCACTGTCCCCTGGGCGAGGGCCGGGGTGGGGGCTGTGGCCACTCAGTCATGGGCCAACACCTCCTACGGGCCTCGTGGCCTAGCCATGATGGAGAAGGGCATGTCGGCCGATGAGGTGATTGCCAGGCTTACCGAGGAAGACGAGGACAGAGCCGTGAGACAAGTAGGCGTGGTGGATTCCAGGGGCGACGCGGCCGCCTTCACCGGCGGGGACTGCCACGACTGGGCTGGACACCTTGTGGGCGACCACTACGCTTGCCAGGGCAATATCCTGGTCAGCGAGGACACAGTGAAGGCTATGGCGAAGGCCTTCGAGGACTGCCAGGGCGCTCTTCCCGACCGGCTTCTGGCCGCATTGTTGGCAGGCCAGAAAGCTGGCGGTGACCGGAGAGGCCAGCAGTCGGCCGCGCTCCTGGTGGTGAGGGAAGGAGGTGGGTTAGGCGGCCTCAATGATCGCTACGTAGACCTGCGGGTTGATGATCATGTGGCCCCGATAGAGGAGCTTGCCCACCTGCTCGAGCTGCACCATCTGTACTTCGGGGAGACCGATCCGCAAACCTTGGTGAAGATCGAGGGAAAGGTGGCGAGCGAGCTGCGGGAGATGCTGGCCAGGACGGGCTACTACCGCGGGCCTGCCACAGCCACCTACGACGCAGCCACCAAGCAGGCGCTGCTTGACCTCGTAAACACCGAGAACCTGGTGCAGCGTTGGCGTGAGGACGACCTCCTGGACGGGGTCATTCTCGGCTTCGTGCGTGAGCGTTTCTGATATTGCCGGAATGACCTATTCGTCTCATGGTGTCGAGTATGAGCTGCGTAGGGGGAGGTCCTCCCGAGATTCTGAATCTCCAACTGTGGTTGGGCTGGGAGGCAGTTGCCGGCGCCAGGTTGGTGTTGCTGTGGAAAGGAGTCTGACTTGAACCCTGAAGGTCTTGGGCTCGAGGGAGAGAAGGAAGGAGGACGACGAGCGTCATGAAAGCGATTGGCCCTCTACCCCTGGAGGAGATTCGCGCGGCCCGCGCGAGGATCGCTGGCGTGGGCACAGACAGCCCTCTTGTGAGACTGAATGTCGACGACGCCCCTGCTGAGATCTATCTGAAGCTGGAGAACCTTCAACCCATCGGGTCCTTCAAACTTCGTGGCGCCGGCAATATGCTGAAGCTGGCGGACAAGAGGGAGCTTGAGCGCGGGGTATGGACCGCCAGCGCGGGCAACATGGCCCAGGGGGTGGCGTGGTTTGCCCGCCAGATGGGGTTGAAGTGCACCATCGTGGTGCCGGACCATGCTCCGGAGACGAAGCTGGCCGCCATCAGACGGCTGGGTGGCAGAATCGTCAAGGTTCCGGTGGCCGACTGGTTTGGCCTCGTGCTGGAGGGCCGGCAACTGGAGGGTATGGAAGGCTTCTTTATCCACCCTGTTACGGAGCGGGCGGTTATGGCTGGCCACGGTACTATCGGGTTGGAGATAGTCGAGCAGTTGCCGGATGTGGATGCGGTGATCATCCCCTTCGGTGGTGGTGCGCTCAGCACGGGAATAGCCTCCGCTGTGCGGGCGCAAAAACCGGGGGTGAAGATCTACGCGGCTGAGGTAGATACCGGGGCACCCTTGGCACCCTCTCTGGCCGCTGGGCGACCGGTGGAGGTTGCGTACGAGTCTTCTTTCGTGGACGGCATTGGTGCTCCGCATCTGATCGAGGAGATGTGGCCGCTAGTCAGCAGCCTGTTGGATGGTTCGATAGTGGTGTCGCTGCAGGCAGCCGCTGATGCGATCAGACTGCTGGTGGAGAGGAATCGTGTGGTGGCTGAGGGAGCAGGGGCGGCACCGGTCGCAGCCGCACTGACGGGAAAAGCTGGCGTGGGCAAGGTTGCGTGTGTGGTGTCGGGAGGCAACATAGACACGGTGAAACTGGTGAAGATCCTGCAGGGGCAGATTCCCTAGCAGATGAGCCGTGTGACCTATGAGGGGATGCGTGAGTGCGTGCAGACCGAGTACCTGCGTTCTGTTCGGCTTCGAGACTTGAGGGCAAGGAGGTGGTGTGATACGTCAATCTAGCGGCGGGAAACCGCATGGCGCAAGCGACGGCGTAGGACAGGTGGGGTGTCCACTTGTCGTTCAGAAGTGAACTGTATAGGTAATACAAGGAGGATGGGATGGATTCCCAGAGAGTGAGTGTACTGGCAGATGCGTTGAGCAGAGGTCGGATTACCAGGAGAGACTTCCTGAAGGCCGCAGGTGGTTTGGGGTTGTCCATGCCGGCGGCGATGGCGCTACTTCAAGGTTGCGCCCCGGCTCCGACAGCGGAACCGACGGCCCCATCGGCGGCGACGCCTGAGGCCAAGCCGACGGCTGCGCCCACCGTGGCCCCCACGACCCCGCCGACGCCAGCGAGGACGGATGCCGTGATCGGAATGCCTGCGGCGACGCGAGGGCTGGATCCCTTCTTCATCGGATCGCCGAACGATTTGGCGTTGCTGGTGAGTATCTTTGACAGCCTGTTCGACATCAATTTTGACACCATGGAGATTACCCCGATCCTCGTCGAGGAGTGGGAACAGGTGGATGACCTCACCTGGGCCTTCAAGCTCAAGGAAGGCATCGAGTTCCATAAGGGATACGGGGAGATGACCGCCGAGGACTGGGCCTTCTGGGTCAACAAGATCGTGACGGAGAAGGCGCCGCCCTACTTCGTCATGGGCTCTGGCATGGTGACAGAGGTCGTGGTAACCGACAAGTACTCGTTCGAGGCCCATCTGAAAGAGCCGTGGGCGGCCTTCCCGCTCACCTCGCTGGTTTCCTATGGTGGGTTCGTCCTCTCCTCCAAGGCGTATCAAGAGATGGGGGCGGAGCAGTTCGCCATGAACCCCATTGGTACTGGTCCCTTCGAGCTGGACTCCTGGACGCCGGGTGGTGAAGTGGTGCTCAAGAGAAACGAGAACTACCACACACCGGGGGTGCCTAAGCTGGACAAGCTCGTTTTTCAGGGTATCGAGGACGTCGTAGTCAGGTTGGAGAAGATCCGCAATGGTGAGATCGACTTCACCGTGGGCCTCAACAAGAAGGACATGTCGGCCGTCAGGGAGGATCCCAACCTGCAGGTTCTGGACGCTGGCGGGTGGAACTGGGACTACATCACCTTCAACCTGAACCTACCCGACAGGCCCTGGTTGAACACGAAGGTGCGCCAGGCCATCGGCTACGCCGTGGATCGCACCGTTATCGTGGACAGTGTCTACTACGGTGGTGCCACCCTGGAGGACGATTCGTTGCCCGCAGGCTACCTGGGAGCGGATCCAGACCAGCAGTTCTACCCCAATACCGCGGACCTGGACAAGGCCAGGCAGCTCATGGCCGACGCCGGCTACGCAGATGGGTTCACCATGCCTTGCCTGACCAGCGAAAAGGAGAACCTGCGTCGAGAGCTACAGATCGTGGCCGATCAACTGCGGCAGATCAACATCGACGTCGAGATCGAGCAGACCGACGCTGGGACGTATAGGACTCGGTGGCAAAACTTCGATTTCGAGACCATTCTGGAGGACGCGGGAATGGCCTCGCCGGACAGCGACTCTGCGCTCTACTGGTGGTATCACACTGGACCTGAGGGCGGGTCGAATCTGGGTTCCGACGGCTACGGAAACTCGGATCTGGACGCGATCTTGGAGAACGCCCGCAGCTCCAGCGACTCGGAAGAGCGAGCGGCTCTGTACCGAGACGCATTGGAGATCATCGCCGAGGATTGCCCGAAGGTCATCACCTGCAACGTCAATGAGGAGTGGGTTTTGAACGCCGGGTTGGAGGGGTTCTATCCCACCCCGCAGAGGATGTTCCCATACTTCAAGCCTATGGGCTGGAAGGCGTAGTGGCCCGCGCATTCGGGATTGAAGAGCGCGCGTGACTGGAAGGACATGCCAGGTCGAGACCGCGCGTGGCTTCGGCCTCGGCATGTCCTGGCAGGTGCTTGCGTTGGTCAGGCGCAACCCTCACCCTGTATCCCGGGGAGAGGATGCACTCATACGTCGTTGGGCGTGAAGGAGGCCCAGAGTGGCGAAGATCATAGGCGAGTATATAGACAAAATCACCAACATAGAGATGATGGACGACAATTCGCGACGGCGCAACAAGACAGAACTCCTCTATCGGGCAGCCAGGGAGAAACAGGGGTCGCCACTCACCTATCTGGCGGCCAAAGGGCTGATGGATAATGTGAAGAAGGACGATTACGTCGTCCTCCTGGCTGGTGCTGGAATATCCCCCTGGCTCGAGTGGGGCGAGACGGACAGTCCCACGGGGATCGCCAGCCTCGCCAGAGCCCTCAGCTTCGGCATGGGTGCCAGGCCGGTCTACGTGGGAAATGAAAAAGAGCTCGGTCCGGTGATCGCTGCCGGAGTGGCTGCCGGCGTCACCGTACTGAACAAGGAGGCCGTGGAAGTCTTCAAGAGGAAGAACACGGCTCTCTGCGTGCCCTTTCCTCTGGGGGCCAAGGGCGCCAGGGAGAAGGCGCTGGAGATCCTCGATGAGTTCGAGCCCGCTGCCGTAGTGGGGGTGGAGAAGCACGCGCCCAACTCCGTGGGGGTGTGGCACAGTGGCTCGGGCCAGGCGATCAGCGGGGAAACGCAGCCCCACGTGCACCACATCGTGGAGGAAGGCAGGAAGAGGGGCATCTTCACTGTGGGGATCGGTGACGGTGGGAATGAAATCGGGTATGGTCTGATCAGGGACGAGGCCAACGAAATCTTCAAGCAGGCCTTCGGGGCCATTTGCCAGTGCGGATGTGGGGGGGGCGAGGCCACGGCGTGCGCTGCGGACGTGCTGGTGTCCGCCTCGGTATCCAACTGGGGCGCCTACGGCGTATCGGCCATGCTAGCGTACATGCTGGAGGACCCCTTCGTCTTGCAGGATGCAGATACCGAGCGACGAATGGTGGAGGCTATGGCCCAGGCCGGGGCCGTGGAGGCCACCTATGCTCTGAGTATCCCGTGGGTGGACGGCACCAGCCTGGAGGTGCAAAAGGCAGTGGTGACCATGCTGCATGGGGTTGTCAGCAACGCACTGCGACGCAAGCCTACCATGATGCACCAGGCTTTCTCCGACTATGCCGCGAGCCGTCGGGGGTCCGAGTAGGCTTGGAGGATTGACGAGGCCCACAGTTCGTCGTGCTGAGATGCCACTGCGATGTTGCCGGGCTGGCGGTACGATGGTAGAATGCGCGAGATCGCGGCTGTGAAGATAGTTTAGGGCTGAGGAAGAGAGGAAACACAGTGCCAGAGATCATTGGAGAGTACGTCGATCGCGTCGTCAATGTGGAGATGCTGGAACATGACTACCCCAGGAGGGGGCGGACCCACCTCCTGTACGAGGCGGCGAGGGCCAAGCAAGGGGCGCCACTGACTTATCTTGCGGCCAAAGGACTGATGGACAAGGTCGGGAGCGGTGGCTACGTCATACTTCTCTCCGGCGCAGGTATCTCACCCTGGCTGGAATGGGGGGAGACGGATGGTCCCACGGGCATCGCCAGCCTGGCCAGAGCCTTGAGCTTTGGCTTGGGCGCCAACCCGGTGTACGTGGGCAATGAGAAAGAGCTGGGGCCGGTGATTGCGGCGGGCGTGGCTGCGGGGGTGACGGTTCTGGACAGGGAGGCCATCGAGGTCTACAAGAGGAAGAACACAGCCCTGAGCATGCCGTTTCCCCTGGGTACTGAAGGCGCCAAGGAGAAGGCGCTGGAGATCATGGACGAGCTTAATCCTGTCGCGGTCATCGGCGTGGAGAAGCACGCACCCAATTCCGTGGGGGTGTGGCACTCAGCGGCGGGGCAGGCGGTGTCGGGGGAAACTCAGCCACACGTGCACCACATTGTAGATGAGGCGAAAAAGAGGGGAGTCTTCACCATAGGGATTGGTGACGGGGGCAACGAGATCGGCTTCGGCCTGATCAGGGAAGAGGCCAACGAGATCTACAAACAAGCCTACGGGGTGACGTGTCAGTGCGATTGCGGGGGCGGGGAGGCTACCGCCACCGCCACAGATGTGCTGGTCTCCGCTGCGGTCTCGAACTGGGGAGCCTATGGCGTGTCGGCTATGCTGGCCTACATGCTGGAGGATCCGTTCATTCTGCAGGACGCGGACACAGAGAGAAGGATGGTCGAGGCCATGGTGGCCAAGGGAGCGGTGGCGGCAGGGCTTGGGGCGTCCATTCCCTGGGTGGACGGAACGAGTCCTGCCATACAACAGGCGATCGTTACCATCCTACAGGAGATTGTGCGCAACGGGCTCAGCAACTGCGCCTTTGGGGACCTGCCGGTATCTGACGGGCCAAGCCCCAAGACGTGAGCAGCCAGCGGCGTGCCGTGTCGGAGTACCCAGGAGGGCAGAGTCTGACCAGACCGCAGGGGAAGGCGTGCGCGCGGGGACCCCGGGCACTGCGCCTCCGGAAATGACATGGAGAATGTAGCCTATGCTCTCCTACATCGCTAGGCGGTTGGTGCAGCTACCATTGCTACTGCTCTTTGCCTCCCTTATCGTGTTCTCGCTGATGCATCTTGCACCAGGGGACCCGGTGCCCCTGATGCTGGGTGACTATGCCGACCCTGAAGCCCAGGCTGCCCTGAGACACGACCTGGGTCTGGATCGACCGCTGCCCGTCCAATACGTCAACTGGCTGTGGAAAGCGGCCCACGGCGACCTGGGCTTCTCCGTCGCCAACAGGCAGGACGTTCTGGGAGAGATCGCGGCGCGGCTGCCCAATACGCTGGTGCTGGCGGCGCTGGCGATGACCTGGGCGGTGGTCATCGCCATCCCCATAGGCATCATCGCAGCGGTCCGACAGAACTCCTGGGCGGACTACCTCTCCATGAGTTTTGCGCTGGGTGGAGTGAGCATCCCCAGTTTCGTGCTCGCTCTGGTGCTGATCTTTATCCTGTCTGTTCGCTTGCGCCTCCTTCCGATCTCCGGTGGCCCTGCAGTGACCAGGGACCCGGTGGGTGCGATCAAGTTTATGATCCTGCCGGCGCTGGCTCTGGGGGCTTACGCCTGCGGGGTGATCGCCCGGATGCTGAGATCATGTATGGTGGAGGTGCTACATCAGGACTACATCTTGACGGCCAAGGGTAAGGGGTTGGGGAAGCTGCGTATATACTGGCGCCACGCGCTCAAGAACGCGTTCATTCCCACCATGACGGTCATCGGGATCAACTTCGCCTATATGCTCGGTGGCTCGGTGGTCATCGAGCAGATCTTCAGCCTTCCCGGCATTGGTGGATACCTGATGCAGGCTGTGCTGGGCAGGGATTTCCCTGTCATTCAGGGTATCTCTCTGTGTGTCGCCCTGGTGTTCGTCTTCGTGAACCTGGCCACTGACATCCTGTATTCTTATCTTGACCCTCGCATACGGTACGACTAGGGCCAGAAGATGAAAGCTGAGACGACCGTCGAACCTCTCGAGGGGGGATGAATCAAAGAGTCAAGGATCATCGCCAGCGTACCCTAGCCATCAGGCGCCTGAGGCGACACAAAGCCGCCGTGGTGGGTGGCTGCATTCTGGTCATCAGCCTCCTGAGTGCGATCTTTGCGCCCCTGCTGGCCCCTTACGACCCGATCGCCATGGATCTGGGGGCAGCGGTGAGCCCTCCGTCGATACAACACCTGCTGGGAGCAGATTCCTACGGGCGGGATGTCCTCAGTAGACTTCTCTTCGGCGCCCGGGTCTCGCTGTTGATTGGGCTGTCTTCAGTGGGCTGGGCGGCCCTGGTGGGGGTGCCGCTGGGGCTCGTCGCCGGATACTATGGCGGCACGATGGGCAACATCCTGATGAGGATAGTGGATGCGCTTCTCAGTTTTCCACCCATACTGCTGGCCATCGCCATCAGCGGAAGTATGGGCGGGGGGCAAGGCACGGTGATCTTTGCGTTGGGTATGATCTACGTCCCCGTCTTCGCTCGTCTGGTGAGGGGCAGCACCTTATCCCTCAGGGAGGAGGTGTTCGTCATGGCTGCCGAAAGCTACGGCGCCCCCTCGCCCACTATCCTGATTCGTCATATCATGCCCAACCTGGTGGGCATCCTGGTGGTTCAGTTCACCATAGGCTTCTCCTCGGCCATCATTTCGGAAGCGACTCTGAGTTTCCTTGGCCTGGGAGTCCCTCCCCCGCTTCCCAGTTGGGGTAGAGACCTCAACGACGCGCGGGGGTACCTCCGGGACGCCTGGTGGCTGGTCATGATCCCGGCTTTGACCATCGTGATCAACGTCCTGGGGATTAACTTCCTGGGTGATGGCCTTCGGGATGCGCTGGATCCCAGGATGAGGACCCGTGCCTAGGGTCTTCCGTCGCCGTTGGAGAGCTGTGCTCCGGCGGGGGCTGAAGGCTCAGTCTCGAGAGGCGACCGGTTCGGGCCTGGCCTCAACTGCTTGCTGAGGGTGTGGAAGAGGATTGCGGATGACACAAGCTGTGATCGTGGTTGACCAGCGGGACAACGTGGCCACTGCTCTGAGCCCCCTTGGCCAGGGGGAGGCGGTGGAGGCGGCAACAGGTGAGCGGAGGGAAACCGTCGTCGCTCAGCAGGCTATCCCCTTTGGCCACAAGATCGCCCTCGCCGACATCCAAGAAGGAGAAGCGGTGGTGAAATACGGCGAGGTGATAGGCTTGGCCACACGGAGGATCGCCAGGGGTGAGCACGTCCACGTCCACAACGTGGGTGGTCCGAAGGGCAGGGAGGACAGGGCATGAGGTTCCTGGGGTATCGCAGGAGTAACGGCAGAGTGGGCGTCAGGAACCACGTGCTGGTCTTTCCGACGGTGATCTGTGCCACTGGCGTAGCCGAGATGATCGCCAGAGAGGTGCCGGGCACCGTCTATGTCAGCCACCAGCACGGCTGCGGCCACCTGGGTGACGAGAAGGAGCACATGATTCGGGCCATGGTCGGCTCTTGCAGCAACCCCAACGTGGCGGGGGTGCTGCTGGTGGGACTGGGCTGCGAGATGCTGAGTGCGGAACTGTTGGGGCAGAAGCTGCGCGAAGCCGGGCAGCGGGTGGAAACCATAACCACCCAGGACATGCAAGGCACCGGTGAGGCCATCGCCACCGGAGTGGAGCTGGCCCGGAAACTCTTGCAGGAAGCAGCGGGCGCCAAACGGGAGGAGGTCGAGGCCTCCGCGCTGACGCTGGCGGCGAAGTGTGGCGCATCAGATACACTCTCGGGCCTGACCGCCAATCCAGCTACGGGTGTGGCCTGCGATCTGTTGATCGCTCAGGGAGGCAGTGCCATCTTCACCGAGACGCCCGAATTGTTGGGGGCCGAGCATGTCCTGGCCAGGCGTGCGGCGGACGAGGGGGTGCGGGCGCGCATCTGGGAGATCACCTCGCGAACGGAGGACAGGATCAAGGCCCTGGGGTTGGATATCCGCGAGGCTGAGCCGGGCCCAGGCAACATCGAGGCTGGGCTGACCACGCTGGCGGAGAAGTCGCTGGGCGCCATTCGTAAAGGGGGTACGACCCCTATCGTGGACGTGGTCGACTACGCTCAGCGGCCATCCAGGCAGGGTCTGGCGATCATGGACGGCCCGGCCCACGACGTGGTAAGTGTCACCGGTATGGTGGCTGCCGGTGCCCAGATCGTGGTGTTCACCACGGGGATAGGGACCCCGGTGGGGTCACCCATCGCGCCCGTGATCAAGGTCTCGTCGAACAGCGCACTATACGAGCGCTGGAAAGGTAACATCGACGTCAATGCCGGGGCCATTCTGGATGGCGAAGAGACCCTCCAGAGTATGGGTGAGCGTCTGTTCGAAGAGATTCTGGAGGTGGCATCAGGGAAGCCGACCAGGGCGGAGGTACTGGGTCACCGCGAGTTCGCCATCCACACCATCGCCCCGACGGTTTGAGGCTCTGTTTCCCCGAGAGGGTATTACGCAGCCTGGTACACGACCGCCGCCGGGTAGCGCACAGCGTACTGGCCAGGTGCCCTGATCCCCGTCACATCCCCGGAGTTCATGTACTTGACCGCCTGGGCCGTGTCTGCGTCTCGCTCCCCGTCGAGCCAGGCTTAGGGCAGCGGACGGCGCCTAGATCCAGCGGGAACCACCTTCGAGCTCCTGCGTCAAACCGGTGCCTTCTCTGAGGAACAGAAGTGGCAACTGCGGACTCTTCGCGACCGGGTCAATCCTCGACAGCTTCGTCCAGGTATCTGCCAGGTCCTCGTTCAAACCTTCCTCTGGCCTGGTGCCGCCCCAGTGGAGACGGAGGACGCCTACGGGGTCCCTGCCGCCGCCGGCGGACTAGGGCAACGGAGCAACGAAGCCCCGCACATTCACTACCACACTGGGAAGGTAGCGAAACGCAGGTCCCGAGAGGCATTGCGCCCCTAGCAGAGGGCAAGATACCGTCTCGTTGAATGTCGCCCATTTCTCCGGGGTCATGGCGATGGTGTGATCGCACCACTGCCTGCAAAGGGAGGGCTCCAAGTCTCCAAACTGCCAGTTCCAATACCTGAAGAGACAGCCATAGCGCAGTGCCGGTGCTGGGTCCGACGAGAGGGGCACCACAATGCTGTCCGTGGAGGGGATGTTATAAGGTGGGAAGTCGTAGTAGGTTGAGAGGCTACTGAAGGGATAGATGCCGCCCGTCAGGGGCATGCGGAAGGTGTCATTCCAGTACCGCTTCTCTATGTTGTTGGCAAATATGGAGTACCACATATCAACTTGGCCATCGGCGGGAAAATCGAGTGTCTGGAAGGTGATCACAGCGAAGGCGTGGCACTCGGGCAGGTCATAATCGTTATCGGGGGACCGGGCGCTCAACCTGGACTGGGCCGGCCCGGCGATGGCGGCAACTTGCCAAAGAACATGCCCGCCACAGGCGTGCGGAAGCCGCACACTGATGCTTCGGCCGCCGGGGTCGACCAGGGGAGGGTCCGCCAACCACCCAAGGTTGTAGGGCGCGCCATTGAGGAAGATCTGGAATCCGTCGATCTTGGCGGGATCACCGTCCCACTTCCAGCTAAGCTGGCGCTGAAGAGGATCAGCGCCCCCCAACGCGGAGCCATTGTGGCCTTCGCGCACGTCGTACGGAACCGACATTGAGGCATCTTCGTAAGAGTAGGCTTCCCGCGTTCCGGTGGTGTCCAGCGCTCCCAGCGGCTCGATGGTCAGGCCAATCTGAAAGGCTCCACCCTGCAAGGACCGCCTGTTCCCATCCCAGGTGTCGGCGGCGTAGTTCCCGCTAAGGGAACCGAGCTTCTCTAGCTGTGCGCCCGACCAGCCCAAGCAGTTTCCGGTGATCTCCAGTGCCTTGTCCTCCGGGATGGGCACGACGAGTCCGTGGCTCCCGCCTGCCCAGGCAGCGATGTCCGCTTGTCCCGATTGAGCCTGAACGAAGGCCGAGTCATCCTCAGGAATCCGCACCTCCGGGGTTCCCTCGAAGGAGACGTAGCAGTACACCCTGTCGTATTTGGCGCTCACGTTCATGTCGAGAGCCTGGACTTGCAGTTGGGTGGCAAGCGTGGCGAGGCACGCAGGATCGACGTACACCGGGGCGATGTTGGTGGGCTGCCGGCCCAGCCTGTTCACCGCTTCCACCCAGAAGCTGAGGTAGCCCGGCTGGGGTGCCGCGATCTCGACCCACGCCGCGCCACCGGCGGCCGGTTCGAGCCTGGCGACGGCGCGCCCTGGTGAGCCCAACCCCGCCATCCTCACCTCGTAGAACTCCTCGTTGGTGGCCTTGTCATTCCACCGCAGGCGCACCACGCAGTCTTGCACCTGGGCTTCCAGATCCGTGGGAGCAGCGGGTGGGGATACCGCGAGAAATCCCACAGGCAGGTCAAGCAGCACGGGTGGAGGCTCGATGATCTTCTGTGGGGGCACATCTGGAACGAGCATCGGGTTGCTCCCAGGCACAGAGGGTGGCACTGTGGGGCCGATGGAGGGCGGCGGGCCTTCCCCAGGCGGGGCCGGCACTATGACGACCGCGTCTGGAGGAGGTTCCTGGCCGCCCAGGTCGGGATTCAGCTCCTGCAAGGTACCCACGTCGCTGCCGTACGCCTCGGCGATGTCGGTCAGGGTCTCGCCCGCCTGCACGCGAACGGCCAGGCGTGATCCCTGGGGGTCTGGCTGCGACGCGGCAGCGAGGGCAAGCGGTAGGCTCTGCCCGATGATCCCGGCTGTATTCACGGCGCGCACGAAGAGCATGTGGGGGCCCTCGGAGGCTGCAAAACCGAAGTACGCGTAGAACGGTGAGATACCCTCAGAGAGAGCGCTCTCCTGGACTTCCATCGCTTCGCCGTCCACCCACAATTCCATGCGCGAGATAGGGGTGCGGCCGAACCCGGTGGCGGACACGGAGACGTAGTTGCCGGCAGGCGCCGACTGCCCCGATGCCGGCTCAGTGACCAGGACGGTTGGCGGGGCAAACTGTGCGCGAGCCTGCTCCTGTTGACGGACGAGCCAGAGGGCCAGGGCGCACAGGGCAACCACTACCAGCAAGCCTAACGAAGAACCAGCAATAGCTATCCACTTGATCTTGGCGCGCATGTCCTTCAGTACTATCCTCCGTCATCCAGCGTCTGTGTTTTCCTTCGTGCTCCAGTTTCCACCCTGCTGCTGGGGCGTGATGATCGTAGGCCATTCACCTGCGTTGCTGAAGGGGACCCAGGGCCGCTATGGGAGCAGCTCGGAGTAGGAATTGTTGGCACCGTTAGGATCCTCGAAGGGCACATATATGGTGCAGGTAATGTCGTACTGCACAGCACGAAGGTCAATGGGGACGCCCGTGTTCCACGGCGTGGTCTGGCCTGGGCTGAGGCTAATGACAGTAAGGTTGTTGGGCCCGACCTGGCCTGAGGTGTGACCGCCCTCGATCGACTCAGTTGCGTCCCACTGGCACGAAAACTGAATAGTGACGTTGCTGAGGGTACCTGGGCCGTTGTTGGTGAGGTTGGCGTATAGTGGCCCTTGAGGCGTGTCCGGGCGGAGGTCGGTCACTGCCAGGTCCGCCCTGAACGGCGTGGTGGCGGTGGGCTGCGGCTGGGTCACGGTTACGGTCACGGACTCAGTATCCTCACCCCCGGCCGACCTAGCGACCAGCGTGAAAGTAGTCGTGCTGCCAGGGCATTTGTCTCTGGCATCGTACTGGCCCACGCCTTCTCCGTCCAACCACACCCCGCTCAA
The DNA here is from genome assembly GCA_034411995.1 of Anaerolineae bacterium. Classification (GTDB taxonomy): domain Bacteria; phylum Chloroflexota; class Anaerolineae; order UBA7937; family B3-Chlor; genus JAUVXJ01. The sequence goes on along the minus strand of DAOUME010000026.1, from coordinate 1,039,929 downwards.
GGTGCCCTCCACCGCCCAACTCACGGTGGTACATTGTCCAGCCACGATGGAGGGTGGGTTGGCCTGGAGAGAGACGATGCGCGGTGCTGGCGGCGTGGTAGAGGTAGACGTAGGTGGTACTCGCGTCGCAGTAGGTGGCATGCGTGTCGCGGTAGCTGAAGGCGGACGCGTGGGCGTAGGGGCGGGTGGCATACGTGTCGCCGTCGCACGCGTAACCGAGGCAGCGGGCGCCGCATACGTAGGCGAGGGGGCGGGCGTGAGCGAGGCCTCCGGTAGCTGGCCTACCGTCACCGAGGAAATGGCCTCGGGGCCAACGTTTCCCTGCGGGTCAGTGGCCCTGGCGCGGATAATGTAGGTGCCGGGCTCGGTGGGGTTCCAGGCCGCCGTGGCCTCGGAGAGGCGGGCGCCATCGGCGGGCACGGTGACCAAGAGGTCATCGTCAACGAAGAACTCGAAGCCAGCCACACCTCCAGCATCAGAGGCATGGGCTTGAATGGTGACCGGCCCCACGGGAACTGTGACCCCATCGAGAGGGCGATCCAGCCAGGTCGTGGGGCCCTGCGTCGACGCGCCACATGCAGCCAGCAAGAGAGCTAGCGCCAACACCACGACACAACAGATCACGATCCGCATCATCTCCCACCCCTTCATCTCCAGTGACAAACGGTCAGTTGCCATGATGGCAGTCTGCTGCTGGTGCGCTGAGCCCGAGGGCTTGAGCCTGATCTGAGCATCGCTCTGTCCCCCCGACGGAAAGACGTGAGCGTCGGCACGCCTCCAGGGAGACGTTCAGCAACACCCCGCGCCTACCTGATCGCACGGGGAGCAAGACATCGACTGAGTGGAGAAGTCCTGCCAGGGCCTACCCGGCAGGACTTCTCGTTTCTCTGGTCCCCATGCGTGCGCAGACTGTATCACCAATCAGGAATCTTGCCAAGGTCAAGGGGAAGCTGTATGCGTGGTCTGCAGCTCCAGATGTAGCTCAGCGCCCACCTGGTGCGCACGTTTCTGGAAGACCACCTCGCGTACCGAGGACAGGATCAGGGCCATGGGGATGGGTATCCACGAGCTCGTCCCATCTATGCCATCTCCCCGGCGGTAGGAGGCTGTGTCTCCCCTGAGAGGTGTGCTATGCGGCCTTGTACACCGCCCCGGCCAGGTAGCCCACGGTATACTGGCCCGGCGTCCTGATGCCGGTCACGTCCCCGGAGTTCATGTACTTGAGCACTTGGGCCGTGTCCGCACCTCGCTCGCGCGCGGTAAGCATGACCGTAGCGATGGGACCACCGCCGCAGGCCTGGGCCTCGTTCCTGGCCAGGCTCTCGAGGAGCCCCTCGGGGTCGAAGTCGTTCACGAACTTCTGGACGAATCGATCGTGTTCCAGGACCTCCTGGTAGTCGTGGAGGTGTGCCAGGTCGGAACTGGCTGCCAGTAACGCCTTCTTCCCGGCCAGGACCTTGGTGAGAGCCTCGCTCAGTTGGCGACAAGCGGTTGGAGACTGATCGCCCATCATTACGGGGACCAGGGTGAACTCCCCCAGTGTGCGTTGGAGGAACGGGAGTTGGATCTCCAGCGAGTGCTCCCCATCCTGTTCCAGGAAGCTCATCCCCAGCTCGCGATCCAACTCACCGAGTAGTTCCTCATCCACCTCCACTAGGCCGAAGGGCGTCTCGTAGTACCGCTTGCCCGTGGTCAGGTAGCGACCGCCGTAGTACTGGTGCACGGGGCTGACGATGACGACGGTGGGGTACGCCTTGGCCTCGAGCTGCCTGTAGGCGTAGGCAGCGATACCGCCAGAGTACGCGTATCCGGCGTGCGGTGAGACTAGACCCATCAACTCGCCGTTGACCGGAGGCACGTCCACCGCGGCCAAAAAGCCGTCGATAATATCAGCCAGAGACGAGGCTGATCCGGGGTACCATGTCCCGGCGATGACCGACTTCCTGATGTCTCTCGAATTCACGTTATTCATCAGTCCCTCCCAGTCGTTCACATGAGGTGGTGGGGTTCGCCAGTCACAGGGTGTTGCCTCGTGCTGGGCGGACGGCAGGTCCCTCGCCGGTTTCGGGGAGGTCAGAGAGAGCACCCTGCGGTTGCCAGGGTAGTGAAGGTTTCGCCTACGAGTGGCAAAGTAGAGATGGTCCCCCGGTCCATCGACCGTCACAGGCTGCGCAGGAAGAGCCCCTACTCCCTCGCTGTCTGGCTGCCCCTCAGAGGTTGTCCGAGCCTGCCGACGATGGTTTCTGGCTGGATGGCTGCTGTGATGATGTGGCCAGTGTCGAGGATGATCACGGTCCTTGTCTTCCGTCCGTAGGTCATGTCGATGGCCATCCCTTCTTTCTTGGCTTTGCGAACCATACGTTTGACGGGCTGGGAGTTGGGATCGAGGATGGCCAGGATACGATTAGCAGCGACGATGCCTCCGAACCCGACGTGCACTGGATCCATGAAACCGCTCTCCTTCCGACTGCGCCATCAGGCGTGGTCTGAGACGGAACTAGTCGCTCAGTCCCGACCCTCCCCCAGGGGACGCAAGGGTCGAGAGGCGCGCTTGATGTGGTGAAATGTCTACGCTATAATGCTCCCGAAGGAGTGTACCATGCCTCTCTACGAATACCGCTGCCGCCACTGTCACCGTCGAGTGACGCTCCTACGCAGCTTTTCGGACGACAGCGAGCCTCGTTGCCCTGAGTGTCAGAGCGAGGATCTGGTCAGGCTCATCTCCCGGGTTGCAGTATTGAGGTCTGAGGAAAGCCGCCTGGAGAGCCTCGCCGATCCGAGCGGTCTGGCCGACCTCGACGAGAACGACCCTCGCAGCGTTGCTCGCTGGATGAGGAAGATGAGCGAGGAAACGGGCGAGGACATGGGCCCCGAGTTCGACGAGATGGTAGGGCGGCTCGAATCTGGAGAGAGCCCCGAGGATATCGAGCGTTCTCTGGGCGAACCGGGCGACGAGGATTTCGCAGACCAGGGCATCTAGGTCTCTCGCTTCAGATCGGGCCCGTGCCAAGATGCAGGGCCTAGTACCTCTCGTGTCGTTCCACATCCAGGACGAAGACGGTCGCGCCTCCTACCTCCAGTTCTACCGGCTCCGGGATGTAGAACTCGGAGGGTTCGGTCACCGGGACGATAGGGCTGAGATATCGCGTCCTCTTGTGACAATTCTCCCTGACCAGGTCCAGAACCTCATCTACCTTGTCATCGTCCGTGCCCACGAAGAGCGTAGCATTGCCCTCTCTCAGAAAGCCGCCCGTGGTGCTGATCAGGGTGGCCTTGTGCCCGCCATCGGTGAGCGCCTTCAGGAGAATGTCGGAGTCGTCCTTGTGCACGATGCTGATGATCAGTTTCATGTCAACGGCCCTCCTCCTCAACGTCCGCCGGTGCGTGCGGCGACGGGCGGTGCTCCACCTGATCCGTACCGATGATCTTCGCCGTCCGCAGGTGCTCGATCAGTTCCTCTCCGGTCTTGAAGATCTCCGTACAGTAGAACTGCAAGAAGGGACTGATGTCGTAGGGGAAGACCATGTACACCTCTTTGTCGTGGCTGAAACCATAGATCAGTTCCGATAGCACGCCAGGCGAAGGTTCCTTCACGGGATAGTAGACGATGACCATGTCGCTCTGGTCGATGAACTGGTAGTCACGCGCTACTGTCTGATCCTCCAGCATCCTGACCAGTTCGGCGCCCATGTCCGTAGCTTCGCCGCCGTCCTGGAGTCTCCTGGCTCGCTCGAGCTCGGTCATAGCCAAGGGGTTGAAGACGGTGAGGTGCTTGCGCAGCTCGGCCAGGAAAACCATGATCTTGTCGATCTGCTCGGGTTGCTCTCTCTCGATGGCTGTAATGGGGTAGCTGAGGTATGCTCTCTTGCGCTGGGGTCTGAACAAGAGATCGAAGAGGATCTCCGGAGGCTCCTCCCTGGCGATGAGGAAGTGTGGCTTTCGGAAGTTCTGCGCCAGTATCTTGGTGATCAGGGTCTCCTCGTCCCGCCAGACCAGGATCTCCCACGGTTGCAGCCTGCCTCTCCACTGCTCTGTCTCTTCCAGGCGCCGCTTGATGGCGTCGTAGTCATCGGTAATGGTCACGTAGAAGTCGGGATCCAGTTGCGACAGGTAGTAGGTATCGAAGGCAGGGGACAAGAACTTCTTCCAGCGGAAACAGGTGTGGGTGGCGATGATCGTGTTCTCATGACTGGCGGCCTTGCGCACAATCTCCTCGAATACGGTGCCGCGTAGCCACTCCAGGGACGAGGAAGGCAGGTCCAGGATCTTCTCTCTGCTGACCGGGCTGCCAATGTCACGGGCCTTCTGGAGCATCATGTCGCCCACGTTGCAGACCTCCAGTGGCATGTTTGCCTGGTGGGCCATCCGTTCGACGGCCTCGAGGTAGCCCATACGGTCAGAACCCGAAGCACCGGTACACACGACCCTCATGATCTGCCCTCCAATAGTGACAGGACCTTTCGCCGGATCGCGTCTTGGACCTGATCCAGCGAGCGGTTCGCATCCACCCTGTGCCATCTGTCCGGCTCGGCCCGCATCAATTGCTCGTACCCACGCTGCACGCGTCGATGGTACTCCAGCTCCTTCACGTCCAGCCGATCCCATTTGTCGAACAGGGGCAACTGGGTTCCGCTACCAGCCAGACCAGTGTTGTTGCCCATCCCCAATCTGCGGCTGAGACCTGTCTCGATGGGAACATCCAGGTAGAGGGTCAGGTCAGGGGTGAGCCCCCCGGTGGCGAAGGTGGTGATGGCCCGCAGGATCTCGAGGTCGAGGCCGAGCCCGTGGCCCTGGTAAGCCATGGTCGAGTCGGCGTAACGATCGCAGATCACGATGTGGCCCTGCTCCAGGTGCGGGCGGATGAACTCTTCGCTCAGTTGAGCTCGCGAGGCCGAGAAGAGAAGGATCTCAGTGCGCGGCAGGATGTCGGTGTTGTTCGGGTCGAGCAACACCTGACGTACTTTGTCGCTGATACGAGTGCCGCCAGGTTCGCGAGTCAATACCACGGGGTATTCCTCCTCGCGGAGGTATTCGTACAGCAGCCGAGCGTGGGTGGTCTTCCCGCCGCCCTCGGGACCTTCAAAGGTGATGAACAAACCAGTCAACTCTCCATCTACTGCTTGGGGTACAGCCTGACCCGTCGATTGGGCTCCTTACCTCTACTGCGGGAGTACAGGTTGGCTTGGCGCGCCATCTCATGCTGATATCGGCGGATGTAGGAGTTCTGTGGCGACAGCTCGGCCGAGCGCGCTCCGGACAGGATCTTCTCGATGGCCCGCTGAGTCTCCTCTGCCGCCGTGGCCAGAGGGTCCACCTGCTGGGGTACGCCGAAGATGTCGGCCAGACAACTCTCCATCTGGGTGATGGTGTTGCTGCGCAGGACGTAGATGGGTATGCCTTTTCTTTCCGCTTCGCTGATGTTTTGTGGGCGCTTGCGATAATAGTTCTTGAGGGTGAAGACCGCCTCTGCCTCGGTCAGGTCGTCCACGATGTGGATGGGCACCTTGAGGCCCTTGGCGACCTGCTGAAGGCGGTGCTGACCGATGCCGTAGGGGTAGATGGCTAGCGGACGACGGCGCATCACCTTCTCCCTGGAGGGAGCGTAGGCGTTTTCTTCCTCGATACCAGGGACAGACATCTCCTCGATATGAGTCTCGCCTTCCTCGTCGCGGTAGCGGATCTCCGGCGGCAGGAAGCGGCCCTCCAGGATGGCGTCTACGGCCTCGGCCACGTCGTGATGCACCGCCACACGCTCCCAGTCCTGAATCTGCACCACGACGTCGAAGGTAGGTGGAGCCTTCCTCTCCAGGACAGACTTGCGCGTCCTGCGCCTGCGGGCTTCCTCATCGCTCAGGGTGACGGACTGGATGCCGCCGATGAGGTCGGCCAGCGTGGGGTTCATCATCAAGTTGTCCAGAGTATTGCCGTGGGCGGTGGCCACCAGTTGCACGCCGCGCTCGGCGATGGTGCGCGCGGCGGCTGCATCCAGCTCGGTGCCGATCTCGTCGATGACGATCACTTCGGGCATGTGGTTTTCCACGGCCTCGATCATGACCGCGTGTTGCATGGTGGGGGTCTTGACCTGCATCCGTCGTGCTTTGCCGATGGAGGGATGTGGGATGTCTCCATCGCCGCCGATCTCGTTGCTGGTGTCCACGATGACGACCCTTCTCTTGCCAGCCAGCACCCGCGCCACTTCCCTCAGCATGGTGGTCTTGCCTACGCCGGGTCGCCCGAGGAGGAGGATGCTGTTGCCGGATTCCACGATGTCGCTGATGATTTCGATGGTGCCGTAGACAGCCCTTCCTACGCGGCAGGTCAAGCCCACGATCTTGTCTTCGCGATTGCGGATCGCGGAGATGCGGTGTAGCGTGCGTTCTATGCCAGCGCGGTTGTCGTCGCCAAAGCGGCCGATGCGGGAGGACACGTACTGGATGTCCTCTTCGCTCACCTCGGTCGAGCTCAGGGCCACCTCGCGATGGACGAAACGTGCCTCGGGTAGGCGTCCGAGATCCAAGACGATTTCCAGCAACTCCTCTTCCTGGTTCAGCGCCCTCAGGGTCTGCTGCAACTCTGAGGGCAGCACTTCTATAAGTGCGTCGAGGTCGTCAGTTATCTCCTGTTGCATTTGGTGGGTTGTACCTCTGGGTTGGGCGTCGATGTATGAAGCGCACTGGGTGTCCTATGCGGAGTCAGGGCGGACCCTGGTAATGGTTGCTGGTGGAGATAGGCGCTGCCGTCTCCACGCCTTTCTCCAGGGCGGGGCTCAGTTTCTTCACCGGGACCCGTGCCCGGACGGTCGTGTGCTTTACCATGAGCAGCTCCGAGGCCACGGGCTCGAAGCCCAGGGAGCTCAGGGCTCCCTGAAGGCCGCTTTCGTACTCCCGTACTGGGCAGTAGATGGGCAGTGCTGGATAGGCGGCGACCAGGCGCAAGGCGTCTCTCAGCGCGGCATCGGCGTGCCCGGCAAGGTCAGGGCCGAGCAGTAATCTGAGCCAATGGCCTTCTTCCCCGATCACCATGTGAATGAGGGCATGGATTTCTCCGCCTTCTGTCCACACGTACTCCCTGGCCTCCCGGCTCTTCCACCAGGGCAGGATGCACGTGGGGTCTCTCTCCGCCTGAACCCCTCCTTCGGCCTGTTGGACGGGCCGAGGGATCAGGGAGCTCCTCAGACGCTGGACGGCTCCGGCATCGGCCTCTTGTATCGGCTGGCACTGCGTGCCCTGTTCGGGATTGATGTCAGAGGGCAGTCGGTCGAGACGCAGGACGTGTCGCCGCGCATAGGCACCGAAGCCTGTCTGTCGGAAGACGTCGGGGGCCGGGCCGTGGTCAGGCACAGTGGCGAAGATGCGCTGTAGCCCCGATTCACCCTTGGCCACGCTGAGGTGCTCCAGCAGGCTACGCCACAGATGGGCAGCACTGTCTGAACCATCGAGAGTCGGCGCGACGAACTCGACGTCGCACGATAGCCTGTCGGGGCGATCCCAGGCCTGGAGGAACCCCTGCGGGTGCCGGTTGCCCGGGTGCTCGTCCTGCACAAAAGTGGCCGTACGACACTGGCTCAGGGAGAGGCACTCGAGCAAGGCAAGCGACAAGGGCGCCGGCGACCAAAGCAAAGCCAGTTCCAGATCCAGGCAGGCTACCTGATCCTGGAGCCGCTTCAGCAATAGGATGTCGGCCAAGTTGAACCGTCTTACCACATGTGCTCCCAGGAAGCTGGCTGGTCTCCTGCCCTGTGTCCAGCGACACGGCGTTGCACAGGATCGTTATGGCGCCGAGGAAACGCGAACGGCGGATCCTATCTGGCAGAAGTGCCCAGGCAGCCTTTCCTGCTCTCCAGTTCTCTTTGCTGCGCCTGGGTCAAGGGAGAGCTCTCCTTCTCCTGTCTGAGTTGGTTCAGCGTCTGCTCGACCTTGAGCATCCGGTCCCTCAGCTTGGAGTTCTCCTCCTTGAGGTTGAAGTTGTCCTGAATCAGAACTCCGAGGAGGTTCCGGTTCACTTGCAGGCTATTCTGGAGCGCCTGCTGATTATCTCCGATGTTACGCAGGGCATCGGCGACGACGACCAGACTGGGTCCGATGGCTGGCGCCTCCATCTCCTTCTCGGGAGCGACGATGGAATACGCCTCCTCGTGTATGTCGCCCTCCTCGGAGGCCACAGTACCCTCGCTCTTGAGGTGCCGGATAACCTGGTCGTAGGTCAGGCCCTGGTCCAGCAGCGTCTTGACTCGCGTCAGGAGCCGCACATCTCCCCTGGTATAGCGCCTGTGGGCGCTGGGCCCAGCGCCTGCGGCGTCCGACTTGGCCGCCATCGTGGACAGGTAGGGGTGGAACTCCTTCGCCCAGCGACGGAGGGTGGAGGTGGAGATGTCCAGCTCTCTAGCTACGTCCCCAGGTTGTCTCAAATCCGCATCTGTCATTTTCCGCTACACCCTTCCTCCAGATTGATGCTCTCAACGGTGAGGCCGCGTGGCAGGTATGCTGCTACTCGGCGTCGTTTGCGGGCAGCTTCTTGGTCTCCTGCTCGCTTTGCGGTACACTCAACTCGGCTCCGGATGGCTCCATCTGCGGTCGCTCCTCTTCCACCTCGCGATAGGAGCCGTTGATGACCGACGAGAGCTCGTCCAGGTGCTCCCGGACGATGCGCGTAGGGCACAACTCGACGAACAGCTTCATTCCGATGAGAATAACGGCCAGATCATCTATCTGGCCCAACCCCAGAATGGGATCGGCGAGCAGGTCGATGGGCGACAGAAGGTACAGTATCGTTGCGGGGACGATCAACTTGGGCCAGATAGGCACCCGTCGGTCTCTCAGTAGTCGGAGAATCAGTCTCGCTTGTCTGGTCGTCTCGGCCAGGAACCCAACCGCGCGCCCAGTGTCGTGAAATCTGTCGTTTCCTGCCACAACCGTTCCTTTTCTGCCTGCTATCGCATATTATACACGGCCGCCGTGCTCTTGGCAAGCGGAAGGGTGAGCGGTTTGTTTAGACCCGGCACGGGTTGTAGAATCGAGCACATCGTATGGGCAGGTATTGGCGGCGCCCAGAGCCGCCAGTCGAGGGGGGAGGAGCAGATGGTAGCCGTGGGCTCACAGGCACCGGGGTTCGAGCTCACCGACGACTCTGGCCAAAGAGTCAGGCTGTCCCAGTTCCGGGGACAGAAGGTGATCCTCTATTTCTATCCCAAAGCGTTGACCAAGGGTTGAACGGACCACGCGGTGGGATTCCGTGACGAATTCCAGGAGATCCAGGCGGCCCATGGCGTGGTCATCGGCGTCAGCCCGGACCCGCCGGAGAGGCTCCAGAGGTTCAGGGCCAAGAACGATCTCCCCTTCGTCCTGCTGTCGGACCCCGACCACCAGGTGGCGGAGACTTACGGGGTGTGGGGCGAGAAGAAGATGTATGGGAAGACTTTCATGGGCATCGTGCGGAGCCACTTCGTCATCGACGAGGAGGGGCGGGTGGTAGATGCTCAGATCAAGGTCAGCCCGAAGCAGAGCGTAGAACTGGCGGTGGCCGCCCTCGCAGACTGAGATCTCGGAGGTCTCGGCTGTCTGCGCCCTGGTAATCCGCAGCGCGCCGTGTCGCACCTATGAGGGACGCCGCGCTGTCCGATCACGTGTCGGTGCAGGTATGGATCAGTCCCTGGGCCCTGTGTCGTGTGCCCTTGTGGAGCTGACCCGGTTATGGACTCAGGCTGGCAGGGCACCTGCCGCGGAGCTGGCACCGATAGCCCATATGCAGTCAAGGATCGAAAGTGTAATGAGCAGAACGGTGCGGCGGCTTCTTTTCATGGTCATGCCCTCCCCTCGAGATTCTTCTACAGGCGATAGAGTGAGACGCACTGCCCGTACGACGGCGAGTGCCAGGAGGGCTATCACACCAGCATATGCCGGGGGATTCGGACCCCGCGCTACCAGCCCAAACAGCCTGAAGCCACAACCAGGTCACTACGAGCCTGTGGAGTAGCCATGTGTTAAGGTCCCGGTCACTACGCCGACGGGAATTGCCGCCAAGAGTGCGGCCCGTCGCGCAGTTCTGGAGCGTCCACCTCCCCGCACTCCTGGGGTCGAACACGACAAGAGACAGACATCTCATGCTGCTGCCGAGTCACGCGCCCCTGTTAGCTTAATTATACCACAAAATGGTGCGAGATCCAAGTGCGTTTCCCCTCGCGGCCGTCGCAGTTGGCATGCTGGCCAACTCGCTCCGCTGAGGCAAACACGTGAGTGAGTGTAGCGCTGGCGCGATGTTGGGGCCGCGCTGTAGAAGACTGAGGCCTCCGAGGTCTGACTACTTGTCGCGTTCATCCCAGGGCCGGACTTCTTCGCCCACGCTCCGGAGGAAGAAGTACACCCCGGTGGGGCCGAAGTACTTGAAGGTCTTGCTGAGGGTCTTTCTGCGCTCTTTCCAGGAGAGGTTGTCCAGGGAGCGCAGGTAGTCGTGGACGGAGCCGTGCTGAGCGATGAGTCCTTGCAGGATACTGGCGTTGTCGATGGTGCCCTGGATCTTGCGCCCGTTGCGCACGATGCCCTCGTCCGCCAGCAAGCGCTCTACGTCCCGCTCATCGTACGCGGCTACGCGGTCGATGTCGAAGCCGTCGAAGGCCGCCTGGAAGTTGGGCCACTTGTTGCGTACCACCTTCCAGCTAAAGCCGGTCTGGAACACGGTGTGGGTCAGCTTCTCGAAGTAACCGTGGTCGTCCTTCGGCTTCTCCCGGGGACGATGTTCGTGCTCGGCAGACATGGTGTCCTCCTTCTTCCTGTCTCACCCGCGAGACGACGTGTCCGTGGCTGGGCACTGAGTTGCGAATCGGCTGAGCGGCCGCTTGGCGTCGATCCGAGCGGTCTCCAGGCTCGTGAGCAGAATGGTCAACGGTCCTGGGGCAGAAGGGCGTTCGAGGCCTCCACCGCCACCCGGACCTGGAGCCTGCCGCTCTCCCGGTACTTCTCCCCCGTGTAGGACGGGTTCCACCCCTCTTGCAGATCGAAGTAGGGCTGGAGCAGGACCCCGGCGGGGATCCCGTAGGCCCTGGCCAGGGCGAAGAGGGCCGCGGTCTCGCCGTTCTCCATGGAGAGGCAGCCTTGCTCCCGGAACCGGTCGGCCAGGTCGGGGGTGATGCGATAGAAAGCCTCACACGTGCCTACTCCGCCTACCTTCCAGGTGGCGCCCAGCCCTTCCAGGGCAGCGGCCAGCGCCTCCAGCGCCCGCGGCTCGGCCTCGACGCGGCCACCGGTAATCCCATAGTAGGGCGAAGTTCCGTCGATACCCAGCGCAAAGCTGGGCAGGTGTATCTCTCCCTCCTGGAGGTACTCTCTGCCGAGACCCCACGAGGCGCAGAGCAGGAAGATGACCCGAGCACCGTAGTGGATCAGCTCCTCGCCGAAAGAGGCCAGCGTCGAGGGGCCCATGTGGGGGACGAAGGCGGCGATCTCTCGACCGGCGATCTGCCCTCTCCAACCCTTGAACAGGGGCGAGAAGGCCGGGGTGAACCTGGCCGCTGGCCATTTCCACTCCTCCAGGCCCGATAAGACCGTGAGCTCGTCGACGACCGATTTGTTGAAGGTGAGGAAGACCAGGGGAGGCACCTCGAGCGCGCTCCTGGGGGTGCCCTGGGCGAGGGCCTCCCTCTCCACATCAGCGGGGTTGATCAGAAACACGACACTCCTCCTCTGAAGAGCCTTGTTCGTTCCCTGTGGTGTTCAGACCACCACCGGGGGCCCCCCATGCGCGCACGCCCACTCTGTATGCAAGGGGTGTCTGGCGGGCCTTCCTTGAGGGCCCCCCATGCGCGCACGCCCACTCTATGACACCGCTCTGCTGCCGTGGAGGTTCAGTGCCGGTCCTTTTCTATCCATGCCCGTGAGTGATGGTCGGGAGACGCTCTGTAGCCGTGAGGTGCACGCCATGTTGTGACGAGCGCCGCAGAAGGTCTCCGTGAGGCGCTAGCCGCTGAGCATCACCGCCCCGGGCTCCACATCGTCAGCCGGGGCGCGACGCCCTCGTTGACGTACCGCGTCAACTCGCCGACGCTCAACTGTTCGATCCCCATCTTGTCCAGGGTGCGCCCTCGTCGCCAGTAGTCGGTGCGATGGATGAAGCAAGCCAGGCGGATGATGCTGTCCATGCCGCGCACTGAGACGCCGTACCGCTGTCCCAGGGCGGCCATGGGCACCAGGCTCATGGGGACGTCTTCGAAGAGGTACCGGTGATGGAGCGTGCGCGGGGCCATGATACCGCGATAGCCAGGTTGGTTGTGGATGGCGTCGGTGAGATCGTGCCCCGTGGTGTCGTAGGCCATCTTCAACCACTCCAGAGCGGTCTGGGCGCGGATGCCCAGCGCCGAGGCCACGGTCACCCGCTCGCGGTCGAGCACTTCCAGCACACGACCCACGGCGGGGGTCACGCCGTCGACGTAGAACTGGAACTCCCCCATGGTGGACTCGATACGCCCCGCGTTGAGCAACGTCAGGACCGGATGGAAGACGGCGCCCATGTTGTTCAGGCCGGTGTGCAACACGTTCTCGCCGTCGATGAACTGGGGATAGGCGTCCCGCACGGTCTCCAAAACCTGTGCTGTGCGCGTGGCGGGGAGAGCAGCCAGTGGCACCGCATCCTTGACGCGGAAGATCCGGGCCTCGGCCGGTCCCTCGGATCGACTGGCATAGATGAAGGTCTCCGCTTCAGCCAGCGTGACATCGGCGGTGCATTCGTGGTCGCTCAGCACCTTGGCGAACTCCATGGCTCCGCCGGTGCGGCCAGGGTTGAGCACGATGATTTGGCCATCGTGCAGGTGCGGGGAGGCCTTCCTGGCGATGTCGGCGTGGGCCGAGGAGGGCACCACGATCATCGTCACCTCCGCTTCCTCGAGCGCCTCGCCCATGTCGGAGGTGACCAGGACCAGCTCCGCGAAGCCGTGGGGCCCCCCTTCGTAGCTCTTGAGATCGATCCCCGTTCGGGTCTTGATGGCAGCGACGTTCTCCGGCGTGCGGTTGTACAGCGTGACCGGGAACCCCATCAAAGCCAGATGGGCCGCCATGGCCTTGCCGCCATGTCCAGCGCCGACGACTGTGTATCTGGTGTTCTTGCTCATGCGCGCTGTGCTCCTCTCTAGAGTTGTCCGATTCGATTCATCACGGGGACTGATGGTGCAGTGTGGCCAGCCTCTGTTCTTCTGAAAGCGGCTGCCCGGTCTCTGGACTCACCGCCACACAGGCTCCGTCGCGGTCAATGCGGCTCACGATCTGCCCGCGCGCGAAGGGGTTATGGAGCAGGTGGGGGGCATCGAGGATCCCCGTGGTCACCGCTCGCGACAGGGTCTCGGCGTCGGTCAGGGGATCATCCAGACCAGGGCCGGCCAGTGCGCGGATGGCATCGAGCGTGATCCGGGCTTCCCGCGCCAGCTCTTCCCGTCGTCGTTGCACAGCGGGATCACGGGTCATGTCTGGCTGGCCGCGGAGGGCGTTCTCTATAGCTCGCCGGGCGAGCTTGCAGGCCTCTACGACCTCTGCGGACGCGGCCGCATGGTGCGCCTCGGTGTGGCCGACCACGTGCACGATGTGCGGCTGGAGAGCCATTTGAAGATAGACGCTGGCCGAGAGATGGCCTCGAGCGGCGTCTTCATCCAGTGGATAGCTGAGCAGACCGGTGCGGGTCTGTTTCCAGATGCGGAAGCCTGGTCCCCCTAGAGGCTCGATGAGATCCAGGGAAGCCAGCATCTTGGCCAGGTCCATGGCGTCCGAGAGGCCAGGAGGGCTGTTGAACATGAACTGGGCGATGTAGTCCTGCACGCCGAAGGCCCGCGCGTTGTGGGCTGACAGGTAGGCGGCGACGACGAAGATCACATCTGGAGCGTCGCGCATGCCCCAGTGGTGGGGCTCGTTCAGTTCGACGGGAATGTCGCGCTCACCATACCAGGCCATCACTCGCTGGTGTTCCCGGATGGAGCCTTCCAGGTCCCATGGTCCCCGACCGTCCATCTGGTTGAACCAGAAGATGGGGATGGCGCACCAGGCGTTGTGGATAGTGTCCACGTACATCTCGGCCAGTCGCAGGAAGTCATCCGTACCAGAGTACGTGCGGAGCAAGGGATAGTTGCCGCGTCGACTGGCGGCGAAGAGGGCTCGGAAATCCTCTGGCGCCCGGACCGGGACCCCTCCAGCTCCCGTGCGGCGAGGGTCCTGGCGCTCGGGATGGAAGAAGTTGGCCTGAGCATCCTGATCTGTTCCCAGGGAGATCACGTCCAGCACCTGGGCTTCGGCTATGCGCTCTATGCCCTGGCGGGTCGCTTCCACGGTGGGCAGGCCGAAGTGGTGACGGAGGATGGGGAAGGGGGCCTTCCAGGCCAGACGCTCGATGGTGGTCTGAGGGAAGTCCTGTTCCTCTACCGCGAGGTGAACCTGACCCTTGACGTACGAGAGCACCATTTCCGGCGGTTCGGTGCCATCGAAGATCCGCTCGAAGAAACCGAGAGCCCGCGCCCGGTCCGCGACGGGAGGCGTGCCTCCAAAGGCGAATCTCACTCCGTTCCGTCGCAGCTCATCGGCTTCCTCGGCGAACTCGCCCAGCAACCGCTCGCCCGTCTCGGGCGTGAGGCGGTAGGATACTCCCACCAGATCCGCCTGCTCTCTCCGCGCCGCGGCCAGCACCTCTGGGATCGGCACCGCAGGTCCGAGGAACACGGTGCGCCAGCCAGCGGACTCGGCCAGACGCAGGAACTTCAAGACGCCGGCGACGTGGACGCATTCTCCCAACGCTGCGGCGACGACTGTCTTCACGTTTCTTCCCTTGGGCAAGTAAGACTGAGGCGGGAAAGTCGACCAGTAGCGGTATCTGTATGCGGACGGGCAGGACTGGCTATCGTCGCTCTGACAGGCTGACCATGCTAGAGGAACGTCTCGCGATCTACACTGGCGAGGCGATGAGGATTGGACCTCCAGAACTCGAGCAGCGGTTCTGGCTAGACGCCCCCCGGGCCGGCGGGACCCCTATCCGGCGGCGGGAACGTTGCGCACGTGAGAGCTCCGCCTCGTCCAGTCATGGTCGTCGCCCACCAACAAGAAGCCCGCTGGCAGCAGCAGGCGGGCTTCTGTGTCACATCTCTCTGCATAGAGGTGCCTGTGCTGCACCTTGGCCGCCGCGGCACCCTGAGCCTGGTTCCGGCCGGGCCTGCCCGACTGGGGGCCGACGTTCCAGAGGGCCAGGAGACCTCGTCCTTTTGGCGACGGCACTATTGTACCATGGACGGCAGGGGAGGGCAAGCGCGGTAACTTGAAGGGCGGTCCCGAGGGGGGCGCGGGCAGTGCCGGCGCAGGCCGGAGACGTCTCCGACCCGCTTTCCACGCAGACTCCAGCGACTCCGCGGTGCGACAGCAACCTCGCCGGCAGCTCTTTGTCAGCCGACGGTGGCCAGAGGGAGATGGTGGACGATGTCCGTGGGCAAAAGGGGCACCTGGTTGGACTCCCCCATGCCCGCTCCACCTGCTTTGTAGGGTTCGATCCACACGTGGTACAGGAGGTACTCGGTCAGACCGGAAAGCTCATACTCCAACTGGTCTGGGTCGGAGATATTGATCGGTGGAGACACCTCAACGAAATCCCCATCTTCCTTGTAGGAGTAGTGGACGCGATAGCCGGCCAGGTCTGGCTGCAGGGGCTTGTTCCAGGCGAGGTAGGCCGTACCGTCTCTCCACCAGCCTCTCAGCTTTACGTACTCGTCCACGTCCACCCGGCGGTAGTCTATCTGGCTATACCATTCTTCAGGGCCCGAGGCCCCAGGTGCGCGATGCTCGAAGACGCCCAGGCCGGCGTTGGCCGCCAGGGCCAGGTAGTCGTCCGCGTGACTCTGGACACCAGCTTCCGCCTGGAGGAAGTCGTACATCACGGAGTCGATGGCCACGGGGTCCTGGGAGAAGAAGAGGCTACAGGGCGGGGCGTCTCCGAAAGTGGTCCACGGCTGGGGCACGGAGTCCTGTGCTTCCCTGCTGCCGTAGAGGCCATCACCGATCGTCAATACGGTCTTGGGTCCGAAGTGGGGGTTCTGGTAGATATCCACCAGCGGGTTGTAGGCCGGAGTGAAGTCTTCCTCGTAAGGGAAGGTATACCCGTGCAGGGCCGCGCAGTTGACAATGCTGCCGAAGTGGTGCTTGAAGGAAAGGGTGACCCAGGCGCAGCAGTGCTTCTTCATGATGGGCATGTTGATCAGGTAGTCGGCGTTGACTAGAACGTTGCTGATGCGCTGGTCAGCCAGGGCCGGTCTGCCGGGAGGCGGATGGAAGGTCACTTTCTCTGTGTCGCTGAAGCCCTGGGGGTTGCTGGTCGAGTTGCCCGAGAACTGGACGCCAGGGTAGTCACATCCGGCGGCAAAGCGGGCAGGGATGGCTCTCACGGCATCGTAGATCCAGATGTCCGACGAGGCGACGCCGATCTCTGTCAGGCCCGCGATGACCGCGTTCACCGGCTCGATAGAGGCGTCGATCTGGTTGTCGCTGTCGGCGACGGAGCTGGCGTTGTTGAAATTGACCTTGATGGCCACTCTCTCCCCTGATACGTAGCTGGGGATCAGCGCCTTCCAGGCGTCTGCCTGGGCGTTTCTCCCCGTGAGCTCCATGAGGCCACGCTTCACCATCTCGGTGACCACGTCCTGGTCCACGTGGTCGCCCCACCAGCCAGTGGAGAAGTCCCAGGTGGCCGCTCGCGGACAGTAGGTATGGATCACCCTGGGTCGGGGCAGGCCCGGAGACGCCACCAGTGACTTCTGCGGCCGCAGGGCCGCCAGGCCGGCCAGGAGCGCGGAGAGCTGGAGGAACTTCTTGCGAGACAACCCAGTGTGGCGAACGGTATCACACTCGCTCATCGGTCAGTCTCTGCTATGAAAGCGCTGAGTTCGTGATTCCATTCTACGCGCCCTGAGTGATAGAGTCAATGGCGCGGACGTACCAGGGCCCTTCGTGGAAGGCCGTGGACGGGCGCTGGTCGTTGCCAAAGCACGCGAGTGCGGCTACAATAGCCCGTGTTGCATTCCCTCATCTCTTGGGAAAGGAGGCACCATGAGCGTACGGATCTACCTCGTGCTGTTTGCCATCGCGTGTCTGGTGATAGCAGGGTGTACCACCCCTGGTGTGACCGTCAACGTGGACCAGGGCCAGACACCACCGGAGGAGGCTACGGCCCCCCCGGTCCAGGAGGTGACAGAGCCGAGTCCCTCGTCGACCGAGACTCAGCCGACAGCGACATTGCCTGGAGAGCCCATACCCACCAACACGCTGGTAGTGCCGCCGCAGGCCCAGGAGAGCCCAACACCAGAGCCCCCAGGTGCTGCGCCCAGCGAGGAGCCGCCAGGGGCCTCATCGCCTATCCCCACCGCGCTGGTTGATCCGGAACTGGTGGCGCTCTGGAATTACGCGGTGGCCCTGCAGGAAGAGGTCGTCCAGCCCCTGGAGGAGATGGGGACGACACTGGATGAGCTCGGGCTGGGGAGCGGCCAGGGCGACATCCTGGCCATCTGCACCGGGATCGACGTGGTGGTGTCCAGCCTGGCGGACGTGCAGCAGGGGCTGGATGAAGTGGGTCCGCCGCCAGTGGACGACGCGGACCTTCAGGAGTGCTACGCAGAGCTGATGGCCGCCGCCGATGACTTCCAGCAGGGCTTCCAGTTGCTTCAATCAGCCTGCCAGACGAAGAACCTCGGTGCGGCGGTCCAAGCGGGGGACTATCTGGAGAGTGGCGCCCAGCACATGGACAGTGCGGCACAGGCCATGGAGCGCTGGCAGGCCACGGTGGGCCTGTAGCCCCCTTACGGTCGGTGCAGCCGGTGACCCGTGCAGGGGGCGCTCGTTTCGGTACATATTCGGAGGTGCTGGCTTGACCAGGGAGAGCCCGCAAGACGAGGGTGAGACTCAGGCGAAGGTATGCAACGTATGCCACCTGCCTTACGAAGGCGAGGAGTGCCCCTGGTGCAAAGCGGAGCGCGAGCACGCCTCGGCGGTGATCGTGGAGCGGGGCCGGCGTCACACCACAGACAAGGACGGGTATCGCCCGGAAGACGACTAGGCCCCAGGGCCGGGTTGATGTGGACGGTCTACGCTAGCTGAACCCCAACCCCCGTTCTTTCAGGCTCACGTACCTCTGCTGGCCGATGATCAGGTGGTCCAGCACGTCCACGTCGAGAAGCTTCCCCGCCTCTACGATCTGCCGGGTGATGCTCACGTCCTCGGGCGAGGGAGTGGGGTCGCCAGAGGGGTGGTTGTGCACCACGATCACGGCAGCGCAGTTGGCCCTGATGGCCTCACGGAATAGCTCCCCGATGCGCATGATGGAGGTGTTGAGGCTGCCCACGTAGATAGTGGGCATGCCCAGGACGTGGTTCTTCGTGTCCAGGAGCACCACCCGGAGGTGCTCCTGCTCGAGAAAGCCCATTTCCAGCATCAGCAGGTTAGCCACGTCCGCTGGCGCCTTGACCTGAGGGCGTTCCTCCGGGGAGGCCACCATCAGTCGTTTGCCCAGTTCCAGCGCCGCCTGGAGCTGGGCCGCCTTGGCCACACCCAGCCCCCGTACCTCGCAGAGGTCGACGAAGCTAGCCCTGGCCATCCCCGCCAGACCGTGGAACTGGGCCAGGAGGCGGCTGCCCAGGTTGATGGCGCTCTCCGACCTGGTCCCGGTGCGCAGGATGATAGCCAGCAACTCCGACGTGGACAGCGATTGGGGACCGTAGGCCTGAAGTCGTTCGCGCGGGCGTTCGCTCGCCGGCAGGTCTCTGATCAGGGGAAAGTACTCCACCCGCTCTTGCTGGCTCATGCTTCCTCCTCCCTCGTCTTTGCTCTTGCCGGCCCTCATGGCTCGGGTCGCCAGACGGCCCAGACCTCGGAGGTCTTCAAGACCTCCGAGGTCTCAGATGGCGATGCATGGCAGCCGCCGCCCATCAGCTTCTACTCCCCGATGAAGCTTGCGGTCCAGAAGGGTCGGTCCGGCGTCTGCCCTTGATTCAGCATCTCCTTCCACGCTTCATCCGTCAACCGGTCGTCCATCGGCCAGGGGAACTCGTAGTAGGAGAAGACGCCACCCTTGGTCATCACGGGCTGACCATCGATGTCCACGACCACGTACATCTCGAAGATGCGGCCCACACCCTCTTCCAGGACCTGGCCGGTGGGGTCCGTGGCCACGTCGGCGACGATGGCAGCCTCCTGGTCCTCTAGGATGGGTCGGCCTTGCACATCGTCCTTGTCGGCAGCAGCGAGGGTGAGAGACTCCAGCAGGCCCCCGTAGAACAGGATCGCGTCCTGCTCGTCCTGAGTGAGGGCGGTGCCAGCCAACTCCTTCTGGGCGATGGTGGTCAACTGGGTCAAGAGCAACTCCAGACTCTGCAAGTTGTCCCTGATCGCCCCCATGGTCTCACTGTCGTCCAGGAGGCCGCGGGCCTCCAGCCCGTCGATGGTCATTCTGGTGAGGGCGGCCAGCCGGGCGAAGGCCTCGGGGTTGGGCTCCACGTACCCCTTGAGCTCTGGCTCCTCGAAGGCGCCTCCCAATTCAGCGTAGGCCTGTTTGGCGTAGAGGATGGTGTCGTGCTTCAACTCAGTCCAACTGCCCAGGGCGGTATGCAGGTCCTTGCGCACCCAGGCGGGGTTGCGCATGAAGGCGGGATAGGCCTCGCCCTGGACCTCGATCAGGGGTTGGAAGCTATACAGCCAGGACCAGTACAGGTTCTGCGTCCAGCTATCCATCTCCAGGGCGGAGATCTCACCCTGCAACTTGTTCATCTGCTCGTCGTAGTTGAGGTAGTGCGTCTCGTCCATCTCCTGGAGGATGCTGTAGGCCTCCTCTGAACCCATGGCGGCGAAGATGTCCAGACCTTTGGGGAGCATGCGCGGGTCGTCCAGGGTGCCCACACTGCGGAAGATCAACTCCTGGAAGACGTAGGCGTCGAAAACGAAGCGCTGGCCCATGAAGCGGAAGCCCTGGGTGGCCTCGTCGCGGTCTTCCCAGATGTAGACCCACATGGAGTTGATCTGAGGGGGTGGCAACTCCCTGGCTGCCGCGATGAACTGGGTCAGCTTGTCCTCGTCCAGGAAAATGGTGGGGTCGTTGCCCAGGGAGCCATACACTTCCTCGATCAGCGGATGGTAATCGTAGATGTCCAGGTCGTCGCTGATCCCCACCATGAAGGAGGTTGGTTCATAGATGCGCTCCCAGATCGTGGACGCTGGCTCACCCGCGACCTCGGTGTTGGCCAGGGCCTGGGCGATGAGCAGGGCCGACCTGGTCTCGTCGGGCTCTTTGAGACGGAAGTTGATGCGTCCATACCACATCATGGCTTTGAAGTAGCGTTGTCTCCCCTCATTCTTGGTGTAGTGGCCGCGCGGCACGTACTGGCTGTAGTCCTCGGGATAGCCCAGGATGGGCGAGGTCACGAACCCCTGGTGAGCTTCGATGAGGGCCAGTTCCCCTTCCACCCGCTCCTGCACCGCCGGCGGGACGGGAGAGCCGGGATCGAGGAGTTGTTGGGCCACGGCGAAGTAGGCCAGGTTACGCAGGGCTGCCTTCTCGAGGGCGGTGCCCTTCAAGGTCTCGTACTGGCCTTCGGTGGCCCAGAGCATCCCGGCGGTGAGCTTCTCCAGGTCGGTGTGGAACCGCTGATCTTCCAGGGTGCGCAGGACCTGGTCGAAGAAGAGGTGATAGGTGTGGTAGACGGAGTCGGTGGTGATGAAGACCGGCACCTCGGCGTAACGAGCCTCCTCGTAGAGGTGGAAGAACTCTTTGTACTCCGAAGGCGCGACCACGAACCCGTTGGCGCTCAGGAGTTGCCGCTGGGCTTCGCTGAAGACGAAGCTCTCATCCATGGTCACGGTGTTCAAATCCACCGGCAACGCATAGCCGGAGCAGGTTGCCGGCAGGCTGACCGGCACCGGCTGGTAGGAGGCGAAGCCCGAGCTGGCGACCGGCAGGGGGCTGGCCAGCAGGCCAACGTGGACCCCGGGCTCGCCTGTGGGGACGGCTGTAGGCTCTGGGGTGTCGGTTGGTTGCGGACCAGGTGTGGGCACCACTGTCGGGCTGGGCGGCGCCTGTGTAGGCGCGGGGGCGGGGCTGGCGCAGCCGCCCAGCAGGACACTCGAGACCATGGTCAAGGCCAAAAAGGCAGGTAATAGACGGGGGCGGCGAGGATTAGTCATCTCTCCACACTCCTTTCTCTTCTCAGTTTGGCTCTTTGACGAGGATGTCGAGGACACCATCGTCAGTGACATCTTGTAGCAAGAGGTGGTCCCAGACACCTCCAGGGCTGCGCCACTGGAGGGTGAAACCCCAGCCGCTCCAGCTCCACACGCTGACGTGGCTCGCACGGGCATCGGGGGTGTCGTAGCTTCCCTCGAGGACTACCAGCTCGTTGGCCCGGTCGCCGTCTACGTCTGCGGCGGCCAGTTCCACGATGGGGTCGGCGACGGGTGAACTGCACCACAAGTGTCGCCAGGCAGCGTCTCGCCACCCGTAGACGAAGAGATGGTTCCTCAGACTGCCCTCCTCCCACAGGGAAGGGAACTTGAAGGTATCGTAGATGATCGCGGGCTCCAGGTGGAAGGGCTTCCACAGGACGAAGGCTACCTCTTGCTTGTCGTCGTTGTTGACGTCCGCCAGCAATAGCTGGCGCACGTCCCACGAGGGATCACTGCTCCAGACTTCCTGGCCCTGGTGCACGACTGTCAAGGAACCCTCCGCCAGCGCAATGCTCGTCTGCTCATCGAGGAGTATGCTGTCCTGGATCCTCTCCTCCTGGTCACCCACTTCTACGGAGTCGACGATGCCCACGCGGCCATACCCTTCCCCACCTCTCTGGAAGGAGAAGGCCACCCACGGAGGCTCGGGGGCGAGGGCGCGAGGGCTGGTGAAGGCCAGCAGGGCCGCCGAGAGGGCGATCACTATGCTTACTCGCTTCATCGATTCCCGTTGGTGCGCTTCAGCGCGGGTGAGGGCGGAAGGCCTCACTACGAACCTTGCTGGCAGGCACCGACAAAGGCCTGGAACAGCCGCAGTTGTTCTGGCCTCTCCGCTATGCGCTCGGGGTGCCATTGTACACCGAGGAAGAACTCGCTGTCCGTCATCTGCACGGCTTCGACGATACCATCGGCAGCGTGGGCCAGCGCCCGGAGCCCAGGCGCCAGCTTATCCACCGCCTGATGGTGGGCGGAGTTGACCCCCAGCTCGGTGGCCCCCAGGATCTGGTGCAGGAGGCTCTCTTCCTCTATGACGATGGAGTGAAGGCGATCGTTCCCTTCGTCCACGGGGCCGTGCTGGATATGGGTCTGGATGTCCTGGATCAGCGTGCCACCGTAGACCACGTTGATGAGCTGCATCCCCATACAGATAGCCAGAACAGGGATCCCTCGCTCTCTCACCAGCTCGGCCAGCAGTCTGTCACAGGCGAAGCGTTTGGCGTCGCATTCCACCGTCTGGGGGTGCTTCGATTGGCCGTAGGCCTCCGGAGGCAGGTCCAGGCCCCCGGTGAACAAGAAACCGTCCAGACGGTTGACGTACTCCCCCAGCACGGGGCGGTCGTCCGTGATGGGCACGACCACCGGAAGTGCCCCTGAAGAGAGCAGCGCCTGGTAGTAGGGGGTGTAGAGCCGTATCTGATGACGGACTTGGTATGTGGCGTGCCTCTGGTAGTCGCAGTTGAGGCCGACGAGGGGTCGCGTGCTGGGCATCTCTTCCTCAGCAGTATTGTAGCGCCGGAGCTCTCGGACGGCAATGACTGGCCGCGTTGTCACGACGAACCGGCTGTCGTATAATGGCCTACGAGGTCGCCCTGGTCTCGCTCCTCGCTTTGGGCGGACAAGATACGGCCAGGAGGAGGTTGCGACGACACCATGTTTCCCCCCATCTTTCCGCTCTACGTTGGAGCACTGGCGCCGTTACACGAGTGGGCGCCGCTGGTGTGGCTGAGCGGGGTGGTCTGTCTGTGGGCCACGCGGTACACGCACCAGTTGGCCAGGCGGTGGGGTTCCAGGTTCTACGTCCTCTCAGCGGTGATCCGGCCGCTGGGCATCCTGCTTATCGGCGCAGGCTGGCTGGCGCTGTATTCCCCTGGTCCCGAGTACACCTATCTTTCCGTGGGGACGGTGGGGTGGCTGCCCTGGGGTACCTGGACGGATGTGCTGTGCTGGGTGGCCATCGTCCTCTTCACGGCCTTTGGTGCCTGGTCTGCTGTGGTGCTGGGCCTGCGGCAGTCGTTTCTGTACCGGCGTCTGGACGACGGGCTGGTCACCAAGGGCCCCTATGCGCTGGTGCGCCACCCGCAGTTCCTGGCCGCCATCGGCGTGACCTTCTTCGGCATACTCTTGTTCAACCCGAACCAGTTCCCTGGATTCGCCGCCGGCGGCTACGTCCACCCCCTGGGTCCCAACTGGGCGCTGTTCACCATGGCCCTGTGGGTGCTGTCCATTGTGGAGGATCGGGAGCTGGCGGCCCACTTCGGGGAGGAGTACGTCGAGTACGCCAGAAGGGTTCCTCGTCTCTTTCCCAACTGAGACCAGAGGGCCGGCTGGTCGTCGATCGGATACAGGATAGCGGAGTCCATGGTTGCCCTGTTGATTCTCCCCATTCTGGCAGTTCTGCTGGTCCTGGGCGCGGTGGTCTGGCGCTGGTCCACAGAGTTGATCAAGTCGCCCCATCCCGATACACTGAGCAGCCCCGCCGAGTACGGCTTGCCTTTCGCCGCGGTGATGTTCCCCAGTGGCGACGGCCTGACCCTGCACGGCTGGTTCATCCCTGCCCCAGGGGGCGAGCCTTTCTCCGCGGAGGACGAGGACTGGACGGGGAACAGCGACGGAACCATCGTGCTGGGCCACGGTCGCTTCGGCAGCAAGGACCCCGATCTGAAATACGTTCCCTGGCTCCGAGACGCTGGATACAACTGTTTCCTATTCGACTTCCGCGGCCACGGCCGCTCGGAGGGGGGTTACACCTCCTTCGGCTACCACGAACGGAAAGACCTGCTGGCAGCGGTCGAGCTCCTGCGGAGCAGGGGCATCGACCAGGTGGGGGTCATGGGCTTCTCGTTGGGGGCGGTGGTGGCCATCGGCGCAGCCGCCCAATGCGAGCGGATAAGGGCCGTGGTGGCCGATGGCGCCTTCGTGGAGCTGAAGAAGGCGCTGGCGCGGGGCGCTGAGGAGCGGCACGTGCCTCGCTGGCTCGTAAGTCTCCTGGGCCCGGCTATCCTCTGGCTGGCGGGAAGACGGGTGGGTGGAGACCTGGAGGATATCGAGCCCCTCCGCTGGGTGGACAGAATCGCGCCCAGAGCTCTGTTCTTGATCCACGGTGAAGAGGACCCCTACGCCTCGGTGGAGGACGTGCGGCGTCTGTACGAGAGGGCGGGGGAACCTAAGGAGCTGTGGATCGCCAGGGGAGCCGGGCACCGCCGGGTGGACCAGGTCTATCCCGAGGAGTACCGAAAACGGGTGCTGGGCTTCTTCGCCAGGTATCTCGTTGGAGAAGGGGAGGATGGAAGGCGATGAGGATTGCCCTCTGTATGGTGGCAGCGCTGCTGCTGGTGTCTTGTGGCACCCCGGTGGCGCCAGCAAGCCCGGCGCCGGAAACCGCAGAAGAGTACATGGAACGCGGAGAATCGCTGGCCGAACAGGGCTTGTACCCTGAGGGCATCGATCACTTCAGCACGGCCATAGAGCTGGAGCCGCAGAACTCTGAAGCCTTCTTCCTACGAGGTCGCGCTCATTACGACTACGCCGCCAAGCTGTCGGTGGAGGCAACGGGGCAGCCGCCGGAGGCGGTTCCCTTTCTGTCTGAGGATGTAACCGAGCAGATGGAGCTGGCCGTGGCGGATTACACCACGGCCCTAAACCTCAACCCTCTGTACGCCAGGGCCTACAACAACCGGGGCAACGCCCGCGCCACGCTGGGTGATCTGGAGGGGGCGGTGGAAGATTACGACCGGGCGCTGGAGCTGGATGGGAGCCTCAATCTCACCTACTTCAACCGCGGTCTGATCCACTACCAGTTGTTCGACTACGAAGCGTCCATCGCCGATCTGGAGATGTACCTGCAACTGGTGCCGGACGCGGAGGATCGCGGTCGCGTGGAGGAGTTGATCGAAGAGATGAAGGAGGCCAGCGCCCCGTAGTCAGGGCCGTGGGTCAGGCGGCTCCGAACTGGCGGAGGACCAGGAGCAACCTTTCCTCCACGGGCATCTCCTCTCTCGGCAGCGAGGCCACGGCGGCTCGCGCTTCGGTGTCGCTGTACCCCATGGAGAGGAGGGCGGCGACCACGTCTGCGTCCACGGGGCTGAGGGCGGGAGCCGGGACTAGCTCTTCCTCTTCCAGTTTGCCACGCAGGTCCAGGACGATGCGCTGTGCCGTCTTCTTGCCTATCCCCGGGAGCTGGGTCAGGTAGTCGCTGTCACCGGCGGCGATGGCCGAGCGTAACGCCTCCACGTGACCTGCCGACAAAGCACCGAGGGCCACCTTCGGCCCGATGCCAGACACTGCCAGCAGCGCCTCGAAGAAGCTCAGCTCGTTCCTGGTCTCGAAGCCGTACAGGGATACCTCGTTCTCGCGCAGGTGGAGGTGGGTGAAGAGTTGCACCCGCCTGCCCAGCGTGCCCCAGCGTACGGCCAGAGGTGCGGGCACGTGGACTTTGAAGCCCAGTCCCCCGGTTTCCACCACCAGGAAGCTGTCACCCTTGTCGGCGACTACGCCTTGGAGTGTAGTTATCATCCCTAACCCAGGTTATCCTTGCTCTAGTCTCCGTTCTGGTTGAGGGCAGCCAGACCCAGGGCGAAGAGCCCTATGCCCAGCAGGATCACGTTGGTCTCGACAGGTGTGGTGCGGAGGATACTGAGCACCACGCTGGCCACGCCCATGGCCAGGCCCACACCCTTGAGCACCAGCTGCACGATCCCCTGTCTCTCTTTCACTCTGTGCTCCCTCCATCGTTATGGCGTGTTCGTTACAGGGCGTCGCGCCGGTGAGAAGTGACGTGTGGGACCGGGTGGCGATCCCGGCATCTCCCCGGGACCGCTGGAAAACGAAGATGGCCGAGTTGATGATGGCCAGAACGACGAAGCCCGCCAGTCCGGTGATGCCTACCGTCAGATCGTTGCCCCCCAGCAGAACCATGAGCGGTACTCCCGCGGTGCCGTTGAGGGTCCCGTGAGCAATGGCGGCAGCGATGACGGAGTCGGCCTTGAGGGTCACGTAGCCGAAGATGGGTGAAAGGAGCAGGGTGAACACGGTCATCATCGCCACGCCAGCCACGGGATGCTGCGGGTAGTTGTACCCCTGGATGATGATCGGGGCGTGCCAAACCCCCCAGATCAGCCCGATGAGGAGCGACGACTTCCAGAAGCCGAGGGGAAGGAGTTCTCGTTGGAGGAGTCCCCTCCATCCCAGCTCCTCACCGAAACCGGCCACGGCGTTGATGGTGATGCCAGCGATAAGGCCCTCAGCCACACCGATCCACAGAGGGTGGATAGGCAGGGCGGCGATCTGGGCCTTCGCCTGTGCCAGTTCCTCGGGAGTGAGGGCGGAGGCAAACCTCTGCAAGAACCCTGCCATGTCCGCGGAATACTCCACCCCCGGGAGGAGGATGCTCACCCCAATGGTCGCCAGAGCGGCCAGGGCGGGCAGAAGCCAGGCCACCAGGAACCAGCGATTCGGTCTGAAGGAGATGGCCAGCAGCCCCCTCAAGGGCTGCCTGTAGATGACCTTTTGCACGAGAATGGCCGCGGTCATGGGCATAAACATGTAGACGAGCAAGACCAGGGTGGCCAGGGGCTGGTTGAGCCTCCCTCCCAGGGCGTAATAGCCGCCTGCGATCAGCCAACTGCTCGCGAAAGCAAGGACGACGAAAACGAGGGCCTTCCTGCCGGTTCTGGGGGCTGTCTGTTCGGCACTCATGGCGGGCGGCCTCCTCTAGTCCACCAGGGTGAGCATCTCTTCACAGTAGGGAGTGTGAGGCCTCAGGGCGTCGTAGTTTCTCTCGAAGCGGAGCCGGGGGTCGATCCTGGACAGGAAGACCTGCACCGGCTTATGGTAGGCCCTCTTGCAGACGACTCTCGTGTCCAGGCCCAGCTCCTGACAGGCTTCCAGTGTGGGGCACCTGTTCCACCACCTGCTCACCAGACGGCGGGGCCCGCGTTCGGCGATCTCGCCGTCGTCTGGCGCGGAGAGTCCCAGGTACTCCTGGTAGAAGATCCTGTAGGCATCGGCGAGGGGGTCAGCGGTGTGCCCCAGGCGGGCCAGGTTCGAGTCCAGCCAGGCCGTCCGCTTGTCGAGGACACAGCGCTCCAGGCACGCCAGGGCGGCCTCCAGCGATGCTTCCCCGGCGATGGACAAGATGGTCTGCCATAGCTCCGAGTAGTCCGCTCCTGGCCCGTCGTATTTCGCTTTCACCATCCGGTAGTGCCTGTCGTCCACCGTTTGGACGGACCTCACTTGACGAGAGATGGAATGATGTCGACTCCAGCGCAATCTTACCATAGCTGCCAGGCTCCTTCAAACGGTTTGGCCAGGGGTGTGGAAGAGCGGGCGAAAGGCCGCCAGCATGGGATTGAGGGCAACGTTGGGGTAGAATAGCTGGTGGCGCTGCTCACCAGACTGTGGACTCTGATCGTCTGATGGAAGGGGGAGACCCATGGGGAAGAGCACTCCAGGGTGGCTGTCTTCGTTGCGGAAGGACATGGAGTCGATCAGTGAGCAGGCGGCTCGAGAGCACTGGCCGGGGCCCGGGGTCGATGGCGCACCGTACTACAACTACCGGCTCGAGCACGTCCGGCAGGTGGAGAGGGATGCCTTGCGGCTCCTCCATGAAGTGGGCGCCGACAGAGACGTGGTCCTGGCAGCGGTCTGGATCCACGATCGGTTCCAACCCCAGTTTTCGGGGCCAGAGCACGCCGTGCTGGGAGCGGAATGGGCTGGCCAGCACCTGGGCTCCTCCGGCTTCCCTCCGCACAAAGTGGAGCAGGTGAGCTTCGCCGTAGCCAATCATTCCCACGAGCCCCGGACCATCCCGCCCACGGCGCGTGAGGCCCGTGTGCTGTGGGATGCGGACCGGCTGAGCAAGATGGGGGCGGTGAGTGTGGTCGTCTTCTTGTGCTCGATGCCGGCGTTTCCGCAGAACGTGGTCACCCACTACGCCCTGGCTGAGAGGGGCTTGCGGCGCGTAGAAGATGCATGCTCGATGGTTGACTCTTTCTATTTCCAGCCCTCCCGAGTGTGGGCTGGGGTAAGACTGCGCACAGAGCAACAGTTCTTCGCGGCCCTGGCGCGAGAGGTAGGCTGTGGATCGGATACAGTGTGACGCTGGCCACTGTTCAGTTGTCGGGGAGCGTTCCCGGTGACCGCTGACGAGGGCCCGCCACCGTTGGAGGTCTACCAACTCCTCCATGCTGCCTACGGATCTCAGAAGTGGTGGCCTGGTGACACGCCCTTCGAGGTGGTCGTGGGCGCTGTGCTCACGCAGAACACGGCGTGGCACAACGTGGCTTTGGCTATCGCCAACCTGAAGCGCGAGGGGCTTCTCCATCCAGGGTCACTGCTGCGCGCAGACGGGGAGAGGGTGAAAGCCCTTATCGCCCCGGCGGGGTACTAC
The DNA here is from genome assembly GCA_034411995.1 of Anaerolineae bacterium. Lineage (GTDB taxonomy): Bacteria > Chloroflexota > Anaerolineae > UBA7937 > B3-Chlor > JAUVXJ01. The sequence continues at coordinate 1,011,333 of DAOUME010000026.1, read as the reverse complement.
AACGTCAAGTACGACCGGCTGATGAACCTGCTGCGCTTCCTCGATGGGCAGGGCGGGGACCTGGAGGGGTTCTGGGAGGTCCCCGTGGAGCAACTGAGGGCGGAGCTGCTGGGGGTCAAGGGGGTAGGCCCGGAGACGGCGGACAGCATCCTCCTCTACGCCTTCCAACGGCCCGTGTTCGTGGTGGATGCGTATACCAGGCGGCTCTTCTCCCGGTTGGGGTACGGGTGGATGGAGAAGGGTTCCTACGGTGAGGTCCAGGGTTTCTTCACGGAGGCCATGCCGCGAGACAGGGCCCTCTACAACGAGTTTCACGCCTTGATCGTGGTCCACAGCAAGGGTACGTGCAAGAAGAAGCCTCTCTGCGAGGGGTGCTGCGTTCGTTCGCGGTGCCTTTCCCACCAACAGGCGATTCGAGTGGAGCCATCTCTAGCTCTGCGCCGCCGCACGCATCCTGAGTAGACCGAAGGTCGTATCGAAGGAGCGGTCCGGCGGGGCAGTCGCTTCCCGTGTCATTCTGAGGCGCGTAGCGCCGAAGAATCTGGGCAGAGATCCTTCGCTTCGCTCAGGATGACAAGGAGGGATCGTGAGTGCGACCATGCCCTTTCTCACCCGTGGTTGCCAGTCTGGTTGGCACTAGCCGCTCCGGATGCGTGGGACGGTGGTTGCCGTGTGGTGTGTCTAGATGGCCCGCCATGACCTTCGAAGGGCGGTCACGACTATGGTATAATGGCGGCCGTGGCAAACGCACACGGCACCGCAGACGGGAGGCGACCGGGGCGGGGGCACGACTGCTGAAGAAGCTGAGAATGCAGCCGGGCCGGCGGGTGCTGATCTTGAATGCGCCGTCCGGGTACCCGGATGAGCTGGGCCCGTTGCCCGAGGGCGTGGAGCTGGCCCAAGAGCCGGAGGGAATTGTCGACCTCTTGCAGGTCTTCGCCAGGGACCTGGCGGAGCTAGAGCGGCTGGCGCCCGTGGCCGCCAGCGCCGTGAAGGACGACGGCCTGTTCTGGGTCTCCTATCCGAAGAAGAGCTCGAAGGTAGAGAGCGACCTCTCGCGGGACGCGGTCTGGAGGGCGGTGGCCAACACGGGGCCAAGGCTGCTGACCCAGATAGCGGTGAACGACGTGTGGTCGGCCTTGAGGTTCGGGCCGGCGGAGAAGGTGGGGAAGTAGACGGCGCAGATATGTCGAGGGGCGAGTCGACGAGGGGCAGAGGTCTGCTGGAGAGGGCTGTTGCTGTTCCACCTGTGCCCACTCTGCCGGGCCACTCCTGGCGATCGCTGCGGGTTGGGGATGCTCCTGCACTGCACCAGTTGGAGAGGGATTGTGTGCCCACAGATGGAGGTACCGGTCTCAGCACTGTGGAGGAGTACCGGAGCAAGCTCTACGCGGCCGGCGAGAAGCTCAGGACGGGCATCTTGTGCGCCGCCGACTCGTCGGGGCGACTGGCCGCCGCAGCCTGGGTGACCCTGGACGGCCACCCCCAGCAGCAGTACCGCGTGTTCCTCGAGGGTCGGGTGCATCCAGAGTACCGCGGCTGTGGGCTCGGGTCCTACATCTTGCAGTGGATGGAGGCTCGCGCCCTGGAGATGCTTTCCCTACAGCAAGCGGATCGCCCCGGCGTGCTCCGTCTCGACTTCTACGACCGGGGTGCTGATGCCGTGGCCCTGTTCGAGCAGTTTGGCTTTGGGCTGGCTTTCGCCGAGGACGAGATGGAGCGCGATCTCGATCAACTGGTGCCGTCCGCACCGCCAGCGGAAGGCATGACCTTGGCGACCTGGAGTACGCAGCGCGGCGCACAGTTCTTCGCCGTATACCAGGACGCCTTTGGAGATCGACCACGCTTCCCCCATTGGAGTGAAGAGACGTGGCGCCACAACCTCACCGATTACCCCGACTTCCGTCCTGACCTGTCGTTGCTGGTCCTGGATGGTGCCGAGGGTGTGGCCTTCGCCATCTGCCACGTGGAGCGGGAAAGAGCTGAGGAGCCTGGGGGGACAGGTTACGTCGACCAGATGGGTGTTCGCCCTGCCTGGCGCAGGCGCGGCCTGGGGAGCGCCCTGTTGTGGGAGCTGATGCGCAGGTTCAAGGCGGAGGGACTGGCCCGGGCTGCGCTGTCGGTGGACGTGAACAACCACCCTGCCCAGGGCCTGTATCAGCGGCTGGGGTTTGGGTGGCGCCGGAGACGCACGAGCTATCAGAAGGTAGCGTGTGGTGGTGGCAACCGGCGAGAGGGGGACGAACGTGGCTCGTAAGGCACAAGCCAAGAAAGACGAGATCATCTCGGCCTTGATCCAGGCCCGGAGGAAGATCCTCGACCAGGCCTACAGACTGCCCCCAGAGAAGCGCGACGAGGTCTTCCTGGGCATCTGGTCCGTCAAGGACCTGCTGGCCCACCTCATTGGCTGGGACTACACCAACCTTGACGCCGTGAAGTCCGTCCTCGAAGGCGAGTTGCCCCAGTTCTACGCCCATCGCGACCGCGATTGGGCGACGTACAACGCTTTCCTCGTGAAGAAGCACAAGACGAAGAAGTACGCCGAGTTGCTGTATTCCGTGGAGACCTCTCACCGGGCCCTGATGAACTTCTTGGCCACGGTCCCCGCCGACGAGTTCGAGCGGGACAAGGGCGTGCGCTACAAGAGGTACAGGGTGACCATCGCCAGGCTGCTCCAGAGCGAGGCCGAGGACGAGGAGGAGCACGCCAGGCAGATCCAGGCGTTCGTCGAGGGTGCAGGTCCGTCGCGGGCTGAGGATGAGTAACGCTGGGCGCCTGCGGCCGAGGGGGGCTACGCCTTCTCCACCGGGATCTGTAGTTCGGTCACGTAGCTAGAGGGCTTCGTGAGCAGGCCCGGCCCCTTGATGTATACCTCCCGGTTGGGGCCGCAGACGCGATATCCATTGGCCTCGATCCAGGTCAGCAAGTGGTTGTATGCCTCTCCCATGGTGTCGTAGCTGCCTTTGTGCACGGCACAGGCCATCTCCTCCACAGCAGGCAACTCACGCACTTTGACGCGATCATCCTCAAAGATATCCTTTGACAAGGGCACGGCGGCCTCGACATCCACGTCCGTTTCGCGGTATCCTTCGTCGTAGTAGATGGACAAGGCCGGTCCGGCGGGCCTTGCTCTGTGACGCCCCATGTGCTTGAAGAGCACGCTGTAGAGTTGTCCAATCTCCCCGTACGTGGGGATCACCTCTCGCACCACGGCCACCTTCATCGCCGGAATCTTCTTGACGACCACTTCCTGGGCGGGCATGGCACCCTCCTGTTCGATTTGGCTCAGACGCCGCTCGACCCGATCCAGTCGGGCCAAATCTTCCTTCACCCGGCCCTTGACTTCCGCTTGCTTCATACGCAACATGCCCCTGATCTGCTCCGCTGGCAGGTCGCCGTCCAAGAGCTCCGCCACCTGGGTCAGCGAAAGGCCGAGGTCCTTCAGGGCCAGAATACGATTGAGCCGGGGCATTTGGTCGGCCGAGTACCGGCGATAGCCTGTGAACTCGTCTACGTGGGCCGGTTTCAGCAAGCCGATCTCGTCGTAGTACCGCAGCGTCTTCACCGGTACCTGGCTGAGCCTGGAGAACTCACCGATCTTGAACATGTGAGCCTTGTCCCTCGAACCCGTGGTGCCCTGCCGGTAGGGTAGGGGCACGGCACGCCGTGCCCCTACACGACCTCGTTGGTGCGAGTTCCGCTACGCCTTCTGAACCGGAAACTGGAGCTCCGTGAGATACTCCGGGGGCTCGTAATCGGGGCCGGGTCCCTGGAGGTAGATCTCCCGGTTGGGACCAACGATCCGATAGCCCTGGGCCTGGATCCAGCCCAGGAGGCGGCCGTAGGCGTCACTGAGCCCCTCGTAGCTGCCCTGAAGGGTCAGGCTGGCCACCTGCTCCAGACCAGGGAGCTCACGGACCTTCACCCGATCACCTGAGGGGGCGGAACCGGCGATGGGCACGGCGGACTCGACGTGGATGTCCTTGTCCTTGTACCCCTCGTCATAGTAGATGGCGAACGCCGGTCCAGTGGGGGCGATCCTGTTCTTTCCCAGATGGGCGAAGATCTCCCCGAAATGGGCGCCCATGTCCTGGTAGCCGGGGATTACTTCCCGGATGGAGGCGATGGTCATCGGCTCCACCTTCTTGAGAGCGACTTCTGAGATGGACACTGTTTCCTCCTGTTTCTGATGCTGACCACAGTCGACGGACTGTGGGCGACGGCCGGATGGAGGGCCTTCACCGGCCATTATACACCCTCCAGCGGCTGGAGAGTCAACCCCTGGCACAGTCCTCGGCCACGGATTTAAGGTTCGGTTGACCGCCTGGCGTGGCCTGTGGTACCGAAGCGGCGAAAGCTTGCCGGAGCACGAGAGCTGTGATAGACTTCTCTTGACCTTGGGGGGTAGACTGTGCACGTTCTGTTCATCATCAAAGAGATAGACAACGAGCCTCATGGCATCCTGCGCGTCTCGGCCGCTCTCAAAGAGGCCGGTCACCAGACAGAGATGGTGGTGGCTACCGAAGAGGACCCGTTCGAGGCGGCTCTGAGACTGAAGCCCGACGTGCTGGCCTACAGCGTGTACACGGGAACTCAGCGCTACTACCTGGAGGTCAACCGGCGCATACGGGAGCGACTGGACGTCGTTTCCATCATGGGTGGGCCTCACCCCACCTTCTTCCCGGAGATCATCGAGGAGGAAGGGGTGGACGCGATCTGCGTCGGTGAGGGTGAGTACGCCACGGTGGATCTGATGAACGCGCTGGAGAAGGGGGAGGCCATCGAGGAGATCCCCAACTGGTGGATCAAGTCCAACGGGCAGATCCACCGCAACCCCTTGAGGCCCCTGGTCGATGATCTGGATGTATTGCCTCTTGCGGACAGGGAGCTGCTCTACCGGGCCCATCCCCTGAGTCGCGAGAGGAAGCTGAAGCCTTTCATCACCGGGCGAGGCTGCCCCTACAACTGCTCCTTCTGCTTCAACGAGGCCTACTCCGAGCTGTACAGGGGCAAGGGCCGCCGGACCCGGCGACGAAGCGTGGAGAACGTCATTCAGGAGATCAAGTTGGTCAAGAGAGACCATCCTCTCGACTTCGTGATGTTCCTGGATGACACCTTCATCATCAACAGGAAGTGGCTGGAGGAGCTGGCCCAGCGGTACAGAGAGGAGATTGGCTTGCCCTTCTGGTGCCAGGTGCGACCCAACCTGGTCACTGGGGAGAAGGTGGCCCTGTTCAAGGACATGGGCTGTGTGAGCGTGAGCTTCGGGCTGGAAACGGCCAACGACGAGCTTCGTTACGAAGTGCTCAACCGCCACGTGACGAGAGAGCAGATCCTGAGGGCTTGCCGCATCCTGCGCGAGTATGGGATCAGGTACTCTACGAATAACATGCTGGGACTGCCGACCGGCGGGTTGAAGACCGACGTGGAGACGCTGGACCTCAACATCGAGTGCCGCGCCGACTACGTCAACGTGTTCCTCTACCAACCTTATCCCAAGACGAAGCTGGGGGAGATGGCCCTGCGGGAAGGGCTGATGACCGGCACTTTCGACGATCTGAGCGGCTCCGTGACGCAGGACACGGTGATCAAGTTCGGCAGCGAGAAGGAGGGGCGAGAGATAGAGAACCTCCAGAAGCTGCTCAGCGTGACGGCGGAGTTTCCCTTTCTCAAGCCTCTGGTGCTGCAACTGATCAAGCTGCCGCGCAATGGCCTGTTCTGGCTGGTATACAAAGCTTGGAAGGGGTACGCGATCAGCAGGCGCATCTATCCGGTGAAGAGGACTCTCAGGGAGTGGTTTGGCGCACTGTTACAGTTCATGCGCATCAGGACTCAGTAGGAGGAGGCCACCCATGAGACAGATCAGCCGCCGCAAGACGAAACCGTTTGTTCACCTCTTGGTCGCCGTCCTGACCGTGCTGACTGTGTCGCAGATATCTGTTTTCCCGGTGGGCGCCCAGGGTACCACCACCCTGGTGTGGGAGGGCAGGCTGATCAGCGACATCAGCGGGCTCAACGTGGGCGGCACTATCATCCGCGTTTCGGTGGAGGGCCGCGTCGACCTGCCCATCGAAGTCAGCTCCGCCCACGGCGGGTGGAGCACCACGCTCCTCAGCGGCTCGAAGAGCGAGCTGGGGCCTTATGCCGCTGAGTTCGCCGGCCTTTCCGCGGGACGGTACATCATCACGCCGCAGGGCCTGGGCGCGACGCTGACCGTGGAGGCTGACGGCACCGACATCATCGTGGTGGAGTTCGTGCAGGTCTCTAAGCAGGTGGGACCCACACCGACGCCAGTCCAACCTCCCAAGTGGACGGCGAAGATCCTGGCCGAGACGGTGAACAGGGACCTGGGAGGATCCGTCTTGAGGGTCTCGGTGGTGGGAGAGGTGGGGCTGCCGGTGGAGGTGGCCTCTGAGGGAAACTGGAACACCATCGGCTACACGGGGACCAAGCCTGAGTACGGGGACTACGTGGCGGAGTTCGCTGCCTTGCAGCCGGGCAACTACGTGATCAGGCCGCAGGGGGTGGACACGGAATTCTGGCTGTGGCTGAGTGGAAAGAGCTACGTCTTCGTGGAATTCCGCCGCCGTGAGGCGTCTGAGCAGACGCCAACTCCCACCCCGACGACCGCACCGGCAGCGGCCGCGGCGACAGTGAGCGCAACGGTTCCGGTGGCCACCGGCACTCCCTCGGCTGCTCCATCACCCGCGCCTACGCCGGTCACCGTGTGGACCGGCGAGGTGGTGAGTAACACCAGTTCGCAAGGGTACGCGGGCTACCTGTCCACGATTCAGGTCGTGGTGGAGGGTATGAAAGGGCTACCCGTGGACGTGAAGGCCGGCGGGTGGATGGCCACCGCGCTCACCGGGACGAAGCCCGAGTGCGGTGACTTCTGTCTGGAGTTCGGAGGCCTGGCGCCGAGTCTGTACACGATCATCCCTCAAGGCCTGGGGGCCAGCTCTGAAGTGGTTGTGGAGGGAGGTGGGCTGGCCCTGGTGAAGTTCACCTCGCGGGTGGTCATGCCGCCCGCGCCAGCGGCGACTCCCACTCCGAGCGGGGCAGGGACTGTCTCTTCGCCTACTCAGGTCATCGCCTCACCCACGACCGTCGCTTCCCCGACGGCGACGGCCGTGCCCCAAATGGTCTGGGCTGCACGGACGTTGTGGAACACCAGCGGCGCGGCTCCTACGGGGGCGTTCTTCTCCGCCATCCAGGTGTCCGTGCAGGGCCTGAAAGGGTTGCCGGTGCAGATCAAGTCTGGAGGATGGAGCGCCTCGATGCTCACGGGTACCAAGCCTAGTTGTGGCGAGTTCTGCCTGGAGTTTGGCGGCTTGTCTGGGAGCAAGTACACCCTCATCCCGCAGGGGCTGGGCATCGAGCACGTGGTGGAGGTGGACGGCGAGGGTTTCGCCGTGGTGGAGTTCTACCAGAGGCCTGCACAGGCAGGTCCTGAGATCTGGGCCGGTCGGGTGAAGGAGAACGTGGCCGGGGGTGGCAAGCGGGGCTACTTCTCCGCCATTCAGGTCGTGGTCCAGGGCAAGAAGTGGCTGCCCGTGGAGATCGCGGCGGGTGGCTGGAGCGCGACGGAACTGACCGGCACCAAGCCGGCCTGCGGGGGCTACTGTCTGGAGTTCGGAGGGCTGGCGCCAGGAACGTACGTGGTCACGCCCCAGGGCCTGGGGGTGAGTGTGACCGTGACCGTTGACGAGGGAGGTTTCGCCGTCGTCGAGTTCTACCTCACCTGACCAGGCGGGATGGAGGTTCGCTATCTCGCGCCGCATGGCAGCTCTCTGGAAGAAGGGGCCGGCTGTATGGACGGGTGCGGCCGTCTTGCTCACCTCGCTGGCCCTCTATCTGCTCACCCTCGACAACGGATTGGAGCCCTGGCAGTTGGGCGGTGGGGACCTGATCACCCATCAGTACGCCCAGGCCCAACTGCGGTTCGCTAACGCGCCGGGATACCCTCTGTACACTGTCCTGGGCTGGCTCTGGTTCCAACTGGGCAAGGCCCTCCTCTGGTTCCTGTTCAATCCTACGGAGATCCTATCGCTCTACTCCACCATCTGGGGCTTGAGCACCCTGGCCGTGCTCTACGTCCTGTTGCTGGAGATCACCGATGACCACTGGGCTATAGCTGGCCTGACCACTCTTCTCTACGGCACCACGTTCTTCTTCTGGTATTACAGCATCGCCTCCGAGGAGTATACGGCGGCGGTGCTCCAGACCGGCTTGATCGTCCTCTTAGCCTTTCGCTGGGAGAGGACGAGGAAAGACAGGTACCTCCTCTGGCTGGCCCTGATGGTGGGACTGGCCCTGGCCAACCTGATCACTGTGCTCCTGGCCTTGCCGGCCCTGGTCTACTTCGTGGTCAGGGCGGAGCCAGGCATCGTGCGGCGCGGGCGCCTGCTGGTCAAGGGCACGGTGCTGGCCCTGCTTCCCCTGCTGAGTTATGGCTATGTGTACGTCCGAGGGGCTCAGCATCCGGAGTGGTGGGGAGAAGGCCACTGGAACTCCACGTGGGCGTGGTTCGTGGACTTCATGACCATCCGGCAGGGGCGAGGCGAGCTGTCCCTTTCCCTGGGAGGCTGGGGCCCGGAGCCGCTGAGCCACGTCTGGGCGGAGTTGACCCTGGTGGGCCTGGTGGCCGGGCTGCTGGGCATCGCCTTCCTGGGCTGGCGGCGGGGTGGTTTGCTGTACGGCATCATCCTGGGGTATGTGCCCTTCATCTACCTCGATCGCTTCGGCAACTGGTACCAGGCGGTGATGCCGCTCTATTTCATCGGGGCGGTGGGCATTGGCGTGCTGGCCTACCGGGCCTGGCGCAGGTTCCCCAGTTGGCCTCGCGCGCTGGTGATCCTGGGCCTGGTGGTCTTGACCGTCGACCGTGTGTGGGTCAACTTCCCCGCGATCGACCAGAGGGACAACCCGGGGGACACCGCCCTGGAGCCGGGGAGGGCGATCCTGGCCGATGGGCCCCCGAAGGGAGCTGCGATCAGCGGCAGCTACGAGGAAAATCTGTCTCTGGATTACCTGACCAGGGTGTGGGGCGAGCGTCAGGATCTGAGGGTGGTGATCACCGATGATTTCCTGGAAATGTGGCAGGCGGGTGAGGAGAACCTGTTCTTGACCCGGGACTCAGCGGAGTTCGTGTTGCCGCAACTGGGGGAGAGGTGCTTTCCGTCTTCGGCGGGGCTGAGGTTGATCGCGGTCCGACACGAGCCAGGCACAGAGGTGCCCCCCATGGCACAGAGGGTAGAGGCCAGGGTGGGGGACGGGTTGGCCCTGCTGGCGTACGACCGTTTGCCGACTTCGGGCGGCTTGCATCTGGTCCTCTACTGGCTCGCGGAGGAGGTAACGGCCTCGGATTACGCGGTGTCGGTGCGCCCCACGATGGGAGGCGAGCAACTCTTGCATGAAGGGCAATTGGTGCAGGAAGACCATGCCCATCCGGTGTGGGGGTTCTATCCCACGTCGCGCTGGGCCCGGGGTGAGGTCGTGCGAGATGACTATCTGGTGGCGGTGCCCTCGGAGCTTCAGTACGATGGAGCCCTGGTGGTCGTTTACCGGGTAATGGGGGATGGTTTCGAGGACCTGGGGACGGTGGCCTTGACGTTTGAGTCCTCTGGCCCGGAGCCGGACTGAGCTTCCTCCTCCTGGATGGGGGAGGATGGAGGAGGGGGTGGGGAGAATAATGGGTTTACCTCGGAAGCAGCGCCGGTTTGCTCCTTGTCTGTCATTCTGAGGCGCGAAGCAGAGCCTGCCCTGAGCGAAGCCGAAGGGAAGAATCTCCACAGATTCTTCGCGGCGCAGATTCTTCGCTACGCTCAGAATGACAGGTAGGTGCCCGCCTTAGGATGGCAGGGGGCTTGGCGCGTCATGGGGGGTTAGGCACCTCAGGATAGCGGCGAGAGGTGCGCAGCGGAGCGAGGCAGCGTGTCGAAGCGTCGTCGGACGACGGCCGAGGAGTGAGTACAGACTTGCCATGAGTTTCAGAGGGCGCTGGAGAGTTGACATCAACTACCTGTGGGTACTCGTGCTGACCCTGCCCGCCGTGGGACCCCTCTTTCAGCGCGGGTATCTGGACTCCCACGATGGGCTGTTCCACCTCTACCGGCTGGCGGCGCTGGACGAAGCCTTCCGGGCCGGGGTCTTCTACGCTCGCCTGTTTGGGGAGTTCGCCTTTGGCTACGGCCACGCCGTGCTGAACTACTACAGCCCTCTCACCTACTACGTGGCCCAGTTCTTCCACATGCTGGGGGCAGGGTACATCCTCTCCATCAAGCTCACCTTGGCCCTGGGGTTCATCCTCAGCGCGGTATTGATGTACCTCTACGCCAGGGAGATTCTGGGGCGGTTACCGGCCCTCGTGGCAGCAGGGGTCTACACCTACTTCCCCTACCATCTGGCCGATACCTACCTCCGGGGGGCCCTGGCCGAGGCCTTCGCCTTCGTCTTTCTGCCCCTCTGCCTGTGGGCCACGCACATGCTGATGACCCGGGGCAGGACACGGTACCTCCTCCTGCTGAGCCTGAGCTTCGCCGGGCTGGTGGTGACCCACAACCTGACCGCCCTCATGTTGACCCCGGTCCTCCTGGGGTACGTGGCCCTCTTGTGGTCGCTCACCCGGGGGACGCGGCAGGCGCTGCTCACCCTCCTCTCGCTGGCCGTGGGCGTGCTGCTGGACATCTTCTACTGGCTTCCCGTGCTTCTGGAGACGCGCTACGTGGGGTTGGCCGCCAATATCGGGTCACCGGGATATGAGAGACATCTGGCCTCTCTGCTGGACTTCATCTCCATCTCGCCGGCGTTCCGGTACCTCCCTGACCTGGGAGGAGGCCTGGACGACCCCTTCTACCCCCTGGGGTTGATCTACGCGCTGCTGATTCTGGCGGGAGTGGCGGTACTCGTTTGGCAGGTGTTGAGGCCAGCGGAGAGGCGTCAGCCGCCCCACGGACGGTTGCACCTGCTCTTCTTCCTCCTGGTGACGTTGGGAGCCGTGTTCATGATGCTGGTCTACTCCCTGCCGCTGTGGAGGCTGGCCCAACGCCTGCTGGCCTCGCTCCAGTACCCCTGGAGGTTCATGGCCGTGGTTTCGCTGGGCATAGCCGTGGTCACCGGGACGCTGTTCACGCTGGGAGATAAGGAGCACACTGCCCAGGGGCGGCGATGGGTGCTGTGCGCGCTGGGGGTTGGGGTGCTGGTCGGAGTCATGGCCTACGGCCTGGCCGACCTGCCCTGGCAGAGATTGCCTCTGGAGGACGAGCAGGTCACCGTGAAGAGGATGTGGGAGGAGGATTTCGCCGCGCGACAGATCGGGGCCACTTGGACGGCGGAGTACGTGCCCATCTGGGTGAAGGCCGACCGCTCGGTGGTGGGGTTGCCGCCGCCAGACCTGGCGCCCTTCGAAGCTAGGGACCTTTCCCCGGAGGAGATACCTCGGGTGGTCTTGGGGAGGCAGGGTTTGCTGTCCTCACAGATGAAGGTGACGTCGGCCCAGCCCTTCACCCTCCGTTTCCACACTTTCTACTTCCCGGGGTGGACGGCGTACGTGGATGGCCAGAAGGTGCCGGTCTATCCCTCGGGAGACCTGGCCCTGCTCTCCGCGGACGTCCCTGCGGGCGAGCACCAGGTGCTGGTGTCTTTCCAGGACACGACCCCGCGTCTGATGGGCAACGTGGTTTCGCTGCTGACGCTGCTGGGGCTGACCGCTTTTGCGCTGTTCAGGTGGCGGTGGAAGGCTGCGGCCACCGTGATCGTGTCGGTGGTCCTCTTGGTGGGCCTGGTGGGGTGGCACGTGCGCCCCTTCCGCTTCAGTTGGCAGCCACAGCCGTTGGAGGTGAACCTGGAGGACCAGGTCAAGCTGCTGGGGTATGGTACGGACCAGGAGACCTACCGCCCTGGCCAGACGATACAGCTCACGCTATACTGGCTGGGCTTGCAGGAGATGAGCCAGAACTACAAGGTCTTCGTGCACTTCACGGACGAGGGCTCGACCACCATGTGGGCCCAGGACGACGGCGATCCGGTGGAGGGTTTCACGCCCACCACGCGCTGGCAAAGGGGTGAGGTGGTGGTCGACCATCACACCCTCCAGGTCCCGCCCGACGCACCGCCGGGCACCTACAAGCTGTTCACCGGCATGTACGAGTGGGAGACGGTGCGCAACCTGACCATCTTGACCCCTGAGGCGGCCTCCCCCAACAACAGGATCCTCCTGGGTCAGGTAGAGGTGGTGAGCCCGTGAGGGGAGAGAGGGGTGGAGGACACCGGCTCAAGGGAGCGTTGCGCAACAACCCAGCCCTGGTGGTGATCCTCGTTCTGTTTCTCCTTCTGGCCACGGCCTACAGTCTGATCGTGCCCCTGGGAGAGGCGCCCGACGAGGTGCCTCACTTCACCTACGTGCGCTACATCGCAGAGCACGGGCGGCTGCCCGTGGGCGCGGAGGAGCACGAGGGGTTCCAGCCGCCGCTGTACTACGTCATCGGGGCGGCCTCCACCTTCTTCATCGACACCAGCGAGTTCACGGTCCGGGCTAACGGCGACTACTCCTTCACCGATGACCTGCCCCCCTTCAACCTCCTGCTGCATACCACGGAGGAGTCGTTTCCCTACCGGGGCTGGGCGCTGGCCTGGCACCTGCTGCGCCTGTTGTCGGTGCTCATGGGAGCCACCACGGTGTGGGCCACCTATGGGATCGTCCGGGAGGTCTTCCCGGGGGAGAAGTACGTCGCCGTGGGCGCGGCGGCCTTCAACGCCTTTCTCCCGCAGTTCCTGTTCATCAGCGGGGTGGTCAACAACGACAACCTGGCGGCCTGCCTCTCCGCCCTGATGCTGCTGGTGACGGTGAAGATCCTGAGGGGCTCCCGGGGGTACCGCCACTTCCTGCTCCTGGGCACGCTGACCGCCCTGGGGGTGATGGCCAAGGCCAGCGTGATCAACTTCTACGCCGTCGTCCTGCTCCTCATCGGCATCGTGCTCTGGCAGGAGAGGCGAGGGTGGGGACCCTCGTTGTCTCGCGGGCTGCTCCTCCTCTCGCTCAGCGGGCTCCCTTTCCTCTTTCTCAGCGCCTGGTGGTTCGTGCGCAACCAGGTCCTCTACGGCGACCCGTTGGGCTGGGGGCTGGTGCTGGCGGCCAACGCCCTGCGAGAGGCGCCCCTCACCCTGGGGGACATCCAGTGGCTGATCTGGGGGGTGTATCGCTCCTTCTGGTATAGATGGATAGGGATCGAGCTGGAGCCCGCCGTGTATGCCCTGCTGGCTATCCCTTGCCTGCTGGCCGTGGTGGGCTTGCTGACCCTGCCCTGGCGCAGGGAGCGGCTGGGGTCAGGGGCAGGGCTGATCCTCTCCGTCGTGGGTCTGTACTTCCTGATGGTCGCCGGGTCGCTCATCCCCTGGACGGCGACCGTACAGGGGACCGACCAGGCGCGGCTCCTCTACCCCGCGCTGCCGGCCATCGTCCTCTTCATGTTCCTGGGCTGGGCGTTACTGGTAGGGAGGAAGTGGGGCAACCACCTGGCCTACGGCGTGGCAGGGGCGATGTTCGTCTTCGCCGTGGTGGCTCCCCTGCGGTACACCATGCCCGCCTACGCCCCTCCGCCCCTCCTCACCAGGGAGGACCTGGCCCAGGTGGAGAATCCCGTAGAGATCAACTTCGGCGACAAGATCGAGCTGGTAGGGTACGAGCTGAACGGGGAAGAGTGGCATCCAGGCGAAGATCTGTACGTCACCATGTACTGGGAGGCGCTGGAGGACCTCCATCAGGATTACTGGCTGCAAATGCGGCTGGTGCACCGCAGGGGGTACGATCTGACCTTCAAGGATGGCTGCCCCTCGGCGGGAAGGTACACCACCGATCACTGGAAGAAGGGGGAGATCATCCCCTCCGTGCACCGCCTGCGCATCCCTGACGATGCCGCTGGCCACAACTACCGGCTGACCCTCTCCATGCACCCGTTCGACAGTGAGGAGTGGCTGCCCATCCTGAACGACCGGGGTGAGGACACCGGCGACGTGGTGATCTTGACGCTGATTCCTGTGGCGGAAGGTTAGCACTTCTCCCGTGTCGTCCGGCGCGTGCGGCACCTGGAAGGAGGTGTCTGCCATGAGACAACTGCTGCTTCTATGTCTGACCTTCCTTTTCGTTGCCTGCACTGCGGTCCCTCAAGAGACAGGCATCCTCGAGGGTCACGTGACGATCGGACCGCTGGTGCCGGTAGTGCGCGAGGGTGAGCCGGAGCCGACACCGGCGCCCGAGGTCTACGCCAGCCGCCAGATCGTCGTCTGCGGCCAGGATGGAGTGACGGAGGTCGCCACGGTGCAGATCAATGGCCAGGGGAACTACCGGGTGGAGTTGCCCGTCGGCAAGTACGTGGTGGACATCAACCACGTAGGGATAGACATGGCGAAGGACTTGCCCCACACGGTGGAAATCGTGGCGGGCCAGACCACCCGCCTGGACGTCGATATCGACACCGGTATCAGGTAAGGGGCGCGCCCGACCGCGCGCCCGGTCTAGCTCGCCAAGACAACCGTGCGTGCTCGCAGAGCGACTCGGGATTGGCATGGCGCACATCAACGACACCTGCCTTCAGGACGATCGGCAGGTGCCCGTCGAGGGGTGTCAAGGACAGCGGCCGGGGCCGGCGCCGGGCCACGGTCGAAGATCCAATGGGACTGAGGGTTTTGCCTTGTCAGTTCTCCCGCAACTCGCCCACTACCGGCACCCTCTCGAACAGTTGAGCGCCGTGGGGCGCCCCGTCGAGCTGGGCGGTCCGGTCCATCCTCGTGTGGGGCAAGACGTGATGCCTACCTTTCCGCCAGTGGTAGCCGTTTGACACGTCGTACACCAGTCCATGGGCGGCGATCAGGGTGGGCGTGCCATCTTCACCGGTGCGCTGGCCAAGTTCCTCCAGGGTGAATTCCTTCATCTTCGCCCAGGCGCCCGGCGATAGTGAATGGTGAAGCGAGGGGGAAGGTCAGGACATGGAGACCTCTCCCTCGCCCGTGAGGAGTCTGCTTGAGGAACTTGGAGACACTGGGTGAGAGCCGCGCCTCACTGCCCGATTGTCCCGCGGCGATTCGATGAGAGAACTGTGGGAGGGATAGGGACTCTGCGCGAGGTGCAAATACGGGTCGGTCGAGTCGTAGCTCAAGTTGACGATCGCAGCGAACCACAGTAGTATTAGAATGCAGCGACCCGGTCCCCTCTACTGTGCGCACGTGGTGCCAGTCAAGTGGCAGCGCGGCGTGCTAACGGGACATAGCTATTCGCGCTACCCGATATCGTGACTCAGGCGATGGACACATGGCGGTTCGGATCCACCCCCATGCCAGGGAGCGCATGGACGAGCGCGGCGCTAGCGAGACTGAGGTGGATGCTACCGTCAGGACTGGGGAGCGGATTCCGTCGAGGTTTGGGCGCACTGGCTTTCGCTGTAACTTCGCTTTCGACGGTGTGTGGCGCGGGAAGCCCTACGCGACGAAGCAAGTGGAAGCGTATGCAGTCCCTGAGGGTGACGATTGGCTTGTGATCACAGTTCTCACGCGCTACTTCTAGCTCGTTGAACGGGAGGGTGCCGCATGAGGTTCACCTATGACCCGCGACACAACGTGGCATACATCCGCTTCGGGGAGAAAGGGAGCGAGGTCCAGGCAATCCGTCTGGGGGATGAGATCGTGGTGGACATGGCCCCCGATGGCACCGTGTACGGAATCGAGTTGCTCAACGCCAACGAGCAGCTACGCCGCGAGAATGCCGGAGGGCTGGTCGTCATCAACGAGGCGACCGGCGAGAGGTCCGAGTTGAGCCTGGCGTTGGACTAGGTGACTTCACGACGCGCTGTGGACCGGCGATGCGGCTCCACTCGGGGTTTCGGCGTTCAAGATTTCAGTAGCACGCCTGGCGCAGACCAGGCGTTTGCTTTGGTGGCCCCGCTCTGGGGCGGGGTGGCCAAGCCTCGCGTCTCCGCTCAATCCTCCCGCAACGTACCCGCTGCCGGCACCCTCTCGAGCAGGTGAGCGCCGTGGGGCGCGCTGGCGAGCTCAGCGGTCAGGTCCCTCCCGGCGCGGTGCAGGACCTGGTGCCTGCCCTTCCGCCAGTGGTAGCTTGCGGACACGTCGTACACCACTCCATGGGCGGCGATCAGGGTGGGCGTGCCATCCTCACCGGTGCAGCGCGCAAGTTCCTCCAGGGTATATTCCTTCATCTTCGGCACGCATCCAGCGACTGTGCAGAGTGAAGCGAGGGGAAAGGTCAGGACACGGAGACCTCCCCCTCGCGCATTGGGAGTCTACATGAGGAACTTGGAGACGAAGGGTGAGCTGTCACCTCGGCGCATGAAGTGCCCGGAGGGACCTTCGCCCAGGAACTCGGAGAACCACGATTCGTGCTCGATCTCCTCGTTGAGGATCGCCAGAGCGAGATCGTAGGTCCGATGGTCTTTGCCGGCGGTCATGTTGCAGATCTGGGTGTAGCCGCGCACGGCGCATCTCTCCGCTTCCACGAGGACCGTGAGCATGGCCATGGTGTCCGTGGGGTCCTTGGGCAGCGAGGCCGGTGGGCAGGCCGAGAGGTCGTGGAAGTCCTTCATGTTCTCCGACAGGCTCCCGCCCAGCTCGTAGATGCGGGGCACCAGCGCCTCGAAGTGGTTCCGGTCTTCGATGCGCGCCACCTCGGCGATCTCCTTGATCCCCTCTCCCTCCAGACCAATGAGGTTCACCCGCAGGATAGTGTAGTAATAGTAGGTGGTGAGCTCGGCCGCCGCGTTACTGACCAGCAGCTCCAGCAAGTCGTCGAGATCGACACCCGCCTGCTTTACCATCTCCTGTGCTACTTTGGCCATCTTGTTCTCTCCTTTCCGTGTGTGTTTTCTGTGGCTGTCTCCAGCCTATGGAATACCCAAAGGTTCTGGTACAGGTATCACCCAGCCCCGTGAGCCGAGATCAGCGCTTGTAGAAAGGTTGCGCAGGGATCTCTCCTCGAGTCCGTGCAGGGTAGGGGTGAACCTGTACCCCAACCGACGTATATTGCCTGGTGAGAAGTTCGTATGGGCAGGCTTGGATAGTGTGTACCTGGTTGACTGCCGATAGGTCCGGGTGGAGTCTACGCTGCTCGGGGTACCTGGCTCGCCGGTGCCAGGAGAGGACAGCCCTGGAACCCAACTGTGGGCCTGGTCTCGTCGTGTCCAAACGACTGACGCATAAGTCGTGCGCAAGAGGGACGCTAACCGACAATGGTTAGCATCCAATACTTACTATAGATTATAGAGTAGATTCGTCCATTTGTCAAGCACGAATGGGAGCAGGGGTTGAGCAGTGGATGGCAGATTAGCGTGCCAGGGCCAGGTGGCGTAGACTCTCCCTGAGCGGGCGTACCTGTGACGCCAGAGGAAGGCTGGGGCAGGAGGTTATCCATGGGGGGAGACATAGCCGTAGCGCTGACGCTGACCGCGCTGGCGGGGCTGGCCACCACTATCGGCAGCCTGCTGGGTGTCTTCGTCAAGAAGCCTGGCCCGCGCTTTATGGCCCTGACCCTGGGCTTTGCGGGGGGCGTGATGGTCCTGGTGTCCTTCGTGGAGCTGCTTCAGGGGGGAATCGAGGCGGTAGGCTTCGGGCCAGCCCACGTGGCCTTCTTCGCAGGGATGCTGGGCATGTTTCTCATCGACTTCTCCATCCCCCACGAGTACATGGCGGAGCACCACCGCACCGAGGGAGGCGGGGAGCCTGGTCTCATGAGGACGGGACTTCTGGTGGCTTTGGGGTTGGGCATCCACAACTTCCCGGAGGGTATGGCCACCTTCGCGGGGACGCTGCAGGACGTGAGCCTGGGGGTGGCTATCGCCGGGGCCATCGCCCTCCATAACATCCCGGAGGGGCTGGCGGTGTCAGCGCCCATCTATGCGGCCACCGGTAGCCGCGGCAAAGCCTTCCTGTGGTCCTTTCTGTCGGGCGTGGCGGAACCGGTGGGCGCGGCTGTGGCGGCGCTCTTCCTCTTGCCCTTCCTCAACGAGACGGTCCTGGGGTTGATGCTGGCGGGTGTGGCCGGGATCATGGTCTTCATCTCCCTGGACGAGCTGGTTCCGGTGGCGCGCTCTTACGGGGAGGAGCACCTCTCCATCGTGGGCGTGGGGTTGGGCATGGCGGTCATGGCCGCCAGCCTGTGGCTGCTACACTAGGCTGCGTGGCGCTGCTGGGCCAGTAGCGCAAGAGGAGGCGGGTGACCCCAGGGATCCGTGGTCGAGAGAGCCGTGTCCTGGCCGCAGCGCAAGCCGGCTGTACTCCCTGTGTGCCCCTCCCGTACCTCTGGTATAATGGTGGTCGGAGAACCGGCGCGCCATGATGGGGTGGTATCTCGTATGGCACAGGCATGTGCTGCTCTCTTCAGATAGGTGGTGGAAAGACCGGAATGAACAGGATCCTGGGCCTGAACCGATGGGCGGCCTGCGCCGCGTTCGTGGTTTTGGACGCGCTGTGCGTGGGTGCCGGCATGGGGGTGCCCATCTTCTGCATCGCGCTGGGGTTCCCCGCTGGCTGGTACATCGCCGCCAGGGCGATGCAGTCCACCTCCGATCTGGGCGCGGTTTTGAAGAGGACGATCGTGTTGGGAAGCCTGACCTCGGCGGTGGCCTTCGCTTTCATGGCCCTCATCTGGGGTAACGTGTCGCGGATGCTGCTGGACCCCGCCGCCGATTTCGCCAACTTTGGCATACCGATGATCCTCTACGAGCCCAAAGTGAGCTTCGTGGGCTGGCTGGTGCTGATGATCTTCATCTCGCCCTTCCTGCAACTGCTGACCACCTTGTTCGCGTCACACGTGACGTTGCTGGTATGGCTGATGCGGAGGGCCCGGGCCTCGTAGACACACGCTCGTCGTCGCACCACCTGGGTGGGTGGTGCAGGCGCGCGGACGGATTGGAGATGGATGGTGGTGGAGACTCACCAAGACGAGAGCGCGTTTTCGGAGCACTTGTTCGAATACCGGGCGGTAGAGGCCAGGCGCCTGGCCCTCTCCCTGAGCATCACGCTGGTGGTGATGATCTTCCAGATCGTGGGCGGCATCCTGACGGGCAGCATCGCGCTGATCAGCGATTCGGGGCACATGTTCACCCATAGTTTCGCCATCACCATCAGCCTGGCGGCTATCGTCATCGCCCGGCGGCCGCCGTGCCATCATCGGACCTTCGGCCTGTACAGGGCTGAGATCCTGGCCGCGTTCATCAACGGTCTCTTCCTCCTGGTGGTGGCGGGTCTCGTGATCTACGAGGCGGTGTTGAGGATCATCTATCCTCAGGAGGTTTTGGGACTTCAGATGCTGCTGGTGGCGCTGATTGGGCTGGCTGTGAACCTGGCCAGCATCGTCATCCTCCGGGGCACGAGGAGAGACGACATCAACGTGCGCAGTGTGTTCTACCACATGGTGGCCGATGCTGCGTCTTCGGTGGGGATCGTGGCTGCGGCCGTGATCATCATCTACACCGGATGGAATATCCTCGACCCCCTGGTTAGCCTGGGTATCTCGGCCCTCATCGTGCGCTGGTCCTGGAGCATCCTGACGGATTCCACCAAGATCCTGCTGGAGATAGCCCCCACGGGGCTGAACATCGACATAGTCACGGAGGACCTGAAGGGGGAGTTCCCCGAGCTCAGGAGGCTCTACAACAGACACCTGTGGACCATCACCGCGGGCATGGTGGTCTTCTCCGCTCATGCGGAGTTGGGGGATCTCCCTGACGCGGTGCAGCCGAGGACGGTCATCGCCCGGATGAACGACTACCTGGCGCACAAGTACGGATTCATCGAATCGACCATCCAGGTGGGGGGCGTCGGCGAAGCAGAGGTCTGCGAGCTGGCGTAACGACAGGAGGGACCATGGCGAACGTGACGGTGATCAACCTGCTGGAGAAAGTCAGCCAGATCGACAAGCCCTGGTCTCCCCTGGAGGTGGTCCGGGTCAACGACCAGGTGGTGCGTTTGGCTATGGTGGAGGGTGAGTACCACTGGCACAAACATACCAACGAGGACGAGTTGTTCTACGTCCTCGAGGGGAACGTTACTATCGAGTTGAAGGGGCAGCCGGACGTGGACCTCGGTGCGGGAGAGATGGCGGTCGTCCCCAGAGGTATGGAGCACCGCCCTCGGAGCGAGGCGGTCTCGTACCTGCTGGTGTTCGAGCCCCAGGCTCTGGTGAGCCGAGGGGATTGAGACGGAGTTGTCGCCTGTCGTGAAGAGCCAACGTGGTCTACGAAGCACTCGTGGGCCGTTCCCAGGCGCCCTGTTTCTTCCTTAGGGTGCTGGCCGCACCCCTTCCTGGGTCTTGTCCACCCTGTACCTGCTCAGCGCTTCAGTCTGGTTTCCAGCGACAGGCCCGACACCGCCAGGGCGATCTTGAGGGAGTCTCCAGGCACGAAGGGGAGCAAACCCAGGGCTAACGCCCTGTCGGCCCCTACGAACCGGGCCAGCCAGAGAAGGCCGAAGAGGTAGATGATGGCGCTGCCCACCAGCAAAATCACCAGGGTGCCGGCGACGGACCGGTCCCCGAGGTGCTCGCAGAGCCATCCCACCGCCCAGGCCGCCACGACGAAGCCCAGGAGATAACCTCCCGTCGGGCCCAGCAGCCAGGCAGCGCCGCTGCCGCCCCCTGCGAAGACGGGCAACCCCACCGTTCCCTCCACCAGGTAGGCCAGGACACTGAGTGCTCCCCGTCTGCTACCCAGCAGCGCTCCCAAGAGCAACACGGCGAGAGTCTGGCCCGTAACGGGCACCGGGCTGAAGGGCAGCGGCAAGGCGACCTGGGCACTGAGGGCGAGGAACAGGCTGGCCCCCAGGACGAGGATGGCGTCCGTGAGCAAACCACGCCTCGGCCATGGGGCGTCGCTCAGAGTGAGGTCCTTCTGACCGTGCATCGTTGCCTCCTTGTAGCTCTACTAGAGTCAACCACGACAGCCCACTGAAGTTACGCCTTTCTTGTGGAAACGGGTCGAGCTGAGAGGAGGGGGACGCAGTGCGCGGGCAGAACGTCGATCAGGTGGGATTGAAGGCCCCCGCCCGCTGGACGGGAGGCCAGCAGGCGCTTCCAGCGATCACCGCATACGACTCTCCTCCCGGCACAGGCTACGGCCTGTGACCAGCCTTCATCTCGCGGCGAGGCTACGGGCTGGGCTGGATCCGCCTGAGGACCCGCAGCACCAGGAAGGTGAGCCAGGGCGAGGGGTTCTTCTTGTCGGCGAAGGGCCAGCTCCTCCAGGCGCGATACGCGGACGAGGCGGTGTAGCGCCCCTGGTCGTCCGCCTGGGCGGTGATGGTGTGCACCATTTCGAGGAAGCGCTGGTCTGAGCGGACGAAGGGGAAGCGGCTCAGCACGTCGACCGCGTGCAGGATGTCGTACCACACGAAAGGGTACTTCAGTCTGCGAAAGTCGCTGCCGATGCCGAACATGTAGATCTTGCGCTCCTTCTGGTGCTCCCAGTGCCAGAGGAGCATCTCTGCGCCACATCGGGCGGCCGGGCCGTCCCGCAGCTCTGGCGCCAACGCCAGGGCCTGGAGCGCGTAGAGGTTGGCGATGGGGCAGGGCTCGGCCTTGCGACCGGGACCCCGGAACTTACCCAGCTCCGGCGCCACCATACAGCGCCAGCCGTTGTCCTCCACCAGGCCGACCAGGTGAGACAGGGCGCGACGTACCCGCTCGTCTTGGCCCAGGCCCAGGGCCAGCAGGGCGTAGAGCAGGGTCGGGGCGTCGCAGAGCATCCAGCTCCAGGCGTCCTCTCCTGTGCCCCCGAAGGAGGTGGAGACGTTGACCAGGGTCTGGAAGGCTCCCTGGGGAGATTGGTGTGCCAGGACCGCAGCGATTGGTCCCGCCATCCCCTCGTCCTCTGGCCTGACCCCGAAGTCGGCCACGGTAGAGAGGGCGTAGAGGGGGTGGCTGGCGTCATTGTGCCGCTTGAGGGCGGGCCCGGGCCACGTCGCTGCCTGGGCGATGAGTCCCTGCACTCCAGGATGGGCCAGCATCTGCGCGCGAGCGGCTCGCACCTCGGCGTCGTCCTCGGGCCGGTCGAGGAGATCGACCAGGGTGCGGTAGCGAGTCCACGGTTCTTCGGATTCCAGCAACCAGGGGATCAGGTCATTGGTCATCGATCTTCTCCTATACGTCCGAAACTGGAGATGGGGGCCAGGGGCTCAGTTGTGCGCCCCTCAGGCAGGGGACAGTTCTACCCCTCGCCACGGCAGGTCGTGCCTGTCCGCGATGTGCCTGGTCTTCTCCAGCAACGCTTGATGGTAGGGCAGACGGTTGGAGGAAAGGGCGCGGTACGTTCGGACCAGGTGAGGATAGTACTTCTCGAGAACTCTGGCCAGCCGTCCCCAGACGGCCCCACGCAGGTTGAGGCTGTCCACGAGCACGTGATCTACGCCTGCCCGCTTGAGCTCCACGAACAGCGCGTCCAGGGAGCTCTCGTCGTCGGTGATGGCGGGCAGCACGGGTCCACAGAAGGCCCAGGTGGCGATGCCGGCCTCATGGAGCGAGCGCAGGGCCCTCAGGCGCTGCCGGGCGGGTGATGAGCCAGGCTCGAAGCGCGTGCTCACGGCGTCGTCCAGACTGGTGATGGTGAAGGCTACTTCCACGTCCCTGAGCTTGCCGAGCAGGTCCAGGTCGCGCAAGACGAGATCCGACTTGGTGAGGATGGAGACGGAGAAGTCTTGACCGCGACCAACGAGGATCTCCAGGCAGGCGCGCGAGAGCCCGTAGACCCTCTCTAGCGGCTGGTAGGCGTCGGTGACCGTCCCGAAACTGACGTGGCCAGGTCTGGCGCGCCTGAGCTGCCTGCTGAGGACCTGGGGTGCGTTGACCTTGACGTCGACGAAGGTACCCCACTCCTCCTGGTGGCCCGTGAAGCGTTTCATGAACACGGCGTAGCAGTAGAGACAGGCGTGGGCGCAGCCGACGTAGGGGTTGAGGGCATAGTCGATCCCTTCGATGCCGCTCTTGGTGAGGATCGACTTGCACTCTATCTCTCTGACGGCCAGGTCGCGCGGTTGACGTGGCGTCGCTGCAAGCTGATCGAGGGGGTCATCCATCGTGCTGTGGTCTCTCCTGGTCGCTGGTCTCTATCGCCGCCAGGGCCCGTTCCCTGACCATCTCCCGAAGCTCTTCTGGCTCGAGGACGGTGGCCAGGGTGCTGTAGCTGAGCGCCATCCGGGCCGCGGAGTCCAGGTCCAGGAAGGCCTGGCTGAGGATCACCGAGCCGTCGGGCTGCGGCTCCAGGGTCTCCCACCAGTAGCTCTCGTCCAGCGCCACGTGGGACGATTCGGGGAGGAAGCGCAAACGTACCTGCACGACCCGCTGTGATTCCTCCTCGTCCACGAGATACTGCTGGGCGTCGAAATCGTGGGGTACCTCGAAGGTCTGGTCGAGGAGCTCCAGTTGGAGGATGCGGTCGACCCGGAAGGTCCGTATCGATTGCCGGTGGTGACAGTGGCCCACGACGTACCACCATCCCCACCGATCGACGAGCACGTAGGGATCGAGTTCCCGTCGTTGGGCTGCGCTACGTTTCCGGCTGCGGTACAGCATGGATACCCGTCGGCCTTCGCGCGTGGCCTGCCTCAGCTCTTGGAGTCGAGACAGCAGAGAGGCCCCCTCGGCGTGGTGCGTGCCTCTGGCGAGCAGGGTGCGGCGGGCCCAGGCGACCTCGCGACGCTGCTCGTCCGGAAGCACGTTCTCCAGTTTGCTCTGGGCCGCCTGAGCGGCATCGCGGTAGAAGTCTCCCCAGGTCTCCCTGACCAGACTCGTGCCCAGATAGACGGCTACTGCTTCCTCGGTGGAGAAGACCAGGGGAGGCATCTTGTACCCTCGGACGAGGGAGAAGCCGCCGTGGGGACCCCGCTCTGAATAGATGGGGATGCCGATCTCCTCCAGCATGCCCATGTAGCGGTGGACCGTGCGCACCGACACGCCCAGCTCACGGGCCAACTCGGCCGCCTTCTGGTTGGGGCGGCGTTGCAGCAGCAAGATGAGCGTGATCAGCCGGGTGGCAGTGCTGGGCACCGCGTCTCTCCTCTTCGACATGCCGGGCTACCTGCGTATGGCCAGGGAGGTACATGTCAGTATCTGTCATGATTCTAGCGCATAGCTCAAGAGAAGAAAAGGGAGACCGGGGTGCCGGCCTGGTGTCCCTAGCCCGGGTCGCGCTGCTACGATCCATTGAAGTAGGGGTAGCCCCCAGCGACCCTGGCCGCTTGCTCTTGCAGCCAGGCGCCTAACCCCCTCGTCTG
The DNA here is from genome assembly GCA_034411995.1 of Anaerolineae bacterium. Lineage (GTDB taxonomy): Bacteria > Chloroflexota > Anaerolineae > UBA7937 > B3-Chlor > JAUVXJ01. The sequence continues at coordinate 987,069 of DAOUME010000026.1, read as the reverse complement.
GATACGTTCCCTGTTCTCCAGAGAAGCTGGCCAGGCCTGGCCCAGGTCTCGGAGCTTCTGACAGGACGTGGCCTCGCACTCCCAGCACCCTGCCAGGTCCTGTTCCCGGGCGCAGATGCGGATGGCGCACTGCGGGAGGCCGCCTCCTTCTCGGCAGGCCGGGCAGCCCTGGGTCATGAGCCACTCCAACACCCCCTCGAACTCGGGGTAGTGGACGGCGGCCGGAAAGAAGCCAGCTACCTGGGGCGCCCAGGTGGCATACTTGTACGCCTCCAGCAGTCTGTGGAGCTTGCTGGCGGTGTCGCGTAGCCGCCCGTTCTTGATGGCGCACGCTCCGCAATACAGGCCGCAATAGGCGGCCAGCTCTTGTCCGTCGGTCTCGTGCATCATTCGGAACCTCCTCTCGCCCTGTGGGCGTCGACGACGGGCTGGTCTGCACAACACCAGAGGTCTGGCCCACAGCTCCAGTCTACACCCGGTTGATGACAATATCCGTCATAATCCTGGGGGCGGTTTGCTCTGGGTCCTTCGGTCGGTCCATGGTTCTGTATAGCGACAAGTAGGGGCGAGCCGCCGGGTCGCCCCTACTCGCATCGTGAAGTGACCAGGGGTACACTGGAGGGAGACGCGAGGGAGGGGTACCATGTCCAAAGTGGAGGAGTACAGGCAGGCGCTGCGGGAGCTCAAGGAGTGGGATGGGTTCCTGTTGGCGGAGTCCGGTTTGCCTGGGCCACGGGGCAACATCGAGCTGGCGCGGGCTGTGGCCGAGGAAGGTGACGAGGAGCTGTTTCGCCGATACCTGGCCTACGATGAGCAGAGGGCTCCGGCCAACTCCCCAGAGGAGTTCCTGGCCTTCTGCGGCATCCTGGGCCTGGGCAGGCTCCTGGCTGAGGGCAGGATGGACCTGCTGGCCACGCTGCGACAATGTGCGTCGGATGGGCGCTGGCGGAGCAGGGAAGCGGTGGCTATGGCTCTGCAACGGCTGGGGCTGACCAACATGGACCTGCTGTTGGCAGAGATGGCCGGCTGGAGCCAGGGCAGCCTGCTGGAGAAGCGCGCGGCGGCGGCCGCCCTCTGTGAGCCCGCGTTGCTGGGCGATGCGGGGCACGTTAGGGAGGTGCTGCGCCTGCTGGATGAGATGACGGCCTCGGTCGTCGGTTCGCAGGAGCGCCGAAGCGACGGGTTCCAGGCCTTCAAGAAGGGCCTGGGATACTGCTGGAGCGTCGCGGTCGCTGCTCTCCCCGAGGAGGGCAAGCAAGTGATGGAGAAGTGGTTCTCCAGCGACGACGGCGACGTGCTGTGGATCATGAAGGAGAACCTCCGGAAGAAGCGGCTGGAGTGGATGGATGCGGAGTGGGTGAGGAACTGGCAAATCAGGCTTGGCATGCGGTAGGGATCCTCATGCTCTCGCGTCACCCGTACGCGGTCCGCACCAGCCGTCCCTGAGTTGATTCTGACGGTGCCCATGTCCCCAGACCGTCGCCCCATGTTGTGACCAGGAAAGGGCAGACGCGGGCCGCCATGCCCGTGCTTTGGATGGCGCGTCCCATCGTCCCTTCCGCAGACGCCTGGAGCCGATCCAGGCGTCTCTGCTATGTCCTCGCCATCACACCGGGGGGATTGTTCCCCGGGCTAGGCAGTGAAGCGCGGTCGCCTTCTCGCACTCCTCGCCTCCTGAGCGAAACCTTCACCACACCTGCCACAGGTCTTCACACTACCTTCACAGCTCTGTGTCATCTTGGGAGCGGAACGAAGAAAGCGAGAGGACACAGTTGTGACTGCGATTCTGGAAGAGGAGCTGAGAAGAATGAGCGGGGGTGCCACAAGAGAAGTTTCTATCACACGGCCGACTCCTCGCCGGCAGACGTTGGCGAGAGCGGCTGTGGCTATAGTGGCCTTCGGGCTGGTGACGGCCCTCTGGGCGCTCCTGTGGGTTCCACCGGCGCCTCTCCCGTAAGGATGATTAAAGGAGGTGAATCATGTCTAGAACACGGTTTCTGTTGCTGCCACTCGTGATGCTGGTGATTCTCGGCCTGCTCGTCGGCGGCGCTTGGGCCGTCCATCGCGTGGGGTGGACCGAGGGCTACGCCGTGGGCACGGGAGTGGCTGCCGGTGAGACGAGCGTGGTGCTCTATGCTCCGGTTGGCCTCAGCTATCTAGGTCTGTTCCTAATGGCCGGGCTGGCCTTCCTGGCGCTCATCACCTTCACCGGCAAGCTGCTCTGCCTGTGGGCCTTCAGGGGCATCGCCGGTCCCTGGGCCATGGCCCACGCCCCGTGGAAGGCACCTGTGGGACCCCATGGTGAGCAGTGTGGGAGTTACTGGCGCAGCTTCCACCGCCACGGGCCGGCCCCGTGGTGGGGCTGGGAGCAGCCCTCGGACGAGGCCCGTGAGACCCGGGAGGCCGAGCCGTCCTCTGCCACGGCCGAGTCTGAGGGACCGAGATAGTGGTTGCGGCAAGGGCAGGGGACGCACGGCGACAGCTCGTCGCCCGCGTCCCCCGTGCCGCTGCCCAGGGATGGCCATCGGCCGTGAATAGATGGAGGGAACAATGGGCGAACGTAACGCAGTGTGGGACGAGGAGCACACCGAGGGCTATGCGAGATGGATGAGATTTGGCTCGACGCTGTTCTATGCTCCCTTCGCCAGGCAGATCGTCAAGTCTCTGCCCCCGGTCGAAGCGGGATCGACCATCGTGGACCTGGGCACTGGACCGGGTCTGCTTTCCGTCGAGCTCTGCAAGTTGCTGCCCCAGGCGATAGTGATGGGGGTGGACCCGTCGGCTGAGATGCTGGAGGTAGCTAGAAGAAACGCTGACCAGGCAGGAGTGCTGAACTATGAGACCCGGCTGGGAGGGGCCGAGCAGCTACCGCTGAGGTCAGGCTCGGGAAACGTAGCGGTCTCACAGTCGTCGTTCCACGAGTGGGACGATGCACAGAAGGGCCTCTCCAAGGTCTTCAGGGTTCTGGAGCCTGGGGGACAGGTGATACTCAAGGAGTACAACAGGACCTGGCTGTCAGCGTGGAAGCGCTCCGTGTTTGGTCGCTTTCATCACCTGGACATGTTCAGGTTCAGCTTCCGCGAGGTAGCAGAATCGCTGAGAGAGGCTGGCTTCGTTGAGGTCGGAGGTGAGGAGGGCGGACTCCAGTTCGTCGTTCAGGCCAGGAAGCCGGCAGGAACACGAATGGCGACCTCCTGAAGCAGAGGAGCCTGGCCCCGGCCAGTGCGCCACGAGGCGAGGAGGAAGACACAGTGCTGCTCGTTCGGCCGGCAAGTGACGAGGAGTGGGTGCCCCTGCCGGGTCGCGTCATCTGTAGCAGTGAGTGGCGCTAACTCGAGTGACGATGTTTGCACGCACAGGGCGTCCGTGATACAAACAGGTGCGGTAGGTCCGAAGCATGAATGAGACCGTGCTGGTGGTTGACGACGAGCCCAAGATCGTCAAGCAGGCGCGCGACTACCTGGAGAGAGGCGGTTTTCGAGTGGTCGATGCGCGCGATGGGAAGACGGCTCTGGTGCGTGCCCGTGGTGAGCGGCCCGACCTGGTGGTACTGGACCTGAATCTGCCAGAGATGGACGGGCTGGATGTGTGTCGCGCTCTCCGCCGGGAATCGGACGTGCCGATCATCATGCTCACCGCGCGTGTCGAAGAGACTGATCGGCTCATCGGGCTGGAACTCGGAGCCGACGATTACGTCACCAAGCCGTTCTCTCCTCGAGAACTGGTGGCCCGCGTTCGAGCCGTGCTGCGCCGGGTGCAGGGTGGAGTCTACCAGCCTGGGCTGATCCGGGCGGGGGACCTGACGATCGATCTACAAGGTCACCGTGTTCTACGAGGAGGAGAGTCCGTTCACCTCACCCGCACCGAGTTCGATCTCCTGGTGACGCTGGCCCAGCACCCCGGTCAGGCGTTCACTCGAGAGCAGTTGGTGAATCGACTCCACGGGGTGGCCTACGATGGGTTTGACCGCAGCGTCGATGCCCACATGAAGAACCTCCGTCGCAAGCTGGAGGCCGACCTTTCCGAGCCACGCTACGTCCTCACGGTCTACGGCGTGGGCTACAAATTCACCGATGAGGTTTAGCGTTGAGGAACAAGCGACACTGGGCGCATCACCGGCCCCACCAGCGTCCCCCTTGGCTGGACTGGGAGCACGATGACCATCCCGGGTTTGAGGGTGGGCACGGCCTGTCGCACCGCAAGCGCGGGTGCCTCTTCTTCCGCTTTGCGGGGGTCTTCGGGCTGGTGGCTCTGCTCATCGTGGGCGGGATCGCCGCTCTCGCTTTCGTCTTCACGCGGCTGTTCGCCGGGGACCTGCAAACAGCGGTCATGGTCTGGATCAGCGGTTGCAGCCTGTCTGTCGCTCTACCGTTGCTGGCGGTGGCGGTGGCGGTATGGGCGTTCTCTGGTATCGCCAGACCGCTGGCGGACATCGTGACCGCTGCAGAGGCGGTGGCGGACGGTGATCTGAGTGTGCGAGTGTCCGCGAAGGGCCCTGGGGACTTCTACCGGCTGGCGCGTGTCTTCAATCATATGCTGGAAGAAATCGAGCGGGCAGATCGTCAACGACGTAGTCTGACCGCCGACGTCGCTCACGAGCTTCGCACGCCGCTGCAGATCATCCAGGGCAACCTGGAGGGAGTCCTCGACGACGTGTACGAGCCTACTGACGAGCACATCTCCGGCACGTTGGAGGAGACACAGCTACTGGCGCGCCTGGTGGACGATCTACGCACCCTGTCACTGGCAGAATCCGGACAGTTGCCGCTGGTGCGCGAGCCGGTGGACGTGGCGGAACTGCTCATCGACGTGCAGACGAGCTTCAGCGGTCAAGCCAACGCTGCTGGCATCGAGTTGGGTGTGGCCATCGACGGCGATAGCGACGCTCTGACCATCAGCGGCGACGTGGGCAGGCTGACACAGGTTCTGAGCAATCTGGTGGCCAACGCCCTTCGCCACACTCCTGCCGGCGGCGTGATTACCATCGCCGGAGAGGCCGTGGATGGGGGCGTGCGCATCCTCGTGCGCGACACAGGGGAGGGCATTCCACCTGAGGACTTACCCGCTGTGTTTGACCGCTTTTGGAGGGGCGACAAATCTCGCTCACATGCCTCCGGGGCGGGGAGTGGCCTCGGCCTGGCTATCGCCCAACAGCTGGTTCGCGCGCGCGGCGGACGAATCGAAGTGGAGAGCGAGCTGGGCAAGGGAACGACCTTCACGGTGGAACTTCCCTCCAATGGAGCCACTCCCATAGACGTCGATCCGGACTAGGCCCTGGCCAACCGTACTCCCCCAGCTCTTGGTCTCGCCTCTGTCCAGCACCGCATGATTGAGCGCACGGGCTGGCGCCCAGCCGGTCCTTGACAAAGAGGCTGCAGGAGGCTATAATTAGCATATCAAACTATTAGGAGGGCTAACCGCCATGGGTACGAGCAGGGAGACCGCTGCCCGGCGCATCACAGAGATAATCCCGCTGGTCATGCGCACGCTGGCGTTGGAGATCCGTAGCACAGGCTATCTGCCAGCGCCCGCGCACTGTGGGCTGCTCGTGGCGCTCTCCAAGCATCCCTACAATCTTACCGAGCTGGCGGAAAGGCATGCAGTTAGCCTGCCCACTATGTCGAGTTCCATCAACACGTTGGCTGAGCGAGGATGGGTCACCCGGGTGCGAGCAGCCGACGATCGTCGGGTGGTGATGATCGAGATCACGCCTGCCGGGCGTGCTGTGCTAGAAGAACTGACCGATTCTGTGGCGACCCGGGTCAGCGAGTTGTTAGCGGGCCTGTCGCCGGACGATGTTGATCAACTGGTGGAGAGCCTGGAGCTTCTGCGCAAGTGCTTCGCGCGGATCCCTGAGTGTGAGCGCGCGGCTAGGTTGGGCTCACTAGACTAGGGGAACAGACGTGATTCCCGGCTAAGGTCGGAGAACTGGCCAGCCGGTGTAAAGAAGGAAGTGCGGGGTAGGTGAGTTGTCGGATCCGAGATTGGCGAGACAGAGTAAAGTGGAGCGGAAGCAGGGCCTTGGCGGACGAGGCACGCCATTGGTGCGGGCACTAGCTTTCATCTCTGGATACAAGCGGGAGGCCAGTGGCGCATTCGTCGGTCTCCTGATCAGCACTGCTGGCAGCCTTGTGGTGCCACGTTTGACTCAGGTCGTCATCGACCAGGGTATTACCCCGGGAAACAGGGCCATGATCGTGGGGGGTGCCGTAGGCATCGTATTGGCCGCGGCGGTGGCGGCTGTCTTCACCTACGTCCAGGGCTTCCTGGCGGCCAAGGCCTCCCAGGGCGTGGCCTACGACCTGCGCAATGCGCTCTATGCCCACATACAAAGGCTCTCCTTCGGCTATCACGACAGGGCTCAGACGGGGCAGCTGCTCACTCGAGCGACCAGTGACGTGGAGCTAGTGCGCATGTTCGTGGGCACAGCTTTGCTCCAACTGGTCAGCGCCTTGCTGATGTTGGTCGGCAGTCTGATCTTGCTGCTCGGGACGAACTGGCAGTTGACGCTCATCACCCTGCCAGTCATGCTTTCGGTGTTTGGCGTGTTTGGCATCTTTGCTGGAAGGGGGCGGCCTCTGTTTGTCCTCGTCCAGCAGAGGCTGGGCCGTTTGAACACCGTCTTGCAAGAGAACCTGGCGGGAGTGAGGGTGGTAAAGGCCTTTGCGCGAGAGTCATGGGAGCAGCAGCGCTTTGGCGAGAGCAATGTGTTGCTGCGCGATGCTACCGTACGCGTGGGCAGGATGTTCGCCCTGGTGATCCCTCTAATCTTCACCCTCGCCAATCTGGGGACGTTGACCGTAGTCTGGGGAGGCGGGTATCAGTTGATTGCTGGCCATCTGACCATCGGCCAACTGGTAGCCTTCCAGAGCTATGTGATGATGGCCATGTTCCCCATGATCATGCTGGGGATGATCATCATGGCTGTCTCTCAGGCGGGAGCGGGTGCGCAGCGGATTTTCGAGATACTGGATGCCGAGATCGAGGTAAGGGACAGGCCGGGCGCGATGGAGCTGCCCCCCATTCGAGGGCGGGTTGCCTTCGAGGACGTCACTTTCCGCTACTTCCCCGACCAGCAACCTGTGTTGGAGGATGTGAGCTTTGTAGCGGAGCCGGGACAGACGGTGGCCCTCTTCGGGGCCACGGGCTCCGGCAAGAGCACGATCATCAACCTCATCCCTCGCTTCTACGACGTGAGTTCAGGTCGGGTGACCATAGACGGCTACGATGTGCGCGACGTGACTCTCGAATCGCTCCGTCGACAGATTGGCATTGTGCTACAGGAGACGACCCTTTTCGCTGGGACGATCCGTGAGAATATCGCCTATGGTAGGCCCGACGCCTCGGAGGAGGAGATCGTCGCCGCGGCCAAGACAGCAGAAGCCCATGACTTCATTGTCAGCTTCCCGGAGGGATACGATACGCCCGTCGGCGAGCGAGGGGCGGCACTTTCTGGGGGGCAAAAGCAACGGATCGCCATTGCTCGGGCGCTGCTCATCGATCCCCGGATTCTGATTCTGGACGATAGCACCAGTAGTGTGGATCTGGAGACGGAATTGCGCATCCAGCAAGCGCTTGAGCGGCTACGGGTCGGACGCACCAGCATTGTCATCGCGCAGCGCATCAGCACCGTCCAACACGCGGACAAGGTCGTTGTGCTCGACGGAGGGCGCGTGGTGGCCCAGGGGACCCATCAGACACTGGTGCACGACAGTCCTTTGTATGCTGAGATCTACTGCTCGCAGCTCCAGAACGACCTGGAACTACGGCCCACGCCAGCCCTGGCTCCAGAACTCGAGGCGGAGAGGGAGGTGAGCTGATGTTTCATGGTGGTCCAGGACGTGGCCTCTCACGGGAGGTAGAGAAAGCGGGTGACTTTCGTCAGACGCTGATGCGCCTGCTAGGATACCTGCGACCTTTCTCCGGGCAGTTGCTAATTGTGGGGTTGTTGGTCCTGGTAAACACAGTGCTCACTGTGGTGGCACCGGGTCTTATCGGCGAGGCCGTGGATCTGCTCTCGCGCTTCTTCAGCGGACAGGTGCAGGCAGGTCCTGCGCAGGCAGGCTTGACCAGAACGATGTTGTTCTTGCTGTGCGCTTACGTTGGGGCCTGGCTGGCCAACCTGGGCAGCTTCTATCTCATGGTCGCCGTTGGACAGAACGTTCTCTATCAACTTCGCGGTCAGATCTTCTCCAAGATCGCGGAGTTGTCTTTGAGCTTCTTCGACGAGCACCAGTCTGGCGACCTGATGTCGCGGCTCACTAACGACACGGACGTCATCAACCAGGTGTTGACTATGGGCGTCACCCGCATGGCGAGCAGCGCCTTCACCCTGGTAGGGATCCTGATAGCCATGCTGGTGCTGAATTGGAGGTTGGCCTTAGTCAGTTTCAGCATTCTCCCGGTCATGGTCTTGAGCACCGTCTTCTTCTCTGGCCGCGCCAGGCGTGCCTTCCGGGCGACCAGGAAGACGATCGGTGGAGTCACCACGGAGTTAGAGGAGAACATAGCCGGAGTCAAGGTCGCCCAGGCCTTCAGCCGGGAGGAGGCCAATGTAGATTCCTTCCGTCAGGTAAGCGCCGCCGACCGGGATGCCAACGTCACTGCGCAGACCATCACGTCGGCTTTCGCGCCGACTCTGGATGTCCTAGCCACGATTGGGGTAGCCATCGTGGTGGGGTACGGCGGCTACCTGACGCTGAATGGGCTGATCACCATCGGGGTCATCGTGGCCTTCGTGCAGTATGTGCGCCGGTTCTTCGAGCCAGTCCGGGCCATCTCGATGATCTGGGCCAACGTTCAGTCTGCCGTAGCTGGCGCGGAGCGCATCTTCGAGGTACTGGATACCCCGCCCACCATCACGGATGCCGCTGACGCGGTGGAATTGCCGCCCATCAAAGGCCAGATCGCCTTTGAAGACGTGTGCTTCGAGTATAAGCCGGGGGAACCGGTGCTGGAGGACATCAACCTGGTCGCGGAGCCGGGCCAGACGATGGCCTTGGTGGGGCCAACCGGGACCGGGAAGACGACGATGGTGAACCTCATCGGCAGATTCTACGATGTTTGCGGCGGCCGAGTGACCGTGGACGGCTACGATGTCCGGCACGTCAAGAAGTCCAGCCTGCGGCGGCAGATGGGGATCGTGTTACAGGATACCTTCCTTTTCTCCGATACGGTGATGGAGAACATCCGCTACGGACGGCTGGATGCCACTGACGAAGAAGTCATCGAGGCAGCCGAGTTGGCCAATGCACACGATTTCATCAGCCGCTTGCCGGAGGGTTACGAGACGGAGCTCACAGAGAAGGCGAGCAACTTGAGTCAGGGACAGCGACAGTTGATCTCCATCGCCCGCGCGGTGCTGGCCAGGCCGCGCATCTTGATCCTGGACGAGGCCACCTCCAGCGTGGATACCCGAACGGAACTGCTCATCCAGAGCGCGCTCACCGAACTGCTGCACGGAAGAACCAGCTTCGTGATTGCCCACCGGCTGAGCACGATTCGGGACGCGGACCAGGTCATCTTCATCCAGCAGGGGCGCATCGCCGAGAGGGGGACGCATCAGGAGTTGCTGGCCAGGCGCGGCCTGTACTACGATCTCTACACCAGTCAATTCAAGGCTGGAGTGGAAGCAGAGACTGTGGAGGGTGAGACACCGGAGGCCGTGGTCGCACTGGCGAGTTCGGAGGGCGCGACCGGCCCCGGATCTGTGCGCGCTCGAGGCGGCAGCGGGTCCGGGGAGTGAAGCCGATCACGGGGACGGGAATCGCCGGGCAGCGAGCGATCCAAGACCAGTTCTCGAGAAACAACTATTGCTGGGGTTGCGGTCGAGAGAACGATCACGGTCTGAAGATCAAGAGTTACTGGCTTGGCGAGGAAGCGGTTTGTACGTGGGTGCCCAGCCCATATCACGCCGCCGGCCCCCAGAACGTGGTCAACGGTGGTATCATTGCCACCTTGATCGACTGCCACTCGGCGTGCACGGCCATGGCGGCGGCTTACGAAGCGGAAGGCCGCGAGATCGGCAGCGAACCTCAGATCTGGTGCGCCACGGCTTCTCTCCAGGTCACCTATCTACGACCTACCCCCCTGGGCGAGCCTCTCTGCTTGCGGGCCCGGGTGGGGGAGATGGAAGAGCGAAAGATCCTCGTTACCTGCTCGGTCTCCGCAGGTGGCGAAGAGTGCGCCCGCGGAGAAGTGGTCGCCGTACGAGTCTCGTCCGAGTGGGCTGCGCACGTGTGATGGAGTCGCCGCCACGGCAGTGGGCCATGGAGGGCCCGAGACGGGCCAGAGCGGGGTGGCGTGGGGGCTCGTCTCAGGCGTATCTGTGGATCAACGGGGTATCTGGACATCGCGCATGGTGACCGACTTCTCAGCGCAGGAGCTGACAGCCGCCATCGAGGCGAATATGCTCCACCGGGCGCGGGAGTTCGTTTCGCGCTCGCCCCTGGTGTTACTCCACGACCAGAAGGACGTGCTGTGGACCACGTCCGACGTCGCCCACCCTTACCTGAACCGCGTATTCTGGGCCTCGTTCCGCACCGAGGAGGCGGACCAACGGATCGAGGAGATCCTGGCGGAGTCCGCATCACGTGGTTCGCCGCTGAGCTGGCTGGTCGGCCCATCCTCGTCGCCGGCGAATCTGGGCACCCATCTGGAAAGAGCGGGTCTGATGTATCTCGAAGACGAGGTGGGCATGGCGCTGGACCTGACCGATCCGGTCCAAGCCGTTCGTAGACCGCCGGGCTTGGTGGTGGAGCCGGTAGCTGACGGGCTGGTGTTGCGTTCCTGGGTGGAGGTCGTGGCTTTCAGCTTCGGCCTGCCTGATCAGGTGGCAGCGGTGCTCTTCGAAGCCTACGGGAACACCGCGTTCGGGGAGGAGGCTCCCTGGCGAATGTACCTGGGCTTCGTGGATACTCAGCCAGTCGGCGCGTCGTTGCTTTTTGTCCATGGCGCGACGGCGGGCGTCTACCATCTGGGGACGATGCCACAGGCGCGTGGTCAGGGGATCGCCACGGCCATGACTGTGGCGGCCCTGCGTGGTGGGCGAGAGCTGGGGAAACCCGTGGCGGTACTCAGGGCGGCACGGGCGGGGCTGGGGATCTACCGCCGTCTGGGTTTCCGGGAGTACATCAGGTTTGGTCGCTACGTGTGGCCCCACGAATAGGAAGGCGAACAGTGTCGGGCACGACGTGGTTGGAAAAGGGGATAACGGCAGCGCTTCTGCGCTGCTCCCCGGAGATGGGTAACGCATGAGGCTCGGCCGCAGCGCAGGAGAGAGCTCCACTCACCGGAGGGTTGGCTTCCGTGGGAGGCGGGTGGTCAGGGCCCTGCTTTTCGCGTGTCTGATCCTGGTGATGGGGGGTGCTTCCCTTGCTGTCCTGAAGCGTGCCGGGCGCGACTCCGGCGTAGTGGTCGCTTCACGAGAGGACAGCGCACTCCAGGGGGCGGTGAGCTCCGGGACACTGGTCCTCGCGGCTGCCGATGACCCCTACTATGCCCTGGCGGAGGAGATCGCCGAGCAGGAGGGCGTCCCCGTGGTGGAGTCACTCGAAGAGGCCCTCGCCCTGGACCCTGAGTTTCTGCTGTGGGTGGTCTCTCCTTCCCGCATGTCGGACCAGGTACTGGTGGAGGCTGGCCATCTGCTGGGAGGCCGCGAGTCTGCCGTCTCCCTGGGAGTCATTTCCGGGAGCACTCTGGACCAGGCCAGGGAGCTGTGGCTGCGCGGTACCGAGGTGGACGGTCGGCTGGTGGTCGCGGCCAACGCCGCCAACGTGTCTGGACATATCGGGAGCGGGATCACCGTCTTCGGTCCCGGAGGGACGGCGTATCATCCCCTCACCCTGTCGAATCTGCGGCGGTATCTCCAGAGGGCGGACTATCTAACCTTCACGGGGCACGGTGGGGGCGGTCATCTCGAATTGGACCCCGACACGCTCTTGAGAGCTCAGGATATCCCCGATCTGTCGCCGATGGTCGTGGCCACCGCCTCCTGCAACACGTTTCGCATCTGGGGACAGGACTCCATCGCTCTGGAGTTTGTCGACCAGGGAGCGGCGGCCTACGCGGGCTTCGGCTACAGCCCCAACGAAGGATATCTGATCGGCGAGTTCCTGGGTGTGCCACTGAGGTACACCTGGCCTGACTTCCCCATCGGGCACGTGGTGCAGGTTCAGAACAAGGGCGCCGTCAAGGGGTTCGCCAGTTTCCCCTACTACTATCTGCTGGGCGATCCGCGCACGGCTCTCCAGACCGAGGCGCCCTACGAGCTGGTGTCGGACCGCGAGGGGCCGGAGGGGAGAACGCTGGAGTACGCAAACGCCCCTCGGGGTTTCGTCCCGGTGCGTATTCAGGGCGGGGCCAGGTACAGCTTCGTGGAGATTCCAGGCGTGTCCTCCTCCTGGGAGCAGGAGCCCTTCTATAACGCACGCTTGCAGATGGCCAACCTGGGCGACGACAAGTACGTGCTCTTCCAGCATGGGGGCGGTGAGTTTTCTCTGATCCTGCGCCCTTCGCCACCCTGGTATTGGCCGGTCGTGGACCTGCTCTCCGACTCCCTGGACCATACCCTGATCTACCTTCCTCAGACGGGCGGTGACGTCATGGCGCTGTTCCTGGGCGGGACAGCCTGGCTGGCGATTCTGCGTCTCTTGCGCCGGATGGAGGGGGGAAGGTCGAATCTGATAGCCAGTGTGGCCATGGGGGCGGCGATGGCCTCGCTGCACGCCCTTTACGCCTACGTGCGCCTGGATGACGTGACCATCACTTCCAAGGTAGTGCAGTTCGGCCCGGTGCCGCTGCTGGGGACGTTTCTGGTCACGGGCTGCGGCGCGTTTCTGTTTCTGAACAGCAGGTCGTGGAGAGGTAAGGTGCTGGCGATTGTGCTGGGCACGCTGCCGGTCTGGGCCGCCATCTGCTTCAGTGTGGCTGTGATCACCACGGTGAACGTGATCGTCTTCCAGCCTGAGCTGGGGAGGGGCGCTTACAACTACGCCCTCGGTGTGTTGCCGGCCGGTGCGCTGGTGGTCGAGAGTCTGCTGCTGCTGGTCTGCTTCAGCCTGGGCCAATGGACGATGAACCGACTCCGGCACAGAGACGAAACGGTAGCCTCTTCGAAGGGGGACGGCGAGATTGAAGCCCTCGCCCAGGGCGAAGGTCCTTGAAGACCTGGAGGAGGTTGGTGCTGGCAGTCGGCACTGACGGAGGTAGACATGCTGGAAGGGAAAGCGCCACGGGGACAACTGGGACACTATCCCCTGGAACGCTTGAAGAGGGTCAGCAAGTCCACCACTTACATCGGGCCCCATGTGCAGAGAGTGAGTGAGCGCCAGGCCGGGTTCATCAAGGCGGCCAGGGGTGACTACGGTCCGCACCTTCAGGCTGAAGCGGCACGGTTCGTCTCCAAAGAACCCCTGGCGGCGGCTCTCTCTCAGATGGTGGACGACCTGGGCAGCCTATCCCTGGTGGACGTCTATCCCAGGCCAGCCCCTCTTCCCCAGGACGAGGGGGCCCAGTCGCGACACATCAAGGCGTTGGGTTATTTCCTGCGAGCGGACTGCGTCGGGATCTGTTCCTTGCCCCAGTACGCCGTGTACGCCTCGGACAGAGACGAGCGGCCCATCGAGCTGGATCACCGGTACGCCATCGTGTTCCTGGTCGACCAGGGTTGGCGCACCTTCCATGGCGCCCTGGGCAGCGACTGGATCAGCGCTGCGCAGAGTATGAAGAGCTACTCCACCAGTGGTTTCATCGCCACGGTGGTCTCTAACTACATCCGGCGGCTGGGGTACGAGGCGGAACCTCACTTCTCCGGCCACTACAAGGTGCTCATGCCGCCCCTGGTGTTGCTGTCAGGGCTGGGAGAGATGTCGAGATTCGGGGGCGCAGTGCTCAACCCCTTCCTGGGGCCGCGCTTCAAGGCCTCGGCGGTGACCACCAACCTCCCGCTGAAGCCCGACCAGCCCATCGATTTTGGCCTCCAGCATTACTGCCAGGTCTGCAAGAAGTGCGCCAGGGAATGTCCATCCCAGGCCATCTCCCACAGTGATGAGAAAGTCATCCACAACGATTACGAGACGTACGAGCTGGACGTCCACGGCTGCACCCGGATGAGGGTGGGCAACCCCGCGGGGGCGTCCTGCGGCCGGTGCATCAAGGTCTGCCCGTGGAACAAACCTTACCAGGGTATACACAAGCTGGTGGAATGGACGCTGGAGCGGGCGGCGCCGGCTCATCGTTTCTCGGTGTGGATGGACGATCTGCTGGGGTATGGCCGGCAGCGCGTGGAGGACAAGTGGTGGTACGACCTGGAGGAGATCGAAGGGTTGTTCCAGGCGCCGCAGAAGGTGGGCGCGGTGGTCAAGAGTAGCCCGCTGGCCAGGAGGAAGGAGGTCCTGGTGGTGGAGGAGGACACGGAATAGGGGAAGGCGTTGATGCTGGAAGGAAAGGCACCTCAGGGACAACTGGGTCACTATCCGCTGGAGAGGCTGAGAAGGGTCGACCAGCCGACGACGTACATCGGCCCCCACGTGCAGAGGGTAAGCGAGCGCCAGGCCGGTTTCATGAAGGCCGCCTGGGGCGACTATGGGCCTCATCTCCAGGAGGAGATGAAGCGCTTCATCAAGAAGGAGCCGGTCTCGGCCGCTGTCTATCAGATCTGCCGGGGCATCGGGTTGATGGATCCTGTGGAGGTTCACCCCAGGCCAGCCCCCATTCCGCAGGACCAGGCCGCTCAGTCGAGGCACATCAAGGCCCTGGGCTACTTCCTGCGGGCGGACTGCGTGGGCGTCTGCGAGCTGCCGCAGTACGCCGTCTACGCGTCGGACAGGAAGGAGCGACCGGTCGAGCTGGATCACAAGTATGCCATCGTGATCCTCGTCGATCAGGGCTGGCGCACCTTCCATGGCGCGCTGGGCAGCGACTGGATCAGTGGTGCCCAGAGCTTCAAGAGCTATGCCACCAGTGGGTTCATCGCCACGGTGATGGCCAACTACATCCGGAGGCTAGGGTACGAGGCCGAGCCGCACTTCCCCACCCACTACAAGGTGGTCATGCCTCCTCTGGTGCTGCTCTCAGGGTTGGGGGAGATGTCCCGCTTCGGGAACACGGTGATCAACCCCTTCCTGGGGCCGCGGTTCAAGGCCTCCGCGGTGACCACCAACCTGCCTCTCCAGCCGGACAAGCCTATCGATTTCAATCTGCGGCACTATTGCCTGGTGTGCAAGAAGTGCGCGAGAGAGTGTCCCTCGCAGGCCATCTCCCACTCCGACGAGATGATCATCCACAACGACTACGAAACCTACGAGTTGGACGTCGCCGCCTGCACCCGGATGCGGGTGGGGAACCCCGCCGGGGCGTCGTGCGGCCGCTGTATCAAGGTCTGCCCGTGGAACAAGCCATACCAGGGGATACACCAGGCGGTGGAGTGGCTGCTGGAGCGTTCGTCTCTGACGCACCGCTTCTCAGTGTGGATGGACGATCTCCTGGGGTACGGGAGACAGCACCTGGAGGACAAGTGGTGGTACGATCTGGAGGAGGTGGAGGGCGTCTTCCAGATACCGGAGAAGGTGGGCGCCTGGACGAAGGACAGCGAGCTGGTGGATTAGGTCCGTGTGCGTTGACGTGCACAGAGAGGACCTGTTGGTTGACCACCTTCATCTACATGTTTAAGCCCAAGCGTGCCCGCCTCGTGGACGAGGCCAGTGCGGAGGAGGAAGCCAGGCCCGAGGAGCACATGGCCTACCTCCAGCGGGCGTTGGAGGAGGGTATGCTGTTCCTGGCCGGGCCGTGTCCGGACGGTGAGTTTGGTGTTGCTTCTTACGGGCCCCCACTGTGCAAGTGGCGTTGGAGTCCGTAGAGGGCGACCCCGCGGCAAAGCATGGGCTGACGACAGCGAAATTGCCTTTCTTTCGCGTCTCGCTCGTGGGTACCGCTCGAACAAAATAGGTGGCTCGTATGGAGCAAGTCATGAAAGTGCGCTGGAAAAAGCCTGACGGTGCCTGGCACAGGCCAGAGTATGGGGGGGAGGGGCGTTGACCTCGCTGGATGCTTTGCTCAGGAGGCTGCTGAGAGCCCTGCTGATCGGGCAGAGCCAGATCATCCTCCAGAGCGGCGTGCCCTGCCTGGAAGAGAGGCTGGAGGGGATAGAGGAGCTGGGCCTCTATCTGCACATCCCCTTCTGCCGGCAGATCTGCTCCTACTGTCCCTACAACAAGGAGCTCTACGACCCTGACGTGGCGTCGGAATACGTGCAGGCGGTGAAGTGGGAGATCGGGCTCTATGGCCGTCTGCTGGGGCAGACCCCCGTGACCTCCTTCTACATCGGCGGGGGGACGCCCACGACCATGCTCCACAACGGCCTGGGAGAGATCCTGGACCGCGTTTTCCAGACCTTCAACATGCAGTGCGGCATCCACATGGAGAGCCACCCCAACGACCTGAGCCAGGAGAACCTCCGGCTGATCTCTTCGCTGGGCGTGGAGCACCTGAGCATGGGGGTGGAGGCGCTCCAGGACCGGCACCTGCGTGCGCTGGGGAGACCGTACGATGCCGCGCAGGCCAGGGAGGCTGTGGGAAGGGCCAGGTCCGCCGGCTTCCAGTGTGTGAACGCGGATATGATCTTCGCCCTGCCGGGCCAGACACTGGAGGAGGTGGAGCAGACGGGGCGTGAGTTGGTCGAGCTGGGCGTGGATCAGGTGGCGGCCTATCCCCTGTTTACCTTCCCCTATACGCAGTTCGGTCGAGGGGCGCAGGCGGGGAGGCCCAGCAATAGGGGGCTCCTGAGGCGCAGGAAGATGCTGAGGGTACTGGAAGGTATCTTCTACGCCGCGGGTTACGAGAGGACTTCGGTGTGGGCCTTCACCAGGCGTGGGGTGCCCAAGTACTGCTCCGTCACGGTGCCCCTGTACCTGGGTCTTGGTGCCAGCGCAGGGTCTTATCTGAAGGACGTGTTCTATCTGAACACCTTCCGTGTCAGGGAGTACATCCAGGCGCTGGAGGAGGGCAGGACGCCCATTGCCCTCTCGCTGGAGCTGTCCGAACGCCTGCAGATGGCGGGCTGGCTCTACTGGAGGATCTACGAGACGCGGTTCAGGAAGAGCGATTTCGAGAAGAGGTTCGGACGCCCCTTCGACTCGATCTATGGCAAGTACTTCAGGCCGCTGTCCTGGCTGGGCTTGCTGAGCGACGACGGAGACCAGGTGGTCCTCTCCTCTGAGGGTACGTACTGGCTGCACGTGCTGGAGGACCTGTTTTCCATACAGTACGTGGGCCGATTGTGGGGGACCTCCCAGGAGGAGCCCTGGCCGGACAGGGTGGTGCTGTGAGGCCCGGCGGGCATCGCCCTGGAGTTGCCCACCGGTGGGTGATACAATGGACCTTGTTGAGGCTGGCCGCTGAGGTTGGCTGGCGGGGTGGTGACGGGACGAGGACGGCGGAGAGGCTTGGAGAATGGGTTGGAAAGGTGTGAGTCGGTGGAGGAGAACAAGCGCGGCGAGGGTGGTCAGGGCGCCGTTCCCTGGGCGGCGAGTCTGGCCCTGGCAGGGCTCTGCCTGCTATGGGGCGGCAATCTGGTCAGCATCAAGATCAGCAATGAGGGGATTCCGCCCCTGCTGGGGGCGGTGGCCCGCTCTGGCGTGGCCGCGCTTTTGGTGTGGGGATTGGCGCGGAGCAGGCGCCAGGGCGTCTTCTTTCCTCGCCGGGACCTGCGACACGCAGCGGTCATTGGTCTCTTCTTCGCCGTAGAGTTCATCTTACTCTACTGGGGGCTGGTTTTCACCAACGCCTCACGGGGCGTGATCTTCTTCTATACTCAGCCCTTCTGGACCGCCATCGGGGCGCATCTCTTCCTGTCCAACGACCGGCTAAACTCGGTGAAGGTGGCGGGTCTGCTGGTGGCCTTTTTGGGCCTGGTTTCTGTGTTCTGGTCGAGATCTGCTGCGTTGGGGCCGCTCTACTGGCTGGGCGACTTGATGCAGGTGGGCGGGGGACTGGGCTGGGCGGCCACGACGATCTACGTGAAGAGGATCGTGACCGACCATCACTACACCCCTTACCAGACCCTCTTCTCGCAACTGTTCTTCTCCATCCCCGCGTTGGGGGTGGCCTGGCTGGTCTTCCAGAGGGCCGAACCCCTCAGGCTGACGGGGTTGGTCGTCGGGGCGTTCTTCTATCAGGCCGTGATCGTCGCTACCCTCAGCTATCTGGCCTGGTTCTGGATGATCCACCGCTATGCGGTGAGCCGCCTGGCCTCTTTCACTTTCCTGGCGCCGCTTTTCGGGGTGATCTTGAGTGGATTGATCCTCCAGGAGGAGATCCCGCTGATGCTGTGGGCAGGGGTGTTGCTGGTGGGAGCGGGCATCTTTCTGGTCAACAGGCCGCAGAGGGCGGGGGCGCGGACCTGAAGGGCGGAGTGCCATATACCGTGGGGCAAGCTCAAGCTTGCCCTACGAGCTGCCCTACGAGTTGCCCCCCTTCCCCCCTTGGCTGACTTAGCAGGCTAGGCTATAATCCGCGGGCTGTCGCCTTGTGGCAGCGGTCCGGGTATACGATCGTAGGAGGGAGTGGCCAGGCACTGAAGGTACTGGAGTCCTGGAAGCAGCGGGCCAGAGGGTTGAAGGTGGAAACCTACGCCGTCTACCTGGCCTACAGGGATCCCCGGGTACCCTGGTATGCGCGGGTCTTCGCGGCCTGCGTGGTGGGTTACGCCTTCAGTCCCATAGACCTGATCCCCGACCCCATCCCTGTGCTGGGGTATCTGGACGACCTGGTGCTCGTCCCTCTGGGCATCGCCCTGGCCTTGAAGATGATACCGCCGGAGGTGATGGCCGAGTGCCGGGCGGAGGCCGCCGGGGCCGTGCGCGAAGGTAAGCCCACCAACTGGAAAGCGGCCGCGGCCATCGTCACCGTGTGGGTGCTGCTGGCGCTGGTGGTGGTCGTGCTCCTCCTGCGGACCGTCTGGGGCCGGGGTTGGTTGGCCTGACGGAGAGGGGACTGGCGCAGGACAGACACTGAGCATGGAGACACTTCTACAGTTATGATTCGAGCGTTGATCTTCGATTTTGACGGGCTGATCGTGGACACGGAGGGGCCCGCGTACCAATCGTGGCTGGAGATCTTCCAGGAGTTCGAGGCCTCTTTGCCCCTCTCCATCTGGGAGACCTGGATCGGGGGCTCGCCCCACGGGTTCGACCCCTGCGGCTACCTGGAGTCTCAACTGGGGCACACGGTCGATCGGGAGTCCCTCACGGCCAGGCAGGCGAAGCGGGAGGAGGAGCTGAACGCGCGCCAGGAGGCCCTGCCGGGCGTACGGGAGTACATCGCCGGCGCCAAACGGCTGGGCCTCAGGCTGGGAGTGGCCTCCAGCTCGGATCGCCCTTGGGTGCTACGCCACTTGGAGCGGCTGGGGTTGCTTCAGGAGTTCGACTCCATCAAGGGCGCCGAGGACGTAGAGAAGGTGAAGCCCGAACCGGACCTCTTTCTGGCCATCCTGAGTCAGCTAGGTGTGGGTCCCGAGGAGGCGATAGCCCTGGAGGACTCCCCCCATGGCATCACCTCGGCCCAGGCGGCGGGGCTGTTCTGCGTGGTGGTGCCCAACGCGCTGACCAGCCAGCTATCCACTGATCACGCGGACCTGCACCTGGACTCTCTGGCCGACCTGCCACTGGAGAGGTTGCTGGCCAGAGTCAGCAGAAGCGCGCGATAGCCAAAGCCCTCCGCCCTCAGGGGATCCTCGTCCCCAGGATCGTCGCCCAGTCTGTCGGAGGCAGGTCCCCTGGCACCAGGACGGAGATGGGATCCTCTGGCCCCTCACCGAAGGAGAACACGTCGTACCGCCCCGTGGGTTCCGCAACGATCTTGATGGTACCCGTCGCCGAGGTCAGGGCCACCTCGTGACCGGCTTCCCCATCGTACTCCAGGAAGACGGCGCTGCCCACGAGGTCGGGGAGCTCGTGAGTGCTCGCGGGGTCGGAGGAGACGATGACCAGTTCCGGTGCCAGTCTCTCCAGCCTCTCGAACTGGGTCCCTCTCTTGCTGCCGTGATGGGCGGCCTTGAGCACGTTGCACTCTTCGTCCAGCATCCCCTCGCGATCGTAGTGGAACCAGTTCTCCATCTGGGCGTCGGCGGCGAAGACCATGGTGAAGGCGTCGTACCTGAGCCGGGCCATGATGGAGAGGTGGTTGGGGTTCAGTTCGTCGTCCTCGCTCAGTTCCTCCAGGATGTCGTTAGGTGGCCCCAGCAGCTCCAGGTACAGGCCGTCTTCGTACTCTGGGAAGGTGCCGCCGTCGGGGTAGGTGCGTTCGTAGCCGGAGAGAAAGTTGAGCGGGATGTGGCCAAGCTGGATGCTGTTGATGATCTGGTGGTAGGCGGGGGTGCCGGAGTAGAACCAGAATGGGGCCAGGGTCACCTTCTCGACGGTGCGGTCCGCCAGCAGACTGGAGACGGCGGTGTAGTGATCCCGGTGGGGATGCGTGACCACCAGGTGCGCTATGGTCCCGTCGGCGCTGATGGTGTCCAGCGCGTCCTTCACCTTCGAGGGCCGGTAGGCGTCGATGACCACGACGTTATCCTGCGGGGTCTTGATGATCGCCGTGTCGCCCTGGCCCACGTTGAGCACGCAGATCTCGAGAGCACACATCGGGCGCCTCCTCTCCTACTCCAGGTCGCGTAGAAAGGTCTCGGCTTCCTCGCCCTCGGTCATTTCGGGCTCCGGCAGCTCCCGCTCTGTGAGCGGTGGTATCCGCTCCAGGGCCTCGGGCCTGATCCGGGGCGGGCCGGTGGCCACATCGATCTCCGGCACCTCCCGTGCCACGCGCTCCAGGGATGCCCCATCCACCATCCCGGACGGGGGGACCTCGCCGCGCTCCAGAGCGTGTGCGTAGACCGCCGTGAGCGCCTCTGGGCTGACCCCCAGGTCGATGCCCAGCTCGTCGAAGCCGGCCCGGGTGACCTCGACCTCGGCGCCGTCGGGGTATTCCTCGAGGACTGTCCGGGGCAGCAGATCCTCCTCCACCATGCCCTCCAGCTCGTCCCTGGGGATCCAGAGCAGCAGCCGGTCTGTCTCGGTGGGGGATGCAGGGTAGTAGGTGCGTCGCCTGGGCGTACTGATAGGACTCATCTCTCCCTCCAGAATGTCGCGAGGCTCGGCAAAGCAAGAGGCCAAGTTGCATGTGGGGACAGGATATCTACAGTATATGCCATTCGACGGACGTTGTCAAGGATCTGCGGACAAGCAGGTTGATGCAGGGCGAGGGCATGCCTGGGTCTTGGGCGATCACGGGTCGCCTGGGATCTCGAGACTCCCGGAGCAGAGGGTTGCCCGATGTCCCAGGCTCTGGTAGAATGTGCAGCGCCGCGGGACGAGGGACCGTGGCACATCATGCCTGGTTGGGGAGGCGGTATTGAAGCACGAGGAGTGGGTGAGAACGAAACTGGGGGAGTGGAGCAGGTCGCTGGGCTTCCGCTACACGCCCAGAGAGGAGATCGACCAGCGCCTGGCGAAGGTCAGGGAGGGTATGGCCAGCAAGCGGATAGAGGGGCTGCTGGTCGTGCAGAAGATGGACTACTTCTACCTCTCGGGAACGACGCAGGATTCCCTGCTCTTTCTGCCCCTGGAGGGCGTGCCTCTGCTGATGGTCAAGAGGGAGTTGGAACGGGCCAGGGTGGACTCCCCCCTGGACCACGTGGTGGGGTTCTCGTCCAAGGATGAGCTGCCCGCTCTCATCGCCAACCACTGGGGACGCCTGCCGGGGAACCTGGGGCTGGAGTTCGACGTCCTACCGGTGCGCGAGTATCAGATGTACGGCGAGCTGTTCCCCACGAGCAGACTGGTGGATTCCTCTTCCGTCATCAAGCAGGCCCGCAAGATCAAGACCCCCTTCGAGGTGGACCAGATGAGGAGGGCGGGGGAGATCAGTCGCCGGGTCTTCCAGGAGGCCAGGGGCTTCATTGAGGAGGGGAAGACCGAGCTAGAGGTGGGCGGTTTGATGGATCTCACCGGCAAACGGTACGGCCACGAAGGGCTGACCAGGGTGAGGTCCATGAACTACGAGGCTTATACCTGGCACGTGCTCAGCGGCCCGACGGGGGGCATCGTTAGCCAGTCCGACTCGCCCATGGGCGGATTGGGGGTCTCGCCAGCCTTTCCCGTGGGTGGGAGTCTCAAGACCCTCAAGGCCCACGAACCCATTCTGGTGGACTTCCTCTGCGTCTACCACGGCTACATGGTGGACACCACGCGCATGTTCTCCCTGGGCAAGATGGAGGACAAGTGGATCGCGGCCTACGAGGCCATGCGCCGGGTTCAGGATGGCGTCCTGGAGGGGACCAGGCCGGGCGCCAACTGCCAGGAGCTGTTCCGCAAGAGCGTCCGCCTGGCCGACGAACTGGGCTACCACGATTCCTACCTGGGTCCGCCGGGGCTGCAGACGACCTTCGTGGCCCACGGCATCGGCCTGGAACTGGGGGAGTTCCCCTACCTGGCCGAGGGGCACGACTACCCCCTGGAGGTGGGGATGGTCTTCTCCGTGGAGCCCAAGGTAGTCTTCCCCGGCGAGGGGGCGATAGGCACGGAGAATACGGTGGTGGTCACCGAGGATGGCTACCAGGTCCTCACGCCGGTGCCGGAGGGGATCTTCGAGCTGTGACAATCGGTTCGGGTGCGGTGGAGTACGTGCTGGGTCCCGGGGGCGCAGAGACACCCGCCCGCTAATCCGGTGCGGCCCCTCGGCAGCGGTGCTCCTCGCACGGGTGAAACACGCTTGGAAGGCAGAGGTGGCGTTTGATGGAGATGTGGGGCTGCTTACAGCCCCGGGAATGATGTCTGAGGCGGGCAGCATCCCTTCGCCGAGCTCAGGACAGGCATGGCCACGATCTGGCGGTGGCCTGGGGCAGAGCATTTCCCTGGGCCGGGTCCTCGGTTTGACAAAGGAGGTACCGGGCGTACAATAGTGGCGTCGTCGGACCTGCACCGTAGACCAGGTTGCCCATCAAGACTCCAGGTATCTTAGCCGGGATTCGGCACAAGTCGACCCCTGGGAAGGCCATAGTGAACCTGTTCGGTCCAGGGGCCTGGGTAGGCGGGCCGGACCAGGTCTGCTGCCTAGTCAGCAGTTGGAGCGTTTCTCAGCATCTTTTAGCGGCGGTAGGAAACGCCCTAACCGGAAAGGCAAGGAAAGAAGCATGAAAGCTGGAGCGCCGACACTGGTCAGTTTCGCTGTGACCAGAGAATGCAATCTGAAGTGCAGGCATTGTTACAGTCAGTCTGTGGATTCTCCTCATCCCAGGGAGTTGAGCACCGAGGAGGCCAGGCGGTTGATCGACCAGATCGGCGAGACTGGGGCACATCTTCTCATCTTGGACGGAGGCGAACCGTTGATGCGTCCTGACGTTTTTGACCTTGTGCGTCAATCGCGGAAAGCGGGTCTGACCACCGTCATGGGCACGAACGGCACCCTCATCACCGCTGAGGTAGCAGACAAGTTGGCGGATGCTGGCATCCAGGGCTTGGCCATCAGCCTGGATGGAGCCGATGCAGAGACACACGATGCCTTCCGGGGCGTGGAGGGAGCGTGGGAGCAAACGTTACAGGGCATCGAGAATGTCCGTCAGGCGGGCATTCCTTTTCAGATCGCGCCGACTCTGCGCCATGGGAGTTGGAGGCAGTGGGGGGCCATCGCCGATAAAGCGAAGGGATGGGGTGGCAATGCGGTAGAGGTCTTCGACTACATCCCCGCGGGACGAGGAGAAGAAAACCCCGAGTTTGAGATGACGGTGGAAGAAAGGCGTGCCTTCGTACGGGAATACGTCGCTCGCCAGCGGGCCGATGACGAGATGGTCTATCGCTCCATCGGTCTGCCCCAGATCTGGGTAGAGATAGAGAAGAGCGTGCCCGAGGATGAGGTGCTGGGCAAGTTCGTCCGTAGCTGCTGCGCTGCCGGAACCCGCTACTGCTGTGTCGTGTACGATGGGACAGTCTACCCGTGCATGGTCCTTCAGGAGAAGGCCGGAGACGTCCGCGAGCAGAGCTTCGTGGACATCTGGCAGACTTCGGAAGTCTTTCAAGTTCTGCGAGACAGGGATAGGCTGGAAGGGAAGTGCAGACGCTGTGACTACCGGCATGTTTGCGGTGGGGCTCGCTGTAGAGTCTTCGCCAAGACGGGCTCTCTTACCGCTGCTGACGAGGCCTGCTGGTTCAGCGAGGAGGAACTGAAGCGATGAAGAGCATGCCCTGGGAGGAAGAACTCTGGCAGCGAGTGAAGGATGCCATCTCACCTATGCCTCCCTTCGTGCGGCAGCGCGCGCTCAAGACGATCATCGAAGGCAGCGAAACCCTTGCCCGGGAAAGGGGTTCGGAGGTGGTTCAGGAGGAGGACCTGGTCAATGCAGCGAAGACCAAGACACCAGGCCTCACCCGCCAACGAATGCTCGACGCCCTGGCTGAGGCCGGGATAAGAGTGGAGTGAATGTTCTTGGAAAAAGAGTCGTCTTGGGAGGGGTCTTGTGGGCGTGGCGGAGCAAAGAGGGCGATCGCTCTGACGTCAACAAAACGGCGATTCACCATTGGGGCAGAGCGGCTTGCCTACCCAGGAGTGGCCAGTGTTTCTGGCAGATGCAGTGCGGGTCGACCTCGCTCGCTGGAGCTGACCGCCGATCGGGCGACGGTCGGGATGGGTGCGGCGGAGCGCCTGCCGGCTCGGGGCGGGGCAGAGAGGCCCACTCGTTGGTTAGGTGTGGCTCCTCGGCGGTGGTGCTCCTCACGCGGGTCATGCGCGGCTGGAAGGCAGATGTGGTGCCTGGTGGCGCCGATGTGGGCCTGCTCGCGGCCACGGGAATGATGTCCGAGCCGGGGGGTCCCTCCGGCAAGCTCGGGACAGGCGCGGCTTTGATCAATCATCTCCTGTGCGCGGCTCTCCCAGCGCTTGGTTCATGCGTTTGACAAGAAGCAACTGCAGGCAGATAATAGGTACGTCGTCGCACCTGTACTGCAGACGAGATGGCCCGCCCAGACTCGATGGGCCAGAACCGAGATCCGAGAGAGATCAGTGGCCCGGGAATGCTGTACTGGATACACTTGGTCTCAGGACACCCTGGAACGGGTCAAATGGTTCAGTCCGGTCAGTAGTCGGGCAGCATCGTGGCGAGGTGCCCTCAGGTGCGTGCCGTTTCAAACCGCCGACACGCACTTCACAGCACTTGCCGGGCAGTCGTGCTCTTGGTCCGAGGGGGTTGCATGAAGTTCATCCGCGAACCCGATCCCCATCTCCGGCTCTCCCCGAAAGAATCGATGGTCTTCCAGGGCGACGCCGCCACGGTTCTGGCGCAGTTGCCGGATGACTTCTTTCAGTGCGCCATGACGTCACCGCCCTACTGGGGCCTCCGTGACTACGGCATGGATGGCCAGATTGGCGCAGAGGACGATCCTGAGGAGTACGTGGACAAGCTAGTCGCCGTCTTCGAGCAAGTCCGTCGAGTTCTCAGGGAAGACGGTACGTTCTGGCTCAATATTGGGGATAGTTTCACGAGTGGAAATCGGGGCTATAGGGCGCCTGATAAGAAGAACCCGGTGAGAGCGATGTCATATCGCCCGAGGACGCCGAAAGGTCTCAAGTCCAAGGATCTGGTAGGCATCCCCTGGCGCCTCGCATTCGCCCTGCAGCGCGCAGGATGGTACCTTCGGACGGACATCATCTGGGAAAAACCTAACGCCATGCCCGAGTCGGTGAAGGATCGGCCCACCCGTTCGCACGAATACGTGTTCCTGCTCTCGAAGTCCCAGCGCTATTTCTACGATCCAGACCCCGTGGCCGAGGCGAACGGGCGCAATCGAAGGACCGTTTGGTCGATACCGACCGAGCCATTTCCCGGGGCCCACTTTGCTACATTTCCTCCCGCTCTTGTCGAGCCCTGCATACTCGCTGGCTCCGCCCCCCACGACTGGGTGCTCGACCCTTTCTTCGGCTCCGGCACCGTCGGAGTCGTCTGCGACCGCTTCAACCGGAGGTACGTCGGCATCGAAGCAAACCCGGAGTACGTGAAGTTGGCGCTCGACAGGCTCGTGGCCACCCAGCGTTCGCTGTTTGGAATGTCGCCTCCACGAGAACAGTGATGCCGATCACGGTACCTTCGCCCGACGTGCAAGTTGCGTTCTTCAGGCGTCTACAGGAAGTGCGGGACCGCTTTCTGCTCGATGCGCTTCTCGCCACAGTGGCTCGGCTTGACGTTCAGCAACTAGACAACGAGCTTGCGGCCACGGTGCCCAGGGACGCGCTCCGAACCGTCGCGTCGTGGGGCCTGAGGGGGGAGGTAGTCTTTCCTGTGCCCTGTCTCCTCCAGGCCAACCCCCGCCTCCTGGGTTACTACAGGCTCCTGCTGGGCTTTTCCCAGAAGCAGTTCTACTCCCGCGACTACGGTCTCGCGCCGTTCAAGTCCATGGAAGAGAAAGGCTCCATGTCAATCAAGCAGAGCGCCGACCTTGCGGCCGTCTGCCATGCGCTTTGCCTGAGTGCCGAAGAACTCATCTCCGGTACGGGAAGACTTACCGCATCTTCCATTCACGAGCTCACCCTTCTCACCCTCGGTCCCCAGCTCAGAGGCGCCAAACTCAATCTTCTAGGGTCGGAGGCGACCAGACGGGTCTTCCATCTCATCAAGGAGATAGTCGCCCCGGCAACCCTTTCCTCTTCGGACCGCGATATTCAAGTCCGCAATGCGGCGGGCCGTAGCGTACTGGTTCAGTTCGCGAACGATCCGGACATCTGCATTCGCGAGCTCCTTCCGTCGGGAGCCATGCGCAACCTGGTGGCTATCGAGATCAAGGGCGGTCGGGACGTGTCCAACGTCCATAACAGGATAGGCGAGGCCGAGAAGAGTCATCAGAAGGCGAGCAAAGAGGGGTTTGTGGAATTCTGGACCATTCTGGGCGTTTCTCACCTCGACATGGCCCTGGCCAGAAAAGAGTCGCCAACCACCGATCGCTTCTTTCTGCTTGACGAAATCGCCACGGAAGGCGGCCCTCAGTTGACTGAGTTCCGTGAGCAGCTACTGGCGCGGGTCGGGGTCCGCGACTAGGGGGTGCATTGCAGTCGTAGAAGATCGGTGTTGCCTGACGAGTCGCTGGTGCATGGGCTTCGGGGCAAGGGGAGTGCGGTTGGCGCGCTGGGGTGAGCTTGAGTCGCTCGGTCGAGACCGTTAGCTGCTAGTGGTTACTTGTTTCCGGGAAGGAGGCAGAGGTGGGGCCGGAAGAAGCCGCGGCTGTTGTCCAGGCGATGAGCGACTCACTGAGATCGGACCCTCATCAATTCTACGTGAGCGTCAATGTCGTTGGCCAGAACATAACCTCTTACGGAGGGACCGGACTCGAGATTACGGCAATAGGTGGAGGGCCGGGCTCGTCCACTGTCGGTCAGGAGGTCTCCCTGGACGGGGCTGCGATTCGGGTCTCCAAGGATCAGGCCGAGCAGGCAATGAGGGAAGAGGTCACTGCGCTAGTCAATTCGCTTGACGCAATTGCAGTGGAGCTTCGTTCTTCAAGCTGCGACAAGTCGGAGATCCAGAGTATACTCGATTCTCTAAAGGACACGTGGGTACCCGGCGTCATCATAGGGGTATTATCGAATGTACTCTCTGCTGCAATTGGGCTGTGATGGCGCCCATGTGGTTGCTGAGGTACGCCCGGGCAGTCTCACGATTTGTGTTGGTGAGGACTTGATAGGCCTTCGCAGTTCGAGGCTACTGTACCGTGCGCCCTCATAGGGAGGATAGCTCGCGGTCTGGGGGAAGAGATCGCGACACTCGACAGTCTGGGATGCACTGTTCAGGTTGAGAGCCTGTGCCATGTCGCTTTCGGCACCGCGGTTGGAATGAATGGCACGATCCGTCTTGGCGGCCGTGTCATACAGTACCTGCAAATGCAGATATGATGGGGGGTGCGAGTAGCGAAGTGAGCATGAGTAGGCGGCCAATTGTTCTCGTGCCGCTGGTGGCTACGGTGCTGACCTTGGCGCTGGCGCTCCCGGCTTTCGCCTCACCGGAGCGGCAGGGCACCATCCACGTGGTGCAGGCCGGGGAGCATCTCACCGCCATCGCCAACCGGTACGGCACCACGCCCGAGGCCATCGCCAGCGCCAACAACCTGGTGAACATGAATCTGCTCTACGTGGGGCAGCGGTTGACCATTCCAGGGGGTAGCTCGGCGCCGGCGCAGGGCAACACCTACTACGTGGTCAACCGGGGCGATACGCTGACCGCCATCGCCTCTCGTTACGGCACCACCACCCAGGCCCTGGTGCAGGCCAACGGCCTGGCCAGCGCCAACTTCATCTACGTGGGGCAGCGCCTGCTGATCCCCGGCGGCGGCAGCGCAACAGCGCCGTCTACCCCTGCCAGCACCACCGGCTACTACACCGTGCAGGCGGGCGACACGGTGAGCTCCATCGCCGTGCGCAACGGTGTCACGGCCTGGGCTATCGTTGAAGCGAACCACCTGGCCAACGCCAACTTCATCTACGTGGGGCAGCGGCTGGTCATCCCCGGGGGTAGCTCGCCCGCTCCCTCCCCGGCGCCTCAGGCCAGCGGGAGCAATAAGCGCATCGTCATCGACCTCTCGGAGCAGCACATGTACGTCTACCAGGATGGCGCGCTACTCTACTCCTGGGTGACCTCCACCGGGATGCCCGGGGCGGCGACCATCCCGGGCCATTTCCAGGTGCTGAACAAGGTCCCTAACGCCTATGCGTACACGTGGGGACTCCAAATGCCCTACTGGCTGGGGATCTACTGGGCGGGGAGCCTCCAGAACGGCATCCATGCCCTGCCCATCATGGCTGACGGGCGCATCCTGTGGGATGGCTACCTGGGTCAGCCGGTGTCCTACGGGTGTGTGATCCTCAGCACGGAGAACGCCGCCACGCTGTACAACTGGGCGGACGTGGGCACCCCCGTCGATATCCAGTACTAGAGCCAGAATCGGGCGGCGCTGAGGACGATGCCGGCGCCCCGAAGGACCGTAGTCCTCCTCGATCATCTCTTCTCTCATCTTCATGCTCGGCGCGCTGGGAACAGTGTGGGAGGCGGGCGGCAGTCCCCGGGCCTACTGAGGACAGGTGCACACTGGATCCGAGAGCTTCTTGGGGCGGTGCCCTTCCATGGGTTGACTCCTCCGTGTGGCCAAAGAGGGTTTCGGGTGCACAATAGCGTCATCGCCGGGCCGCCAGGGCAACCAGATTGCCCACCAGCGCCTCGGGTACTCTAGCCAAACTTAGGCATAGGTCAACCCCGTGGTCATGCTGTACTGAGTTTCTATAGGGTAAGGACTGAGGTAGAGAGGCCGAGATAGTCCGGCCTGCTCCATAGTTGGGCGGCACGCGACCTCAACACCAATCAATCACCATGAGGGGGTACAAAAGTATGAACGACATCAATAGCAGTAGAGAGGAGTTGTCGCCGGAACAACGTGAAGCGCTACTCAGAGCATTGCAGGCCCGTTTTGAAAAGAACATGAGCCGCCATGAAGGTCTCGAGTGGGCCAAAGTGCAGGCGAGACTGGAAGCTAATCCTGAAAAACTGTGGTCACTCCATGAAATGGAAAGAACTGGCGGTGAACCGGACGTTGTTGGTGATGATGAAAAGACGGGCGAATACGTCTTCTATGATTGTTCGGCGGAAAGTCCTGAAAGCCGTAGAAATCTCTGCTACGACCGTGAAGCGCTGGAGTCACGGAAAGAGCATAAACCAGAAAACAGTGCCCTTGATATGGCAACTGCCATGGGCATTGAGCTTCTAACGGAAGAACAATACCGGGAGTTGCAGAAACTCGAGAGTTTCGATCTCAAGACGTCGAGCTGGGTGAAAACACCTTCTGAGATCAGAAAACTGGGAGGCGCCCTCTTTTGTGATCGCCGCTACGACCACGTCTTCGTGTATCACAACAGTGCGCCCTCCTACTATGCCGCCAGGGGGTTCCGTGGCTCGCTAAGGGTCTAGTCTTGCACAGACAGAAGGATCGGTGGAGGGAGGTCGATGGCAACCGTCGAAGACGCCGACGGCAACATCATCCGGCTTCTTCAGGACGCTTGATGGCGTGGATGCAGGCGGAGCCGCCCAACGAGCGCAGGCAGCCGTCCGCCTCATCGAGAATTCGATTTTTGCCGGCCTCGGCTGGGTGGCGCGGCTTCGATGGAAGGGCTCTTCGTTTCACCCGGCGGCGGGTGATGCGCGGGTCGTCGTCCGGCCAGCTACAGTGCAATAGGGGGAGTGAGCTGTGGATGAACAACTGAGCGATCGGGAAGCCATTACGGCGAGATATGCCGATGGGCCAAATCAGTTGGAGGCTGCCATTGCCGGGTTGTCCGAGGGGCAACTGGATATCGCTGAGAGCGACGGCACTTGGACCATCCGACAGATTGTGCATCACGTGGCTGATGGGGATGACATCTGGAAGGTATTCATCAAGAGGGCTATCGGCAACCCAGGAGTCGAGTTTGATCTGCAGTGGTATTGGGCGAGGCCACAAGACGAGTGGGTGAAGAGCTGGGCCTATGCGAGTCGAGAGGTAGGTCCGTCGCTGGCGCTATTCCGTGCCAATCGAGGTCATATTGTGCAGTTGTTGGAGTATAGGCCCGAAGTTTGGGAGCGAAGCCTACTTGTCAGATGGTCGGATGGGGAGGAAGAGGAAGTCCAGGTGGCCTGGGTGGTGAGGATGCAGGCCGAGCACGTGCCTGGACACGTGGATGATATTCGGAGGACTCGGCAGGTTCACGGTGTTTGAGGTTTCCCAGAGCATAGGGCAGGCGGGCCAACGAGCACATCGTTTTCGACCTCAGAACGGCATCCACGCCCTGCCCATCGTGGCTGATGGGCGCATTCTGTGGGAGGGGTACCTGGGTCAGCCGGTGTCCTACGGCTGCGTGATCTTCAGCACGGAGAACGCCGCGACGCTCTACAACTGGGCGGAGGTGGGCACGCCGGTGGATATACAGTACTAGGGCTCGACGAGGTGCGGGTTTACGGCAACATGGAATTGGCGCCGACCGGGGTCCACGAGCAGGCCCTAAAGCACCTGAGCGAACTCCCTTTCTCACGCTATCCAGCTACTCTGGGACGACCGGTCAGCGACCGCAAGCTGTGGCTGCACAGGAACACAGTCGCTTGCTCCGGACGTGTCGCTGATGAGCCTGTCATGTTGCCAAGTGATCTATCTCCGTTCGGGTCTTGGCGCCCCCCGAGAAGTTGTATGGTCCTGCACACCGCCTGTGGCATGTCAATCGCCGTAATCTTGCGTTGGCGAATCATACGAGCTACAATCTTGTTTGAAATGGCACACAGGTGGACTCGTACTGTCTGACAACACGGGAGGGCTACCAGGGTGCACCGCGGTGATGGCGATTGCACACATGCCGGGGCAGGAGAGCAACCATGAGGACATATGAGAAAGTGTTCATCATAGCGGTTGTCGCGGTTGTTCTTGGGCTTAGCGCGGTGGTCGTTGTCGGTCTTCTACCCCCCCCTGGATGGGCGCTGTGGGCCAGAGGGCTACTAGGCGCAGTGGTCGGCCTCGTTGTTTTCGCCGCGGCGCTATCTCAATTCACGGGCTACAGCCTTAGAGACATGCGTGCCGGTAGGCAGGAAAGGGCCAACGTGACGTTCCTGCTTGCCAGGGAGCTACAGGGCAATCAAGAGCGGTTGGAGGCTACCACGTCGGACGGAAGATCCGTCTTGGTGATGGAGGCCTGGCACCTGGGGCGTCGGAGCTGGGGCTTGGAGCAGCCGCTCGCCAGGGAGACGTGGGATCGGTTCCGGGATCATCCTGTACTGTTGGGATTGCCTACAGAGATGGTGGACAGGCTGTACCGGTACTACGAAGGCATCAGCGTCCTGAATCGGCGATTCAAGCAGCTGAGTGAGAACCAGAAGGATTCAGTCGCTCGAGACTTCATCGAGGCTGTGAGTCCGAGCCGGGAGCTGGGTCAGGAGTTGATAAGGGCATTGCAGGAGTCGGATTCTGACGAGGTACGGAGACTCAAAGGACTTAGTGCTCCTCCAAAGCCGTGGTGGCTGGATCCAGGTTGGTGGCAGGTCATACTAGAGGTGCTGGCGATAATAGTCGCGATCTCGGTTGCCACGCCGCTGATCAGCCCGGAACGCGCGGATGGGGGCGAAGTCGCTCCTTCGGTGACCCCGACCAGTACGCAGGCACGTGCCACTAGCACTGCGGAGGCCGGCTTGACACCAGCACGCGCGTGGCGCCCTGGCATCATCCAACTGGACTTGGCTGAACGTGACAAGCAGAATCCGGAAGTGGAGCTGACCCTGGAGAATATCACGCTAGAGGGCGACGGTCAGTTCAGGATCTATCTCACGATCAGCAACCTCAGCCAGCAATTGGACAGTGTGGAGTACCTGATGGAGAACATCCAAGTGAAGGATGACGCCGGCAACGTGTATGAACCCAGCCGGGGATCATCCTCATATCAGCTTCAGCACGTGCTGCTTTTCCGCGGGGAGCGAGTCACCGGACATGTAGACTTCTTTGACTTGCTGCCTGAGGCTCGGGAACTCATCTTCTATTTTCCGCCGTTTCCCGCTCAGGCGTTGCCGGGCATAGCGGACGATACACTGA
This sequence comes from Anaerolineae bacterium, assembly GCA_034411995.1. GTDB lineage: Bacteria > Chloroflexota > Anaerolineae > UBA7937 > B3-Chlor > JAUVXJ01. Next base: position 954,454 of record DAOUME010000026.1, on the reverse strand, counting down.
CCGTCGTTCCGCCGGCAGCAACCCAGACGGCCAAGCCGATGGCAAGCACTACAGCCACCCCCATTCTACCTCGACCGAAGCCGACCGCAAGCGCCAACTGACAACGGTGGATTGGCATGGTTGGCCCGGCGCCCTCCGCGGTTGGACTTGTGAAACCACTGGTACACCGTCGGCCTAGAGACCGCGCGCGAAGAAGAGTCGAAGTGATTCTCAGGGATGATGAACGGTGGCAGCACGTCCCATTCGCCAATGAACGCGGCCTGGCGCCCAAGTTATCGAAGTGGGCTGGGAATGCTCCGACGCCCCGCGGCTGGCTACGGCGTCTGCAGCGACTGTCAGTGGCTCGGTGCCAACGATGATTGCGGGCGGCCACCGACAGTACTACTCGTACAGATTGCCAGAACGTAGACAACCAGTGGAACGGGGCGAACCCATCCCAATCCCGGCGTATTGAAGAGCTGCAACAGGGCGGCTCCACAGCGGTTCGGTGGTCGGGTCGTACATCACGTGCGCGCTTCTCGTACCGGCCGGGGCGTCGCAGCGCAGACGGGGCAGAGTGGAGGAGGAGAACGGCGAAAGACCTGACAGGCGGGGCATCACACCGCCACTTCGAGGCTCTCTGTCTGCTCGTCGGGGATGCGTTTTCCGGACGCTTCCAGGTCTTCAAGATAGAGTTCGATGGCCTCCTTGATATTGCCGAGAGCTTCCTCTCGCGTGCTCCCATAGCTGAAGCACCCTGGCAGGGCAGGCACGGAGGCGTTGTAGTACCCCTCGAACTCCGGATCGGTCTCCGGCTGGAGGATGATGGTGTAGCTCTTGCCTCGCTTTCGGGCCATCGTTCTGCCTCGTTCACTCGGGAGAGGTCTTGTCTGGTTCTGGGCCGGCGAGCGCTCGACCCTTCACGATTATAGTGCAACCGGAGAGACCTCGGCCAGCGTCTTGGCCGTGGGTGAAAGCTACGCCCGCGGCGCCCAGAGCACCATCCTGGGCTTGTCTATCTCCCTGGCCAGCTCCTCGAGGCGGCCGTACTTGATCACCGCGGCCATACAGTGCTTGGCGCACGACGGCTCCAGCCCCTCCCTGGTCCGGCGGGCGCAGAGCACGCACAGCTCGGTGGGGAAGGGAATGTAGGCCAGGTAGGCCTTGTCCTTGGGCAGCGGCTCCACGACCTCGATCACCTTGATCCCCGCCATGCCGGCTTCCCAGCCGTATTCCTGACAGCAGGCTACCTCGCAGGCGTGGCAGCCGGTGCAGTATTCGTAGTCTATGAGCAGGCCGTGCTCCGGCTTCCGGTCACTCATCGTCTACCTCCCCTCCACCGACCTTGTAGACCTGGCACAGCATGTGCTTCAAGGGAGTCCCCAGGCCGTCCTTGCCCTGGTAGCCCATGGGGAACAACTGGTTGGCGTTGGACCTCCACGTGCCGAAGAGGTGGGGTTTCTCTCCCTTCTCCTCGGGGAACCACCAGCCGTGGGCGGCCATGACCATCCACCGCGGCACTACCCTGGTCACCTTGGCCTTGTATTTACACTTCCCCAGCCAGTTCTCGATCCACACCCATTCGCCGTCGCCGATGTCCCGCTCCCGGGCGGTATCGGGATGGATCTCCACCACGGGGTCGGGGTCCAGCGCCCTCAGCCAGGGGATCTGGCGGTGCTCCGAGTGGAAGTAGACCGCGGAGCGTCGCCCCGTGGAGAGGATCAGGGGGTACTTCTCCAGCTTGTCCGGCTGGGTCACCGGGGTGAAGGGCGGCTCCTCGTAGTGGGCCACCGGCTCCAGGCCCCAATCCTCCCGGCGAGTGGAGTAGATCTCCATCTTGCCCGAGGGGGTATTGAACCCCGGCTTGCCGTCCTGGCGAAGCAACCCCTTCTCGTATCTCAGGTAGGGGGCGCTGGAGCTGCCCTCCTCCGGGAAGACCCAGCGCTTCTCCTGCAACTCCTCGAAGGTCAAACCCGAGGGGGAGAGGATCTCGTCGAAGAGGTCGTGGACCGTCTCCCAGCGGAAATCCGGGTCGAACCGCCTGGCCAGCTCGAAGTTGATCTCGATGTCCGGCCGGCATTCTCCGACCTTCAGCACCTTGTTCACCGTTTGTAGCGGCACCCACCAGCTCCGGACGCTGTCCTTCTCCAGGAAGGTGGCAGCCGGGAGGACAACGTCGGCCAACTGCGTGGTGGGGGTCATGAACAGGTCCACCGCAGCGACGAAGTCCAGCCGCTCCAGCGCCTCCATCCACCTCCGGGGATCGAGGCCGATGCCCGGAAGGATGTTACAGCCCTGGATCCACATGCCCTTGATGGGATAGGGGTCCTCGCTGAAGATCTGATCCAGGACCAGGTCCGTCTGGGCGCGCCAGATGAAGGACTGTAGAGGGCCGTACCGGTCCGCGCCGATCCTCCTGCTGGCGGCCTCCGCGTCGTCCAGCTTGATGATGGCCTTGCCGCCGGGCAACGCATAAGCGACCACGTCGAAGGCGTGGCGGGAGATGACGTTGCCGCCGGGCACGTCCAGGTTCCCGGTGAGGCACCACAGGTTGGCGATGGCCTGGGTGGTGGGGGTGATGGCTGGGGTCATGTCGATGGGCACACCCCAGTGGATGGCCGCCGGCTTGCTCCTGGCGTACATCCGGGCCGCCTCGGCGATGTCCTCCTCAGGGACCCAGGTGATCTCGGAGACGCGGTGGAGCGGGTATTGGTCCACCTCCTCACGGAACCGGTCCCACACCGTGCAGCAGGAGACCACTTTTCCGTCCTTCAGGGTGACCTGGTAGGTGCCCCGGGGAGCCGGAATGGCCTCGGGCGGTTTGTACTCCGCGTGGGCCGAATCCCAGACCACGGGCTCCTGTTTGGCCGAGTCCCAGGCCACGAAGCTGCTCTCCGCCTCGCCCTCAACTACGTCGCTGGCGCGGAGCAACTGGCCCGTGTCCTTCCTGATGAGGAAGGGAGCATTGGTCCACCTCTCCACCCACTCGTGGTCGTAGAGACCTTCGTCCAGGATGACCTTCAAAAAGCCCATGGCCAGGGCGCCGTCGGTGCCCGGACGGAGCTGGAGCCACTTCTTGGCCCTGGAAGCGAACCAGGAGAGCCGGGGGTCGATGGCGATGATCTTGGTGCCCCGTTTCATGAGGTCGACGATCCAGTGACCGAAGACGTTGTCGGGGCAGGTGGCGGGGATGTTGTACCCCCAGATGACGATACACTCGGGGACCTGGTACCGGGGGTCGTCGTACCGTTTCTCGAACCACTGGGAGGCGTCGAGGACGCAGTAGTCGCCCTGCACCGTCTCCACGGCGGCGATCCTGGGGCTGTAGCAGGCGATGCCGCTGAGGGCGAACATCACGTTGGGGCTGCCGTAGGCGTAGGCCAGCAAACAGATCCAGGGCGGGATATCGCGCCCCGTGCCCATGGCGAAGATCACGCTCTCCGGGCCGTACTGGTCCCTGATCCTACCCATCCTGTCCTCGATGAGGTCGAAGGCCTCATCCCAGGAGATCTCCTGCCACTTACCTTCGCCGCGCTCCCCCACCCGTTTGAGGGGTCTGGTCAGGCGGTCGGGGTGGTAGGTGTACTGGGTCATGGCCAGGCACCTGGCGCAGAGGCGTCCCTGGTTCCAGGGGTGGTCGGGGTCGCCCTCGATCTTGACCAGCTTGCCGTCCTCGATGTGGGCCAGCACGCCGCACCCTCCGTGGCAGCCCGGTCCGGCAGACCAGGTGCTGGTGCGGACGATCTCGCGTTTCTTTCGGGCCATTGGCTTCCTCCTCGATGGGGTGTCTCCGAGCCCGGCACTCCCTGCTCACCGGAACTGGAGACCCTGCTAGGTCGCTTTGCCCGTGACCTCGGCGGCCTTGCTCAGCAGCCAGTCGACCCAGGGTTCGATCCCCGCTCCCGTCTGGCAGGAGACCTCGAAGACCTGCACATCGGTATTGAGGCCCAACACCAGCCTGCGAAAGCCCTCCAGGTCGAAGGAGACGTAGGGGAGTAGGTCTATCTTGTTGATGACGATGGCGTCCACCGCCGCGAACATGCCCGGGTACTTGTACGGCTTGTCGTCGCCTTCGGGGACGCTGGCGATCATCACCTTGAGCGCTTCGCCCAGGGCGAAGTCGGTGGGGCAGATGAGGTTGCCCACGTTTTCGATGAACAGCAGGTCCAGGTCGCCCAAGGGGAGTTGGTTCAGCGCGCCGTGGACCATGTTGGCGTCCAGGTGGCAGGTGCCGCCGGTGTTGATCTGCACCACGGGAATGCCCAGCGCTTCGATGGTGTCGGCATCGACCCGGGAGGCGATGTCCCCCTCGATGACCCCGATGCGGAGCCGGTCCCGGAGTTGGTCGATGGTCTGCACGATGAGGCTGGTCTTGCCTGCCCCTGGCGAGGCCATGACGTTGACCGCCAGGACGCCCTCGCGGGCCAGAACCTGAGCGTTTTCCTCTGCCAGGCGGTCGTTGGCGCTGAGGATGTCCTCTACGACCTTGATCTTCATCGGTGCTACTCCACCTCGATGCTCTCCACGTAGAACTCTCGCCCCGCGACGATCTCCACGCTCCACTCTCCGCAGTGGGGGCAGGCCCACTGCCCGTCGCGCAAGGAGAAGTCCTCGTTGCAGGCCTTACAGTGGAAGCGGGCGGGGATTCTCTCGAAGTGCAACGAGGCCCCCTGTGCCAGCGTGTCTTTGCTGACAAAGTCGAAGTAAAACTGGACGGAATCGTCGACGATGCCGGACATCTCGCCTATGGTGAGGTTGATGGCCGTGATCTTCCGGGCACCGGCCTTCTGGGCGTGTTCAAGGGCGATAGAGAGCATTCCTTGGGTGACGGGGAGTTCGTGCATCGGAGTCCACGGGCCATTATAGCAGGGGTACGCGGCGAGGTGCAACCGTCGTGCACCCATCGTGGGGCAGGCTCAAGCTTGCCCTACGGTTGGGGGTCTGGTGAGCGTGCCCTGCGGGAAAGTGGTTGACAGGGCAAGCCCTCTCTGCTATACTTGGCTTAGAGGGTGAGGGAAGTCCCTCTCGCGCGGAGGGATGGCAGAGCGGACGATTGCGACGGTCTTGAAAACCGTTGTGGGGGCAACCTCACCGGGGGTTCGAATCCCTCTCCCTCCGCCTTAACCGAATAGAGCTCACGGAGAGGTCGCATAGCCTGGTCTAGTGCGGGCGCCTGCTAAGCGTCTAAGGGGTGATAAGCTCCTTCGTGGGTTCAAATCCCACCCTCTCCGCCACATGCGCCGGTAGCTCAATAGGATAGAGCAACTGACTACGAATCAGTAGGCTGGAGGTTCGAATCCTCTCCGGCGCATTCGTGTTGCTGAGCGTCAGTTCGAGGCTTGCACCACTTCTGCAAAGCTTCGGTTCTTGCGTCGGCAGTCGCACCTGATGAAGCCGAAGCGTCACGGCTGGCCGCTCACCCTCCGTATCCTAGCACACCTTCTGACCCAGCGCAACGAGAAGCTGCCCAGCTCTGTGACTTTCCTGTGCGAAGTGGCTTGCGCGTGAGAGCGAACACAACGCTGATGACAAGCCAGGGGAGCAGACGCATGAAACTACCCGATGCTGAAGCGCTTCTAGCCACCGTTGCTCGATACTTGGCAGAGGGACAATCGGCGGAGCATCAGGTTGCCTCTGAGATGCTGCGGCAGTGTAGGTCTTTGCGCCTGTGGGACACCGGCTATACGCAAGAGTATGGCGGCGAGGTCCGGCATGGCCTTGGTGTGGAACTCATAGGGTCTCAATGGCTGTGTGACGCACTGGACCAGGAGTCGGGAGCGACGTGGGCCATAGTCAGGGCCATGGATAACTGTCTGCCTTCGAACTACTACGTCTGGACACTGCGCAGCCGCTATGACCCGACTGCGGTCTCAGCTGAGGGGGTAGGAAGGCGTCGCCTTACGGAGCGCCAGAAGCATATCAGGGAACTCAAGCGGGAAGGGCTGACGCATGATCAGGCAGGCAGGCAACTCGGTTGGAGCGAATCTACGGTCAAGCGAGAAGTAAGAGAATTGCGGAAGCGAGGCGAGCTACCATGAGCCCGCCGTGACCCCTCTTGTGACCCCAAGTTGACCGTTCTATTGATACCCCGCTGACCCCCTGACCGGACTACAATGTAAGTAGTCCGGTTGTTGCTTTGGGTCGACAACAGCGGAGACGGCGAGTCGAACGCCCGATTCGGCCTTGCGATGCTGGTCGAGATGGTGTATGATGTTGACATAACAATCTCATAGGAGGAACAGTATCATGGACTAGGGAGTGCGAGAGCCGCTGATCGGAATGGAGCGGTAGGCGGCCACAACAAGGTCTCATCGTGGAGTACACAACAGTTGCAGGGCCAGGAGAACCGCTCCCTCCTGGCCTTGCGCACACATAGAGGTCGATCTTCACGCTAGGAGCGAGAGGAGGTAGGCCAGCCCAGGTGATGCCCAATTGACCAAACCGTACGGTTGACGCCCATCCAGGCGATACCGTGACCGCCGTGCATGGGCCAGAGAGGCTGCACAAGTCCGAGGGGGCAACTTGGGTTTGGCAGCCTCTCTTGTTGCCAATAACGAAGCGGCTGAGGAGCTTGTGGAGAAGCCCAGCCGCTTGGAGAAAGAAAGGATACTCAACATGACTATAGCCGAACTCTCACCCAGTGTCAAGCAGGAGGAATGGCTGCGGGGGTTCGATCCCCTCACCCAGGCGCATCGTGTGTGCCACCCTGATCTGTTCGTGGCGCTCGGCAAGAGAGGTCTCCTGAAGCCTTACTACCTGTGGTACATGGCATTGATCCTAGACTCAGACCAGAGGCGATGCACGGAACGCGCGTTGTTGGTCGAACACTGTGCCGCGCTCAGGGTTTGGGAGTACGTGCACGAGTACGAGAACGCGTTCACGCCCAAGAAAGGCTTCTGGAGGCCCAAGAGTGAGGAGAAGCGCGAGGCTAGACACTGGAAGGAGCGGACTCTGGACAAACACCTAGCGAGAGGTAACGATATTCTTTGGAAAAGGCCAGAGGGCAGGAACATGGGGAACAATAGAGGTCTGATCGTCTACCACACGCCAGCCGAGGTATTCGAGATTCTCGACGTGGGTCCGAGGCGTTTCGAGGCTAGGCTGATGCCTCCGTGGTGCTTAGATTATGGCTTCGACTACTGGCTCCATTGCCAGCTCAGAGGCTTTGTGGGGCACGCTAACGGCAAGCCCTTCTCCAGAGAGAAGATAGCAAAGCAGACCGGAGTCAGGGCAAGCACGCAGACGCGCGTGGGTTTGTACGGAGACAGGAACTGCCTCATAAGGCCCATCCTGAAGCAGGACGATCTATCGCCCGAAAGCCTCAAGCACAATCGCCTAATGCGACGCGGGGATGACACGCTTCTGGGCTTCCTTGGCTCCAGCTATGATGCCCTCCCGGTGATTCGCTGCGATCCGGCTATTGAGAGTTGCGAAGACCTCGACTGGTTCCCTCGCGACCGCTTCTGCTTCCACACAGAGGACGAAGCACGCGAGGCACATGAGCAGGAGAGGCGATACAAGCACTATGTGGTCCTTCACCCGGAAGGGGAGACCACGTCCGTACCGGCTGGCAGAGGAGCGCCCTGGCAAGACGCTGCGGTTTGGGTGCCCGGCAAGGACAGTGACCACTGGAAGCCGCTTGTGGTACCATGGCATGAACGCAGGACTGAGCGCGGAGCGGAAGACACGGAGTTGCTTTCCGGTGCTCTGGAGTGACGTTTACCGCAAGAAACTAGAATACACGGAGAACTACACATATTGGAGTTATTTGCGGCAAACGCGGCGCGCGAACGGGTGGCACGTCTTGGAGGTGCGCGCCACCAGAGCGCTTTGTGTGGTAGGTTGGCCCTGGGGCAGTGCAGCGTGGGTGTGCTGGACGGACCGCCGCTATTGACATCATAGTAGGCATATTAGGCATCCTTGTTGCGAGGGTATTGACAGCTACTTGCCACCATTATGCAAGCCTCCCGCGTGGCGTGTATATTGCTATCGGCCTAGTACGGCGGCAGTATTTGAGTGCCGCGCGGTCTGAAACAGCGTAGACAGAAGGATACACTCTTCCCCGGAGTCTTGCTGCTTGTGCACTCTGTGGGGAGAGTCGCGTGGATGCGTACAGGCGGAGAGTAGCGAGCGACGAAGTGAAGGCATCGCAATGCGGGCACCGAGGGCCTTGTGTGGTCTCTGACAGCTTGACTTCCGGTGCGGAATCATATATAATATTCTGCAGGATTATCCAAACTACAGGTGAGCACGGGGAGGCGGCGATGGGAAGAGAGCTGGTCAAAGCCGAGACTCAGGAGATAGACTTGGCGACTGCGTATGCCCTAGCCAAGACGAATCCTGCGAGCCGCACCATGGAGAAGACCGCCAAGACCAGGCGAACAGTCGTGAGGCGGTTTCTAGATTGGGTTGGAAAGCCTGTAGGTGAAGTGGCCCCGCAGGACGTGGAAGCCTTTCGGTCAGAGATGGAGGCGCAGGGGTATGCGAAGGCCACTCAGTACCAGAGAGTGTCTATCCTCTCGCAGTTCTTCGAGTATCTGGTTGCCCAGGGTCACATCGACTTCAACCCTGTACCGAAGGGCAAGTGGAGGAACAGCTTCAGACCGAAGCCCTACTCGTCTGAGAAGGTGAGGGCGCTGGCTCCGGAAGAGGTCATAGTGTTCTTCGATGGTATTGACAGAGACACAGTGTCCGGAGCCAGGCTCTATGCCATGTGCACGGTCATGCTGGAGACCGGCATGAGGGCTGCCGAGGTGTGCGGAATCCGCTGGAAGAACACGAAGTTAAGGGACGGGACCCCGACAGTCAGGACGCGAGTCAAGGGCGGGGACTGGGTCACCTTCGAGATAACGGACGAGGCCAGAGACGACATACTCCGCTACCTCGATCTCGCGCAAAGAAACCCCAAAGGACACGACGCACTGTTTGCCTCCATACCAAGGAGGAAGAAGGGAGGCAAGAGCAACCAGCCTCTCACGCCCTACTATCTCTGGGTGCAGATCAAGAGGGTGGCGGAGAGAGCAGGCATTGAGGGCATGACCGTCCACACCTTCCGACACACCTTTGCGCAGTTGTACCACGATTCCGGAGCCAGCATACCAGAGGTACAGGGGCAGCTAGGTCACAAGAGCGGAGACACCACTCGTGTCTACCTTGACCGTCTAGCTCCTCGATCATCCAAGGCCGGGAAGGCCATACAGAAGGTGCTCGGAGGCGTCTAGAAGCCGCCTCGCGCGCCGCGACAGGGCAAGGCATACCCCTCCCACCACCACCCCGCCACAGGTGGGGCCGGGACGCTGACCACAGGGCGATGCTGCGGAAGCCTGCAACCCCCAGGTATCCAGGACGGGTTAGTATGGCACGCGGCGAGCACGAGTTACCTTGCTCGGTTCAGCGGTGCTGCGCACCACCCCTGCGGGGTGGCGTTCCTTCGTGACGCCTCTGCCCCTCGCAACTTGGTGGCGCTTGTCGACACTCTGTCAGTGAGGGGGTAGGGAGCGACAAGACGAAGGGGAGGGGGATACGTGTTCGACAGAGCAAAAGAGAAGAGACTATTGCGCCCGGGTTGTAGATGTGGATTTCACCAGCGGTTGGCTTCACTCAGCCGTCTCGTCATACTTCCCGAACTCTTGGACTGCCGAGTCCAGCAGGTCGCCAACATGATCGGCTTGGCTGTCGATCCGCCGCCAATCGCAGTCCTCATTCTCACAGCACAGCGTCAGTAGTTCGAAGAGCAGGGTTTCCTCATCTAGCATCTCCACAACGTATGCCTGGGCCGCCACCAGATGTGGATCGGTGGGTTCGGGACAGCCATGAAGTGCACTGCTCTGCTCTCCCAGCTCCGCCTTCCATTCAGTCAGCTTGTAACACAGCTCATGTACGTCGCCCCGAGCGGCCGCCTGCTCCATATCCTCTTGGAGCGCATCGTAGGCACGCATGACGTCAAGGCCACACTGGAGGAATCTGGCATCGTTGTCTCCCAACAGAGCGTAGAAGTCGACCCAACCGCAGCCGAGAAGTACCGATGCGGCAATCGCCAGCGCTGCCAGAGTGGCTACCCTTATCATGTAGTCTCCCCACCTCCAAGGGCGAGTCGCCTCCCCGCACCACTTGCCGCCGCGCGTTGCAGTCACTGTGGCCTCCGAAGGTCTTGCGGCACTGCCTGCACAGTTTCGAAGATCTGTCGTTCGGATTGGTCTCCCCCTCTTGTATGCTCACGTAGAAGGCGAGACCGTCGGACGTCACCAGATGTCATCGTGCTGTAGAGGGATGCCTTGGTTCGCAAGCGCCAAGAACCGGTGGATGTCAGGGTAGTCTGGTTCTATTCGCAGAACCTTTTCATATGCGCGAATGGCCTCGTCGAACAGCCCTTTCTCATGAAGGGCGAGCCCAAGGGGGGCCCATATTTGAGGAGCCTCAGCATGCTCGGGTGCTAGCCGTAGTGTCTCTCGGAATTCCGCAATTGCCTCATCCAACCGGCCGGACTGATGAAGCGCAATCGCGAGAGAGCTGTGGAGGAACGCATGTCCTGGTTTCCTTGTGAGCGCATCCCTGTAGCAGAGGATTGCATCATCGACGAGGCCCTTCCGACGTAGCGCAGTCCCAAGACCGAGCCTTGGCTCGGGAGAATCTGGCATTAGTCGTATTGCCTCTCTGTACTGGTCTATCGCTCGATCCAGTATCCCCTGGTCATTGTATGTCTCAGCGAGGAACCAGCGGGCCTCGTAGAAGTCCGGCCTCAGCCAGATGGCCTTGTGGAACTCCTCAATCGCACGAGGCAGTGCCCCCGCCTCCCTGAGGCCAACGCCTCGGAGAAAATGAGCTTGTGAACGCTGGGCGGCTTCACGAGTGCCAAGCCTGTCTGTCACCGATCGTGGCTCCGGGCCTCTAGTGGGTCTCGGCCGTGAGACCAAGTGCGGAAACTCATAGTACATCACGTCAAGGCAATCCCTCACGTGCGTGGCATCATTCTCTGGAACTCCGAGGGTGATCACTTCTTCGAAGAGCGCCAGTGACCTCTCTGCGGCCTCGTCCAGGGTTATCCCGAGGTCTTGCAGGGCATCGCGACTCTTGTCCGGGTCAAAGGGCGCAGCGTATCCTTGCATGACCAGGTGATGTTGGGCCCTTCTCCTAGCGTCGGCCTGCTCTCTGTGGTCAGCGTACTTGGCGTGGGTGAGTGTACGGAGATTCGAGGCTAGAGCATAGGGCGAACGGGGGTCATTGGGCCGCAGTTCGTAGCACCTTTCACCGGCTCTGACGGACTTGGCGAACTCACCCAACGGCTGATACAAGTCTCCTAGGATGTACCAGAGTATCCACTCGCCCGGCTTGTCCTTGAGCGCTTCCTCAAGGAGCAGCACTGCTTCCTCCAGTGCAGGCGTGCTTGACCTCACGTCGCCGTACTTGTCCCTAACCGGGCGCAAGATTCTGTTGACCTTGTAGCGCTCACGGAGACCGATGTACTGCAATGCCTTGCTCATGCTGTGCTCCTTCGTGAGGGGTCTATCTGTTCATGGTTTGGCCCTCTTGTCGAGCGCGGCGGGTTCGGAGCGTAAGCATTGGATGATGGGCTGCTGGCGACGTACTGTCCGAACTGCGCTGCACAGGACAAGCACCGGATAGTAGATGGCGGAAAACAGCGACAGGCTGAGCAGCATGGTGCCCACTGGATTCTCGGTGCCCGCACGTGCCAATACTATGATCCAGTACAGGCCACCCAGCACAAGGTGGAACAGGGCGGCGAGGAAGGCCCCCCAAAGACTGGCGTACGTGCCCTGCAAGAACCATGAGACGTAGCCTGCCAACATGGCTCCGTGGCCCGTGCTGTACAGCGCCAACGCACAGGCCGCGAGCGACATGGTCACCGCCACGCCAAGGCTGCCGCACTGGTTCTTGGTCAACGCCCACCTCGCCAGCGCGCAAAGACCCAACCCCGCCAGAAGCACCGCGACCAGCGAGGTCGCTCCTACTAACACAATGATGGAGTTGTCATCCGCCCCTTGGGCCCACTCGCCCAAGACCAAGCCGCCCCCGATCTGTACAATGCCAACAGTTGCCCCGATGGCAGCGGAGCCGAACAGCCATGCGACGTATACAGCGGCTTCACCGACACAGCCTCTGTTCATTGCCCCAGGAGATGTTGACACCTGACCGTCCCTAGCTGTGCCCTCCACGACTGACACGCACCCATACGTCTTGACTCATGACGGCAAGTTCCTGCACGTTGGATTCGAGCGTCATGGTTTGCCTCGTATCGTCCATTGGCGCTCAGGGCAAAGGTAGCACGTCGAAGGTCGACATGAAGTGCTCGTAGATGCTGCGCATTTCCGCTTGGTTCTCTGCAGCGGCTACCCCCTCCACGAAGAAGAATCGGTCTCCCGTGATGAACATCGTTCCGTATCCAACCAGGCTGTACTGCTCGAAAGCGTCCGTGCCGCTGTAGGTGACTTGGACCCCCGTGTACCCATCTACCGTCACTATCGTCGGGTCGGTTACAAGGACCTGGTCTCGCTCCGTGACCCAGTCTGTGGCGAGTTGCCAGTACTCCTCATCAGTGGGAATCTGGAGCGGCGAGCCCTCGATACCGGCTATGACCTGCACGGCAATATCCAGCAATTGCAGGAAGCCACCCTCGGGGTCATAAGCCGTGTAGAACTCTGCCACCTTGCCCACCGTTTCGCCCGTCTCAGGGTTGTGCATGTCCCCGGCTTCCACCTCCCAGCCTTCGGGGTATTGTGCGGAGAAACCCAAGCTCCTATTCTCGTAGGTGGCGAATCCTGGGGCCGGTGAGGGCGTAGCCGCCGGTCCAACTGTCGGTGTCGCTGTAGGCGTCGGAACGTGAGTGGGCGCTGTGGTTGGGGAGGCGGTATGTACCTGGGCTATGGCGGTTGTCTCAGTCTTGCCAGCAGGCCCAGTAGAGCAGGAGGTTGTCACTACTACGGCAAGCACCAGCATTTGCACGAGAAGCCATCTCCCCATCAGAACTCCTCCTCTCCTAGATGCGGCGCGTGCAAACTGGCTAGTCGCTACGGTTGGTAGATGCTAGTAACCAACCCGACGAACTGGGGGGGTCATGCGCCGTGGATTGTACCACGAAGGTTGAGAGCACGCAAGGCGACCCTGCGTAGCGGTGTGCGAGGCGTCGGCTTGATGATGCGAGATTGAGCAAAAGCTCGCCGCGATTCCCACACCAGGCAGCCCCTGGAGAAGCACCTATAGCAGATTGTCCACTGGCGAGTGTAGCTTGTGTGCTCTCTCTATGTCCTCGCCTGCCAACGCCAAGTATCTCTGCAAGACTGCCAGGGAACTGTGACCCATGAGCAGCCTGAGTGAGTGCAGGTCCATGCCGTCTCTCAGACACCAGAGAGCGAATGTCCTGCGGAACCTGTGAGGATGACACGGTGTCACCCCGGCTCTCTCTCCGAGGCACTTGCAAACCATGCCCAACCCTCTGTAGCTGAGCGGCCCGCGTTCTCTACCGTCTCTCCGATAGGCAACCCAAAGGGCACTATCCGCAGTCGGGTTGTCCCGGCTGGCTAGGTATCTTAGTAGGGCTTTTCTTGTCCTGGCTCCGAAGCGTACGGTCCTTTGTCTACGGCCTTTCCCCTGGACCGTCACCAGTCCCGAGCGCATATCTACACTGCCCACCCTAAGACTCATTAGCTCACTGGCCCTTAAGCCAGAATCAAGCAAGCCCAACACAATTGCCCGGTCCCGTAAGTCCTTGGCGTTTTTGCTGCTACAGGCATTCAGCAGGGCCTTGACATCATCAGGGCCAAACGGGGGTTGTACACGTTCCTCGACCTTGGGCATAGACACACGGTCCATGGGCGACTTGTTCAGCTCGCCCTCAGAGACTAGCCAATTGAGGAACGCTTTGATGCCCCTGGCGTGCCCATGCTGTGATGTGTCCTTGAGGCCACGTCTCTGCAGACTCACGAGGTACTGTCTTATGTGATTAGGCGTTATTCTGTGCGGATCGGTGACCCCTTGCCTCTGTAGCCAACTTGCGAAACTACCCACAGTGTAGCGATAATACTGCAAGGTCTTGACCGTGCATCTCGCAGCCTCACGGTCTAAGAGAAACGATTGATAGTGCAGATTGAGAGGGGTGAGGGGTTCTGATTCGTGTAGCGTCAGTTGCACTGATCTCATGTTTTCGCTCCTTTGTAACCATGGGAAACGGTGGAGAGGTCGCATAGCCTGGTCTAGTGCGGGCGCCTGCTAAGCGTCTAAGGGGTGATAAGCTCCTTCGTGGGTTCAAATCCCACCCTCTCCGCCACATGCGCCGGTAGCTCAATAGGACAGAGCAACTGACTACGAATCAGTAGGCTGGAGGTTCGAATCCTCTCCGGCGCATTCGTTTTCCTCGGCACCTAACGAATCCCGCAACGGCACTCAGGCTCTCATCTCGGAGGGAGAGGGATGATCAAGTTCGCCACTGACGAGTGGGCCAAGTGCTTGATGGAGCAGATCAACCAGAGCGAGGCCTACGCCGAAGCCGCCAAGATCTGGGAAGGGGACTTCTTCTTCATCGTCGAGTCCGAAGAGCATTACCCCGAGCCCCTACACATCTACGTGGACCTGTGGCACGGCAAGTGCCGCGAGGCTTTTGCCACCACCGATCCCAACGCCAGAGACCCCGTCTTTCGGATGAGCGGCCCCCTGGAGAACTGGCGCAGGGTGATCGAGAAGAAGCTGGACCCCTTGCAGGGTCTGCTGACGCGCCAGTTCAAACTCCAGGGCGACATGGTGAAGATCATGCGGGCAGTGAAGGCCGCCCAGGAGCTGGTGAACTGTACGACCCTCGTGCCCACGGAATTCCCGGAGTAGGGCCTCCAGAACGACAGACAAGGACGAGGAGGGAGCAGCATGCCGCGTTACATGGTAGTGCACTCGACCGCAGCGATCACGGACCAGGAGGAAGCTGTCGCCGGCGCCAGAAAGCTCGTACGCTCGCTGCCGCCGGGAACCAAGTGGCTCAACAGTTGGATGGCGCTCCAGAAGGCCAAGATGTTCTGTGAGTGGGAAGCACCAGACACCGACACCTTGCTGGCCGCGATGGAGCCGGTGACGGCGAGCACACCGGTGGAAGCCATCTACGAGGTCGCTCCCGTGGATCCTTCCTGGTACGAGGAGTAGGTCGGCGCCACCCTGCTCGGCATCCCGGAGGGAAGGATGTGGTATTTCGACAGTCCAAGAGTCGTCTTTGGAGAAGGGGCCCTGGGCCACCTCAGAGAGATCGAGGGGCGAAGGGCCTTCGTCGTTAGCGACCACAACGTAGCGGGACTGGGGTTTGTGGAGGCGGTTCAGAAGCATCTGGCCAAGGCGGGGATGGAGACCACGGCTTTCCTGGAGGTGGAGCCAGACCCCTCTCTGAGGACGGTGATCCAGGGAGCCGGGTCCATGTCGGCCTACGAGCCGGACTGGGTGGTTGGCCTGGGGGGTGGCTCGTGTATGGACGCGGCCAAGGCCATGTGGGTGCTGTACGAACGCCCCGACCTGAAGCCCGAGGCCATCAACCCGGTGGAGACACTGGGCTTGCGCCAGAAAGCGCGACTGATCACCATCCCCACCACCGCGGGTACCGGGGCCGAGGTCACCTGGATGATCGTGCTCACCGATACCGAGGACCAGCGCAAGCTGGGCCTGGGCTCGCGAGAGAACATGGCCGACGTGGCCATCGTGGACCCTGAGCTGTCCGGAGGTATGCCTCCCCGGCTGACGGCAGATACGGGATTGGATGCCCTCACCCACGCCATTGAGGGGTACGCCGCTTCCTGGGGCAACGACTTCAGCGACGGCTTGTGTTTGAAGGCGGTGGAGCTGGTCTTTCGCTACCTGCCTCGAGCGTACACCGATGGCGACGACTCCGAGGCCCGGGAGAAGATGGCCAACGCCGCCACTCTGGCTGGTCTGGGGTTCGGCAACTCCATGGCCGGACTGGCTCACAGCATGGCCCATGCGTTGGGCGGCGTTTTCCACACCCCGCACGGCAGAGCCGTAGGGCTCTTCCTGCCATACACCGTCGAGTACGGGGCTCTGGAGAAACCGGAGCGATACGCGGAGATAGCCCGATACCTGGGCCTCCCGAGCGGCTCAGAGGCAGGAGAAGCGGCCAGCCTAGTCGCCGCGATCAGGGGTCTGCTCAAGACGTTGGAGCAGCCGGACTCTCTGGCGGCCGCGGGTATCGTACGGGATGCCCTTGGAGAGCGCATGGAGAAGCTGGTGGATAACGCGGCTAACGAAGCCACCACGGTGGTCCACCCCCGGATCGCCTCCGTCGAGGATTTGGAGCGCCTTTTCCTCTGGGCCTACGAGGGGCGTCAGATAGATTTCTAGTGGAAGGGGGCCAGACGGCGAGAGAGTGGACGGCTACATGGGAAAGCTCCTCCTGGTCGATCTTAGCACCGGCAGCGTCGAGGAGGAGGAGCTTAACGAAGATTACGCGGGGAGGTTCATCGGAGGTAGCGGGCTGGCAGCCCGCTACATCTTCGATCTGACGGACGCCGGGACCGATCCGCTGGGACCCCATAACCCTCTCGTGTTCATGACGGGGCCGCTGGTGGGCACTCGAGCGCCCTCCTGTGGCAGGTACGTCATCTGCTCCCGCTCCCCTCAGACAGGGCTGTGGGGGGAGAGTTGCGTGGGTGGTTTTCTGGGACCTCATCTGCGCTTCGCGGGTTACGATGGGGTGGTGATCACAGGGCAGGCGCCAGAGCCGGTGTACCTGGCGATACGAGATGGAGGGGCGGAGCTGCGGGACGCCTCTCACCTGTGGGGCCTGGACTGCTACCGCACCCAGGACGTGATCAGGGCAGAGCTGGGTGATCAGGCGGTGCGGGCGGCCACCATCGGTCCCGGGGGCGAGAACCTGGTCAAGTACGCGGGAGTCATCGCCGACCAGGGCAGGGCGGCCGGGCGCGCTGGTATGGGAGCGGTGATGGGCTCCAAGCGGCTGAAGGCCGTGGCCTGCCGCGGGAGCGGCTCCGTGCCGCTGGCCGACGCGAAGACGTTCGACACCATAGCCCACGAGACGCTGGAACTGCTGAGAGACGACGTCAGCACGCAGGTGCTGCACCAGACCGGAACCGCGGGTTCGGCCAACGTGCTCTCTATGCTGGGCGATATGCCCAACCGGTACTTCATGCTGGGCGAGTTCGAGCAGGTCGACAACATCAGCGGCAGCACCATGGCGGAGACGATACAGGTGGGCAACGGCGGCTGCTTTGGCTGCGTGGTGCAGTGCGGACCGCTGGTGGAGATCCCAGAGGGTCTCTACAAACTGGAGAGGACCGACGGCCCCGAGTACGAGACGGTGGCTGCCCTGGGGTCGTTGCTGCTCATCGAGAATCTCCAGGCGGTGAGCTACATGGGCCACCTCTGCAATTCCCTCGGCGTGGACACCATAAGCATGGGCGTGACCCTGGGACTGGCCCATCATCTGTACGAAAGGGGGCTCTTGAGCGCAGCGGATACAGGCGAGATCGTCCTTCAGTGGGGCGACCCAGAACCAGCGATACGGATGATAGAGAAAACGGCCCGGCGCGAGGGGATTGGTGACCTGCTGGCGGAGGGGAGCCTCGCCCTGGCGCGGCGCTACGGCGTTGAGGAGCTGGCCGCACAGGTGCATGGCCTGGAGGTGGCGATGCACGATCCACGGGCCAGCGCGGGCGTCACCCTGTCGTACCTCACCTCGCCGCGGGGAGCCTGCCACAACAAGAGCGATGCCTACTGGCTGGACATGGGACGTACTCTCGAAGACCTGGGCATTGGCTTCGTGGACCGGTTCGAGGAGGAGGGCAAGGCGGCGTTGATAGTCCGCCACCAGAACTGGAGGAGCGCTGGCGACGCGTTGATCAGTTGTCTGCTCGTCTACCCGCCTAGCGAATCCCTGGTGAAGATGCTGAGCGCAGCCACGGGGGGCGACTGGAGCGTTTCCGAGGTGCTCCGCGCGGGAGAGCGGATCCTCAATCTCAAGAGGGCGCTCAACCTGCGCTGGGGATGGGAGGTCCAGCGGGAGAGGCTGCCCGGCCTCTTGCAGCAGAGTCTGCCCGAAGGGGGGACCGGGGGATACGTGCCCAACGTGGAGAGGCTGTTGACGGACTACTACGACGCGCGCCAATGGGACAGGGCCACCGGCAGACCCACGAAGCGAAAGCTCGTGGAGCTCGGCCTGAACGAGGTGGTGGAGGAGCTGTACTAGGGAGGGCAGCTCGCTGCTGCGGCCGACCGCGGACGATCAGGCCAAATCGACCCTGTGCAGTCGAGGGCTGTCGGTGATGCCGGGGATGCGGCCACGCTTGGCGACGGGCCGGCCCTCGATGGCCTTGATGTCGGCGGTGAAGTCTATGGGCGGGGCCGAGCTGACCGCGCTCCCCACACCGAAGACATCCACCGGCGCTCCTTTTTCGACGAAGAGGCGGATGCGCTCGGCGTCTATGCCTCCGCTGACCACGATCTTCACGTGCTGATAGCCCGCCTGGTCGAGGCGGGCACGGACCTCCTTCACCAGGTCCGGGGTGACGCGCCCCCGCTCACCGGGGGTGTCCAGCCTCACGCCCCATAGCTTGTCGCCCAGAGCCTTAGCCACGCGCAGGCTTTCTTCCGCCTCGTCCTTGAAGGTGTCCACCAGGGCCACCCGATTGACCTCTGCGGGGATGTGTCGATCGAAGGCTTTGGTGGCCTCTACGGTATCGCCGAAGATGAGGATTATGGCGTGAGGGATGGTGCCGGTCGCGGAGACGTCGCCCAGGCGGGCGCCGGCTGGCGTGGCGCATCCCACGAACCCTCCCACCATGGCCGCGTACTCCAGTCGCGAGGAGACTCGAGGGTGCACGTGGCGGGCACCGAAGCTGACGACGGGGATGCCCTGCGCGGCCTCCACACACCGGCGAGCAGCGGTGGCCCAACCGCTCTGGTGGGCCAGCATGCCCAGATACGCCGTCTCGTACAGTCCGAAGGAACCGTAGGGTGCGGTGATACGGAGCACCACCTCCTTGGCCTCCATGGTGTTCCCTTCCTCCAGGGCCCAGACGTCAGCCCCTGAAGGCAGTACCTGCTGAAGCAGCGCCAGCGCCTCTGTCAGGCCGCAGAGGACGCCTTCTCCACCGGCGAAGATCTCTACGGTGACGACAGGATCCAGACCCTCCTGGCGCAGGATCTGCTGGGCGCGGATGAAGTACACGTCCGCCGTATCACCGGAGAGGACATCGTCCTCTGGATCGAATAATGGTGTCATATGGCTATCTCCCTGGTCTTCAGGAGGGGATCTCCGCATCGATGGTGGTCAGCTTAGCCCCCAGGATATCGCCGATGTGTTTGAGGCCAAACCCGTGCATCTGCTCGTCGAAGGTGGCCACACAGTCTGTGTAGACCACCACGTCGTAATCCCGGCAGCGTGCGTCAGCCACGGTATGCAAGACGCAAATGTCGGTACAAACACCACAGACGTGGACCCTGTCGGGCTTGAGCTGCTCCAGACGTTGGGCCAGGTCGGTGCCGAAGAAAGCGCTGTAGCGGGCCGAGTCGATCCTTTGCTCCACGTAGGAGGCCAGCTCTGGAATGATCTCGGCCTCTCTGGTCCCCTTCACACAGTGAGGCGGCCACATCTGGAACTCTTTGTCATCCGGGGTGTGGGCGTCGGCGGTGAAGATGATGGTGGAACCCCTGGCTAGCTCGCGATCCAGCAACTTCTGGACCCTGGGGATCACCTCTCGTGCTGCCTGGCCACAAAAGAGGGGGTATCCTTCCTCCAGGAAACCACGTTGCATGTCTACGACAAGAACGACGTCAGCCATTCCCGCAACCTCCTGTACCTATATTATACCTGAGTCACCGATGCCAGTCAACAGGAGGCACGTGCGTCATGCTGCTTTCCGGCGCTTGCACGGGAACAGCACCGGATCATCGGCAGGGACCAACCCAGGCCCGGAGGCGTGCAGCAAGACGTGACGCAGCGACAGAGCAGATGGTAACTGCTCGTCGACCAGGCCACGGTCGAAGAAAGCAAACCCCCCAGTCACTCTGCTCAGGTATGGTCCTGGGGCGGTGTACTCCTAGGCCAGACCAGCCTCGCGACGAAGAAGGTCGGCCTTGTCTGTCTTCTCCCAGGGAGCGTCTATGTCGTCTCGGCCGAAGTGGCCGTAAGCAGCCGTCGCCTTGTAGATGGGTCGGCGCAGGTCGAGGTCGCGAATGATGGCCGCTGGGCGAAGGTCGAAGTGGCCGTTGATGAGCTCGATGATGCGCTCATCAGGGATCTGGCCGGTGCCGAAGGTCTCCACCATCAGCGACAAGGGGCGTGCTACACCGATGGCGTAGCTGACTTGCAGCTCCAGGCGGTCAGCGATGGCTGCTGCTACCAGGTTCTTGGCGATGTAGCGGGCCATGTACGATGCGGAACGATCCACCTTGGTAGGGTCCTTGCCGGAGAAGCAGCCTCCGCCGTGCCGGGCCACGCCGCCGTAGGTGTCGACGATGATCTTGCGACCGGTGACGCCAGCGTCTCCCAGAGGCCCACCGGTGACGAATCTGCCGGTGGCGTTGACGAAGATCCTGGTGTTGCTATCCAGCATCTCGGTCGGCACCAGGGGCTTGATGGCGTGCTCGATGAGGTCCGCCTCTATTCGCGGCTGTTTCACGTCGGGGGCATGCTGGGCGGCGAGGACGATGGTGTCGACCCTCTTGGGGATGCCATACTGGTACTCCACAGTCACCTGGCTCTTGCCGTCGGGCCTGAGATAGGGCAGAGTCTTGTCCTTGCGCAGGTCGGCCATACGTCGGCACAGCTTGTGGGCCAGCATGATAGGTAGAGGCATCAACTCTGGGGTCTCGTTGCAGGCGAAGCCGATCATCATGCCCTGGTCTCCCGCGCCGATAGCCTCGATCTCCTGATCGTTCATCTCCCCGCGCTTGGCCTCCAGGGCCTTGTCCACACCCAGGGCGATGTCGGGGCTCTGCTCCTTGATGGACAGGATCACCCCACACGTGTCGCAGTCGAAGCCGAACTTGGCTCGTGTATAGCCGATCTCGCGGATCGTCTCTCGGGCCACTTCGGCGATCTCCACGTAGGTCGAGGTGGTGATCTCCCCCATGACCACCATGAGGCCTGTAGTGGTGGCGCACTCGCAAGCCACCCTGGCGTGGGGGTCCTCGGCAATGATGGCATCGAGGACCGCATCGCTGACCTGATCGCAGATCTTGTCGGGGTGGCCCTCCGTGACGGATTCGGAGGTAAAGTACGTGCGTGGAGAACTCATGAAACTAGTGTCACTCATTGAAGGCCAGTCTCCTTTGCTAAAGTGTACATGCTGTCGACAAGTGCCATGGCCTGCCCACCCAAGGAGTTTAATGTAGTCCAAACACAGGCGGATAGCAAGGTCCTTGTACTCCTGGGGATCTGTGCCTCTCCTTAGCCACGCTCGGCCTGCTGCTGGAACAGATGTCGCAGCAGGCTACCTGCGCTGGCGATAAAGTGAGCCGTCGATGACGCCGGTCATGGCCTCGACGTTCAGGTGGCCCCCTAGAAATCGGTTGATCCTTTGCAGGTGGGGGCTGGGGTCGGATAGCAGATCGTTGTAGCTCACGTACAGTGCTTCGACGTTCGGCTGCTGTGCGATCCAGGCCTGCACCTGGCCCAGGTGGCGCCTGTACATCCTGGCCACATCCTCCTCGCGGACTCTGTCGGTGGGCTCTCCTCTTCTCGCGAGCATCTCCCGCTGTGAGGCCAGGATCTCTTCCATCTCGCGCTGCATGAAGATGACCCTGTAGGTGTGGGTAGGGGGAAGGCGCCTGAGCAGCTCGGAGATCATCTTGACCACCCTACCTCTTGCCTCCTCGAGCCACTCCTGGTCATCGTCGATCCGCTTGACCCTCTCGAATTCGTAGTACCCCTTAGGGTTGTCCTCGTCGGGCGTACGAACGCCGTCGACCAGCAGGTCCATCCCCCCGGCCTGGAGCATGCTCATCATCAGAGAGGTGCCAGATCGCGGAAGTCCTGAGACGATGGTGACTGTTTCCTCGTCCATACCGTATACTCCTTCTGTCGTCGGACCGAACAGGCCCACTGAGCCTTGGCCGCCGCAGTTCCGAACAGGACATGGGTCGCTCCCTGTCCGGTCCACGCTTATCACGCCGGGTGAGGGCCGACGGTGAGCGACGAGACGCTGCTTGTCAGGCCTTCTCTCCCAGGATCAGTCATGTTCTAATCATACCAGATAGATGCAGCGAGGGGAAGCATTCTCGTGCAGGGGGGCGTGGTCAGCAGCGACGCCACGGAAGGCTAATGGGAGTGCGACGCACTTCTGATCTGTACATGGACGGTGCGCGGAAACCGGTAGACTATGGCCAGGCGCGGGCTGGGGATACCGGTGGAGCGGGATGACCGTCCTGCTTCCGGAGCACTAAGGCCCGGGTTTCTGCCAGGCCCACAGGCCGTAGTGCTCTCTGATGACCTGGGCGGTGATGCGAAAGTCAGACTGGGTAAACTGGTAGCTGAGCTCATCCCAGAGCGCTCCTCCCTCCGGGTGGGCGAGGTTGGTGTTGACGTAGTTGAGGTGGGACAGCAGCAGGAGCAAGCCGAAGCAGACGCCCAGCAGGACGAGACAGACCATGCCCCAGCGGAACCACTTGCTGTAGCGCGAGTTGGGGCGTGCCGACCAGGCGCTGTGGATCAGGGTAGCTAGGCCGATGACCCAGACGGGATAGAGTTCGGTCATTCTCCTCATGCCGAAGGCCCATCCGCCACCCCAATCGAACAGTGAGGCGTTCATCAGCACCTGGAGCAGGAACATCAGGGCCATGGTGAGGGACAGGGCCCGGTGGGCTCTGTAGAGCACGGCCAGGCCAGCCAGAGCCAGGACGATCAGCGGGGACCAGAGCAGAAGCCCCCGTTGCGGCGAAAGGAGGACCTCCTTGACGTAGACAGGTCCTGCCAGGAACGCTTGCTGCCCCTGGACCGCCGCCGGTATGACCCAAGGGCTGCCGTACATTCGCCACCAACTGAAGGGTAGATGCCAGGCCAGGAGCAGAAAGCCCAAACCCAGATAGAGGAGCTTCCGCCACTGTCTTTCCACCAGGGCTAGCAGTCCGATGGGGATGGCATAGAGGGCCAGTTGCCACCTGACCAGGAAGGCTACACCGAGGAGGAAACCCATGAAGAACCAGGACGCAGGGCGCTGCCGGTGGCTGACCAGAATGTAGACCACCAGGGTGATGAGCAGCGTGCCGGAAACGTGAGACATGTATGGTTCGATAGTCGAGTAGTACAGCAACGGGGTGCCCACGAACAGAGCCAGGGAGGTGAGAAGAGACGCTCCTGGTGATGTGAGTCCTGTAGCGGTGTAGAAAGCCAGGATCACTGCGAACAGCGCAAAGAGGTTGGTCCCCAGCATGAGGAAGAAGCTGTAGGGAAAAGTGGCGCCTTGATGCTGCAAGAAATAGGGGTCGTTGACGTGAAAGATGGTTAGCTGGTTCGCCGATGACGCCAGCCAGTAGGAGGGAAGGTAGAGGAAGGCCGACCCATAGGGGAATACCGAGGCATACTCGCCGGTCTCCTGGTTGAGAAACACCTGGTAGGAATTCAACTCGGCGAACTGCGCCGCCTGGTTCTCCAGATCGAGGTCGTGGTCGCGAGCTACAGACTGCAGCCACATGAAATAGGCCAGGCCATCGCTCCGGATCAGAGGCCGGTCCAGCGCCAGGAACGAGGCCAGCAGAACGACCAGGATGACCAGCGACAAGCTGGCCAGGAGGGTGCGTCGCAGCGGTTGAGCGGTAGACACAGGCCAGGGAACGCCTTTCACGAGCTCCTGGAAGAATGCTCTCACGGACCGAGCGGTCCTAGTTATCCTTCTTCTCTGCGCGGAAGAGGGTTCGATAGTCCTCGGTCTGGGCGAAGTGCTGTAGCCACTCCTCGGCCTCCTGGTCGGTCATCCACTTGGAGACGAGGCGTGCTTTCTCCGTCGGCTGAGGCCTGGGACCCAGCGCTGGAGCTCCCATTTGTTTCACGGCGTCGACCACAGGCAGCTCGCGCCCCACCCAGAACCAGCAATCCTTGCTCCAGGGTCCGGGTGGATGTCCCATCAGTTCGCTGGCCAGCAGCCAGGAGCACATCCCGAGGTAGTAGTCAGGCGCGTTTGCCTCCAGCCATTGATACATGGCCACGGTGCGCTCGGCATGGCCCTGCACATCGTAGCCCGGGTACCGGGAATCCCATTGCACGACACCATCGTGAGGCACGAAGACGCCGCCCTCTGTGCTCATGACCGGGACCACCAGGTCGAAATGCTCCTTCAGGAGTTGAACGGGGACCCGGTGGCCGACGAGCGAGTTGTCGTCCTCCATGATGGTCGTGCCTGGTTTGTCTGCCTGGCAGATGGGATCGTACGGGTATTCGAAGTGCCACTCTCCATGGTCGTCGCGGTAGCAGTGGTTGAGCGCACCGTCGTGGCTGGCGATCCACGCTCCTCGGGAGAAGACCTCACGCGCGGTCGCCGCTGCGTTCCTGGCCATCCACTCGAACGCACCGACGTACCAGCGGATGCTGCTGGATTCCGGGTCGAGGGAACACTGGGCCAGGGCCGGGAAGGCGGGATACCCTCCCAGTTGGATTACTGCCTCTGCGTCCCTCAGCCAGTTCTGAGCCACGAGCTCCGGCCGCCCGCCGGATCGCCACTCCCCCTCTTTCCATTCGTAGTGCAGGTTGGGCTCGTTGTTGACCTCAAACCACCTGGTAATACCTTGGTCCAGGTATGTCTTGACGGTGGAGAGGGCTCGGGCGGAAAGGGTGCCTGGATTGGGTCGATCCGCCCACATCCTGACGATGGGCATGATGTTGCGGGCCCGGAGCTTGCGGGCGAACTCCAGGACCGAGCCGCTGCCGTCGTCCATGAGCTTGTAGAGGCAGATGCCCATCTCCTGGAGCTGTCCCAGCCAGTGGTCGTGGTCGAAATTGGCGTGGGTAGCGGGCGATCCGTGAACCCCTCTCAGGCCTGGCGGTCTTTCGTAATCCGAGAGTTCCACCTCGTCACTCCTTTCCTGGCTGAGAGCGCGAGGGCGCTCCCAAACGCCTCCGGGCATCTGCTGGATCGATTATACCAGCGCGCACGGCAACTGGCAACGGCTAGGAGACCATGGCGATCACACGACGAGTACGCGGGCCGTCGAACTCGCAGAAGAAGATGCCCTGCCAGGTCCCTAACAACAGGCGTCCTCCAGCTACCAGGATCGTCTCGCTACTGCCCACGATGCTGGCTTTGATGTGGGCTGCGGCGTTGCCTTCGAGGTGCCGGTAGTTGTCCTGGAGGGGTACTATCTTGTTGAGCTCCATGAGGATGTCCTGGCGGACGCTGGGGTCGGCGTTCTCGTTGATGGTGATGCCCGCCGTGGTATGTGGCACGTAGACGTGGCAGACCCCGTCGCTCACGCCACTCTCCGTCACCGCTCTCTGCACCTCACCGGTGATATCCACCAGCTCTGTGCGGCTCTTGGTGGAAACGCGGATCTCTCCCATGCCATGGCCCTCCCCATTCGTGGTGCGCTACGTTTACCCCGACAGCCGTACGTAGTATAGCACAGTTCCCGTGGTGCGGGCACCTACGGCGGGCTGAGGGTTGGCGATAGAGCCAGCGACCGTGGCTGGGTGTGCCGTCCCGACTCTTTGGCCGCGCGCGGACATCCGTCGGGGAGCAAGCGTCGGCCGACAGGGCTGAGGGTCAGGCCGAAGGGGCCAGATAGCAGAAGGGCCACCTCTCAGCGAGCGGCGGCCCTCTGCCAAGAAACAGGTTCTCCCTGGTCTGCTTCAGGACTCTCCCTTCAGCAGTTGAGCGAAGTCCGCGTCGATCAGCCCCTTGCGGAGGGCTTCTTCGATACCGAAGGTCGAATCGGCACTCCCCTTCCCAGAATCAGCGGCCGCCGCCTTGTCGGAGTGGCTCGAGGACGATTTGACCTGCACTGGCTGTGGAATAGCTTCAGGGCTATTGGTCTCGGCCCCTGGAGCTGCATCCTCCTCCTGGTCTTCCGGCAGGCGGTCCTCATCTTCGGTCACACCGTACACGGCCTTCAGAATCTCCTGTGTGGTCCTCTTGACGTACAGCCAGACCATGCCGATGCGGCTGGGCTGTTTTCTTCTGTCGAAGATGAGGGTGAGCACCAGATCCTTCCCCACGCTGGCGTAGTAGATATCGTACTTCTTGCCTTCGTAGAAGGTGAGGTTGAAGGGTTCTTGGTCTCGCAGGTACTGTGCCATCTTGGAGACGGTGGTCAGGCCGTCCGCTACGAGGGGTATGAAGGTACCGGCCTCCAGCCCCTGGGTCAATCCCACCTCGCACAAGATCTGCCCTCTCATGTCTGCCAACACGACACACTGGGCGCCAACCTCGAAGCGCAGGTTACTCAGGGCTTTGTTGCTGGCCTCCATCCGGTCGTCCGAGAGAGACAGGCCGCGTGCGGTCTCAGGCGTGTCGGTGAGGGCGTGTCGGGCCACGTCGAGCAGATCTGACACATGAAAGGGCTTGGTGATGTAGTCGAAGACGTCCAGGCTCTGGGCTTTTGCCTCAACCTCGTCCGAGCCATATGCGGTCATGAGGACGAAACGAGTCTGGGGGTGCTTCTCCTTGATCCGTTCCAGAAGCTCCAGGCCGTCGATCCCAGGCATGCGGAGGTCGCTGATGACCAGGTCGTACGGATGGGTCTCGATCTTTTGCAGAGCCTCTTCGGCCGACCTGGCGGTGCCGATGGTGAAGTCGCGACCCAGCTCTTCCAGGCTCTCGCGGAGGAAGAACACTACTTTCTCTTCGTCGTCCACGATGAGAACGCTCTTGTCCACCATCCACCCCTGGTGACCCTTGCACAGACGAGGGTTCGTGCTGACTCCAGTATAGCACACGGCGGTGCTCAGGAAGGCCCCGGAATGGTCACGATGGAGTTCCGATGCGGTGACCTTTGCTAAGCCCTGAGCATGTACCCCTTGCCGCGCACGTTGACGATGCAGGAGTCGTCTCCGGTGCCGGAACGGAGCTTCTTGCGCAGCCTCCAGAGGTGGGTCTTGAGCGAGCGCCGAGCCTCCCGATCTGAACAGTCGTAGTCGAGGACCTCGCGGGCCAGTTCCTGGAAACTGAGGGTCCGGTTGGGGTTGTCCATGAGGCAGGCCAGCAGCTTGAATTCGGTGGGTGTCAAGCTCAAGGGCTGGCCTCGGGCGACGACGATCTGTTTCTCTCGATCGAGGATCAGATCCCGGGTCCTGACGTAGCGAGCCAGCGATGGGCCTTCTGCGTGGAGCAGGGGAGGCGCATCGGGGGCTCTCAACTGGCGCAGACTGTGCTCGATGTCGGCGACCAGTTCGCGGCGGTGCATGGCCTGCCGGCGCTTGGCCAGACCTGTCTCCACGCTGGCGACGATCTCCTGCACGCTACAGGGTTTGAGCAGATAGTCGTGGGCGCCCTGGCGCAGAGCGCCGATGGCCGAATCGAGAGTGCCGTACGCGGTCAACATGATGACCACCGTGTCGGGCATCCTGCGCCTGGCCTCGGTCATCACCTCCAGGCCGTCCATGCCCTCCATCTTCAGATCGACCAGGATCAAGTCGAAGGCTTCCTTGCTGAGCGCGGCCAGCGCCTCGGGACCGTCGGCTGCCGTGGTCACCTGATGGCCCTCTTGCTCCAGGATCTCTTTCAGTGATGTGCGCACGTGGGGCTCATCGTCCACCACGAGTATCTTGCCGGCGTGAAACATGTGCAGATTCGCTGCCCGTCAGAGTATGCAGGCCCCTACAGTAGAGAGGGCCGGGAGATGATGTAGTTCTCCCACTTTCCAAAGGGAAGTGAGGACATGACCAGACTGAGGTCTTGGATCTTGAACCCCCTCTCGTAGAGCAGGGAGAGGGCCGCCGTATTCTCACCGGGGACGTGCACGGTGAAGGTGTCTACGCCGTCGGAGGAAAGACGATCCAGACAGAAGCAGAGCATGCGCGCCGTGTGCTCTGCGCTCAAAGCGGCGAGGGGTCCGATGTTGCCGTCGTCCGCTATGTAGGCGTATCCGGTCACGTCACCGCCGTCCTCGAACAGGTAGCAGCGCATTGTGCGGCTGCCAAGCCAGAAGCGATGGTCTATGTCCCTCTTGAAACCCCTGATTTTGTGGTCTACTTCGTCGACCTGGTTGACGGCCTCTTCGGTGAGGGAGAGCACCTGGCCCGGCAGAGGCTCCACTGGCTCTGCCGGATCACAGAGATTGGTGATGCTGCCTTCCAGCTTGAGCACGGGCATGCGAGGATAGATCCCATTGCGGGTGTAGAGGGAGATGGAGGGCCAGTTGGAGGCGCTGGTGTATGCGGCGATGACCTTGGTTGACTGGTTGCCGCGGGCCTCGGTCAGCGCTCTCTCGAAGAGCTCTCTGCCGATGCCCGTACCCTGGAACTCCGGTGCGACGACGAGGTAAGAGAGGAACCAAAGATTCTCTCTCACGATGTAGGAGCAGAATCCGGCGATGTGCTTCTTTACTTCGGCTACGAGGAAGCCCTTCCCTCCGGCGCCCAACAGGTGGCGCCACAGAGGGAGGCTCTCCTCGAAGTCCATGTCCACCAGGGACAGCGCCCTCTGGCTGGCGAATTGGCTAAGTGAGTCGACAAGAGCTGTATGGACCTGGTACAGGTCGTCTTCTTCGGCCAGACGATAGTTTACCTTCATAGAGAATCTCACCTCCATCTCGCATATGTTGCCAGTCGGGATAAAGTTTCCAGGCGTGTGGGACGGTTCTTGGCTGGAGTCAATATCACTCGTGTAGGGGGCGTCTGATGGCCTCTTGCTGACGGCCGGGGGGCCGAACTGGGGAACGGGCTCGCGGGTCGGTGCACCACGGGCACGGACCGGGGTTCTCCGGAGCGGGTGCGTTGGCCCGGAGCCGCTACCGACTCCACAAGAGGGTAGCCAGAAGCAACCGTGCACAGTCTTCTCCTCCCTGCGGGGGAAGATCATACCAGCCCTATCTGCTTCAGAGACTGAGGATACCCACGAGATACGATGGAGAGTTGCCCTCGCATGAACGTTCCGCGCTGGCCGGGTGTCTTGCCCACCGGGCTGGTTTCTGACCGGTTCTGGGGTCGATCCACCGTGGCCGGCACTACGCACGCTCGGGCCCGAAGAGTCACCACCATTATAGTCCAGGCCAGGGCCGATGGCAATCGGAGGAGCTTCGATGAGACTGGCGTGAGAGGGGCAAGGTTGCGCGCGCCACTGTGCAGTGCTGTGAGCTCCCACTGCCCGGCCTTGCCAAGGAGCCAGGTTTCTGCTATAATGGCATGTGAGTCAATGGCTGAGGCGGTAAGGACCATGCTGGCTCGCGGGGATCTGCAGATGTTCACCTTTAGTGGTGCCATAGAGGGCGCCTGCCTGCCCATGCCGCAAGGATGACGCGGTCGATTCTCTGTCGGTGCACGTAGCCCTCTTCAAGAAAACCTGAAGAGGGCTTCTTTCGTATGTGAGGAGTGGGTGAAATGCCGGACAAGGTGGAGGAGCTGAAGGAGGAGGCCCTGGGGGCCTTGCAGAAGACGTCCAGGCTGGACGAGCTGGCCGACTGGAGGGTGCAGTACCTGGGGCGGAAGGGGGCGGTGACCAGCTTGCTACGAGGTGTGGGCGAGCTTCCACCTGAAGAGCGGCCCGCCTTTGGGCAAGCTGCCAACGAACTGAAGGAGCTGCTGGCGGGGGCCTTCGAGGGTCGCCGTCAGGAACTGAGCCGGCCAGCCGCAGGGAGCGCTCTGGACGTGACGCTGCCAGGCAAGCCGGTCGACCTCGGTCGGCTGCACCTGACCACTCGGACTCTACGTGAGATATACGCCATCTTCGCGCGCATGGGGTTTCAAGTGGAGGAGTGGCCCGAGGTGGAGACCGACATGCTCAACTTCGAGCTACTGAACATGCCCCCCCATCATCCTGCCAGGGACATGTGGGACACGTTCTACGTGAACCCTCGCGTCGTGCTCCGCACTCACACTTCTCCCGGTCAAGTGCGGAGCATGAGGAAGCATTATCCGGATCCCATACGAGTCATCCTTCCGGGGAAGTGCTACCGGTACGAGGCGGTCACCGCTCGCTCGGAGTTCATGTTCTACCAGGTGGAGGGTCTGGCGGTGGGCAAGCGGATCACTCTTGCAGACCTGAAGGGCACGATGGTCGATTTCGCCCGGCAGATGTTCGGTGCGGATCGCAGGGTGCGTTTCCGTTGTAGTCACTTTCCCTTCACCGAGCCCAGCGTGGAGGTGGACATGGACTGTATCATCTGCGGCGGCGAAGGGTGTCGCGTCTGCAAATACACCGGTTGGGTGGAGATCTCGGGCGCGGGAATGGTGCATCCAGAGGTCTTGAGGAACGGGGGCTACGATCCGGACGTGTTCAGCGGGTATGCGTTCGGCATGGGCCCGGAGCGGATTGCCATGATCAAGTACAGCATCGACGACATCCGGCTCTTCTACAGCAACGATCTGCGCTTCGCACGGCAGTTCGGCTAGTTTCCGCGACGAGGTAGGTGGCCGCAGGGCAGAGAGGCCGACCAGGGGAGGAGACCATCATGAGGGTACCCATAAGCTGGCTGAAGGACTACGTTGACATAACCATCCCGCTGAAGGAGTTGGCCGATCGTCTGACCATGGCTGGGTTGGAGGTGGCCGCCATCGAGGAGCTAGGCGCTGAATGGGATACAGACAAGGTATTCGTGGGCGAGATACTGGAAGTGCGGCCTCACCCCAACGCGGACCGGCTGACGATAGCGGTGGTCGAGTACGGGAGTGGCCAGCCCATGGCGGTGGTCACAGGTGCGCCAAACATCCAGGTTGGTCAGAAGGGACTGAAGGTGCCCTTTGCCACAGCGGGGGCACGCCTCATAGACGGGCATTCCGACGAGCTGAAGTACATCACTCTGAAACCAACCAAAATCCGGGGGGTTGCTTCGGAAGGCATGGTTTGCTCCGAGAAGGAACTGGGCATCTCTCAGGCGCACGAAGGCATCATGATCCTGGACGACGACGCTCCGACGGGGATGCCGCTGCGGGAATACATGGGCGATGCTGTGCTGGACCTGGACCTGACGCCTAACCTGGCTCGATGCTTCTCCATCGTCGGCGTGGCGCGTGAGGTGGCGGCTCTCACCCAGCAGGAGTGCAGGCTGGGCGAGTGGCCCGCGCTGGCACAGGAAGTGGGGTCCGAGACGATGCCCTGGGTGGAGATCGAGATCGCCGATCCGGATCTCTGTCCGCGGTACACGACCGCCGTGGTGAGGGGTGTGACCACGAGCCCCTCGCCACCCTGGATGCAGCAGCGGCTGACCATGGCGGGGATGCGGCCTATCAGCAATATCGTGGACATCACTAACTACGTGATGCTGGAATGGGGCCAACCTCTGCACGCCTTCGATTACGACATCCTCCACGGAAGGGATGGGCGCACGCCTCCTTCGAGTGTGCCACTGATCATCATCCGTCGAGCACGCCCTGGCGAGACGATGACCACACTGGATGGTGTGCACCAGGAGTTGAGCGAGGATATGCTGCTGATCACTGACGGCGGGGGCCCGGTGGCGGTGGCTGGCGTGATGGGGGGCCTGGAGAGCGAGGTCACCGACGAGACGAGCAAGGTGCTCATCGAGTCGGCGAACTTCAACAACTACAGCATACGCGCCACCTCCCAGGCCTTGAAGCTGCCGAGTGAGGCATCGGCGCGGTTCGGCAGGGGCGTTCCACCGGAGTTGACGATGATCGCCGTGCAGCGGGCGGCGCGGTTGATGCAGGAACTGGGAGGCGGCACGATAGAGAAGGGGTACGCCGACCCCTATCCCAACAAGCCCAAGCCTAAGGTGGTCGACCTGACCGCGGCAGACGTCCAGCGGATCCTGGGGGTCACACTCGATACCGAGCAGATCGTGAGCATTCTGGACTCACTGGAGTTCGAGTGCCGGCTCGACGGTGGGGTGATACGGGCGGGGGTGCCGTACTACCGCCTGGACGTGTCCGTCGCTGCCGATCTACTGGAGGAGGTGGCCCGCGTTTGGGGGTACGAAAGGCTCCCTACCACCCTCATGGCCGATGAGCTACCGCCCCAGGAGCGCGATTTCTCTCTCGAGGGTGAGGAAAGAGTGCGGGACATCCTGGTGGGCTGTGGGCTCACCGAGGCCATCACCTACTCCTTGAGCAGTCTGGAGACCTTCTCCAAGCTGAACCCTGGCGGTCCGCAGCCAGACGCAGCGGAGTACGTGCGCATCTCCAACCCTCTGACCACGGAGCGGGAGTTCATGCGGAGGACGCTGATGGCGAGTCTTCTGGAGGCGGTACGGGACAACCTGCGATACACCGACCGCGTGGCTCTGTTCGAGATCGGTCGGGTCTATCTGCCCCGGTCCGGGGAGGACCTACCGGAGGAGCCTCGGCGGTTGTGCATAGCCATGGCCGGGCCGCGGGAAGAGCGCTCGTGGACCGTCTCAGAGCCCAGTGACGTGGACTTCTACGTTCTCAAAGGGGTGGTGGAGGCGCTCCTCGACCACCTCGTTCTGCCCGAGCGGAGCTTCGTACCGGTGGAGCATCCCACCTTTCGCGCCGGGGGTGCGGCCGCACTGCTGCTGGGTGACACGCAGATCGGTGTGCTGGGAGAGGTGGACCCTGCCGTGCGAGAGGGTCTGGATCTCCCCCGGCAGACCATCTGCCAGCTGGAGTTGGACCTGGAGGAGTTGCTGGCTCGGGCTGAGCGGGTCCATCGTCTTGAGCCACTGCCACGCTTCCCGTCCGTGAGCCAGGACATGTCCCTGGTGGTCGACGAGGGGGTATCCGCCAGGCAGGTGGAAGAGCTCATCCGGCGGGTGGGGGGCGAGCTCCTGGTAGGGGTGCGTCTCTTCGACCTGTACCTCGGCGAGCCGATACCCCCTGGCAAGAAGAGCCTGGCTTACTCGCTCACTTATAGGCACGAGGAGCGCACGCTGACCGACAAGCAGGTGGCCAAGGTACATTCCAGGATAGCCCAGCAGCTAGCCAAGGAGTTGGGCGCCAGGTTGCGCGAGTAGCGGTCTTCATACCTTCAGCGCCGGGGCGTGGCGCAGCGCGACCTGGTCACGGTGAGTTCTGCTCTCCGGTTCGTCGGGGCGAGAGAGGGCCGGACCACAGTCGCGATCAGAGGAGCCAGGGTTCGTTTGTTGCGGGATTCTGGAGCGGGGACCGGGATGGGCTGGAAGGGCTCGTCAGGGGGCGGTTGTGCCGCGTGGGCCGGCAGCCGGCATGGGCTGTGGCTGGTCCCCATCGGCGCGACCACGTTGCTCCTGTACTCGTGGTTCTTTCTCAGGCCCTATCCGCTGCTGGCCTACTATGCCGTGCCGCTTCTGGATCTGGGCAAGCTCACGGGTTACAGCCAGGCCGCTGGCCGCGACTTCGTCCTCGCCTTCTTGCTGCTCTTCGCCCTTTCCTGCGCAGCATACGTGCTCTGCCGGGGGCGATCGTCTTCCTTCGGCTTGTTGGTGGTGCTGCTATTCGCCTTCCTTTGCGGCCTCACCCTGGTGCTGGTGTACCCCATCACGGCGGCCGACGTCTTCGAATACGTTGCCTACGCCAGGATCACGGTCTTTCACGGGTTGAACCCACACGTGTACCGGCCGATGGATTTTCCGGACGATCCTCTGATGTGGTATTCGGCCTGGCCTCACATCACTTCCCCCTATGGGCCTCTGTGGACTTATCTATCCGCGGCCATCGGTGCGCTGAGCGGATCCAGCTTGCTGACCTACCTCCTGCTGTTCAAGGGCCTGGCCCTGGCGGTCCACGTGCTGAACTCTGCTCTCATCTATGCCACCGTCAGGAGTTGGCGTCCCTCGCACGCGCTGTCGGGCGCCGTGCTCTACGCCTGGAACCCCCTTGTGTTGTACGAGAGCGCGGCGGGCGGTCACAATGACGGTCTGGTGGTGTTCTTCATCCTGCTGGCGGTTTACCTCCTCGTGCGAAGACAGATCACCCTGGCCATTCCTGCGGCTGCCCTTTCTTGTCTGGTGAAGATGCCCATGGCCATCGTGGTGCCTCTTTTCGTGGTCGGCGGGTGGCGGGCGTCGTCGGGGATGAAGAACAGGCTGCGCACGGTGGCCATCGGTTTGACGCTGGCTGTGGCTCTGGTGGTCTTGCTTCACGCACCGTGGTGGGAAGGGCGGCGGTCGCTGGGGTGGCTGGCCAGGCAAGACCTATTCACGTCGTCCTTCGCGACGCTGGCGGTGTTGACGCTGCAACGGTTGACAGCGGACGCAGAGCTGGCCCGGGGACTGGTGCGCAACGCGGTGTTGGTGCTCTTCGGCCTGTTCTACTTGTGGCAACTGGTGAGGCTGCGGGGGGAGACACGAGGCTTCATTGAGGGCCTCTACTGGACGGTCTTCGTCTTCCTTGGCTTCGCGGTGCTGTGGTTCCAGCCCTGGTACGTGATATGGCTGGTGGCGCTGGGGGCCGTCGTGGCTTCTGTGGGGGTGGCCAAGCTGACGATGCTCTTTTCGTACACGGCGACCTGGAACTACGTGGTCTATATCTTCTTTCTGAGGTGGTTCTATCCTTACATGGTCGCAGGGAACTCCCTGGGCATGAACCTGACCTCAGTGCTCCTTGTCTTTGGACCGCCTCTGGGGTACGCTGCCTACCTGCGGGCACGGGGGCGGCTTCGCCCCGCCGTGGAGGTGTAGCCTCAGACGAGGGTGATCGGCGAGGGTCATCGTCCTGATACGGCCGGAGCGTCAGAAGCCTTCACAGCTCCAGGTCGTAGATGCGCCAGGTTTTGTAGCGGTGCAAGCCCATGGCGGTGGTGATGCGGGTGATGTCCGGGTTGTCCTCCAGCATCATGGAGGCGTCCACGAAGGTGAAGTTCATGGGCAGGGCCGCGTCGTACAGTTCGTGGAAGAGCACTGCATCCACACCCATCTCCCTGAACTGCGGCCGCACGCCCAGGAACATGACGCGCAGCCTGGGGATGTGCCTCCGCTGTCGCAGCACGCGAATGGTGCGCACCAGGTCTGTGTCCAGAGGCCAGCGCCAGCGAGGCCTCAGCGGAACATAGAGGTCGGGAAGCGCGCCCAGGACGGCGACCGGTTCGCCCTTCACGAAGGCGAAGCGCAGCAGCTCCGGGATGAGCACAGGGCGCAGGGTCTCAGCCAGGGCGTGGGCCTCGTCGTCGGTCAGGGGCAGGAAGCCCCAATTTCGGGCCCAGGCCTCGTTGTATACCTCCACCAGCATCTCGATCTCCTGGTCCAGCGATTTGAGATCAGCCATGCGGGTGGTGATGCCGGACCGCTGGCGCACGCGTTCGGCGATGCGGGCGATTCTCAAGGCCTTCTCCGGGTTGAACTCCTCAGCGGCGTGGGCGTAGTAGTCCTTGGCCTTGTG
Source organism: Anaerolineae bacterium (assembly GCA_034411995.1). Taxonomy (GTDB): domain Bacteria; phylum Chloroflexota; class Anaerolineae; order UBA7937; family B3-Chlor; genus JAUVXJ01. Next base: position 919,101 of record DAOUME010000026.1, on the reverse strand, counting down.
AAAGCCGTACCGCTCCAGCAGCGGGCCGTAGTATGGGGGATTGTGGGTCAGCTCCACGGCGGGTGGAGTGTCGAAGCCTTCGACCAGCACCCCCTGTCGCTCATGTGTGGCGTTGGAGTACTCCCCGGGGCCTCGCAGCACCTTCATGTCCCGCTTCTGCACCCAGTCGCGGGCGGCGTCCAGCAGCTTGCGGGCGACTTCGAAGTCGTCGACCGTCTCGAAGAAGCCGAAGAATCCGATCTCCGTGCCGTGGTGCTCGTTGAAGCGATGGTTGATGGCCGCGGAGACGCGGCCCAACAGGTCTGGGCCTCTCCTGGCCAGGAAGTGGGTCACCTCGGCGTGCTGGTGGTAGGGGTGGTGCGGGGTTAGCAACCCGGGCAGCCCCAGGAGCCTGCTGCCCAGGTAGTCGGCCCTCAGCGGCGGTGTCCAGAACGGGTCTCCCTTGTACAGGCGCCAGGGTACTTCCACGAACTCTCTGAGACGACCATCGCCCAGAGGGATCTCCTCGATGAGAGTGGTTGTCGCAGTCACCTTTGCCTCCTCGTTGCCCGTCGTGGCGCCTTCAGTTATATGAACACCGTAAGGTATCAGAAGATGCAGCCGGAAGCGCAGCGTACTGACGACGGTGCCGGTGATCTGCCGCCTGGTGCTGGCCTGCGGGGACCTGCCGGACCCGAAAACAACTCGTCGGGCGCGGATGGCTGCCACCGCTCTGCGTTTGACCACGCAGGTCATCGGCGGGCGCCTCCGGGGAGGCCTGGGTGGTCCGGAGGTGGCCGTGCTCTGCTCTCAGGCCTGCCTGAGTGCTCTCCATACCTGCCGGAGGCCGGGACGCTTGCCATACATCAGCAGGCCCATGCGGAAGACCTTGCTCCCCGCCCAGAGTACGGCGGGGATGGTGACGATGAGCAAGACGATGCTGCCGACGATGTCGATCCGCGGCACTTCGGTCATCGGCATACGGAGCAGCATCATCGTGGGCGCGGTCAGCGGGAACCAGGACAGGACCCGCACGAAGGTCATGTTGGGGTTGGTGAACATGAACCCGCCCACCATCAGAGGTATGGCAGCCATGAGGGAGAAGATTCCGGCCAACTGCTGGGACTCCTGCTGGGTGGTGCCCAGGGCTCCCACGCCTCCCATCAACACTGCGTAGACCAGGAAGCCCAGCACGTAGTAGACCACGCCCAAGATGAGCAACTCCGGTCGTACGAGGAGGGGGAGGGCGATGCCCAGCAGCCCGACGGTGCCGCCACTGAGGGCGACGCTGGAAGCCAGCCAGATGATGACTTGCGTCAGGCCCAGCGCTCCCAGCCCCAGGACCTTGCCGGCCAGCAGCTCACGAGCGGTCACGGAGGAGAGGATGATCTCCATCACCCGGCTGGTCTTCTCCTTGGCTACACCTTGCAACAGGTAGCCGGAGGTGACGAAGATGGTCATCACCAGGAAGATACCCAGGAAGTAGGGCACCATGAGGTTGAGGATGACGCTCAACTGCCCTCCCTCGGGCTCGGTTTCTTGCTCCAGGCTCACCAGGACGGGTTCGATGGGATCGGCCAGCCGCGCTCTGAGTTGCGGATCCACATCGTCCCGCAGGAGATGGTCCACGAACAAGCTCTGCAAGGTTTCGGAGTCCTCCAGGACGGCGGCGCTGAAGCCGCCCTCCTTGGTGACGATGGTCACCTTGCCGGTGTCCAGGTAATCCTCGGGAATGACCAGCAGGCTGCTGATCTCCTGGGAGCGTACAGCGGCCCGTCCCTGCTCCTGGTCGGCGTAGAGGGTGAATTGTTCCTGGTACTGGGGAAGCAGGGGCGTGAAGGCCCCCATTTCGTCCACTATGCCTATGTTCCCCTCTTCGGTGACGAACGTGCTGGCGAGGAAGGAAGCTGCCTGGCCCCCGAAGAAGGCTGCCACCAGCAAGCCTACGCCACCCAGGAGCGGCACCAACGCGGTCATGACGATGAAACCCACCCGGCGCACGTTGACCAGGTACTCGTGGCGCGCGACAATCAGTACTCTACGCATCGTCCCTCTCCTTGACCACAGCGATGAAGATGTCCTCCAAGGGTGCCGTGGCCACCTCGAACGACTCGACGGTGATCCCCATGTCCACCAACTCTCTGAGCAGGTCCTGGGGTGTAATACCCTCCAGGGTCAAGGTGATGGTGTCGTCCCTTTGTTCTGTCCTTACCACCCCGGGCAGTGCGCCTAGGGGGTCGGAGGTCCTCAAGCGGACGGTACCGGGCGCGTGCTGGCGCTTGATCTCCGCCAGATCACCGTAGAGCACCCCCTTGCCGTCATCGATGAGCAGGATGCGCTCACAGAGGGCTTCCACCAGGTTCATCTGGTGAGCGCTGAGCATCACCGTCTTCCCGTTGCTCTGTAGCTCCCGTATCAACCGCTTCAGCAGATCTACGTTGATGGGGTCCAGTCCCTGAAAAGGCTCGTCGAAGATCAACAATTCCGGCCCATGGACGACGCTGGCCACGAACTGGAGCTTCTGCTGCATACCGCGGCTGAGGTCTCTGACCTTGTGTCCTGCCCACTCGCTCAGTTCCACCCTCTCCAGCCAGAACAGCGACTGCTCGCGGGCCACGGACCGCGGCGTGCCCTTCAGTTCGGCCAGGTAGATGAGGACGTCCAGCACCTTGAGGTCCTGATACAGGCCCCGTTCCTCGGGGAGATAGCCGATACGCCTGCGGACCACCCCCGGCAGATGTCCAAGCACGCTGATCGTGCCCTCGTCGGGCTTGAAGATGTCCATGATGGTGCGGATGGCGGTGGTCTTGCCCGCTCCGTTCGGCCCTAGCAGGCCGAAGATGTCGCCCTGGTACACCTCGAAAGAGAGGTCATCCACGGCCGTGAAGCCATCGTATCGCTTCACCAGGTGTCGTGTCTCAAGCATAGTGCGAGGCATATTTGTCCTCCGCTCTGCGTCCGGGAAGGGATCTACCGATCATCAGGGTCTGTTTACCAACAGCATCACCAGGGCCCAGGCATAGACCATGGAATCCGCCAGGATCTCTAAACTGTGGAAGAGGCGCACACTGACGGGCAGCCAGTAGCCCCCGAGCAGCCCCAGGGCGCCGACGAGGACGAACAAAGCGATCCCCAGGGCCAGGATCAGGCTGCGCCTGGACCCGCGCCAGGCCACGAGCACCGGCAAACTGGCCACGAGAAAGAGCACACTGCGCACGAAGAGCACAGGAAGAATCCGATCCCAGCCCGGCGCAGTGAGCCCCACCAGCCCCTCACGGTAGTACTCGTAGGTGAAGGACACGACCAGTCTGCCGAAGAAGAGGTAGATGGGCATGAAGACCACAGCAGCCAGCGCGAGCCGCCAGACCCACTGGCTCCAGGGGCGTGGGCTGAAGAACGCTCTCACCCCGCCAGTGAAAGGCTGGGCTCCCTCTTTGGGGCGAAACAGGGCGGCGACCGCGGCACCGCAGGCAAAGCTGCCCACAAACTGGATCACAGCGGTGTAGGGAGATGCGGCGGCAAGGGCGGTGAAGATGGCCGCCTCCAGGAGGGTGTTGACGCTGTACGCCAGCCAGGTGAGGAGGGAAAGGATCAGCCAGCGCACCACGAAGCGGCCCTGGAGACGACGGGACAGGAAGGCCAGCGCCAGGGCCAGAAGAGGGCTGGTCAGGAGCTGGGCCAGCAGCAGAGTCTGCGGGTCTGTGCCTTCGGGCATGGATGGCGTCTGAAGGCCCATCGATCCCGCCAGCATGCTGCCCAGAACGGTGCCGGCCACGAAGGCCAGGCCGCCCAATGGTACCTTCCACAGATAGGACAGCACGGTTCTCGGACTCACACTGGTAGCTTTCTCTTCTTCTTTGCTGCTGGCGGGACTCTACGCCGTTGCTGGCGGATCTGGGACGGACTAGGCTGTTACCTGGTGGCTAGGGGGTCTCCAGCTTGTCGAGGATCTGGCGCGCCCAGTTGGCCGCTCGCTCCGGTTCTCCTTCTTCCAGGGGGCCTTCTCTGGAGACCACGAAGAAGCTCTGCGGCGGCACTTCCACAGAGGCCCCAGCCTTGCGGAGATACTTGGCTACGCGTCTGGCAGCAGATCCCGTCAGGAACCGAGGCTTGTGGTACCGTGTGTCGAACGCGGCCGCAGAGACCTCACCCAGGGACGTGGCGGGAATTGATTCCAGGAAGGCCTGGATGGCGGGCGTCGGCCTCTGCCTGTGGGTGGGGCAGCCAAGCACCAGAAAATCCACACCCTGGAGGTCGGAGGGTTGCACCTTGTTAGCCCGGAGCAACCGCACCGAGCCAGCATCGGCCAGCGCATCGGCGATGGCCTGTGCGACTTCCTCGGTGTTGCCGTATGTGGAATCGTAGACGACCAGGATGTTCATGCGGCACTTCTTGGATCGGCTCCCGGCTTCCTTTGCGGCGTGCGCGACGAAGCTGTACTGCGTTGGTTGGCCTTCAGTATACGCAGCCTGTACTATCTTGTCAACAGGCTGGCTGTTGTGCCAGGGGCCTTGCCTTTAGCCGCACGCGGCGATACAATCCAGGCCATGGGCATGTGGAGCAAGTAAGGACCTCTTTGAGCCGGCAGGGGGCAAGAAGCAATGAGCACAGAGAAGAACGCGGATACCGTCCTGGAGCGCGAGCGCGAGGTCCCCGTTCTGGACCGGACAGACGTGCTCGTGGTGGGAGGAGGGCCAGCAGGGCTGGCCGCGGCGATCTGCGCAGCGCGCCGGGGCGTGCACGTCGACCTCATCGAGCGGTATGGATACGTGGGCGGGATGGCCACCGGTGGGCTGGTGCTCATGCTGGACAGGATGGGCAACGACGAAGGTCAACAGGTGGTGCGAGGGTTCGCCCAGGAAGTAATCGACCGGCTGGAGGAGATGGGGGCGGTGATCTATCCGCCCCGGGAAGTGTGGGGTTCCTGGGACCCTAACGCCGTCGGCGTATGGCGACACATCGGGGCGGTGGGGCCGAAGTCCCGGCGCGTGAGGTACAGCCCTACCGTCGATCCGGAGTACTTGAAGGTGCTGGGCGCCAGGATGCTGGAGGAAGCCGGGGTGAGATGCCTGTTCCACGCCTGGGCTTGCTCGGCCGTGGTGTCGGACGGCGCTGTACAGGGGGTCATCCTGGAGAGCAAGTCGGGCCGCCTTGCGGTGCTGGCCCAGGTGGTGGTGGACTGCACGGGCGACGGAGACGTCTTCGCCTCGGCCGGAGCGGAGTTCGAGAGGCAGGACCTGCCCCTGGCGCTGGTCTTCAGGCTGGGCGGGGTGGACCTGGAGAGGGCAAACAGCTTCGTCAATCACCACCCGGAGGAGTTCGAGGCCCTGGTGAAGGGTCTGGCCCAGGCTGGCGGCACGGGCGGGGGCGTGGGCGGGCTCAACGCCATCTACTACCGCACGGTGCGGGAAGGCATCGTGTGGTGCAACAACTCTGTGCCCACGGAGGACGCTCTGGACATCGAAGAGCTGACCAGGACGGAGAAGGAGAGGCGAGAGACGGCCCTCGTCACCCTGGAGTTCTTCCGCCAGAACCTGCCGGGGTTCGAGGAGGCGTTCCTCATCGACACGGCGCCGCAACTGGGGACTCGCGGCAGTCGTCAACTGGTGGGCGAGCACACCTTGACCAGGGACGAATGGATGAGCGAGAAACGGTTCCCCGACGTGGTGGCCATGTCTTCGCCGAGGACGGAGGGAGAGCCGCTGATCAGCATCCCTTATGGCTGCCTGGTGCCCCAGAAGCTGGAGGGTCTGCTGGCCGCCGGGCGGTGTATCTCCGTGGATACCCCGGTGCATAGCTGCGTGAGGCTGATCCCTCCCTCATTGGCTACCGGGCAGGCGGCGGGCACCGCGGCAGGGTTAGCGGTCGAAGGGGGAGTGGAACCCAAGGAGATCGATCGAGGGCAGCTTCAGGCCTCGCTGCTTGAGCAGGACGTGCGCCTGTCGTAGGGCAAGCTTATCCTCTTGTCCTACAAAGGGCCCAGAAGGCGAGCGAGGGATTGAGGCTATCCTGGCGGAGGAGGCGCGCAGAGGTGGAAAGCGACGGAAACGAGGCGATGGCGGGCCAACCGCCTGGTCTCTCCGATGACTGGTGGAGGTCGGTTGGCGTATGTGCGGTGCTTTGCGATTGGTTCCGTCGCCATATTGTCTGCCTGTACCTTGCATACGATGCAAAGGGCGAGAGGAAACACCTTCTGTACACAGGTTTCCTTCTTCGCTATCGAGGCCTGCTTCTCTGGGCCACCGCTGGCCATGTAATAGACGAACTCGCTTCGGTACGCGAAGATGCTGGATGTCAACTGCGCCAGATGAGGTGGCTTGACGGCTGCGATACCCCCCACGCTGAGTCAGTCATCGTGCACGACCGAAACCTGATGATGTACTCGGCGCTTGGACAGGGAGTCGACTTCGGGACCGCCGCCATTGTGGGTCTGGATGCGGCAAACATGATGGCCGGCGGGCGCGTGAAGCCGATCACGGAAGAGATATGGAGGAACATAGAGGCGGCGAGTCCCGATGGCTACTACCTGATTGGCTATCCTGACCCATGGCTGTCCGCAACGAGTTGCTTCGCGGCTGATGGTTCGGTGCATTGGTCCGTTAGGGCCCATCTTTCGTGCGTCCCGCTACAGAAGGTTGAAAGGCCCCCGAATGGCGTCTCAAAGCACCGCGCACGGCAAGAAGGGGCGTTCTATGGGCGCATCCTCCCGTTCCTGGAGCGCGAGGGCTACCAGCCAGAGTCCATCAAGGGCATGAGTGGCGGACCTGTGTTCTCGATCGAAAGGGATCCAGGTGGGGGAATCCGATATCGACTCTTCGGGGTCCAGTCCACCTGGTGGCCCGAAAGCAGGGTAGTGCGGGCAGAATCTATTCAGAGGATACTAGCCGTCATAGGCGAGATCCCTGGCTAGGACAGGCCCAGGGGCCCCAGGCTGGTTGCCGGCGGATGGGTTGACAACTCTTCGGTGCACTGACCGATTGTCGAGGTGACGAGAGTGTCGTTGGCGCAGATATCGCCCACTGAAGACGATTTCGAGCACACCGACTGGCAGGGAATCCTAGACAGCACCGACGAGCGTACGTGCGATGTGTATGCTCGGCTCTACGCCGAGAAGGCTCGTGAAGCGGAAGAAGGGGGCGATGCCGCTGGATGCCAGGTGCTTGAACTGATGTATCACGTCTGTAGTCTCGTTCTCAACCCAGATTCCGCGACTGAGCCATTAGGTCGTCTATTCAATTTCGGTCCCGATTGGCGAGGCGTGAGTGTAGATGATTTTCAAGACTGCCACCTCGTCACGCTAGGGGCGGTCGTACAGGGGATGGCAGATCCAGAGGTGCGCGCCAGAGTCGCCGACATTCTCTGGTATCACAGAAGGGGTGGCCACCAAATGGCGGGGCTGGCGGTGAGCTCGTATCTGCAGTCGGCCCATGTCCTTGAGGACCCTGAGAACTGGTACCTCTGTGCATACCGGATAGAACGGGCGCTCGCCTTGGCGGCGTCCTTGGGAAGGAACAACCAGCCCTTCAAGGATGTCATCGCACACATCGAGAGGGTACTGGACAAGTGCCAAGGTGAGGATCCTCTCTTCCTGTCCGAATATCTGATGCAAATGCTGCTACAACACGGGCAGGGTGATCCTCAGAAGTATGCTCCTCTCGCTGAGAAGGCTGCGCTTCTAGCGGAGAACGAGGAGGGCGGCATCAAGTGGCACAAGGCCAGGACATACTGGACCATTGCTGCGCGGTGGCACGGTGTGCAGGGTGATGACGAGAGCGCTAGGCAATCGCAGTTGCGCGCTGCCGAGACTTTCGTGAAGGAGGCAGAAGACAGGCTGGCGCAAGGGCCAGCAGCGTACTCTGTCGCCGCTAGCCTGATCCAGCAGGGAATCGAGTACCTAAGGAAAGTGAGCGATACGAAGCGGCGGAGGGAGGAGCTCCACCAGCGACTCTTGCGCTACCAGAAGAAGTCGGCAGAGCAGTTCAAGTCATACAGCCTTTCGATGGACGTGACCGATGCCGCTCGCGAGGCGGCCGAGCGTGTGAAGGGGAGGCCTCTACCTGATGCGCTGTTTGCACTGGCGCTCATGCCGTTGTCTCCGAGCGTGGACAAGCTCCGCAAGAGGGTCAAGGATTTCTCAAAGAAGTATGGCCTGACTTACATCTTCCCCATGCGCCAACTGAGCGAGGATGGTAGAGTCGTCGGCCGCAGGCCTAGTCTTTACGGTGACACAGAAGACGCAGAGCAGGCGCTGAGAGCCGAGATGTTCAAGGAAGCGCGAAACGACCAAGGTCTGATCGCACACGCCGTAATACAGCCGGCGTTGGTTCAGATCCAGAGGGAGCATGCCGTTCGCGTATCGGATCTACTGACCCTGGTCCAATACAGCCCATTCGTGCCCACGGGTAGAGAATACCTGTACGCACGTGGGTTGCAGGCTGGCCTGACTGGCGATCTTGTGACGGCTGTTCACCTTCTGTGTCCGCAAGTAGAAAACTCCGTGCGGGTCATCTTGTCCCGACGTGGCGTGGTGGTCTCTGGCCTGGGCGAGCAGGGCGTGCAGGATATGCACGCCCTGAAGACGAACCTTAGCAGGCCTGAACTGGCGGAGATGCTTGGTGATGACATGGTCTTTGACCTTCAGGGCTTGCTAGTTGAACGATTTGGGTCCAACTTGAGGAATCGCCTGGCTCACGGGCTTATGGACCTTGATGAGTTCTACTCGACGCACGCGCTTTATCTTTCGTGGGTGGTGCTGAGGCTGTGCCTCGTGCCTGTTTGCGCGCAGCTGTACGCTGCACCTGATCCCAGCGAAGTTGAAGAAACCGGGGACGATGGCGAGCACCAAGACAGCGACGGCGAAGCAGCGCCAGATTGAGGGGTGATGCGTCGTAACGCCGGTCCGCCAATAATTGTGCCGACGAAGACCGCTGGCGGCCAGCCCAAAGGCTGTGAGTTGAATAGCCGGAGGCGTCCGGGTGAGTCATGTCATGGAAGTTCAGCATTCGTGGGCGCCTGGAGGCCGATGCCGAGAACGGCTTCTTGCTGGTCGAACAGTACCTGCGGTTGGTGGAGCACAAGCTCAAGCTCGTGCTACGTCATGGGCACGGGAGGCAGCCGCATTTCCCACGCGGGGGTATGAGGTGGCTATAGTGCGGAAGTTCGGAGGCGAAGCATGAGTGAAGGTGACAGCCAAGCCTCGGTCAAGGTGGCGGTCGTGCAGCATCCGCCGGTATTCCTCAATCTCGAGGCCAGCATCGAGAAGGCCTGCTCGCTCATCGAAGCGACGGCAGCGGGACAGGAAACCGACGTCGTGGTCTTCCCCGAGACCTGGCTGCCAGGCTATCCGGTGTGGATCGATTCCTCGCCTGAGGCTGCGTTGTGGGGCCACCCTCCCACCAAAGCGCTCTACCGTTTGCTGGTCGAGAACTCCATCACTCTCCCCGGCGAACACCTGGACAGGCTGCTCCAGGTGGCTCGCCAGACCGAGACCTACGTGGTCATGGGCGCCCATGAGCGGTTGGGCGGGACGCTGTACAACAGCATGATCCTCGTGCACGAGGACGGCCAGCACTACCTGGTCCACCGCAAACTGGTCCCGACGTACACGGAGCGGCTGGTGTGGGGTCGAGGAGACGGCAGCACCCTGAGCGTCATGGGCACCGAATGGGGGAAGCTCGGTGGCCTGATCTGCTGGGAGCACTGGATGCCGCTGGCCAGGGCCGCCATGCACGCCAGGAAAGAGACGATTCACGTGGCCCAGTGGCCCTGGGTGAGGGGACTGCACCAGCTAGCCTCGCGGCACTACGCCTTCGAGGGGCAGTGCTTCGTCGTCGCCGCGGGCTGTGTGCTCACCAAGGGGGACGTCCTCGCCGGATTCCATTCCCTCGCCGTGAAGGACGACCAGGGGTTGGAGCTTCTGGAGGCCCTTCCCGGCGGAGACGACGATCTGCTGATGAAGGGAGGCAGCGCCGTCATCGGCCCCGATTACCGGTACGTGGCAGAGCCGGTATTCGACGAACCGGGCGTGTTCTACACCGAGCTGGACCTGGAGCGCATCACCGAAGGTCAGATGCTGCTGGACACGGACGGGCACTACTCACGACCCGATATCTTCCGGCTGGAGGTAAACGATCGGCCGCAGACGAACGTAACCTTTGGGGAGCGCGACTGAGGACGGCTGGCCGCCAAGGCGAAAGGCTGCTCTGACGTCCCCTGGTGGAGTGGAGGGTCCTTCCCGCAAACCAGGCTGAGCGCCGTTGGGCGAGACCCTTTGCTGCTATAGTCTGATGGCGGCTTTGCCTGTGGAGGTAGGAGCATGGAACTGCTGCGCATCGGCCTGGCCCAGATCAACGCCATCGTGGGGGACCTGGAGGGCAACACCAGGCGCATCATCGAGGGCATAGAGCGGGCCAAGGCGCTGGAAGTGGACGTCGTGGCCTTTCCTGAACTGGCCATCACCGGATATCCTCCAGAGGATCTGCTCCTCAAAGCGGATTTCATCGAGGCCAATCTGGCGTGCCTGGAGGAGATCGCCAGGGTGGCACGGGGCATCGTGGCCATCGTTGGCTTCGTCGACCTGGAGCGGGACATCTACAACGCGGCCGGGGTGCTCCACGAGGGACAAGTGGCGGCGATCGCCCACAAGGTGTACCTGCCCAACTACGGGGTGTTCGACGAGGAGCGGTACTTTCGCGCCGGAGATCGGCTGCTGGTGGTCAGCCTGGGCGAGGTCTTGATCGGGGTCAACATCTGCGAGGACATCTGGTATCCCGCCGGACCGACGGAGACGCAGGCGCTGTTCGGTGCGCAACTGGTGATCAATCTCAGTTCGTCCCCCTTCCACCACGGCAAAGGGCGAGCGCGGGAGCGGATGCTATCGACCCGGGCGGCTGACAGCGTGGCGGCCGTCGCCTTCTGCAACATGGTGGGCGGGCAGGACGAGTTGATCTTCGACGGGGGAAGCGCGGTCTTCGACGAGCGAGGTCAACTGATAGGGCGTGCGCATCAGTTCGAAGAGGACCTGCTGGTGGCGGACCTCAACCCGCGGCGGGTCTTTCGGCAGCGCCTCCACGACCCGAGGCGCCGCCAGGAGCGGCTCGACGATCTGCAGGTGGTGGAGTGTATCGACCTGCCCGGCGTGAGGGAACCACGCTCCGCACCCCCAGCGGTCTGCCGGGTCGAGCCGCGCTTGCAGGAGGCGGCGGAGGTGTACCAGGCCCTGGTGCTGGGTACCAGGGATTACGTGCGCAAGAACGGGTTCGAGCAAGTGGTGATAGGTCTCTCCGGAGGGATAGACTCCTCGCTCACCGCGGTCATCGCTGTGGACGCCCTGGGCGGGAAAAACGTCGTCGGCGTGGCCATGCCCTCGCGCTACTCCTCCGAGCAGAGTCTGGAGGATGCCAGTCTACTGGCGAACAACCTCGGTATGGCTCTGAAGGTGGTGCCCATCGATGGGGCGTTCCAGGGCTACCTGGACATGCTGGCCGAACAATTCGAAGGCATGGAGCCAGACGTCACCGAGGAGAACATCCAGGCCCGCATCCGGGGTAACGTGCTCATGGCCCTCTCCAACAAGTTCGGCTGGCTGGTCCTGACCACGGGCAACAAGAGCGAGCTGGCGACCGGTTATTGCACCCTCTACGGAGACATGGCTGGCGGGTTCGCGGTGATCAAAGACGTGCCCAAGGGGTTGGTCTACGACTTGGCTCGCTATCGCAACGGAGAGGGTGAGGTCATCCCCAACCGGGTGCTGGAGAAACCTCCCTCGGCCGAGCTGCGACCGGACCAGCGCGACGAGGACGCCCTCGGTCCCTACGCCGTCCTGGACTCCATTCTCCACGCCTACGTGGAGGAGGACCGCGGTGTGGAGGCCATCGCTGCGCTGGGCTTCGACGAGGAGACGGTGCAGCGGGTGGCACGCATGGTGGACAGGGCCGAGTACAAACGGCGGCAAGCTCCACCGGGGATCAAGATCACGCCGCGAGCCTTCGGCAAGGATCGCCGCCTGCCCATCACCAACTGGTATCATCAGTGAACTAAGGATGCGCAAGTCAGTAGATAGCATCACTATAGCGAGGGGCCGCCAAAGGAAGGGGGAAGCTAATGGCAATGGAGATGGTACGTGCCATACTATCATCTTGCACGACGGAGGAGCCAAAGCTCCCGCCGACCACCCTCTAGAATGAGGGCTGGCTGCTTCGGCTCGCGCTCGAGTGGTTCTCAAAGCATAGAATGCGGGGGCATGCTCTTGATTTCGACAGCGGATCTGTCTGGTTCTCGGAAGCGCTCTTGCCTTCCGCGTTCCTGGCGACTCGCAGACCCGATCCTCTCGCGGAGGGCTGGACCCACGCCGATGGCGCCATCGGCCATTTCCACCTGGGAGATGTTGGCAAGGGTGACCTCAAGCTGCGCGACGATGCCGAGCAGTTGGTGATCGTAGAAGCTAAGATGTTCAGTGGTCTCTCGTCCGGAGTCAAGAACGCCGACTATTTCAACCAGGCGGCTCGGACCGTGGCGTGCATCGCCGAAATGCTGAATCGCGCTCCGCGAGAGCCCTCAGCGATGTCGTCCTTGGGCTACTGTGTGCTGGCTCCTCGAGAGCAGATCAGAGAGGGCTCGTTCGACGAGCATGTGGACAAGGATTCAATAGACGGCAAGGTCGAGCGACGCGTCGAGGAGTGGCTGGAGAAGCACCAGGACGGCAAACGACAATGGTTCTGTGAATGGTTCCGACCCACGATGGAAATGGTACGACTCAGTGTCTTGAGTTGGGAAGATGTGGTGGCGACGATCACCAAGCACGATGTCGAGTCGGGGGAAGCACTAAGGGCCTTCTACGACCAGTGTCTCAAGGTCAACTCATGACCTCTGCACGTGCCTGCGGCAAGGCGACTCTCAAGACTCGGCGGCACTGCCTGGTACCCGTTCATCCGCAGGATACCCTCGGCATACAAGTGTGAAGGCAGGATGATACGATTGCGGCGCCTGGCTCTCATTGTGTTGGTGCCGTTGTGTTGCCTCGTGGTTTGTCTACCATTGGCATTGGTGGGCCAGTCCCCAGACACACTGCCAACAGAGGAGCTTGCGGAGCCCGATAGCTTGTTCATCGACGTGGACGGCTTGTTGGTACACTACAAGATGGTGGGCCAGGATGGGCACGCCATACTGTTGCTGCACGGTTTCGCGGCCAGCGTCTTCTCGTGGCGTAAGGTGATGGAGCCGCTGTCCGAGGCGGGCAAGGTGATCGCCTTCGACCGCCCTGCCTTCGGGCTCACCGAACGTCCCCTGCCTGGGGAATGGGGTGAACGTAACCCCTACTCTCCTGAGGCGCAGGCTGACCTGACGGTAGCGCTAATGGACGAGTTGGGAGTGGAGAAGGCGGTGCTGGTGGGCCACTCCGCGGGGGGCAGTATCGCCATCTTGACCGCTCTGCGCCACGGGGAGCGGGTGGAGGCCTTGATCCTGGAGGATGCGTCGGTCTACGAGCCCAGCGGGACGCCGGAGTGGGTGCAGCCGCTCCTGCGGGCATGGCCCCTGAGCCGCCTGGGACCTCTGGCGGTGCGCAGCATAACCCTGTGGGGCGAAGCCGCCATCCGCACGGCGTGGGCAGATCCGGACAAGATCACCGTGGAGCTGATCTCCGGCTACAAGAAGCCGCTGGAGACGGAGAACTGGGATCGGGCGCTTTGGGAGCTGGTGTTGGCCAGCCGTCCCCTGAACCTGGAGGAGCGGCTGGACGAGGTGTCGGTGCCGGTCCTGGTGATCGCGGGGGAAAACGACCGCATCGTGCCTGTACGGAACAGCGAGCGTCTCGCCGAGGAGTTGCCCCACGCAGAGCTGGCAGTGATCCCCAACTGCGGGCACGTCCCTCACGAGGAGTGCGCCAGCCAATTCCTGGAGGTGGTTGGCGAGTTTCTGGGAGAGCTGGCAGAGGCCCGATATCCACTGCACTCGGTGCACTCGATCGACCTCCCACCGTAGTAGCGACGGGTCTCGGACCCACCCCAACGTGCCTGCCAACCGTCTGAGGCCGGTCCGGAAAGCCGGACGCCTGCTTCCCTCCCGGTAAGGCAGGCATTGAGTTTGCCTTCCACCCGACGCGGGAGCGCATTCAGAGCTGTGGCGTGCAGCGGCTGGAGGGGAAGACGAACAGAACGGCGCCGTGCGCACTTCAAGCGTCCTCGTTCCGCACTGTCCACGCCGCGGTTTGACCTGTGCCCAGGGCGACGTTATAATGGTCAAGGGACGAGGCTGGCTAGCTTTGGGCTTGCACAGCATCCATATCTAAAGCGCTGGTCGAGCGAGCGAGCCGTATCATCGTAGGCCACGAGCGCAGGAGGTCCTTCTGGGCGCGGGTTTCGTGTGGCGCCCGGTTGGCTGACGAAAAGGAGGGAACAGATGGCTATTGTCGCGTATCTGGAAGGCACTGATCCCCTCGTGCTCACGAGGCTGGCAGCGGGGGGCATCGGCACTATCCCGGTCAGCAACGGTTTCGACGATCATGGCAAGTACGTCAACCACATCACCACCGCGGATGACGTCTCTGTGGTCATTGGGTACTTGCACAAGGTGATGCCAACCTCCGTCATGACTCTCACTCCAAGAGATCTTCTCTTCGCCTGTGTGACGCTGAACATCCCCGTGCTCCTCATCGCCGAAGAATCCGACCACAAGAAGGCGAAGAAACTGTTGGGCGACATGGCTGACCACGTGCGGCTGGTCACTCCGGGAGGGCTCTACGAAGCCGTCCTGGAGACTATCGCCTAGCCTGTCGTCACTAGCGTTGCCACCTTCGTGGAGGGGATCACGAGCTGAGGTGAACGAGGTTGGCCTATCGTCTTGCCTGCCCACAGGGCGGCGGTGGGTTAGCCAGGGTGCTCACCTGGTCTTGACGCGCGCGGCATCGATATCGGCGCCAATGAGGGCGCGAACAGGACGGTAGGCGTTGTCCGGACAGGCGGGTCTCGTAATCCTCTTGGGATCTGGAGAAATCGCGCCCACCGGTCGCAAGGTGCACGCCTGGGTGATGGACCGCCTGGCACCCCCCATCAGGGTGGCGATCCTGGAGACGCCCGCCGGTTTTCAGCCCAATTCGGAGCTGGTGGCTGGCAAGATGGCAGACTTCGTGAGCCGCCGACTCCAGAACTACCACCCTCAGGTAACGGTGGTCCCCGCTCGCAAGCGCGGCACGCCCTTCAGTCCCGATGAGCCGGAAGTCGTCGCCCCTCTGCTGCACGCAAACTACGTCTTCTGGGGGCCGGGCAGCCCCAGCTACGCCGTGCGACAGTTAGAAGGTAGCCTGGCCTGGCACTTGATGGTCGCCCAGCACCGCCTCGGTGCGGCCATGGTCATGGCCAGCGCTGCCGCCATCGCCACCGGCGCCTACACACTGCCCGTGTATGAGATCTATAAGGTGGGTGAGGATCTCCATTGGATCCGGGGCTTGGATTTCTTCGGGGCTTACGGCCTCTCTCTGGCCATCGTTTCCCACTGGGACAACAAGGAGGGAGGGGCGGAGCTGGACACGCGGTGCGGTCTCATGGGAAGAGAGCGCTTCGAGCGGCTGAGGGGCATGCTGCCGGAAGAGGTGACGGTGCTGGGCCTCGACGAGCATACGGCACTGGTCATGGATGTGGAGGCGGGGGAGTGCCAGGTCATGGGCCGGAGCGCCGTCACAGTGATGCGAGGAGACCGCGAGAGACAATATCGGGCCGGTCAGGGTTTTAGCTGGGCTGAGTTGGGGCCGTTCGAGCTGCCAGAGCCGGAGGCAGGGATACCGGAGGACGTATGGAAGTTGGTCCTCGCGGCTGAGAGTGAGCCAGAGGAGACGCCGGCATCCGGCCCCCCTGCGGAGGTTCTCGCTCTGGTGGAAGAGCGTGAAGCCGCTAGAGGCCAGCGCGATTGGGCCACCTCCGACGAGCTGCGCCAGCGCATCGCCGAGTTGGGCTGGGAGGTGCGCGACACGCCTGCTGGTCCAGAACTATGGCCTTTGTGAGTTATGTCCTGGTCGCTCTTCTCCTTCTGTAGAGCGTGTCGTTCGGTGCGCGGGGCTGGGGATGACGTTTCGCGCAGCGCGTGGGTGTAGCCAGGGGAGGCGCATGGTGTGGAGTCGTGGACGGTGCATGAACAGCATGCTGGGAGCGAGCGTGTGGGTAGGGGTCCTCGGTCTCGCCTTGAGCCTGGTGGCCACGGCCTTGGTGCCTACCGCACCCGCC
Source organism: Anaerolineae bacterium (assembly GCA_034411995.1). Taxonomy (GTDB): domain Bacteria; phylum Chloroflexota; class Anaerolineae; order UBA7937; family B3-Chlor; genus JAUVXJ01. The sequence continues at coordinate 902,908 of DAOUME010000026.1, read as the reverse complement.
CTGGCCGAGGGTGAGACGATCATCTTCCTGCACCATTCCTGCGGGCAGAATCTCATCGCTGAGGGTGGTGTACGCGAAGGTCTCACCGCCCTGGGATACGAGTTCTACGATCATGGGTACAACGAGGAAGGACTGGTGCTCGCTGACGGCACGTGGACGGGCACGGACTTCGACGTGCCGGGCGACAACACGGACCCCGATGGGTACGCGGCCATCTTCGCTCAGCCTCTCCACGACCCGCCAGACAACACCTTCAGTCACTTGATGCAGTACGACCTGATCGCCTTCAAGTCCTGCTTCCCGGTGAGCAATATCGAGAGCGATGCCCAGTTGGAGCAATACCATGCAGACTATCTTTCCATCCGCCAGCGGATGGGCCAGTACCCCGAGAAGATCTTCGTCATCGTCACCCAGCCACCGGAACTGCCGACCGACAGCAGCCCCGACGCGGCTGCGCGGGCCCGGTCCTTCGCCAACTGGCTGCAATCGGACGAACACCTGTCGGGACATCCCAACGTCTTCGTGTTCGACTTCTTTGGGCTGCTGGCCGGCGGTGACGGTTTCCTGAGGCCTGAGTACCGCTCGGACGAGTACGACGCTCATCCCAACGAACTGGCCAACCGTACCATCGGCCCCCTCTTCGTGGAGTTCCTGGACACGGCCATGCGGTCTTACGGAGGTAGCACGGCGCGGGCATGGGCCCAGGCGACCTCGACCCCCGAGGCGGCTGTCGCCGTCGAGGAAACAGGTACGGTGGTGCTGGACGGCTTCGAGGGGTGCGCCACAGGCGGCGGCTGGGAGGTCTGGACGGACGGCGGGGCGACGACCATGGAATGCGTCGTAGACACGGCGACAGCCCATGGAGGTGTTGTCTCGCTCCTGGTGCAGTACAGTATCGCGCCCGAAGGTTGGGCCGGGTGTGGTCGTACCTACGACGGGCCTCAGGACTGGGGGGCGGCCAGAGGACTCTCCATGTGGATCCTCGGTGAGCAGCCTGACGTGGTCCTGGCGGTGACCCTGCAGGTTGGCGATCCCGAGGCACCTACTCCGTTTCAGGCCGGGCTGACCGTGCCAGCGGGAAGCGGCGAGACCTGGGCTGTGGTGGAGCTCCCGTGGGAGACGTTCATCAAGCCCGACTGGTTCGGCGAGGGCGGCCTGTCCCAGTTCGATCCGGGTCGGGTGATAGGCGTGAGCTTCGATCTCTCCGCGCCGGGGGCGGCCCCCCGTGAGGGCAGGATGTGGGTCGACGACCTGGGCCTGATGATGGAGAGCCAGGAGAGGATCTCCATCCCTCTGGTGCCGGCTCAGGCAGGGCCAGCGACCCAAGGAGGGGAGGGCGAGCCGACGGGGGAAGAGGGGCGCGGGGGCGCCTTTCCTTGCCCTGGATTGGCCTTGCCCCTGGTGGGCCTGGGCGGGATCTTCTGGCGGCATGGCAAGGCATGCCGGGGCCCCAGGGTGTAAGGGATCGCGCTGGCCAGGATTGATGAGAGGGGAGTATGGAGATCAGCCAGGCTGACCTGGAGAGACTGATGGAAAACTGGTCCAACGGGGGTCCCTCGCCCTTCTACAAGCGGAAGGACAGGCTGCTCGGCGACGAGCCGATAGCGGTGGCCACCTTTGCGGGTGAGCGAGTGCGCTGGATCGGCAAAGTGGACACGGAGATGTTCTCCACCCGGGGCAACAAGGATTCTGGGGTCTACGTGGGCGTCTCCCCGTACCGCGTGGTGTTCTACAGGGCAGCGAGCGTGTTCAGTGACCTCTGCCGTTCCTACTGGTTTCAGGTCGACACCGGGGAGCGAACGTGGCAGACGGGCAGGGTCAGAAAGAGGGAGTACCGGGGCCTAGAGCTGGCTCGACCGAGGTTCAAGAAGGGCGTGGTAGGGCGGCAGATTCTCATCGCCGGGAACCTGACCCGCGTGGACGGAAAAGTGGACACGGCCTTCGAGTACGAACTGGATCGTCTGGAGTGGCTGAACCCCCAGAGCGGCAAGTTCGAGGGAAGGAAGGGACAGAGCCTATACGACCAACTGATCGAGGTCTACGACCACCGTCTGCCCATCACGGTGGGCGAGCTCTGGCTGATGGAGAACGACACCCACCGCGCCATCGTCACCGCTCCCGGGGGAGGTGAGGTAACCCCAGAGGAGGCGACAGAGCTGGCTGACGGCGGTGCGGAAGAACAGGTGCTCGAAACACGGGTGGAGGAGGACCCGGCCACGGCCGTGGGAGAGAGGGCCGAGGGAGAGGAGGGGAGCGTCTGCCCGGAGTGTGGCCATCGCCTCAGACCAGGGGTGCAGTTCTGTGGCCTGTGCGGCCACCGGCTGGGCGGTGAGGAGGTGGTGGCCCTGGTCGCAGTCACCGGGGAACGGCAATCGGAGGAGCAGTGCCCCGGTTGCGGGGCTTCCCTGAAGCCTGGGGTCCGGTTCTGCGGCAAGTGCGGACGGCGGCTGGGGACGGACGAGGAGCCTGAAGTGCTGCCTGTGGAGAAGGAGGCCGCAGAAGTAGAAGTCGAAACCGCGCAGGCGTCCACGGAGGCCGATAGTCGCGCGTGCTCCGCTTGTGGAAAGCCGATGGAGGCAGACTGGCAGGTTTGCCCGTACTGTGGAGCTAGGGCGGCGACCGTGTGCCCCCAGTGCAGCAAGGCTGTGGAAGCTGATTGGGTGGCGTGCCCCTACTGTGGAGCGAGACTGGAGTGAAAACGGGCGCTGCCCCTGGCAGAGGGTTGCGCCGTCCAGAAAAGGAGATCACTGAGAATGGAACAGCTTGGCTCGTTCGGTGTCCCGGAGTGCTTGATCATGTCCTGCACCTGTCTTGTGCCCCTGGTCGTTGTCGTGGGTGTGGTGGCCGGATTGCTGGTGGTCCTGCGGCGGAGGCAGCCCCAGGCCGAACCTAAGGCGGCCAGACCCGGCCAGGCCGCTGCGGCGGTGGTGGAAAGCAAGCCGGCTGCGGAAGAGAAGCCTGTCGTAAAGGCTAAGCCCACGCCGGCTGCGGAACCGGCTGTGAAATCTTGCCCCTCCTGCGGGGCGGATAACCCCGTTGACAACGCCTTCTGCGAGTATTGCGGCGCTTCGCTGGCCGGGGAGTGAACCTCCTGCGCTGGGACCTGGTGATCTAGAGTGGGACGAGGACAGGTTGGGTGGTTCGCCTAATGGGGTGGTGACTACCACGCACCTCGCTGAGATTTCGAGCGGCCCGACAATCCCACACAGGCTGTCAGTCGATGGTCCCAGGAGGAGGTTCGAGCCGTGGAGAAGTATCGGATCTACGAGGTTACCAGCATCAGGATCAAGCCGAACAAGGGCGGGGACGCGGCGCAGTGGTGGCGTCAGAAAGGCAGAGCTGCGTTCGAAGTGGGGCCTGGCACCAAGTCTGTGAGCGCCTACGCGGTGCAGTTCGGCTTCGGAGGTCAGTACCAACTGGAGGTCTGGAGAGAGATCGAAAGCTACGGCACCTATGACCGGCTGGACGAGGATCTGGTCTCCAACCCAGAGAAGTACGCTGCCTTCAGGGGGGTCAGCGACATTCTGGAGTTTGGCCCCACCCGACTGATGGGCGATTGGCCTGAGTCGCAGTTCAACCCCGGCGAAGAGTAGAGGGATCCGACGGGTCGTCCACACTGAGAGGCGGGCGGCTCACTCCGTCTCGTCCTGGAACATGGTGGTCTGCTCTGGCCACAGGCTGTGGGCATCCACGGTGGGCAGGTCCAGCGATCGTGCCAGTTGATTCACCGTGGCCGGGGCGTGGCCCGCGTAGTGGTTGTTGACGTAAACGTAGATGCGCGGGACCCGGGTCGCCAAGTCCTCGATGGTGCTGGCCCACTTGGTCAGGTCCTCCGAGCGGTCGCGCTGTATCTCCCCCAGGCACTCAAACTCCCGGTGGTAGCCCACGAGACGCAGGTACGCGAAGTCGGTGGTGGTTTCCACCACCGGCGGCAGATCCTGCCAGTCGTTGATGCACCAGGCGACGTTGAACTCCCTCAGTAGATCGAGCACCTCCTCCTCGTGCCACGATACACTGCGAAACTCAGCCACGAAGCGGATGTCCTGCGGCAAGAGGGGCAGGAAGGAACGGAGGCTGCTCTCGTAGCTCCTGGTGAAGGAGCGCGGGAACTGCATCACCACCGGGCCTAGCTTCCCTTGTAGGATCCTCATGTGGTCGAGAAAGAGATCGAGCTTCTCTTCCACTCCCCTCAACCGGTGATCGTGGGTGATGTCCTGGGGCATCTTGCAGGCGAAGACGAAGCGTGGAGGCGTGCGTTGAGCCCACGACCTCACGGTGGACCTGGAAGGGATCGCATAGAAGGTGCTGTTGATTTCCACGGTGTCGTAGACGCGGGAGTAGAAGGGGAGGAACTGCTTGGGCAAGAAGTGGGGTGGATAGAAGGTGCCTATCCAGTCTTGGGGGCTGAACCCTTGAGCGCCCAGAAGGACCCCAGCGGGTGGGGGAGGCATGGGTTGTGGGTCTCTTTCGACTCCTCGTTTCATGCCGCCGTCAGGCTGCACAGCCGGGCCCAGCAACGAACGAGGCCGCGAGGCGCCTTGAGATCGCGCGCGGCGGCTCCGCATCGTACGCGGAGACGGCCTTCTCGCGGCGCAGGCCTCGATTGGGTTGCAGAGCTGGGTCCGACCGAAGGGGTTTCCGTCAGGTGCTGCGCACGCGGCGTGACGGAAAAAACCCTTCCCCGCGCCCGGCCACAGCACCCGACGAAAACGCTCCGCCTGTGGCTAACTCAGGAGCCCTTCTTGATGAACCTCATGATGCTGGTGCTGCACACGGGGCACTTGCCCTTGATGGCAGGACGTCCGTTCTTGAGCACCACTTCCTGGGGATTCGCAATCTGCCGCTTCGCCTTGCACTTGACACAGTAAGCTTCCATCGTTCTCTTACTCCTTTCTCTATATCAACTCTGGTTAACGCACCGTCTATCGGCGCAGGGGGACAAGCGATCTACTCACGGTGTCCCGGCGATGGTCTGTCCTTGTCGTTGCCTGGACTCTCGTACTCGCCGGGGATGTCCCAACTACATCCAAATACAACGCACTGCAGTAGCGCGAAATCGCAGGGCTGATGCCCTGCGTGAGTCCACGGCCAATATACCACAGTCGCGGATGGCCCGCAAATGCAACATATGTAGCTGCAAGTGACAGGCTATGCAAATCATGGTGCGCAACGGGCTGGATCTCTGGAGAGGAACCTAGCTGCATTCTATGCTCCTCTCCGGCCCGACCCTGGGCAGAGAGTGGGGCGGACCAGGGCGGGCTGGCTACGGTCATAGCTTGCTGGTGGCCATGCGCTCCCCATCCATCACATTGGGGATCGGCATTAGTGTCGCAGGTAACTGACCAGAGCGCCGGTCACGGCTCTGGCAGCGATGCTGATGATCGCTGAAGTCCACGGCATGTCCATGGTCTGTTCATGGCCAGGGATCCGAGACGGGGAATAGTCTCTCCGTTGCTATTATACCCTTGAGACCGACGGTATGCAACCCGGTGTGCGGTGAGGTTTGACATCTGCGGACCGCTCACGTACTATTCGACCCGCAGTGGTCCATGGAGACTCGAGCGGCGTCGACGTGGCGCACCATGAACGGAGAGGAGATCCCCAATGTTGGACGGACACAGACTTCTAGCGCTGGCGCTGACGGCGACCATGCTGGTCGGGCCGGTGGCTTGTGGCAGCACGGGTTCGGTGGTCACCACCGAACCTGCGGAGCTAACGCACACAGCTACAGCCGTCGCCTCATCCACGGCTACGGCCACTGGGGTCCCGGAGCCAACACCCGTGCCCAGCCCTACCCTCCACTCCTGGGGGTACTTCGGTCCGGTGGTCTTCAGCAGCGATTTCGACGAAACGGCAGGAGAGCCGGTGGACGTGGGCCTGGCCTTCGACTATGGCATCACCAGACTATACGCTTTCTGGCCCTACAAGGGGGTGGAGATCGGTCAGGCGTTTCGGTGGGATTTCTACCAGGATGGCTCACACTTCTATGGTGAGTACGCAGCGTTCACCCACTCGCAGGGCCAGCAGTGGCAGTGGATCTTCGAGACCGATGGGGACCCCTTGGCCCCCGGGACCTATGTACTGGTGGTGAAGGTGGGTGACGAGGTGGTCCTTCGCGATAGCTGCAGGGTGCGGGAGGCGCCTCCGCCAACCGCCACCGTGGCGCCGTCCCCCACTCACGCGGCTGCTCCACCAGCCACCGGCACGCCCATGGTGCCGCCTCAGGCCAGCCCTACGTTCAGTCCCACCAGGGAGTCGAGGCCGGCCGTGGGTTGGGTAGAGGTGATCAACTACTGCGGGAGCGACATGACGTTCACCATAGCGGGGCAGATGTACACCGTGGGAGCTAACTCCAACCAGCGTATCGAGTTGGCCCCTGGCGAATATACCTACACCGCCAGCCTGGGGTTGGGTCGCTATGGGGACATCAATGGTACTGTCACCGTGCAAGCGGGCGTAGTGTCAGAACTGTGGTTCACTGCCGACGTCTAATGGTGCGGCAATACCAGGAGGGATAGCGAGCAGGGCGGCTTTTCTCCAGCAGGTGTGGCTCGTGAGGCAGCGGCATGGTTAGCCTGAGCGCGACTTGCCCAGGGCACGGGCCATGGCCGCGATGTGCTCAGGCGTGGAGCCACAGCAGGCGCCGACGATGGTCACTCCGAGCCGAGCGAAGCGCTGCGCGTACTCGGCCATCGTTTCTGGCGTGGCGTCGTACTCCGTGCGTCCCTCGACCAGGCGGGGGACCCCGGCGTTGGGCTTGGCGATGAGGATGGCTCCTGGAACGGCCTGCTTCATCTGCTCCAGCACCTGCTCCACCTCGCCGGGGCCGGTCCCGCAGTTGGCGCCAATGGCCGCTGCGCCCCAGGCGGAGAGCGTCTCGGCGGCCTCGCTGGCGCTGACCCCCATCATCGTGTGCAGCTTCTGCTGGAAGGTCATGGTGCAGACGAGGGGCAGATCGGTACTCTCGCGGGCGCCCTGAATGGCCGCCTGCACCTCCTGGAGATCAGACATGGTCTCGATGACCAGAAGATCCACGCCGCCGTCGGCCAGTCCTCTGGCCTGGTCCGAGAAGGTCTCGCGCGCTGCTTCAGGCGTGAGGGTGCCCATGGGGGCGAAGAACCCCCCCGTGGGACCGATGGAGCCAGCCACGAACGGTGCCCCTGCCTCTCTGGCGATCTCCGCCGCCCTTCGGCTGAGGTCATAGACTCTGTCGGCCAAGCCGTACTTGTCCAATCGGAAGCGGTTGGCGCCGAAGGTGTTGGTCAGGATGATGTCTGATCCAGCATCGACGTAGCCGCGGTGAACGGCCAGCACCGTGTCAGGCGAATCGAGGTTCATCTCCTCAGGGGCATGTCCCTTCTCCAGCCCTGCCGCCTGAAGCATGGTGCCCATGGCGCCGTCCGCCAGGAGTGTCTCGCCCGTGCCCAACCTTCTCAGGAAGCTCATCTTAGTCCCTCCGACCTGTCTCGCTGGGGGGAATTATACTATCGCCAGCAGGTCACGACAAGGGATCCCCGAGGTGAGGGAGTGGGAGCGCGAGACGCTCGAGGCACAGCAGGCCCTGATACGGGTGTGACAGAAGGCGGAGAAGGCGGCGCGCAAACCATTGCCTACGGCTGCCCATTCGCTTATAATCGCCATACTTCTAAGAGTCGGGAGGCGAGGTTTGATGGGAATCCTGGAGAGCTTGGTACAGGCTGTGCAAGACGGTGAAGACGAAGATGCCCAGGCCCTGGCCCAGCGGGCGATGACTGAGAAGATGGAGCCTCTGGCCGTCGTCGATGCCTTGACGGACGCCATCCGGGAGGTAGGGGATCGTTTCGAGCGCATGGAGGTCTTCCTTCCGGAGATGATGCTGGCGGCCAAGGCGATGCAGAAGGCCTTGGAGCCGGTAGGTCCGTACCTCGAACAATTGAAGGAGCAGCGTCCGTCCAAGGGGACGGTGGTCATCGGCACTGTCGAAGGAGATATTCACGAGATCGGGAAGAGCATCGTGGCCTTGCTCCTGGAGGTGAACGGGTACACGGTGCACGACCTGGGCCCCGACGTCAATGCTCTGGACTTCATCAAGAAGGCGCAGGAAGTGCAAGCCGACGTGATAGGCGCCTCGGCGTTGATGACGACGACGATGCCCGGCCAGCAGGAGATCATCGAGTTGCTGAAGGACATGGAGCTGCGCGAGCGATTCATCGTCGTGGTAGGAGGAACGCCCGTGACGGATGCCTGGGCGGAGGAGATCGGCGCGGATTCGTGGGCAGAGAACGCCATGCAGGCTGTGACAGTCTTGGACAAGGTCATGGCGTTGAGGAGGGGTCATGCCAGCGCCACCCTTTAGAATGTGGGAGATCCTGGAGCGTGCCCGTACTGGTCCCTTCTGTGAGGATGAGGCGTTCACCATGCAGCGTTTCATGCCCAAGATGCAGGAGGTGATCAGGAAGTACGGCATAGAGTACGATCCGGCCACGCCCATCCCCCGCGACGATAGCCTGGCGGACGCGGTGTGGCAGGCGGGATTGGAGTTCTTCCTGGAAGTGGGTGTGCTCTGCGTGGACACCCACCGGATTCTGACTTTCGAGGAGCGTGAAGTCCGTGAAGCGCTGTACTTGATACCAGGCCGGTACCTGGTCGGCGAGGGGAAGGATGGGTGCTGGCTCGAGCGACGTGACGTAGAGGACGACAAGCCTCCCTTCGTGATCTTCAGCCCCGACATCTCTTGTGACGAAGAGCTCTTCCTGCCCATGTGCGTGGCCTACTTGAAGGAGCCCCTGGCCAACGGGTTCTGCGCGCCCATCCTCGAGGAGAGCATGGGCCTCAAGATCAAGGCCAAGACACCCTCGGAGCTGGCAGGAAGTATGGAGCATGCCATGAGCCTCCGGGAAGCGGCCAGGCTGGTGGGGCGGCCGGGGGTCTTCCTGGTGGCGGCGGGGACAGCAGAGTCGGACGTGGGGCAGGTATCGGTGAGCCAATCGCCGTGGGGGGTGAGGACCACCGACAGCCGGCTGGTAGGTGGGCTAACCGAACTGAAGGTCGACAACGCCCTGCTGAACAAGGTGGCGCATTACCAGCAGTTCGGTTGTTTCACCGGGAGCCTCACCGGACCGATCTTCGGTGGCTACGCCGGACGCGCAGAGGGAACCGCAGTGCTCCAGGTGGCCTATCATCTGATGGGGCTTCTGGTGCACCAGGCGCACTACCAGATGAATTTCCCCTTCCACATCCACTACACCTCGGGGACGAGCCGGGAGTTGCTCTGGGTATCCAGTGCCAGCCATCAGGCCGTCGCCAGAAACAGCAAGATCATCTCCGTGTCCAACGGTTTTCTGAATGCGGGTCCAGCGACGGAGATGGTGCTCTTCGAGGCAGCAGCACACGCCATGGCCAGTACCGTGTCGGGGGCTAATCTCTGGGAGGCTGCCCCAGCCCGCAACAAACACAAGAATCGGGCCACTCCGCTGGAAGCACGCATGGCGGCCGAGGTGGGACACGCCGTCGCCAACATGAAGCTTACTCGCCAGGAGGCCAACGGCCTCCTGTTGAAGGTCCTGGCCAGGTACGAAGACCGCATCGCCGACGCGCCTCTGGGCAGCGAGTTCCAGGAGTGTTACGACGTGGCCACGTCCCTCCCCAGGCGGGAGTATCTTGATCTCTACTCGCGAGTCCGAAACGAGCTGGCAGCGCTGGGGCTCGAATTCCCCTACTGACCACACCGTAAGCAGAACAGAGCGCAGGGCCTTCCACGGCAAGCACCGGAGCGGTCCCGGTGAGCATCAGCCCAGGGATAGCGACGAGTGCTCCGGCTCATGCTGTCGGCAGCCCGCCCGAGTGGCCGGGCCGGGCGAAGCACTCTACCTGGTAGCCTTGTCACATCTTTATGGTATAATAATGCTCCTTGCCCAACGTCCGTGTGTCCGGGGGCGTAGTGCGTCCCGGGGCAGGACGGCGGGGTGCACGGGGAGTGTTCAGGTTGTCGAGGATCCGCAATACCATAGCCGAGTACCCTTTCCAGTTCTGGATCCTGTTCTGCCAGCGGTTCATCGGATCCATGGGTGGCAGTCTCGTGTGGCCCTTCCTCACCGTGTACTTGCGCCAGAGGTTGGAAGTCCCACTCACCACTGTGGGCTTCCTCTTCGCCATCAATTCGGCAGTGGGCCTCTTCTCGCAGGCTATCTGGGGCCCGGTCGTAGACAGATACGGGCGAAAAGTGGCCATGGTTGCTGGCTTGTCGAACGAGGTCGTGGTGATGATGGGCTTCGCGCTTCTGGGCTCGGTAGAGGCGTACGCGGTGCTCATCGCCATGAGCGGCCTCATCGAGCCCGCATCCCGCATTGGATCGGATGCCATGATCGCCGATCTGATCGAAGAGGAGAAGCGGGCCGAGGCGTATGCGCTGCTGAGGATGGTCGCGAATGCTGGGGTGGCTATGGGGCCGGCAGTGGGAGGCTTCCTCGTGGCCACTTCTTACCTGCTCACCTTCAGCACGGCAGCCGTGGCCGCGACCATCGCCCTGTTATTGGTGGCCTTGCTGGTCAAGGAAACGAAGCCTGAGTTGACAAGAGTGCAGGAAGAGGGGCGAGCGGAAGGAGGCTATCTGCACATCTTCCGAGACTTCCGCTTCATCGCGTTCTGTCTGGCTTCCATCCTCCTGTGGATGGCTTACGAGCCGTTCATGCAACTGTTGCCGGTTTACATGAAGGAGAGCTTCGCCATACCAGAGAGCGGCTTTGGCCTGATCATGACCGTCAACGCCTTGATGGTGGTTCTCTTCCAGTTTGCGGTGACGCGAGTTACTGAGAAATACCGGGACGCCTACGTGATGGCTGCCGGCGCCTTCTGGACCGGCCTGGGCGGGCTGGCCGCCGTTCTCTCCAACAACGTGTGGCTGTTCCTCGTTTCCATGGTGATCCTCACGGTCGGTGAGCTGATCTGGGCGCCCACCTCCATCTCCTACGTGGCCAGGGTCGCCCCTATCGACATGAGAGGCAGGTACATGGGAGTGTACGGCATGATGGGAGGGATCGGCTGGGGGACGGGTCCCATCGCCAGCGGGTACGTGTATGACCACGTGGCGCCCGTCGCGGTGTGGTATTTGACTATGGGGTTGGCCACGTTGGGCACGGTGGCCTTCATGGTCATCGGGAGGGTGCCTGCGCTCTCGGGCAGAGGCAGCGCAGCAACGGTCGGGGCTGAGGAGGAGACGCTCTAGAGGGCAGCCGAGGAGTGACAGCCGCTTCGTGGTGCGTGGCGGCGCCTGGTGGGGAGATCCCGAGTGAGCGCCGAGCTGTTCACGGGGCGGTTGCCTCGGGGGGCTTGAGGGCCGATAGAGAGGTGAAATAGATGAATGCCAAGAAGCGTAGCTGGGAACAGGAGAGCCTGAGCTTTGGAGATGTCCTGAACTTCTCCAGGAAGATGCTGTCTCTGGCCAAGGAGGCACGGGATCTCGGCGAGGCCGCGGGAGTGCCCAGAGGCAGCCTCAGAAACCTGGCCACCCTGCTACTGGACATAGAGGACGGCGTAAAGGCGCAGACGGGTGTGGGTCTGACGGATAGAATCCAGCAGTATCTGACCACACTCATCCCTCAGTCGTCTGGAGACAAGCCTTCTGTGACCGAGGTCTCCAGCGTGGACAGACGGATAGAAGAGGTCAACGCTACGCTGACCCAGTTGTACGGGGCAGGGTGGTTTCGCAACTCGGAGAGGACCGGAGATGTGTTCAGGGTATGGGAGAAACTGGTAGCGGCCGGCTACGATCTTCCCCCGGAGCAGTTCGAAGAGGGATCGGAGTACTCACAACTGATAGAGGACTTCCGCGATCGGGTACGGCAGCTCCAACCTTCTGTCGAGAGCGCGGAGTCTCTGGCGACGATGGTGGAGCCCATGGTGGAAAGGGCCAGGGAACTGGTGCGTACGCGAGGGACGGCCGAGCTGGCCGACACCGGTTTCTCAGGAGCGGTGCGGGGGGATCCGAACTACGTGAGGATCCTCCTGGAGGCGGTGGCCAATCGTCATCCCCGGCGGTACTGGTGAAACGGAGCCAGAGAGCGGGTGGGAGGTCGAAGAAATGAGGATGTGGGCCTGGTTGGGGATGTTGATCCTGGGGATGTGCTGTGCGGCATGCCTGGAGACGGGTCCCCGGGAAGCTGAGGTCGTTCTGCGGACCCAGGTCGCACAACAGGGTACGCAACTGGCGGAGGCGCAACGACAGGAGGGGCCGCCGGGTGGCGCCACGGAGGAGCCGACTGGGACTGAGACGCCAACCATGACCCCTACGGCGGGGGAGCCCGCCGGGGCAACCGCCGAGATTGGCGGGGGGGAGGAGGTGGAGGCTGTGCCGTGCGAACTGGTGGCGGAGAGTGGAGTCACCGTCTATGAACGGCCAGACCCCTCGGCCGAGGTCTTCGGCACGATGCCCTCGGGTTTCCGCGTGACGGTCCAGGCCAGAACCGCTGACGGCTGGTGGGGCTTCGATCCTGCCGTTGCTCAAGCGGCCAACGTCGGGGTCTTCAGGTTGCGGTGGGTGCCCGGGGACAGCGCCGTGCGCCCGGAGGGGCGATGCGACAGCGTTGGCGAAGTGGTCGGGCCTCCTCCGGGGATATGCTTCACCATGCCTCTGGACGAGGTGCAGGTCCGCGCTGACCCAGACCCGGCATCTGAGGTGATCACGACGCTGCTGTACGGGGAGTACGCTGCGGTGGTCGGGAGGTACGACGGTTGGGCACAGGTGGACCTGGGCCTGGGCAACTCGGGGATGGACGGTACGGGCTGGGTCCTGGAGTCCACGCTGAACCTGAACGGCCCATGTGAAGACGTCCCAAGCTCCGAGCCGTGACCAGGGCCCGGATGGCATCGACGCGCAGGAGATCGTCTTGCGCGGAAGGGCGCTCTGGCAGGCGTCGGGCCTGAGAGTTCCGTCGCCGCTCTGGCGCAGGCGGTTGTCTGGTATCGACGGGAGACGCTCACATCTCCGTAGCGCCTCAACCGGGTGGTGGTGTCCTGCGGCCCTGTGTTCTTCCTCTCCGTAGAACCGCCCACACGCTGGCTCTGCTCCCTTGTCGCGCGGCTGCTGTTCCCACGGGGTCATGAACCGGCCCCGAACCGCCGCCTGAGAAGAAACCACAGAGGGCAGGGGTAGCGACCCTTGCCAGCCTCCCCAGGCGGTGATAGAATCCAGCCGATTCCGGGCAGGCGAAGTGCGTCGCTGTCTCACCGCGGTCCTGGGAGGACCTCCGAGTCCGGAAACGCGTGCTGCCTGCCCGAGCGCCGCTGCACTCTGCCGGCTGGAGGTGTGGATGAATAGTCGAGAGAGAGTCCTCCTGGCTCTCGTCCACCAGGAACCCGACCGGGTGCCCATCGACTTTGGCGGGCTGGTGAGTTCGCTCCATCACGACGCCTATCGGAGACTGATTGAATATCTCTGGCTGCCGGTCGACCAGATGCCCATCATGGACATGTTCCAGCAGATCGTCGATCCGGCTCCCGCTCTCAAGGACAGGTTTCACGCAGACGTCGTTGGTTTCTTCCCCCACGATGCCGCCGATTTCCAGTTCAAGCTCGACTCCGCGACGGACAGCTTCGTCGACGAGTGGGGCGTCGTCTATCGGCGGCCCCCGGGAGGCTTCTGGTACGATCTGGCCGGCCATCCCCTGGTGGAAGGCACCGTGGAGGAGTTGTCGAAGCTGCGTTTTCCTGACCCTCGAGATCCTTCTCGGGTGGAGGGGCTGGCGGACGAAGCCAGGCGTCTACTGGGTGAGACCGGCAAGGCAGTGATGATCCACGCCCCCATCGGCGGCCCCTTCGAACAGTCGTACTGGCTGAGGGGGCTCGAGTGTCTGTTTATGGACATGGCCACCAACAAGAAATACGTGGAGGCCCTGGCGGAGAGGGTGGTGGAGTGGCTCCTGGAGTTCTGGGACCTGGTGCTGGAGGAGGTGGGTCCCTACGTGCACGTCGTCGAGTTGAGCGATGATTTGGGCGGTCAGCACGGTCCTCTCTTCTCCCCCCGGGTTGTACCGGGAGATCTACAAGCCGCGCCACCGGCGGCTGGCAGACCTGATCCACAGCAAAACCGAGGCCCGGATCTTCCTGCATTGCTGTGGCTCCATCCGCTGGGCCTTGCCCGATCTCATCGAGAGCGGGATCGAGATCATCAATCGCGTGCAGGTCTCGGCCAGGGACATGGGCACGGACGGGCTGAAGCGCGAGTTCGGGCGGGATATAGTCTTCTGGGGAGGAGGCGCCGACGCCACGAAGGTCCTGCCTTTGGGGACCCCAGAGCAGGTCAGGGAGGAAGTGAAGCGGCGCATACACGACCTGGCGCCCGGGGGTGGCTTCGTCTTCGCGCCGATTCACAACATCCAGGCTGACGTGCCGCCGGAGAATATCGTGGCCTTGTTCGAGGCAGCATACGACTTTGGCCAGTACCCGGTGGCATCCTAGACCGAGCGCCTGGGGAGGACGACGGGCAGGCCAGGCTTTCTCTGTCACAGCGGGGTGAGGCTGTCCAAAAGACGAGGGCTTTCGGAGGGTAGTTGATGGGTTTGCAGGAGATCTACGAGGCGGTGGTGGTGGGCGACGCCGCAGGTGTGGAGAAACTGGTTAAGGAGGCTGTGGAGGAGGGCGTCAGCCCAGAGCGGATCATCGCCGAGTCCCTGGTGGCTGCTATGGGAGAGGTTGGGGAGCGGTTTGAGAGGACTGAATTCTTCGTGCCGGAGATGCTCACCGCATCCCGGGCCATGGAGGCAGGGCTGGGCGTCTTGAGGCCGCTGCTGGGCAATGCAGAGCTGAGAACCGCTGGCCGCGTGGTCATCGGCACGGTGCAGGGCGACGTTCACGACCTGGGCAAGAACCTGGTCTGCACCATGCTGACGGGGGCAGGTTTCGAGGTCGAGGATCTGGGGGCAGATGTGGCGCCGGAGCGTTTCGTGGAGGCGGTGCGCAGAGACGGAACCGACATCGTGGCCATGTCGGCCTTGATGACCACCACTATGCCGGTTATGAGGAGGACGGTGGAGGCGCTGGTCTTCGCTGGCCTGCGCGGGGGAGTCAGGGTCCTGGTGGGCGGCGCGCCGCTGAGCCAGGAGTATAGCGAGGAGATTGGAGCGGATGGTTACGCTGCGGATGCTTCGTCGGCGGTGAGGAGGGCCAGGGAGCTCCTGGAGGCGTAGCATCCTCTCTTTGAAGTCCGCCAGGGACCAGAGCAGGCAGCGGGATGAAGATCTGAGATTGGCGCTGGATCGCCTTCAAGGGTCGGGGGGAAGGGGCTGCTGCGGGCCGAGGCCTGACGCGTGAGGTTGGGCGACAAGAAAGGGCGAGACGCGCGGCGGAAGGAGCAGACAGCGGTGAGAGACGAGCGGAACGAGGTTCTGGCCAAGCAGCTCCTGGAATACTCGGTGGAACTGGAGCCAGGTGAGACGCTGATCATCGAGGTGGGCGGTCGGGAGGCCCTGGAGTTGGCCAGGGTGTTGATCAGGCAGGCGACGGAGCTGGGGGCGGTGCCCTTCTGCTACTACAACGATCTCTCGCTCGAGCGCCAGTGGATCAAGTATGCCACGGAGGAGCAGTTCAGGATCTTCGCCGATCTGCATTTGACGCTCATGCGGCAGTGTGACGCCTGGCTCGGTTTGGCAGCCCACGACAACCCCTTCGATCTGGCGGATATCTCTCCTCAACAGTTGCGGATGCACCAGACGTTGTTCGTAAAGCCGGTCCACCAGGAGGTTCGGGTCAAGGGCACCAAGTGGTGCATTCTTCGTTTCCCTTCCTGCTCCGTTGCTCAACTGTCGGAGATGAGCCAGGAGTCGTATGAGGATCTGTACTACGAGGTGTGCTGCCTGGACTACGCCAGGATGTCGCGGGCCATGGACCCCCTGGCAGAGCTGCTGGAGAGGACAGACGCGGTGCACATCGTCGCGCCGGGAACCGAGCTCACCTTCTCCGTCAAGGATATCCCGATTCTGAAGTGGGACGGCAAGAGCAACATTCCCGACGGGGAACTGATGACCGCCCCCGTGAGGAAGTCAGTTGAGGGCTCCATCACCTTCAACACCCCCTGTTTGTTCAGGGGCTCTGTGTTCCACGACGTCAGGCTGGACTTCTGTGAGGGCCGGATCATCGCTGCCTCCTGCCAGGGCGACAGCAAGAGGCTGAACGAGATCCTGGATACGGATAAAGGTGCCCGCTATCTTGGTGAGTTCGCCCTGGGCCTCAACCCCTTCATCCTCCACCCCAGCAGGGATGTGCTGTTCACGGAGAAGATCGCCGGGTCGTTCCATCTGGCCGCCGGCAATTGCTACGAAGAGGCCTCGAACGGCAATCACTCGGCGATACACTGGGACCTGGTACAGATCCAGAGGAAAGAGTACGGCGGCGGTGAGATCTACTTCGACGGGGAGCTGGTGAGGAAGGACGGGGCCTTCGTCGACCAGGAATTGGAGAAAGCCTTCTCTGCCGAGGAGTTGCGGGGGGCCTGGAAGGATTGAGTGTGGGGAGCGAGGGTCGTGGCCGCCAGCGGATCAGGGGGAAACCCGGTTGGAGGACGGAGGGAGCTTGTGCCGGCAGGCTTGCAACGCTTCCCTTCGAACCTGCTCTAGCTGGTCGCCCGACAGGAAGTCCACGTCTCGCTCAGTCAGGTCCCGGCAGAAGACGATGCCCTGCTCTATGAGCCTGGCTCTGTCCTCTCGGTCGAGGGACTGAAGGCACGTGATGGGGAGCAGGCCGCTCTCTTCTAACATGGACCTCAGACTGGCCCTCGGCGGGTAGTTCCAGCTCGTCACCCGCATGCCCGCGCACCTGGCGTACTCCCTCACCTTGGAGGTGACCTTGGTGTTGGTGATGAGCCAGGCCTGGTGGAACTGGTTGCGGAGGCCGGCGATCTCCACCCAGGCTTGCTCCACGTCGAGGAACCGGGCGTACGTGTAGAGGGCGTCCTTGATGTCTGACTTGATGCCCGGCTGGTTGTGAAACTTGGCCTCGATCATGTAGTGCTTTCCGCCCTTGTGGGCGATGACGTCCACCTCGTGGTCCACGCACTTCCCCTGGACGGTCTGGTCCACCGCCACGTCGTATCCGCGGGCCTCCAGCGCGCCAGCCACGAAGCGCTCGAAGGGAAAGCCCGACGGCCCCAGCTCCAGGATGGCCCTCTTCAGGTCGTACCTGGAGACCACGGGGCTCTGTAGCTCTCTGAGCAGGGAGAAGACGTGGGAGTAGATCTCCCTGGTGGAGATGCCGTCGAACAGCTCTCGCTTGACGCGACTGACGATGGTCTCGATCAGTGTGCCGTCTGCCCCGGCCCTTTGGAGGGAGCTGCGCACCTTACTCTCCGAGAAGGGCTCGTACTCCCCGGAGCGCTTCACGACCATGATCCTTTCGCTGCTCACGATCTCCATTCCTCCTCAGGTCGCACCGTCAGGCTTTGGCTTGCTCCAGCTTGCGTATGGTGTCGAGGACCTCTTGGGGCGAGGTGACCACGCAGTAGATCCGGAACTCATCTTCCCTCATGTACATGTATTGCTTGAGGCACTTGGTGATCTCTTCCCAGAACGCTCCGAAGAGGAGGAGGGGTACGCTGCGGCCGTCGTGAATCCGCGACAGGGCCCAGCTCATGCCGAACTCGCTGATGGTGCCCGTCCCGCCCCTGAAGACGATGTGCACGTCGCCCATCTGGAGCAGCTTCTGAGTGCGCTGGAAATAGTCGGCGGCCACTACCTCCTCATCGAAAAGGTTGAGCGGGTCTCTGCCCTCGTAGTTGGCATGCTCGTACCTGGGATAGTAAGTGACGCCCACTACGTGACCACCGCCCGCGTGGGCGCCCTCCGTGGCGGCTCGCATCACACCCGGTCCGCCGCCATTCAGGATGGTCAGGCCGCTCTGCGCCAGAAGCCGGGCGGTCTCGAAGGCATCCTCGAAGGTCTGATCACCTGGTTGGAAATCGGCCCCTCCCAAGAACGAGGCCTTGTGGATATGCATGGCTCCCTCCTGTGCTGGGGACCACCTGACAGGACCCACCGGGGGCGGCGGTCCAACGTTCGCGGCACCATTGAATACCTGAACCGCGGCCCCCTGGGTGTGATGCCCAGCTTCTGGATTGACCAATGATACGCTGACGCGCATCGGCGGGCAAGATCGGTCGCCAGCAGGGTGCCTGCTTGGTCTTGTGCGCTGGCTGGACCTGGCCCTATAATCAGCGAGTCACGGGTGGCAGGGCGAGTTCCTTTGTCGAAAGAAGGGGATGGCGGGATGTGTGAGGAAGTGGATTTCGAGCGGGCCTGGTTGAGGAAGTTCTCCTCATGTCTGGAGAAGGTCGCAGGGGAGGAGATCCGAGATCAGGTGCTGCGGGGCAGCGAAGCCCTCTTCTCGGGATCTTCCAGAGAAGAGGTGATCCAGTGGACCAGGGGGGCGATGGAGCGGTTGGACTCGCTGGTGGAGGAGCCAGGACGGAGGGCGACCTTGACCGGCTGTGCCTGCCAGTACCCCCGGTCCGCCCTGGAGGCCCCGAGGAAGGCTTTCCAGGAGACGGGCGACATCGATGTGGCTCAGCGCCTGCTCCAGGAGCAGTTCGAAAGCTTGCTCAGGGATACTCTGCAACTGGAAGAGGAAGTAGTCCGTGACGTCCTGGACAGAGGTTGGGGTTCCGCGGGCGTCAGAGAAGGGAGCACGATTTTCGCCACCAAGATTCCCAAGAGCGGCTCTCTCCTGGAGTATCTGAGCGAAGAGGATCCGGCCAGGAGGCGGGCGCTGTACTGTCACTGCCCGAGGGTGAGGGACGCTCTGAAGTCGCCGGTGACCATCTCACCGACGTACTGCTATTGCAGCGGGGGCTTCTACAAGGGCATCTGGGAGGAGATACTGCAGCAGCCGGTGGAGGTGGAGTTGTTGGAGTCCGTGCTTCAGGCCGACGAGGTCTGCAAGTTCGCGGTGCATCTGCCTGCTGGTTTGTGAGCTTGCTGGCCTGGATAGTGAACGGTTTCGGCGACGGCCGAGAAGACCAGCCTGGGCCTACTGGCTGACGGTGGCGGGAAGCGTGACCTTCAGCTTCCAGACGGCGGTGCTGGACATGCTGATGTGGCCCGCTCTGTGCCCTGTCTAGGGGAGCGATCCTGCAGCTTTCCACACTACAGTTGCCCTTCACCGTCGGCTCGAAAGTTCTTCTATCCTCCGCTCCAGCTCCCGGATGCGGTCGTCGATCAGTCTGGGTTGATCGCTCGCCATCTCCCAACCCTGCCACAGAAGGCCTATCTGGGTGATCGCCAGCCAGATGAGCAGGAAGTACAGAGAGAAGACGACGGCGCGGGTCCATGGTGGGAGGCTCTGCTGGAGTTCCTCGACCTCCCGGATGAGTTGGGCGATGAGGCCGCTGTATTCTTCCAGGCTGGCCTGGGCCTCTAGCAGGACTGTTTCGCTTTCACGCAGCGGGCCGGCCAGCTCCACCACGCTGGCCTGTGAGTCGTCGAGGTCTTGCCGGGCCGCGGTGAGGCTTTGGTCGAGTTCAGCCAGCGTTCGGGGCACGGGATCCAGGCTGTCGTTCATACGGGCGAAGCTCTCCGTGAGCGAAACGTCCGGGTCATAGGTCAGGCCGGTGAGCCCGGAGATGACGTTGAGACCGTAGAGCAACTCTTCGATCACAGCGGCGGCTTCCTCTGCTGCGGCCAAAGACTGTTGAGTTTCCACAACCACCTGGCCCAGATCACCCACCAGCATGTCGCTGAGCGATCCCATGACCGCGCTGCTGTTTCCCAGACCGCCTCCTGCCCCCTCTACGAAGGCCTGCGTGGCCTCGAGGGCGGTTCGTGCCTCTCCCACCAGCGCGCTGTGGGCGAGGTCCAGGTTCTCCTGGCCCGAGGTGAGGGCGGCGACCGTCAACTGGAGGGCCTGGTCGGCGCTGGAGGCCACCGGCCCGCTGAATTTGAACACCGCTACCAGCCCGAGCAGGCTGATGACCAGGCCCAGCGTAGAGAAGACCATCAGGCAGATGCCAAGAACGCGCTTGATCATCGCTGCCCGGCCCGAGACAGGTCCTGGAAATGTGCTCATCTTCTCAACCTCCTGAGACATCTGTGACTTAGGACCAAAGTTGGGTCCACCACCCCCCGGGGGGTGCTGGGCACGGTCTCCAGAATGAGCGATCCCGACTGCGCCAGGACGGTCCGCTGCTGGGGGCTAGCTTCCCCAGCTCCCGAACCACGCTTGCGTCTGGGTGTGGCATCTTCCGTCTTCCCGTGCCTAGGGTCCAGGATCGCGCTCGACAGGCTCGTCGGTCAACTGGAGGGAGGCCCTTGCCATCTCCTCGCCGTTCACGATGAGGAGGATCTGATGCTGTCCAGGGTAGTGTTTGCGCGTGGACTGGTCGACGAAGGAGTGGGTCTTGGAGAAAGTATGACTTCCGGGCTGGAGACTAGCCTCCCTGAGCTGGAACACCTTGCGCGAAGCCTTTCCCCCCGGTCTGGCGTATTCGATGACGTACTCCAGGCGCAGCTTGCAGGCGGCATCGGCATCCACACTGATCTCGAAGGTGAAGCGCACGTCTTCGCCTATGGACAGGCTTTCCCTGTCCAGGTTCAGGCTGCTCACGCTGATCTGTGTGGGGTCAGCGAAGCCAAAGAGCCGCATGGCGCGCCTGTTACCGGCCTTGAGCAAAGTGCGGCAGGCGTGCTTGACTATCCAGTCGGTGTTGGCGCTCTGTCCATACCAGCGCTCGCAGATGTCCAGCACCAACTCGGGATGATCCTTGGAGATGTCGTTGAGATTGTTGGCTACGCTGTTCCTGACGTACTCCGACGGATCGTCCTTCAGTTTCTCCAGGACCGTCAGGATGGGGCTGGGGTCTTTCTTGAATCGAGGTAGCGCCATGCCCCAGGGAAGCCTGGGGCGGCAGCCCTCGCTGGCCAGACGCCGCACGTGTTCGTTCTCATCCTTCGCCCAGGCGTACAGGTACTCCATGGCGCGTTGGGGATCCTGATGGAGAAAGGGGCGGACGGCGTACCCGGAACTGCACAGTGGGGTGAAGAAAGCCAGGACGGGAAGGGAGAGCTCCCAGTGGTCCATCCCGTACCGCTCCACGTAATCCGGGAAGACCATGGAGTCGAAGCCTCTGAAGGACGGGGCGACCTCGAGCAGTATCTGCAGCGCCTCGGGGAATCCCATGTCCAGCGTCTCGTGCAGGCAGTTGGTGACGTGGCGCATCCTATCTTTCAGTTCTCGGGTTTCCCAGTCGGCATCGAAGACCAGGCTGCTCAACTTCTCCTGATCGAATTCGGGATACACCTGTTGGATGGCGTCACCCAGTTGTGAGACGAACGAGGCGGTAAAGAAGATATCCTTCAGTTTCTCAGGCATGAACACTCCAGGATCTTGATGAGATTCTCACCACCGGCGGAACTGCGTACCTGGGACAGCATGGTTCACAAGCCTGGCCGTGGGCCCTCCTGCGGCCCTCGGCAGGAAAGCGGGCGTGGGGCACCACAGATAACGCTCATCTTGGCTGACCGGCGTCGGCGGTGCTGGAGGCCGCGTCGCCCATCTCTTTTCTGTAGATAGTGTTGCCCTCAGGCTCTGGGATCAGGGGATCAGACTCCACCCTGCTGAATCCGCACTTCACCTCGTAGAAATGATGGTTCTTGGTGGCCCACGGTGGAGTGGCCAATCGCCAACTCCTGGTCTCGGGATACGTGGCCTCGATGAACTGCCAGGTTCGCGTTCCCACCCCGCGATCCTGATAGGCCGGGTCCACGAAGATCGTGCCCAGGATGTTGTGGCCTTCGGGCAGTATCCAGACGATGATGCCGCCGACGATCTGGCCCCGGGAGAGGATCTTGTAGCCGACGCTCTCTTGATAGGGAAGCAGCCACGTGCGAAAGAATTCGCCGTCGTCGTAACCCTCGGGTCCTCCCCGCTCCAGGCCCCGGTGCTTTTGGGCATCGTCATCGAAGGCTCGCGTCATGACCTTGGTCAGCTCCGGGATATCCGCCTCATTGATCTCTTCAAAGGAGAGGGACAGTGTCTTCTGGCTCACGTGGCTGGTGCTCCTCGTCTCGGCCCGGAGTGACCAGGCTCAGCGCTGCTGGCGGCGGGCCTTCTTCTGCTGCACCCGATCGAGCCGGTGCTGCAATTCCGCCAGGCGCTGCTCGGTCCACCATCTGCTGTGGCTGGCACCCACTGACGTGACCAGTTCGATGGCCGCCAGGACGACGTCTTCGGCCCGCTGGAAGTCCCTGGCGCGGTGCTCGTAGTACTTGGCCAGCTCCACGAAGGGGTACAGTCTTCCGTGATGCTCTTCGATGACCGATTGCCAGAGCTCGATGGCCTCCGGCCAGTGCCCCTGGCGCTTGAGATGGAAGGAGAGGTGGTAGACGGCCTGCCTCCGCAAGTCTTCAGGGATAGGGGCCTCGAGGGCAGCCCGGAGGACGGTCTCCGCGCGCTCAGCCAGGCCAACGTGGGAGTAGAGCCTGGCCAGGCTATAGAGGTCCTCGGGGCACTCCGCTTCGTGGCACAGCGGGTCCTCATAGAGGGTGCAGGCGAGGGCGGTCAGTGCGGCCAGGGAGAGGATATCTTGAGCGTTGTGATAGAACACCCCTGCCAGCGGCTCTGCCCGGCCGTATCTGAGGTAGTCGAGGTAGAGCTGGGGCACGAGGGCGCTGGGCACGTCACCACGTCGCTGGAGACCGAGGATCTCGGTCTCCAGGTTGGAAAGCCGGCAGCTATCCAATCGCAGCCCCCAGAGCCGGCGGGCCGTGTGCAGGAGGTCCAGGTGGGGTGCTGACGAGAGCGGAAATCGTCTTCTGGACAGGACGAACCGGGTCTCCAGGAGGGGAACGTCGAAGGCCTTGCCGTTGAAGGAAACGATGCCGGAGAGGCGTAGAAGGGTCTCCTCCACCACGGAGATCAGGGCAGGTTCCTCCCCGTAGTCACGCATGAAAACCTGGCGGACTCGAAACTCCTGCCCCTCGAACCATCCCAGGCCCACCAGGAAGGCGTAGGTGCCTGTGCCCCCCGCCAGCCCAGTGGTCTCCACGTCCAGGAAGGCGCTCCGCTGGAGCTCCAGGCTCTCCAGTTGGGGATCGCGACCGATACCAGCCAGGGCATGCGAGCCACCGGAGAGGGCGGAGGTGATGTTTATCTGCCCGTGCTGGTGTCCCGCAGGGTAGACCTGGTCCACCACGATGCACGGGCCATGTGCCGTGCCCACGATCTCGCCCCCGACGATTCTCTCGATGGGGCGGGAGGGGCGCCTCACGGCCGGACGCAGATGGGTCGTGCCCAACCTTCCGGAGCTCAGTCGCTCCAGTTGCTGTCGCAGATCCTCTACCATGACCAATCTCAGCGTGTCCTTCAGGGAGACGTACCCCGGGCGAGCCTTGGTCGCCTCTCGGAGCAAGCGGATTTCACTTCTCCTCCCGCGTATATGTGCCGATCATGGAACCGAAAGGCATTCGGTTCTTGGAAGCGTCGCTGCAACAGCATAGTGCCGGAAAAGAACCTAGAGGCGCTGGTGACGGCGTTGGGGCCGGTTGTAACATGCTTGTAGACTCCCTGGCTTCTGCTTGAAACTCAGCAGGCGCGCGTCACCAGGACGCTGTCAGAGTAGTTCCTCAACGGCCAGTGCGACGCCGCCTCTCCAGCGGAACACTGCTCCAGGCACCTCGCTCTTGTCAGGAAAAAGCCCGGCCCACGGAGCAGTCGGATTGACGGCTGTGCGTGCTAGCCCGGCTTCCGAAGTCTCCCATGAGCTGGGAACAGCCTCGATGGAAGTGATTCTCAGAAGTATTGATTTCTCACCGGGTCGAACGAGCATGCGCTGCTCGTCCCTCATGCCTTGCCACATCCTGTAGAGCCAGTTGGTCCATCTGCTGGGGGTACCGAGAAAATAGTAAGGAGCATCCCAAATAGCCTGGCCCTCTTCCAGCACCTTCTGTTCCTGGGTCGTCAGGTCACGGGTCGATCCTGGGCTGAGCTCTATCCTGAGCTGACATAAGCCGTGGTGTTTCACTTCCCCCATGGGACCTTCAGACGAGGTGTTGAGGGTGATTTCATCGGCAGTGTACTTAGGAAAAGCGAGCATTCGACCAGAGATGTTGGCTCGCAAGGATGTGACCGGCATGGTCGCGACGAACCACCCTTCCTGGCCTTCGTAGGCACACCGTAGCCGAATGGCGCCTTCCCGGTATGGCCTCAAGCCTCCTACGTCATCCCAGGACCCTATCCAGGCGGAGACGATTGGCCGCTCAGACGTGGAAAGGACTGGTGGAAGCAAGGAGCGATAGACCTGGAGGTCGGCCGGCTCCATCGCTACTGCAATGCCATGCAACTCCCGAAAAAGGCCGCGCTTTCGGCTACCGACGGTGCTCTTCCTCTGCATGTTGTCCTCCTATGACTTGGGCGCTCCCAAAGTCAGCACACCCAACGGGTAGACGTTCCCAGCCGATTCGCCTGCTTCTCTGGCGGAGGGTGCCGGGCGGACTACGCGGTGGACACACGCGGCGACAAGAAGTGTCGTTCATCTTGGGCGGGATCGAGGAGCGAGAAGGTACGGCGCGAACGGCGGCGTTCGCGGCGGGCAAAGGCAAAGAGACTAGCCCCTCCGGTCCGGCCATGGCTGGAGCATGCCTTTCCGTGGCGGCCATGGCGCAGTGCGGGCCCGGATCAGCATCCTCCATCGCTTGCGAACCTCCCCCTCCTTCCGCAGCTCCGGGTTTGCGACACAGGGTCAAACTACCGCCGTGTCGAGGTGCACCCGACAGTATTTTACCACCCGGTGGGCGAGGGGTCAAAAGAAGTGCCGCACGGACAAAGCGGTGTCGGGCGCTGGGTCCCCTGGTTGATGTGGGACTGCCCGTATTTGCATTCCTCTACGAACGCCTTTCCCTTCTGCCCTTGGGCGGGAGGTAGGAGATCGGGCACGCGCGAAGATTCATGGACAGACAACCCGTCCACACGGACCCGCTTGTTGTTGCGTACACTGCCACCAGTGGACCTCAGGTCCCCAAGGGTTGAGCGCATCAAGTCTAGCATACACTGTGGCCGCAGAACGAGTCATGGGTCGTCGGGGAAGAGGACCTCTGGATTGGAAAACAATCACCTGTCACCGACTGGACCCTCTGTCCTACCGTCGCTCTGCGCAGTCTGTGTCCAGCGATTCCCTCTCCAGAACAATTCATATTCGTGTGGAATCGCATTTTCAGTATCAGGCCGCTCCTTGAGTAGTCCCCGTGCCATAGTGGGCATAGGGGAACGCTCATAGCAACCAAGGATCCGTCACAACCCTCCAGGGTGCGGCCTACAGGATCTGCCCTTGCCTGGCCCCTTCCAGCAGGCGGAGGGCGTTTCTTTTGCCCCGGGTGCCGATCTCGTCCTCGGGACCGACGCAGGAGGGGCAGCCCGTGGTGCAGGGGCAGTCGGTGATCAACTGTTCTGCTGCGTGCAGAAGCTGGTCGTGGACGCGGTATAGCTTCTCGGCGAAGCCGATGCCCGCCGGTACCCGGTCGTAGATGAAGATGGTGGCCTCTTTGGTGTGAGGTGAGCGCACCTCGGGCTTCACGCCCACGTCCCCAGGATCGCACATCAGGAATAGCGGCGCCACGTTTCCCAGCACGTTGGCCACACCGACCAGTCCGCTCTCCAAGTCGCTGGCTTTGAAGTTGTGGGTGAGGCTCTCCGGCAGGCTGAGCCAGTAGGCGGTGGTTTGCATCTCCTGCTCCGGCAGGCGGACGTCTCCCCAACCGATGTTCTCGTGCGTCCAGAGCTTGATCTTCTTGTAGATCGTGGCCAGGGCGGAGACCAGGACCTCGCCGTGGGCCTTGGTGCACCTGGGCAGACGCTCCGCCTGGAACTCGTCTATGACCCGGACTTCCACCGCCAGGCTGGCCTGCGTGTAGTAGTCCACGTCCACGTGGGTGGCGTAGGCCTTCTTGCCCTCCCAGTCGAGCTGGTCGATCTGATACTGCTCTCCCCCATGGATGTAGATGGCGTCCTGGTGCACCGTGGTGGGAGCGCTGAAGCTGTCCACCTCGCCGATGACGCGGGGCTCGCGGGCGGAGGTGTGGATGATCACGAAGTTGTCCCTCGCCGCCGTGCGCAGGCTGATCTCTTCGGCCGGGTAGGCGTCGGCGCTCCAATGGTAGGTGGTTCCGGCCTGGTGCAGGATGCCTTGCTCCTGGAGGAACTGGAGGATCTGATCGATGGACTGGCCCCCGTACCGCTCTCCTTCCTCGAAGGGCAGCTCGAACGCGGCGCACTTGATGTGGTTCAAGAGGATGAGCAGGTTGTCGGGGTTGATCAGGGCGTGCTCCGGCGGCTGCGAGAAGAAGTATCCCGGATGGGTGACGATGTACTGATCCAGGGGCGACGAACTGGCCACCAGGACGGCGCAGGACACGTCGGCGCGACGACCAGCGCGGCCCGCCTGCTGCCAGGTGCTGGTGATGGTGCCGGGGTATCCGGTGATCACGCAGGCATCGAGGGCTCCGATGTCTATGCCCAGCTCCAGGGCGTTGGTAGCCACCACGCCCCGCACCTCTCCTTCGCGTAGTCCTTTCTCGATCTCCCGGCGCTCCCGGGGGAGATAGCCCCCGCGATATCCCCTGACCTTCTCCTCACCCCGTCGCTGGGACTTGAGGTCCTCCCTCAGATAGGAGAGCAACAACTCCACAGTCTTTCGCGTGCGCGCGAAGACGATGGTCTGGATGTCGTTGAGGAGAAAGTTTCTGGCCATGGCGCGGGCCTCATGCACCGAGGAGCGCCGGATGCTCAATTCCTTGTTGACCACGGGAGGGTTGTAGAAGATGAAATGCTTCTCCCCTTTGGGCGAGCCATCGTCGTCGACCAGCCGGACGTCCTCTTGGATCAGCCGGTGGGCCAGCTCGTCTGGATTGGCGATAGTGGCCGAGCAGAGAATGAAGATGGGGTCGGTGCCGTACCAGTGGCAGATGCGCTTCAACCTGCGGATGACGTTGGCCAGGTGACTGCCGAAGACCCCGCGATACTGGTGGACCTCGTCGATGACCACGTACTTCAGGTTCTCGAAGAGCTTCACCCACTTGGTGTGATGTGGGAGAATGCCCGTGTGCAGCATGTCGGGGTTGGTGATCACCACGTGACCGGCGGCGCGGATGGCCTTCCTGGCGTTGACGGGCGTATCGCCATCGTAGGTGTAGGTCTTGATGTCCACGCCCAGGTCGGTGACGAGGCCGTGGAGCTCGTCCAGTTGGTCCTGGGAGAGGGCCTTGGTGGGGAAGAGGTAGATGGCCCGCGATTCGGGATTCTCCAGGAGGGAGTTGAGGATGGGCACGTTGTAGCACAGCGTCTTGCCAGAGGCGGTGGGAGTGACCACCACCACGCTCTCTTCCCCAAGCACCGCTTCGATGGCCTCCCGCTGGTGGGTAAAGAGGCGTTCGATGCCTCGCTCCTTGAGCACCGACACCAGGCGCGGATCCACCGACGGGGGGAAGTCGACGAAAGAGCCGGCAGTGGCCTCGATCACCTTCCAGGCGGTGACCTGGTCGCGGAGTTGCGGCGTGGCCTGCATCTGGGACAGGACCTGGCTCAGGTTCATCGTTGGCCTTTCGTGGAGGAATAGAACTGATGTTCACTATAGCATGAGTCCGGTCGCCAGTCAAGACTGAGGGACGCGACGAGTGGTGGCCGCCCCGCGCCGGTTGACCAGCGACCGGCATAACTGCTGACCATGGCGACCTCTCGACCGTGCGTGCTTCGGCTCAACCGGACTGGACGATCTCCCGCCGTGGTGGTATAATGCGCGCACGGAGAGGAAGAGGGCAGGAGGCCCCAGGACCCAACGAACCTCATTTTCAGCGGGGAGCTGATCGGTCGAGATCATGGCCGCCGTTCCACGTCGCTCAGACGCTATCGAATCCTTCAAGGGGCGAGGGGGCTCCGTCGCCGCCGTGTTTCCCATCCACTACCCCCGCGCCCTGCTGCGCGCCTTCAACGTGCTTCCGGTGGAGGTCTGGGGCCCGCCCAAGGTGGACACCAGCCGCGGGGCGGCACACCTCCAGCCGAACGTCTGCTCCATCGTCCGCAACGGGCTGTCCTTTCTCCTGTCGGGAGGCCTAGACGTCGCTGATCTCGTCGTGGTCCCTCACGCCTGCGACTCGTTGCAGGGACTGGGCAGCATCCTGATCGACCTGATCCCCACCCGGTTTCCTGTTCTTCCCATCTATCTTCCGCGGGGACGGCGACAGAGCGACGTCGATTTCCTGGCGGACGAATTCCGTTCCCTGCACCGTCGCCTGGAGTCGATCAGCGGCCGCGCTCCTTCCGAGGAGAGACTCCGGGTCTGCATCGAGCGAGACGAGGAGGCCGATCAGGTCCTGGCGGCGCTCCACAAGGAACGTGTGAGGATGGCTCTATCCGACCAAGACTTCTACCGACTCATTCGCGCCCGCGAGTACCTGCCTGCCGAGGAGTTCACCGAGTTGGGGCGCCAAACGTTGCAGGGAGAGAAGGTTCACTCTTCCGCGCCGGCGGAGTCGCCCGCGATGGATCGCTCCTCTGGCGAGAGAGGGCGTATCCCCCTCATCCTCTCCGGCATCGTACCCGAGCCGGTGGAGCTTCTGGAGGCTTTAGAGGGCATCGGCGGCTGGGTGGTGGCGGACGACCTGGCGTGTTGCGGCCGCCGACTGTATGGTCCTGGCAGCAGCGAGGAGCCCTTTCACCGCCTGGCAGAGCGCCTCTTGAACGCCCCGCCAGATCCCACCCGTGGTAGCCCCATCGCGGAGCGAGCGGCGCACCTGGAGAAGCTCCTGGAGACGTCGGGGGCCAGGGGAGTGGTCTTCTGCAACGTCAAGTTCTGCGAGCCCGAGTTGTTCGACCTGCCCATCTTATGCGCGGAACTGGAGGGGCTGGGAGTCCCGTCGCTGATGGTGGAGGTGGATATCAATGATCCCCTACCTTCCGGGGTGGTTACCCGTTTGGAAGCCTTCCTGGAGATGATCCAATGAGTGTGGGAAGCACGCTCCGGTATCATCTGAACGTGGACGTGCTGGGCCGGTCGGCTCTGCGGTGGGCGCGCTGGGAGGGCGAGCGCAGGGCGCGCAGCGGCGGTCGGTGGAAGAGTGAGGTGCTGGCCCGACCCCTGGATATCTCTTCCAGGACCAAAGAGCTGATCGGAGAACACTACCTCAAAGGGAGGTACGCCAACCTGCGCCACAAGGTCGCCTGGGTCACGTCTGGAGCACCGGTGGAGTTCCTGGTGGCCCTGGGCTACTACGTGCTCTATCCGGAGAATCACGCCGCCATCTGTGGCACCGTGCGCGTCGTGGAGGAGATCGCCTCGCAGGCGGAGGCCGCTGGCTATTCCCGCGACATCTGTTCGTACGCGCGCACGGACATTGGGGCGGTGCTCTCCGGAAAGACGCCTATGGGCAGGCTCCCCCGGCCAGACCTGCTGCTGGCCTGTACCAACATCTGCCAGACCGTGCTCTACTGGTACCGGGTACTGGCGCATCACTTCGGGGTCCCGCTGATCCTGATCGACACCCCCTTCGTCTACGACGAGGTCAGCGATCACGCTCTCGAATTCGTCCAGCGCGAACTAGAGGAAGCGATTCCCATCGCGGAGCGGGTGGCTGGCAGGTCGCTGGATGCCCGCAAGCTGACGGAAGTCGCCCGCCTGAGCAAGACGGCGGCCGAGCTGTGGATGGCGATCCTGGAGCGCTGCCGAGAGCGCCCCGCGCCCATCTCTGTCTTCGATCAGTTCATCCACATGGGCCCCATCGTGGAGATGCGCGGCGTTCCGGCCACGGTCGACTTCTACGCGGCTATGCTACGGGAAGTGGACGAACGGATCAGTGCCGGGGTAGGTGCGGTCAAGGAGGAGCGGAAGCGCCTGCTCTGGGACAACCTGCCCATCTGGTATCGCATGCGCTGGCTGGGCGAGTTCCTGGGGCGGCGGGGCGTGGTGATCGTCGCCTCGACCTACACCAACGCCTGGGGCGAACTCCATCACCTGATCGATCCCACGCGCCCGATGGAGTCTATGGCTCGCACCTACATCTATCCCATCCTGAACAGGGGCACCGGGCACAAGCTGGCCACCATGCAGCGTTTGGTGGAGGAGTACCACCTGGACGGCGCGATCCTGCACTCGGACCGATCCTGCAAGCCGTATTCGGTGGGCCAGATGGGCCAGCGAGACAAGCTGATCCAGGAGGCCGGCGTCCCGGCACTTCTGCTGGAGGCTGACCACAACGACCCGCGGGTCTTCTCGGAAGAGCAGGCAGCGAACCGGCTAGAGGCCTTCATGGAGATGATCGGGGTGTAGAGGCTTCAGGAGGAACCATCACCGTCCGGGTGACGGGTGGCTGTATTCGAAAGGAGATGAAGTATGGAGAAGCGCTGGCTGAGCCACTATGACGAGGGGGTCCCCCCTCACATCGAATACCGCCACGTCCCGCTCTATCAACTGCTGGAGGACACGGCGGCGAAGTTCCCCCAGGGAACCTGTACCAGGTTCTTCGGGAAGCCGATTTCCTACGGAGAGATGAAAGAGTTCTCCGACCGCTTCGCTGCGGGGCTCGCGGAACTGGGCGTGCGGAAGGGTGATCGGGTGGCGCTGCTCCTGCCCAACTCGCCGCAGTTCGTGATCGCCTACTATGGTCTGCTGAAGGCGGGGGCGGTGGTCGTGCCCCTCAACCCCCTGTACTCCACCCGCGAGCTGTCCTTTCACTTTCAGGACTCGGGCACGGAGTCCGTGGTGACCATCCCCATGTTCCTTCCGAAGGCGGTGGAACTGTCGCATGAGAGCCCTCTCCGGCGGATCATATACACCGGCCTGGCCGATTTTATGCCCTTCCCCATGAGTCTGGTCATGGGTCTGCGTGAGCGGCGCCAGAGGAGCGGTGTCGGCGAGCCTCCGCCTGGGGTGACGGTCGTGAATATGAAGGACATGCTGGCCCAGGCTCCCCCGCCCGGGTTCAGGCCGCAGGCTGTCGATCCGGAGGAGATGGCGGTGCTCATCTACAGCGGCGGAACCACGGGGATCGCCAAAGGGATCATGCTGTCTCATTTCGCCATCGTAGCCAACGCCCACCAGGTGGCCGTGTGGGGCGGCATCGACGAGCATGACCGCATGCTGGCCGTGCTGCCCTTCTTCCACGGCTTCGGGATGTGCGTCAACATGAACGCCCCCATCCTCGCCGGGGGCGAGATCGCCGTTCTCCCGCGCTTCCAATCCAAGGAGGTGGCCAAGGCCATCGAGAAGTACAAGCCCACCTTCTTCATCGGCGTGCCCACCATGTTCGTGGCTCTGAGCAACGTGCCGGGCATCGACCGATTCGACTTCAGCAGCCTGGAGGGGATATTCGTCGGCGCCGCGCCGCTGACTCAGGCGATCAAGGATGACTTCGAAACCAAGACCGGCGGCCGGATGATCGAGGGGTACGGCCTCACCGAGGCGGTGACGGCGATCATGGCCAACCCGTACAGGGGGGAGCACAAGCTGGCCAGCATCGGCATCCCCTTCTCCGACGTGGAGGTCAAGATCGTAGGTCTCGAGGATGGCGAAGACCTCCCGCCGGGCGAGCTGGGAGAGATCGTGCTCAAGAGCCCTACTCTGATGATGGGCTACTACAACCTTCCGCAGGAGACGGCGGCGGCCATGCGCGAGGGCTGGCTGCTTACCGGCGACATCGGCTACATGGACGAGGACGGCTACTTCTACATCACCGATCGTAAGAAGGAGTTGATCATCATTGGGGGGTTCAACGTCTTTCCCCGGGAGATCGACGAGCTCATCTACGCACATCCCAAGGTGAAGGAAGGCATCTGCGTCGGCCTTCCCGATCCCTTCAAGGGAGAGAGGATCAAAGTGTACGCCGTCCTCAAGGAGGGGGAGACGGCCACCGAGGAAGAACTGATTGACTACTTTCGCGAGAACCTGGTGGACTACAAGGTCCCTTCCCAGGTGGAGTTCCGCCCGGAGCTGCCCAAGAGCGCCATCGGCAAGATCTTGCGTCGCGCTCTCCAGGAGGAGGAATTGGCCAGGCAAGAGAGGGCGTAGTCGACGGGGACGCCTGACCCGGACCACGAGTCAGGGCGGGGGCTATCTCCTGGCCAGGAATAAGGCGTACCCCAGGTAGTCCCAGATGCCCTTGGGCAGCCGACGCCGGTCCATCATGTACTTCCTGAAGGCGGGGCTGGTGAGGTAGAGCCTGGCCGAGCGTCCGAGCATGGTGAGGAAGTCCCGGCACCCGTAGCGGGCGAGTTCGCTGACGTCGGTGAGAGGGCCGTACCTGCGAGGGCTGGCCAGCTCCACGGTCAAACCGGAGGCTCTGATGAGTTCCACCCAGCCTTCCAGGGTGGGGATCTCGGGCTGGACGTCCCACGTGAAAGCTGTGTACTGCACGATCTCGGCGGGGACTGGCGTCTGGTGCCAGATCTCCTCGTTGAGCCCCACGCAGCCTCCAGGCTTGAGGACCCGGGCATACTCGCCGATGGCGGCGGACTTGTCCTCAATGAAGGTGGTCACCGACTCCACCAGGACCACGTCGAAGGTGGAGCCCTGGAAGGGCAGGTCCGTGGCGTCTGCCACCCTGAACTTCACCCTTTCCTCGACGCGCGCTCTAGCCGCCCTGTCCCTGGCCTGGTCGACCATGCTGGGGCGGATGTCCACGCCCAGGACGCGACAGCCCAGCTTCTGGGCCAAGTAACGGGCCGTGGCTCCCGTTCCGCAGCCAACTTCCAGGACGTAGGAGCGCTCGTCTATGCCGCAGAGCCTGGCCAGCTCCTTCGTGGCATTGAGCCCGCCCATGTGTTTGGTGGCGCCGCTGTAGGCGTGCAGCTCCAGGTAGGTGGGTTCCTCTTCGACGCCTGGTGTTTGTAGCCCCGGGATATCCCCATCTGGCATTCGAATCTCCAATGGAGCAGGATGGTGTCGTCTCCAAGGCCGCTCCAATGTACGCCCGTGTGCCGACAAAAGCAAGCGCCGCCCGAGGCCACGGGCGTTTGACGTGCAGTTGCTCCTGGAGCAAGGTCGAGCGAGACGGAGAACGTAGCATCAGGGACCTGATAGCCGCGGGTTGGAGGGGCGCAGGGTCGCCACCGGGAGAGGCACGCACGGGTGCCCCCTCAGGTATACACCAGTCAGATCGCCTCAACGACGACATCCCTGCCTGGGACACGCACTCAGGGTTCTGCCGTGCCGCTTGTGCACCATGACCGCGCGGCCATGCGGGCCTTGCTCTTTGTGATTCGCGGTGTATAATCACGGCGGCCGGTGATGGTCAGCCCCACGGGAGGCGCGGTGCGTCGCCAGGTGGTACGTGGGTGCGGTTAGAGTGGGTCTTGTTTGAATACGAGGGAGAAGGCGGGCATGAGCCAGGAGGCTAGGTCCAAAGGTCTCGCGGGGAAGGAGATGTGGGGCTGCGTAGGCTCGGTGCTGGCAGGATTCATCACCGGAGGCTT
This sequence comes from Anaerolineae bacterium, assembly GCA_034411995.1. Classification (GTDB taxonomy): domain Bacteria; phylum Chloroflexota; class Anaerolineae; order UBA7937; family B3-Chlor; genus JAUVXJ01. The sequence goes on along the minus strand of DAOUME010000026.1, from coordinate 869,500 downwards.
TCTGCTGGTGAATACCCTGATCAACTCCGGCGCGCTGCGGATTCCTTTCTCGCAGATGGGGGCATCACCGACACTCGATGTGGTCATGGCCAGCCCCTCGTCGGAGAGTACCCTGGCTGCGGGGGTTGCCTCTCCCACTCTTCCGAGGGAGGAGCTGACTTCCACTGCGGCCCTGGTTCCCTCTCCCGTGCTGCCCACGGTTGCCCCGCTGCCCTCGTCGACACCGACAGGTGCTCCCCTGCCGTCCTCGACGCTGATCAGTCCTCCCTCCCCGACGCCGAGCCCCCCGGCGGTTGTGGAAGGCCTGGGGGAAGAATTGGACGAGCTGAACAGCGCCGGTCAGGAGCTGGGAGGGGTGGCGTTCACTCCGCAGGGGGGCTGGGTGGTCCTCTACGGCTGGAACGGCTACTCGAGCTCTGGATTACCGCAGAAGGCCGTCGATGCGCTGAGCAGCCTCAACGATGACAACGAGGAGATCAAGCAGATTGCTTTCACTCCGGACTCAGGTTGGGTAATCCTCTACGGCGGGAGCGGATTCTGGCGCAGCGGGCTGCCTCAAAAGGCCGACGATGCCTTGATGGAGCTAAACGACCAGGGGGAGGAGCTCAAGGAGGTGGCCTTCTCCCCGGACGGAGGTTGGGTCATCCTCTACGGCAGGAACGGCTTGTGGCTTCAGGGGATCCCACATGACGCCGACCAGACCTTGACCGACCTTAACGACCGCAACGAGGAGGTCAAGGACGTGGCCTTCGCCCCGGATGGGGGCTGGGTCATCCTTTACGGGAGGAACGGGTTCGTACGCAGCGGGCTGCCAGTACCGCTGGACGATGCGCTGGCCCAGCTCAACGACGAGGACAAGGAGCTCAAGCAGGTCTCTTTGGCCCCGGATGGCAGCTGGGTGGTTCTGTTTGACAGCAACGGCTTCTGGCACAGCGAGCTGCCGTAGGTCAGGCGTCTCCGTCGTGTAGCATGGTTCCTGGACGGGTCCGGGCAACCCTGCGCCTGCCTGTGGATGCGCTGCTATCGCCTTAGCCGAGGAGTCCTGCCACCCCTGTCGCGCCCAGACCCAGAAGCCCAAGCACTATGCCGCCAGCGACCATGATGGCCGCGACCACCAGCCAACCGATGATCACGGTGATGATGGTCTGAAGCCATTCTAGGTCTAGTGCTTCCTTGGTCGCCAAGAGCCAGGCGAGCAGCCCCAGCAAGGCGGCGACAAGCAGCGCGGGAGCCGTCAGGCAGCCCAGGGCAGGTGACAGCGCACCCACGATGCCGATGACTCCCACAACTTGCCAGACGTAGGCCAGACCCAGGGTCCGCACCATTTCGTCGAAGTTGACATCGGCGTTGAAGGCGGCGCGCCCGACGAGGCTGATCACGAAGGCGCCCAGCGCGAAACCGATGACGGCAAAGACCGTGCCGGCTACCGCGCCGAACAACCATCCTACCAGGTTCCTGGAGGCGGCTGCTCCGAGCTGGTTCACGAAGGCCACCACGACCACCAGGATCCACGCTGTGGTAGAGAAAGCGGTATCCTTCTCCACCTCCGCGTAGACCGCCCTCCTGAAGGTAAACGCTCCGATGATACGATCCATTAACATCTGTGCACCTCCTCTGCTACGGCGTCTGACGAGCAGATCAGGACGCAAACCTCTTTCACGTGCGGCTAGAGGATTGCGACTCCTTCCCGAATGAGTTGACGCATATTCGCTTCTTCCAGGGATAACACCGGCGAGCGGCGTTCGATTCTCCCGAACCATTCCTATTCCGCCTTCCTGACGTCCGAACCATCTACGTTCATCACGTATGGTTTGTAGTCAAACCTTTCGCCATCCCGATCGGATTGGAAGAAGATCTGCGTGCCGTCGGAGAACCAGGTGGGGCTGATGTCATAGGCCGCTGGATTGTTGGTCAGGTTGGTCTGAGCCGAGCCATCGGCGTTCATCACGTAGATCTCGAAGTCGCCGTCCCGGTCTGTTTCGAAGGCGATCTGCGCCCCATCGGGTGACCAGGCTTGCGAGGTGTCAATGGCTGGATTGTTGGTCAGGTTGGTCTGAGCCGAGCCATCGGCGTTCATCACGTAGATCTCCCAGTTGTGATCGGGGAAGAGCGTCGAGTAGAGGATGCGCGTGCCGTCGACTGACCACGTGGGACGTGTGTCTCCTGCCTGGCTGTCCGTCAACCGCGTCAAGTTCGATCCGTCGATGTTCATCACGAATACGCGGGTCGGCCCGTCGCGATCTGAGGCGAAGACGATCCGCATGCCATCGGGCGACAAATCGGGGTAGGCGTCCTCGCTTGGATGATTGGTCAGATTGGCCACCGACCCGTCGGCATTCCGGATAAAGATCTCCAGGTCGCCGTGTACGCTCGGTTCCTGGAAGACGACAGGCTCGGCGGGTATTGGAGTAGTCGTGGGAGTCTGTGTCGGTGTGTGGGTGGGTGTATGAGTGCTGATGGACGTGGGAGTCGGCAGAGGGGCAGTCACTGTTCCGGTGGGCGTGGGCGGGGCGGTCTCGGTGGCCGTGGGTTCCCGGGACACGGATGGAGCCTCCGGAGGTGGACCAGTGGTTGCAGGTCCGACCGTGCCCTGCTGAGCGCAGCCGGAGACGACCATCTGCAGGCTCACGCATACAAGCAGAGTTGCTGCCAGCGTGCTTTTCACGTCTGACCTCCTTTCGTCGAACCAGAGTGGACAGGCCTATGCACATCACCGAGGGCTCAGGCGCCACACCTCGCGGTGAGGCCGCTCCGGCTGTACTCTTCCGCAAGGAGTATCTTCTATTCCAGCATCTCCTGGCCGATGACAACCTCCTAATATCGGTGACCGTCCCCGGGATCGCCGAGCCCCAGCTCGGCAAACTCTCGGGCACTACTCCATGGCCAATCCTTGGCCATGCCGACCAATCTCGCCTTGACCGGATTCTGATGGATGTAGTCTACAGCCATGTGGAAGTGCCGCTCATCGCGGATATAGCGATCCCAATACTCTCGCATCCATACCTCTTGCATCTGAGACCCCCGCGCCCGTGCTGGGCTCTCCTCCCTCAGAACGCGAATCCGCCGCCCCGTATAGCTCTTCCACGACTGTACGATCTTGGCCAACGGCACCCCTTCGTACACCCGCACCAGAACGTGCACATGGTTGGGCATCACCACCCAGGCGATCAAGTCGTAGCGCTCCCCGGCAAAGTGCCGCCAGGTATCGACCACGCAAGCCGCCGCCTCCGGCAAACGCAGCACACAGGAGCCGTGACCGGCATCTAGCCAGGCTTCCACCCTTCTGCGTCGCTCTGTGTCCCGACGCCCGGGCGGAAGGGTGCGCAGTTCGGCGTCCATTTGCCTGAGGACGGCTGCTGGCAGGCTGTCGGCCAGATGATAGGTGATGCTCTGGAGCAGGCCAGGGTGGTCACAGTGCGGCAGGTAGCCGCGGCTGTACCAGCCCCGATGGGCGGGGCCGAACTGGTGCTCGGCGTTCCCGGCGCTCAGTGAGCCCCCAGAGGGATGCGCACCTCCTGCTGCTCCATGACGACATCGGGCACATCCCAGCCCTTCTGATCCATCAGCTCGATGAACGCCCGACGGAACAGCAATGTGACCTCTACCGTCACCTCGCCCTCGTCAGGGGCCGCGAAGGTGTAGCTGCTCCTGTCGGTGGCGAAGGCAGCCAGGCGGTTATCGCTCAGCACGCGAGTGGGGTTCCAGTATGCCGCCGACGGCCAGAGCCCGGTCCAGATCTCCTGAAGCACCTTGGCGAAGGCCTTGCCGGGGAGTCCGGCGTAGTAGCCCTCGTGCGGATCGCCGATGCCACCCCACTGGGGCACTGTGGGTCCCGCGAGCTGGGCCAGCGGGGCGCCAGCGGAGTCCGTGGCCTGGACCAGCAGGATCAGGTGGCGGCCCGGAAAGTCGGTGGGCACGTGGTGACCCGTCTGATCGTTGGTGATCTCCACCTGTACGACCACCGTGCCCTTCTCCAACCGAGCTGTGGTGGTCAGGGTTACCGCGTTCTGCAGTAGTTCGTCGTCCATGGCACCAGGCATACGGTGATCGAAGATTCGCCCTGGGGGCCGCTCCAGCCCACCATTCTCGGGGAGGACGAAGTGAGTGGCCTCGGTAACCGGCATGTGACAATCCTGGCAGGTCTTGCCGGTCTGAGGATCGCTGTAGGGGCTTCTCAGCCACTCGCCGTAGGAGTCGTAGACCACCGTGTCCCAGAAGACCGCAGTGTGGCACGGAGCGCAGAAGGCGCTTTCCTCCTCCAGAGGGAGATAGCTGACCCGGCGGGTTACGTCGTCGAAGGTACCGAAGAAGAGCACCTGGTCCCCCTCAGAGCGGTAGAGGCGCATGGAGAGGACACCCGGCATGTTGGGATAGGGGAGGTTGGTATCTGGGTCCAGATTCACACCACCGATCTTGTGACAGAACTCGCAAAACACCCCCTCGGCTTCAATGCCAGGAGCCTGGTTAGGATCGGCAGCATAGGCTTCGCCCGGCTTGGCCGCCGCCGCAGGCACGTGACAGCTAGCACAGTTGCCTGCGGTGTCCGGAAAGTCCAGCTTGTAGCCCGGGCCATAGTAGGGCTGGTTGGGGTCGGGCCGCAGGGGAAAGGAGCCGTAGTCCTTCCTGTAGACGATGCGGGTCGGGGGGCTTTGATTACCCTCCACGTCGGTGCCATTGTACATGGTCAGGAAACGCGGGTTCGTGGCGGATTGGGAATGGGCGTCTTCCAGCCATTGGGCATAGTGGTCAGCCATGCAGTGGCCACAGCTCTTGGAGCCTTCCACGCCCTCCATGGAGAACCAAGTGTAGTCAGGGTTGTCCGTGGTGTAGTAGGGCTTGATGGTGATGGTGATCGGCTCAGCGCCAGGGAGGGTACTGGTCCAACCCACGTAGTAGTCTTGGTGCCAGGCGGTGATGGTGATGGGCCCGGTGGCCGTGATCCCACTGAGGGCGAAGGAGCCATCAGCCGCTGTCGTGGTCTGGTTGTTCGTGGCCTGCACGCGCACCGAGGCGCCGAAGACCGGGCCGTCCTCATTCAGCACCAGGCCACAGACCGAATCTGGAGATGGGGAACACCCAGGAGCCGTGGGGGAGGCTGGCGCGACAGGCGCCACGGTGCTGCACGCGGCCCAGATGATCACTCCGGCACAGAATACCGCCACGAGGGCACAGAGCGATCTCGCTCTCATGCGGTCAGTTCCTTCGATGGGAGACCAAGAGCAGCCCCACCAGCGCCAGGGGCAGAGCCGCTGCCCCGGGGCAGATGCCTCCTGGACAGGGACTGGGGATCGTCGTGGCCGTCGGAGCTGGGGAGGTAGTAATCGGCAGGACAGGCCCAACCTGCGCCGTGGGCGAAACCTCGGGTCTGACGCCCAAGGGCGTACCCAGGCGGTAGACGCCGCCCCCGATCACCGCAGCGTAGAGGACCGTCCCATCGGACGTGACGGAGAGATCGGCGATGGCCAGGTTTCCCGCTTCTTCGATACCCTGGCGTAGCGACTGGAATCGGGTCCCGGCATCGCTGGAGTAGAACACGCCCAGTCGCGACGTACCCACGTACACGACCTGGGGGTTGGTGGGGTCGACGACGATGGAGGTCGCCCCTCCCTGGGGGTCCAGCCCGGCTGTCAACTGCACCCACGATGCTCCGCCATTGGTGCTCTTGAACACGCCTATCCGACCAGCCGCGTAGACAACCTGTGGGTTGTCCGGATCGACAGCCATCGCGTCGAAGTAACGATAGGGCTGCGGCAAGCCCTCGTCGATGGGGGTCCAGGTGGCCCCACCGTCGGTGGTCTTGAACAATCCCCGATCGAAATAGGCGCCGGCATACACGGTTTGAGGGTCGGTGGGATCGACGGCGATGCACCCGAAGCCGAGCTCTTCGATCGTGTCGTCGTTGGCCGGTTTCCAGGTCTCCCCGCCGTCGTCGGAGCGGTAGATTCCCATGCCATCGTAGCGCCATCCCTCGGGCAGCGGCAGATCCGGATCGGTAGTTGCATGCAGTGTGCCAGCGTAGACGATGTAGGGGTCGGAGGGGGCGAAGGCCATGCGTGTGATCCTCAGCGGGGCCCAGTCGGCTTCGCTCGTGCCGTTGGGGAGTCGATCGAACCAGTCGAGACGCGGCTTCCATTGCTTTCCGCCGTCGTGCGTCTCCAGGATCGGGGCCAGGACCACATCCGCGGAGGCCCACATGTGAGTGGAATCGCTGGGATCCAGCTCCAGGGTGCGGATGCCCGTAAGGAGTTCGGGGTAGAGGAGACCCTCCCAGTTCAAGCCGCCGTCGTGGCTGACGAAGGGAGCCATCCGGGAGGCCACGAGGACGTGCCAGGGGTCGTGGGGATCGACGATCACTCGCGTGGGGGCAGCGCCAGAATACCCCTGGGTGGCAACCGCCCAAGTCTGCCCGCCGTCCGTAGAGAGGAAGTTGCCTCCGACGTAGTTGTTGATGAACAGACGGTTGCAGTCATCAGGACCAACCTGGATATCGACGGGCACCCCAGGGTTGAGGCCGGGGGGTCCCCAGGTTCCCCTCGCCTCGTCACCAAAGCGCTGCCAGGTGTGCCCGCCATCCTCGCTGCGGTAGACGGCCTTGGCGCCGCCGGCATAGGCGATCTGCGGGTCCTTCTCGCAATACTCTACTGAGGTGATGACCACGTTCTCGACTACAGCCTCCCAGGACTGGCCACCGTTGGTCGTCAGATAGACACCGCCATATTCGGTCTCCACTCCGTCCACGAGCACCGGGGGAACGTAGAAGCTCCCACCTCCGGCCAGCAGTGTTTGCGGGTCGTCCTGTTTCATGTACAGGCTGCTGATCTGGAGGCTCTCAATGCCCTGTTCGTGACCCAGCTCAATCCAGGTTTGGCCGCCGTCGAGGCTCTTCAGAACGCCGATTCCCCCACAGTTCGTAGCGGTGGGATTCTCGGGCTGGTTCAGCGGGCTGCGGTCGAAGAACCCGGTGGAGACGTACAGCACGTCAGGGTCGGTGGGATCGATCCAGACGTAGCGAGCCAGGGCTGGACCCTCCCAGATCAATTCCCAGCTTTCTCCTCCGTTGGTGGTGCGGTAGACCCGTCCGCCTTGCGTCCCGTCGCGGGCGTCGGGCGTTGTCCCCGCGTCACGGAAGACCGCGGCCTCCACTTCCGCGGCAGCGTAGACGATGTCCGAGGAGCGCGGATCGATGGTGAAGCCCCGGAAGCTGTGCCCCTGGTTTGGCTCAACACCGTTGTCCTTCTCAGTCCAGGTCAGGCCGCCATCGGTGGATTTGTAGATGTGACCTGAGAACTGAGTGCCTATCCAGATCACGTTCGGATTGTGGGGATCCACCGTGGCGCTGAAGATGGGGACGATAGTGGTTCCTTCGAGCCGGTCGATCCCCTTCTTGCTGGGCTCCCAGGTCAGACCTCGATCGTGGCTGATGAAGAAGCCGGTGTAGGCGTCGGTGACGTACCAGGTGTCCGGATGGTCGAACTTGTAGCGGATGTCGTACCCGAGACCACCCGGTGGCCCGCCCAGACGCAGCCATGCTGCGGCCTGGTAGGCCTCGGAGCCGGCGGGGGAGCGGGGAGGTTCGATGCCTGTGGTCGGTTTGGGCATCGGGGTGACCTCCCCCGGTGGGGGCAGCTGACCGTCAGTGGCAACCTCCAGTTCGTCGAACTCACCCGTGCCCTCGCCCTGGACAGTGAAACCGATGCCGCCTTCAGGCAGGGGATCGGGGTCGGTGGCTGTGAGCACTGGAGAGCCGTTTATGGTTACCTGATGAGTGCCACCGGACACCGTCACGGCAACCTCTGCCCACTCGCCGGCCTCGATGGGGGGCATGGCGGTGCCCAGGTCCGTGGCTGCGCCGTGGGACTCTCTTTGCACTGCCACGAGCCCAGGCCCGAGACGGATGGCGTAGTTGGCATCCTCGCTCCAGCGATAACGGATGAAGAGTTCCCCGTCACCGAGGGCTCGCGCCCGCACCGTCAGGTTCATGTCACCCCAGTGGGCGGGATGGAAGGCAAAGCCGCCTGATTCGACCCTCAGCGAGCTGTCCACTACTGTTGCATTGGGCGAATGCTCCCAGCGCGTCAGGGCCGGGTCATCAAAGGTCTCTGTGAAGGCCAGCTCCTGGCCGAGCGCAGGCGTGGCGAGGCTGGCCACCAGAATCAGCCCAGCGAGTGTTAGTCTCAATGGAAGAACGCGGTTGATACGCATCGGTGCCTCCTCATGGAAGGAGTCGCTGGTTGCACAGACGGTGCAACAGCCTATGCCTTCCAGACTTTCCTGAACCCACGCCCGGGCTCAGCGGGCAGCGCACCGCCTGAGTGCCGCGGAAGGTGGTGCGCCCTCGCAGCGTAGTCTCGCGCCACAAGTCCTCGCGCGGCGGTGAAAGAAGACGTGGCACCCGTCCCTATGGGCGACTGGCAGCGATTGTACAACCCATCAGACAGGGCTCGCAAGGCCGGACCTCTTGCGGTGCGCACTTGGACGGGCTCTGTAGCTCGCTGTTCGCCGCGCCTCGGTGCCGTCCGTGCAGCAACCGCCTCCGGTAAGCCCGTGTCTTCGATAGGCCGTGGTCGAGGTCGGTGCCCACTCATGGTGCCTGGTGCAGGGAAGCAGGGCTGCTACGGAGGAAAAGAAAAGGGCCGTCCCCACTGGGGACAGCCCTTCGAATACCTGGATGACAGCAGGTGGTCTAGGCCCTCGTCCTCCAGCGCCAGGAGGCGTAGCCGCCAAGCCCCATCAACCCCGTGCCCAGGAGCAGCAGGGTGCCCGGCTCGGGCACGAACTCTACACAGGGCTCCAAGTCGATCGTTCCAAAGCAGGGCAGGCACCAGTCGCAACTATCTTCAAACTCTCCAGACTCCAGGCAGCAGGAGACAAACTCCAGCATGTCCCCGGCTTGCTGCTCGGGCGGGTCCGCGGGATCGGCCATGCCACGACCGCCGGGCCACAGGCCGATCACGAACTCCTCGGGAAGCGGCTGACCGATCTTCTCTGCGAGGGCTCGGAAGTCCTCTTCAGTGTGCAACCCTGATGACCCAATTTGGTCATCACCAATCCCGAGGGCGGCGAACCAGCCCCGGAACGTATTCTCGGGGACAGGGCTCAGAGGCGAACTGGACAGATCGATGGCTGCCTCGTGGACCCACATCAGGACAGGACCGAGGCCGGCGTCCACCTCGTAGTAGGCCCCGAAGGCGTGGTTGACCCCCTTCAGAGCGGGCATCTCGGGCGGCATGCCCTCGAAGTCGACCCATAGACCGTCGAAGCAATCCAGAAGACTCTCCTGGTCACCGCCAACCCTTCCGATGAAGAAGGCGGCGCTATCCAGCCTCACCCATTCCTGCGCGCGCACCTCGGTGAAGTTGAAGTCCTCACCGCCCACGAAGCAGAGCCACCCTTCGCCGGAGTCGCTCGCTGGATCGCTCACGTTCCACTCCCACGCTGGGCGCTGGTCCTCGAAGCCCATGCAGAAGACCGACTGAATGTCTGGTAGCTGAGCTAGCTCGAGGTCCGTCCCCGTCCAGTACTCCGTGAGCAGGACGTACAGCTTCTGCTGGTCGCGCATCATGCCCAGGATCACCCCATAAGGGGGCAGGGTATGGTTCTGGAGGTCAAGAACGTCGAAATCTATGGTTATGTCCTCCAGGTGGGCGTATTGCTCCCACAGGGGTTCAATCATGCCGTCTATCACTGGAGACGCAGAAGCGCATGGTACGGGTTTTGTGGGGCGGTCCGCCTGCGCTACGGCCATCACCGGTGCGCAGAGGAGAAGCAGCAAGCCAACGAGGAGTAGAATCCCACCTATTCTGTACATAGCGCTCGGTCCTCCTTGTGATTCTCGCCTTCTACTTTGACGGTGGAGACACAATCGTCATCCGCGTTCGGCTTTTCGCCAACCGCCGGCTTTCTTGCCCGATCCCGGAGGTCAAGCTTGTGCGGCACCTGTGTCTATGGGGTGTCTCGAACTCAATAATAGCACCTCTGAACTCCTCTGTCAACCTGCGCCTGCGCCAACGCCGATAGGCCAACTCGGCCAACATCCCACTGAACAGAGGATGGCAGGCCTCTTGCTGTCGTGCTCTGGCTGGCGTCAACGAAGGACCCCGCGGCAACCCACGGGGTCCTTCCCGACTCGGCTCCCTGCTACGCGCTAGAGTCCGGCGATGAGCTTGGCCTTTCTGATGGCCTCGTCGTGCTCGGGGTAGGAGGGTGAGAGCCAGGCAACCGACGGTCGTTCCTCCACCAGCCACTTCACAGTGGTCTCCATGGCTGTCGTCACGGGCACCAGGTCGCGATAGCCCAGTTCGGTCCTGATGCTCGTGAGGTCGAGGAGCAGGTGCGGCTCGATGTCGTAGGGGTCGCCGGAGAAGGGGAGGGCCTGGGACTGGGGCACGACCGGCATCAACTCTCGCGGCACAGGGACAATCTCCCAGCTATGTCCTACGATCTCACCTATCATTTCCACGATCTGCTTCAGGCTCAAGGCGACGACGTCGGCACAGTTGTAGACCTGACCGTTTGCTGCCGGGTCCTCCGCGGCCAAGGCCGCTGTGTGAGCCATGTTCTCGAAATAACCCCGGGCGTACAGCGACTGGCCTCCGTTGGGTACGGCGATCTGCGTGCGTCCATCCAGGGCCTGCTTGACGTAGTACCATTCGCGGGGGGTCTCGTCCCTGGGTCCGTACAGGGCGGGCCAGCGCAGCAGAGTCACGGAGAAGTCCCCTCGCGCGTCGGCCTCCATGGCCTCTCCTTCGACCAGCAACTTGTCGTAGCGCGCCTGGTCGCCGTAGAGATGCACGGTCTTTCTCTTGGGAGCACCCTCCGGGATGGGAACCGGCTGAGGGCTGGGGAGGTGGTTCCAGGCGGCCTCAAACGCTGCGTAGACCTCAACACTGCTGATGCAGACGTAGCGTTCAATCCGCCCGCTGAACGCATCTACGACTGCCCTCACGTCGGCGTCGTCACCGGCCATCATGTCGATGACGACGTCAGCCTGGACCGTGGCCATTTGCTCCTTGAACCGCGCGTAGTCGCGCCTGTCTCCGTGCAGGTGCTCGGCTCCCTCGGAGAAGGAAACGTTGTGCTGCCCGCGGTGGTAGCAGAGTACGGAATGACCCCTGGACAGCAGTTCCTCAACGAGATAGGGACCGCAACGACGGGTGCCCCCGATGATCAAGATGTGCATGCTGTTCCTCCCCCGTCATCTCCCTGGACCACGAGCAGGTCGACGAGCCTGCCCACGGTGGGAATGGTTTCCAGCCGATCGACGAGTTCCATGACCCTGGTCGCCCGCGCCTCGGGAAGTATCTCCCCGGTGAACCTGACGAACTTCTCTCTCACCTCTTCTGGGGTCATGGGGTTCCCAGGGTCGCCCTTGGGGCTCTCCACTTTGGACAGGAGCTTCCTCCCATCTCTGGTGAGGACTTCCACCTCTGCGGGCCACGGTGGTTGAGAGAGGGACTTCTCTCGGTGCTTGCGGTCGTACTCGGGAGTCGTCCTGACCTCGGTGTTGTGCAACAGACGCTGGAATTCGGCGTCGCCCACCTTCTCTTCCCAGGCGATAGGCAGGTCGACTCTGCCATCGTTCAGCACGGCTGCTACTTGATAGGCGTGGCTGAAGATGGCGTTGACGTGGGACTTGATGTCGTAGCTGAGCCTGCTGGCAGAGGAGGTGTTCGTGGTCACGATGGCCCTCTCTACCTCTGGACCGGTGAGGCCAAAATCTCTCACTAGATTGAGGGTAGCTTCTATCGAACCGTGGAGGTAGCGGCAGGCGGGGTAGGGTTTGAAGTAGCATTCCGTGATTTTGTACTCTTTCCCCAGGTCAGCTGTGCCCCCCGGCTCGGCGCCCAGGGCTTTGAAGATGCCCCGGTCTCCCTCCAAGATGTCGGTGGAGCCCAGGATACCCTTCCGGGCCAGGAGAGCAGAGAAGAGAGCGCGCCGGGCTTCGTGGCCAGCGCAGAGGTCCTTCTCCTGTCCGCCACTCACCACGTACTGCGCCCCTGCCAGTTGCAGGGAGCAGGCCAGCCCCATGGCGCCGGCGAGCTGTTCTGCGTCCAAGCCCAGGAGCTTTCCGGCAGGGACCACGCCGGCGAGGGTGCCCAGCGTGACGAAGTAGGGAAGCCTGACGGAGGCCGGCTCCACGGCTGCGAAAAGGGCGTAGGCCAGGTGAATGTAGACTTCATATCCGAGGACGACCGCGGTCAGGAGCTCGGAGCCAGATGCTCCTACCCGCTCTGCCGTGGCCAGCGCGACAGGGACGATACGGTCGTTGATGTGCCCGCCCATGAAGTGTCCATCGCTGGAGTCTAGGAAGTTGGCCATCACGCTGTTCACCATGGCCGCGTCAGGACTCGCAAGCAGGCGTCCATTGCCCAAGATGGTAGCTTCCTCTGTTCCTCCCATCTCTGCGGAGAGCTCGATGAGTTTCCTCACCAGAGTGTGCCCGGTACCATAGGCCCCCACGGCGATGCCCAGCGCATCAAGCACGTGGAGCTTCGCTTCTCTCGTGGCTTCTGCGGGCAGATCCTCGTAGCCTGTAGCAGCTACGTACCGACCAATCGAGCGTGTATACCCCTCTCCATTGTTCAAGGTGCCCTCCTCAAGGGATCACTGACCTGACCTCCCGCCTGAGTGGGACTATCCGACGACCTCCTCGATGATCCTCAGGGCGTTCCCCGAGACGATCTTCTCAATGTCACCGTCGCTGTATCCCCGGGAAACCAGCCCGCGGACGATGTTTGACCATTCCATCGGGGATTCGATGCCATACATGTAGTCTGCAGCGAGGACAATGCCCGACTTCTCCAGATCCACCGATCTGGAGGCAGCGAGTTTGCGGTGGAAGGCCACCTGGTCGTGGAAGGTGTTGTCCAGACCGATGACCACGTGGTCTATCCCCACCAGGTTCACGACGTAGCCGATATGATTGAGCATGTCTTCGATGCCTTGCTCGGGCTTGTTAGAGAGCTGATTGGGGATCGCTGAAATACCAATCAGACCGCCCTTGTCTGCGACTGCCCGCAGTTGTTCGTCTGTCTTCAGACGGGTACAAGAGGGGTTCAGAGCACGAGCGCCCGTGTGATTGAAGAGCACCGGGTCTTTCGAGAACCGGGCAGCATCCAGGGACGTCTGCACGCCACAGTGGGAGAGGTCGATCATGATGCCGATGTCGTTCAAGCGCTCGACCATCTCGATGCCCAGATAGCTCAGGCCGCTGTCGGTCCTCTCGCCGCACCCATCGCCGACGAAGTTTCTGGTGTTGAAGGTCAGGAGCATCATGCGGATGCCCAGCCCGTAGGCTACGTCGATCCGATCCAGATCCCGGCCCATGGTTTGGGGCTCTAGCTGGTACATGACGGCCTGTTTTCCGTCTCTCTTGGCCTGTCGGATATCCTCGGCCCGGAGGGCCGTCACCAACCCTTTCTCGGCTTCAACGATGCTCCGGTACTTACCCAGCAACTCCATCGATTCGTCGAAGTCCTCCGGGAGAGCGGGCACGGCCTCGAAGCAGCAAGTAATACCCGACTGGCGAACCGGCTCGTATTCGAAGTGGAAGTGGACGGAGCCGAAGATGTGGGTGTGCATGTCCACTGTCACCAGCTTCTCGAAGAGCTCGTTCGCACGCTTGCGTTCTTCGTCGCTGAGGGGCACGAATCGCTCTTCCAGAGAAAGCTCCAGGTACTTTTCTCTCGACAACATTGAGACCTCCTTGTATCGAATCGCTATGCAGAGACTGTCGGCCAGGGAGCGACCCTGGCCCTGAATTCTTGACCGCACATGCGCGGATGGGAAAACAACCTTCCCGGTGCGACCTCGCCTCTCTACCGTGAGGAGGGTGTGGCCTCAGATGGTCCACCCTCAGACGTGGACGAGGGAGCATAGTCGGCAGGACCCTGACTCAGCAGGGCACCGGCCCCGAACCTGCTCGCGGGTCTCCGAGGGACCGGCGGCCTGAAGGTGCCGCCTCTCTCGGGCCGCCGGTTCTTCCTGGCGTCACCAGCCAAGCAGGGCCGCGTCGGCGCCCCGCTGGGGCATACTATCCCACGACTTCCTTGATGAGCCGCAGGGCGTTGCCCCCGAGTATCTTCCTGATCTCGTCGTCGGAGTAGCCTCTGGCCACCAGACCACGGGTGATGTTGGGCCACTCTTCGGGGCTCTCGATGCCGTACATATACGGAGCATCCAACCCCTGCCCGATGTAGTCCAGCTTGAAAGTGGTCTTCGCTGACCGTCGATGGTACTCGACGTGATCGCCGAACACGATGTCCAGGCCGATGGCAACGTGATCCACACCGATCAGTTTGACGATGTAGTCGATGTGGTTCAGCATGTCCTCGATGCCCTGTTCCTCGTTCCCACTCAACTGGTTGGGGATGGCTGAGACACCCGCGACACCGCCCTTGTCAGCGAGGGCCCGCAACTCCTCGTCGGTCTTGAGTCTCTTCATGGTTGGATACAACGTGCGGGCTCCGACGTGGTTGAACATCACCGGGCCCTTCGAGGCCTCGATGGCGTCGAGGGTCGTCTGTACGCCGCAGTGGGACAAGTCGATGAGCATTCCCAACTCGTTCATCCGCTCCACGAGCTCGAGACCCAGGTAGCTGAGGCCAGCGTTGGTTCTCTCACCGCAGCCATCCCCCACGTAGTTGCGGGTATTGAAGACCAGGAGCGCCATCCTGATTCCGAGTCCGTAGGCGATGTCCGCACGGTCCACAACCCTACAGAAGCTCTGCGGCTCTAGCTGGAACATCACCGCTTGCTTTCTCTGTTCCTTCGCGTCGAGGAAGTCCTGCGCGCGGAAAGCGGGCATGAAGTCCGGGTGCTTCTCTATCTCCTTCATGTATCGTCCCAGGTGGCTCATGGACAGTGCGAAATCTTCCTCGACTGCGCCCACGGCCTCGAACAGGCCATGGACCCCGGAGCGCTGAATCCGGGGCAGGAAAGCGTGGAAATCCTCGATCAGGATGTGGGTATGCAGGTCTATGACCAGGGAGTTCTTGTGCAGCTCCTCCGCACGCGCCTCTTGGTCTGGGGTCAGTTTGATGAACCGTTCCTTTAAAGGCTTCTTGAGGTATTCGTCTCTAGAAATCATTGCTCCTCCAGTTCTTGTTCTTATCGTCCGTCTGTGCGTCGAGCGAGATGATCAAAGGTGCGCTTCCCTCATCACACTGCTACAAACCGTCCACCTCCTTATCAGTCGCGTCAGCCAGTCACCGTAGGGCAGGCGACCGGGCTAAGTCCGGATACCTGTCGCGCTGCCTAACCACGGGGTCCAGCAGGCCCCGATGGACTTGCTCAAGGAGCGGCCTCGCAGCAGTACAGTGCGGTAAGGGCATATACCTTGGCCGCAGCGACCAGATCGTCCAATTCGATGTGCTCGTTGATGGCATGAGCCTGCTTGGTCTCGCCAGGGCCGAACAGGACTGCTTCGGTGATGCCTGCCTGATCCTTCCAGTCGGCGATGTCGCCGAACGAAAGGGCTCCGCCCAGTTGCAGCTCACGTCCCAAACCAACCTGACCCGCCTTGAGCATCGCTTGAACCAGCGTCCCCTGGTGGGGGAACTCGATGGGCTCTCGTTTCTCCAGCACCTCCATCGCCTGGAGATCGAAGTGGGGGTCCGTCTGCCGGAGGTCCTGCACAACCTCTTCGACCATCGCCTTGACCCTGGCGGTCGTCAGTGGAGGGGCGAAGCGGATGTCGAAGGTCATCGTGCACTCATCGGGGACCATGTTGGGCTGGCTCCCTCCTTTGATGGTACCTACGTTGATAGTGTCTGCCCCCAGAACCGGGTGCTGGCCCACGCCGATCTGGTAGACCCCCTGAATGAGCTTGATAGCTTCCAGGATGGCGTTGACGCCCTGGCCGGTGGCGGAATGGGTTGCCTCTCCACCCACCTTGAATTCGAACCATATGCGGCCCCTGGAGATGTAGCAGATCTTGAGGTCGTAGGGTTCGCCGCATACGTAGGGAGCAGGTTTGAGGAACCCGTGGGCGGCCATGTAGGACTCGCCATTGAACCACTGGGCGTCCGGTGGGCTCCATTCATCGCCGGCCCAGGCGAGCACAGCCAGGCCCTTCTGGAGTCTGGCCCCGGATAGAGCTATGCCCCGTGCGGCGCCCATCATCGCCGCGAGGCTGCCTTTCGTATCCGCGATGCCTCGCCCGTAGATAGTTCCGTCGATAATCTCGCCTGCGAAGGGATCGATCTTCCACTGCGAGAGGTCGTACGGCGGCACCACATCCATGTGTGCGTTGAGCGTGAGGCCCCATTCCTCCTCTGCCCCATCCAGAGTCCCCAGGACGTTGGGCCTTTCCCACCCCTGGCCATGGTCCCCCGCGGTCACCACCTCGAGTCCGTAACTCTTCATCTCCTCGGCCACGAAGGTAGCTATCTCTTCCAGGTGGCAAGGAGGGGCGATGGAGGGAATGCTGACCAGCCTTTGCAGGAGATCCACCACGTATCCATCATCGATCTTGTGCAGAATCTCTCTTTCCAGTTCAGACATCTTGGTGGTTTCAGCGTTCAACGACCAGCCTCCCTTCATCGAGTATCGGTTTACCGTCGAGGTAGATGCTGGGCTTCCTGAGGGTGGCGTCTGTGTGGAGGGCGCTCTTGATGTCTCCGCCGAGATGAGTGCTCCGTCCAAAGCCGATGTGCCCTGAGCCCAGGACCCTCTCGTCTTCCACTAGGTTGCCCGTGTAGGTAGCCTTGGGGTTGGTGCCCAGGCCTACTTCTGCGATGCAACGGGCGTTCTCGTCGGCACTGTGCAGCATGCTCAGGAGTGCTTCCGCTTCCGGGCCTCCCTCTATGGTGTCGATCCTGCCCTGCTTGACCGTGAGCGCTACTGGCTTCTCACACAGTCCAATGGAGTGGATACTTCCATCGAGGACGACGACGCCTTCCGCTGTATTGGGAAGCGGTGCCAGGGCGACCACTCCTGCCGGTAGCCCGGTGGATGTCCCGGGCTCCCAGGCGAGGCCGTCGAGGTAGGTGACAGGGCGGTTGGTGATCTCCATGCGGATCTCTGTGCCTGCCTTGCTCCTGACGAGGAGGGTCGAGGCCTGGGACAGAAGACTTGCTATCCGCCTGGTGACCTGGGAGAGCTGAGCGTGATCCACGTCCAGCGCTCTGAGGGCCATCTCTTCTGCGACCGTGCACATGGAGAGGAGCCTGGCTCCGGCCTCCGTGGCCGACTTCCGTGGTCCCTGAGGAAAGAGCTCCCTGGTGTTGATGAGAACGGCGTCGCCTGAGGTCATGGCGGCCAGCAGTCTCGGGGAAACAGGGCCACTGAGGTAAGCTGCTTCGGGAAGGCCGAGGACGAAGGGGATCCCTCCACGGCTGCGGATGGCGGCTTCCAGACCACGGTGCAGGTTCGAGGTCTCCAGGTCTTTCAGTAGCACACAGAACTCACCCTTCTGCAAGCGCAGGCATTCCGCCACGATCTTCTGGCACACTTGCTCAATGGTAGGAGCGCTCATGCCTTGTGTTTCTCCTCTCTTCCACGTCGGCCGTTCGGTTGGTCTACTTGCGCACGGTGATCATCTTGGGATCCAGGGCATCCCGCAGACCATCTCCGAAGAGATTGAACCCCAGCACGGTAATGACGATGGCCAGACCGGGAAAGGTGGTTACGTGTGGAGCCACACGGAGATAGAGCCGTCCCTTGGTGAGCATGGTCCCCCACTCGGGTGTGGGAGGCTGAGCTCCCAGCCCCAGGTAACCCAGGGCGGCAGCAGAGAGAATTGCTGTAGCGATATTGAGTGTGGACTGCACGATGATGGGAGCGATAGAGTTGGGCAGGATGTGTCTGACCATGATCCTGACGTCGCCCGCACCAACCCCCCTGGCGGCGGTTACGAACTCTCGCCCTTTGTTCGTCAGCACCTCGGCTCTCACCAGCCTGGCGTAGATGGGTAGTTGCGCGATGCCGACGGCGATCATGGCGTTGCGAATCCCTGGCCCGAGGATGCTGACCACGACTATAGCCAGCAGCAGAGGAGGAAAGGCCAGGATTACGTCGATGAAGCGCATGACTGTGAGATCGAGCCAGCCCCCAAAGTAACCTCCCAGGGTTCCCAAGACTAGCCCTCCAACCAGGGCTATGCCCACGGAGATGATGCCCAAAGTCAGCGAGATCCTGCTCCCGTAGGCTATTCTGGTCAGGATGTCACGTCCCAATTCATCGGTGCCCAATAAGTGGCTTCGCGAAGGGGGTTGCACTATCTCACTCAAGCTCGCTGATATGGGATCATAGGGGGTAATCAGGGGTGCGAAGACCGCCACTACCATGTTGAGGACAACGATGGCCAGGCCCAGCTTAGCCGAGTTGTTCCTGACCAGGCTTCTAAAGGCCCTGCCTTGGGTGAGAGTCACCGTGCTACCCTGTACTGATGGTGGGCACGAGTAAGCGATACATTGGTACCTGATCTCAAGGCCCACGCCTCCCTATTCCGATCCGTCCAGGGCTCAGGGCTGTCATCGGACTCCAATCCCTGGATGGGCACAACCGGAACCCCTGGATGACGCTGTCACGCACAGATAGCTCTGCGTTCAATCGTACCTTATCCTCGGATCCAGCAAGCCGTAGAGCAGATCCACTGTGAGATTGACCAAAGCGAAGACCATGGCGAACATGAGCACAGCGCCCTGGATGAGAGGGTAGTCCCTGGTGAATATGGCGTCCACGAGGAGCCGGCCCATGCCAGGCCAACTGAACACGCTCTCGACCAGCACCGTTCCGCCCAGCAGGTGTCCGAACTGAAGACCGACGATGGTCACCACGGGGATCAGGGCGTTCTTGAGAGCGTGCCTGTACACCACTGTCCGTTCCAGCAGACCTTTGGCCCTGGCGGTGACGATGTAGTCCTCCTGGAGGGTCTGCAACATGCTGGACCTGCTTTGCCTGGCGAGTACTCCCGCCGTAAGGAGGCCCAGGGTCAAGCTGGGGAGGACCAGATGTTTCGGAGTGCTGGCTCCCATGGCGGGGAACCATCCTAGCCGCACGGAGAAAGCCAGGAGGAGCATCAGGCCCAGCCAGAACGCAGGGGTCGATACTCCCAGCAAGGAGAGGATCATGGCGGCGCTGTCGAAGATGGAAAAAGGCTTCACAGCCGAGATCGTGCCGGCCAGGGTGCCGATGACGATGGCGATCACAGTACCCGCGATCGCTAGCTCGAGAGTGTAGGGAAACCTGGCAGCGATCTCACTGGTCACCGGCACCTTCGTGATCACGGAATTGCCCAGGTCGCCGTGCAAGATTCTGTCCATAAAAAGGAGATATTGGACCGTGATAGGCTTGTCCAGGCCCATGTCTCTTCGCAGTTGTTCGATGTCTTCCTTGGTCGCCCATTGGTCTGCCAGAAGCTCGGCAGGGTCTCCGGGTATCAACCGGATCATGAAGAACACGACCAGGGATACCCCCAGGAGAACGAAGATGGTCAGTATCAGCCGGTAGGCGATGTAGCGACCCATGGTAGTATCCCGTCTGGCTGCAGAAGAGGAGAGCCCGCCCCTCCGGAGGGACGGGCTCTCAGCGTTCTACTCAGTGTCAAGCCAAGCCAACTGCATCTGATCGACCTGCTCCGTCACGGAGATGGTCACATCGTGGGCCTCGGTCCTCCTGGCATGGACCTGCGGCTCATAGTACAGAAAGATCGAGGGGGCATCCTCCATGATGATCTCCTGGATCTGCTCCACGATGTCGCAGCGCTCCGCGGGATCCGTAGCTGCCCTCTGAGCGGGGATGAGCCGTTCGAGGCTGGGGTTGCTGTAAAACATGGCATTCAGCCCAGGTGGCCAGGAGGCCTCCAGGTACGTGTAGGTCCCCAGGTCCGGATCCACCGTGGGATTACCCCAGCCCACGAAGAACATCTCTATCTCGGTCTCTTCCAGGGGCTTCTTCCAGGTGGACTGGAAGGCTGCCCACTCGAGCGGAATGACCTCGACCTTCACACCGACGTCAGCAAGGTACGACTGCACAGCTTCCACTACCTCGGAATCGAGGAGGAACCTCCCGGCGCCATAGTGCAGGGTTGCTTCGAACCCGTCGGGATATCCCGCCTCGGCCAGAAGGTCCCTGGCCTTGTCTGGATCGTACTCGTAGTTCATGGTGGATTTGTAGCACGCGCAGGCGGGGGGTAGCGGCGAGTCCATCGGCTGGGTCAGCCCCAGCAAGATGTTGTCGATGATCGCCTGCTGGTCGACGGCGTAGTTGAGGGCCTGACGGACCCTCACGTCTTGGAACGGGCCCCACTTGGTATTCATGCCCACGAATACGGACCGTTGCTGTGGAGGCGTCAGCACTTCGATGCCGAGCGATGGGTCATTCATGTACCTCTCGGCATCGCGAGGCGGCACGTTGTAGATAACGTGGCTCTCGCCAGCCTCCAGCGCAAGGAGCCTGGCGGCCGTCTCAGGAATGGGCCTCATGGCGATGGCATCGAGGTACGGGGCGCCTCCCCAATAGTCCTCGTTGGCCTCAACCAGGACCTCCTGCCCCTTGATGTGGTGCACGAACTTGAAGGGGCCGGTCCCCATGGGGGCCGTGTGGTAGTCCTCGTTCCCCAGCTTCTGCACTTGCGTTGGGCTGTTCATGGCCATGGGGGAATAGGCGAGCTGAGCCGGGAGACCCGCGAAGGGTCCGTCGGTGACGATGTTGACGGTGTACTCGTCCACCACCTCCACCGACTTGATCATGTTGAAGGCCGACGCGGCTAGAGCCTTCGCATCCGCGTTCAGCATCCTGTCCATGATGTTGAATCTCACGGCCTCGGCGTTGAAGGGGGTACCATCATGAAACTTGACGCCCTGTCTGAGCTTGAAGGTCCAGGTCAAGCCATCGGCGGACTGTTCCCACGATTCAGCGAGAACGGGCAAGACCTTCGGCTCTCCTCCTTCGGGATTGACCCGGGTCAAGCCCTCCGTCACCAGCCAGATTATCCCCAGGTTGGGGATTCCGCTGGCATAGATGGAATCGAAGATGGGAACGTCTGTGCCCAGGGAGATGACCAAGGTACCACCCTGCTTGGGCGCCGCCTCTTCAGGCGTTGGCGTCGCGACCACTTCGGTGGTGGGGGTAGGCTCCGCTGGAGGAGCCGCCTCTGTGGGAGTCGCTTCTGGTGCTGGCGTGGCCGCGGGAGCACAGCCGCTCGCGACAACCGCCAGCAACAGAAGGGCCAATGCAGTAAGTCTGAGTAGTCGAGCCACTTTGTACCTCCTTCCGGTGTGATACGCTCTTGCTTCTATGTAACACTGTGGTCTATTCCTCCTCTACTCTCCACCTCCTTTCGCGGCAGGACACCCCTGGCTCTTCGTCCTAGTCGACCGGGGGAATCTCCCACTCGAAACTTCTCTTCAGGATTTCGAGCACGATAGACGTGTCGGTATGGCGAATACCAGGTATGCGCGGAACTTCGTCTTTCAAGAAGACCAGCAGGTCCCGTTGAGAAGAGAACAGAGCCTCGACGAAGATGTCATGAACGCCCGTCGAATAGGCCACGACTCGCACGCATGGCATCTCGACGAGCTGCTGAGCAGCCTCCTCAAGATGCGCAAGTTCCACATCCAGGTTGATCAGGGCCACCATCCCGATGCCCACTTTGTGGGGATCGGTCACGGCGGCGATCTGGATGATGCCCTCACCAACCAGGTGCTCCAGCCTCCTGCGGATCGTTCCTTCCGCGACCCCCAGAAGGCGGGCCATCTCTACGTTGGGCGTCCTGCCATCCTTCTGAAGTATGGCGATGATCTTGCGGTCCAGCTCGTCAATAGAGGGAGTCATCTCGTACTTCTCCTTCCTAGGGCACAACTCGCACGGCTGACGGTAGGGGTCGTATCTGGTGTGTGGAAGGGAGGAGGCTGATAGGCCGGGGGCGATAGAGACAGGTCTCCGCTGGTCTGGACAGAATCACCCTCAGACAGCAGATTCTGGCGTGGCAGAGCACGGTTCCTTTCCTCTACGAGATTCGTAAGGTATTATAGCACATTTTGCTCATCATGTCAAGATAACGCCTGATCATGCTCCTGATTCGTAGGGAATTGGCCTCATTGTTGCGTCGGGGGTAACCTGACTTGTCAGCCGACGTACCAGAGTGAAGATGGTGCGACCGCTGCCTCGATTCACTGCCCCACGCGGGAAACGGCCTGCGTTAATGCCTCCCTCAGGAACGGCAATCGTGAGGGCCCAGAAGTTGGTATGATGGACGACGGCGTCGTGAAGCGCCTACCATCGCCGTCGGACGGAATGGCGGTCACGAATCTTCCGTCAGCACGGGGGCAGCGCGTGGTCGGTGACCTGCGCAGGGTGGATTCACTCGCTCGGGGTGTAGAGACCAGGGTTCGTGCCCCGCAGGGGGCTAGAACGACGTGGGGCCCGAGCTTCTCGTGCGCGTGTGGACGGGGAGGGGTGCGGAGGCGAGGAAGCCGTGTCGGCCTCGCCCGGTCAGTGTGGCCTCACTCCCTGAACGCGGACGGGCCGTGTCGTGCTTGCAGGATGGTGAGCCAGCGGCGGAGAGCTCTCGATGGCTGCGAGCTTCGCGTGAATCGTGAATCTACGGGACGTCCTCAGATCTTCCTGGCTGGTCCAGGTCGCTGCTTGTCTCTTCCGCGGCAGGCAGAGCGCCGCTGACGCTGGCCACGCATTCCGGGTCTAGACTGAGAGCCAGCTCTAAGGCCTCCGCATCACTCAGACCAGGGATCTCTACCATGTCGGGAAGATTGGCCTTGAGGATTTCCTCGGCGGCAGCGATGCCGGGAGGTGGGTCGTCCTTCCTGGTCCACTCCAGTGGTCTCTCATGGCGACGAGAGACGTAATCCTCAATGCTCTGCTCAATGGCCGTTCTCAGTCCTGGGGAGTACTTGTCGAGCACCTCACGATGATGCTCGAGAGGCGCCCTGGAGGCGGGGAGATAGAAGTGGTCACGATCGACGCTATCCAGCTTCCAGGCGGCGACATAGCCCATGGACACCAGCTCCTCTACGAGGGATGGTATCTGGGGGCTGAAGATGCCATCATCCGACCGCAGGAAGGTGAGGGGCTTCTCGGCCACCTTGCTCAAAGCGGAATAGGCCAACTTGTGGAGTCGACCTGTTCCGTATATCCCTTTGTCGGATCTCTCTATGATGTAGAGGAGGACCAGCCGCTCTATCGTTTCTTTCGGGACCAGCCCCATCTCATTCCTCCTCTGCGGGCGATTCGGAACGGGTCATTCGCCCTGCAGTCAGGTTTGGCTTCTCCGTGCCGGCATCGCATTCTCGCTCCTGCGTGGGTCCATGGAGGTCCCGGGTTTGAGACTGACGGGGACGCCAGAGCCGTCGGAAGGGTAGAGGAGGACGTTCCTGAGCCGGCGTTGATGGTTCGTAGCCCATCCCAGGGCACCTCCTCGTCGAACTATGAACCGATGGGTTCACGTTTGGTGGCGGTGCAGTCTGCCTGGAACCAGCGAGAGCGAGAGACACTAGCTCAGTAGCAGGCCCAGGGCCGGAAGAAGGAGCATCAGGACGAAGATGATGCCCATGACCCAGTTCAACCATCTCTTCTGTGGGTGGTTGACCCAGTAGAAGAGGATGGCGGAAAGCAGTAGGGCCTGAGGGACGACCTCCAGCCAACCGCTCAACTGCTGAGAGATGGGAATGACGGTGTAGAGCATCCCTTCGACCGATCCAGGTGCGGGCCCAAAGGTGGAGAGGATGCCCAAGGCGACGAGTAGCCACCACATGACCAGCCACCCGTTCTTCCTGCCGAACAGTACTCCTCGGAGGGGATAGAAGGCCAGGGCGAAGATCAATCCCCTGAGGGGTGCGAGCAGGGGGCCTGCCGCCACCAGGGGATCATCTAGCTGTCGCATCCAACAGGCCATCCATGGGGCGGCGAAGGTCTGCGCATAACCCAGCAGGGTGGAGGCGAGCAGACCCATGAGGAAGTAGGTGATGGTGTGCACGACGATGGTCCGGGCCGTCAAGCCCAGAAGGCCGGGTTGACTGTCGTCCATGGCTGATCTCCTCTCTGTTCACGGGACCCGTGTCCCTGGTGGCATCTGAGACCTGGCATCTCCCACCAGTTGAGGTCACAGATGCGTCCTGGGTCTGTACTGGAGCGCCTCGGCCAGGTGAGCGGTGGCGATGGTTTCTGATCCGGCCAGGTCGGCGATGGTGCGGCCCAGCTTCAGCACGCGATGGAAGGCCCGGGCGCTCATCTGGAGTTGTTCCATGGCCGCCCGCAGCAGGCTCCGCCCGGCGTCATCTATGGGGCAGTACTCGCGGACCTCGGCGGGGCCCATGTCGGCGTTGCAGGAGAGGTTGCCGTCGGCGAAGCGCTCTCGCTGGGTGCGGCGAGCCTGCTCCACGCGCTGGCGGATGGCCGCCGATGGCTCGCCCAGGCGCTCGTCGGTGAGCTTCTCGTAGTCTACCCGGGGCACGTCGATGTGGATGTCGATGCGGTCCATGAGGGGGCCCGAGAGGCGCTTCTGGTAGCGGCTGACCATGGACAGGGGGCAGGTGCACTCCCTGGTCGGATCCCCGAAATAGCCGCAAGGACAGGGGTTCATAGCGGCTACCAGGGTGAAGTTGGCGGGGAAGGTGAGGGTGCCCTGGGCCCGGCTGATGGTCACCACCTTGTCCTCCATGGGCTGGCGCATCACCTCCAGGACCCGGGTGCCGAACTCCGGCACCTCGTCCAGGAAGAGCACCCCATGGTGGGCCAGGCTGATCTCGCCTGGCCGGGGCCACTGCCCGCCGCCGACCAGCCCGGCGTGGCTGATGGTGTGGTGCGGGGAGCGGAAGGGACGGTGGCGGATGAGGGGCGTCTCCGGCGGCAGGAGACCGGAGACCGAGTAGATCTTGGTCACCTCCAGCGCTTCGTCGATGGTCATGCTGGGGAGGATGGAAGGGATAGCTCGGGCCATGAGGGTCTTCCCGGCCCCGGGTGGTCCGGTCATGAGCACGTTGTGGCCCCCGGCAGCAGCTACCTCCAGCGCCCTCTTGACGTGTTCCTGTCCCTTCACGTGAGCCATGTCGGTGACGTACTCGGGAACTGGCTGATCTTCGATGTCAAAGCGGGCTTGGTAGGGCGTCATCTCCTCCAGCCCCTGGAGTTGCATGGCGAGCTGTCCCAGGCTCTCTACGGGCATGACCTCTAGCCCCTCGATGAGAGAGGCCTCCGGAGCGTCCACGCTGGGGACGAAGACGCGCTCGAAGCCTTCGTCCTTGGCCACACTGACCATGGGTAGGATGCCATCGGTGTGACGTACGGTGCCATCGAGGGAAAGCTCGCCGACGAAGAGGTACGAGGAGACGTCCGCCCAGAGCTGGTCGTTGGCCAGGAGGATGCCCAGGGCGATAGGCAAGTCGTAGGCCGGGCCCTCTTTACGAAGGTCGGCGGGGGCCAGGTTCACGGTGAGGCGCGTGCCGGGGAAGGCCAGGCCGGAGTTCTTGATGGCCGCCCGAACGCGCTCCCTGGATTCCTGGACCGCCGTGTCGGGGAGGCCCACGATGGTGAAGGAGGGCAGGCCGCGGGAGATGTCCACCTCCACCTGGACGATAGCGCCCTCGAGCCCGATGACCGCGCAACTGAAGACCTTGGCCAGCATGCTGCCTCCTTTGGAAGGCCTCAAGGAGTATAGCAGAGGATAGGTTGAAGGGCAAGGGCGCGCAAGAAGCACAGCTCTTTCCCGTCACCCCGGCTTCGCGTACAATAGGCTGCGCGGGCGAGGGTCGGGACGGCGCGGGTTCGTGCCTCTAATAGAGGTTACGGGACCAGATGACTTTCGTAGCCAGGATGCTCAGCGTAGACCTGTCCAGCGGAGAGGTTGACCGGCGCCACCTGCCGGAGGCCGTCACCCGGCAGTTCCTCTCGGACAGGGGCATCAACGCCTGGCTGCTCGCACGGCACGTCGAGCCTGACTCCGACCCCCTGGCTCCAGACAATGTCCTGGTCTTCAGTTCGGGGCTCCTCACGGGGACGGCGCTCGCTTCGTCCTCTCGGCTCCAGGTCAGCGCCATCTCCCCTCTCATCGGTCTCCTCGGCAGTTCCAACGTCGGTGGCTACTTCGGCGCTGAGCTGAGAGCGGCAGCGGTTCAGATGCTGCTCGTCCGTGGCTGCGCGACGCCGGTCAAGGTGATGCGCATCATCCACGATGCGTACCCCTTCGGTCCGGAGTGATCGAAGAGTGGACACGAAGCCCCCAGGTCTTCACGGTGGGTGTCTGGCTGGGGACCGACGCCGAGGAGACCGGAGCCATGACGGAACTCTCTGGGAGACACTGATTGAATGCCTCTCCGCCCGGTGAGTTCCCGGTGAGGCTTGCCCAGTTGGTGAGGGGCATCGTGCCCCGCAGACAGTGGCTGAGCTCAGGGGCGGTCACAGGTTGTTCTTCTTCGCCCAATACCACAGGAAGATGCAACACAGGGTCACCCCTGCGCCGGTGACGTAGAAGGCGCTGCCGAGAGCGGAACGCTCCACAATGAAGGCGAGTGCAAAGAGCACCACAGGGCTTAGCAGGCCCCAGGTGACGTTCAAGACCGCGATGGCCAGGGCTCGCTCTGCGGGGTTGGTGTTCTCGGCGACAAACCCGATGAGGACAGGGCCCTCGATTCGGCTGACTCCGGCTGCGCATCCGACCAAGACGATAAGGGGAATGTTGCCCAGCAAGGGCGTGATGCCGAGTGTTATGGCGCCGACGAGGGTGGCTGCAACAGCCAGACTGAGTATGGGGGCTCGCTGGCCAAGATGACCCAGGGACAGTTGTGCCAGTGTTGCCACCGTGAGCTGCGCCGAGATGAGTAGCCCCGCTGCTGATGAAGAGAGGTCCGCCGTCGTCAGGAAGGCAAGGTAGAAGGACCCACCCACGGTGAGCCAGGGCAGGTGAGCGACGCTGTCGAAGACGTTGGCCCACAGAATGGCTTTGTTTCCTTTCAGTAGCCTCAAGGCGTCTAGATGAGACTCGGCGAGGGAAGTCGAAAGCTTAGCCGCATGAGGTGCTCGTACGCGATTCTCTTCCACGAGGGCAATCAGCAGACAGCCAGAGAGGGCCAGGGCCGCTGCCAGGGCGAAAGCCGTGGGGAAACCCAGTAGCGCGGTAAGACAGCCACCCGCCAACGGGCCCAGGATGGTGCCTACTTGTAGCGCCGCCCCGCCCAAGCCCTGAAGTGCGTACTGTGCACCTGCAGGGGCCAGTTCGGTGAGAAACGTGTAGCCAGCTATCCAGAAGCCAACATCGCCCAGAGCAAGTAGGATCTGGCCGACCAGCAGCAGGTGATAGCTCTGCGCCGCGACAAGGACCAAACACCCGCATGAGAGAAGAGCGAAGCCGCTGAGTATGACCGTCCGCCTGCCAAAATGGTCACTGAACACCGCGCTGGCCAGTGACAGGAGAAGCGAAGACAAGGGGAATATCGCTACCACGACGGCCAAGATCAGGGGTGAATCCGAAATGGCCAGGGTGTAAAGGGGTACGAGTAGGAGACAGAGATTGACCACGAATCCGAAGATGAGGCAGCAAGTCAGGAGCAGTGCGACATCTTTATCACGGAGGAGGCCGGCCATCACGTCGTGCTATCCCTCAGCAGGCCGACCCGCGCTGCTTCGTGCCCCTCTGGGTATGCTCTGGAAAAGTACACCGTCTAGGCTCAGCGCCAACAATCGCCCCGGTCGACAGAGGTCGACCGCGCCGTGAAGCCAGGGCTTCCCGCTCGAGTGACCTCCGGGTGCTTGGGCAGGACATCGGAGCCAGCCGGTGTAGGTGCATATGTGCTCGCTGCGCACCATCTGACGGTGCTTCCGTCCCGGTCGCGGTCTGATCACTGTCCGGCGACTGGAAGCCTGAAGAGAGTAGAAGCGGGTGGCGGCGCCACGACCCGCTCGGGCATCTCGGCTTAGCCTAGGAATCCGCTGGTCCAGTGGATTAGACTATACAGGTGCAGGCATGCTGGTGTTCTAGATGTCGCGGTGAATCTTCCAGCGCCCATCCTCGTTTTTCCACATGGTGACGTACTTGCCTCTGTCGACTGCTTGGTCTCCTTGACCCCAATCCGTGTACTCCGATACCTCGATAGCGGCATCGCCGAGGTCATCCAGCTTCAGTATCTCGGCCGTCGCGCCCTTCGCGCCCCTGCCCATGACGGACTAATGGTGCGCCTGTATGGTCTGCTGGCCCTTTGTGAAAGCACCGTTGGGGGCCAAGATCCGCCTGTCTCGGGTATACAGTGCGGCCAGTCCGGCGGCGGTGTGTATCTGGAGGGTAGCAGAAACAGCCTCCAGAACCCCTCTGCCGGGTGACCGTGTCATGGCGATTCGCCTCCCTAGTTCTTGTTCACACGGACATCATCAGGTCGCATTGACTCGAAGAGAGCCGACGCCAAGGGGTTCCTGTGTGTCACAGGTGACATGCCACGAAGTGGCGGCCTCCCTTATCCACCAGCTCTGGCACGCTCTCTGCACAGACATCCCTGGCCCGAGGGCATCGGGGATGGAAGGCACATCCCGGCGGAGGGTTGGCAGGGTCGGGCACGCGACCACTGAGTATGATGCGTTGCTGGCGCAGTTCAGGGTCCAGTGAGGGCGTTGCCGACAGCAACGCCTCGGTATAGGGGTGCAACGGGTCGTCGAAGATATCGTCGGTCTTGGCGCGCTCCACAATCCTGCCCAGATATAGAACGGCAATGCTATCGGTCACGTGATGCACCAGCGTGAGATTGTGGGAGACGAAAAGGTAAGTGAGTTGCAGGACTCGCTGCAGCTCCATCAAGAGGGTGATAGTCTGTGCTTGAACAGAAACGTCCAGAGCTGCCGTCGGCTCGTCCAGCACCAAGAACTTGGGATTGAGGGCCAGCGCACGAGCGATGGCGATACGCTGCAACTGTCCGCCGGAGAATTCGTGGGGATAGCGGTAGAGGTGTCCGGCCGACATGCCTACCTGCTCCAGCAACTCCACGACTCGGTCGCGGACCTCGGCACGGCTCATGTCCGTGTGGGTGCGAAGTGGCTCTCCCACAATTCTAAGCACGCTCATCCGGGGGTCCAACGAGGAGTACGGGTTCTGGAAGACCATCTGCATATTCCGGCGGAGCTCTCTGAGTTGGCGGCGCGGTACTCTTAGAATGTCAACCCCCTCGAAGTAGACTTCTCCTGCTGTGGGCTCGATCAGCCGCAGTATGCAACGCGCCAAGGTCGTCTTGCCGCAACCTGACTCTCCTACTACCCCTAGAGTCTGCATGTGTTGGCAATCCAGCGACACGCCTTCAACAGCCCGCACGACACGTCTGTTTCCCCCAAACACGCCCTGAGCTTGGACGAAGTGCTTGACGAGGTTCCTCACTCTAACTTGAACGTCGTCCGGCTGCCCCTGTTCCATGGTATTCTTCATCTTTTCGCTGCGTCTGTATATAGGAAGCAGGCAACGGTATGGTCTTCGCCGATGGACACGGTCGGCGGACGCTGTGCACAGGCGTCCATGGTGTGCGGGCAGCGGGGACTGAACGAACAGCCCTCCGGAGGCTGCAGCCCGCTGGGCACAGCTCCGGCGATGGCCTTGAGTTGTGCGCCCCGCCTCCCACGCCGGGGGCTGGCCTCTAGCAGAGCTTGGGTGTAGGGGTGCTTTGGCTCCCCCAAGACCGTATTCGCTGGGCCAGACTCCAGCACCTGCCCGGCGTAAAGCACGGACACCCGTTGGCAGAGTTCAGCCACAACCGCCAGATCGTGAGTAATCATGAGGATGGCTACACCCTGGCTGTCTCTCAGCCTACGAAGCAGATCAAGAATCTGGGCCTGAACAGTGACGTCCAGGTCCGTAGTGGGCTCATCCGCGATCAACAACTCGGCACCACAAGAGAGCGCGATGGCGATGCTCACTCGCTGCTTCATCCCCCCGCTTAGCTCGTGGGGGTACGTCCTTAGGATCCTCGGGGGGTCTGGCAACTCCACCACCTGCAGCAGGTTCAGCGCCCTCTCCCTTATTCCCTGCTTGCCCGCCCGTTGGTGCTTCTGCATGACCATCTCGATCTGCTCGCCAACGGTGAACAACGGGTTGAGGGACGCGCTTGGATCCTGGAAGATCATGGCTATGCGCGCACCTCTGATCCCCTGCATGTATGAGTCCGGTTTGTCCAACAGTTCCTGGTTGTCAAGAAGGATACTGCCAGAGGTGACCGTCCCGCCCTTGGGGATCAATCCCAAGATGGAAAGCCCCGTTATCGACTTGCCGCAGCCGGTCTCGCCGACGAGACCCATGATCTCCTGTCGGTAGATACCCAGATCGACACCATTGAGGGCATGGACTGTTCCCGCGTAGGTCCGGAAGTGCAGGTGCAGATTGCGGATGGTCACCAGGGGTTGTTCCATCTAGCCCCTCCTTCGGGACCGTGGGTCGAACACATCACGCACGCCGTCGCCGACGAGGTTAAAAGAAAGAGCAACCAGGAGAATGGATAAGCCAGGAAAGACCGCGAACCAGGGACCATCGGAGAAGTAGACGCGGGCAACCGTAAGCATGTTTCCCCAGTCGGGGCGCGGCAACTGCACCCCTAGACCGACGAAGCTCAACGCTGCTCCCATGAGGATAGCAGACCCGATGTCCATCGTAGCCTGCACCAAGGCCGGCCCCAGTACATTGGGGAGAATGTGCTCGCGCACAATGGTCAAATTACCCACGCCAATCGCCCGGGAGGCCTCAATGAATGTCTGCTCCCTAAGTGAGACCGCCTGCGCTCTGGCAAGACGTGTATACCATGGCCACCAAGTGAGGGCAATGGCAATCATAGCGTTGACGAAACTCGGACCAAGGGCTGAGGCGATGGCAATGGCCAAGAGCAGAGCGGGGAAGGAGAGGAAGACATCGGTGATGCGCATGATCAGTTGGTCGATCCAACCACCAAAGTAGCCGGCAATCGCGCCCAGAGGTGTCCCAATGGCCATGGCTATGACAACCACCAGGAAGCCAGTGCTGAGCGAAGGTCGACTGCCGAACAAGATTCGGGCCAGCAGATCGCGTCCCATGTCATCGGTCCCCAGCGGGTGGGATCGGCTGGGTGGCTGTAGCCTCTCCGACAAGTTGGGCTCGCCTTGTCCCTGAGCTGCGTTGGGTGTGAGCAGCGGGGCAAGGATGGCACCTCCGACAAACAGCAGGATGATCAAGATGCTGATCAGAGCCAGGCGATCCCGCCGAAAGGCACGCCACATCAGGCCGTACTCTTGCCATCGGGCGCGCCTAGCTTCTTGCCTTCCGTTTGGAGTCCTCAGTTGCAGGCCAGCCATCGTGCGGATGTGTACTCCTCTACTCAAGGCTTATCCGGGGATCGACCAGTGTCTGGAGCAGATCAAGAGCGAGGTTTGTAAGAACGTACAGCACGGTCACAACCAGGGCTACGGACACGACGATGGGAAAATCGACATCTAGTACTGCTTTGGTCAAATAGGTCCCCAGGCCGGGCCAGAGGAAAACCATCTCTACCAGCATCGCACCGGTCACATTCCAGACCATGGTCAGGCCAAGTACCATTAGGGTTGGTGTGATTGCGTTCTTCAGTGCTAGCTTGAAGTATATGGTCCGTCGGCTGAGCCCCGCAGCCCATGCCGCTGTTATGTACTTCTGCTCGAGTACCTCAACCATGGTGCTTCTCGTCATCCGAATGGTCAATCCGGTTCCATAGCTCGCCAGCGTCACGGCGGGCAAGATCAGATGGAGCAGGGCGTCGCGAAACCCAAGCCAGTTGCTCGTCATCGCTGCATCCACCATGTAGAAGCCGGTGATGTGCTTTATGGGGGCAAACAAGGTGATCTCCTGGCTCACTCGACCCCCCATGGGAAGCAGGCCAAGGTTGCGCACTAATAGCAGCTGAAGCAGCAGCGCGAGCCAGAACACCGGCGTAGAGACGTTCATCACGGCAAAGATGCGACTCAAGTGATCGATCGCGCTGTCCTTGCAGGCAGCGGAGACAACCCCCAGCGGAATCCCTAAGATTACGGTGATCACCATGCTGAAGAAGACCAGTTCCAGCGTGGCCGGCAGGTAGACGCGCAGCTCATCGGCAATGGGACGGCGGGTCCTCACTGACACCCCGAAGTCGCCCCGCAGGACTTCTCCAACGTAGCGGAAGTACTGCTCGTACAGTGGACGGTCCAGGCCAAGCTGGGCCCGTGCCTCTGCGATCCGCTCCGGGCCCGCCCGAACGCCCACCCACTTTGCTGCCGGGTCCGAGGGGACCATACGGGCTATGGCAAACGTCACCATGGATACGCCAATCAGGACCAGAATGGCCAGGAGAAGTCGGTTGACGACGTATTTCACTCTTCCCAAAACGCTACCTCGAGAATGGAGACAAGGGCCGGCCTCGAGTTGCACCGGCCCTTGCGCCAACGAAACCGCACTTGCCCTTCTGAAGGCGATGCCGCCGGTACTCGCAGCTGACTATCGCGATGTCGTCACATCATGGAAGAACACGGTGCCTACGTATGCTGGGTTGTCTACGTATCCCTGCACGTCCGAGCTGAGGCCCGCAATGTCAGGGAAGTCCGCATACCATATGGCGGGACTTTCCTCCACGGCGATCTCCTGGGCATCTGTGAACAGCTCCTCGGCTCCCGACCTATCGGTAGCCGACAGTTCGTATCCGCGGTCGATCAAGTCATCGAACTCGCTGTTGCACCAGTAGGTCCAGTTCCAGTAGATCTCGTCCTCGCAATGGTAGTTGGCCTTGAGAAAGTCGTAAGGGGTTGGCCAGCTGGGCCACCAGGCGAGAGCTACGATGTCCTGCGCTGTGGCCGGGTCCGACTTGACCAGTTCCCACATGGCCTCGAACGTCATGGCCTCGGGCTTCAAGGTGATGCCGAGGTCAGCGAGAGGGAAGGTCCACAGCTCGACGGCCCAGTCCTCAATCGGTAGGCCCACATTATAGGTGAGGGTCAGTTCGAAGCCGCCGTTCGGATAGCCGGCCTGATTCAGCAGATCTCGGGCCTTGTCTAGGTCGTATTGGTACTGAGGGCAGTCCTCACAATGGCCCCAAAGGCTTTGCGGGATGAGGCCCCGCGACTGGCTGTAGAACCCGTCGCTCCTTTCCACTATTTGGTCATAGGGAAAACTGTAGGCGAGGGCCTGCCTCACGAGCACGTTGTCGAGGGGCGGTTTCCTGGTGTTGAGCATCATGGCGATATTCTTCCATGATGGGATAGAATAGACGTCCAGATTTCCGGTTGCCTCCAATGCGTCAGTCTTGTCGGGGGCGACCTCCCAAATGAAGTCCGCTGCGCCCTGCTCCATCATCTGCTGCCGCGTCGCATCGTCTTCCACAATCTCGAAGACAACCTTGTCGAACTGGTTCTCCTGCCATCCTCCCCAGTAATCCTCGAAGCGAGTCATTACCAGGCGCTGGCCCCTTTCGAAGGACTCGATTGTGTAGGGACCAGTGCCTACGCAATGACCCTCGTCGAACCACTCCTTCGGTTTGTCCACGACAGCGGGGCTGACCATGCCGCCGCAGTAGGCAGCTGTGGAGATAAGGTCTATCGGTGCTGCGTAACTTGTGTGGATCTCCACGGTGTAGTCGTCAACCACCTTCACCTCTTCCACAGCGTCCCAGTACCACGTACACCCTTCACCCCCAAAGGACTTGTAGTACTCAATTGTGGCCTTCACAGCATCTGCGTTGAAGGGCGTACCATCCTGGAATTGCACTCCTTCGCGCAGATGGAAAGTCCATACCGTTCCGTCTTCGCTCTTCTCCCAACTCGTGGCCAGGCCCGGGCCCAACTCCTCGTCGCTCCCTGGTGGATTGTAATATACGAGGTTCTCGTAGCAGTTGTTGAGTGCGACATTCTCACACGTGGCCGCATGGGCTGGATCCAGGTCAAAGAAGGCCTCCCAGAAGAGGTAGGTGAAGACCTTAGGCCCGGATGGTGTCTCGACGGTTGCCGTCGGCTGGGTTGGCGGCGGTGCTTCGGTCCCGGCCGGGGCCGGAGTCTCTGCCGGGGTTACGGGGGTCCCACAACCAGCCAGCAAGAAAGACACAATGAGCAGCACGCTGACCGCAAACCCGACTCTTCGCAACATCTTTACCTCCTTTGATGGTAGTGCCGTCTTGGCTCAAGCGTCATATCTCGTCAACAATCACAACGGTGCCGCCTGGCATCACCCCCCTTCACTCAGCCATCCCGGCAAACTTGGACTTCAACCGCGCAGGTGCGCTTACCCCCTCGTCCTGACACCCGCCGCAACAGCACTGACGGCGGCTTCCCTGTCAGCATGCACGTGAACCGCTATGCCTGTGGCCGTTCTTCAATCAGCCGCTCAATAGGAACGTAATCGATATCGAAGCCGAAGTAGCGAGGTCCAGAGGCTTCGTTCAGGCCGGAATCAGTGCGGAAGGCTTCCAGCCCTTTCACGCCTACGGCCACCACCTCGTCATCGCTGTCGATCTCGGTGTTGGTGGCAGCTCGGCAGCCATCTCTGTATACCAGTGTCACAAGATCGGGGCTGCAGACCCAGGGCTTGTCGTCAAGCCACGAGACGTGGTTCTCATTCTTGAACCAGACCCTTAGAGTATGCCCACTGTAATCACCAGTGCCCTTGATGCTGGTGATACCGAACATGTACCCGTCCCTGTCTTCCCACTCTTTGCCAGTTACTACCCCTTCAAAGAGACGCCAGCCGCCAACGACCGCCAGGGCAGCGTCAATGGGATCCGAACCCTTCTCCTCAGCTTGGCGCATGGCTCGCCCAATGTCGAGGCACTTGGTCAGGGTGCCGCGGACGACTATCTCTTTCATCTCGCCGGCGGGCAAGGGCGTGGATGCCATGGTGGTCATGCCGAAAGAGGCGACGGCGACCATCTTGCCGATTCGTTCGACCATGGGGGTATTGACGGCATACTTGGTGATAATGACGTTGCCCCATCGGTCGACGCTGGCGAAGGGCCAACTGTGCTTACCATGCAGGTAGGGTGTGCCCTGCATCTCGTCCGGGACAGCTCTGCCTGCATAATCCCCGTCTGCGATCATAGCGCCAAGACGGGCGGCTGTGACCAGGGGTGCGGGCGTGTTGAATGCTCCCAGTTCCGCGGCCACCAGGCATTTTATCGGC
Source organism: Anaerolineae bacterium (assembly GCA_034411995.1). Classification (GTDB taxonomy): domain Bacteria; phylum Chloroflexota; class Anaerolineae; order UBA7937; family B3-Chlor; genus JAUVXJ01. The sequence continues at coordinate 834,438 of DAOUME010000026.1, read as the reverse complement.
CGTCCTACGTAGTCCCCAAGCTCCTTGACCGCTTCGGCCATCGAATCGTCGTCAACCCTGTCTGCCAGCCCCAGCCGCTCCATTTCACGCGTCGTCTCCTGCGAGACAGGGGCGATAGAACCCATGCCGTAGGCCGTGGCCGACCACACATCATCGGGGACATCATCTACGTCCGTCCACTCCAGGGCTAGACCGTCCTCCAGAGCTTGGCTGAGCATTCTCATCCCCCATTCGGGGCTGCCACCACCTCCCGTGCTCATGAGAAGACAGCCTCGTACAAAATCCTCACAGTCTCGCAGCGTTTCCAGTCTACCATGTGGCATTCTATCGTTCCTCCAATCCGCTAGATTCTGGACTTGTGCACTGTGCGGCAGGTTTGCTGCTCAGCCGGGTAACGGGCGGCCGCTATCCTGGCGAGAGCGGCAACAGCCTCGGCGCCCGGGCCGTGGTGATGGCACCGCTGACTCTTTGTGCAGCCTGCCTCTGTTTCCTCGTCGAACACCAGGATCTGGCTCGAAGGCACATTCCTCACCCCGAGCACACCCGCCCAGAATGTACGGCCCCGTACCGCAAGCGTGGTCACAGTGGCACGTCGATCCCGAGGGATCATCGGCGCTGGCGTGAGCTTTGGTGGCTACAGGGTTGATCACAGGTTCAAGAAGGCCATCACACGTCTTCTCGAGTGCGACATAGCTGGCATCGGATCTGAAGTTCCGGGGGACTAGATCGCTTGTATCGCTATCTCAGGCCATCACACTCTTGGCCATCGCGTTTCTCCCGCCAGTGGTCACCGGTGTCGATCGCGGGCGCTCAGTTTACGGTTCAGTTCGCCGCAGCCTCCGGTAATCAGCTGCATGAAGGTGACAGTGTCTCCCTCCACCAGAATGGTGTGCAGGCTCTTTGTCCGACGCAGGAGCTTGCCATTGAGCAAGACCGATACCTGTCTCTCATGCACTTCTGCCAGGAAGTCATGGTCGTGAGCCAATGACTGCAGACTGTCCCAGACCTCCTGAATGGTAGTGCCTTCTGGCACGGACCTTGTCTCCTGGTGGAAGCCACCGGCTACGCGGCCCAAACCGAAGAATCGCAACTTGACCTGCGGCACCTTGGCTGCCTAGTCCACACACGGCCCGGAGCACATGTCGAGCAAGCCTAGACTCCTCAGCGTGTCCCGTTTGGGGATGCCCGTCGACACATCCCAGCCATGCATGATGTAGTACTGATCCAACAAGAGATCGAGCGTCTGCTTATCAGTGATGAAGCCCTCTTGGGGACCACTGGGCACCGGTTCGTTCATCATCCGCCAGGGGAGCACATCGTGCTCCCGGCGCGCTCCCTCGCGGATGTTGAAGCACCTTTCCAGAGTCACGATTCGGCGCCCCGCCTTCATTAGCTCCTCTTCGGTGATGGGAATGCCCAGCGCATGCGCAAGCAACTGGGACATATTCTGCGGGTTCACCGCGTACGAATCCGTCGAGGTAAAGGCACAGAATCCCAGCGCATCACACGCTGCATAGCAGTCCTCATGCCAGCGCACGATGTCTGCCCGCTTCTCGAGGATAGTCGCGTCCGCGTATTTCTCATCTCCGGTGATCCTCGCTATGAGGTCCCGAGCTTCCTCGGTGAAGCCGAACTCAGCGATGGTCTCCGTCATCAGATGGTCAGGACCCCTGGGGTTGATAGCGAAGGCCAGGGCGTAGCCTTTGGCCATTCGTGTGTCAACCGCGGATTGCTCCAAGCCCCTGGCCTGAATGGCCCACTGCCAGGAGTCACCGCCCACCTCTTCAGAAGCGTGCTTGGTACCATTGGCGAGGAGATCGCCGAGCAAGCCCTCTCGAAAGGCCACGCGCCGCAGGAGTTCCAGCATGGTCTCTGCCTTGCCGAAGCGCAAGTCCAGGCCATCCGCGTGCTGTCCCCTGAGCAACCCCCTCTCATGGCACTCCATAGCCCAGGAGATGACGTGTCCGGCGGAGATCGTGTCCAGGCCATAGTCATTGCATAGTTGGTTGGCCTTCAGAACGGCCTCCGTGTCCACTATCCCGCACTCCGAGCCCAAGGATTCCACCGTCTCCATCTCGGGTCCCGAATCCCGTACCTCCCCGTAGCGGTGGTCCTTCGTGTGCACGTAACGGTGGCAAGCCGTGGAGCAAGCGAAACACGACTCTCTTCCCGTGAGATACCCTTCATCCTCCAGATACTGGCCACTCAGTTTCTCGGCGCCGTCGATCCCGACCCGCGAGAAGTTGTTAGAGGCCAACATGCCCAGTTCGATGAGCCCGGGTATGGCGCCAGCCGTGCCCCAACGATGCGATACTTGCGTGCCGGAATCTTGGGCCAGTTCGTGGCGCATGCGAGCAGCAAGGTCGAAGAACTCCTTGCCTTCGGATACCGTCAGCGCTCCAGTCCCTCGGGCGGCGATAGCCTTGAGATTCTTGGAACCCATCACCGCGCCCACACCTGCACGGCTGGCTGAGTTGAAGAGCGAGAAGATGATGCAGGCAAAGAGCACCCTGTTCTCTCCTGCCTGGCCTATCAGGGCCGTTTGAATCTCGTCGTCGCCGAGTTCCTGCTTGATAAGCTCATCAACCTCACGTGTGCCCAACCCCCATAGGTGGCTGGCATTGCGTATCTCCACGGCATCATCCTTTACCCACAGATAGACTGGGTGTTCTGCGACACCTTGTAGAGCAACATGGTCGTAGCCTGCATACTTCAGTTCAGCACCGAAGTGCCCGCCGGCACTCACCTTGGTGTATAGGCCGGTAGCAGGACTCTTGCAGGTGACAGTAGAGCGTCCGGAGGAAGGCGCAGTGGTGCCGGTCAATGTGCCCGCTCCAAAGATCAAGAGGTTCTCCGGCCCAAGCGGGTCAATGCCGGGGGCCACGCGCTCGTACAGCAGCTTGACGTTGATGCCCCTGCCCCCGAGAAAACGTGGCAGTTCCTCCCTCGACACCTCCTGTACCCAGACGGCGTTGGTGGTCAGATCCACGTTGAGTATCCGCTGGTCTCCGATACCCCTTGGCATGACTCTCCTTTCAGGCGGCGGACTCCCCCCGAGTATGCAGTTCGGCCGTCAGCCTCCGCTTGCGCTGAGCGAGCTTTTGCACAGGCTCGTAGGTCAAGGCTCCGTAGATGCAGTGTTCGACGCACACAGGCTCTCCATCGCACAGATCGCAAATGAGCGCCAGCTGCTTCTCCTCGTCTAAGTCGGCTGCTCCGAATGGGCATGCTTTGATGCACTCCCCGCAGCCTATACACGCCTCTTGGTTGATCCGCACAACCGGCACACTGCGGTCGATGTAGGCTGCCGAGGTGGGGCAGACCGCCACGCAGTGCGGCTGGGCACAGTTGACGCAGACTACAGGGACGTTCTGCCCTTGTTTCATGAAACGTACCACTCGAATTCGCGAGAGCTGTCGCGTGAACACTCCCTCGTGGGCAAAGGAACACGCGATCTCACAGGCCATGCAGGCAGTGCACTTCTCCGCATCAATGCTCAATCTATCCATGATCCTTCCTCTCACTTGGTTACGGCCCCGGAGTCGAGGCGACCGAGGAAAGCCTGATACCCTTCATCCACGGCCAGGAGTTCACGGCATGCACTACCTCCGGTCTTCAGCACCAGGGCTACTTGCACAACCCTTCTACCGAGACTTTCGGCGGCGGCCACCGCAATCCGTGCATCGTCCTCTTCGTCGTCATAGAAGCGGCGCAGAGCATCCCTGTCCATCTCGTTCCTGGTCCACCCGGCGGCTCCTATGTAAGACTGCCAGGAATCCCCGGCCACAGGCAGGCAACCCATGATCACGGCGTGGTTGATAAGGGCCGTCATGACCTGCTCCTGGCCTGCGAATAGGTGGCTTCCTTGAACCACAGCACCCATAGCCTTCATGCTCTTGGCGATGCCGCTGCCGTAGCGAGAGTAGAGGGAGTTGCCCAGTCTGTCGAGGAAGCACTTCAGTTGGGCTGGAATCCCCATGTGATAGACCGGGACGGAGTAGATGATCGCGTCTGCTGCCACCCACTTGTCCCGCAGCTCCTGAAAATCGTCCTCTTGGGTGCAGTCTCCCGCCTTTTCGCAACGGTCGCAGGCGATGCAAGGGGCGATCTTCTTCCTCGCAATCGAATAGAGTTCACTCTGCACTTGTTTGGGATTGACTTCAGTGGCCGCAGCGAGCGCTCGCTCGAGCAGATAGTAGCTGTTCCCTTTCTTGCGAGGGCTGCCGCAGATACCCAAAAGGCTAACAGTTTCCATCATAAGCCTCCCAAGGCCATTTCGTGAGGACGACAGGCGCACGCCCGAGCGCGTACCCCATCTCTACGAATGCCTGCCTGGTACTGGCACCGTGCGGTATGACGGCAATCAGCTTCCGATTGTCACAGATCTGCAAGGGACAGGTCACCCAGGAACTGGCAATCGCAGCTTTGTGTGAAGATCCTCGTGAGGGCCTCCTTACCCTGTCTTGTTAGAGGCCCGGGATAACTTGGAGTGTCCTGTCCTGACGGCATGGATCCTTCCCATAGTCTTTCCGCGGCCGACGTCCCGTCCCATCTGTCACGGCAACTCCTTGGGAAGCGACCAGTCGTAGCTCTGCTTGAGTATCCTCGTCAGGACATTCACGCGAGTTCTGGAGATTCCTGGGATGGTGTGCAGAGTCTCGACGACGAAACTCTGTAGTGCGTCCAGGTCGGTAGCAGCGGTCGATGTGGAAATGTCGCAATCACCCGTGGACAGCGCAAGGTAGTACACCTCGTCCAGTTCACGCAGCCTCTCTACGACCTCGGGCAGCTTGCCGGCTTCCACGCTGATCATGATATCAGCCATGATGGGGAAGCCGATCGCCCACGGAACAACACCAGTGCGTATGTCGATAATGCCCCTATCCAGAAGCCTTTTCAGTCTGCTCCTGACAGTCCTTGGGGGCACATCGCCTATGCGCTCGGCGATCTCCGTGCACGGCATTCTACTGTTCTCCCGCAAGCATTCGATTATTCTACGGTCGAGATCATCCAATCTGGCTTTCATCTGGCCGTCCTATTCTACGTCCTTGCCGTCCTTGACAGTAGTATATGTGATTTCTGCCTTCTTGTCAAGATAGGGGACTGAAATTTGCCGAGACGGCACGATCTGATAGTGACGCGAACACAAGAGTTCCTCCACCCGATGGACCCTGCCAGGTGCCGGGAGTGCAGCCGACCGCAGGCGGCGTGTGGCGTGCTAGAGTGGGAGAGGTCCCGAATCGCACCCAAGGATATTTGGCACGGGCGGCGTCCGCGTGTCTCGCTTCCGTCTGACTTGCGGCCACGGGTCGCTGCGACATGGCGATCGCCCATGGGAGTGATCGGTGCGGAGGCGGGTAGTAATGAGGCCGCGGCTACTAACAGAGAGTCTGCTCTCGGCGCGGCGCCGTGTAGAGGAGCTTGTTGCGGGAAACGCGTACGTCGATAAGCAGCTCTGCCATCGGTTGCGTTCGTGAGAAAGTGATCCAATCCCCGTCTGACGACCAGGATGGTCCGTAATCGGAAGCCAGCTCAACAATCTGCCTTCAGTCACTCCCATCGCTTCTTGCCACCCAGACCGACTGCCGCGCCTCGGCCGATGATCCGGTTAGCGGGTTCCCTGAGTGTGTTGGGGAGGCCAGCGGTGGTGAGGAACGCTGGCCGCACGAGCGGTCCACCTCCGCTGCGGCGAGGACTCTGTCGCGCTCAAGGGCGGAGTAAGACAGGGACTGGTACCAGCGCCCTACGCCCACGCGGGTCGGCTGTACTGCGGATTGAACTCTCAGAGGAGGGAGGATACGATCTGGTGAGCAGGCTCCGCCTCTGAGCTATGCCGTATGAGAAGGAAACCTTGATACTCAGGAATGAAGGCGATAGGCTGTCGCGCGTCGTGGTGTGCACGCCCGGCGACGAGTACTGCCAGGTCAGCGATCCGGAGAAGCACAACATCGTCGAACGCGCCGATCGCGAGCGGGCCAGGGAACAGCACGACGCGTTGAAGCGCTGCCTGGCGGACTTCGGCGCCCAAGTGATCGACGTCCCGGAGCTTCCAGGCCATCCCAACTCGGTCTTCACTCGCGACACCGCCCTCTGCACCCCTCGCGGCTACGTCAAACTCAGGCTGGGGCTGGAGACCAGACAGGGGGAGGAAGGGTGGATGGCTCACGTCCTTGACTCCCTGGGTGAGCCGTGTGTGGGCGCGATAGAGGTGCCGGGGACGGTCGAGGGAGGCGACGTGATCCTGGCCGGTGCAGTCGCTTTCGTGGGACGTTCCGTGAGGACGAACCGGGAGGGCGCGGAGCAGCTCGCCGCGCTGCTGAGGGGCATGGAGTACGAGGTGCGCGTAATACCACTGCCTCGTTCCTTGCTCCATCTGGACAAGGCGTTGATGCTCCTGGGGCCAAAGCGAGCGGTCTACTGCCGTGGTCTGGTATCTGAGGATAGCCTGAGCGGGTTCGAGACCATCGAGATTTTCTGTGACGGAGCTGCCACCGCGAACGTCATCTGCCTGGGACCTGACGAGGTGATCGTTGGACATTCCAATGCGGAAGTCGCCGCTCAGCTCGAGACCCAAGGGGTGGTGGTTCAGGAGGTCGACTTGTCCGAGTTCGTCAAAGGTAGCGGCGGACCTAACTGCCTGATCCTGCCCGTGGAGCGCCGATAGCCGGCAGCTACGGGGTCTGCTCTTCGACTTCCGCGGACAGTGAGCGTCGCTGTTGCGGGGCAGGCCGACTGGCGGAGCGCGCTCTGCTACTCGGGCTGCAAGGCGGCGAAGATGAGCCCGCCCAGGGCGCCCAACCCCGCGGCGATGCCGACTCCGACGGCGTAGCACCCTGTACCGCAAGTGATGGTCCCTGCCACACTGGCCAGCGTTTCCCAGACGGCAGAAGGATCGACCCCTGTACCTTCCACGGCCTCACCGAGGATCCCCAAGGGGACGAAGACGGTGGTGATCCCCAGGGCGAAGAGCAGACCCACGCCTCCGCCGATGGCTCCGGCTATGGCGCCAGCCAGGGCGCCTTGCCCGGCGGCCGGTCCCGGTAGCCTTCTCGGTGAAATCCAGTAGGCTGCCAGAGCACCGACACAGCCATAAGCGACGAAGACCAGGATCCAGGTGAAACACCCCACACAGGGGACGATGCCCAGAATCTGCAAGACCACGACCACCGCCGCACCTATGAGCCCTGCCTTGAGCCAGTTCGACATCTTCGACATCGCCACCTCCTTAGCACTCTCGCGCTACCATGACCGCTGAGGATATTCTCCTGCGATCCTCGCCACTTGGCAACCAATGGCCGGCCAGATCAGGCCGAGTGGCGCCGTGACGTCGGTTCGCTCTATGGAGCGCGACCGATCACCAGGGCCAGGGAAACGTCCACCACGAACTCCAGGGTCTCTCCCGCTTTCTCCGCCCGGAGAAGATCCGCCCTGATGCGCTCCAGCCCAGCCTGATACGCTTCCTCTGTCAACAGCGCCAGTTGCGAGGTGCCCCCCTTTTTCATGAACGGTGATTGGAGGACTTCCGCACCGGCCAGCGACTGGTGTATGTGCTCCGCCGTCCTGGAGGTGACCTCCACGAAACCTGCTTCCACCATCCAGCCCCTGGTCGCCTCGGCCGCCGGGTAGCGAGCCAGGTCGGCCTCGCGGGTCCCCTCGAAGTAGTGATAGAGATACCAGTCGTCCTTGCCGGTGTGGGGATCCATGCCGATGATAGCCAACCCGCCGCCCGAGCGGAGGACGTGTGCTGCCTGGGCGATGAAACCCCGCTTATCCCCAAAGTGGTGGAAGGCGTTGACACAGAAGATGAGATCGAAGACGGAGTCGTGGAAAGGCAAGCGGGCGGCTTCTCCACATACCAGAGAATCGTGCAGGCCCCGCTCGGCCTGGTCCAACATGCCCTCGGAGAGATCGAGCCCGTAGACGTGTTCCGAACCAGGACGCAGTTGGGCGACCCAGTGGCCGGTGCCGCACCCCACATCCAGAATGCGCTCGGCGGCGCCGTCCCCTGACAGCGAGAGGAGAGTGGCAGCAACGCCCGCGTACTCCTGTGCTCCGTACCGCTGGTCGTAGGTGGGGGCGATCTCGTCATAGTTGACGCGGTGGTGAGGCATTTTCTACATCCTCGACTCAGCTACCCGCAGCATCTTGTGGAAAAATACACAGATCAAGCCTTTCTGGACCTGCTCCGGGATCTGTGGTCCTGGGTGCTTTTTCGACCCGGCGTGAGCAGCGCGGCCCCAGGGCGGATCCTCAGGCTGCCAGGATCTTGTCGATGTCCGCCAGTTCCTGTTCGGAGAATCGTAGGTTACTCAGGGCGCCGACGTTGCCCTCGATCTGCTCCACCCGGCTGGCGCCGACGAGCACGGAGGTCATGGCCTGGTGGCGCAGCGCCCAGGCCAGGGCCATCTGGGCCAGGGTCTGCCCGCGCCCCTGAGCGAGCTCGTTGAGCTTGCGCACCCTGCTCAGCCGCTCTTGGGTGATGTCGGCGGGCCTGAGAAACCCGTGGGGCTTGGACGCCCGGGAGCCGTCGGGGATGCCGGACAGATACCTGTCGGTGAGGAGCCCCTGAGCCAGCGGGGAGAAAACGATACAGCCGATGCCTTCTTCCTCCAGTACGGCCAGAAGCCCCTCCTCGATCCAGCGGTCGAACATGTTGTAGGAGGGCTGGTGGATGAGGCACGGCGTCCCTAGTTCTCGCAGGATCTTTGCCGCCCGGCGTGTCTGCTCTGCATCGTAGGAAGAGATGCCCACGTGCAACGCCTTGCCCTGACGGACGACTTGGTCCAGGGCGGCCATACTCTCCTCCAGCGGCGTTTCGGGATCGGGGCGGTGATGGTAGAAGATGTCCACGTACTCCAGACCCAAACGCCTCAAGCTCTGGTCCAGGCTGGCTATCAGGTACTTGCGCGAGCCCCGGTCCCCATAGGGGCCGGGCCACATGTCCCAGCCCGCTTTGGTGGAGATGATCAGTTCATCCCTGTGCCGGGCCAGATCCTGGCGCAGGATCCGACCAAAGGTCTCCTCCGCCGAACCGGGAGGAGGCCCGTAATTGTTGGCCAGATCGAAATGGGTGACGCCCAGGTCGAAGGCGCGATGAACCATGGCCCTGGCGTTCTCGAAGGCATCCACCCCACCGAAGTTGTGCCACAGCCCGAGGGAAGCGGCTGGCAGTAGCAAGCCGCTTCGACCGCAGCGGTTGTAGCGCATGGTGTCGTAGCGCCCGGCAGAAGGTAGATAGCTCATGCTTTCCTCCTCATTCCGGATCGATCACCGTACGGAAGGCCGTGGTCGTGGGTCCGTTGTCCAGGCTGTGTGAGATTGCCATCTCCAGAGCACTCGTCATGGTGCGAGCGCCTGTGCCTCAGGCAGAGGCGCTGTTCTCCCTCTCAATCTGGCCGATGGCCCCATGCACTGCTCGTTGAGCCAGCACAATGGCCCCCAGCACGCCAGCCCGGTCTCCCAACGCAGGTGGTACGATGTACTCATCGATCTCCTCCAGGATTCTAGGCGCCTGGAGGTACCCGTGGAGCAGCTCCTGCGCCCTCCGCCGCAGGAGGGGAAAGAGCTGTAGTTGTTGCATGATGCCGCCCCCCATGATGATCCGCTGGGGCAAGAGGATACAGATCAGGTTGACCAAACCGAGGGCCAGGTACTCCGCTTCGAGGGGCCATGCGGGGTGATCCTCGCCCAGCGTGGCGCCAGGTTGTCCCCAGCGGGCCTCCAGGGCTGGCCCCGAGGCCAAGCCCTCCAGACAGTCGCCGTGGTAGGGACAGCACCCGTCGAAGGGATCGAGATCCCGATCGTGGGGCACGCGGATGTGACCTATCTCCGGGTGGCCCAGGCCATGGACCAGCCTGCCGTTGACCATGGCTCCACCGCCGATGCCAGTGCCGATGGTCAGGTAGACGAAATCGTCCAATCCCCGGGCGGCACCCCAACGGTGCTCGCCCAGCGCTGCCGCGTTGACGTCTGTATCGAGGCCTACCGGCAGGCCCAGGCCCTGGCGGAGGCTTCCCGCCAGGTCGGTGTAGGCCCAACCTGGCTTGGGCGTGCTGGTGATGTAGCCGAAGCGGGCCGATCGGGGATCCAGATCCAGTGGACCAAAGGAGCCGATGCCCACCGCCTCCGGAGGCTCCTCCCCCGCCTGCTCTCGAAAGAATCGAGTGATCCGCTGAATGGTCTCGGCCGGCGTCGTGGTGGGGAAGCGCTCTTCTGCCCGCAGGTCCTCAGGCCCGGTGCCGATGACGCACACGGTCTTCGTTCCACCTGCTTCTATCCCTCCCCAGAGCGGCACTCTTCCTCTCCTTTTTCGGTAACCTCCAGCGCTGTCATCTCCACGCCTGAAGAGCAGTGCAGGCTACAGCTTCGTAGATCGGCCCACGAAGGGCAGCTCCGGTCGGGAGTGGCCGTGGAGGCACCATTCGTTGACCTTGACCGGGCATAGCCGGTTCGATCAGCGGTACCCGATCCCCGATAATGGTCTTGTAGAACCGGGGTACCGAAGAAGGCAGGCGGCGCGGGAGGTCAACCCTCTCGAGGGCTGGGGTTTGGTCCGGATAGGGAGAGATGGCCTTGGGCCTGACGTGCAGTCCCACCCAGGCCAGGCGGAGGAGCAGGAACAGGAGGCCGAAAATGGCGGCAATGATGATGAGCAGGATTCTCATCTTGTTTGCCTCCTTGCGGACTGGCTGGAGGGTCACTTCACCAGAGGCAGCGTAGCCCGGAACTCGTCGGTCCCCGCGCGCTGGAGCAGCTCGTAGATGACCATCTCTGTGGAGGTGACCACCACTCCGGCCTGGCGCATCCTCTGCAGGGCCACCTGCCAGTTCTCCTCCGTGCGTGAAGAGGTGGCGTCGCTGGCCACGTGGACCGTGAAGTCAGGCACGGCATGAAGGGCGGTCTGCGCCACACAGATGTGGGTCTCCACACCGGCGACGATCAGAGTGTTCCTGCCCAGACCGCGCGTGGTCTCCACAAACTCTCGACAACCGAAGCAGTCGAAGTCCAGCTTGCGGAGGGGTCGCAGATCCGGCCTGGCCTCCAGGATCCGGGGCAGGGTGTCTCCCAGCTTCTCCTGTTCGGTGAGGATGACCGGCAGCCCTACGATCTGAGAGAACTTGAGGAGCCGTACCACGTTGTCGATCACGCGATCCTGGCTGGAGATGACCGGCATCAGCCTTTCCTGGACGTCGATGACGACGAGGACGCTGTCCTCTCTGCTGATCAAGTGACCATGGTTGGCGGCGGCTCCACTCATTCCCGTTCCCTCAGTCGGCAGTTTCGTCCTGATTGTACGCGCGATGGCGTGAAAGGCAAGGCGAATCGAGGGGTCCTGAGACGATGGTCTTGGTGCGGCACCTCTTGCGTGTTCCCCTTGGACAGGCCTGGCTCCCGATACCGCTGTTGGCACAGCCTCCTGGCTCTGGTATACTAGAGACAGGGGACAAAGCGCCCAGCTTTGATGGTGTTTGAACGAAGAGGAGGTAGAAGGGGGTCACAATGGCTGAATTGAAGGGTTCGAAGACACTGGAGAATCTCAAAGAGGCCTTCGCCGGAGAGTCGCAGGCCAATCGTAAGTACCTGGCCTTCGCCAAACAGGCGGACGATGATGGCTTCCCACAGGTGGCCAAGCTCTTCCGGGCCGCGGCCTCGGCAGAGACCGTCCATGCCCACGCGCACCTGAGGGCGATGGAGGGTGTGGGCTCGACAGAGCAGAATCTGCGCGAAGCTATCGGCGGGGAGACCCACGAGTTCACGAACATGTACCCCGGCATGATCTCCGAGGCGAAGAAGGAGGGCCTCAAAAAGGCGGAGCGGAGCTTCGACCACGCGAACCAGGTGGAGGAGATCCACGCCGGGCTGTACCAGAAGGCCCTGGACACCCTCGGGCAGCCAGTGGAAGCGGTAGACTACTACGTGTGCCCGGTCTGCGGGAACACCGTGGAGGGTGCGCCCACCAAGCCTTGTCCCATCTGCGGGACCCCCGCGGAGCGGTTCTTCAAGGTGGAGTGATCGGCGCGGTAGCCGGGATCGGGACTGGAAACAGGGGGCCGCATGAGGGCCCCCATTCTTATACCGTCCGCCGTCGGGGGCTCAGACGAGCACCGAGGCTCCCCTGGGTCTGGCGGTGGCCCCTGCGGTCCTAACCACCTGCAACCACGTTGCTGGCGTCCTCCAGGCTTGCAGGATGGCTACCTGGCGGCTTTGGCCCGGCGCAGGCGAAACGGGAAGAGTATCCAGAGGAGGAGAGTAGCTCCCCCGAAGACGGCGATCAAGACGAGGAGCGTTCGCACACCGTTCTGCTGAAGGGCCTGCACGTTGGAGGCCTGGGGGTTGAGGAGAAAGTGGTAGAAACAGAAGAGCACGACGAAGAAGAAGGTGAACCACAAGCTCTTCCTCCAGGCCCAGAGGTGGCCGCCATCGGTGAAGGCCACGGGAATCAGGGCGAAGAACACTCCCTCTAGAGCGATGAGGAAGGCGGTGAGGAAGATGGGTTCCAGCTCAGCGAGAGCAGGCGCGAGGAGCGCGCTGGCTGCCCAGAGGATCAGTCCGCCGCCCAAGACGCTCAACAGCACGAGACCAACTCTTTTCCCTTGTTCGGAAACACGGGCGAGTTCGGGCAGCACGTAGATGGCGCCCACGATTCCGTACAGATAGCCTGGTCTGAAGTCCAGCCCCCGCGACAGGGCTACGCAGCCCAGGGCCACGACGATGCCCAGCCACTGGACCTTGCTCTCCGTCTCCATTCTGGGAGCCCAGCGACGGTGGGCATACAGATCCGAGCCCAACTCCAGCCCGCTCACCATCGCCGCGGCCACGACGAGGGTGACTAGCAGTCCGATCCTCTCCATGCCCAGGACCGCGACGCCCGGGTCCAGGAATGATTCGATGATCGAGGTCAGGACGAGTACGGCCAACCAGGTCAGCACGAGTCCACCGCGGCCATACCGCTTCGTCACCCCCACAGAGTGGCCAATCTTGCTCACATAGCCCGGGATGGCCCGCGGTACCAGCCTTCGTCCGGAGGCCAAGAGGTCATCGCGGTACTCTTTAAGGATGGTGTTGAAGATGTGGGAAGTCAGGCCGAAGAACAGCACGCAGAACAGCGCCAGCCCGAGGTTCGTACCCACTATCTTGGGGTCGAGGGATACTTGCTCGGGACCAACGAGGCCTGGCAACTCTCTCATGGTCACCGGTGTGGGCGGTGACGCCACAGCAGACAAAGCTGAGGTGTTGCCTGCTGCGTCCGTGCCACTGGCGGTGACGTGGGGACCAGTGATTCGGCCTTGGGGGATGCGGTAGGTGAAGTTGCCTTCGCCATCGGCGCTGGTGGTGCCCTCGAAGACCCGCGCTTCGTCGTCCTCATCGGAGAAGATCTCTATGGAGGAGTCAGGTGGGGCGGTGCCGCGGATGATGCGCGTACCCACGTAGGTTAGCAGCGGCGGAGATAGCTCGGCGTTGCCGCCGTTCAGGCATCGGATGCCGGCTCCTTCGTTGCCGTAGATGGAGTTGGCGCTGATGACGTTGCCCACGGTCTCCAGACCGCGCACGGCAACGCCGTCAGACCCGTTATGCGCGATGATGTTGGCAGGCCCAATCGTGTTCTGGCCAGCGCCCGCGCGGATAGAGATGCCGTCTTCCGTGTTGCCCAGGGCTGCCGCGCCCGTGGAGTCAGTGCCGATGTGGTTGCCGGTGACCACGTTCCACATCGTGCGGGAGTCGGTGATGACCACGCCGCTGCCCTGGTTCCCACTGATCAGATTCGCCTCTTCCGGCCTGACCCCGCCAACGGTGTTGTACTGGGCAGACTCGCTAATCCAAATGCCAGCCGCGATGTTGCCCAGCGCCCTGGTACCGGTGACGTCGGTGCCGATGTAGTTGCCACTGACGGTGTTGCTCATGGTGTCGGTATTGGCGATGCTCACACCCACGTTGCCGCTGGCGCTGATAAGGTTGCGCTCCTCCGGCGTCGCACCGCCCACGAGGTTGTGTCGAGCGCCCCAGGCGAGCACAACTCCGATATTGAGGTTACCCAGCGGTGCAGTGCCACTGGCGTCTGTGCCGATGAAGTTGCCACTGACGGTGTTGTAGGCGCTGGCGTCCATGACCACGCCATTGTTCTCGTTACCGCTGATGACGTTGCGTTCCTCTGGCTTCCTGCCGCCGACGACATTGTGCTGCGCACCCTCGCCAATCCAGACGCCATCTACACGGTTGCCGATGGCAGCGTCCCCGGCGGCATTGGTCCCGATGTGGTTGCCGATGACGATATTGCTCGTCGTGTCGCTCCCCGCTATGTTCACACCGTTGTGGTTGCCACTGATGACGTTGCCCTGGATGGTGTTGTAGCTGGCGCCCTCAGCGATAGCCACGCCGTGATAGTTCGGGAGTGAGTGGTTGCCGGAAACGTCTACTCCGATGAAGTTGCCACGAACGACATTGTCCCTCACCCCGCTGCCGGCGACGTTCACTCCTCCGGCACCGTTACCGCTGATGACGTTGCCTTCGGCGGCGGTGCCGCCGCCCACCAGGTTGCGTTGTGCCCCAGGCGCGAGGTTCACCCCGAAATTCCCGTTGGGGATTGAGGTCGTCCCAGAGGCATCCGTCCCAAGGTAGTTGCCGCTGATGACGTTGTGCATCGTGCCATCCCCGGTTACGTAAACGCCGTCCCAACTGTTGCCGCTGATGACGTTGCGCTCCGCTGCGGTGGCGCCACCGATCTGGTTGTACTGTGCGCCCCGCATGACGGACACCCCATGGAATCCGCTGCCCAGGGCAGATGTCCCGGACGCATCGGTGCCGATGTGGTTACCGATCACCAGGTTGTGATCTGTCCCCACTCCCTCGATCCGGATTCCCTCGATGCCGTTGCCGCTGACCACGTTTCCCTGACCCGTTGGTCCCTCGCCCTGGGCCCTGTCCCCGCCGATGGTGTTGTGTTGGGCGCCGCTCCGAACGCTGATTCCGTTCTCAGGGAAACGCTCGATCTGCAAGCCTCGAACGACGTTCCCGCTGGAGGTGATGGTGAGTCCATTGCCGCCTTCTTCACGCGGCAACTGGTCACCGTCCAGGATCACCCCGGCATCGCTGGCGTCGATGGTGATCTGGCCCTGCGCAAGCTCCGTCAGCGGGGAGAGGAGGTAGATCGTGGTCGGGTTGTCAGGAGGGAAGACGGTGGGGTCGAAGGTAATGAGAGCGCCAGAAGGGGCCTGACTGAGGGCCTCACGCAGCGTGCCAGGCCCGGAATCGGCAACACTGGTCACGATGATGCCCGACGGCGGGAGCGTCTCCCCGCTGGGGGGCACCGTCGCCCCTATGCTCAGAATCAAGGCCATCGTCATGGTGGCCAGAAGGACTGTTGGCTTCATCGACAGACCTCGAACTTCGAGTGGTTCTCAGACGAGGAAAGGTGGGATCAGCCGCGGGGCCTCAGCGCCTGGTCGCGGCATCCCTGCCACGAGCAGCGTGGCTCGCGCCCACGAGATCATCCATAGGGGGAATCCAACGTGGCTGGTCGGATTCCCCCTGATGTTACGATGGGCACTCTCGCGCAGGGACGCTGATGGCTATCGTTTGTTCCGCGCTGCCTCCAGCAGCAGCTTCTGCTCGGCGGACGCCACGTTGCGAACGGTTTGCTCGATCACATCCCAGTTGACGGAGATGGAGTCGATGCCCCACTGCACCAGCTTGCTGGCGTACTCGGGGAAGACGCTGGGGGCCTGGCCGCAAATGGAGCTCTTCATGCCCAGTTGGCGCGCCTTCTCCAGGAGCTGGCGGATGTGGTCCAGAACCGCCTCGTCCATCTCGTTGAACAGCGGCGCGAGTACTTCGCTGTCGCGGTCGATGGCCAGCACCAACTGGGTCAGGTCGTTGGACCCGATGGAGATGCCCCTCACGCCCAGCTTTTGGTACTGGTCCATGTAGTAGACGACGGAGGGCACCTCAGCCATGACCCACAGGTCGAAGAACGGGTCGTCGAAGAGGCCGACTTCGTCGATGTACTTCACCAGTTGCCTGACCTCGCTGATGGTGCGCACGAAGGGCAGCATGACGTGGAGGTTCCTGAGGCCGCCGTCGCGCACGCGCTTCACCGCCTGGAGCTCCAGTTGGAAGAGGTCAGGCTCGGTTACATAGCGGAAGGAGCCTCGGTACCCGATCATCGGGTTGGCCTCGGTGGGCTCGTATGCGCTGCCGCCCTGGAGGTCACGGAACTCGTTGGAGCGGAAGTCCATGGTGCGATAGGTGATCGGCCGGGGGTTGAAGGCTCGGGCGAAGATGAGCAGGCTCTTATACATCCGCTCTACGAACATCTCGCTGCCGTGCTCTTCTACGAAGCGGCGGGGGTGAGTCCCCTCGCAGGCCTCGAGGATCATGAACTCGGCCCTCAAGAGCCCGATGCCGTCTACGGGCATCTGGGCGACGCGCTCGGCCATGCTGGGCTCGCCCAGGTTGACCAGCACCTTGGTGGCGGTGACGGGCAGGCCACGTCCCACGACGACCTCGGCCTTCGCTTCCTTCTTCGCCGCCAGTCTCCCTGCGAAGATGTCACCTGTGCTTCCGTCCACCGTGACCAGGGCGCCGTCCTCCAGACTGGTGGTCGCGGTATCGGTGCCCACCACTGCGGGGATGCCCAATTCGCGGCTGACGATGGCCGCGTGGCAGGTCATCCCGCCCTGGTCCGTGACGATGGCGGAGGCCTTGCGCATCAACGGCACCCAGTCTGGTGCGGTCATCACCGTGACCAGGACGTCCCCTTCCTTGAGGCGGACCCCGTCCTCTACGCTCTTGAGGATCTTGACTTCACCACTGGCGCGACCCGGGGCGGCGCCCAGACCTCGCAAGAGCGCCTCGGCATCCTCCGTGGTTACCTCCTCTGCTCTCTTGCCGACGTCGAGGGTGGTGATCGGTCTCGATTGGATGACGTAGATGTTGTCGTTCTCGATGGCCCATTCGATGTCCTGGCCCCAGCCATAGTGATGCTCGATGTCACGGCACACCTTGGCTACGGCCTTGATCTCGCTCTCGGTGAGGACCTGGCGCTTGCCTTCCTCGTCGGACAGATCGATGTCCACTGTGCGGCCATCGCGACGGACGCGTTTGAACTTCTTGAGCTTGACCTGCAAGTCTAGGATATGGAGGGTATCCTTTTGGACGAGATAGTAGTCGGGCGAGACCTGTCCCGCCACGACGGGGTCGGCCAGGCCGAAGGCCGCCTCGATGATCAGCTCGTTGGGAGCGCCGGTGGACGGGTTCTGAGTGAAAGCCACGCCCGCCTTGTCGGCGTCGGCCATCTTCTGCACGACGACGCCCATCTCCATGCCCCAGCTATCGAAGCCGCGCTTGACCCGGTAGAAGATAACCCGAGCCCCGTAGAGGGAGGCCCAGCATTTCTTGACCGAATCGAGGACGGCCTTTCTGCCGCGGATGTTGAGGAAGGTCTCGTTCATGCCAGCAAACGAGGCCTCCGCGGTGTCCTCCGCTGTGGCTGACGAGCGGACGGCGACGTAGACCTCTGCGCCTTCCAAATCGCAGAGCTCTTTGTAGGCGCCAGCGATCAAATCGGCCACGTCCTTCGGCGTCTTCGCGCCAACGACTATCGCTTTCGCGTCCTCGGCAGCCTGGAGCAAGGCCGCGTTGTCGTCCACGTCCAGGTTTCCTATCAATCCCTTGATCTGGTCCAGGATCCCGGTTGCTTCCGCGAAGCGACGGTAGGCGTGAGTGGTTATGGTGAAGCCGGGGGGCACGGGCAGCCCGGCCTGGGTCATCTCGCCCAGGTTGGCTCCCTTTCCTCCAGCGATTCCCACGTCGCTCTTGGACAAGTCCTTGAACCATTTGATTCCTTCAGGCATGTTGACTCCTTTCGTGCCTCGGTGTGTTAGGTGTACGCGCAGCAACATCGGCGCCACAGCCTGTCACGTCTGATCGGCACGGGCCCGACACTCCAGGCTGCTCGGTTTCATTCTCGGCTCGACCTGTCTCGATGGAGAGTAGGTCCACCTCCATCCACTGGCACTGGGATGATTCCAGCAGCCCGTATCCCAACCGTCCCCAGGGCGTCACCACCGCATACTGGTTGTCCAGCCACATCACGAAGCCCAGCGGACCCCGTGGTGATGACCGGGCCTCCAGCACCAGCTCGTCGTCTACGCTGAAGCGCGTCTGCTGCTCCTCCCAGGCGATGGTGTAGGTATGCCACTCCGTCATCGCCATCTCCAACGGCGCCTCACTGATCCGCATAGCCCTCTGGGCTATGGGCCAGAGCCGGCGATATAACCGCCGCAGGTTCATCAGGGGTACCGCCAGGGGTGCCGTCGGTGCCAGGGCGAAGAACGCCCAACGTTTGGCATCCATCGTCGCGGCCTTCCACCCGTGGCCCGGCGTCAGGAGGTCCAGCTTCATGTTCGAAGGAGGCGACGCGTAGAAGAACCAGACCACCCTGGGCAGGGTAGGGACACGCCTGCCGGTCATCATAAAGGGGTCGTTCCACAGGCCGAACCCAGCGGTTCCCGAGAGCTCGCCCGCGTGGTGCGAGAAGCGGGCCCGCACGGTTAATGTCAGTGGCGCATGCCATGGAAAACGACCCCGGGGCAGACCCTGGTAGTCGTCTATCTGCGCGTTGGTGTACCGATGAGCCGATGTTTGGTTGTTAATGAAAAGCAGGGTGCGCCCGGTCGCCTGGAGCGCGCCGCTGCCCACTACGTACCGCTTCCAGCGGTCAGCGGGCGGGGTAGTGAATTGCTCGTAGACAACGCGCTCGCCGGCTGCCATGGACCGACCTGCTTCAATATCTCAGTATACTGAAAAACGACTCATATGTCAAAAGCGCGTGTCGCTTGTGCCCGGACTGTGGCACAGGTGCGCTCAGGTATTTGCACAGTGAGGGATGGATTTCAGGGTCCGGTCTCGGACTCTATCCATTCCAGGTATTCCTTGTTCCCAGCCAGGATGGGAACGGCGAGAATCTCGGGGGTTTCGTAGGGGTGGTTTTGCCGGACCAGGGACTCCAGGCGCTCGTACTCGCTGCGGGAGGTCTTGGCCAGGCAGAGCCATTCCTGGGCCTCCTCTATCCGGCCTTCCCACCAGTAGGCGCTGGAGATGGGGCCCAGCACCTGAACGCAGGCGGCCGCGCGGTGCTGGAGGATCAGCCGTTGCAGGTCGCGCGCCTTATCCTCGCCGTCGATGCTGACGAGTACCTGTATGTAGTCTGGCATCTACTTTCCTCCATCCTCCGATCGTGATCCCCGTTTGATCACTATGCTACCTACGGACACGCCCACGTCGTCAGCAATCACAGGACACTTGGTTTGAAGCAGGAAGAAGAGACGATCTCCTTCGCTGCTCAGTGTCTCGTAGTTGGCCCGTCCCTTGGCCACGATCATCTGCGCATCTTCGTAGCAGCGGCGGAACCCGGGTGAGCACGTCCGCAAGACCGTGCCTGGCGCATCGGAGCCGGTGCTCACCACCTCAGCGACCTGGTCCAAACCCGCGGCGATCGCGTCATCCACAGTCGCATCGTTGAGGACTGGCCCACCCTTCGCTGCGTAGGTAACTGGCACTTCGAGGTTCTCGATCAACGCGCGGTCGAAGACAGTTTCCCCAGCGTTGTCGGCCAGGTAGAGGAGTGCGTCTGTGGAGGCCAGTGCTCGTGTGAAAGGGCGACTGTCGTCGACGGCGAAGGGCTGATCCAATACGCGCTCAACGGTCTCCCAAAGATCGTATGAGCTGCCGGGTGCCAGGTCGATGATGTTACCCGCGATGGCCAGCCGTACGGCCACTGCTACGGGATCAGGCGCCTCTGCAATGAGGGTCTTGAGCCGGGGGTAGAGAGCCAGCGCTTGCCGTGTGGCTTCCTCCTTGGCTCCAGCGTACGGGTCGCCCCCTCCCGTCTCTAGACGCACGATGCGGTGTATGGCATCGCCGATCTCAGGCGGCGTCCTCTCCGGGTCCAGGGACCTCAGGGTGTCCAGCACCCGATGTAGGATGGACCGCTGCTGATCGTCATCGGCTCCACTGTAGCGGGCCGCCTCCAGCGCCTGGCGCAAGAAGCAGGGATAGCAGTCCAGGTAGGTTCTCATAATGCGGATTCCTCTGTGGGGCGAACCTTCCTATATTAGTACACGATCACGTCCTGGGCAACAAAGGCCGGCACCCTGTGAAGGCAGCCCAAGCTGTGTGCCGGTTGTGCGGGAGTGGCCACCGCAGACCATGCCTGTGGGTGGATCAGTTGGGGCGCTGCAGCGCCAAGGCGCACACGCTCACGTGCCTCTGAGCGAGACGGGAACGGTATCCGTTGCCTGGAGGGAGTACGTCTTGGCTCCAACCTGCCAGGGAGCTTTGACTGTCGCTCAGCGTACGCGTACAATGGGCAGGCGCAGCAACCAGTTGATGCCCTTTAGCTTATTTGGTGACCAAAGGAGGCTCTATGCGCGCGAAACTCGAAAGCCTGCACCGCCTGTTCGATCCTCGCGGCGTAGCCGTGATCGGCGCGTCCAGGAACCCCGGCAAGCTGGGATACCACGTGATGAAGAGCCTGACCGAAGGCGGTTTCGCGGGTGGTCTGTTCCCCATCAACCCCAAGGAAAGTGAGCTGTTCGGGCTCCAAGCCTACCCGTCTCTTCACGACGTCCCCCACGACGTGGATCTGGCGGTGGTGGTCCTGCCGGCAGGCGCGGTGCCCGCGGTCATCGAGCAGTGTGCGGCCAAGGGAGTGAAGGGCATCGTGCTCATCACCGCCGGCTTCAAGGAGATCGAGGATCAGCAGGGAGCAGAGCTCCAGGAGGAGATCGCCAGGCTGGCCGACGAAGCAGGGATCCCCATCATCGGTCCCAACACCTTCGGCATCGCCAATCTGCAGACCGACCTGAATACCTCGTTCACCCCGGAGTTCTCCCTCGTCAAGAAGGGCGGGGTCAGCCTGATCAGCCAGAGCGGCGGCATGTCCCACATGCTGGCTTTCCTGGCCATGGAGCAGAACGTGGGCTTCAGCAAAGTCATCGGGGTGGGCAACCGCTGCAACGTAGGTTTCTCCGACCTGCTGGAGTACCTGGTGGAAGACGATACCACCAGGGTGATCGCCATGTACGTAGAGGGCGTGGACGATCCACACCGATTGATGGACGTGGCCCGGAGCATCAGGGGTCAGAAGCCGGTGGTGGTCTACAAGGTGGGCAGGTCGAAGGTCAGCGATCGGGCCTCCAAGTTCCACACCGGCTCCCTGGCGGGGCAGTACGAGGTATACCAGGGGGCCTTCAGGCAGACCGGCCTGCTGGCGGTACACAGCCTGGAGGAGCTCCTGGACACGGCCAAAGCCCTGGACGCCTGCCCCGTTCCGGAGGGCAAGGGGACGGCGGTGCTCTCCGGGCAGGCGGGGCCAGCGATGGCAGCCTGTGACGTCTGTGAGCAGAAAGGTCTGGTGCTGGCCACCTTCGCCCAGGAGACTCAGGAGAGGATCAATGCCGCGCTTCCGCCGCTGGCCCTGAGGAGCAACCCGGTGGACATGGGACCCGCCTGGTACAGTCCAGAGGCCATCGCCGAGGTGGCCGAGGCGGCGCTGGGCGACCCCCATGTGCATGGCGTCGTGCTGTGCATCGCCTACGCGTCAGCCAACATCGGTGCCGTGCAGAGCCTGTTGCCCGTGCTCCAGCGCTGGGCGAGGAAAAAGCCTATCGTCTGCTGTCTGTCCGCACCTGGGGAGATCTGGCGAGAGGGTATCTGCGCCCTGGAGGAAGCGGGTGTGCCCAACTACCCCGCGCCGGAGAGGGCAGCCGCGGCGCTGGGCAACTTATGGCGATATCGCAGCCTGTCGAGGACGACGAAGCGGTAGCACGCCCGGACGCGCCATGTTGGGGAAGTGTGGATGCCCGTGAGGAGAGCACGACAGACAGACGCGCAGCCGTGGGGTTCCTACTCGGCCCAGGGGTCGTGACGCGCCAGATCCGCCTACCGTCCAGCTCTGTGCCTGAGCCAGCCGGTGATGGCCGTGGCGGCCACGAGGACGACGAGGAGGCCGAAGGCGAACCCTTCCGCCAGGCGTAGTGGTGACCAGGGCGGGGTTTCCGCCGTGGCCTCGTGGGGAGCAGCTCCCTCCTCGACCCTCTGCTGACCTTCGGTCATGGCCAGCATCTGAGGGGTCTCCGCCGGCCCTGGGACAGCCGCTCCCTGTTCCGCCTCGCCAGGCGGGGTGGCAGACGGGGGCGCGGGCTGCACTTCTTCTTGCCCGAGGGTCGCCGTGGGTACTGGGGCGATGGGCGTGGCCGACGGGGTCTCGGCGCCTCCTGCTCCCACGCCCTCGGCTGCCGCGGCGGGCGGCGCGGCAGAGGTTGGTGCCGCGGTGGGAGTTCCGGCAGGTGCGAGGCCCCCCTCTCTTCCCTCGGGGCTGGCTGTTCCTTCCGTCACCGCAAGGTCCTCAGCAGCTTCCGTAGCTGTTGCTGCGGCGGGAGCGGCCTCCTGGGCGTTCTCAGGGCCCGGGACCTGCGGTGCCTCTGTTCCCTTGGTGAGGCCCAAGAGTGGCGCCTCTTCCGCTGGGGCCGGAATGGCGCTGGGCTCGAGGGAGGGCGCGAAGGCCACCTCGGGCGCTGGTGCGGCCGGTGCCCAGGAACCCAGCGAGGTGACGCGGACGAATTGCAGCGCCAGATCGCCACCGATGAGCAGCATCAGAAGGAGCGCCGCCAGGGCCGTGGCCCCTTTGAGCAATCCGTAGCCCCAGGCAGGCGGCGCCGGGGAAGGTCTGGCCCTCAACGCTGCGGGACGAACGGCGAAGGAGCGCGGTGCACGGAGCAACGGCAACTCTCTGACCAGAGCTACAGTCTGCCGCAACGTAGCGAGCTGGTCAGCGCAGGCCTGGCATTCCTCCAGGTGTTTCTCCACCCTGGCCCGCTCGCGCGCCGTGAGCTGGTCGTCGATGTATGCAGAGAGGGATTCCTCCACCCACTGATGCTCTGGTTCGTTGCGCGGGAAAGACATCCTAGCCCTCGTCATCACTAAGACGGTAGCGAGCGGGCAAAAGTTCCCCCTGCTCCAGGAGATGGTCGCGAAGCCTGGCCCGCGCGCGGCTCAGGCGCGATTTTACCGTCCCGATGGATGCACCCGTAACCTCGGCGATCTCAGCATAGCTCATCCCCTGCACGTCCGACAGCACCAGTGTGGCCCTCTGACCCGGAGGGAGGGTGGTGATACCTTGCTGGATGACCTTGCCCAGTTCCGAACGCAGGGCGTGCTCCTCGGGGGTTTCGCGACCGTTGACGAAGTGGGAGGAGGGATCGCTATCGGTGTAGATCGCTTCCAGGGAGCTGGTGGGCCGCCGCTTGTGGACCCGGAGCTGATCGTAACAGGCGTTGGTGGCGATGCGCAGCAGCCAGGCTTTGAAGGATCCGCCTTTGAACTTGCCCACAGCCTGGTAAGCTGAGAGAAACGTCTCCTGGCTGGCGTCTGCTGCGGCCTCGGTATCGCCCAGGATGCGGTAGGCGACGTTGTAGACCATGTCCTGGTAGTGTGATACCAGTTGGTTGAAGGACCCGGTATCGCCACTCTTCGCGGCCGCGATCAGTGCTTTCTCGTCCACTTGACTTATTGCGTACCCTGGCCTATACTGGACGCAAATTGGCGCCGAAGTGGCGGAACAGGCAGACGCGACGGTCTCAAAAACCGTTGAGGGGTGACCCTCATGTGGGTTCGAGTCCCACCTTCGGCACTGGGCATTATACCAGCTTTCAGGTGGCTCAGCCAGGACCTCGAGATGTGAGTCGCGCATGAGTTGGTCAGGTGACAGTTTGGTCAGTCTGGTGAACCGACGAGAGGACAGGCCGCAGGGCGGTCTCAAGCGTCGGTTTTCTTTATTAGCGGACTTCCTGGTGCTGCGGAGCAAGGTATGAATGGCCTGAAAGCAGTACTGGCGCTGGTACTGGTCGGAGCGGCTGTGGGCTTGGGCCTGGGGTTCCTCATCGGGTGGGGTCTGTGGCCGGTAGAGTATTACGACACAGATCCCGTAGATCTGAGGGCGGAGCACAAGGAGGAGTACATCGTCCTGGTGAGCGCCACGTACGCCCTCAACGGAAACCTGGAGCAGGCGCAGGCCAGGCTGGCCAAGCTGGAGGAGAAAGACGTTGCTCAGGTCGTGGCCGACCTGGCGGACAAGTACCGCCAGGAGGGCAGGGACATGACCACCATACGCAATCTGGTCATGCTGTCCGAAGCGCTGGGCTCGGCTACTGAGGTCTTGTTAGCCTACGTGGCCACGCCCACTCTGGCTCCCACCTTCACTCCCACAGCCACGGAGACGCCCACCTCCACGCCCACGGAGACGCCCACCGAGACCCCCACCGAGGCTCCGTCCCCGACGCCGGTGCCACCAACAGCGACTTCTACCGCGGTGCCGCCGACCGCCACATCCACCCCTGTGCCGCCCACAAACACGCCTGGGCAAGCGACGCCGACCTCCACATCGGCGCCTCCCACAGCGACGGTTACGGTCGTCGCGGCTACCAACACGCCCACGGCCACCACCCAGCCCGTCTCTGGCTGCCCGGCGCGGCCGGAACCTGAGATCCTGGACATCGACAGGAATCACAGGGATTGGGCGTGGATACAACAGGCGTTTGGGCTCTCCAGAGAGTATCTCATGGCTCAGACGTCCAACTGTCCTGGTGGCACCGTGTATTCCATCGTCCAACTTGCTCAATACACCGACGTGACGCTGCGGGTTACCGTGTTGGACCGCAACGGCGTCCCCAAACCTGGAGTTCAGGTAGCCTTCTTCGGCTTTGAGCCCGCCGTGGACACGCCCGGTGGGTGCTGCGGGCGGAAACCCGTGGCTCACATGGAGTTCACCAACGAGCGGGGAGAGGCGACCTACGTCATGAGCTACGGCAGTGTCTACTGGCCCGATCAGGGTCAGCAGGGCTATCACGCCGTGTGGGTGGTGGACAACATAGCCAGTGACTGCGCCGATGGGTTGGGCTGGGTCGGACTGACCTTTCACGACCATCTCAACATCACTTTTCGCGAGATAGGATAACGCGCATAGCAGGAGGGGATAGACTTGAACTCGCCAGCAGAGAGAACATCTAGCCGTCGGACGCGGGTTGCCGCAGCGTTCGCGTTGATGCTGATGCTCGCCCTGATGCTGAGCTCCTGTGTCTCGCCGGCTGAAGAGACCACGACCAGCGACGCGGTGTTGATGGAGTATCTCCGCGAGCAGTACGTGGTGGGGATCAGTGATTCCTATGCGGCCAACGGGGATCTGGAGCAGGCCCGTGAGCGACTGGCCGCACTGGGGGAGGAGGAACCGGACAGCGTGGTGGCGGAGGTGGCCTACAGCTACGTGCAGCGGGCCGAGGATGTCGAGAAGACCAGGCGGCTCATCGACCTGGCTCAGGCTCTGGGAGCCGACGAGACGTTCATGCAGGAATACGAGATCGCCACCGCGCCGAGCCCGACGCCGACGGAGACCCGTGTCCCCACCCCCACACCCACGGAGATTCCAACATCTACGGCGACGGATACCCCCTTGCCCACAGCCACCAGCACTCGTGTCCCTGCGCCTCCCGCGACCGCGACCCCTCCGCCCGCACCGCCTGCGGCCCCGCGTGAGTGGGACCGTCGTCTGGACTACTTCTGGCCGACGCTAGGGCTGCAGGAGGCGCAGGTCAGCTCTGGCCAGTGGTACTGGAGGCTGATCAGGACGAAGTGGGTGGAAGAGTCGGGCAACCATCACATCTACGTGGAAGTTCTGGACGAGAACGGCAATCGTTCTTTTGGGCAAACGATAGTCATCGAGTACGGTGGTTCGCCACACTACGAAAGCTATCCTTTGCCTGACAAGCTGGGGGAGGAGTACGCCTACAACTTCGTGATGAACGATCTGTTGGGGTCGTACACCGTGTACATCGGGGGCGAAGAAGCCAGCGACAGAATCTACGGCGTAGGACTGGGGACCCGCCAGGATCCGTACCGCACTCATCACACCTGCTTCTTCCTTACTTTCCAGCGCACGTATCAGCCATAGGAAACGATGGATACGTTGGGGAGCTTCAAACCTGGACATGTCCTGTTCGTGATAGCGGGCGTCGTGGTCGGGCTCTGCGTGGGTCTGTTCATCACCTGGCAGGTCTGGCCGGTGCAATATTACGACACCGACCCGGTTGACCTGAGACAGGAACACAAGGACGACTACGTGGTCATGATCGCGGCGGCCTATGCCCAGGATAGTGACCTGGAGTCGGCCACCTCGAGGCTGGAAAAGCTGGGCTTCGAGGACGCGCGGCAAACTGTGCTCGGCCTGTTCCAGAGGTACGGCGAGGCGGGGTACAGGGAAGAGACACTCAGCCTGGCCCGGCTGGCCTACGACCTGGGTGTCACTGATGTCGCCTTGCTGCCATACATCGAGCAGGCGACGCCCACTCCTGAGCCGATCCCCACTCCGCAGCCCACGGCGACCGAGGCGGTGATCCCCACGGCGACAGCGACGGAGACCCCGGCTCAACCCACGGCCACGCCTACGGAGACCCCTCCTGCGCCGACTTCCACGGCCACGCAACCTCCTCCGACGCCAACCAACTCCCCGACGACTCCGCCCGAGGACACACCCACCCCCACCGTGGCCGCGGATCTCGACTATCAAGTGGTGGAGAGCAGCGATCTGGGGTGCACCACCGATCGTGACGGGGACTACGTCCTGGTGTACGTCAGGGACGGAAACGACCGGGGCATCGCTGGCGTCGAGGTGATGGTCAAAGGGCCAGGTGTCGAGGATTCCTTCTTCACCGGGTTGAAGCCGGAGATAGACCCAGGCTTTGCCGATTTCCTGGTCACGGCTCCTGGCAGCTACTCCGTGGAGGTAGTGGGCGGCAAGACGCAGGTCGCCCAGGGGTTAGCCTTTGACGGCGGTTGCCCCGCGGGAACGCCTCACCGCTCCTGGAGGGTCGTCTTCAGGCAGGTAAGCCCTTAGCGGTCCTCTCTAGCCCTCTCTGTTCGGATCTCTGCACGCGATGCCGTACTCTCCCGGCGGGGGCCAGCAGAGGTTGCAGGAGATGCACGTGGAACGTTCCTGGCCTTCGAGAAACCGTCTGGGTAGATCGGGCTCGCGGATGAGGGGTCGGGATATGGAGATGAAATCTGCTGTCCCTTCTTCCAGGATGCGTTCCATGATTTTCCTGGAGCGCATGCCTCCCACCAGGGAGAGGGGAAGGTCGGTGGCCTCTCGGGCGGCGCGGGCCGCGTCCAGGAAGTAGCCCTCATCCTCCGGACTGAGGATGTCTTTGACCGTGCTGGTTCTCCCGACGCCGCTGCTGATCTCGAGGGCATCGATTCCCCAGTCTGCCAGATGTCGAACGATCTCCGCGCCCTCCTTCAGCGTGAGGCCATCAGACACGGACTCCACCATACCCAGCTTGATCAGTATGGGGTAGTCGTTGCCCACGCGGTCACGGATGGCCGCTGCCACCTCCTCCAGGAAGCGCATCCTTCGCGCGGCGGTGCCGCCCCAGCGATCTGTGCGCCGGTTGGCCGCCGGCGAGTTGAACTGGTTGACCAGGTATCCGTGGGCGGCGTGAATCTGCACTCCGTCGAACCCTGCCGCCTTGGCTCTTCCTGCAGCGTCGCCGAAGGCAGAGATGATCTCCTTGATTCCTTCTTCGGTCAGTTCTTCCGGAAGCTGCTTGCCTTTGCCGGAGGGGATCGGCGAGGGGGCCAGGGGCGGCCCAGGAATGGCATTCTCGGCAGACAGCCTGCCTCCATGGTTGATCTGCATCACCAGCAGGCCGTCCTCTTCGTGGACCGCAGCAGCTAGCATCTCCAGGTCTGGCAGCAGATCGTCTTTGTGGGCACCGGTCATGCGCAAATGGCAGCGTCCCCGTGCGTGGACGAAGCAGTGACCAGTGATGATCAAACCCACACCACCCCTGGCCAGCTCCCGATACAGCTCAGCGACGGGCTTCTCCGGCCTTCCTTCCAGGTCGCTCATGTACTCGGCGGTGGCCGAGCGTATGAGCCGGTTTCTCAGTTCCCGCTTGCCGATGGTGCCGGGCTCGAACAGGATCGACATAGCTCTATCCTCCACCTCCCAAGGCGGTCGACATGCTGCTGTGGTGCGCCAGCGAGTATATCATACGGGCGCCCTGGGGACAAGGCCTGCGCCGGTTGGGTCCAGGGAGAGGAGCCTAAGGCGGGACTAACATGGGGCTGTCGGCGTTACCGGTCGCCATCGGGGGAGAGGGTCGTCTGAGTATCAGCGCTTCATGGCCGGCGTCTAGGGCTGTTCACACCATGGCCCGGTGCCCCGGTGTTTTGACAAGAGCCGCCCTAGCTGGTATACTTGTGGGGGTGGAGGGGGTCGCTGCCGCAGGCGCTTGCGGGGTCATCCCCTCGTATGTCTTGTATAGGAGTAAACCCAGACTGGCAGGGGGCATGTGTAAGTGATACCGATATTCCCTTTCACGGCCATCGTGGGCCAGGAACCGATGAAGCGGGGCCTGATCCTCAATGCCATCAATCCGCTGATTGGCGGAGTGCTCATTCGGGGCGAGAGGGGCACGGCGAAGTCCACTGCTGCTCGGGCTCTGGCTGCCCTGTTGCCCGACATCGAGGTGGTAGCCGATTGCCCGTTCAGTTGTGATCCTCGATGGCCTGAGGCGATGTGCGACTCGTGCGCGGAGCGATTCGCCGAGGGGGAGAAACTGCCGGTCGCA
Source organism: Anaerolineae bacterium (assembly GCA_034411995.1). Classification (GTDB taxonomy): domain Bacteria; phylum Chloroflexota; class Anaerolineae; order UBA7937; family B3-Chlor; genus JAUVXJ01. Next base: position 805,756 of record DAOUME010000026.1, on the reverse strand, counting down.
AGTCGGGCCATCAGGATCATCGATCTGCCGGTGAGCGCCACCGAGGACCGGGTTGTGGGCACCCTGGACATCGAAAGGGCGATCAAGACCGGCGAGAAGAGGTTCGAGCCGGGGGTGTTGGCCACGGCCAATCGGGGTTTGCTCTACGTGGACGAAGTCAACCTGCTGGATGATCACGTGGTGGACGTCTTGCTCGACTCGGCGGCCATGGGGGTGAACGTCGTGGAGAGGGAAGGCATCTCCTTCTCCCATCCGGCGCAGTTCATCCTGGTGGGCACCATGAATCCCGAGGAAGGCGAACTGCGACCCCAGCTCCTCGATCGCTTCGGGCTTTGTGTGGTCATAGGCAGCATCTCCGATCCCAGTGCACGCAAGGAAATCCTGGTCCGCCGGATCCAGTACGAAAGAGACCCCGTTGCTTTCTACGAAGCCTGGCGACACGAAGAGCAGTTGCTGGCCCAGCGCATCACGCGCGCGAGGGACCTCCTCCACAGAGTCTCGTACGCCGAGGACGACCTCCTGGCTATTGCGCAACTCACCGCCGAGCTGGGCGTGGATGGACATCGGGGCGATATCGTCATCCTCAAGGGGAGCGTGGCACACGCGGCCTTCGAGGGGAGGAGCAGGATCACTCAGAGGGACATCCTGCTGGCAGCCGAGCTGGCTCTTCCCCACCGTCTGAAGAAACACCCTCTCCAGCAGGGCGAGGCCCGCCTGGAGCAGTTGCGGGAGCAGCTTCGCGGCCTGGACGCGGGCGCGGCTGACCAGACCGCGGAGCTGGTAGAGGTGCCCGCTACGGGTAAAAAAAAAGACCTGAATGGTGATGACCAGGGGGCGGAAGAGGATCTGCCCCCCTTGCAGTCCATGCCCAGGAGAGAGCAGGGCACCGAGGAGAGTTCTGGATCCTCCAGAGGTCGCGGTGTTCCCGTTCCCGTGGGCGATCCCCTGAAAGTTCCTCGTCTCAGCACGCCTCTCGATCGTCTGTCTCGACGTAACTCAGGGCGCCGGAGCCTGACCCGTACCAACCGCAAGCGCGGGCGATACGTTTTCAGCAGGCCCATGGACGGAAGGGTGGAGGACATCGCCTTCGATGCCACCCTTCGAGAAGCCGCACCACGCCAGGTGGACCGGCAGCCGTCGGACGTCGCGCTCGCCATAGAGCGAGAAGACCTGCGACGGAAGATCCGAGTGACCCGGGCCGCGAATCTAGTGCTCTTCGTGGTCGATGCCAGTTGGTCCATGGCCGCGGCTGAGCGTATGGTGGCCACCAAGGGGGCCATACTTTCTCTCCTCAACGATGCGTATCAGCGCAGGGACAGGGTAGGGCTCATAGTCTTTCGACAGAACGGAGCCGAACTGCTGCTGCCGCCGACCTCCAGCGTCAAGCTGGCCGCGAGGATGCTGGGGGACATCGCCGTGGGAGGCAAAACCCCTCTGTCCAGTGGTCTCCATCTGAGCTATCAAGTGCTCATGCGCGAGATGCGACGCAACCCCGAGGTGATGCCACTGATGATTCTCCTCACCGACGGGGCCGGAAACGTCTCCATGACGGGCATGACGCCACAGGAGGAAGGGTGCAAGATCGCGGAGTTGATCCATGGCAGCGACATTCGCTCAGTCGTCATCAACACGGAACACAAGTCCTTCGACCGCGGTCTGGCACAGGAGCTTGCCTTCCATTTGGGGGCGGAGTGCTATACCCTGGAAGAGCTGGGGGCAGAGGAGTTGTACAAGACCGTGCGCAGTGAGTTGCAGTGCTGAGGGGGGCGGCCTTGTCGTGAGGCTCGAGCAGATCAGGGCTACCGGAGAGCTACGAGCGGTGTCCATGCCGGTAGCCGGTCAGGAGTAGTATCTGAGGGCGGGGATTCGTCACCCCGCTCTCTCAGGTTCTGGGCCGCGGTAAGACGGGCGCGTGTTGGGGTGGAGAGCTGTGGTGATCAGGCAAGTAACCGTCGAGGACACGGACAGCGTGGTGGGCTTGTTGCGCCAGTTGTGGCCCGAGAAGCGCATAGAGGTCGCGGCTATGAATGGCGTCGTGGAGAAATACCTCGAGGACCCACGATACTGGATCATTGGCTACGAGGATGAGGGCACGCTGCTGGGGGTGATCACGGTGTCATTCCGCTGGACTCTGTTCCGCGGGGGAGAGGCGGCCATCATCGAGGATCTGGTCGTGGATGCAGGGCACAGGAGGGAGGGTATCGGGGCGGCTCTGGTGCGCTTCGTGGAGGACAAGATCGTCCAGGAAAGCGGAGCCCGCGGCATCGAGGTGCACTCGGACTTCCGAAGGGAAGAGGCGCATACCTTCTGGGAGAGCATGGGCTACTCCCGGCTGGCCTTCCAGTTCAGAAAGGACACGAGCTAGCAACGCTGGAGAACGGAGAGGCTGGAACTGCTGCACTGGCAAGGGAATGAGTGAGGAGGAATAGAGTGAGGGAGTATCGTTTTCTTCAGGTCGATGTGTTCACCGATGTGCCGTTCGGAGGCAACCCTCTGGCGGTGTTTGCGGATGCTGAGGGCTTGACCTCCGAGGAGATGCAGAAGCTGGCGCGAGAGATGAATCTGTCGGAGACCACTTTCGTTCTGCCGCCCGAGGCCCCTGGTGCCGACTTCAAGGTCCGCATCTTCACGCCCGCCGCGGAGCTTCCTTTTGCGGGACACCCTGTGGTGGGCACTCATTGGGTCCTGGCTCATCTCGGGCGAGTGGAGTTGAAGGTGCCCGTGACTGAGGTGCGATTCGAGCTGGGCGTCGGTGTGCTGCCTGCCGATCTGGAGGTGGTGGGAGGCCGCGTGGAGCGCGTAGTGATCACCAGCGGCCAGGCTAGCTTCCTGACCGTGATGGAGGACGTCGGTGGCCTGGCCGCTGCTTTGGGTACGTCGGCGGAGGCGATCACCGATACAGGCCTACCGGTGCAGGTGGTGTCCACAGGCATTGCGACCTTGATCGTCCCCATCCGCTCCCTGGCGGAGGTACAGGAAATGGATCCCGCCCGGCTCAACGTTGCTGCTCTCGGGGAAACGTGCCGACCCCTAGGAACGGAGACCGTGATGGTGTTTACCCTGGAGACCGAGCGGCCTGAAGCCACGGTGCACGTGCGTATGTTTGCCCCCTCTCTGGGGGTGCCGGAAGACCCGGCCACGGGCAGTGCCAACGGCACGCTGGGCGCCTACCTGGTCCATCATCAGGTCGTGCCGGTGTCCGACGGCACCAACCACTTCGTGAGTGAGCAGGGTGCGGAGATGGGCAGGCCTAGCACTCTGGACCTGTTAGTCGACCGCTCAGGTGGCGAGGTCACCAGAGTCCGCGTCGGTGGTCGGGTCGTGCCTATGGTCGAGGGTAGCGTACGCTTCTGAGACGTTCCGTACAGGCTGCGCGGGAGCCAGCACTCCGGCTACTGCGTCACCTCTGAGTCCGGGAGGAGGGTAATGGCTGACGTGGAGGCGTTGAGGCTGCTCGGTAGCCCTGACGTACGAAACGCGCTTCTACTGAACGAGATTGGCGTTCTCGTCCACGACGTCGGGAAGCTGAGCGTCGAGTTCGTGGAGCGCGGGGACGCTTTTCCCCACCATCTGGTCCTGCGCCGGCTGACCAGGGGGAGGGATCCTCATCTGGCGTCCGACGCCAGCCCTCGATCAGTCGTGTCCCACGCCCTGCGCAATTGCTTCCCTGTGGGTGACGAGAGCTTGGTCGCTCATCTGCTGGTGGACGCGCTGTCGGCGGAGGAGGGCGTACGGGCAGCACCTGAGTCCGAAAGGCTGGAGGAGGTCTTGTCAAGGGTGCACAGCCTGCTCGGCCCCGATCACCGAGAAGCTTTCGAGAGGGTCGCACAGTTGGCCAGGGCTGTGCGCTCCGATCTGGCGTGGCAGGTACGGAGGGAAGAGGAAGTGGCGGCGATGGAACCGCCCTTCATCGCCGCCCATGGCTTCTACCACGGCCTGGACCAACTGCCCTTCGTAGGCGACCTCGTGGAGATGCAGGGAAGGACCTGGCATCACGAGACGATGTTGTCCCCGGAAGCGAGGCTGTTCCGCACGCTCCACCGCCAGGAGGAGACCTGGGGTGCGCGGCGCTCTTCGTGTGACCTGGGACGCCTGGCGAGCGTTCGCCAGCTCTATGGCGAGGTCCTGGCTAACCACTTCCTGGAGATCAACAACATCAGAAAGGACGGTCCGGGGGATTTGGGCTCCTGGTTCTGGAAGAGTCGGCTGTGCTCGCGGAGCGAGGGAGCGATGGCTCTGCTCCGCAGTTTTGACCAGGGAGTCGAGCTCGAGGGCGAAGACAGGGAAGCTGTGAGATGGCTGGGGGTGAGGCCCATCACCCGGTGGGCGTTCAGCAAGATCCTGCTGGGCAACCCGGGATGGGGGAGCCAGACGAGCCTTTGGGAGCACTGCTGGGCGCTGTCTGGGCTCTACAAATCCAGCACAGCTCAGGCTCTCATAGAGGGGAGTTGGCCGCAAGGGAACCGGCTATCCTGGTGCACTCTGGCGGCGGACCTGGAGCGCCCGGATCCCAGAGCTATGGAAATGCTCAAGGATCTGGTCGAGCTCGAATACCCGCTGGGAAACGAACTGGTCCGCAACGACACCGGCATAAGCTTCACGTTCCCTGATCTGGACCGCGAGCTGTTGGCGCCGCTCCTCGGTGGCCTCCAGAGGGCCGTCGGTCAACTCATCGGGACGGGCGCGCGCCTGCGGGTGACAGTTGACTCTTGCGCACCCCACCAGGCGTCCCGCGCGGCGGGGAGCCCGACTCTGCCTAGACTCGGGTGAGGTACTCTCCGGTGCGGGTATCCACTCGCACCACGTCTCCCTCTTCGATGAAGAGAGGCACCTGGATCTTCAGGCCTGTCTCCAGGGTGGCCCGCTTCGTGGCCCCAGTTGCCGTGTCTCCCCTGACGCCAGGGTCTGTCTCAGTCACCTCCAGGTCCACAGTAACTGGCAGGTCTATCTCCACCGGTTGGCCCTCGTCCATGGAGAGAGAAAGGACCATGCCTTCCTTGAGATAGTCGACTTTGTCCTGGAGCGTTTCTTCTGTAACCGCCGGTTGTTCGTAGGTCTCCGTGTCCATGAAATAGAAGAGGTCGCCATCGCGGTAGAGGTACTGCACCTGACGAAGCTCGAGGCGCACGTCCTGGAACTTGTCGTTGGTCCCGAAGTTGCGCTCGATCACATGCCCCGTGCGCAGGTTCCGCAGCTTCACCCGCACGTTGGCGCTTCCCCGCCCTATGTATGAGTGCTGATACTCCAGTACACGATGAAGCTCTCCGTCCAGCTCGAACGTGACTCCTTTTCTCAACTCAGTCGCTGAAATCATCCCTTGCTGCCCTTTCGTGATCGTTGAGGGGTTTTGGAGGCGGGGTAAGGTGGCGCGAGACGGTGAAGTAAGCGGCACTTCCCTTTCCGACCTCGCTTTCCAGCCAGACCTTTCCTTGATGTAGTTTCACCAGCTCCTTGGCGATGGACAGACCCAGGCCGAGGCCCTGGTGCTCTCTTCTGAGGGATTCACCCACCTGATAGAAGCGGTCGAACAGCCTGTCCAGTTCCTCCGGGGGGATACCTATTCCTGTATCTCGTACCGACATGGTGAGTTCGTCTTCGCTCATCGCTGCCCCTATCTCGATCTCGCCCCCTTGAGGCGTGAACTTGATGGCGTTGGATACCAGATTGGACAAGATGAGGTGCATCTTGCGAGCGTCAGCCCATATGACAGGCATGCCCTCCGGTACGTCAATGGTGATGACCTGTGCCTTCTCTTCGGCCAGGAGACCCAGTTCGTGGACCACAGCCTCCGCCACGGCCGACACCCGTAGCGGTCGCAGTTCCAGCTCCATCTCGCCGGCTTCCAGGTATCGGAGATTGAGCATGTCGGTCACCAGCTCGTTGAGCCGATTGGCACTTTGGATCACCGATTGGGTGTATCTCTTGGTGGTCTCGTCGGCCTGCTCGTCCAGAAGAGCGGCGTATCCCAGAAGGACGGTCAGGGGCGTACGCAACTCGTGTGAGGCGATGTTGATGAACTCGCTCTTCAGTTTGTCCAGCTTCTTGAGTTCTGAGTACGCTCGCTGGGTCTCTTCGAACAGGCGCGCGTTCTTAATAGCGATAGCTGACTGGCCCGCCAGCACCGAGGCCAGTTCCAGAGAGCCTGCGGTGAAAGGAGACTTGTTGTGTCCTAGCTTGCTCAGGTTAAGAACCCCGATCAATTCCTGTCTGACGGTGAGAGGAACACAGATGGCCGACGAGATGAGATCCAGCTTCATCAAGCGTTTGAACTCGGCACTCGGTGGTGCAGCACTGTCGAGGATCACCGGCTCACGCCGCTCGGCCACTATGCCAGAGATGCCTTCACCTAACCTGATGGTGGTGGTGTCGACGACCTCCCTGGGCAGTCCTACGGCTGCCTGGATGGTCATGGTTTGGCCGTCTTCGTTCAGGAGCATCAGGGAAGCCCGGTCTGCACCAGTCTCCCGGCAACTGACCTCCACAATCTCAGTCAGCAACTGTTCCAGGTTGGTCATGCCCATGAACGCCTTACTTAGCTCGTAGAGGGGGATCAATGCTCTGAAGCGGATGTTCTCGCGCTGTACGCGTCCCCTGGTCAGAGCTGAGGCGACTACCTCTTCTAGCTCCTGTGCCGAGAAGGGTTCGATGACGACGTCGTCCGCGCCCATGCCCAGTGCGGCGGCGGCCTCTGTCCCGGTCTGATTGACCACGGCCACTTGCACGGTGGAAGGGTCCATCTCCTTGATCGCTCTCATCACGTCCAGTTTGTCCTGGGCGAACATGGTGAGATCGCTCAGCACCAGGTCGAAGCCGCAGCTCCGCGCCAGGTCGAGCGCCTCCTGCCCATTGTGGGCTCTCGTGACCTGATAGCCTAGTTGCTCCAGGGTGTCTGTGCTGGACTCGAGGTTGTGAGCGTCACCGCCAATTACGAGAATCCGCTCTCTGTGCATCTCACGCCGTCTCTCGAGGCGGCCTCCTAAGCCTATTTTACCACACGGCAAGTGCGGTGACAATGACGAGCTATCCAGAACCGCGAATCTCGGGAATCTGCACGGTGCCGGGGGCCGTTGCCGAGATACTGTGCCTGAGCGCGCTTCCTCGTCCGCAGGGCTGGGCTTGGTTTGAGAGCGCTCTGATCGCGGAGTCACCCGAGAGGAGCGGGACGGGGCCGTCACGTCGACGTGGGCGGGAGCACTGCGTGCTGGACTTGGCGGTGGCCAGCTATGATGGACTGCGCTACGCTGTCCAACGAAGGGTTTGCGAGGAGCTCCAGAGTTTGATATAATGGTAGCCGTCCCCACTGAACTTCGTCCCGTGCGCCGTATTCTGGGGAGAGGATGTGATGACATCCCCGCCGCGAGCTGTGGAGAAAACCACCAATCGTCTCGAGCCAGGAACAGACCCCGCGGGGTCAACTGAGGAGCAGCGCGGCGAGCGTTTGCCCAGGATTCTCGTCGTGGATGACGAGGAAGTGGTCTGCAGGTTTCTCAAGAGGGTTCTCGATGGGAGCCGTCGCGAGGTGCAGGTGTGCAACGGGGGGCAGGAGGCGATAGCCAGACTGGAGAACGAGTCCTTCGACCTCGTGATCACGGACCTGAAGATGCCCGGCGTCGATGGTATGGCGGTCCTGGCCAGGGCGAAGCAACTGGACCCCTTGTGTGAGGTTGTGGTCATCACCGCGTACGCCTCGGTGGAGTCCGCCGTGGAAGTAATGAAGCTCGGCGCCTACGACTACATAAGCAAGCCATTCAACGTTGACCGCATCAGGCTGGTCGTGGATAAGGCGCTGGAGAAGAGGAGGCTTCTTCAGGCTGCGGGGGAAAGGGACTTCTACAAGCGGCTGTCGCAGCTCGACGGCCTGACAGAGGTCTACAACAGGCGCACCTTCGAGCAGCTTCTTTCTTCGGAGATCTCCAGAGCCGACCGTTTCCGCCGCCCCCTTTCGCTCCTGATGGTAGATCTAGATCACATGAAGGCGCTCAACGATCGCCTCGGGCATCAGGCTGGCGACAAGGTACTGAAGGAGGCGGCCTGGGCCCTCATGAGATCGGTTCGTAACTGTGATGCTGTGTCAAGGTACGGCGGCGATGAATTCGCCATTATCCTGGTGGAAACAGGGAAGACCGACGCTCTTACTACGGCGAACCGATTGGCAGACGCGATGAGGACAGCCAGAGTAGACCAGGGTGAGGAGCTTCGGAAGGAGGCGCACCCCATGACGGTCAGCGTGGGAGTGGCCAGCTACCCCACCGACGCCAAAGCCAAGGAAGAACTGATCAGGAAAGCTGACCAGGCTCTTTACGAGGCCAAATCACGCGGAGGTGACTGTGTCAGGTCAGCACGACCCTAGGGAGCGGCCATCCATGGACGGAGTGCAAGTCACTGCTCAGAAGATCATAGATAATGTGGAGAGCGTGATCATCGGAAAGCACGCTGAGGTCCAGTTGGCGCTCATCGCCCTGATGTGCCAGGGGCACGTGCTGATCGACGATGTCCCCGGGGTGGGAAAGACCATGCTGGCCAAGGCCATCGCGAAGTCTCTGGGTTGCTCCTTCAAACGGATCCAGTTCACACCCGACATGCTCCCCAGCGACGTTACCGGTGTCTCTGTCTACGACCAGAGCACGGGCCGGTTCGAGTTCCGCCCTGGCCCCGTGATGGCCAACATCGTCCTCACTGACGAGATCAACCGGGCGACTCCCAAGACGCAGTCTGCCTTGCTGGAGGCGATGGAAGAGCATCAGGTAACGGTAGACGGCGTCACGCACACCCTGGAGAGACCCTTCCTCGTGCTGGCGACACAGAACCCCATCGAGTATGAGGGCACTTTCCCCTTGCCCGAAGCCCAATTGGATCGTTTCCTGATGCGCCTGAGCCTTGGCTACCCCAGTCCTGCCGACGAGATACGGATCCTGGAGGCACAGCAGTACGTTCACCCCATTGAGACTACGGAGCAGGTGGTGAATGCCCGCGAATTGCTGGCCATGCAAGAGAGCATCAAAGACGTGTACGTGCATGATGCGATAAAGGAGTACATCGTATCGTTGGTGGGAGCGACTCGAGGCCACCCGGACGTGTACCTGGGGAGCAGTCCGCGGGGAGCTCTGGCTTTGTGCCGCACCTGTCAGGCTCGGTCGGCACTGCTGGGACGGGACTACGTCATCCCGGATGACGTGAAGGTCTTGGCTGAGCCCACGTTGGCGCACCGCCTGATCGTCAATCCAGCGGCCAAGATCAGGGAAATCGATCCTCGAGGGGTGATCAAGGAGGTCCTGCAGGGCGTGGAGGTGCCCGGAGCTCCGGTACAGAAGCAAAGGTAGGGGTATCGGGCTTCCAGAGAGAGGCACGCACGGTGCAGATAAGGGCAAATCGGGCAGTGTTTGTGCTGCTCGCGCTACTTCTTGTGCCAACCCTCATCACCGGACACCAGTTGTTCGTGCGTACGCTGTACGTCGTGGTGGCCCTGATCGCTCTTTCTTTCCTCTGGTCATGGCTCAACATCCGGTGGCTCGCTGCGTCGCGGCGGCTGCGCACCAGCAGAGCACAGGTAGGGGCGCTGATCCAGGAGAGGTTGCTGATCCGAAATGAGGGCCCTTTGCCCAAACTCTGGGTCGGTCTGGAGGATCACTCCGGCTTGAAGGGCTATCGGGTGGATCGTGTGCTGAGTTCCTTGCCTGCCCATTCGGAGCGCAGTTGGATGGTGCTCTCTCGATGCAGGCGACGTGGCAAGTTCAGCTTCGGCCCCGTGACGCTGGTCAGCGGTGACCCGCTGGGCCTGTTCCAGATGAGGCGCGAGTTGCCGCTATACTCAGATCTCGTGGTCTACCCGGATACGGTCGAGGTGCCGCACTTCAGGGCGCCGATAGGTCGGCTTTCCGGCGGGGACGCGCTACAACGGCAGACCCAGCACGTGACCACAAACGTGTCGGGCGTCAGGGACTACATGCCAGGCGATAGTTACAATCGTATCCACTGGCTCTCCACCGCGCGGAGAGGGCGGCTGATCTCCAAGGAGTTCGAGCTCGACCCTTGGGCGGACATCTGGCTCTTCGTAGACATGGAGGAGGCGGTCCAGGCAGGCTCCTTCGCGGACGAACTCCTCTTTGATTCGCTCGACGCGCCGCCCTTGATTTCCCAGACCATGCAGCTCCATCCCAGTACAGAGGAGTACGCTGCCACTATCGCCGCTTCGCTGGCCAAGCACCTGCTGGCTCAGAAGAGGGCGTTGGGCATGATCAGCTACGGGCAGCGGCGAGAAGTGGTGCAGGTGGACAGGGGGGAACGGCAACTGGTGCGGTTTCTGGAATCCCTGGCCGTGGTCAGGGCTGAGGGGCGAGTCTCTCTCACGGAGGTCATAGGTGCGGAGGCCAACCAACTGGGGGGAGGCTCAACTGCCATCGTGATCACTCCATCCACACGCACGTCCTGGGTGGGCGCAGTGAGAGACTTGAGACGCAAGGGCATAGATGTGGTGGCCGTGCACCTCGAAGCAAGCACGTTTGGCGACGCGCCGAGTTCGCTGGATGTCATGGCCAGCCTTGCGGTTAGTGGGGTGCCTACCTACATGGTGAAGAACGGACAGCCGCTCGGGGAGTCTTTCTCGCCAGGCGTCGAGATGAACAGATGATCGTTCGCCAGGGGGACCTCAAGGATCTCAGCGCCTGTGCTCTCATCGATACCTCGTATACCACCGAGTACGTGTGGCAGATCCGTACCGAGGAGAGGCCATACGAACAGATCGTCGTCGCCTTTCACACCATCAGACTGCCGCGCTCGGTGCGAGCCAGGCCCCCCAGGGACACCGACTGCCTGGTCGAGGATTGGCAGCGGGGAGAATGCTTCCTCGTGGCAGAGCAAGAGGGAGAGGTCCGAGGCTACTTGAACATGGTTCTGCAACCGTGGCACGCTGCGGGATGGATCAAGGACATCGGGGTGCCGAGGCAGCACCGCCGCCAGCGCATCGGCAGCGAACTGCTGGCGGGGGCCCTTCGTTGGGCAAGAGAGCACAGTCTGCGGAGCATCTTGGTGGAAACCCAGACCAAGAACTACCCGGCCATTTGTTTCTGCCGAAAACACGGCTTCGTGTTCTGCGGTTTCAACGATCAGTATTACCCCAACCAGGACATAGCGGTCTTCTTTGCTCGTAGCCTCTAGGCATCGGATCGTGGGGCCGTCTGCCAGCCAGGGTATGTCTGGTCTTGAGGGCTCGTGCGGTGCTGTTTCCGTGGTCGGGCTGGCTGACATGGGCTCTTGGTCAGTCAATTACCTGGGTGTTCGATGATTCCTGCCGCATGAGTGTTTGACTTGACGAATGGCGGAAAACGTGTTATACTATATATGTTTACTGCGATTGGATTGATTCCCATCCCCGTATTCACCATGGAAGAACCCTCTTGTGCTGCACCCCTTGTTGATATGGTGTTTGTGAGAGCGCGGCTCTTTGCCCATGCCTAGGGGTTCGTGGAATGACAGTTCTTCTCAGTCCGTCGTCTTGATTTGAGATCAGACCTTGTTCACCGCTTGCGACCAAGGAGAAAGGTAGACTTATGAGTACCATTGACAGTGACATAGAGACCACTGACGAGTCCGAATCCAGACATCCAGACAAGCTCAACATCGCCGAGCTGGAGATGATGACCCTGGATGAACTGAGGGAGATGGCTGCAGGGCAGGGCATCTCAGGCATCAGTCGTCTAAAGAAGCAGGATCTTATCTTTCGCCTCTTGAGAGCGAAAGCCGAGGAGCAGGGGCACATCTTCGGCGGCGGTGTCTTGGAGATTGTGCAGGAAGGTATCGGCTTTCTGCGGTCCGATCACTTGCTGCCTGGCCCGGACGACGTCTATGTGTCCCAGTCACAAATCCGCCGCTTCGGGTTGCGGACGGGTGACACCGTAATCGGTCAGGTGAGGCCGCCCAAGAACTCTGAGAAGTACTTCGGTCTCCTGAGAGTGGAGGCGGTCAATGGTCTGGATCCCGAGGCTGCCAAGCGCAGACCTACCTTCGAGAGCCTGACTCCCATCTTCCCCACTGAGCTCATCGATCTCGAGACCTCATCCAACATATTGACCACCCGTCTCATCAACCTCATGGCGCCTATCGGCCGTGGCCAGCGTGGTCTGATCGTTTCGCCTCCGAAGGCGGGGAAGACGACGGTGTTGAAGCAGATCGCCAACGGCATGACATCCAATTACAGCGACATACATCTGATGGTCTGTTTGGTGGGCGAGAGGCCGGAGGAAGTGACGGACATGGACCGCTCGGTGGAAGCCGAGGTTTATAGTTCCACCTTCGACGACCCGGTCACGAATCATACCAAGGTAGCGGAAATGTGTCTGGCTCGGGCCAAGCGCTTGGTGGAGGGCGGTCGTGATGTTGCGGTTCTCCTGGACAGCATCACTAGGCTCTCCAGGGCCTACAACCTTACGGTGCCTCCCAGTGGCCGCACGCTTTCTGGAGGCCTCGATCCAGCGGCCCTCTATCCTCCCAAGGGCTTCTTCGGCGCTGCACGCAACATCGAGGAAGGCGGCAGCCTCACCATCATGGCTACCTGCTTGATTGACACAGGCAGTCGTATGGACGACATGATCTACGAAGAGTTCAAGGGCACCGGGAACATGGAGTTGCACCTCAACCGGCGGCTGGCAGAGCGCCGCATCTTCCCTGCATTCGACATCGAGCGCTCGGGGACGAGACGTGAGGAGCTGCTCTTGGGTGAAAACGTCCTGAGCAAGATGTGGACGCTTCGCAACATGGTCGACCAGATGGGGGGAGGCACAGAAGCCATAGGACCCCTGCTGTCGTACATGGCCAAGACGAAGAACAACAAGGAGCTGATCGAGACTCTGGGCAAGGAGCTTCTCTGACAGCAATCGATTGGCAGACGTCGACTGAATGCTAGAACTATCCTCGAAGCGCAGGCTTCCCCGTTTGCTCAGCGTCCTGGTGCGCCGGTCGATGAGCGACGGTCTGGCTCCTGCGCGCTACGCTTCTCACCTGGCGATCATCGTCTCCGTGGCCATGGTCCTCTCCACCGGTGGCCTGGGGATCGAGGGCCTGAGACGGGCTGAGGCCTTCCAGTTGGACGTGGCCCCCCGCGAGCAGGTGACGCTCGTGTCCTGGGGCACGGGTGGCCAGGAGAACCCGGACTTCCTCACCAGGGGCGCTGCGCCCATCACCATCATCCCGGAGAGGGGACGACAAGGGGTCTTCGTCTATGTCGTTCAGGCGGGAGACAACGTCTCCAAGATCGCTCAGAGCTTCGGCCTTCGACCAGAGACCATTCTCTGGTCCAACCCGGAACTGGAGACGTGGCCGGACTACATAGTGGTGGGCCAGGAACTCTTCATTCTGCCCGTGAATGGTGCGTATTACGAGGTCAAGGCCGGTGATACTCTCGACAGCATAGCCAAGCGCTACAGTGTGGAGATACCGGCCATCGTTGAGTGCGAGTATAACGACCTCGCTGAGCCATACGAGTTGCAGGCCGGACAAAGGTTGGTCATTCCTGGCGGCACACGGCCCGTTGTTGCCAGGTACGTGCGCGCCACCGCACCTCCACCCACCAACGCCCCTCAGGGTACCGGCAACTTCATGTGGCCTACGAGTGGATACCTGACGCAGGGTTACTGGTTGGGACATCAGGCTATCGACATAGGCGCACCCACCGGCACGCCCATCTATGCCGCGGACGCGGGCTACGTGGCGGCCACCGGATGGATGGGGGGGTACGGCAACTACGTGATCGTCAATCACGGCAATGGGTTCGAGACGCTGTATGCTCACATGAGCGAGATACGCGCCATCGCCGGACAGAGCGTGGACCGCGGAGACCTCATCGGCCTGGTGGGCAGCACCGGTCGGTCCACTGGCCCCCATTTGCACTTCGAGATCCGGCAGGGTGGCGTGAAGCGGAACCCACTTGGTTTTCTGCCGCGCGGATGAGTCCTGGAGAGGCCTCGAGCTCGTTGTCAAGACAAGCATAGGGCCAAGGAAGTGAACACGGGCAGGTCCTTCGTTGGCACCTCGGGCTGGAGCTACAACCACTGGCGTGGACTCTTCTACCCTGCCGATTTGCCTCAGCGAAAGTGGTTCGCCTACTACGCCACGTACTTCCCGAGCGTCGAGATCAACTATACGTTCTATCGCTTACCCACAGCGAAGACCTTCGAGCGCTGGAGGGAGCAAAGCCCGCCGCGATTCGTCTACGCGTTGAAGGCCCCCCGCGGGATCACCCACCTCAGGAAACTGCGAGACTCCACGGAATCTGTGGACAGATTCTTGGAGCGGGCCAGGTTGTTGGGAGACAAGCTGGGTCCGGTTCTCTATCAGCTACCGCCCAACTGGCAGCGTGACGTGAACAGGCTGAGCGACTTCCTGGATAGCCTGCCAGAGGATCTCGTGCACGTGTTCGAGTTCCGCGACCGCAGTTGGTACTGCGATCAGGTGTTCGAACTCTTGAAGACGAAGCAAGCAGGGTTCTGCCATGTCAGCATGCCGGGCCTCGATTGTCCGTTCCTGGCAACGGGGCCCGTCGTCTATGCCAGGATGCACGGAGTCGGGGTCAAGTATGGCGGGTGCTATACTGGGGGGCAGTTGCGGAGCCTGGCAGTTCGGCTTCAGGACTTCATCAATCGTGGACACGATGTCTTCGTCTACTTCAACAATGATGCTATGGCCTATGCCGTGGACAACGCCTATGAACTTCGACATCTTCTGGAAGAAATGAGGAGAGATGGTCATGCGCAAAGAGGCAATGCTGTATGAGAGTCTGGACAACAGCCTCACCCGATGTGCTCTGTGTGCTCACCGCTGCACCATCAAGCCGGGCCGGAAAGGCCTCTGTGGCGTCCGAGAGAACGACGGAGGCGTGCTCTACACGCTGGTGTATAGCGAAGCGATCGCCGCTCACGTGGATCCTATAGAGAAAAAGCCCCTCTATCATTTCCTTCCTGGCACCAGTAGCTTCTCCATCGCCACCGTGGGCTGCAACTTTCGCTGTCGCTTCTGCCAGAACTCCGACATCTCGCAGGCCCCCAGAGAAGATGCGAGTCTCCGTGGTGAGGAGTTTTCGCCGGTTGAGGTCGTCGCTGCGGCCAAGAGGTATGCCTGCGACAGCATCGCCTACACCTACACCGAGCCTACGGTCTTTTTCGAATACGCCTACGAGACGTCGAAGCTCGCTCACGAGGAGGGTATCAAGAACATCTTCGTGACCAACGGGTATATGACGCTGGAGGCGTTGGACGAGATCGACGGCTACCTGGACGCGGCCAATGTGGATTTGAAGAGCTTCGACGACGGGTTCTATCGTCGACAATGTGGGGCGCGACTTCAGCCAGTGCTGGACACCATTCAGGCTATGCACGAGCGCGGCGTGTGGGTGGAGGTGACCACTCTGCTGATCCCGGGCCTGAACGACGGCGACGAGGAACTGACAAAGATCGCGCAGTTCATGGCCGGAGTGGATCTCGACATGCCCTGGCACGTGTCTCGGTTCACGCCTCGATACAAGATGCAGGACAGGCCCGGTACCCCTGTGGACTCAATCCACAGAGCCGTGGAGATCGGGCGAGAGGCCGGGCTGAGGTATGTCTATGCAGGGAACGTGCCTGGTGACATGTATGAGAATACGTTGTGCCCTGCGTGCGGTGCGGTGGCCATTGGCAGGGTTGGCTACAGCACAGTCGTCAACCTTGATGGGGACAAGTGTGCTTCGTGTGGGCAGCAGCTTGCCGTCTTCCGCAGATAGCGGGGAGGTAGAACTCGTGTTTGACACACCAGAGCTAAGACAGTTGGCCAGGTATCGAGACGAGGAAGACCTCATATGCAGCTTCTACTATCCGCTGGAGAAAGGAGACCCGACGGAGGAAGGCGCTCTCATCAGGCTCAAGAATCTGATCAGCGAGGCGCTGGCTGACCGGGAAGAGTGGACGAGCGCCCAGTTCAGGTCTGTATCCCGAGACGTGGCTCGTATCGAGAGGCGGGTAACGGAGGAGCTGGTCCTGAGCGGTGGGGGGCTGGTCGTGTTTGCCTGTGCTGCGGCGGGGCTGTGGGAGGAGTTTCATCTGCCGGTGAGGGTCGGTCCGAAGCTCATCGTGGATCATACCACGCGGATGAGGCCGATGATCGAGTTCCTGAATCGCTATCGTCGCTCTTGCACGGTGCTCGTAGGCAAGGGCAGGGCCCGCATTTTCCTGCTCGATCCCGCTGGGGCGGATGAGCGCGCAGACATCGTGGGGGAGGTGCCGGGTCGGCACGACCAGGGAGGTTGGGCTCAGGCTCGCTACCAGCGCCATCACGATGATCGGGTGATGCGCCACTTGAAGGAGACCGCCGACGAGGTCTTCTCGCTCTTCCAGAAGGAGCCGTTCGAGCAGCTCTTCGTCGCGGGAACCGACGAGTTGGTCAGCGAGTTCGTCGAGTACTTGCATCCTTACCTCAGTGACAGATTCTGGGGCACCTTTCCCATGGAGATGGTCAGTTCTGCGGCCGACGTGAAGGAGCAGACGCTGCTCGCTGCCGACCGGCTGGCCGAGACCGCGGAGGAAAAGGCCCTGGACAATCTGCGGGCCGAGGTGCACACCGGCAATCTGGGCGCGGCTGGCCTGGAGGACACACTTCACGCTTTGCAGAAAGGCCAAGTCCTCAGGTTGTTCGTCAACGAGGAGTTCCAGGCAGCGGGCCAGCGCTGCACGAGCTGCGATATGCTATCGCTGCGCAGCCCCTGTCCTTTCTGCGGGGGCGAGACAGAGGCTGTGGAGGACATCGTAGAGGGCGTGGTGACGGACGCGTTCCTGCGCAACTGTGAGATCGTATTCGTCAGTGGCGCCCACGGAGAGAAGCTTGCCGAGCTGGGCGGAATAGGCGCCTTGCTGAGATTCGCGGGCTAGGAGACGACCGTTGCCAGGCGGGCTTTCCTAGGAGTAGTCAGTTGGCGTTTCTGCTGGCTCGGGTGTCACCGTGGGTGTGTTGGTCGGCGTCGGGCACGCGGTTGGAGTCGGCGTCGGCGGAGGGGTCTCAGTCGGAGGTTGCGTGGGTACAGGGGTGTCGCTGGGGCGTGGAGTGCTGGTGATGGTAGGCACTGGTGTCTGAGTAGGAAGCAGTGTGGGTACTGAGGTATGGGTAGGGGTTGGCGTGGGTGTTGGTGGGGGCGGCGGGTTATTGACGACCACGTGTATCCTCGCCTCGGTACTGTGGCCCTGCTGATCGAAGACTACGACGCGGAGGGAGTGAAGCCCGTTCTCCAACCTGTCGGTCCGCCAGCGTCCTAGCAGTCCGTCGTGCACAGGCTCGTACCTGGGCTCGGTGACGACGCCCCAGCCGATGGGATCCGGACCGATCCCATACTCGACTACGAAATGTGAGAAGCCCGGGGTATCTGCGGATCCCCAGATGTCGACCGTTCCTTCGATCTCCTGGTCGGCGACCGGAGAGGTGAGCTCGACGGTGGCGGGGTAAGAGTGCAGCTCGCATTCGTGCAGCGGCGGTTGTAGAATGCCTGCTCGCTCGGCCCACTCGCGGTATTCCTCTGGGTACACCTCGAAGACGTGCTCTTCGACCAGCTCTGGGGGACAGAACTCCGTAGCCCTCTGGCCGCTTGCCGTGCAGATGCCGATTCTTTGATAGATGTTGTCCGGCTCTGTAGGTGCAGTGCCGTCTACGAAGATCTCCGTGCGTGTCTGGGGGCAGAGGTCTGTTGGCGCCAGGCCAGACCGAGCGCAGATCTGAGCGGTGACCAGTCCGGCGGGGATGGGAAAGTCTCGCGGTGGTGTGTTGGCCAGGGCGCGTTCCATGAAGTCGTGCCAGATGTGGCCCGCCCCGGTGGAGCCCGCCACGTGGTCCATGGGCGTGTTGTCGCTGTTGCCCACCCACACCCCGGCCACCAGATCGGGAGTGTAGCCTACGGTCCAGCTATCTCTCCAATCGTCTGTCGTGCCGGTCTTCGCGGCCGCTGGTCTTGACAGGCGCAGCGGACTGTCAGGGCCGAAGGCCGGGCTTCGCGCTTCGTTGTCCGAAAGGATGTGGGTGATGAGGTAGGCATATTGGGGGGAGATGGCTTGTTCCCCTGCAGCAGGCTGGTATTCCTCAATCACCCGCCCCTGGCTGTCCTCTATGCTCGAGATGGCCACCGGTGGAACACGCACCCCGCCATTGGCCAGGACTGCGTAGGCCCCCGTGTGTTCGAGGAGCATGACCTCTCCCCCGCCCAGCGTGAGCGACAAGCCATATCGCTCCGGTTCGGTGAAGGAGGTGATGCCCAGCCGGCGGGCCATGTCGATCATTTGGGGCACGCCCACGAACTGCAATGTCTTGACGGCAGGTATGTTGTAGGAACAGGCTAGAGCCTGCCTGACGAGCACCGGCCCATGCTCCTTGCCATCGTAGTTCTGGGGCACATAGGAAGGGCCTGGGGGGTTGGGAAACTCGGTGCGAACATCCATGATCAGTGTGGCGGGCGTCCATCCTTTCTCGAACGCCGCCAGGTAGGTGACCGGCTTGATGGAAGACCCGGGCTGGCGCAGGGCCAGAGCGACGTTCACCTGACCGTCGACCTCTTCGTTCCAGAAGTCGATGCTTCCCAGCATCACCCGTATCTCGCCGGTTTGTGGAACGATGGCTACCAGGGCTGCGTTGGTGACATGCCTGTCCGCGAGGGCAGCTACGCGCTCACGAGCTACCTCCTGGGCGATGTCCTGCATCTGCAAGTCCAGAGTGGTGTGCACTTGCAGCCCTCCACGATAGACCATTTCGGTGCCGTACTTCTCCTCCAGGAGTTTGATCACGTAAACCACGAAGTGAGGGGCCTTCATCTCCACTCTGAGCGGAACGAAACTCAGTCCCTCGTCCCAGGCTGCATTGGCCTCGGATTGCGATATGTACCCTTCTTTGGCCATCAGGCGCAGTACGACTCTCTGGCGCGCCTTGGCCGCCTCGAGATTGGTATAGGGATCGTAGATGGACGGCGACTGCGGGAGACCCGCCAGGAGGGATGCTTCTGCCAAGGTCAGACTGCGGGCGGTCTTCCCGAAGTAAGTCTCAGCCGCTGCCTCGACGCCGTAGGCCATGTTCCCATAGTAGATCTCGTTGAGATAGATCTCCAGGATCTGGTCTTTGGTGTACCTACGGGTGATCTCCTGTGCCAGCACCGCCTCTTCAATCTTGCGGGTGAAGGTCTGCTCTGGCGAGAGGAAGATGCTCTTGACCAGTTGCTGGGTGATCGTACTGGCGCCGGAGACAATCTCCCCCTGGGAGAGGTTCAGCCACAATGATCTGAGGATGGCCAGGGGATCAAAGCCTGGGTTGCTGTAGAAGGTCTTGTCCTCTGTGGCGATGGTGGCATTTATCAGGTCGTCTGGTATCTCGTCGATGGGGACCATGGTGCGCCTGCCGGCGTTGGCGTCGAAGACCTCGTATAGAAGCTCACCGTGCAGGTCGTAGATCTTGGTGCTCGCGAAGAGAGCTCGAGCGCCGAGCTCCTCAGGAGGCGGCAGGGTGAGGGCGTAGTAGGCGTACACCGTGGTGGCGGCAATGAGGCCCAGCAGGAAGACAAGCACGACGGCCAGCACGAGGATCAACAGGCTCTGGGTGACCAGGCTCAGTCGTCGCTGTTGCGACGAGCGCCGATCAGGTTGTCTGCCGTAGGGTGCATATGGGGTTGAGTGGGGGTTCGTTCTGGGCATCGCTTTCTGGAGATAGGTGCGTCCGGGTCACCGTGCTGGGGCGACCTCGAGGGTCGGACTGGTGTTGTGTCTAGCTCTGTAGAGCCCGTTCTAGGGCGGAGAGCAATTCCTGCCCCTCCTCTGGTAGAACGGTGCGGGGATCGAGTACGAACCGCCCTCCTTCAATCCTTCCGACGACGGACGGCTCGCCCATCCTCAGGCGTCGCGCCAGGCTGTCAGGAGAAGTCACCGTCAGGGCGACCAGTCTGGTTGGCAGCGTCTCACCTGGCAAGGAGCCTCCGCCTACAGTGGACAAGCCGGGGCTGGCCTCGGCTTGTGCTCCCTGGTTCCTCAGGCGCTCGACCCAGGAATCGGCCCTGGCCTGAATCTCGTCCACGCTCTGACTGATCATCCTCCATACCGGTACCTTCCCGATGGCCTCTTGCCTCAAGTAGTGAAGGAGGGTGGCCTGGACGCCGGCAATGGTCGTCTTGTCTACCCTCAGGGCGCGAGCGAGAGGGTGCGCCTTGAGCGAGGTGATGAGATCTGCCCTCCCGACCACGATGCCCGCTTGTGGGCCTCCCAGCAGCTTGTCGCCGCTGAAGCACACCAGGTCAGCGCCCTCGGCTATGGCTTCCTGCACGGTGGGCTCGTGGGCCAGGCCGAAGGGGGTCGTATCCAGGAGACATCCGCTGCCCAGGTCTTCGATGGTCAGCAGACCGTGCTGGTGAGCCACGCCCGCCAGTTCGCTGAGGGAGACTTGCCGCGCGAAGCCCAGGACTCTGAAGTTGCTGTAATGCACGTGCAGCAAGAGCGCAGTCTCCTCGTCGATGGCACTCTCGTAGTCTCCGACGTGCGTACGGTTGGTCGTTCCCACTTCCACCAGGCGGACACCGCTCTGCAGCATCACCTCAGGGATGCGAAAGCCGCCGCCGATCTCGATCAACTGTCCGCGGGAGATGATCGCTTTCCTGCCTCGGCCCAGCGCGGTGAGAATCAGGAGTATGGCCCCCGCGTTGTTGTTGACCAACAGGCCTGCTCCCGCACCGGTGAGCCGTTTGAGCAGTCCCTCAGCGTGGGCGTACCGGGAGCCTCGGGACCCGTCGTCCAAATCATATTCCAGGTTGCTGTAACCTTGCCCCACCAGGTCCATCGCCGCCATGGCCTCTCCACTCAGTGGAGCACGGCCCAGATTGGTGTGGACGATGACCCCCGTGGCGTTGATGACTTTGCACAACGTCGGCTGACCTCTGGTCTGGAGGTCTGCCAGGACTCGGTCCAAGAGCGCCTCCAGGGCAGGGCACGGCTGTCCATTGACTATCTCTCGACGTGCCTGCTCCATGACCTGTCTCGCGCTGTCTAGGACGAGAGTCCGCCCCTGAGTCGCGATGGACTGCTGCAACTCAGCCCTTTGCAGGACTCTCTCGATGCTGGGTAACTTCCTCAATTCGCCGTGCATGTGCTCCTCGCCGGTCGCATCCGGAGTGACTTTCATTATAGTAGATTGGTCTGGTGGACGCAATCGTGGCAGCCACCGGGCAGTGGAGTCATAGTCTGGATCCTGGCCAGAAGGCAGCTCCGGTCTTCGCCGGGTCGGTGGTGGCGAGGGAAAGAGATCACGCGTCGCGGGCGTGGACCTTCGGTGCGAGCACCTGCTAGCTGCGCTGGCTGGGCCAACTCGGGCTCAGCCAGTGGGGTGGAGGCCTCCCGCATGGAAGGGCCTGTGGCAGTGCACGAGTTGTTGCGGCGAATCTTCGCCCCTGGCGCGGTGTTCTATTGTCCAAGGTAACGTGCCACTCCACCGAGCGCGATGAGAGTGGTACCCTCCCTGGTGTAAACGAGTGGGCAGTTTGCAGAGGTGACTCGTCCATGAGACTGGCGAGCTAGGCAAGGGAGGGGCCGTTCCCGTAACGGTGGGCGTCTCAGGCCGCGGGGTTATGCTGCAACCTGATTTGCCGCTGGTCACGACAAGGAAGGGTGATGTTGATCATCTTGCAACATGGGGCTGCTCCGCGTCTATCTCCGGGCCACACCGCGGCACCGTACTGGACTGCGGGACGTATCTTGGCACCACAGGTTTGTGTTCGAAGTGATGACTTGACAAGTTGTACGATATGTGCTATGATCTCAAGTTGAGAGTACCGGAACGCCGCGAACGGGTTTCTCTGGTCTGGTTCGCACATTCATATGGGAGTTGCACGAGGAGGTGATGCCAATAGGAAATGATGAGGACCCCTTTTGAAACCATGAGATACTAGCAGACCCATTGTAGGGAAATAGGAGGTTTCAAAAAATGGCAGAGAAGACCTTGTTCGCCCGCAAGGCCACCGGGTTGGTGCGAGAGATCGGGTTCGTCACTGCTGTGATCCTGGCTATCGCCAACGTGGTAGGCCTGGGCTGGCAGAAGCGCGTCTTCCAGGCTATCGGTGCGGAGGCCGTGCTTCCCGGCGAGTATTTCCTTGGCGTGCACCCCATGGTCATGGCTTTCTTCCTGGTGGGGATCCTCATGCTGCTGTCGGTCTACTGTTTTGCAGTTCTCTCGGCAGCCATGCCCCGATCGGGAGGAGGCTATGTCTTCATGTCGAGGATCCTGAGCCCAGCCTTCTCCTTCGTGGCCACTTGCCTGGAGTTCCTCTCCGTGGCTGTCTCCTACGGCCTGATTGCGGTGGCCACCTTCGAGGCAACGCTGATCTTCGGCGGCCTGGCCGGTGTTGACACGACTGGTCTGGCCAATCCCTGGTTCATGACCATCTTCGGGATCGTCATCGTTGCCCTCTTCAGCGGCATTGCCTGCCTGGGAACCAGGATGACCGGATACGTGCTCCACATCATGTTCTGGATCCCCACAGCGGTCCTGGTTCTGGTGTACCTGGTCTTCCTGCTGGCCAGCCCCACGGCCATGGAGACGGGGGTGGAGTTGATATCAGGAGGCCACACGGCTGTAGAGTATACCGAACAGGCGCTGGCAGGCGGTCTTGCCTCTTCGCACAGCTACTGGAGCGCGGTATTCACAGCCAGCTTCTACGCCTACTGGGCCTATATCGGCTACGCGGCGGCAAGCTTCGTGGCCGGTGAGGTCAAAGAGGCGGCCAAGAGCATGCCCCGGGCTATCTTCACATCGGGAATCATCATCATGGTCTTGTACATGACGATCTCGATGCTGTTGGCACGTGCTGGGAGTATGATTGGCCAAGCTGGCGGGTTCAGCCTTGTGGACGCCATCGGGTTCATGAACTACGGCGGTGGCGACTTCGGGGCGCTGCCTCACATAGGGGGGTGGATGCCGATGTTCGCCGGCATCGCTGCCTTCGGCGCCTTTGGTCCCGCAGTTGGGCGTCTCTTCGGTTGGCTCCTGCTGGCCTTCGCCATGTTCTGGGTGGCCAACGACATCCCGCCCTTCATCCTCACCTGCTCGCGGATGATGTTCGCCATGGGTTTTGACCGCATCCTGCCGGAGTGGGTGGCGGACATCAACGAGAGGTGGGCCTCACCGGTGAACGCCATCATCGTCACCTCGGTGGCGGCCTTGGTGGGCGTCGTGGCAGAGGCTGAGCTGTTCGGTCCGGGAGGTCTCAACCTGGCCTTCATCCACCACCCGTTCGGACAGCAGTTCCTCAGTTCGAGTGGCGCGGTGGTGGCTACCGACCTGTGGGATGCGCTCTTCTTCGCTGGTGTGGGCCTGGCCTGCGCTTACTTCCCTTCGAGGCTGCCCGACGTGTTCGAGCGTGCACCATGGCGGCAGAGCAAGGGAGTGGTCGTCGCACTAGGATGGGCGTCCTTCATCGCCAATGCCCTCCTCTCGCTACTGTTGCTCCTACACCCCAATGCCTACGGGTGGGGGCCGCTCACGGGGAACTGGGTCAGCTTCAACTTCTGGTTCACCATCGTGCTGATCGTGGTTTCGCTACTGGTCTACTACTGGGGTCGCAGCCGGGCGAAGCGCGTTGGTGCAGACCTGACCACCATTTTCGCCCAGATCCCGCCGGAATAACGTCTCATCGTTCGCGGCGCAGCGTGAGGCTCTCCGTGAAGCGCCCTGGGCTCACGGAGAGCCTCTTTATTCCACACCGGTCGGGCGAGTCGCACCCCGGTACGGGAGTAAACGGTGACGGGCCCACGACAGCCCCGACGGCGTGGTCGCTTCCGCAAAGGAGGCACAACAGGTCTTGAGCGAGGGGTGGGGCCTGGGCGTCGGCTTGTCTGAGCTCCCGAGCGGTGGCTGGGGAGGCGCGGGACGGGACCCGGAGTCATAGTTGCCCGTCGCCCTCCTTTTCTTGCCGTTGCCCCTCAGCGACCGACGAGCATCAGCGGATGTAGCGGCGCTCAGCGGGTTAACCTCGTCACCTTGCTGCTAACGCGGGCAGTTTGAGCCCATTGCCATTCTGTGTTATAATTTGTGGTTACGGATGGTCCAACGACCAGGTTGAAAGCGGGAACATGAAGGTCCGGGACTACTTGCTGAAGCTGGAAGACAACTTGATGGTGGGGAGCGGGAAGTGGGTGGCCGACTTCAACGAATCCTTCTGGGAGTACCCCCTGGGCAACCTGGTCTTCGACATGTACGTTGCGGCCAAGGTGCGGCCCAAGGGGTTCTTCCTCTCCAAAGTGGCCGCCTGGCTAACCATGCCCAACTACTATGTGGCGTGCTTCGCTTATGCCAAGGATCCGGGGTTGGAGCGGTGGCACGAGGTGATGACGAGCATCGCCAGGTTCTTGGAAGAAGAGGAGTTCGCCTGGGCCTGGCTGGTCATACCCCACGAGGGAGCCTTCTCGAGGAAGGCGATGGCCATGGTGGAGAGGAGTGAAAGCAGAGATATCGGGGTCGCCTTGGTCGATCTGAGCTCGCAGCAGGTGGTGTCCAGTTCGTCCTACTGGGGCCAGAGGATGGTCAGGTTCATCAAGTGCTTCAGATGAGAACCTTCGCTCCCTTGCAGGTGATGAACCTCGTCAAGTCGTGCGCGATACTCTTCTTCCTTTCAAGCATCGCCTGGTTCACGACCAGCTTCGTCGTCTTTGGGGATATACGCATCAGTTGGCTGATCTTCATCGCCAACGTAGTGGTTGGCCTGGGGGTGGGCTGGTGGTGGTACAGAAGGCACTATCATACGGTCTTCGGGTACGATGATCAGAGCTTTGAGCTGCAGAGGGGCGGTGGGCAGAGGATCCGCAGGGATTGGCAGGACTTCTCTCACGTATCCCTGGTCCACGAGGGATACGGCAAGTTATTGGTGAGGATCTATGAGGCGGATGGAAAGTACACAGACATACCAGCCTCCGATCTGAAACTGCCTGCCAGTGACCTCCGCTTTGAGGTCATGGACTTGGTGAAGCCCAGATGGACGGCTGGGGCGTCAGAGAGCCAGGAGGAAGGAGCAAGATATGGCTCAGGGGGATGAGCAAGCGAAGCGAACGGTAACCATGGAGGAGGAGGTCAAGCGGCTGATCGATGCTGCACGGGAGAGGGGGGTGCATATCAGGGTCATCGGAGGCATGGCAGTGAAGCTGCACAGCCCTAGTGCCGAGCATCGCGCGATGGCACGAACCTACGGTGACATAGACTTCATTGGGTACCGCAGCCAGCGAACGCAGATAGCCCGTTTGATGGAGGACATGGGCTATGAGCCCAATCGGCGGTTCAACGCGCTTCAAGGCCATCGACGACTGCTCTTCGACAATCCAGAGCTGGGATACGACGCTGACTTCTTTCTGGATGTCTTCCCCATGTGCCATGAGTTGAACCTGGTGGGCAGACTGGAGCTGGACGAGTACACAGTGCCTATCGAGGATCTGCTCCTGTCCAAGCTACAGGTAATCGAGCTCAACGAGAAAGACGTCATCGATACGTTCGCCCTCGTTTGTGACCACGATAT
Source organism: Anaerolineae bacterium (assembly GCA_034411995.1). Classification (GTDB taxonomy): domain Bacteria; phylum Chloroflexota; class Anaerolineae; order UBA7937; family B3-Chlor; genus JAUVXJ01. Next base: position 780,228 of record DAOUME010000026.1, on the reverse strand, counting down.
CGCTGAGGTGGACGACCGGGAGACGATTGACCCCAGGCCGATTGCCAAGCTGGTGAGCGATGACTGGGGTTGGTACAAGACTCTGTCCACCAACATCGACAAGGTCTTGAGCCTGGCTGATGACTATCTACAGGGAGAGCAGCGCGAGCTCTGCGTGGAGCGCTTGACTCGCCTTCGCCAGACGATGGAGGAAGTGCCCAAATCGATGAGGTGGAAGATGCGGGCGAAAGTCGGCGAGAAGAAACGCTGGTATAACCTCCCGGAAGATGTGGTGACCCACCAGTACTGAGCCGTGCGTGACGGAGACTGCAAATCAGCAAGAGAGCGGCACCCTGCCCAGGCGAGCGGGGTGCCGGAGTTGCTAGGTGGCGTTGGGAGTTATGCAGTCAGGCATCAACTCTGCGCAACTGCGTCAGTTTGTCGCCGTCAATCTCCACCAGGAAGCCCTTCAAGATTCCCTCGGCATACTCACTGCCTGGATTGAGACACTCCGTGCGGCCGATTTTCACCCGCCCCGGACTCTCGTGGATGTGACCGTGCAATCCCAAGAAGGGCTGGTATTTCTCTATGATCTTGCGAACGGCCGTGGAGCCCACGGGTATCATGTGCGTATGACCGCCCTTAGTGGCGACGCTTAGATCATTTTCCAGCATTGGTGCCTGGTCAATGAAGGAGTTGTACGGCGGGGCATGGATGCAGAACACGGCAGTCTTCATGTTCTTCACCTGGGCCACCACCTTCTCCAGTCTGGCTTCCAGCTCCTCTTCGGAGGCTTCCCGGGGAGAATCAAAGGGCGTGGGGTTGGACCAGCCAAAGCAGAGCACCTCGTGCTCGTCATCCAACCGTACTACCTCTTCCTCCCCGAAGATGACCTGCGGGTTTTGGTCAGACCTGATGACTTCGTCGATGGAGAACTTGTCATCGTTGCCTGGGCTGATGATCACCTTGCACGAGGGAGGGACGCGCTCCGGAATGAGGGTTAGCCAATACCTGACGACCTCACATTCCATCCTCTCGAAGACGTCTTCCTTGTATTGCGAGTCTGCGGCCATACGCTCTACTTCTTCAGGCGTCGTGCGATAGGGGATGTAGCAGATCATGCGGCATTTCTTCTCGAATTCGGGAACCTCTTCCTCGGTCAGCACCTCGGGGTTGCCGTAGAAGGTGGCGTCGTACTTGCCATCGGGCCGCTTGACGATGGGGACCAACAGCTTTCCCGTCATGTCACCGCTCAGGACGAGGGCGTCCAGATCGAAATACTTGGCGGCGTTGAGGAACTTCCGCCAAACCGTCTCTGAGCCGTGAAAATCGGTGGAGAACAGGAACTTGGTCTTGGCCATTAGAGATACCGTCCTTTCGGAGTTGTCAACGAGCGGCGCAGATGAGTGGCAGGAAAGCACGCCTGAGTTGCGCCCCGGACCGAACAGAGTAGCTTACATTATACTACTGCGGGCAGGAATTGCCAAACGTGACTATTCTTCATGCAGCAGCTAAATGGAGGTGACGGTATGTATGATCGCATCCTCGTTCCTCTGGACGGATCTGATCTGGCCAGAGAGATCATCCCCCGTGTGGAGGATATGGCTTCTGCTCACGGAGCGGAAGTCATCCTTCTGGAGGTACTGGCGGCGTCAGGAGTGCTTCCCAAGACCGCGGCCAAGGAACGGGACGAGGCCGAGAAGCACCTGATGGAGGTAGAGCAGCAGCTTCTGGACAAAGGCATCAAGACCCGCCACACGATCAGACACGGGTCGGACGCAGCTGCGGAGATCGTGGACTATGCCGAAGTCAACGACATCGACCTGATCGCCATGTCCACCCACGGTCGAGGCGGCGTGAGTCGTTGGGTATTCGGAAGTGTGGCTGAGAGGGTGTTGAGAGGCACAGACAAGCCTATTCTGCTGGTGAGAGCACCGGGCGCACACATTTTGATGGCCTAGACCTCAGGGTCTGGCCCTGGTTTGCGCCCTGGCCAACTCTGTCGCCTGCAGGGCGACAGAGTTCAGAGCGTGGGACTACATCGCTGGGCCACGTCTTGCCGCTCGCTCGACGCCGGTGTGACCAGATGGGTTAGGGCGGGTACTCGTGGTGCCGGTGCGCAGAAGGGAGTATGACCGCGGGGGCTCAGCCCTTGGGTTTGAGCCCCAAGAACCGGGCCATGAACTCGAACCACGTGGAGAAGCCCATGGCTGCCAGGATGAGCCCTCCAACCATACCGGCACCCGACAGGAAAGTGGCGAAGAGTCCGGGCAGGTACGCCGCACCATAGTTGAAGATTTCGTCGGTGAAATCCACGACCGACGCGACAGATATCATGGCGAAGCCTGCGACCACCCACTGCCAGGATGTGGTGGCAATCTCGGGGTACTTGCGCCCCGCGCGCACCAGCACGACCAACAGGACCACCGCGGCTACTACCTGGATCCCTTCCAGCAGTAACCTGAACCGATCGAACGACTGAACGAACATCTCTGTGTTCTCCTTCCCTCTCGGGTATCTATGTGGGTGAGCACTCTCTGTGCATCCCGGTGCTGCTGGCGCTCCTTCGCCAGTCTCCAGTGTCAGGCCTGCCCCCCTGTCTGCGTGGCCATGAAGGTGCAGGTGTCGTCACCTTTCGCTCGACATAGCGTCTCGGAAACCTCGACGTTGTCAAGCCCTGGTATGGAATCGAGCAATCCCTGGACAAAGCCGGCCAGGAAATGGCAGCGCGCCATTGTGGAGGGAAGGTTCCTGCAGAATGGGCACACCAGCACGTCGAGCCTGTTGCCGTGTGCGTTTGCTATGGCGAAAGGGCTTACCGCGGACGCGACCACCAGTTCCAGCCCCTGGGGTATAGACGCAGGGAGGCTTACGTTCGTATAGCGGCGTTGGAACACCATCTCCGCCGTCCTCAGGCCCAAGTCGGTGAGCACGGAATCCCGCTCTCCGGCCGGCAGATCATGTTCGAGCTCCAGGATCGGGCCTACGATGTTGGGGTAAGCGTCAACGATGTCTTCCCACGCCTGATGCACAGACGTTGCCTCGGAGCTGGCTGCGCTCGGCTGTGGCGCCTCCCTTCTCATCACCTCTGACAGCTTCCTGGTAGCCACGTTGGCGGTGAGATTGAGGAGCGGCACGTTCACGTTGCGTGCACACAGCACACACAGGCAGCCCTCGCCCAGGGGCTTGATAACCAGGCGCTGCCTGGAGTAAAGAAGGTCGAGTTCCTGCACCTTGCGCCGGCGGGTGGTGAGCAGTCCTGCAGTGGTCTGGTTGATGGTGCGCCCTGCCGCTGCCAGGGTGCTTTCGTGGAAGACGTCGGATAGAGTGGAGGCCATGACTCTTCCGTCGCCATCGCAGACGAAGCAGCCAGCTACTCCCGCTACAGCGCTGATGTCTTTCAGAATGTCTTCCATTACGCCTCCCTTCTGGGATCCCTCAGCCCAGCCTCGCCACCCTCACCTGTGCGGGGCCTGTTGTGAGAGCTAACCGGGCTTCGGCAGCCAGAAGCAGGCCGATCACGAAGCGCCGTCATTCCACAATCAACACTCTGCAATCGCTCTCGGTTCGCTCTCTCCAGGTGCCGCCACATCCTCGGCACGTGCGTCACATCCTGGCGCCACGGCTATGGGTGTGTCTCCCGACTCGAGGACGGTCCTATCTGAAATCATGGGCTGCGCGGTATCTGGAGAAAGCTCGTGGGTTTCGTCTTGTCTGGCCATGCCTCCTTATCATGCTGCACGCAGACGCGGCCGGCGGCCAGCCTTGTTGATGCTGATCAGCACGGCATGTTGCGCCTGCGGTCGACGGGTGCCGGTCTGCGATCGCGCCCTGGCAGGCTGGCGTTACGTGCAAGGGCGGCGCGCCACAGGTTCGATTGTTCAGCTCAGGCTCAGAGTTGCGCTATGGATGAGATTCGGGGAAGTCGTCCGCGCTCAGCTAGCGACGATATGGAATGCCGCGCCGGGCGCGTCCTCAGAGGCCGACGGATCGCACGTAGCTCGCTATCCTGGTCGGATCAGCAGGAGTCAGAGCGTCGGCAGCGGAGCACAGGTACCGCTCCGCTCGCATCAAGGTCTTGATGGACCTACCCCTTGCCCCACCAGCGGGAGGCCTATTCCTCTCTATCTTCCGCCATCATGCGCCAGATGCCGAGATCACCCACGGTGTCCTCGGTCTCGACTGGCTCGTACCACCTTTTCTTGGTTCCTATCCTGGAGCGTGCCTTCCAGCCCATGCTCTTGGGCTCTGCCTCGATCGCAGACAACAGCGTCTCGACCCTGCCTCCTATGACCCGCGCCTCTTCCTGGGATAGGGCTTCAGTTCTGGGGAGAAGATCCTTCATTCCTTTGAGGTTGGAAGTGAGGGTGTACCAGAAACCCCAGTCCCCGGAGAGCAGCGATGCGATATGTGCGCTGTTGATGGTGTCTTCCCTGTCATCCTCGGTCAACTCGTGGGCGAAGAGCAGGACCAGGCTGTCCTTGAAGTCCTTCTCGCTGAAGCCTACGATCTGCAGCTTCTCCAGGAGCAGGTCGGTAGGACTCAACGTCAAGGGGTTCAAGTCCAGCCGGCCGCGAAAATCGAGACGATGATTGGCCACCATGAGCTTGTCGAAGAACACGTCGACGAAGAACCATCCGTGTTCGTGGAAGTAGATCTGTCTCTCGGAGGCTGCTGAGGAAAGGGTGGCCCTCCTCTTTCTATAGCCGAGGCCCTCGAAGAAGGCCTGCATGCCATTTCGGCACTGCTTGTAGCTCATAAAATCCAGGTCTGTGAACTCCTGCTCACCTTCCCCGAGCCTGGCCAGTCTCCGCCCCAGGTCTTCATGTTCCAGGGTGCGCAGCCTTATTCCGGCGCCTCCCATCACTCGCAGTGTCAGGCCCCGTTGTTGGGACTGCTCCACGATCCTACGTGCCTCATCGAGGAAGACGTGGGAGGGTACCACTCCTTCCCACTCCGCAGGCATGTGAACCTCCCTGGCGTCTTCTTCCATACGTTGCAGCCATACCATCTTTCCGTCGCCTCCCCGCTCGGTCGGTCCCTTGCCTCACATGAGATAGAGCAGTCCCAGGCCCAGAACGGAAACGAGAACGAACTCCGCAACCACGGGCCGGTCGAGTGTCCCGGCCAGGTGTTGCTTGGCCAGGCCAGCCAGCACATAGAAGACAAGGAGGAAGATGATTCCCGCTGCCACGGCACTGAGACTCATGTGGTTCAAGGCCCAAGCCACTTCTCCCAGCACCAGGCCCACGATGGCTGAGTAGAGCCAGGTCCGTCGCATAGGCGTCTCAGGCGTGGGCGGACGTAGCAGTTCAGCGCCCATGAGCACACCGAGCATGGAGACGGCCGTGGCCGACAACAGGCTACGGACGCGCGCTCCGTAGATGAGAGCGCAGAAGACAAAGAGAGCGGCGTACACGGCCAGGTCCAGTCCCCAGCGCATCAAGGCAACGTGTCGTCCCTGCCGGTCGATGGTGTACTGTTGCGCAGCAATGATCAAGGCCAGGAGAAGTCCAGTCAGTGCCAGACTGCCGAGCCAGAACATGATGTGAGGGGAGAGGGGTAGAACAACCAGGGATAGCAGTACCAGTGCGCAAGGCAGGCCCCAGAAGGACAGCGTGTACGCCCAGCCGGCACGGCCTGCCGCCGGCTGGGAGCGCACGATCGAGTCCACGCCTGCGCCAGTCATGATCACCAGCAACACCCCGACGAGCCATCGGCCAGACAGATAGACGGTTGTAGGAACTCCTAGAGCCACGAAGGAGATGGTCTGGGTCGGGAGTTCAACGACATGTGAGATAACGATTCCGAAGAGGAAGAGACTGACTAGAATGCTCAATCTGTCATAGCGAGGCATCACTAGCATACCCTGTAACTCAAGAGAGGCCTGCAGGCAGTGATCGTTCCTACAGTCCGCGAGAGCCTGTCCGATTGTACAGTCCCCTTTTGTCTTTGTCAAATCCATATGGTACAATCCTCTTCAGCTAGCACCTGTGGGGTATCGCGTGGTTGTCCTATATGCGCTGCTGGGCCTATGTGTTGGAGCCTTCTTGAATCTTGCCGCCGACCGTCTTCCCCTCCGCCGTTCGGTCCTGGGCCCCCCTCGCTGCCCAGGTTGTGGAGCACAGGAAGCCTGGAGTGCCGCTGTTTGGCTGCTTTCTCTGCCGGTGACCCGGGGCAGGTGTCCCCGGTGTGGTACCCGCTACCCTCTCCGCAGGCCACTGCTGGAGCTGGTGACCGTGCTGGCCTTCGCCTTCTTGTGGCTGAGGTATGGTCCGTCGGTTCGACTGGCGCTGGTCACGCTGTACGCCTGTGCCCTGTTTCTGATCTTCGTCATCGACCTGGAGCATCGGCTCATTCTGCGGGTGGTGATCTACCCGGCGATCGCGCTGGCCGCTGTGGGCAGCATGATCTATCCGGGGATGGGCCTGCGGAGAGCCGTGCTGGGAGGAGCCCTTGCATTCTCATTCTTCTATCTGGTGGAGGTATTGGGGAAACTGCTGTTCAAGAGACCTGCCATGGGTAGAGGTGACGCCAATCTGGCGGCCTTCGTGGGCCTGATCACGGGATTCCCTGAAGTCATCCTGACTCTGGTCATCGCTATCAGCTTGGGAGGGCTCGTCTCGCTGGTCCTGGTCCTGAGCAGAACCAAGGGGCTGGGAAGCTATATCCCCTATGGGGTGTTTCTGGTGGCAGCGGGTCTCGTCGTCCTGGTCTTCGGGGGAGAGATCATCGGCTGGTATTTCGGACTCTACTAGCTGGGATGGCCAGAGAACAGGCTGGTCCGAGCGATGGTAGCATACGAACGGTGCGAGGTGATTTGATGCGGACAACCACCGACGAGGAGATGGTAGCACGGGGAGGCAGGATTGGACAGTTGGCAACCTTCTTTAGCCTCGTGATGGTCTTGGGTGGCCTCATCGCATCTTTCACCCAGTACAGGCTGATCACGGTGTTCATCATAGCCATGGGTGTGATGATGTACACGCTGGGCACCCGCGGTCAGGAGCAGGCGAGCCGCCAACCGCGGCAGATCAAACAACTGGCGGAAGCGCTGTCGGAGTTCGATGACCGCTATCGACTGTACAACTACGTGTTACCGGCCCCACACGTGCTGCTCACTCCTCATGGAGTTTTCGTGCTGGTGCTGAAGGGGTTGGATGGGAGAATCCGCTGTTTCAAGGACAAGTGGGTGCGAGACCTGGGCGTGCGCCGGATTCTGCGCTTCTTCACCGAGGAGTCGCTGGGCAATCCCAGCAAAGAGGCGTCCCAGGATGTGGAGAAGCTTCAAAAGTACGTAGAGCAGCACGCTCCTGGTGTGCAGGTGGACACCTCTGGTGTAGTGGTCTTCCTCAACCCTGGCGCGCGGCTGGAGATAACCACGGCTTCCGTGCCCGCTCTGCCCCTGAGACGGCTGAAGAGCCACATCCGTAAAGCGTCGGGGCAGACGGGTCTGCCTCCTGAGACCCTGGACGCTCTGACACATCTCTTCGACAAGGCTCCCCGGAGCTGAAGCCCCGACCCGTCGATCAGGAAGTCCCAGGGGATTTCGCTGATCCGGCTGGTGTCGACGTGCTTCTCGATCCGCCAGCATTCTCGTGCAGGTTGCACGAGATGGCCCCGCGCCCGGACGAGATGAGCCGATGACCATGCAATACGAGCCATACACCGCCAAGTCGCTGATCAACAGGTTCCGCCACGTCGACGACTGGTTCTGGGCAGCCTACAGTGTCAACCCGTATCGGGGCTGCGCTCACGGCTGTATTTACTGCGACGCCCGAGCCAATCAGTATGGGCTGTCGGAGAGTTTCGAGGAGAAGGTGTTCTTCAAGGAAAACGCGGCGGAGGTGTTGGAGAGGCAGTTGCCCAGGCTGAAGCGAGACGTGGCGGCCACCGGAGGGGTCTGCGACAGCTATCAGCCCATCGAGGAGGAGCGTGAGCTGACGAGGGAGGTGGTGGAGGTCCTGGGGCGCCATGGCTTCCCGGTGGAGGTGCTCACGAAGTCGGACCTCGTGTTACGCGACCTGGATCTGTATGGGGAGATCGATCGCCGATCGTGGGCCTGTGTCTTCTTCACTATAACCACCTTCGATGAAGAGGTCGCGTCCCGGTTCGAACCGGGGGCCGCATCTCCTGAGCGCAGACTGGAGGCGCTCAGGCGGGTGGCTCGAGCTGGCCTGACGACGGGCGTGGCCATGATGCCTCTCTTGCCGGGCATAACCGATGGCGAAGACAACATCAGGGACGTGGTCTGTCGCGTTCAGGATGCTGGAGGGCAGTTCGTCCTGGGAGGGGGCCTGACCCTCAAACGGGGGGCGCAACGCGAACGATACATGGGGTTTCTGAAGAGGCAGTATGCCGACCTCTTGCCACTCTATAGCCAGCTCTACGGTGGTGGCTTCGAGACCAGAGGTGGCTACGGCCCGCGGCTCCTGCGCAGAGTGAAGGAGATCTGCGCGGAACTCGATATTCCTGATCGTATGAAGCGGCCGATCCTGGCCCAGGACCCGCTGGCGGCAAACAAGCGCATCGCTGAGAAGCTCTTCCTGAGAGCGTATGACCTGTTTCTGGAGGAAGCTCCGAACTATCGGCAGTGGGCCTACAGGAAGGCAGCGTGGTCTGTCGAGGAGATGGAAGAGGACGTGCAGTCCATCTACCGCCAGCAGGGGAAGAAGGGTCTGGTGAGCATCAAGGGCATCGGCGAGGGACTCGCTGGGCAAATAGCAGGCTGGCTCCAATCTAGCCCGGCGGTGCCCGGGGAGGCGCTAGCGGGCGAAGGGGGTCGTCGTTAGCTTACGGCTGAACCGCAGGAAGGTACCACAACCGCGGCCTCGGCGCGGGACTGGTCTGCCGGGCGAGATAGGCCGTGTCTTCTTTGAGGAGTGGGGTGCTGGCCTGAGTTGACTTGCCTTCCGGTACAAGCGGACCAGCGCCGGCGGGTGAGGCAAGGCGGGAGTACGTAGATGCCGGAACTGCCCGAAGTGGAGATCCTGAGGAGTGAACTGCGGTCACACGTGCTGGGCCGACAGGTGAAGGAGCTCGTCATCCCTGAGGGTAGGGAGGGCGATTGCCCAGTCACTCAGTGGAAGGCTGCCCTAGAGGGGGGCACGATCGTCGAGGTTGAGCGGCGAGGCAAGATGCTACTGCTGCATCTGAACAGCGGGTTCTCGCTGGTCGTTCATCTGATGATGGTGGGACAATTGCTGCTGTCGAGCCTTCACGGCGGAGAGCCTCAGGACGTATGCCTGGTGCTGGACTTCGGAGAGGACCGGCTCTCGCTGGGCCAGGTGCATCTGAAATTCGTTCACCTGGTCTGCACGCGGGAGCTGGAGGAGCTGCCAGAGCTCCAGAAGCTGGGCTGCGACCCGCTGGGGGAGGAGTTCACCGCTCTGCTCCTGGGAGAGTTGCTGGCGGGGCGCAAGGGCAAGATCAAGTCGTTTCTCCTCGATCAAAGGTACATCGCAGGCATAGGCAATACCTACGCCGACGAGATCCTCTTTCAGGCTGGTATCTCACCGGTCAGAGCAGCCTGTTCTCTGACCGGCGAAGAGGTCCAGACCCTGTACCTGAGCATAGTTCGTACCTTGCGACGCGGGTTGGAACTGGGAGGCTCGTCGGAGATGGCCTTCGTGCATCTGGACGGGAGCAAGGGGAGCTTCCAGGAGCAGTTCCGGGTGAAAGGCCGCAAAGGCGAGCCGTGCTTCGTCTGCGGCACTGCCATCGAGAGAATATCGGTGGGAGGCCGAGGGACGTACTTTTGCCCCAGTTGCCAGGTCTGAGGGCGCAGCCCCTCGACCAGGGGAGGGCAGAACCGAGCCTCTTTCCCTGGATGCCCTGGCGATTTCGAGCTCAGCAGTATCAAGGCCCCTGATCACTCCAGGCTTTCGAACTGCTCGCACCCTCGCCTGCAGGTGGCCGCGTCGTCGATCTGTTCGTGTCTGGCCGTGCAGACGGCCAGGAGCGCCACCCTGGAGAACAGGCCAAACCGCGACCTCACCTCGGCTTCCAGCGCCAGGTTGGCGCACGAATTCTGTTCCAGTATCGCTGGCACCGGGCAGGAACGGCACAGTCGCTCATTCCAGGGATCCGATGCGGGGTTGCGTTCGATGAGGCGGCACTCCTTCCTGGGGGACCGGCGGTGGCTGTCTTCGTAGTAGAAGCGGCAGGGCTGGGACATCTGACTGTTCTCCATCCGGGCTAGACGAGGCCGGCCTTCTCCTTCTCCCGGTGAAACAGAGCGATGTGCTCCTGGATGATCTCGCGGATGGGGAGACCATAGGGGCACTTTTCCTCGCATTCCCCGCATTCGACGCAGTCGTTGGCCGCCTGCACTATTGGCGCGAAGTCGCGAAAGACCTCCGCGACTGGCATACGCTTGATCATACTATCCAGTATCATAAGCAACTGGATGGACACGCCCTGGGGGCATGGCTGGCAATAGCCACAGCGGCGGCAGAAGCGATTCCCCAACTCCGCGCGCATTCGGGTCATGGCCGCCCGCTCCTGGGAGGTGATCTCCCCGGGCCCTTCCATGATGGCGACGATCTCTTCTATCTCCTCAGGTCGCTCGATGCCCGGGATGGGCAGGACCTGGGGAAACTGTCGCAGGTACTTGAAGGCCAGGGTGGCGTCGTGGAGGGCACCTCCGGCCAGAGGTTTCATGGCGATGAAGCCCACGTCGTTCTCCAGGGCCAGCGGGATCAACTCTTGGGCGGCCTCGCCCACGACGAAGTTGAAGGGGAACATGATGGTCTCGAAATGGCCCGACCTCACGGCCCTCTGGGCTATCTCCAGAGAATGAGAGCTCAGGCCGATGTGCTTGACTCGTCCTGAGGCCAGCGCGTCTCTGACGACCTCCAGCGGGCCACCTGGAGCGGTGACTTTCTCATAGTCCTCGTCGCTGCTCACGCAGTGGAATTGATAGAGGTCGATGCAGTCGACCCCCAGCCTCTCCAGGCTGAGGGCCAGATGTTGTGCAACCTCCTGGGCATCCCTGGCCTGAGTTTTCGTGGCCAGCACCAGGCCCTCCCGTCGGCCGCGTATGGCTTTCCCGATGCGTTCCTCGCTGGTGGTGTAGGCGTTGGCGGTATCCAGAAAGGTGATGCCGAGATCGAGGGCGTGGCGCACCACCTCGACCGCCGTCTGTTCTGAGAGTCTCTGGATGGGAATACCTCCGAATCCGAGAGCCGAGACTGAAAGTCCTGTCTGCCCCAACCTGATCGCCTTCATATTCAGTAGTCTCCAATTGGTTTCTGTCGGTGTAGGCTGCTGGAGGTATCTTCCCGCCCCGGTGCGCAGCGCAAGAAGCTTCAGCGCCGAGCCGCGTAGCGGCCCACCGGAAAGGTGGCCGCCGCAAGGGCGACCACCCAGATGAGATCTGGGATCTCCTGCTGCCACTCCGAGCCACTATACCACCTGGAGGGTTGGACCGCAACACGACGTACGGCTGCTGCGTGCGGCAGGCAGCCTACGTCCGTCGCCGCATATGCAACGTGGCCAATGTGAGGGTGGGCCACCACGTTGCCAGCGACACGGAAGAGACGGCAAATCGCCAGCAGGCCACGAGTATTGGCAATGGCGTGCTGCACGCTGGAGAGTCCGGGGCTTGATTTCAGGGGGATTTTATGGTATAATGGAGAAAATTGGAGCTGGATCGAGCCTGGACATCCTTCTGTAGGAATACATGGGTTTGTGTTGTCTTGGCCAAGTGGCGTGTCCGCTAGCTGGTTGACTTGATGCCGCCCATCGGAGAGTGGCGGCATTTTCTTTGGACAGCGCGTCCCAGGCGCGGTGTGAAGGGTTAATGGACGCTGGGAAAGACTCAGGCAACATCGCGAGACAGAGACTGCTTGAGAAGGGCGAAGAGCAGGGCTATATCACGCTGGAAGACATACTGCAGGAGTTTCCCCAGGCTGAGCTCCATGTGGACGAGATTAGTGAGATCTACTCGCTCTTGCAAGAGGAGGGTATCTCTATCGTTGACGAAGAGGGTGACTCTATCTCCGAGATTCTGGGAAAGGAGCCGGAAGGCGGGGACGAAGGGGCGGAACAAGCCGTCGATCTGGACGACGTAGATGCGGAGAGTGCCATCTCTCTCTATTTCAGAGAGGCCGCCCGACACTCCATCCTTACCGCTCAAGAGGAAGTGGCCCTCGTCAAGAGGATGAATAGCGGCAAGAGGGCCAGGGAGCGGCTGGCTCACGGCGACCACAGCTCCGAGGATCGCAGGAGGGCTCTCGAGATGCAGGTACTGGATGGGGAACTGGGGCGTCAGTACCTCATTCGGTCGAATCTGCGCTTGGTCATCAGCATCGCGAAGAACTACCGCGGGCAGGGGTTGTCGTTCCTGGATCTCATCCAGGAGGGCAATGTGGGCCTGATGCGCGCCGTGGACAAGTTCGACTATCGTCAGGGCAACAGGTTCAGTACCTACGCCACGTGGTGGGTGAGGCAAGCCATAACGCGCGCCCTGTCCTATCAGAGCCGCACCATCCGCCTGCCGGTACACATGGGGGAGCGCCTGCGCAGGGTCAAGCAGGTTGCTGGACAGTTGGAGAAGGAACTGGGGAGGAAGGCTGGCAAGGAGGAGATCGCCAAGGCCCTCAATCTCAGCCCAGAGCAGATGGAGCGGGTGTTCAGGGCCCCGACCCACACTCTCTCGCTGGAGAAGCCGGTGGGGGAGGAAGGGGAAAGCCAGCTCAGCGAGTTCATTCAGGACGAGGACATCCCGCCGCCGGTGGATGTGGTTCTGGATGGCCAACTCAGAGAACAGTTGTACGATGCGCTGCAGAAGCTCCCGGACAGGGAGCGACGCATCATCGACTTGCGCTTCGGCCTTAGCGATGGCGACCCCAGGACTTTGCAGGAGATCGCCGAGGAGTTCGAGCTGAGCCGGGAGCGCATCCGCCAGATCGAAGGCGAGGTGTTACGCAAGCTGCGGCATCCCCATTTCAGCCGCAAGCTCAGAACGTATCTCAGGTGAGGTCCATTCCGAAGGTGGAGGAGTGAGCGGGTGAAGAGGTAGGGGATGACGGAGAGACTGACGGGCCTGCTGACGTGGTTGGGTCTGCCAGCGAGAACCTAGACTCGAGGCAACTGTCAACCTCTGACGCGAACCAAGCCCCGGTCATTACGGCCGGGGCTTGTTATTTGTCGGTCATGGTAGAACAAGGTGTGCCCAGGGCAGCGGCGCGCCTGTAGGCGTGGTGGTCCAGGCGCGCTGACCAGGGTTGGGGGATCGCCCTCCCGAGGCTAGGAGTTGGCGGTTCTTTTCTTCCGCCTCAACCAGACATACGTCCCGATGGCCAGGGCCAGCGATACCGCCAGGATCAGGAATAGCCACGTCTGAAGGGCGTCGAACCAGAACTGCTCAGGGAAGAGTTGAATCAGTGTGTCGGAGCGGGGGAAGAGCCACGACTCTCCTTCGAAGAAGAGGTGGTGGAACTCGACGAAAAACCAGCGAAACTGGAGTGGGACCACGATCATCGCGGACACGGCGAGGGCGGGGGCGACCAGGGCGCCAATGAGGAGATAGAAGGGCGTTCTGGGCCTGGTTTCCACCCGGCCAAGCAGGATAGTCAGAGAGGCCGCGAGGACCAGTGCCAGCACGATGTCCAGCTTGATCGCCTTGCCCAGGAGGATCTTGACGTCCACCATGTGGGTCAATTCCCTGTCGTTGAACAGGGGCGTCCCCTCTGCGTCGACGATGCTGGCCAGATAATCGATACCCTCGCTGGAGATCAAATAGTACGCAGCCGCCTCAGCAAGCGTTTGTCTCTCCTCGGGGGTGAACCGGCTCGAGGGGGGGACGTCCGGCCTGGCGTACTGGAGGCGCAAGAAGATCGGAGAGATCAGGGGCAGGAGCGAGGTCAGGGCCAGAACGCAGGGCAGCGCGATAATCGTAGCAGCAGCACTCACTCGTGCGATAGCCGTTCTTGCTCTCACTCTTCATTCTCCTTCCAGCACGTATCTCAAAATGATCAGGTTGGTCAGGTGTTCCACGGGCGCCCGGTCATCAGTGAGGACCATGCCATCCCCATCGGCGTACCGGGTTCTACCGGCCGCCTGCTGAGCGATGCCGGCCAGCCACTGGTTGGAGACGTGCAGAAGCCTGGCCCGGACCTGATCCAGACTGGTGACCTGATCGGTGCCGATCACCAGGCTGTTGCTGTCGCCGGGCACATCCACGACGAATACGGTCTCGAACACGTCCCCCATGGTCGCGGCCAAGACGTCTACCAGGCGAAAGTCGCTGGCGGTGCGACCGGCGTTCACCATGACCGTTCCGCCAGGATTGAGACGATGACGGGCCAGGTCGAAGAACTCGCGCGTGGTGAGGTGAAAGGGGATGTAGGGTTGCCGGTACGCGTCGACCAGGATGACGTCGTAGCTCTCTTCGGTCCGGGACAAGAAGTAACGTCCATCCTGGACGGTGACGCTGAGGTTTGGCTCGTCCATGGCGAAGTAGCGCCGTCCTACCTGAACGACCTCGGGATCGAGTTCCACGCCGCGTATGGCCACGGGGCCGTAGACCGCCGTGTACTCCTTAGCCGCTGTCCCGGCAGCAAGGCCGACCATGCACAAGCTCTGCAGCTCTTCGGGCACGGGCAGGGCGGTGAAGTAGGGTGCCAGGAGAAAGTAGTCCCATACGCCTCCGCTCAACACCTGGCCTGGACGGTAGGCCGAGTGGATGGCTTGCCCTTCGTTTAGCATGAGCACTCGCCTATCCGGCCGGTCCACGACCTGGATGTAGTTGTAGAAGGATTCCTTCTCGTAGACGAGACCCTCCGTGGGCTTCACGAGGCCGCCAGGGAGGATCAGCCTCAAGACGAGGATGGAGAGGGGCATCAGGAGGTACCAACTGGCGCGGTAGCCGAGGCTGTGGAACAAACCCGCCAGCGACGCCAAGAGCAGGGTGAAAGAGCAGAGGAGAAAGGTGGTGCTGGTGCCCAGGAAGGGGATCAGGACCAGGGTGGGCAGGAAGGTACCCAGTATGCTGCCCAGGGTGGACAGGGCGTAGATGGTGCCCGCCGTGTGGCCGGTGGACACCACTGACCGGGATTGAAGGCGAATGGCGAAGGGCGATACGCAGCCGAGAAGGACGACCGGCAGGGTGAAGAGCAGCAAGATGCTCAGGAAGGAACCAACGACGATCGCGACGGAGTAGCTCTCCAGGCCGGATAGGGAGTAACGCAAGATGGGCTTGGACAGGAAGGGGATGAGCCCGATGGAGAAACCGGCCCAGGCCGCGAGCTGATAGAGCAGTGCGGGGCGAGGGTACCTGTCGGCCAGACGGCCGCCCAGGTAATAGCCCACAGTAAGGTAGATCATGATCAGTCCGATGAGGTTCGCCCATACGAGCTGTGAGTCTCCGAAATAGGGGGAGAGCAGACGAGAGGCAGACATCTCCACGCCGAGGACCGTCATGCCGCTGACGAATACGGTGGTCAACAGCACATAGTCCCTTGGAGGCCGTATCTTCATACCTTGCATACCGGCACATTATACGCCAGCGCCTCGGTCCCAGCAACGCGCTGCGCGGCCAGAGGGCGCGGCCATTGATGGTTATTGACAGGGACCATGAATCATGGTAAAGTAGTGTTGAGCATGGGTACCTTGTTCTGAGCGGTGCGCGCCGCTTCGAAAAGCGATCTCAGGGAGATGGGCAACAGTGGCCAAAGAGCCATTGAACGGAGACCTGGCGCAGGATAGCCTCCCGGTGGAGAGTTACGAGGAAGCCGCGCTGGCAGTGGTGGCCCTTCAGGAGATCTTGGGTTGTTTCGTGGAGCTCATCGTGATGGCCACATCCGCGAGCGAGGGCTCATTGATGCTTCTGCACGAGGGGCGCGAGCTGCTGACCATCACCTCCGCTAGCGGCTTGGGCAGGGAGATAGTCCAAGGCACGCGCCGGCATTTGGGGGAGGGGATCTCGGGCTGGGTGGCCAAACACAAGGAGCCGCTGTTGCTCGTAGGGCCCATCAAGGACGCGCGCTTCTCGGGCGTGGACCGAGGGATCAAGGACGCTCTGTGCGTCCCGCTTTTGACTCCCACTGAGGTCATCGGCGTGCTGTCGGTCAGCAACAAGAAAAGCTCTGGAAGCTTCACGGAGGAGGACCTGGAGAGGCTGGTGGAACTCGCCAAGCCTGCGGCGAGGATGATATCGCTGACCCTGGCGCAGCGCGAGGCCGACGCGGAAAGCCGAGCCTGGGAGCGCAAGCAGTTGGCCCAGGAGATCCACGATGGCCCGATGCAGGAGTTGTCCTCGGTGGTGTTGCTCATGGAGCTGTACAAGAGGGTCCGAAGGGACGACGCTGCACGGGCTGAGAAAGAGCTGTCCAGAGCCAAGGAACAGGCGTTGGATTGCCTGCAGGAGCTCCGCCATTTCGCCTACGATCTGCGGTTGACAGACCTGGAGAAGCTGAGCCTGCTGGACGAACTCAGGCGCTATACCGTGGAGTTCCAGAAAAGGACCGGCATCTCCGTGAATCTGCTCGTCGACGGGATGAGACGGGATATCCCGGTGAGTGTGAAGAAGAACCTGTACCGCATCGCGCAGGAGGCTTTGACCAACGTCCGTCGGCACGCCAAGGCGACCCAGGTGGAGATTCGCCTACACTGCACCGAGGATCAACTGGTGATGGACGTGGTGGACAATGGTCGGGGTTTCGCGCTCCACGAGACCCTGGAGCGTGCGCAGTCCGAGAAGCGGTTCGGGCTGCTCGGCATGCGGGAGCGAGCGTATATGATGGGGGGCACTCTGGAGACGGAGACTGCTCCCGGCAAGGGAACCACGCTGAGGGTCATCCTCCCTCTGTGAAGTTGACTTCTTATGCGCCCTGGGGTATGATATGGGGAGTTGCGTGCGGGTGTAACTCAGTTGGCAGAGTGTCTGCTTCCCAAGCAGAATGTCGTGGGTTCGAATCCCATCACCCGCTCCTAGACGCAGGCTCCGGGCTGTGGCCCGGAGCCTGTTCTTTCGTTGTTCGGGCAGGAGCGGTCTGGAGCGCGCCGCCTGGGCGAGAGCGAGCATCATGGCGGGGCTCAGGGATTCCTGGCTCGACAGTCCAGTGCTACTTGGGTCACGCAACTCAAAGTCTCATCAGGCTATGGCACCCGGTGTTCCCTCGCTGCGCTCGGCTGAGGAGCGGGGCCGGGCCTGGGTCACCCGTCGCACCGACTCGGATGACCTTCGCTGCGTCGTACCACCTTATTGATAAGCGTGCCTATGCCCTCGATCTCAGCCTCGACCACATCGCCGACGGCCAGCGTGCCGCCACCCATAGCCTCTCCGGTAAGGATGACGTCTCCTGGCTCCAGCGTCATCACCTGGGAGATGTAACTAACCAGGTAGGGGACGCCGAAGAGCATCTCTTGGTCCGCGGCTTCGCGCCAGTCTTGGCCTCTGATCCGCGTGCGAATCACGAACTGGTCGGCATCCAGGCCGGTGACGATACACGGCCCCAGAGGGCAGAAGGTGTCGAAGCCCTTGGCCCGGGTGTTTCTGCCGTCCAGCTTCCTTATGTCTCGCGCCGTGACGTCGACCCCGACGGTGTAGCCCAGGATGTAAGTTTGGGCTTCAGGTGTCGACACACAGTGGGCACGACGTCCGATCACCACGGCCAACTCGCCTCCGAACACGACCTCGTTCGAGATTGGAGGATAGACGATGTCGTCCAATGGCCCGACTACGGCGCTGGGGGGCTTGAAGTAGAGCACGGGACGACTCGGCACATCCGCCCCCACCTCTTGGCAGTGACCTCGGTAGTTGTAACCCACCCCCACGATCTTGGTGGGCTGGCACGGACGCAGAGGGGTCAGTTCATCGTACGGCGCCACGCACGATCCAGGCACCAACGGGGCGTGGAGACCCCCCACGAGTTCATAGACCGAACCGTTCTCGACCAACCCGTAGCCAGTTTCAGTGCCCTTTGAGAATCTGACGATCTTGTGCATCTGTCTGCTTCTTCTCCTGGTACGCTGTGGGGTAGCGGCACTCGCGATGCCAGTGACGGAGAGATCACCCTCCGTAGACCGTCCATAGGGTGGTTCCGCTGCTCACAGTACCCGTAGCCGCGGATCCAACGCGTCGCGCAGCCAATCTCCGAGCATGTTGACGCCGAGTACGGTCAGCATGATCGCCAAGCCTGGAAAGGTTGGCAACCACCAGCATAGCTCTATGTAGTTGCGTGCGTCGTATAGCATCATCCCCCAACTGGGCATGGGAGGCGGAACGCCCAGGCCCAGAAAGGACAAGGATGCCTCAACGATGACCATTATCGAGAAGGCGAAGCTGGCCGTGATGATGCAGGGCGAAGCGATATTGGGCATGATGTGTCGACCGATGATTCGGGCATCGCTCGCGCCTATGGCACGTGCCGCCAGCACGTAGATCTCTTCGCGCACCCTCAAGGCCTCGCCTCTGGTGATCCGGGCGAAGAGGATCCACCCGCCGATCCCGAGCGTAATGATCACGTTCTGCGCGCTGAGCCCGAGCACCGCGACGATCATGATCCCCAAGCCGACGAAGGGGAAAGACTGCTGGATATCTGCCAATCGCATGATGATCGTGTCTAGTATTCCGCCATAGTATCCCGACACGAGGCCCAGCAGCACTCCCGACGACCCGGCCACGGCGACGGCCAGGATGCCTATCAGGATGGAGACCCGCCCGCCGTGGAGCAATCTAGCGAGGACATCTCGGCCAAGATGGTCGGTCCCCAAGGGGTGCGTCGGCGATCCCTGTGGCTCCCAGAATGGAGGGAGCATACGGTGTTGGAGGTCGATTGCTATCGGATTGGCTGTCACCAGGAGGGGGCCAATCACGACGGAGCAGACGGCGACGACTATGATGAAGCCGCCAGCAAGGCCTGCGCGCGCCCGCCAGACTCTGCGCGCAAGCGGCGTGCCTCGCCAGGAGTCGCCCGGCTCCGACCGGCGAAGATTCTGTGTGCGTCGTGCAAGATGTGCGTTTTTTCGCATAGCTGTCGGCTCACTCGGCAAGTCGAATGCGGGGGTCAATGATCCCGTAGGCGATGTCGCCCAGAAGATTGACCAGGGTCACGAAGACGGCGATGAAGAGGACACAAGCTTGGGCCAAGGCGTAGTCGCGATGGTGTACTGCTTCGACCAGCAATCTGCCCACTCCTGGCCAGGCGAAGACGGTCTCCACTACGATAGCCCCGCCCATGAGAGAGGCGAACATGTAGGTCACCACAGTGGTTATCACGGCCGCCGCATTCTTCAGGGCGTGACGATAGATAACCGCTCTCTCGGCCAGGCCCTTTGCCCTAGCGGTTCTCAGGTAGTCCTGTCCAAGCACGTCGAGCATGGCGGACCTTGTGAGCCTCCCGATGCGGGCCATCGAATAGGCGCCCACAGCCACGCTGGGCAGGATGAGGTGTTCTAGGCCCCCCCTTCCCGAAGTGGGGAAGATCTTGAACCTGACGGAGAACAGTATGATAGCCATGATGCCCAGCCAGAACCCGGGTATACACTGTCCAAGTAGGGACAACAACATGCTGATGTTGTCGAGCAATGAGTCTCGCTTGACCGCAGCTATGACACCTAGCGGGACAGCCACAACGGTTGCTATCAGTGACGCCGCAAACGCCAGTTCCAAAGTGGCAGGGACCCGTTCGAGGACCAGGTTCAGACACGGGCCCTTGAACCGCAGAGAGTTTCCTAAGTCACCTCTGGCGAGCTCAGACAGATAGGAGAGGTACTGGATGTAGATGGGTCGGTCCAGTCCCAGGTTCGTCCTGAACTGTTCTATCTGTTCGGGCGAAGCCTCAGGCCCGACGAGCAGCACGACTGGATCGCCTGAGAGTCGCAAGACGAAGAAGACCAGAGTAGCCACGCCGACCATGACCACCAAGGTCAGGAATAGCCGTCTGACCAAGTATCCTGTCACTTAGCAGCCTCCGGAAACGTTGGTATGTAGAGCACAAAGGTGCCAGCTAACGTACTCCCGTAGGATAGGTTCTGTCAATGTCGGGCATCAGGGTCCAACAGGCCATGCTGGCTACCGTGCCGACCGTCGCTCGCGATGGTTCGGGGGATGCCCTCCCTCGCGGGAGAGAGGCGGGCTGCTGCCTCCCGGTGTAGTGTCCGTTGGACCTCTGGGGTAGGGACTGCACCGCACGCTTGTGTTGTGCCCTCGAACGTAGAAGTCGGCAGAGCAGGAACGGATCCCATTTCCTACCTGTCTGTTCAGATCGTCGCTCATGCCCTGCCGACGTTGTGTGCCGCGACTTGTGGCTGAAACGCGGCCTCGATCCTCGGCCAGCCAGCCTGTCCAGAGCACTGCGTGTCCGCCCGCACGTCGACGGCGGGCGGACACGCAAACCCCACGGCTGGCCAGAAGATGCGTCCGGGTCAGAGGGCTACTGGATATAGACCCCCGACATATCAACGCTGCCATCTGGCCGGAAAACGAGGCCCTGCACGTGAGGACTCACTCCATAGGCTACGGGCTGCTGGTACAGAAAGGCCATGCCCGCCAGTTCATTGACGATCTCGGCCATGCGTCGCAGCAAAGGCAGACGTTCTTCCGGATCTACAGTCTGCTGTTGCTGGGCGCAGAGGTCATCGAACTCCTCGCTCATACCCCAATAGCCCCGGGGATGGTCACTGGTCCACAGCGGGTAGGTCTGAGCGACGTCCATCGACGGGATGGTGTTCCATGACAGGTGGTACAATCCACCCCCACCGAGGGTTCCGGCGCGAACCTGCTCAGACCAGACAGCTGGTTCGAGCAACTCAAGCTCAGCGGTGATCCCCACTTCTGCCAGCTGGGCGACCAGAGTCTCAAACACTTCTTTGTCTTTGAAGAAACTGCCCTGCGTGCCGACCAGGGTCACGGTGAAACCATCGGGGTAGCCAGCCTCAGCCAGCAGGTCCCGGGCCTTCTCTGGATCATATGGCCAGGCTTCGATATTGGGATCGTATCCAAACGCCTCAGGCGGAGCCAACTGACCGTCGAGCTTGCGGGCCCAACCCCCAGTCACATACTCCACTATCGCGTCCCTGTCGATAGCGTAGTTGATGGCTTGTCTGACCCTCAAATCCTGCAGGGGCTCGATGCGCCCTGTTCCCTCTGCGACGGTCATTCTGCCGAACATGATGGTCAGGCTCTGGCCGAACACCGTGGGCAGTACCAGAAAACCCTCTGCTTCGAGAGTCTCGGTCATCTCCGGTATCACGGTGCTGGCCACGTCGACCTCACCCGCGCGGAGGGCTGCCATGCGGGCCGAGTCTTCGGGGATGACTCTAAACTCGAGGCTATCGAGGAGCGGCGCTCCGCCCCAGTAATCATCGTTAGCCTCTAGCTTGATGTACTCATCAACCTTCCAGTCCACGTACTTGAACATGCCTGTCCCGATAGGAGCCTGGTTGAACCCTTCCGATCCGACCTCAGCGTAGTACTTGGGTGGAAGCATGTCGACGATAGAAAGGTTGGCGACCAGCAGGGCGTCAGGTTCCTCGGTGATGATGTCGACTGTGTACTCATCGATCACATTCACGCCTGCTATGCCCCTCACACCGCGCGCCATGAGAGCCTGCCTATTGTTGTCCGGATCCAGGTTGAAGTCGATGGTGAACTTGACGGAATCTGCGTTGAAAGGCTCGCCATTGTGGAAACTGACCCCTTGTCTGAGGTGGAAGCGCCAGGTGACGTCATCGACAATCTCCCACGATTCGGCGAGCGAAGGGCGAAGCGTCCCAGTCTCGTCTGTCTCCGCCAGCTTGTCGTACAGGAGTCGATAGATCATCATGGACTGCCAGTGCTGGTGGTCTGGATCTATCGTCGTTGGCCCCTTAGGTATCGCGAACACCAACTTCTGCTCGACGACCGCCGTCGGTGATGGAACCGCCTCCGGCGCCGTGGTGGGAGCGACAGTGGGTGCAGACGGGGCAGAGGTAGGCTCTATAGGGGCGGTGGCTGGAGCACAACTGCTCAAGACAGTTGTGCACAGTGCGGCCGCCAGAACAAGAATACGCAACACTTTCATTGTGACTTTCTCAGAATGCATCGTTTGCCTCCTTCCAGATACTGCTAGCGTCAGCGACAGAGCTCGGTAAGATCGAGCTAAGCATACTCGGGTCTATCACCCCCTTTCAAAACGTGAGTCTCCGGAACGAGAGCTACCAGTCGAGGGTGCGGTCTCCCCGCTTGTTGTCGAGGTCATATATTTCCCAGACGTTGTCCCGCAGAAGGCTCTTCGCCAGGTCAATCGCTGCTTCCTCATCAACAAAACCACGGGCGACTTTCTCGGCCAGCACGTGGGTGATCACTTCTCTCACCTGAAGGACGTGCCCGTACACCGCTTCGACGTGCTTGCAGTCCCCTCCCCATTCCAGCTTGGAGCGCGGCACCGTATCGAGCCACTCTGCCAGATACCGTTCCGCGGCGGTAGTGGAGATCATGGGTAGCCAGTTGAAATCGAGGTACACGTTGGGGAAGGTCTTGGCGAGCGCCGAGAGTTCGCCGCAGTATGGATAGCTTCCGTGGAAGAGGACGAACCTTGCCCGCGGATAGGTCAGGAAGAGGTTGGTAAGGTGAAGCGGATTGGAGTTGTCCAGCACGCTGCCATAGCCGTATAGCAGGCCCGTATGGAACTGGAGCGGGAGTCGGTATTCTATGGTCTTCCGCACCACGAGATGCATCATATAGTCTTCAAATGCCTTGGCTTCGAGTGGCGTGATCTCGTGGTCCGGTTTCACGAAGATCTTCTCCGCCTCGGACCTGGTGACGGTGTCGAATCGAATCACGCGCTGGTAGGCCAGCGCCGACTTCGCCGCCACCGCGCCATCGTCCACAGCTCTCTCGAAGACTGTGTCCACCAGGGCCAGGTAGTCGTCGAACCCATCTATGGACACTCCGTACTCCCTTTGGAGAGGCTGCCTGCCATACTGATACAGGTCCCGCTGTACAGGGCTTTCAGCGTAGACCACACGGGAGTGACCGTGCAACAATGGATCCACCCTGAGAACAGGGAGGAAGAACTCCCGTTCCAGCACAGAGTCTTCGGAGCGGGCATTGGTGGCGGCGCCGACGACAGGCACCACATACCTCTCCCTGCCCATGTCCCATAGCGAGACCTCTATGCGGGCCTTCTCTTTGAGCACGTGGTGGTACCAGTCCTCGCGCTTGTTTGCCGTGTGGATCTTGTTAGAGAGGTCTCGCCAGTTGCTGTCGTTCAATTCGCGATCTGCGAAATCATACAAGTCGCGGAGCGCCCCCATCAGGGATCGATAGTAGGAGGTGTTTCGAACCCTGTCGATGTAGGGTCGGATGCGTTTCCAGCCTTCCTCGGGATCGAATTCTTTCCGTGCCCAATCGGTTGCCGGCATGCCGGATGACACAAAGTCCCCTTGCACATAAGTCCGATCGAATAGATCAAAGAGATCTGTCTCACGTGCGGCCGACTGCTGCGGATCCATGATGTGGTCGTGCGCGTCGACAATGGGTATAGCGTCAACCTCTTGCTTCAAGCGCTCGAACAGCTCAGTCTTCGTGCTCATTTGATGGCCACCCTTCTTCTCATCTAACGATCTTCAACAGTGTGCGAGCGTTGTGTTGATCTTCGGTAGGCGGGAGGAAATCTTGGGGAACTGATTGCGCCGTCGGTAGCTTGCCCCACCATGCTGGCTAGACTCGGAAATGCTGCGCCTCTCGACGCCTGTGGCGTTCAGGCGACTCGTTCAATCGGCTGCTCCCGGTGACTTGTGAACCAGTACCGTGTTGGGGTATAGTCACGTAGAGCGGTGAGTGAGGGAGGAGCCGACTTTGCAGGTTGTGAAATCATATGCTACAAAGTGCAATGAACAGCTCCATTATAGCGTGTTTTGTGCGGTTTGTCAAGATGGGGTTTGCGAAACTAGAATGGACATTGCGCAGTGTGACAATTGCACCGACAACGAGGTCGCTTGCTGGGGTTAACTGGGCCACAGCCGTGCCTGCGGCCGTCGCGAGAGGATGACCGGGGTAGAAGGTCTCGTCTGAGAGGTTGCCATGTCCAAGACACTCAACAAGGCAGTCGATGTCCTTGAGGCGCTCGCGCAAGCACGCTCCGAGGTGTCATTGTCGACGCTCAGCCAGACCCTGGATATGCACCCTAGCACAGTGCACCGCTTGTTGAGGACTCTGGTGCGAAGAGGGTTCGTGCGCCAGGACCCGGCCACGCGGAAATACGCCTTGGGGTACAAACTCTCCCAGCTGGCGAATGCCGTCCCCTATCACACCCACTTGATAGAGACCGCTAGGCCGACGTTGGTCAAGCTGTCCTCTGAGGTTGGAGAGACCGTCAACCTGGTAGTGCGCTACCAGTACGAGGCTTTGAATGTGCATCAGGTCCAGTCCGAGCCTGTGACCAGGGCCTTCGCGGGGGCAGGGTCCAGGGCACCTCTGCATTGTTCTGGCGTCGGGAAAGTGCTCCTGGCATACTCTTCTGCCGAGGACATCGAGAGCTACATCGAAAAGACAGGGTTGCCCGCCTACACGATCAATACCATAGCCAACCCCTACGTTCTCAGAGAGGAACTCGCCAAGGTCCGAGATCAGGGCTTTGCGGTGGGCAACGAAGAGTGGCAGCTCGGCGTCGTAGCGGTAGCAGCACCGGTGAGAGATAGCAGTGGCAACGTGATCGCTGCCATCAGTGTTTCCGGAACTGTTAAGCGCCTGACGGATGAGCGATGGCCCACAGTGGCCGCTCGTCTCAAGGATGCAGCGGCAGTGATCTCCAGCGGCATGGGCTATGTCCATGATGCCGGGGAATAGGTTACAACCCCACGCTGTGCTTCCCCCGTTGTTGGTCGGTCCTCACCACCAGTGGAGCGACGATTATCTGGTGTGGTCTGGTGTCCCCCGCGAGCCAGCGAGACCCCGTCCCGTTCATGCTTTCTCCCTCTGGCGATGCCGTAAGTGCTTGGGCATCCGCGCCATGGCCGTCGGATGGGGATGAAGATGGCGTTGAGCAATCAAGCGTTCATCGCGTGGTGGCCACCCTGCAAGCGCCTCCGGTGCTGAGAGGAGTTTGTCTTCCCTGATGGTGGGTTGTGAGGTCCCTCAAGCAAGACCGTGGCGCGGTGATTGACGCCTTCGTGGCAGGGCCGGGTTTGCTCGCACGGTGGTGCCACTTATGAGGGTCTTCTGTGAGGGAGTGTAACAAATAGGGAGGTCAAGCCGCCTTGTCTGTAGAATTTCTATGAAGGATCTTGACAAATCCTAACCATGGAGGTATAATGGGTGAAAACCAGATAGGCTCGACAATCGTGGAGGCCCGCCCGTGCACACTGTTCGTCTGTCTCAGCCGACGTAGTGTGAGAAGGACCAAGCCATGGCCGACCCAGTTCAGACTAACCGCAAAGTCAAGATGACAGGTGCGTCGCAGGAGCAGAACAAAGAAGCTCTGCTGGGCCTGCTGAAGATGATTGGCCATGGCGTGTGCGCGACGCTGGGGGATTGGTGCGAGGTCGTCGTTCACGATCTTGAAGACCTCGAGCATTCCATAGTGTTCATCAGTGGTGATGTGACCGGCAGAGAAGTAGGCGGCCACATGACCGATCTGGGTCTCGCCCAGATCCGCTCGGGGCAGACCGAGCCGGCAATCAATTACACGAGCTATACCAGCGACGGCAAGACCCTCAAGTGCAGTTCGATTCTCATCCACAATGAGCAGGAAAGGCCAGTTGCTGCCTTCTGCCTGAATCTCAATGTCACCCCTCTTCTGTTGTTCAGCCGTTTCCTACGCAACCTGCCGACCGGGGACGATCTGCCGGAGGTGCGAGAGACCTTCGTTGAGGACGTACCGCAGATGGTGGAGACCATGGTGGCAGAGTGTGCGTATGAGGTGGGCAAGCCGATCTCTCTCATGACCAAGCACGATCGCGTCCAGGTCGTCAAGTGGCTCGATGAGAGAGGTGTCTTTCAGTTGAGAAAGTCGGTTCCTCTCGTCGCCGAACGTTTGGGAGTCACCCAGAAGACGGTCTATAGCTACCTCACGGAGTTGGAAGCGCAGGCGCAGTAGTGCGCTAGGCCCAAGTCTGTGCCCGTGTGACCGTCTTAGGGTAGGTCCCAGCCTTGCCAATGCCTCAACCACTGGGCCGGAGAAGTTGGCATGGCTGGCTCAGGGATATCTCGATGAACCATCAAGTCCGTTCCCAGTTTCCGGTGACTCGCGAATTCACCTACCTGGATACAGCCTACGACGGACCTTATCCGCTACCGGTCTTGGAGGCAGGAAAGGCTTTCCTGGAGAGGCGAAGTAGAGGCACTGCCGGGCGTGTCCGAGACTGGTTGGAGGTGATGGACCAAGTCCGGCACAGGATCGCCAGGCTGGTGAACGCCAGACCTAGTGAAGTGGCCATCACCACCAACACCACGCAGGGTACAAACATCGTAGCCCTTTCATTGCCTCTGGGTCCCGGTGACAACATCGTATGGGGGAGCCTGGAGTATCCGTCCAACGGTCTGGTCTGGCTGACGCAAGCCAGGAGAAGAGGGTTCGAGAACCGCATAGTCGAAGACAGCACAGGGGCGTTAACCGTCTCCGACTTTGAGCCCTTCGTGGATGAGCAGACCAGGGTGATCAGCGTGAGCCACGTTTCACATCGCAACGGCCATGTGCTGGACCTCAGGGGTCTGGCTGGTCTGGCCCACGCGCATGGTGCGCTTCTTCACGTGGACGCCATCCAGGCCGTGGGCGCGATTGGGGTGGACGTGAGGGAATGCGGGGTAGATTTCCTGACCTGCGGGACCTACAAATGGCTACTGGGGCCTCTTGGCCTCGCGTTCTTCTATGTGCGGGAAGAACTCCTCCCCACCTTGGAGGCGCCCTACTCGGGTGAGATGCAGGCCTCGAGGTGGTCTAGCACGTCTCAGGTTTTCTCTCGGCACGAGTTCCCTGCCGAGCTTTACGAGACCGCGAGAAAGTTCGAGAACGCCACTGTGCACTTCCAGGGTCTCTATGAACTGAGAGCAGCACTGGACTACATTGAGGGGATTGGCATGCCGAGCATCGAGGCCCAAGTTCTCAAGCTCAGTTCCAGACTGTGGCAGGGTCTGAAGGAACTCGGATTCGAGCTGTTGACACCGCCCAACACCAAGAGCGGTATTGTCACCTGCCTAGTAGGAGACGCTGATAGGGTTGAGCGAGTGCTCCGCGACAAGAAGATAGCGGCCTCTCTGAAGGCGGGACGACAGCTGCGCGTATCCCCTCACTTTTTCAATAACGAGGAGGATGTGGACAATCTACTGTCTGTGATGGAGATGACTGCCTGAGTCACTAGGGGACTGATTGGCTTTGCCATTCTGCCAAGGCCAGGCAGGAAACACGACCAGTTCGGCAGGCGGCCGGCTGAACAGGGAGGGAGGCTGCCGCGAAACCGTGAGCCATGTGGGGGCGCACGGGTGAAGTGGTGTGTTTCGGCATCGACCAATGATGAACGGAGAAGCGGCGAACAAGGTAGCGGGAGGTGATGAGTATGGTCTGAAAGTGGGGCACGGGAGACACGGGATCTAGCGTCGTCGTGGAGAATACCATCATGAGAGGAGAGAGAAAGATGGAAAGGCTACTGCGTTTGTTGGCGTTGGGCGTGACCCTTGCGATCATCGTTGGCGCTGTGGTGTCTTGCGCAACTCCCGAGGCAGCCACACCGGAGGTGATCGAGGAGACGGTTGTGGTAAAGGAGACGGTGGTCGTTCAAGCAACCCCGGAGCCGGCCAAGGAGCCTATCCTGTTGGGACTGAGTGATTCGCTGACAGGACCTGTGGCGTGGATCGGGGAGGATTTCATCCACGGTTTCACTCTGGCCATCGATGAGGTCAATGCCGAGGGTGGCATCGACGGTCACCCTCTGAAGCTGGTCCCTTGCGATAATGAGGCCCTGCCCGACAAGGCCATCGCTTGCGTGAGAAGGTTGGTCGAGCAGGACGGGGTGGTGATGATCCCTGACCTGGGCAATAGCTCGGCCAGCCTTGCGTCCATGCCCATCATAGAGGAGTATGAGGTGCCCGGTCTGGTCTGCGCTTCCACAAACCCCACCATCACGGATGATGCTGGAGTGGGTGGCAACGTATGGACATTTCGCCAGAACGCCAACGACCGGATGATGGCCGAGGCCTTTGCTGGCTACCTGCTGAATGCAGCAGACACCTTCTGCACCCTTGCCGTGAACAATGATTGGGGCCGGGGCGCCATCGAAATGATGAAGCCGCTGTTGGAAGAGGGTGGTGCTCAGGTTCTCAGCGAGGACTACTTCGAACAGGGACAACCTGACTATCGGCCGGTGATTACGCGATGGAAGGGGCTGAACCCAGGAGCTGTCTATCTCATCATGGAGGCAAGGGATGCGGCCGTGTTCATACGGCAGTATCGTGAGCTGGGGATGACCGCTCCGGTGTACGCCCGGGGTAGCGTAGTTACGTACGAGTTCCTTGAGGCCATAGAGGATGACCCTTCGCTCGGCGAGGGGATCGTGGAGGCCACGCTCGCCAACATAGACGCTGATCCAGATTTGGTGGAGAAGTACCAGGCGAGGTGGGGAACGATGCCACACGTGCACGGAGCCATGGCCTATACCGCGATGCGCTACGTCGTGCCGGAGGCCCTCAGGATCGCGCTCGAGGACTCGGGAGAGATTACGCCCAGCTCCATCCGAGATGCCCTTGAAAAGGTCTCTGTAGATACGCCGCTCATTGGTCATATCGAGTTTGATGATCACAACCAGGCACATCCTTATATGGTTCTCCAGAAGATCGAGAACGGCGACATCGTGCTCTTGGAGCGCCTGCCGACGGACTAGTGTCGCCCAAGAGCGCTGCGTAGTGGATGGCCCAGCGCACATGGTTGGTGCGGCGGTGCCCGGGTAGAGTGGTACTTTGAGATAGGGGAACCTTCCTGAGCCAGAGTCACTTGAGTTGGAGGTATGGCTGGAAGGTTCCCCCGACTCGGGAGCGTGGCTTTGTTCAGCGTGCCTAGGTACTGGGGGCGTGTGTTCATGCGTGCGCAGTTGGGGTGCGCCGGGGCGCACGCCAAGCGCCGGGCTTGCCGCGGTGGTGGAGGAACGAAGTTGTGGAGATCTTTGTTGAGCAGGTTCTAAACGGACTGACACTTGGGGCTATGTACGCGTGCATAGCTGCAGGGCAAGCGCTCATTTTCGGAGTGGCTAGGCTCATCAACTTCGCTCATGGCGACATGTTCATGGTTGGGGCATATGCATTCTTCCTTCTGTACATGGTGGCAGGAGTCCCCAGTCCGCTTGCGGTCATACTCACTGCGATCGTCATGTTTGGCTTCGGTGGCCTCTTCGAGCGCGCGATTGTGCGCCCCATCATCGACAAGCCTTGGTACGTGCACTTGATCGCCACTCTAGGGGCCTCCGTGATTCTTTCGAACGGCGCAGTGCTGATCTTTGGGACGACTCCCAAGGAGGTCCCCACCTATTTCTCGTCGATGATCCTTGACATCGCAGGGTTCCACTTGTCACTACAGAGGATTGTAGTCCTCGTCGTAACTGTGCTTGCATTTGTGGGGTTGCATCTATTCCTCCAAAGAACGAAGACTGGCAAGGCGATGAAGGCCATGTCTCAGAACAGGGAAGCATGTGCGGTGGTCGGGGTAGATGTGCGGAGGATATCAGCACTCACCTTTGCGATGAGCTGTGGCCTGTTGGGATTGGCATCGGGTCTTGTTTCGCCGCTTTTCAACATCTTTCCCACAATGGGGCTGGGCCTGACGTTCAAGGCTTTCGCGGCCGTCATCATGGGAGGGTTCGGCCAGGTTAATGGTGCTATCTACGGCGCCTTCATCCTGGGGTTGACTGAGGCGCTTGGCGCGGGGTACATTGCGTCGGACTATAAGGATGCGATTGCGTTCGGAGTGATGGTTCTGGTGTTGCTGCTGCGGCCCCAAGGATTGTTCGGCAGGAAGGTGGGCATATGAGAACTCGCAGGCATCTGTACGTCTACGCTGTGGTATCGCTGGCCCTGCTCATAGGCCTGCTGGCCGTGCCGTTCGTCGTCAGGAGTCGCTACCTCATTCATATCTTCATCATGACGGGTGTCTATGCCGCGCTGGCTTTGGGCTACGACCTAATCGCAGGACACGTAGGATGGCTCTCCTTGGCACATCCAACCTTCTTCGGTGTTGGAGCCTATGTGGCGGCGCTACTCAGCACCCGGCTGGGAACTACTTTCATCGTGGATTTCGTCGCGGCTGGCTTGGTGGCCGCCCTTCTCGCGTTCCTGATCAGCAAACCGTTCTTCAGGTTGGCCGGAATATCCTTTGCCATAGGGACACTGGGCTTTGCCCTCATTATGCAGCTTGTGGCAAACAATGAGATATGGCTTACCAACGGTCCTATGTGCTTGGCCAAGGTACCGCGACCCTTGGTGAGCATCCCACCGCTGATTAGCTGGCACGTCTCATCCATGCCTGACTTCTATTATTTGATGATCGGGATGCTGCTACTCGTTGTGGCGCTGTGTTCAAGGCTTACCACGTCCCGGGTGGGGAGGACGTTCATGTCGATACGCGAGGACGAAGTCCTGGCCGCGGCCGCCGGGGTGAATCCGTTGAAGTACAAGACCCTCGCCTTCGTCGTGGGTGCGCTAATAGCGGGCAGCGTGGGTGCCTACTATGTTCACTACACGAGTCTTGCGTGCCCTACTGATTTGGCCAACTACATGACGACAGTGCTGCTCATCATTCTTTTCCTGGGCGGCGTAGGCAGGATGAGAGGCGTGATCATAGGTGCGATCATATTCACTTTCATTCCAGAGTTCTTACGCCTTGCTGAGAGTCTGCGCATGGTGATCTATGGTGCCTTGCTGCTAGTCACCATTGTGTATATGCCCGAGGGGCTGGATGGTGTAATCACAAAGTGGCTGC
Organism: Anaerolineae bacterium; assembly: GCA_034411995.1. Lineage (GTDB taxonomy): Bacteria > Chloroflexota > Anaerolineae > UBA7937 > B3-Chlor > JAUVXJ01. Next base: position 749,359 of record DAOUME010000026.1, on the reverse strand, counting down.
GACAAGGTCGGTTCGGCGTGAGGAAGCAGCGTGAGGGAGACGGGGATTGAGCAGCGCGTTGGCCGGGGTACCATGTGGGGCGGCCACAAATGCTTGAAGTGTAGGCGGTGGCTGGAGTGAAGCAGGCAAAGCATGCAAGATCCAGGTCCATCGACAGGGGGCGAGCTAGGATGGCACTTCTCGAGATTAGGGGTTTGACAAAGAAGTTCTTTGGCCTCACGGCTCTGGATAGTGTTGATCTCGACATTGAGGCGGGGGAGTTGGTCAGTTTGATAGGCCCCAACGGGTCTGGCAAGACGACATTGTTCAACTGCGTGACGAATTTCCTCCCGATGGATGCCGGTCAGGTGCTCTACAAGTCTAGCGATATCAGTCGCCTGGCGTCCCATGATATAGCTTTGCTGGGTATTACCCGGACCTTTCAGCAAGCGAGGGTCTTTCGCCAGTTGACGGTCTTTGAGAATCTTCTGATGGGCATCCAGCAGCATCAGGGCGACACTACCATGGATCGTATCTTGCATACCCGAAGGGCCATGCGGGCAGAGGCGCAGGCGGCTGACAGAGCGGAGGAGCTCCTGCATTTCGTTGGGTTGACTCACTTGCGCGACGAACCCGCTCAGAACCTGTCATACGGGCAATACAAGCTGCTGATATTCGCCACTGCCTTGATGCCGGACCCCGAATTACTGATGTTGGACGAGCCGGCCGCAGCTATCAACCCTACGATGATCAACAGGATGAAGGCCCATATGGTGAGCTTGCACCAGGCAGGCAAGACCATTCTCTTCATTGAGCACAACATGGAAGTGGTCATGGACATAGCGCAACGAGTTGTGGTGCTGGACGCTGGCCGCAAGATAGCAGAAGGTCCGCCCGAGGTGATTCGCAACGACGAGCGGGTTATGGAGGCATACTTTGGCAGATAACGGGGCCATCCTAAAGATATGTGACGTCTACTCTGGCTACGGTGAGATCGAGGTGCTGAAAGGTGTGTCGTTGGATGTGCAGCGTGGAGAGATCGCCTCGATCATTGGCGCGAATGGCGCAGGGAAGTCCACGCTCCTCAAGACCGTGTTTGGCCTTGTACGGGCGCGGAAAGGGGCCATCCTCTTTGATGGTCAAGACGTGACAAACGGAAGGCCCACCGAGCTGCTGCGACTTGGCTTGTCCTATGTTCCTCAGGGGCGATGCAATTTCCCGGCCATGTCAGTTGAAGACAATCTCGAGATGGGGGCATACATCAGGTCAGACAAGGAGGTGAAGAGCGACATAGAGAGTATGTTTGAGAGATTCCCTATTCTTGAAGGCCGAAGAAAGGTGATGGCCGGGAACCTCAGCGGTGGAGAGCAACAGATACTGGAAATGGGTATGGCGTTGTTGTTGCACCCTAAGATTATCATGATAGACGAGCCTTCTCTGGGTTTGGCGCCTCAATTGGTAGAGATGGTCTTCGAGGCCATCAAGAGGATCAACTCGGAGGGAACCACTATCATGATGGTGGAGCAGAATGCAAAGAAGGCCCTCTCCGTCTCGGACCACGGCATGGTCCTAGTGTTGGGCCGAAAGGGGTTCGAGGGCACGGGTGAGGAGATCGCCGGAAACGAAGAAGTCAAGCGGCATTATCTGGGCGGGTGACGAGCCCAGCCAGATCATTTGCAGCAGAGGAGTGACGGATGTTGATGAATGTTGAGCGTGCCGTGCGCACAATGGACGAAAACGGGCTGGACGGCTTGGTGGCGACCACACTGGCGAACATTTACTATGTCAGCGGCCTGTGGAGCGTGAGCCTAGCCATGTTCCCACTTGAGTCCCAGGTCTATGCCGTGGTGCAGCGAGACGACCCGTCGAGACCTATCGTTGTCCTGCCAACTGGTGATGTTGACACCGCACTGGCCTGCTTTCCAGGGGTGCGACTGATCAACTTCGGCACATTCTACCGAGAAGTGGCTGAGGGGATCGAGCTTACACCTGATGAGATTCGGCTGAAGGAGTTGTCCGTTGATAGACGACCAAGGGCGGATGCCTTGGACGGTTTGGTGGCCGCTCTAGAGGAGGCGGGGCTCGCTGGTAAGACGATAGGATTGGATGAGAAGGGCATCACTCCGGGTTATCCACCTGAATTGACCAAGCGATTCCCCAGACTGAAGATCCAGCCTGCTGCTTCCATCTTCCGCTATATCAAGATGGTCAAGACCGAAGAGGAGATTCACCGGCTTCGGTCGGCTGCGCACGTGACGGAGTCGGCTATTCTTGAGGCGGTGGGGGCGGCCAAGGAGGGCGTCAGGGAAGCTGAACTCGGCAGGGTATTCCAGAGAGCGCTTGTGGATCAAGGAGCGGAGCTGATCTTCATGGCTCTTCGCATCGGCAGGCTCACCGCATTCGGTCAAGTGCCGCCTGGAGAAACCCGACTTAAGAAAGGCGATCGGATCTGGTTCGATTGCGGGTGCAGGTACATGGGATACTCGTCAGACGTGATGCGGACGTTCGCCTATGGGGACCTGGGAGAGGAAGCGCGTCGATACTACGCTGGCGTCTTGGAGGGACAGACGCGGGGTATAGCGGCTGCCAAGGCTGGTGCCAAGGCGGAGGATGTCTTTCAGGCTGCCCTGCAAGGCATGAAGGAAGGGGGAATACCGCATGCGAAGCGGCATCACGTGGGTCATGGTGTGGGCATAGATCTCTATGACCCGCCGCTCCTCGCGCCAGGGGTTACGACTGTCCTAGAGGAGGGGATGGTGCTGAACGTCGAAACGCCTTACTATGAGATTGGCACTGGTGCGCTGGGTGTCGAAGACACCTTCGTGGTGACTCGGGGGCGCCCCGAGCTATTGACCAGCATCAGCAGAGAGCTAGAAGTCATAGGCTAGAACGAGGCGGTAGGAAGATGAGTTGCCTGACCGGTCTCCGATGCGCGAAGTGCGGGACGGAATACCCAATTCAGATGATGCCTAGGGGCTGTCCAGCTTGCCCTCCTGACAAGCCTTCGGGCGTCGTGTGTACTTACGACTACGATGAGATCGAGAAAGTCTTTAGCAGGGAGTTGCTGCAGGAGCGGCCCCCTACGATGTGGCGATACAAGGAGTTTCTTCCGCCCGATGAGGAGAACACGGTGTCCATGGGTGAAGGGATGACCCCATTGGTGAAATGTGAATCCCTAGGAGGAGAGCTCGGGCTCAGGAATCTCTATGTCAAAGACGAGTCGAGGAATCCGACTTGGTCGTTCAAAGACCGGCTGGCCTCATCGTCGGTTTCTATGGCGCTGCAGTTCGGGGCCCCGGGAATCACGGCCAGTTCGTCGGGTAATCACGGAGCCGCAACTGCAGCATACGCCGCAAAGGCAGGCCTCGATTGTGTGCTTTTCACCGTCGAGGCCTTTCCCATGACCATGAGAACGCTGATGGGTGTCTTCGGTGCCAAGGTCATAGCTGCTCCTTCGCCCAGGGATAGATGGAGGTTGCAGGAGTTGCTGGTGGACAGATGCGGTTGGTATTCCAACGGCAACTTCGTCTATCCGCCGGTGGGATACGGAGCGTATGGCGTGGACGGCTACAAGACCATAGCCTACGAAGTCTGCGAGCAGCTCGGATGGCGTGCACCGGACAAGATGGTATTCCCGGTCGGGCACGGAGGCAGTCTGATTGGTGCCTGGAGGGGCTTCGAGGAGTTCTATGAATTCGGCTTTGTGGACACCAAGCCGCAGATGATCGCGGCCGAGCCTTTTGGACCGCTGAAGAATGCACTGCTGAAGGGGCTGGATCATGTCGAACCGGTTCCAGCTGGTTGGACGGTGGCTTTCTCCACGGGCGTGGACATCAGCACCTATCAGGCTCTCAAGGTGCTGCTGGACTCGCAAGGCATAGCCGAGACTGCATCGGATGATGAGATAATGGCCATGCAGTTGCGCCTCGCCTCTCGAGAGGGCATATATGGCGAGACCGCGGGCGTGTTGACGCTCGCTGTGATAAAGAAGCTGGTTGAGCTAGGGCAGATAGATGGGGATGAGACGGTGGTGGCGCTGGTGACTTCGGGAGGTCTGAAGGATCCATCGACCACGCAGGAGTACCTGCCCCCGATTCCGTTGGTCGAGCCTGACCTGCACGCTTTGCGCAGAGGCCTTGAGGAGGCCTATGGGTACGTACTGCCTGGCGAGTAGAGGGTGCTGAGACCAAGATGACGGGGTGGACCGTCGCGGCTGAGCGTGCCGGGATGGCCCGCCCCGCAGTGCGTAGGAGCCCTGGGCTGGACTCATCTGAGCACTGCTTGAGAGAGGTGCGCGATGGTAGCGAGAGTGACGGAAGGGTTGGCAGAATTCCTCGCGGGTATCCAGTTCGAGGACCTGCCTGCAGAGGTGACGGAACATACCAAGAGATGCATAGTCGACTTCTTGGGGGTGTGCCTAGGTGGGTCGACCATGAAGCGTAGTAGGCTAATAGCGAACTTCGTGAATGAATTGGGAGGGGCCCAAGAAGCTACCGTCATAGGATACCCATTCAAGGTCCCGTCTCCCAGCGCAGGTCTGGCCAACGGAGCCGTGGGGCATGCCATGCAGATGGATGACACGGATTGGGCATCGATAGCCCATCTCGGGACGGTAGCTATTCCTGCGGCGCTGGCGGTAGCTGAAAAGCGGGGGGCCAGTGGCAGGGATCTCCTCCTGGCAATAGTGCTGGGGTACGAGGGAGCGATCCGCGTGGGCGCTGCCATGCACCCTTCTCACAACCGCAGGGGGTTCAGCCCGAACGGGACGATAGGTGTGTTCGCAGGCGCCATAGCGGCAGGGAAGATACTTGCGTTGGATGCCATGAGGATGGCAGATGCTATCGGTTCGGCAGCCATGCAATCATCAGGGCTTGAGGAGTTTGGATTCGACGGGTCTATGAGTTCGATTCTGAACACGGGTCATGCTGCCCAAGCGGGGATAATCTCGGCGCTATTGGCGGAGCGCGGCTTCACAGGATCTCGGGGGATTCTCGAGGGCAGGAGTGGGTTCTGCCGAGCCTACGCGGATGAGTGTGATCTATCCAGCATCGTGGCGGGGTTGGGGGAAAGATATCGAATACTTGATGTGTGGTTCAAGCGGTACCCGACATGTGCCTACGCCAATACGTCTCTGGACGCGATTCTAGACTTGGTAGCCGCACACGGAATCGACCCGGCTGATATCAGCGAAGTGCTCATCAAGACTCACTCAGTGGTTGAGAAGACGCTCAACAACCCGTGCCCAGCCAATGTAACTGCGGCCATGCTGAGTCTGCCCTACAACGCTGCTGTCGCCATCCTTGAACGACAGGTGACACCCCGTGAATTCACAGAGGAGAAGCTAGCGGACCAGAGGGTTCGGGCAATGATGGCCAAGGTTAAGATCCAGGCTGCCGACGATGAACTCGCGTTCGCTGCCGGGCCGGGTCGAGGATCCATCGTGGAGATCCGACGCCATGACGGTACCACACGCGCGGCGCGAGTCAAGGAGCCCAGGGGGGATACGGCGAATCCATTCAGCCGAGAAGAATTCCTGGGAAAGTTCAGAGCTTTGACCTCGCCGGTGCTTGACCCAAGTCAATCGAACGACATACTCGGGGTCGTGGACAACCTCGCGAGTATTGAGGACATCCGACGTCTAACTTCTTTGCTGTCATTGCCCGCTGGGTCTGGTTAGTCGGGGCCAGGTGTTGTCTAGCAGGACCGAAGCATGGGCGCCCGCCCCAGGAGTTGGCGATGCTATCTATTGCTTCGAGCGACCCATGCCGTGATGGAGACCAAGAGACCGCCATCGCATCCATGGTCGGGGAGACGGTACGCCGCTGTGGCTGCGTTTCCGTCCGCTTTACGCCACACAGCGAACGGGTATCTCAAGAGTTTCCATTCCATGTCCAGTTGGCATGCTGGCGAGCCCTTGCTGAGGCCACCTGCGATCTGCGTGGCGGCCTATCCACTATCTTACGGGTACGAACGACCTGACGCCTACTGTCATGGTCGCCCTTAACCATGGCTGTCCTTCCGCCAGACAAGCTCTGGCGGAAGGCTCGTGTTCTACGTGTGGGACGTGGAGGGGAGAAATGAGTTATCTGACTGGGCTGAAATGCCTCAGGTGTGGAGCAGAGTATCCAGCGAGGAGAATGATTGGCGGTTGTCCGAAATGCCGAGCTGGGGGCAAGCCTTCCAACGTGGTCTGCACTTATGACTATGAGCAGATCAAGACTGCCTTTAAGAAGAAGAGCTTGCCAGACCGGCCTCTGACCATGTGGCGCTACAAGGAGTTCATGGCCCCGGAAGAGGAGAATATTGTCACCTTGAGTGAGGGCATGACGCCACTCATCAGGTGTGAAAGGCTCGGGAAAGATCTCGGGCTCGGCAACTTGTATGTGAAGGATGAATCAAGGAACCCGACTTGGTCTTTCAAGGACAGGCTGGCGTCGGCTTCGGTCTCCATGGCCCGACAGTTCGGAGCCAAAGTGGTCACGGCCAGTTCCTCTGGCAATCACGGAGCCGCAACGGCAGCCTACGCCGCCAAGGCGGGTCTCGATGCGGTGATCTTCACTCATGAGGACTTTCCGATCACCATGAGGGTGTTCATGCAAGCCTATGGAGCAAAAGTCGTGGCTGCCCCCACCCTCGCAGATAGGAAGAGGCTGCAGCGACTCGGGGAGGAGCATTTCGGTTGGTATTCCAACGGCGATACCAACCAACCTTCAGCCGGGTATGACCCGTACGGTGTGGATGGCTACAAGAGCATTGGTTTCGAGATCTCCGAACAGCTTGGGTGGAGGGCCCCTGACAAGATGGTTGTGCCCGTCGGAGGAGGCGGGTCGTTCTTTGGGTCTTGGAAGGGTTTCCAGGAGTTCTATACCCTAGGTCTAATCGACAGCGTGCCTGAGATGGTGGCCGCCGAAGTCTTCGGTCCCTTGAAGAACGCCCTGGAAAAGGGCCTGGACTATGTGGAAGAGGTTCCATCGGGTCGTACGGTGGCGTTTTCCACGGGAACGAACTACAGTACCTATCAGGCGCTCAGAGCTATCCTTGACTCAGGTGGCGTTGCTGAGGTTGCCTCTGACGAAGAGATAATGGACATGCAGCTCCGTCTCGCCTCCACGGAAGGCATATACGGGGAGGCCTCAGGAGTGCTGCCTCTGGCTGTCATCAAGAAGCTGCGAGAGATGGGCAAGATCGATCAAGACGACATCGTAGTGGCTTTGCTGACATCCGGGGGTCTGAAGGACCCAGCCACAACCCGAAGCTATTTGCCGGACATCCCCCTCGTGGAGCCCTCTCTTGATTCTCTAAGGAAAGGCCTTGCTGAGGCCTACGGATACATCCTGCCCGCTCGGTGAGTTGGATCACTGGCCGAGAGTCCGAGCATGCCGGAACGCATGGCTTCTTGGCCCGCTCGGATCCCTGGGCAGGTACGCCTTGGGCAAGGCCCGAGTATCTGCGTCTGTTCTGGTTACGACCGGCTCCCACAGTGGGAGTGCGGGACGAAAAGTGTGACAGACAACTTTGAGCTAGGAGGATAATGTGACGCTGCTATTGAGTCATTCGGACGTGGAAAAGGCGTTGAGTATGAAGGACGCCGTCGGACTCGTGGAAAGAGGGTTCGTCGAGTTCGGAAAAGGCGGGGTAGACATGCCCCAGCGGCCCGTCATCTTCGTGCCGGAGCATGACGGGCTCGCTGGTTTTATGCCTGCTCTGGTCAAGGAGATGGGAGCGCTGGCCATCAAGACGGTGACCGCCTTCAAGGGTAACCCCAAGAAAGGGCTGCCCACGATCTTCGGGACGGTCGCGCTGCTCGATGTGGAGACCGGCATCACCCTGTCTATCATGGACGGAGGGTACCTCACTGCGGTGCGCACAGGGGCCGCCTCTGGTGTGGCCACCAAGTACCTGGCCAAGAAGGACGCCCGTATCGCAGCCATCTTCGGCGCCGGTGTGCAGGGTGGCACGCAACTGGAGGCGATCTGCACGGTGAGGAAGATCAGCGAGGTGCGGGTGTTCGACACCAATCGGGAGGCGGCGGAGAGGTTTGCCAGGGAGATGAGCGAGCGAGGGCCGATACCGGCCCATATCGAGGTCGCTGGTTCGGCGAAAGAGGCTGTGGCGGGCGCCGACGTCGTGTCCACCGCTACCACCTCGCCCACTCCCATATTCGACGGGGACGATCTGAGCCCGGGCGCGCACGTCAACGGCATCGGCAGCCACGCGCCGACGGTGAGGGAGCTGGACACCAGGACCATCACCCGGTCCAAGGTAGTCTGCGATTCCGTGGAGGCGTGTCTGGTGGAAGCAGGAGATCTGCTGATTCCTATAGCTGAAGGCGCCTTCAAGGAGTCACAGGTCTATGGTGGGTTGGCGGACGTCATCAGTGGGAAGCTGCGAGGCCGTGAAGACGACCAGGAGATCACGCTTTTCAAGAGCGTGGGCCTGGCCTTCCAGGACGCAGTGGCGGCCTTGCACACGTACGAGAAAGCGAAAAGCGAGGGTCTGGGCCAGGAGTTCGATTTCTAGAACCGCCACTGGGTCGAGATCGTCGTGCCCATAGAGTGCTTCCAGGCTCCGTCAGACCCAGTGTTGGGTGACGACCAGGGGGTCAGGCTTGAAGCGACTGACGGTAGGGGCGAAGAGTAGCGCTGGCCACGTTGTGTCTCCGACGCATCAGGTGGCAGGCGCGCTCTGCGTTTCTTGCCAAAAAACGAGGCGGGACGCGGTCTGTTTTCCGGACCGGGTCCCGCTGTTTTATCCGCTGAGGCGGCGGGTTGCACGCGGGGGCTATGCGCGGACTCGGCGGGCTGTCTTCTTTGAGGAGAGGAGGGCGGATAGCTGGAGGGACCGCCCCAGCCCGGTGGTGGTCGGGTGACACCGGGCCGGGGACGGGTTGGGTTCCGCACATGGCACCATTTGTTCCGTTCTGCTTGACATCTGTTCTGAAACGTGGTAAAATGGTGCAAGATGGCAATCGTCTGACAATTCCCACAGCAAGGTCGACCGTGGCCACGATCGAACGCGGAGAGCTTCTCTCCAAGCAAGTCGAAGAGGCGTTGAGGGAACAGATCCGTGAAGGGCGCTCTGCCCCGGGTGAACAATTCCCCCCTGAGAACGAGTTGGCCGCCAGCTATGGCGTAAGCCGCGCCACGGTCCGAGCTGCCCTGGCGAACCTACAGCGGGAGGGCACCGTGGTACACCGCCAGGGAGCTGGCACCTACGTCGCCCATGCTGCCACGTATCTCGATTCTCGCATTGAAGAGATGTGGGATTGTGAGGACATGATCCGCGCCCTGGGCTGCGAGCCCGGCGTAGGCTGGTTGGAGTACGAAGAGAGCCTGCCTGATACGCGGACGAGACGGAAACTCCGGCTGGGGCCGTCAGAGGCCGTCCTGGTGCTGTGGAAGATCTTCCTGGCCGACGGCAAGCCGGTGATTCACTGCGTCGACTACATTCCTCGAGCTCTCATCAAGAAGCCGTTCACCTGCGACGACCTCAGCGGCAATATCTTCGTGTTCATGGAAGAGTTCGCCGGTGAGCGGGCCACGTACTACGTGGCGGAGATAATACCCACGGTGGCGGAGGGGAGTATCGCCGAGAGGCTGGAGTGCAGCGTTGGCACTCCGCTCCTCCTCTTCGACGAGGTAGCCTACAATATCAGAGACAGGGTGATCTCTTGTTCTTTGCTGCATCACCGACGCGAGGGGGTGCTCTTCAGAGTGGTGCAGAGCAGATCGTAGTCCGGGGACCTCGGCCAAAGACACCCCCGCCAGAGTTCATCGATGGAGAGGAAGGGAAATGGACCAGAAGTTGAAGTCGATTACACTCCAACCAGGTAAGGCAACGGCGATTCCGTTGCAGAGCGGCGATGAGCTGAAGATTACCTCGCCCGAGGGGGGCCAGGGGGGCGATTTTACCTTTCTGGGCTTCGACCAGGCTCTCACCCGGAACATCAACGGGTGGGAGAAGTTTGGGAACGTCAAGGTGACCTTCTACGGGGACCCCGGTATGAAGCTGTATGATGGTGATGGTGTCCCGTTCGTGGAGATTGTGGAGGTCCACTCGGAGTTGCGAGTGGACCTCGTCTATCCAGGGTGCTGGCATGAGATCTACGAAGATGGGCGCCCCGGTTGCCGTGATCTGCTATCTGAGGCTTTAGGCGTAAAGCGCAAGGAGCTGACGGGAATGGCCAGTTTCTGGGCCTCGTGCGAGGTGGACGAAGACGGCTACAAGTTCGGCAGTTTCGACATACAGCCGGGCGATTACCTGGTGTTGAGAGCGCTGAGGCCGGTGACGCTGGCCGTGAGTACCTGCCCTGACGATACGCTGCCGGGCATCAGGCCTTCTGATCTCGAGTTGGAAGTGATGAAGGGCTAGGCTTAGGCCAGAAGCCAACCTCGTTGGACGGAGAGGAATGGTATGAGTGAAGCGACGTTGGTAGACACAAGGGCCCCGGGTAGGGGACAGAAATGGGTACGGACTTTCCTCTTCTCCATGCGCATAGACTCGCCTCTAGCAGGACTGCACGTTATTACCAAGTTCGTGCTCGTGCTGGGGGTATCCCTCGTGCTCATGGGCATGATCTCGACGGCGCGCCCCGATCCCCTGGGCTGTATCCTGCTGATGTGTTTGGCCTTTGTCTTGCTGTGGCTGACTGGAGTGATAAGATGGCTTTTCCGTTCCTACCTGGTGGTCATCTTCCCCATGCTGCTCAGCCTTTTCTTCGGTTGGGTCGTTTTCAATCCGAACCCCGGGACCCGCATCCTGTTTTCGCGACAGACCTACTCAGGGGTGATCAACGTCGGGGTGTCGGTGGCGATGATCGTTTTCGTGGGCATCATCGTGGGGTACTACGTCTTCACCAAGCAGCTCTACTGGGGAATACTGAGCGCCGTGGTGGCCGCTGTGGTCATCAGCCAGACCCCTTTGAATCTGTCTTGGACGTTCGCCTCTTTTCCCTTCTTCCAGCCTCTGGCCCTGATCATCTCTGACACCACGGTCTACGTGGCCGGGACGAAGGTGCTGGGGTATGGTGCCATGGTGCTCATGACCTTCCTCCTGGTGCTGACCACGAGGGACGTGGAGGTGGTGGGCGCGCTGCGCAAGATCCCGCGAATGCCGTACGTGATTTGCCAATTCTCTTCTCTGATGCTGCGTTCACTCAATATCGCCATGATCGACTTCTCCACCGTTCGCCAGGCCCAGGTGGCGCGGGGGGTGAACGTGCAGAGCAAGAACGTCGTGGCCAAGATCAGGGACATGGCGTATCTCACAGTACCTCTGATCGCGAACATGATGCGGCGTTCAACCGAGATCTCAGACGCCTTGTCAGCCCGCGGGTACGAGATGGGTTCCACACCGGCTGTCTATCGCGAGGTGAAACCATTTCATGCCATCGACTACGTGCTGATCATCGGCACGACGGTGCTGGTGGTGGGCGTGATGGCGGTCGGTCTGAATATCACCGATGTATTGTTGGCTCTGATAGCCGGGTTCCGAACATAGCGAAAGAGTCGGGGGCAAGCTCATGAGTTTTGTGAAGATCGATAACCTGTACTGGCGCTATCCTGCGTTCGTAGGGCAAATGAATCCCTGGGCGCTCGAGGGTGTTAACCTTAGTGTAGAGAAGGGCGAATTCTTCGGCATCACTGGTCCCAGCGGTGCGGGGAAGACCACCATCTGCAAGAGCATCATGGGGCTGATTCCTCATTCCATGAGGGTCCCTGCGAACCATACCAACGATCACCTGCAGGGTTCCGTGGAGGTGATGGATCGCCTGGTCTCGGGCGTGGACACAGAGGCCAACGTCGTGGAGGGCGTGGCCAGAGGCAAGCTGCTGGGCGAGCCTGTGCGGCCACCGTTGGCCGGTATGGTGTTTCAGGACCCGGAGAACCAGTTCCTGACCATGAGCTTGCTCTATGAAGTTGCGTTTGGCCTGCAACTTCTGGGGCTGGAAAGGGACGAGATAGATGCGCGGGTACGCGAGGCCCTGCAGATGGTGGGTCTCGGGCACCTGTGGGAGAACGCGGAGAACATCCACCCGGCCGACCTGTCGGGTGGACAGAAGCAGCGAGTGGCCATAGCCTCTTTTCTCGCCATGCGTCCGGATCTGCTCATCCTGGACGAGCCAACATCGGACCTGGACCCCATCGGCAAGAGCGAGGTGATCGCCACCGTCAGGCACCTAAAGGAAGAGCACGACCTGACAGTGATCCTGGTGGAGCAGGACCCCGAGATCCTGTTCGACTTTTGCGACCGTATAGCCCTGGTGTGCATCGGCAAAGTCGACTTGGTGGCAGAGCCGAAAGAGTTCTATTCGCAGTTCGAGTTCTTGGATGAGCGAGGTGTGTACACCTTCGAGGTCTCGCGGATAGCGTACCGAGCCGGCGTGTGCAGCGAGGACGAGGTGCCCAAGTCTGTCGTGGAAGCGTGCGCGGTCCTGACAGAGGTCGCGGGTGAGCCCAGTGATGACCTGGTCGGTACGGACAGCGAGAAGGTGATCGAAGTAGAAAAGCTGCAGTACCAGTACGAGGATGGGACCGTGGCCCTGGTGGGGGCGGACCTGGTGCTGCGTCGCGGAGAGACGATGGGGCTCCTCGGCAACAACGGTTCGGGCAAGACCACCCTGGCCAAGATCTTGACCGGTCTATATGCTCCGTGGAAGGGCAGGTGCATGGTCGTGGGCGAAGACGTCTTCCAACGTGGTGTGCGAAGGGAACTGCCGATGAAGATCGGCTACGTTTTCCAGAATCCGGACCATCAGATCTTCACGCGACGCGTATTCGACGAGGTAGCTTACGGCCTGCGCTGTGTGGGGGTGGCACAGGAGAAGATCGAGGGTCGGGTGAGCGAAGCCCTGGAGAGAGTAGAGCTCGCCGACCTGGCCAATGAGGACCCGTTGTTCTTGGGCAAAGGACAAAAGCAGCGGCTGGCGGTAGCAGCGGTACTGGCCATGCGGCCTGAGGTGATCATCGTGGACGAGCCGACCACTGGGCAGGATTACCGCATGGTCAGCAGTATCATGGCCCTCCTGGAGGAGTTGCACGACGCTGGTGGAACGGTACTGATCATCACGCACGATATGACCCTGGTGGCCAACTACTGCCAGACGGTCACGGTCTTGCGTGACGGCTGCACCGTCTTCGCTGGGACCGCCCGCAAGCTCTTCTCTTCTCCCGAGTTGCTGGAGGGCGCTCAGTTGAGGGCTCCGCAGGCTATAACCCTTAGTTGCGAGCTGCGCAAGGAGCGGCCTGGCTTTCCACTCCTGCTTAACGAGAGAGAGTGGATTGAGGCTCTGACGAAAGGAAGTTAGGGAGCAAGGACTGGGAGGGAGGTGATAGCCGCGACCTAGAGTTGATCGGCAAGACTGAGGCGTCAGTAACAATGATGGTTGAGAAGGAGCAATAGAGATGGAAGAGCAAGCGTATAGTCTGAAGTGGAATCCGAACCCTCCCTTGGGTGTGGCGCGCCTGGTGACCTATGCCGTGGCGGCGGCGGTGTACACGATCATCGCCTGGCTGGGAATCATCGCTCTGCCGATGGGTTTCCTCGTGGTGTCCTCTCTGTTCATCGGCATGGGGTTCCTCGTCCCCTTCGTGCTGTGGTTCGGTGGATGGGGCGTCTTGATAGGCGTGATCGGCTCGACCGTGGGCGGCGGCATCCTGGCCGGGATGCCTGTCCCTCTGGCCATCCCCTTCGGGCTGGTGGAGGCGGCAGTCCAGTTACCTATGCTGGTCGCGTACAGGACTCTCGCACCCAGATTCAAAGTAAGCCCTATCGGCAAGGACGTGTTCAAGGCGAAGGGCTTCGTTTTCTTCCTGATCGTGTGTGTGATCTTTGAGCAACTGTGGAGTGCGGTCAGCGGGTGCGTGGCGCTCTATCTGCTTGGCGTCTTGCCCGCCAACGCGCTGCCGGTTAGCATCCCGGGGTGGTGGATCGGCAACATGATCGTTGTGGCGGTGATCGGCACCATCCTGCTGGGCGTGCTCACACCTGTTGTGGAGCGCCTTGGTCTGACCGTGCACGGGATCATCACCTAGTCCGTGCGCAACGGGTAACATGAAGGGGGGCAACAGGCCCGGGCACGGGGCCATCCCGCCCCCCCTTTGACCGCAAGCTACAGAGCTGGCAGACCGGACCGCGGTGATGCTTGCGTAGCTTGCCGGTGGGAGTTGCCACCTCTGCCCAGCAGGTGTTGTGCTGCATACTGTGGATCTCTCTGGGTCAGCCGCGCCCTGGAGGTGGTGTTGTGGTGTTCTCACACAGGACCAAGGAGGAGCAAAGTGGATGAGGAAGCCTACAGTCTCAGATGGAATCCAAACCCGCCAGTGGGGGTCGCCAGGCTGGTGACTTTTGCTGTGGCGGCTGCCGTCTTACCGTCGTCGCCTGGCTGGGCGTCATCGCCCTCCCCATGGGCTTCTTGAGCGTCTCCGCTCTGTACATCGGAATCGGGTTCATCACCCCGTTCGTGATGTGGTTTGGGGGCTGGGGATTGGTCATCGGCGCTATCGGCGGCATAGTCGGCTCGGGTATCCTCGCAGGCATGCCGGTGGCTCTGGCCATCCCTTTTGGCCTGCTCGTAGAGTGGGGCACGGAGATTCCCATGCTGGTGCTATATCGGCTGGTGGCCCCCAGGTTCGGCATAAGCTCTGTGGGCAGAGACATCTTCAGGCCCAAGGGGTTCGTGTTCTACCTGCTAGTGGTGGTCATCCTCATCCAGTTGGTGAGCGCGCTCATCGGCAATGGTACTCTGTACGCCTTTGGGTTCATTCCCGCGGACGCCATGGCGGTCAGCATCACCTCGTGGTGGATCGGCAACATGATCTCGGCAGTGGTCATCGGGCCCATCATCTTGGGGGCACTGACTCCCGTGGTCGAGCGGTTGGGCCTCACGGTGCATGGGATCGTTACCTAGTTCTCGGCCAGCGGCTGGCGTACCCTCACGAGCAAAAGAGCCGGTGAGACTCAGTCACCGGCTCTTTTTTTCCTGACCCTGAGCCCCGTGGCGGAGACGGACCGGTCTAGTGGCTTGCGTGGAGATACTGGTCGAGATCCGCCGGAGGCTCGTAGGTCACCCTGTCGAGCGATGGGCTACCCGGTAGGACAGTAGCATCGATGACCGACTTGGTGACCAGACCCTGCACGGCAGCGGGGTCCATGGGGTGTCCCAGAAAGCGCGGCAACAGGGCAAGGTCGCCCTGGAGGTCGGCTCGAGTGAGCACCGCCCAGACTAGCTCCTCGGGTTTGGAGATGTCGATGTCGCTATTGACCACGATCACGCTCTTGATGGTGGTGTAGGCAGAGAGGGCGGCCAGACCCACGTTCTTGGCCTGGCCCTCGTATCGGGGGTCGAAGACCACGACCGCCAGCAGTCCGCTGCCGTAGGGAGGGATGAGCACGTCCTTGACTTCCGGGGATACCTCCAGGGCGCTCTTCAGCAGGACCGGCTCCCGCGGCAAACTCGCGCCAATCACCTTGTGCTCCACCCCTGCCGGTAGAATGGTCTGGAAGATGGGATCCGGCCGGTGACTGATCCTCTCGATCTCCAGTAGGTACTCCTCCGACTTTAGACCGTAGAGGCCCGAGAACTCGCCCATGGGGCCCTCCACCACCCGCTGGGTGAGGTCGATGTTTCCTTCCATGACGTATTCGCTGAACGCCGGCACGTACAAGTCGTACTGTCCTGAGGAAACGGTCTCTATCGGCTCGCCCAGGAGCCTGCCCGCGATCTCCAGCTCATCCCCGGGGTAGCGCATGGCTGCGGCCAGCATGACCGCTGGATGGACCCCGATGAAGACCGCGACACTCAGCACTCTATCGGTCTTCTCGGCAGCGAGCCGGTAATCGTCCAGGTGACGCCCCGGATTGATCATGATGGACATGTGGTTCTGATCCAGGCGTAGCATGCGATGATACGAGTAGTTCATGCGCCCGGTCTCCGGGCCGCGAGAGGCGACCATGCCCGCAGTGATGTAGGGGCCGGCGTCTCCTGGGGCGTGGGTGGGGATGGGCAGTAAGTAGAGATCGACATCCTGGCCGGCAGAAACCTGTCTCTCCAGAGGATCGGTCGGGCTGTGAGAGGGAGCCAGAGGGTCAGACAGGGCTTGCAGCATCTTCCTCTTGAGTTGGGACGACTCCACTTCCAGGGCGTCGGCGACCGCTTCGTACGTGACGAACATCCCGTTGAGAACGGACAGGCCTGGATACCCGTTGAGGTTGCGAAACAGGGTGCCCGCGCCCAGCCGCTCCTCCACGGCGTAGGCTACCGAGGCCAGTTCGTGGACCACATCCACTGCTCGCGAGACTTCCACCAGATGCCCGCTATGGATTTGCCGGCTGATGAGCTGCCTGAGATCTTGCGTTGCCATCTTCGCTTCCCCCTTATTTGTCGGCCCCCAACCCCAGAGTCTGGAGCACAGACTCTTCAGGCGCCCCACTTTCGTTCCAGTGGCGCAATTGGTAATAGAGTGACTTGCTCTTCACGTGCTTCTCAGGGTGGTCCATGCCGGTGAGGATTCGCTGCGGGAGGGTATCCTGATCCGATGAGACCCCGAGGTCGACGTTCATCAGCCTCTCCAACTGGAAGATGCGCTCCCCGGCCTCTTTGAGAGATGAGACTGTGTAGTCCAGTCCGGTTACGGAGCGCAAGGCCGGAGCGTAAACCTTGTAGCCCAGCGTGGCGTGCAGGAATACGCAGACGATCAGAGAGTCACGAACGCTTCCCGAGTCCTGGCGATCCTGGACCATGGCCGTTAGCTGTTCAGGGGTGAATTCCGTGCCAAACACCTCTGGGCGCACCGTCCAGGCGCGGCAGTGGCATCCGCCGCGGTTGTTGGTGGAGTAGGAAAGCGCCATGCCCAGGAAGGCCCTGGGGTCGTAGGCTGAGAGCTCGAGCCCCTTGACGTGCATGCCGAAATCCACGCCCAATTGCTTCTGCGCCTCACGGACCCCCCGGCCAAGGAGCGCCCCTTCGTCTTCTTGCCTGGCGATCTTCTCGATCAAGGGTAGCACACCCTGGGGGGAGTCAAAGCCGCTCCGGTACTCGCGATAGAAGGCGATGGCGTTCCCCGCGGAGATGGTGTCCAGCCCGTATTCGTTGCACAACTCGTTCGCTTTGGCGATGAGCACGTAGTCGTCGATCACGTTTTCCGGGCCGAAGGCCCACAGGGATTCGTATTCTGGAGCCTCCATCTCGACGCCGTCGATGGTGACGTGCTTGCGGCACCGGACGGGGCAACTGGGGCAGGTCGTGCTCCTGGTGACGTAATCCCGGAGGATGCGTTCTCCATACAGCTTCTCGCCGTGCTCGAAGTGACGTCGCTGATGATTGGCGGTAGGCCAGCCGTTGAACTCGTTGACCGGTTCCGCTACCTCCGGCGTGCCCATCCTGCCCTGGCGCTCTACCAGCTCTTCGTTGCCCTGGAGCGCCTCGACCGCCTGGCGGACTATCGTGGCCAGCTCCTCGGCTCGGGCTACAGGTGGACGCCTGGTGCCCGCTACGACCAGCGCCTTGAGGTTCTTGGCGCCCATGACCGCGCCCAGGCCACAGCGGCCGGCGGTGTGTCCCTCGTCGCCCCGGATGCAGGCCATGGACACCCGGTTCTCCCCGGCAGGACCGATCAAGGCTACCTGATGCCCCAGGAAGCCCGTGCGCAGCGCTTCCCTGGCCTGTGAAACGGGCAGACCCCAGAGGTCGCGCTGGGGCAGCACCTCTACGTGATCGTCCTCGATGTGCAGGATGGAGGGCTCTGGCGCGTAGTTGCGCAACACGTAGGCCACAGTGCCTGTCTGGGCCAGGGCGTTGCCGAATCTCCCACCCATCCAGCTTCCGGCCATGAGGCCTGTCAGCGGAGAATGGCCGTAGAAGACCACGCGGTTAGCCCCTGGCATGCCCGTCGCGTTGAGCGGGCCCACGGCGACGATCAGAGGGCTGGCTTCGTGCAGTGGTGGCCAGCCTGGCTGGTAGGAGTCGCGCATCAGCTTGGCTGCCAACCCCAGCCCGCCGATGTACCGAAGTCGGGTTTCATCGGAGACGGGGAGTGGCTCCACTTTGCCGGTGTAGAGGTCTACCACCTTGGTGATCATCGTGCTATCCTTTGCTGGCTACCACAACCACCATAGGACTGGGCTGCGGAAGCTGATGGGCCACGGGATCGACGAAGCCGGTGTCCAGCAACCATTTCTTGATCTGCTCGGAGGGGTATTCCGCCGCACCCTGGTTCTCGAGCATCATCAGTAGAGAGAAGATGGCGCCCACCGCTGGGCCCGTTCCGTCCTCTTCCAGGAAAAACTCGTGGACCGCTACCAGTCCTCCTTCGACCAGTGCCTGATGGGACTTGGTGAGCAACTGACGACAGGATTCCTCGGTGTTGTCGTGCAGGATATTGGAGAGGAGGACCACGTCGTACCCATCGCCCAGGCTAGGGGCGTGGTAGTCACCGGCCTCAAAGGCGATCCGGTCGCTCAAGCCGTACGAGGCGATGGTCTGCTCGGCCAGCTCGCGTACCTCGGGCAGGTCTAGAACCACCGCCCGGAGATCTGGGTTCTTCCGGGCCAGCAGGATGGAGAAGGTTCCGACCCCACCGCCCACATCCAGCAGCTTGCGGCGGCCGGTCAGATCGACGTAGTCCGGCAGTTGGCTGGCGTTCAGCAGTCCCAGGTCATGGAGGGCCAGGAGGAAGTTGCGGGCGGTGTCAGGGGCCTTGCGCAGGCGCTGGGCCATGGTAGGTAGCTGGGCCTGGTCTCCGCGGACCGCCCGGGCGACCAGACCCCAGGGTCCGTAGAACTCCTGCTCCTTGGTCACCACGCGACCGAGATAGCCCGGCCTGCCTGGCACCAGCAGCTCGTTGGACAAGGGGGAGTTGGAGTACTTATCTCCCGTCTTATGCAGCAGCCCCACTGCCACACAGGCGTTCAGCAGCAGCTCTGTGGATCTGGTCGGTGAGCCCAGCCGCGATGCTACCTCTTGTGCGCTGAGTGGTTTGTCGGCCAGTAGCTCATAAACGCCCAGCTCGTTGCTGCCCATGAGGATCGCCGATCCCTGATAAGCGTATAGCATCTGCAGCAGGGGGCCCGAGTCAAGTTGAGTCATTCACACTCCTTTTCTAATGGCGGGACACGTGGAAGCCCCTGGCCGACTGCTCCGCCTGGTAGCGCTCCAGGGCACGGAATACTCTCAAGCTGTCGCCGTCCAGGGTGGGGATGGAATCCCGCTTCTTGGCCCACAGTTCCCTCATCTCAGCCATCGCCGACCCCTGGTCCACGGTGAGCAGCCGGCCCTCCTCCACCACGATTCGGCCGTCGACGATCACCGTCGCCACCGAGCTTCCATTCTCGCAGTACACGAGTTGGCGGAAGGCATCGTTGAGAGGGGTGAAGAAGCAGGTGTCGAGCCGGAGGAGAGAGATATCCGCCAGCATGCCCGGTTTCAGCTCGCCGAGCTCGCCGGCGAGCCCCAGAGCCCTGGCGCCGCCCGTGGTGCCCATGGCTACCACGTCTCTGGCCGAGAGCCAGCGGCGGTGGTCGGTCTCCCGGGCGCTGTGGATCAGACCGGTCAGCTTCAGAATGTCGAAGAGCAGGTGATTGTCGCTGCTGGCAGAGCCATCAGCGCCTATGGCCAGATGGATGCCTCTTTCCTTCATCTGGAGGATCGGTGCGAACCCGCTGCCCAGCTTGAGGTTGCTGGCAGGGTTGTGGACGACGGTGGCACCGGTCTCCCCCAGGATCTCCATGTCCCTGTCGTCGACCCAGACACAGTGAGCCAGCGATACGTGCGGTCCCAGCAGCCCTTGCTCGTGCAGGTGTGAGATCGCAGAGCAGCCGTAGATCTCGCGGCAGAGCAGGGCTTGCAGTTTAGTCTCATCCGTATGCATGTGCACCCCACTCTGGTAGTTGGCGGCGATCTCGGCGGAACCGTGCAGGACCCCCTCAGAGCACCACTGGGGGCCTGAGGGGCCCGCCAGGCAGCGGAGCCTTCCGTTCTCGGCCCCGTGCCACTTCTCGAAGAAGGCCTCCAGCGTGTCCAGATAGTGGGGGACATCGAGGGCAGAATCAGCGTTTCCAGGGTCAGAGTCCAGATCGGGGTCGTTCTCGATGGCGGCCTCCAGCTCAGGACGGAGATCCTCCACCAGTGGGGCCACAGCGGCCCTGATACCGATGTCCCGGTAGGCCTCCATGACCGCATCCAGGTCGTCGATGGTCATGCCACCGTTGACCCAGAAGTGATCGAGCACCGACGTCGTGCCCGTCCTCAACATCTCGGCGGCGCCGACGAGGGCGGCGAGGTAGGTTTCCCTGGGGGAGAAGCGCACGCCAGAGGAGAAGAAGTCGAAGAGCCATAGCTCGAGGGGTACCTTCTCCGTCCTCCCTCGGAGGTAGTTCTCTGGCGAGTGGGCGTGGGCGTTGACCAGCCCGGGCATGGCCAGGAGTCCCTTCCCGGAGACGGTGCGCTCCAGCGTGCAGGTGTCCTGAGGGGATGGCCCTATCTTGGCGATCGTGTTTCCCTCGATCAGTATGTCTACGTTCTCCTTGATGCCGTAGGGCGAGCCCTCGTCAAGGAGGGAGCAGTTTTCGATCAGAATACTCATCACAGGTACTTTCTCAGTGTCATGTAGGTTTGGAACAGGTCCCTGAATTTGGAGATCCTCTGTCTCAGCCCGCCGCGGGAGGCAGACTTGATGTAGCCCAGGTCCTCCAGCATCACCTGCGCCGTATTGTGGCCGGGGATCCCGTTGAGGCCCCCGCCCGGGTGGACTCCGCTGCCGGAGAGGTACAGCTCTTTGATGGGGGTCCGGTAGCCGGAGAGGGCTGGGGTGGGGCGATAGCCGAACAACTGGTCCAGGGTCATGTCCATGTGATTGGGGTTGCCGGCGATGGCTCCGGTGCGACGGTACCAGTCGACAGGCGTCTGTATGATACGGCCGATCATCGCCTTCTTGATGTTGGGCATGTACTGAGCGACGACATCTATCAGGTGGTCGGCTATCTCTTCCCGTATATCGTCCCAGTTTCTCCCGCCACTCAGTTCGTAGGGTGCGAAGCAGGACAGCCACAGCGTGTGTTTGCCCCGCGGAGCCAGGCTGGGGTCCGCGGCAGAAGGCACGGCGCAGAGGACGGCGGGTGCCTCAGGGAATACGCCTCGTCTGATGTCGACAAACTCGCGCTCCAGGTAATCCACCGTGGGGCAGGGCTGAATCATGCCCACGATGAATTCCGCACCCCTTTCCCAGCGGTCGAGGCTGGGCAACTCGTCCAGAGCACAGTCGATCTTGAACTCGGAGACGTTGGTTCCGGCCACGGTGATGTTCTTCACCTGTCGGATCAACTGTGGGTCCAGCAGCCCTGGATCCAAGAGATCCAGAAAGACACGCTTCGCATCTATGGACGAGACGATGCCGTGTCGAGCTTCTATTCTCTCGCCATCGCGCAGCTCCACGGCGGCGGCTTTGCCGTTTTCGACGATGATCCTGGCCACCTCCGCGCTGGCTCGAACGGTGCCCCCATGATGCTCGATGGCCCTGATGAGGGACTCGATGAGCATGCCGCTGCCTCCCCTGGGGCGCCACTGACCAGAAGAGTGGCAGCCAGCGAGGAGACAAGGGGCCCAGCCGGAGCCCAGCGTCGAGGGGGCTGTCTGGCTGACCGAACCGTAGTAAGCCAGGGCTGCCCTCAGGTATTCCGACTCGAACCACTCGCTCACCACGGCCCTGGGGCTGGTGAGCACGGTCCTGATCAGCCGGTCCGCGTCCATACCCACAGCGCCGCCAGCTCCCATGGCCGCCGCCAGCTCACCAAAGGAAGGGGGCGCTGCATAGCTCACGGCTGCGAACAGGGAGAGTAGGGCGTTGGAGAACTCGACGAAACTTCTGTAAGCTTCTGCATCCCTCTTCGAGATCTCAGCGATGGCCTTACACGTCTCATCCACACTCTTGTAGATGGGAACGGCCACACCGTCCAGGAAGGGGAAGAAGTACATCTCCTCCCTGCACATGTATTCCAGGCCGAACTTCTCCAGTTCCAGGTCGGACACGATGGGAGTTTCCACGACACCGCCATGCTCCATAGCCCCGATGTTCAGCTTGAACCCCGGAGCCTCGGGGATGGCCTCTTCGGTGGTGATGAACCCTCCGACCACGTCGTGCTTTTCCAGGACGAGGACCTTCTCGCCCGCCCTCGCCAGGTAGCCGGCACAGATCAATCCGTTGTGTCCACCACCGATGACGACAATATCGCAGTCCGACATTAAGTCTCCTAGACTCTTAACCGTCCTTTGTCCCAGACAGACTTGCGCTCAAAGTGCTATTTCGCGGCTCTGCCTTTGACCAATCCGATGGCCGTCGGCACGCCGAGCCCCCTGACGTCGACGACTCTCAGACGATGGCTTGATCTTCGAAGGTGCCGGAGCACATACTTTCCCGCTTCAGCAGAGCTGCGGGCAAGGTTTTCCGCCTCGACGACGCGGGCATCTTCGAAGCGAACTAACGAATTCACCGGATAGTAGGATGTGTGTATGCACGTGCCGGAGAAGGTGCACGTCCTTGATGATCTTTCTCCTCGTGATGCCGGCCTCGAACCAAGAGTAGCCACTGGTGAAGCGCTTGGCCTGTGGTCATAGTATCCAGTTCAGTGCCGAAATGCTCCACTCCAAAGAACTCACCAGTGCGGCCGAAGGCGCAGCACTCCTCGTCGCCCGTGAGGAGGGCATCATGCTTACCACGTGTCTCTCTGATCTTCTTGCGCCAGTACTTCCGAGACTGCAAGATACGTCTGGCGGCCGCGCACAGCGTCGAACCCGCATCGTCAACGCACGCCGGCGGCGTATGAACGATAGCCTGCCGGCCATCCAGCGGCCGCCCGGTAACCGTCTGTCAACATGATGAGAAATACTCAGACCAGTTCGCTTCGACCAGTCTGGTGGCATCTGCGTCAGTCACGGCCCTATCAGGAAAATCCATGCCAAAGGGAATCGTGGCATCGATGCCATACTTTGAACTACTGTTGCTGCCACCTTGCACGGGATCGGCCGGATGGCCAGCGACCCCTGGGATGATCAATATGTCCTTATCGGGTCGAACTCGCGTTGCTATCGCCCATTCGACCTGCGTGCCATCTCTGATGTCGATGTCCTCGTCTACCACCACACAGCTCTTGATCACCGGGTTTTTTAAGATGTCCAGTATCACGTTCTTGGCCTGCCCGGCGGCCTGCTTTTTCAGGGACACGATGGCGTGGAATTCCGAGCATCCTCCAGGAGGGAAGAACGCGTCCTTGATCGTAGGGGCTGTAACTTGCTTGATCTGATGGTACAGCTCGGCCGATGAGGTCACTGAGTCAATCGTGGTTCCCTCGTCGGGGGGGGCTCCCTCGTAGGTGCAGAGGTAACGAGGTTCGTCGCGGTAGGTGATTGCGGTGACCTCGATCACGGGTCGCATGCCTGCCGGCCCGACATAACCGTGGAACTCGCCAAATGGCCCCTCCATCTCACGGATGTGGGGAAGTACCCGGCCTTCAAGTACGATCTCTGCGGCGGCCGGCACCATAAGGTCAACCGACTTGCACTTCACCACCTGGACTGGCTCGCCTCGAAGACCGCCGGCCAAATGCAATTCGTCCGAGCCGTATGGCAGAGGCGCTTGAGATGCCAGATAGAGGACCGGATCGGCGCCTATGACCATCGCTATGTCCAAAGGCCTGTCCATGCTCTCAGCCTTGAAGAAGGCGGTTGCACCATGACGCGAGGGCATAAGGTCCACACCCAGCCTGTTCTCGCCTGCGATCATTAGTCTGTAGATGGACATGTTGCCGGCACCTGTTTCTGGATCCTTGTTGAAGAAGAGAGCGAAGGTGATGTAGGCGCCGCCGTCCGTGCTATTCCACAGTATCTGCGGTATGATCTTGCTCAGTGTGACGTCCTCGCCAAGGATCATGTTCTCCTGACAGGGGCCCGTTTCCACTACTCTGGGTTCTAGGAAGGTTCTGCTCCTCTCCAACCATACTCTCAGCAACTCATCTTCACGGCACCCCAGGGCTAGGGCGACGCGGCGAAATGTTGTGCCGAAGATGTTCATAACCACCTGGTAGCGATACCCCTTGACACTATCGAAGACTACCGCTGGCCCTTGGACGCGGCTGAGCTTCCTGCCGATCGCGGCAAGTTCGAATCTGGGGTCCACTTCCCGATGTACGTATTGAAGCTCCCCCAGCTCTTCCAGCAGGCTTGTGAACTCTCTCAAGTCGCGCACAGCCATAAGCTCTTGCCCTCCCTGTTCCTTACTGCGGGGGATTGGCCCCGCTGATATGTGTTGTGCCATCGGCACGTGTCATGCCTGTAAACCTGGTCCGTGGTGACACACCCAGACCGCGCTTTGCTCTTCGCTCGATTCGGCAGATGGTATTGCTGGGACTTCTCCGGCTTGCCAAGGGCATCACGTGTACTAGCCCTGATACAGTTGCCCGCTTGACCAACCGCGGGTCCTTGACAGGCCTGACCCCGATCACGAGCACGTCCACCGCCTTCTTCTCCTCTTCCGCCCCGCCGTGGACCAACTGGATGGTGCATTTCGTGCCGTAAGCGTGGATGGCCTCCGTGATCTCATTGAGTCCAGATAGCTGCCTGTCGGTGTAGACGCCTAGCATCCGCGCAAACATGTTGCCGTCGGGGCGGATGTAGGAGACCTCGACGTGCACGAGGCCGAACCCGCCTCTGGCTTTCGCGGCGTAATAGTCTACCATTCGCGGGGTAACGTGCCCGTCCTCAGTGGCGTGGTTCATGACCATGGGTCCGGCGACGATGCGGTTCTTGACCTCCATCGTGCCGATAGTGATCGGCTCGAAGACCTTGCTGGTGCGAAACTCACCTGTCATCTACCGGTGCTCCTTTCTGTCGTGGGCGGGGGTTGGAGTATTCCGTTCGATCATCTTGGGATGAATGCGCGTTGGCGAGGCCCTCAGAAACAAACGGAGGGGAGGTCACAGAGAGCGCCAAGAGCACGCTATCAGACTGTGCGCTGCTGATGCAGTGATCCTCCCCAGCGCTTGGTCCTCGCGGGTCTCAGTCCGCTAGCTGACTGCGGCCAACGCTTCCTCTATGACCGACAGCCCCCGGTCAACTTCTTCGGCTGTGATGATGAGCGGTGGTGCCAGACGGACCGTTGCTTCGGCGTACATGCTCCAGCCCAGGAGCACTCCTCTGTCCTCGGCCTCATTGGCGAAGCGCTCGGTTCTCGCCGCATCATCCAGCTCCAGGCCGATGAGCAGCCCCTTGCCCCGCACGTCCTTGATAAAGGAGAAGCGTCGCTGAAGCGCTCTGAGGCCTTCCATGATCTGCTCGCCCCGCCGCGCAGCCTTGTCCGGCAGCTTCTCTCTGATCATGAACTCGATGGCTGCCTTGGAGGCTGCGCAGACGACCGCGTTGCCGCCAAAGGTGGTGATGTGTGACTTGGAGGGCTTGTAGAAGGTGGACATGATCTCTCGACTGCTCATGAAGGCGCCCATGGGCAGCCCGCCTCCGATGGCCTTGCCCAGGGCCAGCACGTCCGGCCATACGCCCCAGTGCTCTCCGCAGAACCACTTCCCGGTGCGGCCGAAGCCAGTCTGGACCTCGTCGAAGATCAAGAGCGCCCCCCTGTCGGTGCAGATCTTCCGGAGCGCTGGCATGTAGTCGTCGTCGGGCACACGGACACCACCCTCTGACTGAATGGGTTCGATGATCACGCCAGCCGTCTCGTCGTCGATGGCCTTCTCGGCGGCCTTGATGTCGCTGAAGGGGATGAACTCTACCATGGGGACCAAGGGCTCGTACGGTTTTCTGTATACCTCCCTCCAGGTCACGGAGAGCGACCCGAAGGTACGTCCGTGAAAGCCTCTCTCCATGGTGATGAATTTCTTGCGGCCGGTGTACTTCCGGGCCAGCTTCAAGGCCCCCTCGTTCGCTTCCGTGCCGCTGTTGGCGAAGAAGGTCTGCTGGAGGTTGGGCCCGGTGATCTGCGCCAGCAGCTTGGCGACGTCCACCTGCACCGGAACGACGTAGACGCCAAAGACCATGGCGTGCGCCAGCTTGCCTACCTGGTCTCTCACGGCGGCAGCCACTTCGGGGTTGGTCGCTCCCACGCTGTTCACCGAGATGCCGGCGATCAAATCCAGGTACTCTGTGCGGTCGGCCATGGTCACGGTGCAGCCGTGAGCTTCTTCCACCACCTTGTGCTTTGGCGGGGGGGCCGTCTGGCAGACGTACTCAGCGTCTTCTTCAATGTAAAGACTCATCGTGGCGAGATCCATGAGCGGTAGTCTCCCTTCTATATTGTAGAACTGCTAGATCATCGTCTGAGGCTAGTCCTGCCCCGGCAGGCCCAGCTCCTGGAGTTTCTCCGGTGTGGGGAGCCCATTCTCTGACCAGCCGCGCAGGGCATAGTACTCGTAGAGCATCTTGCCGAGATGCGGGAGGTTTCCCCTGGCGCTTCCCGACGGTCGAGCGTGGGCGAGGATGCGCGGGGGCAAAACGTCGTCCTTGCGACTGATGCCCCACCGGCCGTTGATCAGCCGTTTGAGGTTGAACAACCTTTCCCCGGTGAGCATCACATCTTCCATGGCCCAGTTCCAACCCAGGGCCAGGTTGACCCACTCAGCCACGAGTTGAGGTCCGACGCCGCCCTTGGCGATGAACTTGCACAGGCCGAGCCCGTTGAAGACGCCCATGAAGTTCTGGAAATCGTACACGAGGCCAGCCTTGCCCTCGCTGGTCAGCTTGTCCGGAGGGTCTACGTACCCCATGTCTGGCCACTGCTTCCCGTACTCGTGCCAGTAGGTCAGATTCTCCAGGTGGTCGCCCCCTCTGTTGGCTGTGGCGTAGCCCAGAGCCATGCTGGTAAAGGCCCGGGGATCGTGGTAAGGTAGCTCCAGCCCCTTGACCTGGACGGCGAACTCGATGGCGTTGCCTCCCAGGCGTTCCGCGGCCGCCCTGGTGCCATCAGCGAGGAGATCTCCCACGCCTTCTCTGTGGGCGATCATGTCGATCGTGTGCAGCATGCTCTCGGTGTTGCCCCAGGACAGGTCCATCCCCGCCGTGTCCTCTGGTCCGAGCAGGCCCTTCTCCCAGGCCTCCATGGCGAAGGCGATGGTTCCCGAGGTGGAAATGGTATCGAGGCCGAGACGGTCGCACAGATCGTTCATGGCCGCGATGCTCTC
The DNA here is from genome assembly GCA_034411995.1 of Anaerolineae bacterium. GTDB lineage: Bacteria > Chloroflexota > Anaerolineae > UBA7937 > B3-Chlor > JAUVXJ01. The sequence goes on along the minus strand of DAOUME010000026.1, from coordinate 722,206 downwards.
CAGGTCATCGTTGAGGCACAAGGGGCCAAAGCCGATAATGGTCTCGTATTCGGGACCCGCTCCCGCGAGGCCAGCGTAGGGGCCCTCTTTGATCTCGATCTGACGACCGCAGCCGATGGGGCAGGCATGACAGCGGTAGTTGCCGGTGAGGATGGTCTCTGCCATCCTCTCTCCGGTGATCTTGGGCGCCCCTTCCTCCCAACTGCCCAGGCGCCAGTTCTGGATGGCCATGTCGCCCACCTTCTCGGTGGTGACGATCCCACCCGAGGTGCCGAACTGGGTCATCCCGAGGGAGTTCTCTTCTATCCAGGCGTTAGCCGCTCTGACGCTCTCGGTGAGGCCCCGGCGGTCGTAATACTGAGGAGTCGTGGAACCTCTGACGGCGACCGCTTTCAGGTTCTTCGATCCCATGACGGCTCCCATGCCGCCACGGCCGGCGGCGCGTGAGTCCTTGCCTCCAACCATCACCGCGGCCATGGGGACCAGATTCTCGCCGGCCGGTCCGATGCAAGCGACCTGCGCCCGGGGATGAGTCTCCTCGCGTATCCTGTCGGCGGTTTCGTAGGTCTCCAGACCCCACAAGTGGCCTGCGGGCCTGACTTCGACCGTGTCGTCGGAGATCCAGACATAGACCGGCTCCTCCGCGCGCCCTGTGAGCACCAGGCCGTCGTAGGAGGCGGCGCGCAGTTGCGCTGCCCAATGCCCGCCGACCGTAGTCTCGTTCCAGATGCCGGTGAGAGGCGACCGGCCGCAGATGCATAGCCGGCAGGACGCGGGCAAGATGGTGCCCGATAGAACGCCGATCATCAAGATCAGGCTGCTCTCTGGATCGAGGGGTCCTCGATCAGGGTCCATCTCGTCGTAGTAAGTCTTGGCCGCCAAGCCTCCGCCCAGAAGGTACTTTTGTATGGAATCATCCTCGATGGCTTGCACGTGCCACCTGCGTGTGCTCAGCTCGAGTCGAATCAGCCTGCCGGCGTACGAATAGGGCATATTACCCCCCCCCATCTCCGTCTACTTCACGGCCTTGTCGGCGATGTTCAATACTTCGTCGATGGCGGCCAGGCCCTGCTGCAACTCCTTCTCCGTGACGACCAAAGGTGGTGCCATGAACAGCCAGTTGCGAGTAAGGAAGGTGTATACGCCTCTCTTCATCAGCTCCTGGTAGAGTTGGTCCATCAGCCCCGTCTCACCGGCCATCCAGTCCACTATCGGCTCTCTGGTGCCTCGGTCCTTCACCAATTCGATGACGCCGAACAGCCCGATGGATCGGAACTCGCCGATAGAGGGGTGCTTGTCTTGCATCTTCTGAAGTTGCGCCTTCATGACGTGGCCCATCTTCCTGCTGTTCTCGATCAAGCCTTCGTCTCGGTAGACCTTGACCGCGGCCAGCCCAGCAGCGCAGGACATGGGGTGCCCGTTGTAGGTGAGACCCATCCACAGCATTCGGTCCCAGAAGTACTGGGCGATGTCGTCGGACACGGCGACCGCGCCCAGGGGCAGGGCCGAACCCGTCAGGCCCTTGGCCATGGTAATGATGTCCGGTTTGACGTCCCAGTTGTCTACCGCAAACCACTCGCCGGTTCGGCCGAATCCGCTCATCACTTCGTCGGAGACCAGGAGGATGTTGTACTTGTCGCAGAGGGCCCTCACGGCTGGCCAGTAGTCATCTCTGGGGACGAAGATGCCGTTGCTGCCGGTGACGCCCTCCATGAAGATGGCGGCGATCCTCTGTGGATCTTCGTAGTGGATGACCTCTTCGATGTAGCTCACGCACTCCAGGTTGCAGATCTCCCGCTGCTGGTGGAAGGAGCAGCGATAGCAGTAGGGATCGGGAACGTGGACGATGCCCGGGATGCCCGGCTCTACCTTGGTTCTACGGATGTCGCCCGACAGGGACATGGCGCCGTAACTAGCTCCGTGGTAGCCCCGAAAGCGGGCGATGATCTTGAACTTTCCGGTATAGTGTCGGACGAACTTGATGGCGTTCTCGTTCGATTCCGCGCCCCCCAACGTGAATAAGACCTTGTTCAAGTTGCCAGGGGTGACCTCAGCCAGAAGCTCTGCCAACTCTGCCCTGACCTGGGTGGTAAACTTGGGGGCGGCGAAGCATAGCTTGTCGGCTTGTTCCTTAATGGCAGCGACGATCTTGGGGTGTTGATGACCGGCGTTGGTGCACATCAACTGGGAGATGAAGTCGAGGTACCGATTACCTTCCACATCCCAGAAGTAGCAGCCCTCGCCGCCGGCCAGCACAAGGGGCCTGGATTTGGACTGCACTGTCCAGGAGAAGAAGTTGTGCTTGAGGCTCTTGTCTGCCAGAGCTCGAGCCAGATCCTTGTCACTCACAATTGACCTCCTTGACGAAAGCTGATGGTTCAATAGGCGGATGGGCCCACATTTCTCCTGGCGCCAATCAACCAGGTGCGCCTTGGCTTCTACCCTCCGCTACTCTTTGACATACGGTGTCCCGATGGCCGCTGGTGGCGTCGTCTTGCCCACGAGTCCAATGAAGGCCAGCAGCGTAAGCAGGTAAGGAAACATGGAAAGAAGTTGGGGCGAGACGCTGTAGTTCAACGCAGGGATTCTGACGATGGCTGCCTGGGCAGCGCCAAATAGCAGACAGGCAGCCATCGTCCTGGCTGGCATCCACTTTCCAAAGATCAGCGCGGCCAGGGCGATGAACCCGCGTCCAGCGCTCATGTTCTCCAGAAAAGTCTGCAACTGCCCGACGGACAGAAACGCTCCTCCCAGCCCGGCCAGCGCACCACTGATCAGCACGCACATGTACCTCGTGCGCAGGACGTCGATGCCCAGTGTGTCTGCGGCTCGGGGATGCTCGCCCACGGACCTCAGACTCAGACCCCAGGAGGTGCGGAAGAGCACGAAGTGCGCCAGAGGCACCAGCAGAAACGCCAGATAGACGAGAGGGATATGTTGGAACAGCACTTCGCCAATGAAGGGGATGTCGCCCAGCACGGGGATCTTCCAGACCGCAAAGCCGGGCACACGGGGCTTTTCCTGAATCCCCCAGAAGATGCGCAGGGAGAAAGTGGTCAGTCCCAGGGCGAAGATGTTGATGGCTGCGCCGGAGACTATCTGGTCTCCTCTCACGGTGACGCTGAGAAAGGCATGAATGAGGGCCATCAAGGCGCCTGCCAGCATACCGACAAGCACGCCCAGCCAGGCGTTTCCCGTGAAGAAAGCGCCAACGATACCGGCGAAGGCCCCCGTCAGCATCATGCCTTCCAAGCCGATGTTGACCACGCCGGATCGCTCGGAGAAGATACCCCCGATGGCGGTAAAGGTGAGGGGCGTGGACAAACGCACGGCGGCCGCAAAGAAAGCCGCCGTGAAGAACTCAGTCAACCCCGCCAGCACTCGCTGCCTCCTTTCTCCTGAGTAGGGCCCGCAGGCGCGGGAGGGCGACGCTGGCCACCACCAGGATGAGTGTCAGGCCTTGCACGACCTGCGCCATGGCCAAAGGAAGGCCTTCCGTGCGCTGGATGGCGTTGAAACCGGCACGCATGCCGCCAAAGAATAGGGCGGCCAGGCTAACGCCCACCGGATGGGTGTACCCCAGAAGGGCCACCGCGATACCATCAAAGCCATAGCCGGGCGAAAAGAAATCGCTCAGCCGGTGCTGTACTCCCAAGATCTCGGCCGCTCCTGCCAGCCCCATGAGACCGCCGCTCACAAACATGGCGAGAACCATACTCCGCACCACGGGTATTCCAGAGTACTCGGCCGACTGGGGGTTCGAGCCCACAGCACGTATCTGGTATCCTATGGTCGTACGCCACATCACAACGTAGACTGCGGCAGCAGCCAGCAAGGCGAGAATGATGCCTACGTGGACATGGGCCGCATCCCAAATGATGGGCAACCAGGATGCGCCCGGGAGTATCTCCGATTGCGGGTAGTATCCGCGCGATTCCTGGAGAGGACCGTGAAGCGTGAAGCTTACAAACCAGAAGCCTATATAATTCATGAGAATGGTGGTGATGACCTCACTCTTTTGCCATTTCGCCCTCAGCAACCCGGGTACGGCTCCCCAGATGCCGCCGCCGATGAAGGAGGCTATGAGCACTGCAGGCAAGAGGATGGGGGCCGGCAGGTCTGTGAAGGTGAGGGCGAGCCACCCGCCGAACAGGGCACCGATGTAGAGCTGTCCCTCGCCGCCGATATTGAAGAGCCCACAGCGGAAGGCGAAAGCCACTCCCAGGCCGGCGAAGAGGAGGGGCACCGTCTTCTGTATGGTCAGACCGAAACCGCTGAGAGTGCCGAAGGCCCCTTGCAGAAGTGCACCGTAGGCAGCCACCGGGCCTATGCCCGCCGCGGCAATGAAGACGGCGCCCAGGAGCAGTGCTCCCAGCACTGCCCATACGGGAGCCAGGGCGAAAAAGACCGAGAGAGCTTTTTCAGACCAGTTGCGCCTCATGGGGCAATCTCCCCTAGTGGCTCTTCTTCAGGGCGGACGCCGGCCATCAGCAGTCCGATCTCTTCGATATTCGCTTTCTCGGCATCTGTTATCCCCAGGATTTCGCCCCTGAACATCACGGCGATTCTGTCGCTCAAGTTGAGTATCTCCTCTAGCTCAGTGGAGATCAACAGGATGGCGGCTCCACGCGCTCTGTGCTTGAGCAACTCTCTGCAGATGTACTCGGTAGCGCCCACATCGAGGCCGCGCGTGGGCTGTACCGCCACAATGAGGTCGGGCTCGCTCTGCAGTTCGCGGGCCAGGATTACCTTCTGCTGGTTGCCTCCCGACATCTGTTTGGCCAAGAGGGAGGGCAGCGGAGGCCTGATGTCGTACTCACCGACTAGACCTTGGGCCAGTTGGGCAATGAAGGGGAAGTTGAGGAAGTATCGTCTAGAGAGGGGGGGCTCGGTGTAGTGAGTCGCTATCAGGTTCTCACTGACGGTGAAATCTGGCACCAGTCCCTGAGCGTTCCGATCCTCAGGTATCCTCCCCACGTTCAACTTGATGACTCCCCTCGTACCGCTGTGGGCAGTGTTCTGCCCTAGAATGGTGATCTCGCCGGCCGCCGGTTTGAAGAGGCCCACCACTGCTCCGGCCAACTCACTCTGCCCATTGCCCCCCACGCCAGCTATCCCCAGAATCTCGTGGCGCCTGATAGATAGCGACACGCCCTGGAGAGCGACCGAACAACGCTCATCCTCCAGGTCGACCTCGAGCCCACTGACCTCCAGCACTGTCTCGCCAGGGGCCAGCGCCTCTTTGTCCAAGCTGAAAACGATCTCGCGTCCGACCATCATGCGGGCCAACTCTTGTTTGGAGGTCTCGGAGGCATCGACAGTGGCTACCACCTTGCCATCGCGAAGAACGGTGACTCGATCGCTGATCTCCATCACCTCATCCAGCTTGTGGGTTATGAAGATGACGGAGTGGCCTTCCGCAACCAGGCGGTGCAGCACACCGAAGAGCTTCTCCACCTCTTGGGGAGTGAGGACCGCCGTAGGCTCGTCCAGGATGAACAGGTCTGCCCCTCGGTACAGGGCCTTGACGATCTCCACACGTTGCTGGGCACCCACCGAGAGATCGCACACTTCGGCTCTTGGATCCACGTCCAGTCCATACTCCTGAGAGAGACTCGAGATCTTCTGTGCAGCCGAGTCCAGATCCAATAGCGGATGACGCAGAGAGCCCAGGCCCAGGATGATGTTCTCGGTCACGGTCAGAGCAGGGATGAGCATGAAGTGCTGGTGCACCATGCCTATCCCTTGTTCGATGGCGTCCTTGGGAGACGATAGTTGAACAGTTGCACCTCGCAAGCGGACCCGGCCTCCGTCGGGATGGTAGAGGCCGTACAGGATATTCATCAAAGTCGTCTTGCCAGCGCCGTTCTCTCCCAACAGGGCGTGGATCTCTCCCTCTCTGACGTCGAGAGAGATTCGATCATTAGCTACAAGCCCGTCGAAGACTTTGTTGATGTTCTCCAGTTGCAGGAGGGTTCCCAAGTTCGTGCTCTCCGGATGCCCTACGTAGCCCGCACCCAACCACGGCAGGGCAGCGCTCTACCGGGCACAGGCCCGGTAGAGCGCCATTCCCAATACTGCTGAGCGTTACTGCGTCGGCTCGTTGATCAGCGGGACCTCGATCTCGCCAGAGATGATCTTCTGCTGAACCTCCTCGGCCGCGGCAGCGACGTCATCGGGGACCAGGCCGTGGTAGTCGGCGAGCCTGATGATGCCACTGTCCAGCCCATAGTAGTGGACTGTATTGAACTCGAAGGTGCCATCCATGATGTCCTTGACAGCCTGGGTCATCATTTGTGGATAGTCGATGATGGTGCTGGTGATGACCGTGTCGGGGGCCAGTGAGTTCTGGTCGTAGGCGAACCCGATGGCCTTGACGCCTTGCTCCTGGCAGGCCTGGATCACGCCGATACCGGCTGCGTCAGCCACATGGAAGATGCAGTCCGCGCCAGCGCTGATCTGGGCCAGTGCGGCTTCCTTGCCCAGGGCGATATCGTCAAAGGTGTCCAGATAGGCGATGGTCACCTCGATGTTGGGATCCACCGACTGCGCACCTAGCTTGTACGCCTCCAGTTGCTGGATGATCACCGGGTAGGCGAACCCTCCGATGGCACCCAGCTTGCCGGTCTTGGTCATCCTGGCTGCGATGTAGCCGCAAACGTAGGCCGTCTGGTGGTTCTCGTGCAGCAACGAGGCGTAGTTGGGTCCAGACACGATGCCGTTGACCACTAGAAACTTCGTGTCGGGGAAGTCGGGCGCGACAGCCTCGATGGGGTCACCGAACTCGAAGCCGTGTCCGATGACGATGTCGTAGCCCTCGGCCGCATAGTTCCGGAAAGTCTCCTCGTACTCTGCCAGGGGCACCATCTCAGAATACGCGACCTCGGCTCCCAACTCCTTCTCAATGGCCTGAAGTCCTGCGTACGCCGCGGCGTTGTATCCCTGATCCGCGATGGAACCGGGCATCACCAAGGCCACCTTTATCGGTGCCTCTTCCTCAGGTGGGGGTGCTGGTGTCCCGCAGGCTGTAAGCACCAGACTGGCGAGCAGCGCAATAGCCACCAATGTGAGCAAACCTGACCTCTTAAGCATGTTTCCTCCCTCTTGCTGAGTTGTCTTGGTGTTGACGCGGGAGCACACGCTGACCCATGTCACTCCTGGTAGGGTGGGCGCTAGCCACTGGGACAGAGATCCAGCAGATCAGCTTGAGCTTCACATCACCTCCCTCTTAACCTGCATGTGGTCATCAATGTTAGCGTCCTGCGGAACGAGGTACCGCTCTAGTGTCTGCAGTGACTCCGGCACGGCCAACGGGGTGGCTCCTCCTCCGCCACGAGCGAAGTATCCCCGTATCGCAGCTTCTGACTCGGAGGGATCTTCTGCCAGCAGACGTGCCCGCACGGCCTCGAAGATCTCCTCCCACTCCTCTTTCGTCGGGACAACGGTCACCAGACCGCGGTACAGATCATTGACCCCTTCGAGCGCGTAGGTCTGGCCAGCGATTCTTCGAGCCATGCGCATCCCGCTGGCCTTCTTCTCTTCTCTGCTGGTAAGGAAGCTCCGGTGGGTCAGTCCAGGGCTCACGTAGGCCACGATTCTGCTGTACCGAGGTTCCAGGCGCTTCAGGATGGTGGCGATGAGTCTCACCAGCCTGTTGTGCACCTGTACGTAGGCGAGCTTCTCGTTGTCGCCCCATCTCAGGTTGGTCCCCTTTTCGACGCCAGTGCAGTCGGCTCGCCATGGGCAAACGGTGTTGGGTCGGTGCTCGAAGAGCCCCGGATCGTCGTATCTGGAGACGAGTGACAGCCTGCCTCCGTAGTAGTAGAGGAACTCGTAAGGCACCAGACCCATCGGTTCCGAGATGACGCAGCGGTGCAGTGTCAAGCCGCCTCGTCGCAGCGGCCTGCTGTTCAAAGCCGCCCTGTCGTACTCGGGTGGAAGAGAGCTTTCGAGCCCCTCGGGCACCAGCGCGTCCTCCAGTGGCTCAAAGCCAACGCTGAGGAGGTGGCTGTTCACCGCCAGATGTTCCCTGCTCATGATGTATGGCTTGTCCCTGGTGCAAGGCAGGATCAACATCACGCTCGGGCCGCCGTCCAGAGCTGGCGAGTACCTGGTGGTCATGAACCGGTGCCACTCAGCCACCACGGGATGGTCGAACGCCTCCAGGTTTTCCTGAGGGCAGTAGAATGTCAAGCTCTCATCCAGGGTGAAGGGAGGGATAGATTTACGCTTGGACAGCTCGACCAGTTCTGCTCTTTCCATTGCGCTCTCAGAACCTATCCAGGTAGAACTGCCTGTTGATCATGTACTGCTGGTACTGCTCGAACTCGCGGACCAGCGGCTCGGCCTCCTCACGCAGCCTTGGCAATTCTCTGTACATCCTCTCCCAGGCGTCCCGGGCTTCCTCCCGGATGCTTTCCTCGTCCACGGTCAGGATGCGGCCGTCTTCCACGACTACTTGGCCGTTGACGATCACAGTATGCACCGAACTGCCATTCTCACAATAGGCCAGATGTCGGAACGCGTCGTTGAAAGGCGTGAAGAGCAAAGTGCTGGTGTCCAGGAGGACGATGTCTGCCAGTTGACCAGGCTTGAGTTGGCCAAGGTCCTCTTCCAGACGCAGGGCAGCGGCGCCGTTGATGGTGGCCATCCGTAGAACGTCCCGCGACGATGGCCACTGGCGGTGATCGGTAGTTCGTACGTTGTGCATCAGCCCGGCCAGCTTGATCGCGTCGAACATGATCTGGTTGTCGCTGCTGGCCGAGCCATCGGTACCCAGGGCCACCTTCACGCCCCTCTTCAGCATCTGGATGACGGGCGCGAAGCCGCTGCCCAGGCGTAGATTACTCGCTGGATTGTGGACGACCCGACTGTCGGTCTCTGCTAGCATGTCCACATCGGCCTCGTCCAGCCACACAGAGTGGGCCAGGGAGACCTCAGGCCCCAGGAGATCCCGCTCTTTCAGGACCGCGGTGGCAGACTTGCCGTAGAGGTCGAAGCAGACCATAGCCTGCACCTTGGTCTCCATGAGGTGCATATGCCAACCGCCGCCGTGCCGCCTGGCTAGCTCCAGGGAACCCTGCAACAGCTCATCGCTGCACCACTGGAATCCGCCAGGCCCTGCAAAGCAAAGCAGCCTACCTCCGTCGGCCCGATGCCACTTGCGGAAGAACCGGTCCAGCAACTCGAGGTATTCGGCGGCGGTCATGGCCTCCTGATGGTCTCCTAGAAGCTCCGCAAGTGCAGGCCGCGCCGCGACGGCGGCCCGCAGGACCTGGTCGTCGTCCTGGATCAGGGGAGCTACGCCACCCCGGATTCCAGAGTCGGCATAGGCTTGCATGGCTGCGTCTAGCGCTTCCGGGGTCAGATCGTTGCCCAGGGCCAGATGATCCAAGACGCCTGTGGTTCCTGTCTTTAGTGCCTCCATGGCCCCGAGCACGGCGGCCAGGTAGGTCTCCCTCGGAGAAAAGCCCTCTACCAGCGTGAGGTCGACGAGCCACAGTTCCAGAGGCAGCCTCTCCTTAGTGGCTTTGCAGAGATTCTCGAGAGAATGGGTGTGAGCGTTGATCAGCCCCGGAATGGCCAGCCGCTCCTTGCCCTGCAGGACTCGGTCGACACCCTTCTCTGGGATGTGCTCTGAGGTGATCCTGGAGATCCTGTTGCTCTCGATGAGGATGTTCTGGCTCGAAAGGTACCCATGGGGCTGAGTTTCGTCCAGTACGGCACAGCCCTTGATCAGAATGCTCAATCTAGGTCCTCCTCTGCTCGAGATAGGTCTTGGAGGCCTGGTCGTAGATGGCAGGCACCTGATCGTTGAGTACGCGGAGAGTGCCAGGGATGGTACGATAGGCCTTGGGCACCGTGAACACCTCATCCTCGGTTTGCATACGATGCAGGCGATCGAGGTCCAACTCCGCATAGTTGATGCCCTCGGTGGTCAGGCCAGCTACCTCTCCCTCGGGGCCGAAGACGTAGCTCATGCCGGCCTCGACGCCCCAGATGTTCACACAGGAAGCGGTGTAGATCGTGTTCTCCGCCGCCCTGGCCTGGAGTATGGCCCTCCACACGTCGTGCAGCTCGTAGATCAGTCCCCCAGTGGGGAAGAAGACTATCTGGGCCCCGCGCATGGCCAATGTCCTGGCCAGCTCCGGGAACCAGGCCTCCCAGCAGATGAGCAGCCCGATGTTCATGATGTCGGTCTCCACGAGGCCGGGCTCCTTCCCCCTGAACATCCTTTCCTCGTTCATAGCTGGGACAATCTTCTCGTAGACGAAAAGGCTGTCCCGATAGGGGTCAGCCAGGTGATAGACGTTATAGAAGCCCTTCCCCTCCTCCTTTGCTCCCCCGAAGAGCACGTACACCTTCTTCTCCTTGGCCTTCTGGCGCATTCCCGCGACTACGTCGTCGTAGACGAGGGCGTCCGAAGAAGGGGATGGACCCGGGTAGAGCTCTGGGAAGGCCACCAACTGCGCACCCTGGCTGGCGGCCTCGTCGATGTAGTCAAAGGCCAGGGTCAGGTTCTTCTCCTCCGGCGCGTTGGGATCATCGATCACACGACCAGCGGCAGTGCGGAGGTACGATTGTGGCTGGACTACGGCGATCTTGACCTTGCTCACGTCCTCTTCCTCCTCGATGGACTATCGCTCCTTGACCTCGATGCAACTCACGGGACAGAAGTGCACACAGAACCCGCACTTTACGCAGATGTCCGGATCTATCCAGTACGCGTCTTCTTGCTCCTGAGGCGCCTGCATCTGGCAGACCGTGGAGCAGGTCCCGCACATCGTACATTCGTCGGCATCGATCTCCACCAGCAGGTCGGCCAGGCCGCGCTTGTTGACTCTCTCCATGCCTTCCAGCCCGGTCCCTCGCAGTTGGTCGAGGGTGACCTTTTGGTCTTGGAGATACGCTGCCAGGCCCTTCTTGAGCTGGGTGAAGATCTCCGGTCCGTGAGTCATGGCCGCGGTGCAAACCCCGATACCGGTAGCCCCGGCGATAACCATCTCTGCTGCGTCCTGCCATCTGGCGACGCCGCCCAGGCCGATGATGGGCAACGTGGTTCTGCGGAAGATCTCCACCACGTAGCCCAGCGCCACTTCCTTGATAGACCGGCCGGATAGCTCGGGCATCCAGGTGCCGATGTTGCGCGCCAGGGCGGGTTCTCTGGTGTAGACGTCGAAACTGATGGCGGGGAAGATAGTGTCCCGGGAGGCGATGGCATCAGCTCCTGCATCCTCGGCCGCCTTCACCAGATCCTCGAGATTGGAGGGTTCCGGCAGCAGTTTCACGATAACCGGAATGCTCGCTGCGTCCTTGGCGGCCTTGGCCACGGCGTAAGTACGCTTGGCATCCTGGACGGCGCCGATACCCTGACCCCTGACCACGTTGGGCGCGGAACCGAAGGCGGACAGCTCGATGGCGGCCACCCCAGCCTGCTCAGCGCGGCCTGCCATGCGCTTGATGTCCTCCGCAGGTGTGTCGGTCACGGCCTGGAGGCTGATGATGACGGGCACGCCGCCCTCCTGGGCCACCGCTATCTCTTTCTCGACCCAGTACTCGAAGGTCTTGAAGGACCAGGGATCGGTCAGAATCAGGGAATCCTCGCTCAGGGCGCTGTGTGACAGGCTCAGTTTCTGTCCGGGCGACGGCTTGACTCCGATGGACTTGGTGACTACCGCCCCGGGCTTGGCAGCAGCGAACCTCTTGAGGGAAGCCCCGGTTATGCCAGGGGGACCTGCTCCCAGAATGAAGGGGTTCTCCAGTTCCAAACTGCCGATACGGATCTTCATGTCCACTTCACTCATGACGTGCTCTCCTTCGTCTTGGCTTGGGATCAGGGGCAGTTCAAAGGCCGGTGCCTCACTTGCTGTGACGGGCCTTGGCTTCCTCCAGAGCCGCCAGGACCCGCGATGTCCTGGCCGGAAGGTCGTTGATGCGGACTCCCGTCGCATCGTAGATGGCGTTGATGATGGCGGGGGCGGTGGGAAGAGATGCTATTTCGCCCAGCCCTTTGGCCCCAAAGGGACCATTGGGGTCGCTTGTCTCGACATAGCTGGCAATGATGTTGGGCGTCTGCTTGGCCCTGGGCACACCACACTTACCCAGAGAATCGGTGACATTCCAGCCCTCCTCCATCTTGAACTCCTCAGAGAGGGCATATCCCAACCCCATCATCACGCTGCCCTCGATCTGGAGCTGTACGTTCTGGGGGTTGATGGCTTTGCCAACGTCGTGGCAGGCTATGACTTCGAGTACCTCGACGGCGCCCGTCTTCTCGTCCACGGCGACTCGCGCCGCTTGAGTGCCGAAACCCAAAGAGATGTAGTTGATGTAGTTATCAGGCCTCTTCTCCCCCACAGCATCGGCGGTGGTATAGGTCTTGGGCACCACGTATTCGCCGCGGCCACTGAAGCCGTGGCCCTCTTTCTGCGCCCGCGCGGCGAGCTCGGCCAAGGTGATCAGCTCGTGCCCTGCTCTCTCGTCCAGGAAGACCCCGCCGGCGAACCGTAGCTTGTCGTAGGGTATTTCATACTCCTCAGCCACGTAGTCGGTCAAGAGGTCCCTGAGCCTCTGGCTAGCTCGCACGACGGCGTTTCCGGAAACCAGCGTGCTGCGAGAGGCACACGTAGGGCCTGTATCCAATGGACCCACGGTGTCGCCGTGATGGACTTCGATCATCTCGTAGGGAAGATCCAAGACCTGAGCGGCCATCTGCGCAGCAACGGTCATGGCGCCCTGGCCTATCTCGCACGCGGCAACCTTGACCAGCACCTTTCCATCAGGCATCAGGTCTGCGATCGCCCGACCCACGTCTTCGGCGCCCAGACCAAGACCCACGTTCTTGAAGCAAGAAGCCACGCCTATCCCTATTTTGCGCCCATTTCCCTCGACGGGAGGCAAAGCCGCGAGGTCTTGCTCCACCTTGTCCAGCGTCTCCACCAGGCCCACGCTGGGCCCGAGCACCTGGCCGGTGCTGGTCGTGGACCCTGGCCTCATGGCGTTCTTGCGTCTCAGTTCGATGGGGTCCATGCCCAGCCTGCTGGCCAGCTCGTCCATCTGCGCTTCCATGGCGAAGGTCACCTGATTGATGCCAAAGCCGCGCATGGCGCCGCACGTCACGTTGTTGGTGTACGCGGTGGTCGAGTCAACACGCACGTTGGGAATATCGTACGGTCCAGTAGAGAAGACCGTAGCCTGCTCCGTGACCTCAATGCCCCACGACCCGTAGGCGCCCGTGTCCACCAGAAGCTCTGCCTGGAGAGCCACCAGCTTGCCGTCCTTGGTGGCGGCCGTCTTGTAGTGCATGGTCATGGTGTGCTTCTTGACGTGCACTCGGAGCGACTCCCCACGGGTGAGGACTATCTTCACTGGCTTCCCGGTCGCCATGGCGCCCATAGCCAGCATGATCTGCAGAGTGATGTCATTCTTGGCCCCGAAAGCGCCCCCGCCGGGAATTTGTACCACGTGCACCTTCTCGGCCTCTATACCCAGGGCGTCCGCTATCTGCCTCTGATCGCCGAAGGGGTACTGGGTGTTCATCATCACCTTGACGCCGCCACCTGCGGTGGGTTCGGCCAGGCCGGCCTCCGGCTCCAGGTAGGCGTGCTCGATGAACGGTGTGGAGTAGGTGCCCTCGACGACCACGTCCGCCTCTCGGAAGGCTTTCTCGACGTCGCCCTTTCGTATCTGCGCCACGTGGTGAACGTTGCCGTTGGGATGAATCTGGGGCGCGTCTGGCGCCAGGGCCTGCTGAGGGGTGAAGACGCCCGGCAGAGGGCGGTATTCCACCTGGCAGGCGTCTCTGGCAGCCTCCGCTTGCTCCTCGGTCTCGGCGAAGACGACCACCACCGGTTCACCGATGAAGCGAACCTTGTCCCTGGCCATGACCTGGGCGTCGCGGACCATGGGACCATACACGTTGTCACCCGGGACGTTCCGGGCGGTCAGTACAGCATGCACCCCCGGCATCTCCTTCGCTGCGGAGGTGTCGATGTTCAGGATCTCGGCATGGGGATGGGCGCTCCACAAGACCTTGCCGTGGAGAACCCCCTCCAGGGTCATGTCCGCCCCGTACTTCACGGCGCCCAGCGCCTTGCCCAGGGCGTCCTTCTTCTCCACTGGAGCACCGACGATATCGGCGCCGGGGGATGGCAGCACTGTTCTGACGCCGGCGGGCTTCTTCGAGACCTCTTCTATGGCTCGAAAGATGGCCTGGTATGAGCCACATCGGCAGAGGACAGGGTTCAGGGCGCGCTTCATCTCCTCACGCGTGGGATGGGGGTTCTCGTCCAGCAGCGACTTCGCCGTCAGGATCATGGCCGGTGTGCAGAACCCGCACTGAGGCGCCCCCTGGCGAGCGAAGGCCTCCTGAAGTGGATGTGGGGAGCCGTCTTTGGAGAGACCTTCGATGGTGATCACTGACCTGCCATCGAGGCCTTCCATCTTCTGGCGGCACGACCGCACTGGCCGTCCATTAACCAGTACCGTGCAAGCACCACAAGTCCCCTCGGAGCAGCCGTTCTTCGCGCCGGTGAGGCCCACCCTCTTGCGCAGGAAGTCCAGCAGGGTCATCTCCGGCGGCGCCTGCACCGCCAGGAGCTCTCCATTCACCATGAGGTTCAGTCTTATCTCATGCATAGCCTTTCTCCGAGATGCGTCGGAGTTCCCTCAGGAAGCTACGGTCTCGGTACGAGGGAGATGCACTCCACAGGGCAAACCTCCACACACAGACCGCACCCGTAACATTTCTCGGGGTCCGGCTTGGGCAGCCCATCCTCTTGCAGTTCGTAGGCTTGATGTCCTCCGTCGCGGCAGGCGTAGTAGCACATGCCGCACTTGGTGCAGGGGGCCTCGTCGATGCTGGCTACCACGTCTTTCTTAACTACCAGGTCGCCATGGGGAACGAGATTGGGTAAGGCTTTGCCGATGAGATCGCTGGAACCCTTCAGGCCCTTGTCCTCCAGGTAGTAAGCCAGTCCCTCCTTGAGGTCCTCGACGATGTCATATCCGTAGTGCATCACGGCCGTGCAGAACTGGACGGTCGAGGCCCCGACGAGCATATATTCCGCACAATCCTCCCAGGTGGTTGCTCCACCACTCGCTGCCAAGGGGATGTCTGACTGCTTGGCGATCATGGCCAGTGTCCGCAGCGTGATGGGCTTGACCACGGGCCCGCTAACGCCGCAGAACGTCGATTTACCGTTGATGTTGGGGTTGGGGATGAAGGTGTTCAGGTCGATCCCCAACAAACCGTGCACGGTGTCGCTGGCGCACACGCCGTCGCCGCCTGCCTCTTCTACCGCTTCCACGATCTCCGTGATGTCCGTGACCTGCGAGGTCAGCTTGGCGACCACCGGCATCTTGCCGGAGTGCCTCTTGACCCAGCCGAGGACCCTCTTCACGTCGTCCGGCACCTGACCGACCATCAACGAAGTCCTGGCAAAGGGGGAGTCGGTGGGGCAGGACATGCTGACCTCTACCAGATCAGCCCCCGCGTCAACGGAGCGCCTGGTGAGCTCCTCCCAGTGATTCTTGTTGGTGGTACCCCACAGGCTGAGACCCACCAACTTGCTGGGGAATTCGTCCTTCAGTCTGCGGACAGCTTCTTCCATGACGTCCATGTGCCACTCGGAGATGTTGTCTATGTTGCCCAGGGCGACTCCCTTCTTCTCCTCGTAGTCCATGCTGGTCATGATCGGGTAGGCGATGTCCACCTGGTAACTCTCGACGGAAGTGGTCTTCATGATGGCTCCGGCCCAGCCGGCCTGGAAAGCCCTTCTGACCATTTCGTAGCTGTCCGTGGGTGGCGCGGAGGAGAGAACGAAGGGGTTCTCGAAGCGCAGGCCACAGTACTCGACGGACAGGTCTACTCTGGGTTCCTGGTACATTCTCGTACTCCCTCTACTGATTGGCCTTGCTCAGGTAGTCGTCCATGGAGTGGGCCGCTCGCTTTCCGTACGCCACCGCCTGGACCACGGTGCGGGAGACGGGGTTGTGGAGCACGTCTCCACCGGCGAATACCCCGGGACGCGAGGTCATCAGAGTGTCCTGGTCCACTAGCAGGTAGCCCCTGACGTTGGTCTTGAGGCTCTGGAACTGCTTGATGGCGTTGTCGTCGGGGCCTTGCCCGATGGCCACGACGGCCGTGTCGCAAGGCAAGGTCAAGGCAGAGCCCTTCACATCTATGGCGTTCTCCGGGACGAATCTTCCTGGCTCTTTCCACTCGATGCGCACGCCCTCCAATGCGGCCACGCCTCCCTTTCCGTTGTGGAGGAACCTGGCAGGCCTGATCCTGGTCACGAACTCGATCCCTTCCTCCCAGGCCATCTGCACGTCCTCGGCAATGGCAGGCATCTCATCTGGTGCCTCGAGGCAGACGAGCGTCGCCCTCTGGGCGCCCATTCTCAGGGCAGAGCAAGCGATGTTCACGGCCACGCTTCCACCGCCCACGACCACGACCCTCTTGCCGATCTTGACCAGCTTTGCGCCTGGCCGTCCGTTGGCCTCTGCCAGTACGTCCAGAGCGGAATAGACGCCCTCGAGGTTTTCGCCCTCCACGCCCAGTCCAAAAGGCTTCTGGAGGCCAACGGCTATGAAGATGGCTTCGTACCCCTCCTGAAAGAGATCATCGATGGTCAAGTCTTCGCTCAGACCGGTGTTGAGCTTGAACTCGACGCCCAGCTTCCTGATGAGCTCTATTTCTGTGTCGACGACGCTGTTGGGGAGCTTGAAGGGGGGGATGGCAGAGGTCATCGCCCCGCCCAACTGGGATGATGCCTCGAAGACGGTGACCGGGTATCCTAGCAGGGCGAGTTCATGGGCGGCAGCGAGCCCGGCTGGTCCGCCACCGACGACGGCCACTCTGTGGGAGAGCCTCTCGGCGACAACTCTGGTTCTGGCTCCTCGCTGCGCCTCGAACTCGGTGAGGTACCTCTGCAAGGCGCCGATGTTGATCGGCTCTGTCAGCACCTGACTTCGACATTGCTCTTCGCACAGCGCGTCGGTAGGGCACACTCTACCACAGACGCCTGAGAAGATGTTCGCCTCTCGCAGCACCCTGACTCCGCCCCAGAGATTATTGAATCTGATCTTGCGGATAAAGCCGCGAATATCTATTCCTGCTGGACACCCTTTGCTGCAAGGCGGGTCCTCGCACATCAAACAGCGGGAGGCCTCGATGGTGGCCTGTACAGGCGTCAGGGTCTTCTCTATCTCCTCGAAGCTCCTCAGCCTCTCCTCTGGAGAGAGTCGTGCGGCATTGGTCCTTCCACTCATACCTGAAATCTCCTTGCCTACGCCGTGGATCTATGTGTTCCTGTTCCAGAGTTTGCGGGTGGTTTGCATCGCTCTGCCTTTGAGTTGTTCCTCATCCACCAACTGAGCAACGCCCTGGTCGATGACCACCTGGCCGTCCACAATGACCGCCCTCACGTCCCCTGAGGCGGCGCCCAGGACCGTGTGGTAGATGCTGTTCTCAGGCAGCAGAGGCGCGGGTGAGTTGTCTTCCAACAACACCAGGTCTGCCAGGTTCCCCTCCTCGATGGAGCCAGCCTCCAGTCGCAGAGCATGGGCAGCGTTAGTGGTCAAGAAGGAGAGGACATCTTGCGCGCTCACGTCACCGCCGCCTGTGGTCAAGGCGTGCAACAAGAAAGTGGTGCTCATGTTGACGAAGGGGTCGAAAGCTCTGACGAAGCCATCGTCACCCAGAGTGACGTTTACTCCGCTCTTCAGCATTTGTGCCACCGGCGCTACCCCGGTGCCGATCTCCATGTTGGAGATGGGGTTGTGGGAGACGCTGACCTTTCTCTCGGCCAGGATGGCTATCTCTTCCTCTGTGAGATGTACACTCTGCGAGGCGATGGTCATTTCATCCAGCACTCCCAGGTCATCCAGGTAGGGAACTGGCCTCTTCCCGAAGCGCTCTTGGGTGTCCTGGACGTGGTAGGTGCCCTCTGAGAGGTGAAGCTGGAAGAGCGCGCCGTTCTCGCGCGCGATGTCCTTGGCCTGGCGGATGTAGTCTCCGCTACAGGAGAAGGTGGTGTGCACACTCATCAGCCCCTGCACGCGGCCCTCGAGGTTCAGAATGGCAGCGTTCTCGTCGAGCAGCTTCGCTGCGATCTCCGAACCAGCGCGCTCGGTGGCTTCGTTCGAGACCAGCGCGCGAGCGCCGGTGGCTGCGATGGCCTGAGCTTCTCTGGTCATGAAGCCCGATTCTGCGTAGGGTGCCTCCATCACATCGCAGAAGCAGGTGTACCCTGCTTTCAAGTGCAGGAGCGCCGCGTAGGCCGCAAGGCTTTCCACGTCCTCCGCCGTGAGCACGTCCTCCACCAACGGCCACCACCATTCCTTGAGAAACGGCCAGAATCCAGCGGGCGGCGGAACCGGGTGACCATAGGCCACCAGGCCATGCAGGTGGGTGTGGGTGCTGATGAGGCCGGGCAAAATGAGGCCGTCCACCCACAGATCCGCATCTGATCCTGGCTTACTGTGGATACCCTTGAGGCGAGGGCCCTCTATTTCGATGAGGGGATCGGTGACGATGCCTTTGGACCCCATCGTGATGGCGTATCTTCCTGCTACCCGCACTTCACAGGTTCCTTTCCTGGTCTTCTCGGTGAAGGGCGAACCAGCCAGCTGATCCCGAGCCAGCGAACTCCCGTCGTCCGGAGCGGCGGCAGCCTAAGGCTTGAAGAGGGAGTTACCCAGTCTATGGGAGACCTCTCGGGCCACGCTTCTGATCACGTCCAGTTGGCTCATCGAGCGCTCTGGCGTGAAACGATAGGAAGGCCCGACTACCCCGATGGCGGCGACAACATCGTCACCGGGGCTGGTGATGGGCACGGCGATGGCGTTGGTGCCCTCCTCCAGTTCCTCGAAAGACGTGGCGTAGCCCTGTTCCCGCACGCGCTCCAACTGATAGCGCAGGTCGGCTGGGTCGGTGACGGTCTTCGGCGTGAGGCGAGGTAGTCCCTTGTCGATCACTCGGGCCAGTTCCTTCTCCGGCATGTAGGCCATGAAGATCTTGCCTGCGGAAGTGCAGTGCAGAGGAGTGCGTCGGCCTTGCCAGCCCACCGACTGCACCAGGTGGGGACCCGGCACCTGCTCGATGTTGAGTACCTCGTCGCCGACCCGATAAGCCAGGTAGGTGAGCTCCTCAACGGCATCCGCAATGTAGTGGAGATACGGCCGCACGACTTGAGGGACGTTGCGACTGTTGAGCATCGTCCCCGCCAGCTCGATCAGCCGGATGCCCAGACTGTACTTGCGGTTGCGAGGGTCTCGCTCCACCAGCCCTCCCTTCTCCAAAGAGGCAAGGAGGCGGTGAACCGTGCTCTTGTGCAGGCCCAGCCTGTGACTCAACTCCGTCACTCCTAGTTGAGCCTCGTTAATACCAAAGGCGTTCAGAATCGCTATCGCTCTGTCCACGGATTGGATTGGCATGTCTCGTACCTCCCTTTTTTCGCCGAAGCTCGGCGGTACCGCCTAGCCCATGGTGAGGGCCATGACGGCTTTCTGTGCGTGCAAACGATTCTCGGCCTGATCGAAGACGATTGACTGTGGCCCATCCATCACTGCGCTGGTGACCTCGAAATCCCGGTCCGCTGGGAGGCAGTGCATGTAGAAGGCGTTCTTGTTGGCCAACGCCATCGTTTTTTCGTCGCAGATCCAGTGACGGCTGGCCTCGAAAAGCTTCTGAGCCTCCTCGGGCCTGGGAGCATCCGTCTCCGGAGGGAAGAAGTGGCGGCAGGTCCAGTTCTTGGCATAGATGATGTCCGCTCCTCGAGCGGCTTTCTTCATATCGTGGACGATTTCGATGGAGCCGCCATATCTTTCCGCATTGGCTCGCACCCTGTCCATGACGGCAGGGTCGAGGTCGAACCCCTCTGGATAGGCCAGGGTCAAGTTCATCCCCATGAGGCTGGTGAGCAACGATGCACTGTGTGCCACACTGAGCGGCTTCTGCGAGCGTGGCGAGTAGGCCCAGCTCAGGACGAACTTCTTTCCCTCCAGTGGACCAAGTTTCTCCTTCATGGTCAGGATGTCCGCCATCCCCTGGCATGGGTGGTATACGTCCGACTCCATGTTGATCACGGGGATGTCTGACCATTTGGCAAAGCCTTCCAGGACCTTCTGGCCTGCTCCGTAGACCCAGTTGACCGCTTGGCCAAAACAGCGGATGGCAATACCGTGACCCATCCTGCTGAGCACGCGCGATACGTCGGCCACGCTCTCTGTTCTGTACTCTCGCACGTCATTGTCCAGGGCGGGGGTATAGATCTCGCCGGGCGACAGATAGTGAGCGTGCCCACCTAGCTGGGTCATGCCGGCCTCGAAGCTGTTCCTGGTGCGCAAGGACATGCCGTAGAAGATCATGAACAACGTCATGTCTGGCAGGAGCCGATGAGGCTCGCGGATGGCAAACCTTCTCTTCAAGTCGAGGGCGATGTCGAGAATGGTCTCGATCTCCTCGCGGTTGAAATCGCCTGTGGTCAGGAAGTCTCTGCCTTTAAGAGAGTCGGTCTTCATGAGCTGAAACGCCTCCGGTGAGATCTGTTGGGACCCACAGGCCGAGCGTTGTTCCCCACAAAGCAGAGACCGTGAAAGCGGCGTCAGCTGCAAGGGATGGGGGTGAGGCCACCGGTCTCGGGCAAGACAGGGCACTATCGGTGGGGCGCCGTCTCCGCGAGGAGAAGTCGTTCCCTGAGGGTCCGCTGGTCTGAGTTTGGCCCTGAGCTGTCATGGTGCGATCTGGCTAGATTATACTATAACCTCTCAACAATGTCAAGCTTTGTTTGTCCATTGTACAACTCTGTCTCCATTGATTAAACAAGTCAGCTTCGGAGGGGGCTAGTTCTCGCTAATTGTAATTATGTCCCGCATAGAACAACAAGGGCTTGACAAGCACAGGGAAGGGAGTATAATTGAAAATCGGGGCCCAGAGGGTAGTCCCAAGAGGGCGTGCGAGGCGAGCAGCCATATCCTCGAAGGGCCTGGATTCGGCAGGAAGAGCCTCTGATCGCGCTAGGCGGAAAGAAGGAGCGTTCTCCGTGGGCTTGACCATCACCGAGAAGATCCTGGCAAGGGCGTCTGGACGCGAGAGTATTCAGGCCGGCGACGTAGTGAGGGTCAAGGTCGATCTGGTGATGGGCCACGATGTGACCTTGCCTCTGAGCATCCTCGAGTTCGAGCGCATGGGTGCACCCACTGTGTTTGATCGAGCGAAAGTGGTGGCGGTCAGCGATCACTTCGCCCCCGCGTCGAGCATCACGGCGGCTGAGCGGATCAAGATGGTGCGCGACTTCGCTCGCCAGCATGAGCTGTTGCACTACTTCGAACCGGGGTGTGGGCAGTCGGGCATCTGCCATGCCCTGCTCCCGGAGGAAGGTCTGGTTCTCCCTGGATCGGTGATCGTCGGCGCTGATTCGCATACGACGACGTACGGGGCGCTGGGCGCTTTCGCCACGGGCATGGGCAGCACCGACATCGCCGCGGCCATGGCCCTGGGGGAGACCTGGCTCAGGGTTCCCGAGTCGTTCCGTCTGTACTACCGGGGCGAGCTCAGCAGGTGGACGTCGGGCAAGGACCTGATCTTGCACACTCTGGGCAGGCTTGGCGTTTCGGGCGCGATCTACAAAGCGCTGGAGTTCTGCGGTCCGGTGATAGAGAGTCTGGGCATGAGTGACCGCTTCACCATGTGCAACATGGCTGTGGAAGGGGGGGCCAAGAACGGCCTCATCGCCCCCGATGACCAGACGGCGAAGTACCTGCGGGGCAGGACCTCGCAGTCGTACGAAGCTCTGTGCAGCGATCCCGATGCGCGTTATGCAGCCACGTTGGAGTTCGACTGCCAGGGGCTTCAGCCTCAGGTGGCCTTCCCCTTCTCTCCCGACAACGTCAGGCCGGTGCAGGAGGGAGTCGAGATCGAGATAGACGCCGCCATCATCGGCTCCTGTACCAATGGGCGGATCGAGGACCTGCGGGTGGCGGCGGAGATTCTGCGCGGCAGAACGGTGGCGAGAGGGGTGCGCCTGATCGTCATCCCCGCTACGCAGAAGACCTATGTCCAGGCGCTGAAAGAAGGTCTGCTGGAGGTCTTCATCGAGGCAGGCGGCGCGGTGAGCACCCCGACCTGCGGACCCTGCTTCGGCGGGCACATGGGTCTCCTGGCGGCAGGCGAAAGGGCCGTCTCCACCACTAACCGCAACTTCGTAGGGCGCATGGGACACCCCGAGAGTGAGGTGTATCTCGCTTCGCCCGCTGTGGCCGCGGCCTCTGCTGTCGTTGGCCGGTTGGCTGATCCCGAGGAGGTGGCAGGTTGAAAGCGCTCCAGGGCCAGGCCTGGAAGATGGGAGACAATGTGGACACCGACCAGATCGTTGCTGGGAGGTACCTCGGTCTCACGGACCCAGAGGAGCTGGGGAGTCACTGCTTCGAGGGCGCGTACCCCGAACTGGCCCAGGGCTTTGCTGAGGGTGACATACTCTTCGCCGGTGAGAATTTCGGCTGTGGCAGCTCCCGCGAGCATGCGGTGGTCGCCCTGAAGGCGTTGGGTGTGTCTTGCATCGTGGCCAGCTCTTTCGCGCGCATCTTCTTCAGGAACTGCATCAACCAGGGGCTGCTGCCGATAGAGTGCCCCGGTGCGGTGAGCAGCGTCGACGAGGGTGACGAGGTCTCCCTGGACCCCGAGGTGGGAAAGATCGAGGATCTGACCAAGGGACTGGTGTTTGAGTTTCAGCCTATGCAGCCTTTCCTGGCTGACATACTGGCTGCTGGAGATCTGGCCGCCTACGTGCGAAAGCGCTTGGCCGAAGGGCACGCTGGTTAGCTTAAGGAGACATCGACCATGGAAGAACAGCGCAGAATACGCTGCGTCTTGATGCGGGGGGGCACCAGTAGAGGGCTCTACGTAATGAGAAACGAGCTACCTGAGGATCCGGCATTACGAGACCGGGTCATACTCGCCATGTACGGGAGCCCCGACGTGAGGCAGATCGACGGCATCGGTGGCGCGGACGCGCTGACCAGCAAGCTAGCCATCATCGGCCCTGCGAGCCGGGAGGACGCAGACGTGGACTACACCTTTGGCCAGGTGAGTATCACCAGCCCGTTCGTGGATTATGCCGGCAATTGTGGCAACATCTCTTCCGGGGTAGGCCCTTTCGCCGTCGACGAAGGGCTCGTAGACGCTGTGGAACCAACGACGACGGTGAGGATTCACCAGACCAATACCAGGAGCATCATCGTCGCCGAAGTCCCGGTGCGCGAGGGCAAGGCTGCGGTGGAAGGTGACTACAGTGTGGCTGGCGTGCCAGGCACGGGCGCCAGAATCGGGTTGGACTTCTCGGACACCGCGGGCGCCGTCACTGGCCGCATACTGCCCACCGGGAACGTGAGAGACGTCCTCCAGGTGGAAGGTGTGGGTCAGGTGGAGGTCTCCATCGTGGACGCCGGCAATCCCGTAGTCTTCGTCAGGGCGTCGCGACTGGGCTTGGAGGGTACCGAGTCCCCGGTAGAGATAGACGCCGATGCCGGGCTCCTCGACTCCATCGAGAGAGTGCGCGGGCACGCCGCTCAGCTCATAGGTATGGTTGGGGAATGGCGGGAAGCGGCTGAGCGGAGTCCATACGTGCCCTTCATCGCTCTCGTGGAACCTGCGAAGGGGTACACCAGTTTCAGTACTGGTGAGGCGGTGAAGTCGAGTGAGGTGGATTTCATCTCCCGACTCTTGTTCATGCTCAAGATGCACAAGACGTATCCCATCACCGGTACGGTGTGTACGGGGGCCGCGGCGATGATTCCAGGCACCATCGTACAGGAGGTTTCGGGGCGATCGCGCGCGGGGCACGTGGTGCGCATCGGACACCCCTCGGGCGTGATCGACGTGGAAGCAAAGGTGGAGGTTAGCGACTCCGGGCTCATCTTGCGCCGGGCATCGGTCGGCAGGACGGCACGCAGGATCATGGAAGGGTATATCTTCGTTCCGGAGCGTATCTACGTGTAGTGACCCAGGAGGTAGTGGATGGCGAGATTGTTGGAGTATCAGGGCAAGGCCTTGTTCCGGCGAAAGGGGATTCCGGTTCCCGACGGCAGGACGGTGCGGAATGCGAAAGAAGCCCTGAGTGCGGCCGACGAGCTGGGCTTTCCCGTGGCGGTGAAGGCCCAGGTTCACGTGGGTGGCAGGGGCAAGGCCGGCGCCATACTCTTCGCTGAGGATCGGGACTCACTGGCCCAGGCGGTGCGCGAGTTGCTGGCGAAGCAGATCCATGGAGATCCTGTGCGAGAGTTGCTGATCGAGAAGAAAGCGGACATCGAGCAGGAGCTATACGTGGCCATCACCGCGGATCCCTCCACGCGACAGCCGATAGCCATATTCTCTCCCAGGGGCGGGATGGACGTGGAGCACACCGCCGACGAGGATGCCTCGGCGTTGTTCACGATGCCTATCGACATCCTGAGGGGCCTGTACTACTATGACGCGCTCAATCTCTTGAGGAGAGACTGGCGGCTGGACAGCCGACGGATGTTTGCAATGGCCAACCTGTACACGAACCTCTACCGGGTGTACAGGGAGTACGACTGCAAGCTGGCAGAGATCAACCCGCTGGCGCTGACGGCGGAGGGTCCGGTGGCTGTGGACGCGAGGGTAGACATCGACGATGACGCGCTGGCCAGACAGACTAGCCTGGACCTGGAGGTGGCCGAGGAGGCCGGCGAGCGGGCCGCCACCGCCCTGGAGATCGCGGCCGGCACGATAGACGAGAACGATCACCGTGGCTCTGTCCACTTCGTGCAGATCGATCCCAGCGGCGCCTATGCCCGGGCCGAGGGCAAAGTGCCCATCGGCTTTGACTGCGTAGGGGCTGGGACGAGCCTGACCACCATGGACGAACTGGTTCCCCTGGGATATTACCCTATCAATTTCTGCGACAGTTCCGGCAACCCGGTTGGATCCAAGTTGTACCGCATCACCAAGGTGATCATGGCGCAGACGCAGATCGAGGGGTATGTGTTCGTCTCTTGTGTGTCGAGTCAGCAACTGGACAACACGGCGAGAGGCATCATCAAGGCCTTCAAGGAGTTGTACCCCTCTACCGGGGGGCAGCCCAACATCCCCTGCGTCCTGGTGTTCCGCGGTGCGTGGGATGACGTGGCCATCGACCTCTTCAAGCAGCACGGGATCAGCGGCGGACGCTGGATCAGAGTTCTGGGACGAGACACGGCCGAGATAGAGGCTGCCGAGATCTTTCATGCCCTGTACCAGGAGTGGAAGAGTGAGACGGGAGGCTTTCGATGAGCGTGTTGGAGTTCGAGGTCAGGTCTGGGGGGACGATCAAGATAGACCTGGACAAATGCAGGTCGTGTGTGACCAAGGCCTGCGTGAAGATATGCAATACCACCGGGATGGGTAAGATTCTGGGGTTGAAGGATGGTGTGCCTGCCCTCAAGCCCACGCTCGACGAGGTGAAGCGCGGTGCCTGCACGGAGGATCTGGCTTGTGAGCTGGACTGTGAGTTGTACGGCAACAAGGCCCTGGTGGTTTCTCTGCCCCTTCCCGAACTGGACGAGTATCTCGCGGGACTTGCGGAAAAACCTACTTATGCAAGGGGGGCATGATGGCCATTCTGGTTGACGAGAACACCGAGGTCCTGGTGCAGGGAATCACCGGGAGAGAGGCGCAGATCCGAGTACGCCTCATGAAAGAGTATGGCACGAAGGTGGTGGCCGGGGTGACACCTGGCCGGGGGGGCAAGACGGTGGAGGGTGTCCCCGTGTACAACAGTGTGGATGAGGCCAAAGAGAACCACCCCGGGATCACCGTTAGCTCGATCTTCGTGCCCGCGCAGGCCGCCAAGACCGCGGCGTTCGAAGCGATAGACGCCGGCGTCGGTGTGATCACCCTGCATCCCGAAAGGGTACCTCAGCAGGATATGCTGGAGGTGATCGCCTACGCCAGGCGAGGCACCTCGAGGGTCATCGGACCCAACACCATAGGCATGGTGAGCCCAGGTAAGTGCCTGGTGGGTATGATCGGAGGCCGGGCCGATCTGGCGAAGGAGTTCTTCCAGCCAGGTCCCGTGGGTGTGGTCTCCAGGAGTGGAGGGAATACCACAACGCTGGCCTACTACCTGAACAGGGCCGGCCTGGGGCAGAGCACAGCCATCGGGATGGGTGGCGACGCTTTCGTGGGGACCACCTTGATCGACCTGCTCACCGAGTTCGAGAGGGACGAGGAGACGGAGATGGTGGCCTTCTTCGGTGAGATTGGCACCAGTGTGGAAGAGGACGCCGCGGAGTTCATCAAAGGTGGAGGCTTCACCAAACCGTTCGTAGGGTACGTCTCCGGCCGATTTGCCCGCCCGGACGTGCGCTTCGGCCACGCGGGAGCGATCGTGACCCGAGGCAGGGGCACCGCTCAGGGCAAGATCGAAGCCCTGCGGGGGGCGGGAGCCCACATGGTGGACCACTTCGGCGAGATCGGCGATGTGGCGTCCAGGGTGCTCTCTCAGTCCCGCCAGGCCCGGAGGAAGTAGGAGGGTTGTTGGTCGAAAAATGGTCGAGAGTAGCTGGGTTTCAGCTCTGCCCTCTACCGTGGAGATGGTGGAGGTAGGCCCCAGGGACGGGCTTCAGATCATCCAGGAGTTCGTGCCCACAGAGAAGAAGATCGAGCTGGTGGACGCCCTCTTTGCGTCGGGGATAGGGCGCATGGAGGTGACGTCGTTCGTGCATCCGAAGTTCGTGCCGCAGTTGAGGGATGCTGCGGAAGTGCTGGCCGGCATCGAACGGGACGGGCGCGTGTGCATGGCCATGGTGCCCAACATGAAGGGCGCCGAACGGGCGGTGGATGCGCAGGTGGACATGCTGGACGTGGTCGTCTCGGCCAGTGAGAGTCACAACCGCAGTAACGTGCGGCGGTCGATTGACGAGTCCCTGGAGGGGTTCGTTCCCATCTTCGAGCTGGCGAAGGATGCAGGCGTGTCGGTGCGAGCCAGCCTGGCCACCTCCTTTGGCTGTCCCTTCGAGGGCGATGTGCCGGTGCATCAGGTCCTCAGCGTGTGTCGCCGGTTGCAGGAACTGGGGGTCGTGGAGATAGCGTTGTGCGACACGACGGGGATGGCAAACCCTGTTCAGGTGAGCAAGGTGGTACGGGCTTGTCTGGAGGAAATGCCAGATCTCCAGTGGGTGGCTCACTTCCACAATACCAGGGGAGCTGGCTCGGCCAACCTCCTGGCGGCCTTGATGGAAGGTGTGACCATCTTCGATTCCTCCATCGCCGGACTGGGGGGGTGTCCCTTTGCACCGGGTGCCACGGGCAACGTGCCCACGGAGGACATGGTGCACATGTTGCACGAGATGGGCATCAAGACGGGCATCGACCTCCCTGCGCTCATCGCGACGGCACGCTTGACGGAGGAGATCATCGGTGAGGTGCTGCCCGGCCAGGTCATGAAGGCCGGAAGGACCTGCGACCTGCACCCCATGCCGCCTGTGGAGAACTAGCTGAGGCTGAAGGGTCTCCGCTTCAAGAAACGGCCGGAGCCCCTCTGACCGACGAAGTGGTTGTCCTGTACGATGACTTCGCCGCGGGCGAGGACCAGTTCCGGGTACCCTCTCACTGTGACCTGCTCGTAGGGACTGTAGTCCACGTTCATGTGCAGGTTCTCCTGAGTGAGGGTCATCTCCCTGCTGGGATCCCAGACGATCAGGTCGGCGTCTGAGCCGACCGCAACCGTGCCTTTCTGTGGGAAGAGCCCGAACAGCTTCGCGGGCGCCGTGGCCACGAGTTCCACGAACCTGTTGAGATCGATACGGCCGCTGTTCACTCCCTCGTGGTAGAGCAGAGGCACTCTGGTTTCTACGGCGGGCATGCCGTTGGGGATCTTGGTGAAATCGTCCCGACCGAGGTCCTTCTGACCCACGAGATTGAAGGGACAGTGGTCGGTGGCTATCACGTCTATATCCCCCACGGCGAGACCACTCCAGAGCACCTCCAGGTTGGCCTTCTCGCGCAGGGGAGGAGAGAGTACGTATTTGGCCCCCTCGAAGCCAGGCTCGTCGTACTTCTCGATGTCCAGTAGCAGGTACTGCGGGCAGGTCTCCACCAGCACCGGTCTCCCCGCATCCCGTGCCCTTCTCGTGGCTTTCAGGGCGCCCGCACAGGTGAGGTGGACCACGTAGAGCGGTGCCTGGGCGATGGAAGCCAGGGTCACAGCCCGTTGGGTGGCCTCTTCCTCGAAGGCAGCGGGCCGACTGCGCGGATGCCACCGAGGCTCTGTCTTGCCCTCGGCGAGCAGCTTGCTGGTCATCAAGTCCACGAGCCATCCGTTCTCGCAGTGGACGTTGACCAGCGCCCCTACGTCCCTCGCTCTGACGAGTACCTGGAGCAACTCATCATCCCTGAGCCGTTCGGGGTAGGCCAGATAGCACTTGAAGCTGGTGACGCCTTCCCTGACCATGTCTTCCATCTCGTCGAGGATCTCGTCACAGACGTCCGTGACAGAAACGTGGAGGCCATAGTCTATGACCACCTTGGGATCCGCCTTCTGCCGCCAGGCATCGACTGCCTGGTCCAGCGTTTCGCCCTTCCTTTGTTCAGCGTAGTCGATGATGGTGGTGGTGCCACCGCAGGCCGCGGCAACGGTGCCCGTATAGAAATCGTCGGAAGAGACGGTGTCCATGAACTCCAGCTCCAGGTGTGTGTGAGGGTCGACGGCGCCAGGTAGAACGTACTTGCCGGTAGCATCCCACACCAGATCACCCTGGAGATCCTGTCCCATGGCCACCACGACCCCGCCCTGGAGGCCCACGTCAGTCTGATAGATGTCTCTGGCGGTCACCACGGTGCCACCTTTGAGCACGATGTCCATCGCATTGCCTCCTGCCGAAGTCTCCTCACGCAGCGTCAGGAACGTTTACGCTGTGGGGGGACCTGGCAGCCAGTATACCACATGATGGGCTTCCTGGCAGGCGAACGCGCCTCTGGATCGGTGGCCGATTCTCCGCCGGTGGTGCCGTTGCCTGCTGGCACACGGGGCACGTCTGTGGCTCGTCGCTCCAGCGGTCGCAACTCGCATTCTGTCTCCGAGTGTGCTAATGTCATCGTGGCTTGCTGGTGAGCTGAGGGCATGCCGCTCATCGCCGCCGGCTGGCAGACTTGGGGTCTGGACACCTGGCAGAGGCGACGAAAGACAACGCGGTCGGGAAAGCGGCGGCCAGGCTCGAGGGGTTCAAATCCGCCCACGGCGACACTTGTGGTCACGAGTGGGCTACATCTTGCGGAGAGGTGATCATGGCGAAGCGAAGGAAGAGCGCCGGTCAGGCTGTGGTCGAGGCGTTGGTGGCTGAGAATGTGGACCTCCTCTTTGGCCTGCCGGGGAGTCACATTCACGCGCTGTGCGATGCTTTGATCGACGCAGAGGGCATCAGGTTCGTCGTCTGCAAGCACGAGAACAACGCGGCCCTGATGGCGGAGTTGTATGGCCGGCTCACCGGCCGGCCGGGGGTATGTCTGGTCACCGCAGGGCCAGGGGCCACCAATTCCATGACCGGGGTGGCACAGGCGTTTGCCGCTGCGTCACCCTTGATCCACATCAGCGGGACGGTGCCCCGGCAGGCCAGGAAGGGCTCCTTCCATGGCCTCGACACCGAGGAGTTCGTGCATCGAACCTTCCGCGACGTCACCAAGTGGTCCGTGCGAGTAGATGAGGCCGAGGATATACCCAGGATCATGGCGGAGGCGTTCTCCATAGCCACCAGCGGCCGTCCCGGACCTGTCCACATCGATCTGCCTCAGGACCTTCTGGAAGAGCCCCCCACCGAGGTGTGGGACTATGCGAGGGTATCGATCCCCGCTCGCGGTGTGGACCGGGAGCTGGTGGACCGGTTGGTGAAGATGCTGCTGGGGGCAGAACGACCCGTGATCTGCGCTGGCGTCGGCGTGCGGGCTTCGGGCGCCACGGGTGAGCTGGTCAAACTGGCCGAGTTGCTGGGCGCGGCTGTCACTTTCCCCCGCGACGCAATCGGAGTGTTTCCCGCCACACACGAGCTATCCGCCGGTACCTTCTTCACCTATCCACCGAACCCTTTCCCCTTGCAGCTTGTTGATCAATCGGACGTGCTGCTGGTAGTGGGCATGCGTGCTGGAACGACGGGGGCTGCGACCATGGACAGCCATGCGCCTAAGGCCTACGCCTACCTGACACCGGATGGAGAACCGGGCCTCTCGAGCCAGGCCGCGATCACGGCGCCGGTCGAGTGCAAGGCGCTGTTGGCGGCGTTGTCAGCCCGCCTATCCGCAGAGGACAGGAAACCAAGCACCTGGGCCGTGCAGAAGACAACGCAGGCCAGGGAGCTGCTGTGGCGGGGCCTGGATGAGGCGGTGGAGAAGTGGCGGGGACATAGCCCGTTGCATTTCGGGCTGGTGCTCAAGGAGCTCCTGCCGCTCCTGGACGACGATGCGCTCGTCGTGGGCGACATAGGAAACCACGGAGTGTGGGCCTCATGGTATTTCGAGCTGCGGGGCAGGCAGACCTTCGTGGAGCCGGGGATGTGGGGAGCCATGGGCTTTGCGGTGCCGGGTAGTATCGTGGGGAAGCTGGCCTACCCCGAGAGACAGGTGGTGGGCATCACCGGGGATGGAGCTTTCCTGATGTCGTGCAGCGATTTTGGCACCGCGCTGGAGGTGGGGACCAAGGTCGTGATCGTGGTGCTCAACGATCGCCAGTATGGGATGATACACACCCTTCAGGCCAAGGATTACGGACGCACGATCGGCACGGAGCTGAGAGGCCCCGATTTCGTGAAGTACGCAGAGAGCTTCGGGGCCCTGGGGATCAGGGTGGAGCACGATTCGGAACTCAAAGGGGCCCTGACCAGGGCGCTGAAGGCTGATCGTCCGGCGATCGTCGACGTCATCTGCGGATACGATTTCCCTCACCCAGCTCCCACGGAGTGGCTGCAAGGCAGGCCAGGGTGAGGCGCGTGCGCCCTCGTATGGTACGGCGAGGACGAACCGTGAGGGCGCTGGACCGCGTCGGCGGGAGCGCGGCCCCTGGGCGATGGTCCCCCTTCAGCTTTCTGCGAGAATGGCCTTCAGGTAGTCGAGAGCCTGGTCGATGTCTTCCGCGGTGTTGTATAGATGCGGTGAGAAGCGCACGGCACCTATGCGCGGTGAGACCACCACACCCTCCTCGTTGAGACGCCGGGCGACTCGAGTCTGATCCTGGCCCGGGAAGCGGGCGGTCACGATGGGCGAGCGCAACTGGTGCGGAGAGGGCGTCACGAACTCTGCACCCTGGTCCGCGAGGCCCTCCGCCAGACGCGCGGCCAACGCCAGGTCGTAGCGGTGAATCTCCTCGATTCCGACCTCCAGCAGGTGCTCGATGGCGGTCATCATGCCGATGGTGCAGCCGTAGGCCAGGGTGCCGAACTCGAAGCGGCTGGCGCTCGGTGCCCACTCCAGCGCGTCCGCCTGGAAATCGAAGCCCGTGGAGGTGCTTCGCCAGCCCACCAGACCAGGCTCTAGCGTCTCCTGGAGTGCGCGGCGTACGAAGAGCATGGCGGAGCCGAAGGGCCCGCAGAGCCACTTGTAACCTGAAGTGACCAGGACGTCCACGTCATCGGCCACCACGTCCAGTGGTACGGCGCCGGCGGACTGCGTGGCATCCACGATGAGGAGTGCTCCGTGTGCATGCGCCGCGTCGGCCAGGGCTCGAAGTTCCAGACGCTGCCCCGTGGAATACTGGACGTGGCTGATGCACACCGCCGAGGTCTGGTCATTGATGAAGCTCACCAACTCGTCGGGATCGATGACGTGATTCTCATCCCTGGTGAGGCGCACCTCACACCCGGTAGTGCGCGCTACTCTCAGCCAGGGATAAACGACGCTGGGGAATTCGATCCGGGAACTTACCACGTTCTTCTCCCGCCCAGGGCTCAGCGCCCAGGCGACGGAACAGAGTGATTCCGAGGCGTTGGAAGCAGCGGCGATCTCATCTGCGCCCGAATGGAGGAGACGGGCTCCCGCCTCGCGCAGGGAGTCGAAGACCCTGGTCTCCGCTTCTTCGTCGAAATGGACGGTGCCGCGCAGGGCCAGGTCCTCCTGCCAATCGAGGGTAGCCTTGGCTGCCATCCCGGACATGGGGGCGACGGATGCGGCGTTGAGGTAAGTATAATGCTGAGTGGCGGGGAATACGTCTGCACTGACTAGCGCCTTCATCTAGTGACCTCCGCACGATGCACGAGGTGGCACGACCGTACCACCTCAGGTGAATTGGAATGGTGATCCCCGGCCTCTTGGTGGTCCAGGAACAGCTTCCTCGACCTCCAGTTGGCCAGAGTGAGAGTATCCCACAGCCGTCGTGCGATGTCAAGGCCGGACGCCGCAGACTTCGCTGCTCGACGTGGTCTGGACAGCACCGCACTTGCCAGGGCCTGGCTTCGGTGCTATAATACAAAACAGTTGGGCGGTTAGCTCAGCTGGCTAGAGCGCTACGTTGACATCGTAGAGGTCGTAGGTTCAAGTCCTATACCGCCCACTGACGGGAGCCAGCACGCCGACGCTGGCGCTCCATAAGCGAAAGGCGACGAACGGGACGAGTACCCGAGGTGCACCAACAGGGAGGAGGGGGCCAACGACTGGGAGCCCCCCCGGCAAGAACCTCGGCGAAAACCCCCGGGAGCCTGGCTTCGGAAAGGGCTGGTGTGCCGGCCCGAGTATGGAGCCACGGAGGCGTCCGTTACCGGCCATGTCGAGGGCGGTGCCATAGCGCCGCCGAAGTTGGGTGGAACAGCGGGAAACCTCTCGCCCCAGATGGCGAGAGGTTGTCGTTTATCTGGGAGAGGTTCCAGTATGAGAGGGCGGCTGAGCCGGACTGATCTGCTGGTGCTGGCGGTGGTGGTGATCTGGGCAGGCAGCTTCAGTGTGGTGAAGTATGGCTTGCGAGAGATGGGGCCTTTGGCCTTCGCCTCTATTCGCTTCGGCACCGCCTCGTGTGTGCTACTGATCTGGGCGGGGATAGCGGAGGGCAAGCCTGTGATCAGGAGGGAGGACTGGCTAAGGACCATCATGGTGGGCCTGACGGCCATAGGGGTCTATCAGGTGTTCTTCACGGTGGGGCTGGAGTACACTACGGCCTCCAACTCTTCCCTGATGCTGGCGACCATCCCCGCGTGGACAGCCATGTTCGCGGTGTCCTCGGGGGAGGAGAGGATCGTACCGTTACAGATCGTGGGGCTGTGTTTGTCCTTCGTGGGAGTCGCGCTGATCATTCGAGGTGGCGGCGCTGGCCTTCATTTGAACTGGGACAGTGTACGCGGGGATGCGTTGACCCTCGTCGCCGCCGCGCTATCTGGCGCGAGCACGGTGCTATCCAGGAGGCTCCTGGTGCGGTACTCGTCTCTGCGGATGATGAGCGTGTCCATGCTTTGCGGGAGCCTTCTTCTTGTGGCTATCTCTGTGCCGGAGATGGTTGCACAGCAGTGGTCCCACCTATCCTGGGGAACGTGGCTGGCCCTGGCGTACAGCGCGGTGCCAGCCGGTGGAGTAGCGTACCTGATCTGGTTCAAGAGCATAGGCGAGATAGGCGCCAGCAGAACGGTCATCTACAACAACCTGATACCCCCGGTGGCGATACTCATCGCCCTGGCGACGCTGGGAGAGAGGCTCACGGCCTTGCAGGCTCTGGGCGCGGTGGTCGTGTTGGGGGGCGTGATCTTGACGCGGTTTGCGCAGGGAAAAGGGTTGGAACCAGGGCCGCTAGTCGGGGCGGCGAAGAGCGACGGCAACGGATAGCAGGAGTGGACAGAGTCTGCTCAGGAGGCCGGCACCGCCGGCCAGATGGGTGTCGACAAGGAGAGGTGATCATGTCAGAAGAACAGTTGGATAGGTTGCGCCACTCGACTTCACACATCATGGCGGAGGCGGTCATGCACCTGTTCCCGGGCGCCAAATTCGCCATCGGCCCGTCCATAGAGGACGGCTTCTACTACGACTTCGATCTGCCCCGTCCTCTGACGCCCGAGGACCTCGAAAGCATCGAAGCGCGGATGAGAGAGATCATCAAGGCGCGATATCCATTCCAGCGGAGGGAGATCTCACGCGAAGAGGCGGAGGAGATGTTCGCCGATCAACCCTACAAGCTGGAGCTCATCGCCGACATGCCCGAGGACGAGGTGTTATCCATTTATACTCAGGGTGAGTTCACCGACCTGTGTCGGGGCCCTCACGTGGAGAACACCGGGCAAGTCGGTCCGAAGGCGTTCAAGTTGCTGAAGGTGGCCGGAGCCTACTGGAGGGGCGACGAGCACAGGCCGATGTTGCAGCGTATCTATGGCACGGCCTGGCCCTCTGCTGGCGAGCTGGACGCCTACCTGGAGAAGCTGGAGGAGCTGGAGAAACGCGATCACCGCCGCCTGGGTAGGGAGTTGGACCTGTACAGCATCCACGAGGAAGCTGGGCCGGGACTGGTCCACTGGCATCCCAAGGGAGGGCAGATCCGCACGGTGATCGAGGATTTCTGGAGGGCGGAGCACTACAAGGCCGGCTACGACGTGGTGTACACCCCGCACATCGGCCGTGCGCAGTTGTGGGAGGACAGCGGACACCTGGACCACTATCGCGAGTTGATGTATCCGCCCATGGACATCGAGGGTCAGGAGTACTTCATCAAGCCCATGAACTGCCCCTTCCACATCATGATCTACAAGAGCAAGCTGCGGAGCTACCGGGAGTTGCCCTTGCGCTGGGCGGAGCTGGGGACGGTGTATCGCTTCGAGCGCAGCGGGGTACTCCATGGGTTGATGCGGGTCCGCGGCTTCACTCAGGACGACGCGCACGTGTTCTGTGCTCCAGACCAGATAGAGGACGAGATCGGCCGCGTGCTCTCGTTTAGCCTCTTCATCTGGCGCAGCTTCGGGTTCGATGAGTACGAGATCTACCTGTCCACCCGGCCGGACAAGTACGTGGGTGAGCCGGAACGGTGGGAGCAGGCCGAGGAGGCGCTGCGCCGTGCCATAGAGAAAGAGGGTTTGCCGTATGAGGTGGACGAGGGAGCCGGCGCCTTCTACGGGCCCAAGATAGACATCAGTATCAAGGACGCCCTGGGGAGACTGTGGCAGTGCACCACGATTCAGTTCGACTTCAACATGGCAGAGCGCCTCGACCTGACCTTCATTGGGGAAGATGGCCAGGAAGCGCGGCCGTATATGGTCCACCGGGCTCTGCTGGGCTCGCTGGAGCGATTCCTGGGCATCCTGATCGAGCACTACGGCGGTGCCTTCCCGGTGTGGCTGGCCCCGGTTCAGGCGAGACTGATCCCCATCACGGACCGCAACGTGGAATATGCCCGGAAGGTGGAGGCCCAGCTTCGGGCCGCGGGGATACGCACGGAAGTAGACGCCCGCTCGGAGAGGATGCAGGCCAAGATCCGCGATGCCCAGTTGCAGAAGATCCCCTACATGCTGGTCATCGGCGACAGGGAGGCAGAAGCAGGAACGGTGGCCGTGCGCTTGAGAACGGAAGAGGACCTGGGAGCGCGCTCGGTGGAGGAGTTCATCGCCCTGGCCCAGGAGGCGGTCGCGGAGAAGAGAGTGAACTGACGACGGGAGATGGCGTGTCTCCACGCGAGTTGTTTCTGCGGCAGAGTGCCGACTGGCCGGGCAGGCGTATCGTCCGGCCAGCTCTATTCATGTAGGAAGTTGCCAGCCTCGGCTTGACAATGCTCATGAGCAGCGATACGATAGAACAGCCGTTCGATGCACCGGAAGAGGATAGCGGCCTTTTGAGCCAAGGGGGAGCGAAGGTGGAATTGAAAGAGGAAACCCGAGACATCGTGGCCGCGTACGACCCGCAGGCCGCAGGCGAGACGGCCGCGGCGCTGGAGGCGCTGTGGTCCCAGGTGCCGGCCAAGGAAGGGGGTGCCCGCCTGGTCAAAGCGGAGGTCCGCGAGAAACTCCAGGCCATAGGGGTGCCTGTCCCGGCGTTGAGCGAGATAGGCAAGGAGATCGGGAAGGTCGCCCGGAAGCGCGTGGACGATTTCCTGCCTCTGGCCAGGCTCCTTTGGGAAGAGTTAGGGCGAGAGGGACGTCTGGTGGCCAGCACCTTTCTGGGACCGATGGAGCTGGCAGCGCCGGATCGGGTAATGCCGGCCATAAAGGAGATGGCGCGGACCTGCGCGACCTGGGAGGACTGCGATCAGCTAGCCATGAGGGCTCTGGAGCCGGTTGTGCGTAAGAACCCGGAGAAGTACCTGGAGACGACGAGGAGTTGGGTGGGTGATGCCAACAAATGGGTGCGCAGGGCCGGCCTCACCGTGGTCGCCCGCTTGCCGATGAAGCGCCCTGAGTACACCAGGACGTGCCTCCAGATGGTGGAGCCAGCGCTGGGCGACGAGGATCAGGACGTGCGCCGGGCAGTGAGCTTCGCCATCCGCATGGGCGCGCGCGGAGAGCCGGGAGCGGTGGTCGCCTTCGTCAAGGATCAGGCTCACCGGACGGACTCCGCGTCCATCTGGGTGCTCTGCGACGCGATGAGAAGCATGACCAGGAAGTCACTCCCTCTCTTCAAGGAGTTGCTGCCGGTCTACGAGAACTGGCTGGCGACGGCGGACCCCAAGTCTCAGCGGAGCGTGGCCAGCGCCATCAGTGTTCTCCGCTCCGCCTGACGAGTTCAGTCTGTGGAGGCCGTGCGAGGCATGCCTGTGGAGTTCTACGCTGACGAGATCGAGGTTCGCTTTGAACAGGAACCCGTCCTCGAGAAGAAGCCCGGTGTACCCTCTGCCTTCACCTGGCGAGGACGCGAGTACGTGATCGTCGAGCTGTTGAAGGAATGGCACGACTACCGCAAGAGGGGGAAGACCAGGACCCTCTACGAGAGGGAGCGGGGCAGCTACTGGGTCAAGAAGAGTGAGAGGCACGGCTCGTGGGGCGTGGGTCGCGACAATTATCGCGTGCGTGCCGCTAGCGGCGAGATCTTCGACGTCTACTATGACCGCGCGCCCAAGGGAAGGAAGCGCACAGGGCAGTGGATACTCTCACGCAGGGCGTCTGAAGACGAGGACGGGTCAGAGTAGCCTAGGTCCGGTCGCGCGTCGTAACTCTCCAGACGTGCCACATGCGCTGGAGTGCCGTTAGGTTGCTGAAGACGGCGAGGACGAGAAGAGCGAGGATCGTCCGTTTCAACAGGAGTCCCAGCACCAGGACCCCCAGCCGCTCCAGGCGAGTGAAGAAGCCGACCTTACACTCCAGGCCCAGACCCTCTGCTCGGGCCCTGGTGTAGCTGACCATCAACGAGCCGGTGATGCTCAAGTAGACCAACACGGTGGCCAGAGGGTCAGCACGGTAGAGGTAGAGGAGGCCCAGATAGAGGGCTATCTCTGCGAAACGATCCAGGGTGGAGTCTAGGAACGCACCGAAGCGGGAGGTCTGGCCCGTCGATCTCGCCAAAGCGCCATCCAGGGCATCGAAGAGTCCCACGGCGACGATCAGCACGCCTGCCCACCGCTCGTATCCCTGAGCCAGTACCCAGGCCACGCCGACCATGGCCAGGAAGCCAACGATGGTCAGGACGTTCGGTGAGAGACCGGCCCGCGCGAGAGGACGGACGATGGAGGACAACAGGCCCGCTGTTCTCGCCCGAAGAGCCTCTCGCGGATCTGTAGAACCCGGTTCCTGAGCTGTGGGGACCACTTCAGACCAGACTCTCTTTTCGCTTCAGCAGTTCTTGATAGTAGTCGAGGACCCTCAGGGCGACCTGCCTCCACGAATACTGCGAGGCTTTGACACGCCCCTGGGCGCCCATGCGCTGCTGCATGGCCGGATCCTTCAGGATG
Source organism: Anaerolineae bacterium (assembly GCA_034411995.1). GTDB lineage: Bacteria > Chloroflexota > Anaerolineae > UBA7937 > B3-Chlor > JAUVXJ01. The sequence goes on along the minus strand of DAOUME010000026.1, from coordinate 684,380 downwards.
CGTATGATGGCCTCGGCCAGCGATCTCTCGTTCTTCGGTTTGGCCAGGAAGCCTTCTTTGCCATCCTCGAGTAGATCCCTGTAGCCTGGGATGTTGGAGGCCACGGTTGGCTTGCCGGCGGCCATCGCTTCCAGCAGAACGATACCGAAACTCTCAAAACCGGTGGAGGGGGCACAGAACACGTGGCAACTACGATAGTAGCGCGGTAGCTCCTCGTCCGACACGCGGCCCACGAATTTCACACCGGTCAGATGGTGTTCGCGCACATCGTGCAGGAATCCGGACATTTCCTTCTTCCGGTAGGCCCCGACGACGATGAGGCGCGCCTGCGGCAACTCCTCTTTGATCAGGGGGAAGGCCCGCAGCAGGTAGCGGAAGCCCTTTCGCGGGTCGAGCCGGCCCACGAAGAGGATGTTCTGTCTCCCATCTGCGTACTGTTCCAGGGGGCGAACGTGCTCACCGGCGAAGCGGTTCACGTCTATACCGTTGGGGATGATGACGAACTCGCCGCCAAAGTAGCGGGCCACCGTGTCCTTGGCCGCCTCGGACACGGCGATCTTCCCATCCAGCTTGTCGAAGAAGGGCTGAAAGACCCGCCGGCCGTACTTGTAGATGAGATGGCTGTCGCGATAGGCGTGGAAGGTACCCACGTTGATGGCACGGGAGTGGGTCAGGGCCATGATGGGGACGGGCAGCGTCATAGGCTCGTGGGCATGAACGATGTCGAAGTCTTCAGCGTGAAGTGCTCTCTTGACCCTCCAGTTCACAGCCGGGGAGTAAGGGATGCGCGCCTTGGAGCCGCTGAAGGGGATGGAAATGACCTTGGTGGTGGTCACCACCACGTTATCAGCCAACTGCTCCGGGTCGTCTCCGGCACAGGGGGCGATGATCTTCACCTGGTGTCCCAGGTCTCTGAAGTGCTTGTCCAGGTAGTAGATGTGCTGGGTGACCCCTCCCGGGAACGGGAAGTCATACGGTGACACGAGAGCGATATTCATGGTTCCTGGCCTTTTCGCGCCGAATCTATCGCTCGCCTGACATGCTGGCCAGGCATGATCACCATGCTCTTCAGCATTTGCTCACCAGCGATGGACATCAAGCGACGATGATCCTCCAAGTCCAGGAAGCGTCCTTGCGCCTCGGTGGTCTTCTCCTGGAGTGCCTGCCGGAGGTCGGCTGCGCTCTTGCCTGGGAAGAGGGTGTACCCGGAGCCAATGAACTCCAGCGAGTGCGCATCGCTCCCGCCCAGTTCGGCGAGGTGCCATCGTTCACGGTTGAGGGCCCGCACTTTGCGATAGATCACCCGGCCAGCCAGGGTAGGGTTGAGGACCTCGAGGCCCTCGATGGAGACTTGGTCGGACTGGTCTTCTGTGAGCCTTCGCAGGCCGCGGTATCCCACGCTGCGTGTGAGCCAGCTCATGGGGTGGGGCACGACACAGAAGCCACCCTGTTCGCGGACCAGCCGGATCGTCCGACTTAAGGGCATCAACATGCGAATGGGTTGATCGAGGTCGTAGGCCAGGAGGTGCCCCTCGAGGGTGGTGATCTCCATACCCACTATGGTCTCGAAACGATACTGCTTCCTGGCGGCCAACTCTCTGGCCTCCAGGGCGCCCTCCAGAAGATCGTGGTCGGTGATGGCGATGAGATCCAGATCCGTCTCGTGTTCCACGTATTCCAGTATCTCGGCGACACTCGCCATGCCGTCGCCAGCGCCACTATGTAAGTGCAAGTCTGCCTTGCCCAATGTGGTCTCAAGCTGCATGACGGGCATCTTCCCAGACAGGGCGTAGCACAAGCCACTGCCCCGGGTAGTGTCTGATCCATTCTTCCATTCTGGCCACCACCTTGGGCACGTTCACTCGCACGTCTTGCTCGAAGTCGCCGGTTGTCTCCAGTTGCAGCAGGGGTTCCATCTGTAGCACGGCGGTATTGTCTGGTTGTCGCAGGGCGAAGCAGGTCGTGAGGTTCGCTCCGGTGCGCAGGGCGAGTTGCACGGCTCCGTCAGGCATCCGTGCCTGACCTCCGAAGAAGTCCACTACGATGCCGCTCCCCGTGAGGTCGCGATCTCCGGCCAGGGCAACGATTTCCCCACGACGCAGAGTTCGATATAACTCCATGAGGGGCCTGTCGACCGGTAAGAATCGGATCCATTCCCTGTCGCGTAGTCCGCAGACGTACTGGTATAGCCTCTCCGGTTCCAGATGCTCCGCAGGGGCGGTCAGCATGAGGTTGAGACTCCTGCCAATCTGCCAGAGAGCATCGAAGGGGCCAAAGTGTGCCGAGACGACGATCAGCCCTCGACCATCGCGGAGGCCCTCTTCTATGTAACGCAGGTCGCGGACGACGATGGTGGATGTCGCCTCGTCTTCGCTCAGACGGTGCTTGTGGAACAACTCGTAGTAGTTCTTGGCCAGGTTCTGGAAGACCTCCAGGGCTGTAGCCTTGATGGTAGCTTCGTCGGCCTCACTGCCAAGTACGTGACTCAGGTTGTCTCTGAGTGCGGTTCTGCCGCGTGGGTAGAGGTAGTAAACCAGTGTGCCCACCTGTGAGGCCAGCCGGTAGCCCACAGCAGGAGGTACGAAGGGGGCGAGGGCGCCCAGCGCACGATACGGGTAGTATAGAAGAGAAGATCGGCTCATGGCTGTCCGCGCATTGAGGGCCACATGCGCCTGAACATGAACCATTGATCGGGGTAGCGCCTGATCACGTCTTCCTGGATGCTCACGAGTTGCTGGGTGATGCGCTGAACGTCTGCTTCTTGGTCATCGGTGATCTCGAAGTCCAGCGCCGGGAATATTTCGCCGATGTAGTCGTCTCGTTCGTTACGCACCAGGTAGCCAGTGACCAACCTCGCTCCGGTCCGCAGAGCCAGGATCGCTGGTCCGGTGGGCCAGGGAATGTGCTGATCGAAGAAGTCCACCAAGACTCCCTCATCCGGGGGCAGAGGCCGGTCGGTAACCAGGCCCACGCCTTCATTCCTTCGCAGCGCTCCGTAGACCCGCTTCAGGGCATACTCCATGGGGATGAGCTCTATTCCTCGCGCGGCACGGAATCTTATGGCCATGCGGTTGATTCTCTCATTGCCCAGGGTCTCGGACACCGCGCTGACGCGATAGCCGCGCTTGACGAGAGCCACTCCCGCCATCTCCCAGCTTCCCAGGTGACTCCCCACCAGGAGTACCCCTTTTCCGTGGGCAAAGGCCGCGTCGAGGTGCTCCCAGCCTGAGGCTTTCAGTTTGCCTTCGAGGGCTGATGGCTCCATGCTGCTGCGCGCGAAATCCACCAGCAGACCCAGGTAGTTGCGGAAGGAGCGCCTGGTTGTGGCCCGAATCTCCCGGTCGGTGGCCTCAGGACCCAGGACGTGTCGCATGTTATCGATAACGTTGCGCCGACCCCTGGGCCAGAATACGTAGACCAGGTCGCCGACGATGCCGGCTATCCTGTAGCAGGGCCTTAGTGGGAGGTGCTGGGCGAGGAAAACCAGGCACAAGACCAGCCAGTAGACGATCATACGTCTTCCTCTGGCGACGGCTGCGCACAGGCAGCGCTTCGCCCTGAGGTTACTTCCCCCGGATGAAGTCCTCCACCATGTTGCGCGCTTCGTCGTCTGTGTACTGCACGGGAGGGGTTTTCATGAAGTAGGCGGCCGGACCCGGCAGGGTCCCGCTCAATCCTCTGTCCAAGCCCAGCTTACAGCACCGCACAGCGTCAATGACCACGCCGGCCGAGTTGGGGGAGTCCCAGACTTCCAGCTTGAGCTCGATGTTGAGAGGCAGATCACCGAACGTCCGGCCCTCCAGACGGATGTGTGCCCACTTCCGGTCGGTCAGCCAGGCGATGTAGTCACTGGGGCCGATGTAGATATTGTCTGCCCCAATATCGTAGTCCAACTGTGAGGTCACAGCACCGGTCTTGGAAATCTTCTTCGACTGGAGGCGAGCGCGCTCCAGCATGTTCCAGAAGTCCATGTTTCCACCGACGTTCAACTGGCTGGTCCGCTCGAGGATGACGCCCCGGTCACGGAACAACCTGGTCAGCACGCGATGGACGATGGTGGCCCCGACCTGGGATTTGATGTCGTCGCCGATCATGGGCAACTGGTGTTCTTTGAACCGGTTCTGCCAGTATTCCTCGCGACCGATGAAGACCGGAATGCAGTTGACGAGACCGCATCCGGCGGTCAGCACCTGTTCCACGTACCATTTCGTGGCCATCTCGCTGCCCACCGGCAGGTAGTTGACCACCACGTCGGTCTTGGTTTCCTGCAAGATGCCTACGATGTCTGCTGTCTTGCCAGGGGCCTTGGTGATGATCTGCTTGAGGTACTTGCCCAGGCCGTCGTGAGTCATTCCGCGGTGGACAGGAACTCCCAGGTTGGGTACATCGCAGAAACGGTACGTGTTATTCGGATAGGTGTAGATCGCTTCGGAGAGGTCCTTGCCGACCTTGTTGGCATCTATGTCGAAGGCTGCCGTGAACTCGATATCTCGTACGTGGTATCCCCCGAGGTTCACGTGCATCAAGCCGGGGATCTTGTCTTTCTGCTTGGCCTCTCTGTAGTAGTAGACCCCTTGTACGAACGCCGAGGCGCAGTTGCCGACGCCGATGATGGCTACCCGGACCTTCTTGTCCTCTTTGGGCGCCTTCTTGGTCTTTTCTTTCTGTTCCTTCTCGTCTTCCAACTTGATTTGCACCCCCTACATCATGTGCTGGTTCTTCGCGAGAACTCAGTCTCACACGCCTGGTGCGGTTGGTCTTCGCAATGCACATCAATTGATACTACCCCAAAGGAGGTAGTGTGTCAAGAAGGAGGGGCCCCGCGTGGAGAGCTGTCGTCGGAGCCAACGCGCGAAGCCGCGGCACGGGGACCGGCCCGGGACACTGCCTGGTTTGACTTGTGCTGTGAACCCGGAAGCGGTTAGATTACAGCGTCGTCGAGCCCGGGGAGGACAGCTGTCTGGTGGGTGGGCCAGGGTGCGGTGCTCGTCAGTCATCGCGAGCATGCTCGGGGTGCGGTCGGAGCCCAGGCTTCCAGGGATAGGGCGGCGGCCCCCGGGGACCGCGCCTGACGAGCGACGGTCGCCGGCTCGGCGCACTGCGTAGCGCTGCTGATGCCAGACACTGTCCGGATCGAGAGGCGTGAGTTCCTTGGTCAAAGGTGTGGTCTTTGACGTGAAGCGGTTCGCCATCCACGATGGGCCGGGCATTCGCACCACTGTCTTCCTGAAGGGGTGTCCCCTGAAATGCCGGTGGTGTCACAACCCTGAAGGCCAGGCTGGGGAGCCGGAACTGGTGACTCACGGAAGCCGGTGCATCGGGTGTGGCGCTTGCCTGGATGCTTGCCCCGAGCATGCCATCTCCATAGATGAGACCATCGCGGTTACCGACAGGAGGCTATGTACCGGGTGTGGCTCCTGCGTGGAGGTGTGCTACGCCGAGGCACGCGAGCTGGCCGGCAGGGAAATGACGGTCCGTGACGTGGTGGCTGAGGTAGAACGTGATCGGGCCTTCTACGACGAGTCTGCTGGCGGAGTTACCTTCTCGGGCGGAGAGCCTCTGTTCCAGGGGGAGTTTCTGCTGGCGCTTCTCGAGACCTGCGCAGAGAGAGGTATCGAAGCTGCCGTGGACACGTGCGGCTTCTGTGCCTGGGAGACGCTAGAGGCAGTTCGCAAGTACACCGCTCTGTTCCTGTACGATCTCAAACTGATCGACGAGACCAGACACAGAGAGTCGACTGGTGTCTCCAACCGGCTGATCCTGGAGAACCTGAAGGCGCTCTCACAGGCAGGGCAGACGATCACCCTTCGGGTGCCGGTGATCCCTGGGGTCAACGACGACGCAGAGGAGATCCACAGGATCGGTGAGTTTGTGGCCGACCTGCCGGCTCTCCAGCGCATCGACCTCTTACCGTACCACGACACGGCGGTGGAGAAGTATGGACGCCTGGACCGAGTCTATCCCCTGACTGGAGTGCTCCCGCCTTCCGCTCAGCGCATGGATGACTTGGCGGAGATCCTGCGCGGTGTGGGGTTGACAGTGAAGATAGGAGGCTGACGCTATGCCCATCAGTGAGCGGGTGGCCCAGTTGAGGCAGCAAAGCCAGGATGCCATACCTACCTTGTCCTCCGGGCGAGCGGAACTCATCACCGAGTTCTACAAGCAGCCCCTGGGTCCGGTCTCGGCGCCCATGCGCCGTGCCCTGGCTTTCAGGTACTTGATGGAACACAAGACGATTCATATCGGCGACGGCGAGCTGATCGTGGGCGAGAAAGGGCCGGCGTCCAAAGCGGCACCAACCTATCCGGAAATCTGCTGTCACAGCCTGGAAGACCTGGACGTGCTGCATTCCAGAGAGCACGTATCCTTCGCGGTTAGCCCCCAGGTGCGGGAGGCGTACGAGCATTCGATCATTCCGTTCTGGAGAGGAAAGACGATTCGCGAACTGATCTTCCGGGAAATGGCCCCGGAGTGGCGAGCGGCGTACGACGCCGGCGTGTTCACGGAGTTCATGGAACAGCGCTCTCCAGGACATACTGCCCTGGACGGCAAGATCTACACTGCCGGCATAGAAGACTTTAAACGAGACATCGAGCGCAGCCTGGCAGCTCTCGACCTGTTGAACGACGAGGACGCCTACGACAAGCGAGAGCAACTGAGGGCCATGCACGTCTGCGCCGACGCTCTGGTTCGATTCGCGCAGCGTCACTCGGAAATGGCTCGAGAGCTGTCCCGGCAGGAGACGGATCCGCTGAGAAGGTCCGAACTGGAGCGCATAGCCAAGATCTGCCTTCATGTGCCGGCGCACGCCCCAGCGGACTTCTGGGAAGCGTTACAGCACTACTGGTTTTTCCATCTCGGGGTGACGACGGAGCTGAACCCGTGGGATGCCTTCTCACCCGGGAGGTTGGACCAGCACCTCTACCCGTTCTACAGGAAGGGTCTGGAACTGGGCACGCTTAGCCGCGGGCAGGCGGAAGAGCTGCTACAGTGTCTGTGGATCAAGTTCAACAACCAGCCGGCCCCGCCCAAGGTCGGGGTCACTGCGGCTGAGAGCAACACGTACAACGATTTCGCTCAGATCAACCTGGGCGGCCTGAGGGAAGACGGCTCCGACGGGGTCAATGACGTTTCCTACCTGATCCTGGACGTGGTAGAGCAGATGCGGCTGCTACAGCCCAGTTGTTCGGTTCACGTCAGCGAGAAGAGCTCAGACAGGTTCTTGAAGCGGGCGGCCGAGGTGATTCGGACGGGGTTCGGCCAACCGTCGGTGTTCAACAGCGATCTCGTGGTTCATGAGATGGTCCGGGTCGGGAAGTCTGTCGTCGATGCCCGGAATGGCGGTACCAGCGGGTGTGTGGAGACGGGAGCGTTTGGCAAGGAGAACTACAACCTGTCAGGCTATCTCAACATGCCCAAGGTGCTGGAGATCACGCTCCACGATGGGCTGGACCCGCGCACCGGTCAGAAGGTAGGTATTCCAACCGGTGATCCTCACCTGTTCGACAGCTTCGATGATTTGTTCGAGGCTTACCAGCACCAGTTGAAGTATTTTGTCGGCGTCAAGGTTCGTGGCAACAACGTCATCGAGAGAGTCTACGCGAAGTACCTTCCCGTCCCCTTCCTCTCGCTGTTGATTGATGATTGCACCGCCAGAGGAAAAGATTATCACGACGGAGGCGCCCGCTACAACACGACCTACATTCAGGGCGTGGGCCTGGGCACGATGACGGACGCGCTAACCGCGGTCAAGCATCACGTGTACGACCACCGCACCCTGTCCATGAGGGAGTTGCTGGATGTGCTGGGACAGGATTTCCAGGGGCGTGAGAGACAGCGCTTGATGCTGTTGAACAAGACGCCGAAGTACGGCAACGACGACGAAAATGCCGACTCCGTGATGACCCGGGTGTTCGAGGCTTACTACGGGGCCATCGAGGGGCTGAGAAACACGAGGGGCGGGAGATACCACGTCAACTTCCTCCCCACCACCGTTCACGTCTATTTCGGATCGGTGGTGGGCGCGACAGCGGATGGACGGAGGGCAGGCAGGCCATTGTCCGAGGGTGTGTCTCCCGTGCAGGGAGCGGACCGGAAGGGCCCGACGGCTGTTCTCAAGTCCGTGGCCAAGATGGATCACGTCCGAACGGGCGGCACACTGTTGAACCAGAAGTTCTCACCTCAGTTGCTGGAGGGCGAGGACGGTCTGGACAAGTTCTGCCAACTGCTGCGCACCTACTTCAAGTTGGACGGCCATCACGTCCAGTTCAACGTCGTGGACGGGGCCACGCTGCGCGCAGCTCAGGAAAACCCCGAGGAGCATCGGGATCTCATCGTGCGCGTGGCTGGCTACAGCGACTACTTCTGCAACCTGGGCAGAGCGTTGCAGGATGAGATCATCGCCCGCACGGAGCACCGGGATTACTGAGGGGGTCCCTCGTCGGGCACCTGCGGCGTCGAGGGAGAAGGGCCCACGGCGTGCCGTCGTGGAGTTCACCTGCTGGTGGTCGGGGAAACGTCGCCCGATTCCTGGTTGCAGAGAGTGATGAGCGCAGGACATGGGCGCTCTTAAACCACCGTGACGCTTCACCTCGTGGCGTGCACGCTGGCCTATGGTATAATAGCCTGCCATGGGGTGGGAAAGACAGTTCCGCAGAAGCCTGGTAGTGGTCTTCCTGGTGGCCCTGGCGGCGCGCCTGCTCCCGATCCTCTTGACCCTTAACCTGGGCATCGCCCTCGATGACATGTTCCAGTACGATGCGCTGGCCGAGAGCATCAGACTGGGGCAGGGCTTCACCTGGTACGGAGGCATACCCACCGCGGCGAGGGCTCCTCTCTATCCTCTGTTCCTGGCTGTAATCTATGCGTTGGTGGGGCACAGCTTCGCGGCTGCGAGGATCGTGCAGGCGTTCGTGGGATCGCTTTCGCCTCTTGTGGTCTACGGCGTTGGCAGAAGGCTGGTCAACGACAGGACAGGGTTGAAGGCCGCGTGGGTGGTGGCGGTGTACCCTATGTTCCTTCTCTACCCCTTAGGGCTGGCCACGGAGAACCTCTTCTTCCTTCTCGTTCCCCTGGTGGTGCTCCTCCTCATCAAAGCCGCCGAGACCTCCAGTCGACGGTATTACCTGCTCTCAGGTGTCGTGCTCGGTCTGACCATCCTCACGCGCTCTGTGATCAGCGGATTCCTGGTACTCCTGCTGCCCTGGCTGTGGCATTACGCTGACAGGAAGAGAGAGGCGATCAAGGATTGGATGCTGATACTCTTGCCGTTGCTGGCCCTCACCGTCCCCTGGAGCATCAGAAACTCACTGCTGTATCACGAGTTCGTATTCGTGGAATCGAGCATGGGTTTCAACTTCTATCTTGGGTACCACCCGGAGGGAACTGGTACGTTCGATTCTGACATCGCGGTCGACTTCTTGGAGCGTCTGGGTGCTTTCGACAATCCCAACCTGGAGACCGAGAAGGCGACCAACGATGAGGGGATGCGGGAGGGGAAACGGTTCATCAGGGAGGATCCGGCTCGCGCAGTTTGGCTGTTGCTGAGCAAGCTGTCGCATTTCCTCCGTCTGGACAAGAGGGTGCTGCTGTACTTCTATTCGAACAACTTCCTGGGCGAGCTACCGCCGCCCGTTCTGACCCTCGTCTTCCTGGTGGTCTGCCTACCATGGGTCCTACTGTCGCTGCTCAGTGTTCCAGGGATGGTGCTGCGAGGGCAAACCAGAGACAAGACGCTGGTCTATCTTCTCTTCGTATATCTGATGGGTATTCATGCGCTGATCATGGCGGAACCTCGCTTCCATCTGGTCATGGTGCCCTTGCTAGCCGTGTTCGCCGTTGAAGGGGTAGGCTCTCTGTCTGGCGTGGCCTCCGACTTTAACTCCGCCGACCAGGGCTTGAGGCGCGAGACCCGTTGGCGGGTCGCCTTGAGCCTGCTGATCGTCGCGGCACTACTGTTGAACTGGGCCTACGAACTGGGTACGGACCTGGACAAGCTGCGGTTGCTGTTCTCTCCGGGGGGAAACCTGGCTCGTTTTACGTATTGAGTCCTGTCCCGTGGTGCGGCTCGAGGGCGAGGCAGGGCCAGGACCGCCGATGGTGGCGGGCGAAGGGAGGCGAGCATGATGGACAAGGAGTCCAATCTGAGGGCGGCCATAATCCTGATCAGCTCCACCCTGCTGCTGATCATCAGATACCATCATACAATCCTCGGCGACGAAACCATCTCCTCCTTCGTGTTCTACTGTCTGATTCCATTGGGCATCATCATCTTCGTCTTGAGGGAGGACCCTCGGGACTTCGGGTTGAGGGCGGGGAACTGGAGGAAGGGCGCGCTGTTCTCGCTGCTGGGAATCGCTCTGATGGGCGTGGTCATCGTGGGTCTGGCACAGGTGACGGAGTTCCAGCAGTACTACGCCCTTGCCGCTTTTCGAGAGCCGGATTCGCGGGACCTGGCGGAGTTGGCTCTGCGCATGGGTGTCTATATGTTCAGTTGGGAGTTCATGTTCAGGGGCTTCTTGCTCTTCGGCCTGTGGGAGCGCCTGGGACCTTTGGCGATCTGGATACAGGCCGTTCCTTTCGCCATCATGCACCTGGGCAAGCCAGAGCTGGAGACGCTGAGCACGATCTTCGGCGGAGCAGCTTTTGGGTACGTAGACCTGGAGAGCAGGTCGGTTCTGCCCTCGGTGCTGATCCACTGGGCGATCTACTTGATGATGGTGCTGGCCGCTTCGAGCGTGTAGCCTGGAGAGCCGGTGGCGGGCATGCCGTGGGCCTCTTCCGGGAGAGAAGCTCCCTGATGGTGGGAGATGGAGGAGCGCGGCCGAGTTCTGTGGCTCGCGGAGTTTGTGGCCGAGCAAGGGACTAGAACGGCGCGAGATTGGCGGCCAGCCACGGTTTCGACTTGACAAGCTGTGGAATATCTGTTATACTGGTATTGAAACTGAGGTGTTCGCGCCTCAGTTCATTTGACAGTGCTCCTGGGATGTGTTATACTTGGGAGCAGAAACGGACCTTAACAACCGAAGAGTGGTAGGAAGCATGCACAGCTAGGGGCTCCAAACAGGAGAATTCTCTACGGAGGGTTTGATCCTGGCTCAGGATGAACGCTGGCGGCGTGCCTGATACATGCAAGTCGAACGGACCAACACGTCGCGATTGGTCAACGGCTTATAGCTGGCGACCAAGAGCTGTGTTGGTTAGTGGCGAACGGGTGAGTAACACGTAGGTGACCTGCCCCGAAGTGGGGGATAACTATTGGAAACGATGGCTAATACCCCATGTTGTCCGTCATTCGGTTGGCGGATGAAAGTCCCGGCGCTTCGGGATGGGCCTGCGGCCGATTAGCTAGTTGGCAGGGTAAGGGCCTACCAAGGCGATGATCGGTAGCTGGTCTGAGAGGATGATCAGCCACACTGGCACTGAGATACGGGCCAGACTCCTACGGGAGGCAGCAGTAAGGAATATTGCGCAATGGGGGAAACCCTGACGCAGCAACGCCGCGTGGGCGATGAAGGTCCTCGGATCGTAAAGCCCTTTTCTGGGGGATGAGAAAGGACAGTACCTCAGGAATAAGTCTCGGCTAACTACGTGCCAGCAGCCGCGGTAAAACGTAGGAGGCGAGCGTTATCCGGATTCACTGGGCGTAAAGGGCGTCTAGGCGGTGACTCAAGTTGGGCGTGAAATCTCCCGGCTCAACCGGGAGGCGCCGTTCAATACTGGGACACTTGAGGGCAGGAGAGGAAAGCGGAATTCCCGGTGTAGTGGTGGAATACTTAGATATCGGGAGGAACACCAGTGGCGAAAGCGGCTTTCTGGCCTGTACCTGACGCTGAAGCGCGAAAGCGTGGGTAGCGAACGGGATTAGATACCCCGGTAGTCCACGCCGTAAACGATGGATACTAGGTGTTGGTGGTTATTGACCCCATCAGTGCCGCAGTTAACGCGGTAAGTATCCCGCCTGGGGACTACGGCCGCAAGGCTAAAACTCAAAGGAATTGACGGGGGCCCGCACAAGCAGCGGAGCGTGTGGTTTAATTCGAGGCTACGCGAAGAACCTTACCTGGGCTTGACATGTTGGTGGTAGCGAAGCGAAAGCGGAGCGACCCTTCGGGGAGCCAACACAGGTGCTGCATGGCTGTCGTCAGCTCGTGCCGTGAGGTGTTAGGTTAAGTCCTGCAACGAGCGCAACCCTCGTCACTAGTTGTATTTCTCTAGTGAGACTGCCAGGGTATACCTGGAGGAAGGTGGGGATGACGTCAAGTCAGCATGGCCTTTATGTCCAGGGCGACACACACGCTACAATGGCCGGTACAACGGGTTGCCAAGCCGCGAGGCGGAGCTAATCCTTCAAAACCGGTCCAAGTTCGGATTGTAGTCTGCAACTCGACTGCATGAAGCTGGAGTTGCTAGTAACCGCAGGTCAGCCATACTGCGGTGAATACGTTCCCGGGCCTTGTACACACCGCCCGTCACGTCATGAAAGCTGGCAACACCTGAAGGCGGTGGGCTAACTCGTAAGAGAGGCAGCCGTTTAGGGTGGGGCTGGTAATTGGGACGAAGTCGTAACAAGGTAGCCGTACCGGAAGGTGCGGCTGGATCACCTCCTTTCTAGGGAGACATCCCGGTCGAAAGATCGGGGAGTCCCAGGTCAATCTCAGACCTACGGGTCTGAGGCGCCCCAAGGCTTGCGCTTCCTGCCACTCCTCGGCGGTTGAGGTCTGTTCGCGTAGTGGGGTATAGGGACGAGGGGGTTACCATGGAGAGAAAGTACCGTGCCCTGCGTACCATAGCCACCATCTTCAAAGTCCTCGGCTGGGTCATCCTGATTCTAGGTATCCTCAGTGCGTGTGGAACTTCGGCTGTCATGTTCCTGGGTGGCTCCACGATGCTGGGTTTCACCGGGTCCGGAGGTGGGGGCGACGCTGGAGCGTTGTGGGGGATGGTTGCCGCCGTGGTGGCCTTCGTGGTGATGGCCATCACCGTAGGTCTCTACGCCCTGATCCTGATTGCCGCCTCCGAAGGCATCCAGGTGTTCCTGGACATCGAGGAGAACACGAGGGAGATGGCCAGGCGTTTGGGCCAGAGAGGGGTGCCCGGCCCTCCGCCCGCTCCTAGCCGTTGATGCGACTCGCGCGGGCCATTAGCTCAGCTGGCTAGAGCACTCCTCTGATAAGGGAGAGGTCTCTGGTTCAAGTCCAGAATGGCCCACTGTGTTGATCGTGGGCCCTGGTCCCGGAGGACTGGGGCCTCGTTCTTTGGATGGCTGAAGAGAGGGGTGGCTCTCGTCGTCTGGGCTCGGGGCAGTGAGGAGTCTTCAAGCGAGTTGACCTATCCTGGCAGTGGTGGTACACTTGATTAGATGGACGGCAGGGGGCTGTAGCTCAGTTTGGGAGAGCACCTCCTTTGCACGGAGGGGGTCAGGGGTTCAAGTCCCCTCAGCTCCACCACTGGTGTAGCGGATGGGCTGATCGAACGATGGTCGAGCCATGGGACAGGAGTTGTCAGTCGTAGGTTTAACAATCTTGTGCTTGACAAACTGGTGAGAATCCTGTATACTGAGTTTTAGCATTGAGGCAGTGTAGGGGATAATGGAAGTCAAGAGCGCAAGAGAGACCTAGTAGTAGGGACCTCAATCCCGGCGAGTGATCTGCGGCCTGGGAACGTCCCGGGCCGTTTTGTGTGTCACAAGATAGTTGACTAGCACCTTAACAACTGAACAGAATGCGAGAGATTCAATTCCGCCGATCGCATGATTAAGCTACTAAGGGCGGACGGTGGATGCCTAGGCATCAAGGGCCGAAGAAGGGCGTGGCAGGCTGCGATAAGCCTCGGGGAGCCGTCAAGCGGGCTGTGATCCGGGGATGCCCGAATGGGGAAACCCACCCAGGGTAACGCCTGGGTACCCCCAGCTGAATACATAGGCTGGTGGGGGGGAACCGAGGGAACTGAAACATCTCAGTACCTCGAGGAAAGGAGATAATTCCCTGAGTAGTGGCGAGCGAAAGGGGAAGAGCCCAAACCTGTCTTGTGTCAAGGCTGTGGCCGTTGCAGGACGGGGGTTGTAAGGCTCAGCGGGGTTTCCACAGAGACCCAAAGGAGTAAGAAATCCGATTCCTAGTGGAAGGATACTGGAAAGGTCCACCATAGAGAGTGACAGTCTCGTACGCGAAAGGGATCGGACTCCTGCTGATGGCCTTGAGTACCACGGAGCACGCTAATTCCGTGGGAAGCAGGGAAGCCCACTTCCCAAGGCTAAATACCCTTGGTGACCGATAGTGGACAAGTACCGTGAGGGAAAGGTGAAAAGAACGCCGGTGAGGCGAGTGAAATAGAACCTGAAACCGTCTGCTTACAAGCGGTGGGAGGGCTATGTCCCGTATGGGGCAGGCCTGACCGCGTGCCTTTTGGAGAATGAACCGGCGAGTTACTCTCTGTGGCGAGGTTAAGGGAGTCATACCCGGAGCCGTAGCGAAAGCGAGTCTGAACAGGGCGCAATAGTCGCAGGGAGTAGACCCGAAACCAGGTGAGCTACCCATGGCCAGGGTGAAGCGATAGTAATGCATCGTGGAGGCCCGAACCCACCAGAGTTGCAAATCTGGGGGATGAGCTGTGGATAGGGGTGATATGCCAAACGAACCTGGAGATAGCTGGTTCTCCCCGAAATAGCTTTAGGGCTAGCCTCAGGCGTTTAGTGGTGGAGGTAGAGCACTGACTTGGCTAGGGGGCGCAATGCTTACCAAACCAAATCAAACTCCGAATGCCATTACTCTAGAGCCTGGGAGTCGGACAGTGGGGGATAAGCTTCATTGTCGAGAGGGAAAGAGCCCAGACCGTCAGCTAAGGTCCCTAAGTCCAGGCTAAGTGGGCAAGGAAGTGGAATTACTGGGACAGCCAGGAGGTTGGCTTAGAGGCAGCCATCCTTTAAAGAGTGCGTAATAGCTCACTGGTCTAGTGATTCTGCGCCGACAATATACCGGGGCTAAAGCCTGGCACCGAAGCTACGGGAGGTCGGAAGATTGGAGACATAACGGCCCAGGGTGTTGGTCGAGCTTTGCTCCCAACTCTCTGGTGTCGGTTTCCAAGTCATTCCGGCTTCGGTAGGGGAGCGTTCTGTCAGCTGAGAAGCCAGACCGTGAGGACTGGTGGAGCGGGCAGAAGTGAGAATGCCGGTATGAGTAGCGAGAAACATGTGAGAAACATGTTCGCCGTAAGCCTAAGGTTTCCGACGGAAGGTTAATCCGCGTCGGGTTAGTCGGTCCTAAGCCGAGGGCGAAAGCCGTACGCGATGGACAACAGGTTAATATTCCTGTACCACCTGGGTGGAGCGATGGGGGAACGCGGAGGGGTAGGCCAGCCTGTTATTGGATTCAGGTGCCAAGCTCGTAGGAGGCCGGACCAGGAAAACCCGGACCGGCGCTAACTCTGAGGAGTGGGCGGTGCCGTAAGGCCAGAAGTGGTCAAGCCCAGCCGCCGAGAAAAGCCTCTAAGTGATGAAACCCTGGTGACCGTACCGCAAACCGACACTGGTAGGCGGGTAGAGAATACCAAGGCGATCGGGAGAACCCTCGTTAAGGAACTCGGCAAAATCGCTCCGTAACTTCGGGAGAAGGAGCGCCCTCCGGGGTGAGGCGCCTCGCGCGCGGAGCCCGGGGGGGCCGCAGAGAAACGGCCCTGGCGACTGTTTAACAAAAACACAGGTCTCTGCAAACTCGCAAGAGGATGTATAGGGGCTGACGCCTGCCCAGTGCCGGAAGGTTAAAGCAAGGGGTCATGCTGGCTTCGGCCAGCGGCAGCTCTGAACTGAAGCCCCGGTGAACGGCGGCCGTAACTATAACGGTCCTAAGGTAGCGAAATTCCTTGTCGGGTAAGTTCCGACCCGCACGAATGGCGTAACGACTGGGGCGCTGTCTCAACGAGGGACCCGGCGAAATTGAAGTAGGCGTAAAGATACGCCTTACCCGCAGCAGGACAAAAAGACCCCGTGGAGCTTTACTGTAGCTTGGCACTGGGTTAGGGCTTGACTTGTGCAGGATAGGTGGGAGACTGGGAAGCTGGGGCGTCAGCCTCGGTGGAGTCGCTCTTGAAATACCACCCTGGTCAAGTTTTGGCTCTAACCTGTATCCGTGATCCGGTGCAGGGACAGTGCCAGGTAGGCAGTTTGACTGGGGCGGCCGCCTCCTAAAAGGTAACGGAGGCGCCCAAAGGTCCCCTCAAGCTGAATGGAAACCAGCTGAAGAGTGCAAAGGCACAAGGGGGCTTGACTGCGAGACCTACAAGTCGAGCAGGGACGAAAGTCGGGCTTAGTGATCCTACGGTTCCGAGTGGAAGGGCCGTGGCTTAACGGACAAAAGCTACCCCGGGGATAACAGGCTAGTCTTGCCCAAGAGTTCACATCGACGGCAAGGCTCGGCACCTCGATGTCGGCTCGTCGCATCCTGGGGCTGTATCAGGTCCCAAGGGTTGGGCTGTTCGCCCATTAAAGCGGCACGCGAGCTGGGTTCAGACCGTCGTGAGACAGGTCGGTCTCTATCCGCTGTGGGCGCAGGTGACTTGAGAGGAGCTGCTCCTAGTACGAGAGGACCGGAGTGGACAGACCTCTGGTGTGCCAGTTGTACCGCCAGGTGCATTGCTGGGTAGCTATCGTCTGGAAAGGATAACCGCTGAAAGCATCTAAGTGGGAAGCCTCCCTCAAGATCAGGTCACCCACCGGGCTAACCGGGTAAGACCGCAGGTAGACTACCTGCTTGATAGGCGGCGTGTGTAAGGGCAGCAATGCCTTCAGCTAAGCCGTACTAATGGTCGAGGGCTTAATCTGCATTACGATCTGGTGGTGTTGCTCGAGTGTTCTGTTCAGTTCTTAGGGTGCTAGTCTTGGTAACGCAGGCACCTTCAAACTGCGAACTTCTGAGGTTGGTTCCTCAGGTGACGCTAGCGGAGGGGAGACACCCAGCTCCATACCGAACCTGGTAGTTAAGCCCTCCAGCGCCGATGGTACTGCACTGGAAGCGGTGTGGGAGAGTAGGTCGTTGCCTGGGGATCCTTTTTTTGTGGCCCCAGACGGCGCACACGGCGTGCGTTCCGCACCCCTTGGCCCCGCTCTTTCTCTGGCTCACCTGTCACTCTTGCGCCCCTCGCACTTCTCCTTCGCACCAGCCTACACCCCGAGTCGGTCCTGCCGCAGCCAAGCCGGGGCCATCCACAGCCCCTCGGGGGTGACGGCTTCATGCGTGAGCAGAACAGACGGCGCTACCCTTGACAATCGTCAGTGTTCGTGCTAGGATAAGCCTGCTTCAGAGGGCCATGGTGGACTGAGGAGATCCCGCTGGCAGCGCTCTGGTGTTGGCTGTGAGGGGGACGTCACAAATCCATGGGGGAGAGAGGTGTGTCTCGCACAAAGCAGAACCTGAGCAGGGCTGCCTTCCCCGGAGCGCCCGTGCGCGAAGAGGATTTGCAGCACGTTATCGGCTGGATTCGCCAGGGTGAGTGTTGTTCCGTGGTGGCGCCCAGTAACATGGGCAAGTCGATCCTACTCAAGTCCCTGCTGGAGGAGGAGGTCCGACGAGCATGTGCCCCTGGGGAGCGAAGGGTGCTGGCGCCGGTATTTGTCGATTGCCTGGAGGCCGGTGATAGCGAGCAGGCCTTCTACGAGCTATTACTGCGCCGCATCGTGCACGAACTGGAAGACTCCTGTGCGCCGCCCGAGACAGTGGGCACTCTGAGAGCACTACACGATGAGGTGTTGCGGAACAGCACGGAGGTCTCCGTCCGGTCCTCGTTCGCCACGAGCATGCGTGAGCTCGATCGATGGGCAGAACTCAGGCTGGTGGTGATCTTGGACGAGTTTGACGATGTGTTCTCCACGCTGCCGCCCTGGCCCTTCCGCCAACTCAGAGCGCTCCGAGACTCCCTGGGCGACAGCTTATGCTACGTGACGGGGACGTCCCGGCGGCTGGAGCGCCTGCGACCGGATACGGAGACCTACGAATTCCGTGAGCTTTTCCATCTCTACACGTTGATGCTGCGACCCTTGTCTGAGATCGACGCCACACGCTTCGCTGTCTACCTGCGGGCGAAGCAGGCAGCGACTCCGAACACCGAGAGTGAGGCGCTGGCCGTCCGGCTTTCAGGCGGGCATCCGGGGCTGCTGGAGCGCATCTACAGTATCCTGACCAACGGTGGTTTCCAGTCACCGATACCAGTGGAAACAGCGGTGGCTCAGATTAGCGGTCAAGAACCCATCCAGAAGGAGTGCCAGCGACTGTGGGACGAGCTGGAGGAAGAGGAGCGGGAGGGGCTGTTGACACGGCTGCGGGATGGAGACGCGGCTCTGGATGTCGGCAGGCGGCGTGCGCTGCAGACCAAGGGGCTTCTCAGGCCGGAGGGCATAGGTGAAGGCGACGTATTCAGTCCGGTGTTCGAGGCATTCCTGAGGGACCGGCTGACAAGTCGTCGCCTGGCTGAGGCGAAAGGGGTGCGCTGCGATCCGGAGAGCGGCCGCATATGGTCGGATGACCGTGAAGTGACCCTGGAGCTGAGCGATGCTCAGCGAAGGCTGCTGCGGCTCCTCCACCGGCGGAGAGGGGCGGTGTGCAGCTACGACGAGATCGCTGAAGGGGTGTGGGGTGTTGGCGAAGGGGTGACACCGGGGGCGATCTACGAGCTGGTGAAGCGGGTCCGACAGAAGATAGAGCCCGATTGGAGGAAGCCGCGTTACGTGATCACGGTGCCCGGGGAGGGCTATCGATTACAGGCTCCTGGGTAGCGCGAACCTCCTCGCGGTGGCTGCAGGAGAGGCTCCCAGCCTCTCCGTTTTCTTTGTACCAGTCCAACGCAGCGCGTTGGAAGGTTGTTGGAGGTGGTTGTGAGCGGGGTTGAGACGAAGGGGTAGGCGATCTGCTAGTATGGAGGGAGTGGGGACATCCCAGCGACGGTCATGTTGCCGGGCCATGGTAGCCGGGGGGTTGAAGACAGATCTCGCGGCAGGGGCTTGACAGGAGTGCAAAACAGGTATATAATGAGATGCTAATGCGAACCATTTGCATCTAAGGACCGATATAGATGATCCTCAGGAATCTGTGGCGGAGGAAAACACGTACGATTCTGACACTGGTGGGCGTGAGCCTGGGAGTAGGGGCCATCGTCTCTCTGGTGGCTGTGGCTAATGGAATGATCGTGGGGTACGTTGCGCTGTGGTCCGGGACTGGAGTCGACTTGACGATAGCTCAGGCCGAAGCGCTGGACCCATCGACCAGTGTCATTGATCAGAGCCTGGGCGAAGAACTCCTGAAAGTGCCGGGGGTGAAGGCCGTGGCAGGTATGATCTACGGAGAGATGACCACTGACCAGATTCCCTATCTGTTGGTCTTCGGGCATGAGCCCGAAGGGTTTGCCATCGAGCATTTCAAGATAGTGGAGGGAGAAGGGCTCACGTCCAGATCCAGGCGGGAGATCATCATTGGGAAGATAGCCTCCGATACCCTCAACAGGGGGGTGGGCGACAGCATCAGGATGTATGACAGCGCCTATCGCATCGTAGGCATCTACGAAACGGGCCAGGCCTTGGAGGAGGGTGGGGGCGTCGTCACCCTGGAGGATGCGCAGGCGATGCTCAAGCGACCGCGCCAGGTCAACGTCTTCCAGGTTCAACTCAAGGAACCGGCTGATGCGGACGAGGTTCGAGAAAGGGTGGAGAAACGGTTTCCGGACCTCGCGGTGACGAAATCGGGCGAGAACGCCACTCAAGAGACGATGATGGGACTGATTAGTGCCTTCGCGTGGGGCGTCTCCATCCTGGCGGTAGTGATCGGCGGCGTGGGGATGATGAATACCGTGCTCATGTCCATCTTCGAGCGGACCCGTGAGATAGGCCTCTTGCGGGCCCTTGGCTGGCGGAAGGGCAGAGTGCTACGCATGATCTTGATGGAGTCCCTCGGGCTCAGCCTGATAGGCGGAGTTCTGGGTTCCGCACTGGGAATCGTCACCGTGTGGCTCTTCGGACGGATCCCCGCGACAGCAGGGCTGATGCAAGGCAAGTTCTCCGTTAGCCTTTTTGTTCAGGCCTTCATGGTGGCGCTAGGGCTGGGCGCTATAGGCGGATTCTATCCGGCCTGGCGAGCCTCACGACTGGATCCGCTCCTGGCGATGCAGTATGAGGCGGAGCGAGGAGGGGAGGCCTCCAGACACTGGCCTGGAGGAATGATTGTTCGCAACCTGGTGCGACGACGGACGCGGAGTCTGCTGACCGTCCTGGGCATAGGAATCGCCGTGGCAGCGGTGGTGGCTTTGAGCGGTCTGTCGAAGGGGTTTGGGGAGCAGTTCAACTCCATCGGCCGTGGCGGGGGGGTCGATCTCATGGCTGTGGAGGCCGGTATCTCGGACATGCAGTTCAGCGCCATAGATGAGAGGGTAGCCAAGCGAATAGCCGCCCTTCCAGAGGTGAAGAGCGTGTCCGGCATTGTGTTTGGGTTCTCTTCGGGCCAGAACATGCCCCTCTTGTTCGTGCAGGGCTACCAGCCCAATTCGGATGGGATCAGACATTTCCGGATAGTGGAGGGGGAACCGCTCAGCGGCACGCGGCAGGCGCTGCTGGGTCGCACGGCAGCCGACGCCATGGCGGTGGAGATAGGTGAGTCGGTCAATGTGTTTGGGAGTCGATTCCGGGTGGTAGGCATTTACGAGACGGGGGTCGCGTTCGAAGACAGCGCCATGGTCATCTCGTTGCGAGAAGCGCAGGCGCTTTTCGGTGGACCACGCAAAGTGGGTTTTCTGGGCATAGCGCTGAGGGACCCCAGGCAGGTAGACAGCGTCCTGAAGGAACTCGAAGAGCGCTTTCCTGAGGTCTCCGTGTCCAAGACCGCGGAGTTTGCAGACAGTCTTCCTGACCTCCAAACCATGAGTGCCATGATCGGGGCCATATCGTTCCTGGCTGTCTTGGTGGGCGGCATAGGAATGATGAACACGGTGTTCATGTCCGTGTTTGAGAGAACCCGGGAGATCGGTGTCCTGAGGGCGCTGGGGTGGCGCAAGGGTCGCGTCCTGGGAATGATCATGAAGGAGTCCCTTCTGATCAGCGCCGTGGGAGGGGTGGTGGGAATCCTGCTGGGAATGGGTTTGGGGAATCTGTTTCCACTGCTGCTCGCTTATCTGGAGCCCTTCTTCTCGGGAGAACTCATGGTGCGTGCCCTCGTCCTGGCGCTGGTGTTGGGCTCCATCGCGGGCCTATATCCCGCATGGTGGGCATCGCGTCTCGATCCGTTGGAGGCCCTGAGATACGAGTAGCCCCCGATAGCTCAACGATGTGCTGCGGATTATGGAGGTGGTGATGGTGAAAAAGATAGTTATTGGGGTGGTGGTGGCAGTCATCGTCGTCGCGGGCGGTGCGTGGGTCTGTACCAACTATCTGGCTCCCCGGCCAGCGCCGGAGGTTCCTGATGAGCCTCAAGAGCAGGCGACGCAGGTAGTGTCGGCTACCGGCGTGGTGATACCTGCCCGGTGGGCCACACTGAGCTTCGGTATGAGCGGAGTGGTGGACCAGGTACTGGTGGAAGAGGGCGATCAGGTCGAAGAGGGGCAAGTTCTCGTTCAGTTGGACAGCAGTGACCTCGAAGATGCGGTTGCTCAGGCTGAAGCCACGCTGGCAACGGCCCGGGCGACCCTCTCCCAGGTCAAAGCGTCTCCCAGGTTGGAGGAGTTGGCTGCGGCACAGGCTGGCCTGGATGCGGCGCAGGCTCATCTGGCGAAACTGCGCTCGGGGGCCAGCGAGGAAGAAGTGACCGCGGCCAAGGGCGCGATGCAGACCGCGGCGCTGGCTTTGCAGCAGGCTCAGGCGGCGTACGATGAGGTTTCCTGGCTCGAGGAGATACGGGAGATGCCGCAGGCCCTGGCGCTGCAGCAAGCCACCGTGGAGTACGAGATAGCCAAGGCCAGATACGAAACGCTGGTACGTGGGGCGTCGGCGGAAGACATCGCCGCTGCACAGGCTGAAGTGGACCAGGCACGTGCCTCGCTGTCACTCCTCAGGGCAGGGGCGCGGCCGGAAGACGTGGCGGTGACGGATGCGCAGGTCGCACAGGCGGAAGTGGCGTTGGATCAGGCCGTCTCTGCGCTGGACGATGCAGCGCTGACCGCACCCTTCGAGGGCACCATCGGCGCCGTGCTGGCTCGGCAGGGGGAGAGGATCAACGCCGGCTCTCCGGCTGTGGTCTTGGGGGACGTGACCGAGTTCAAGATTGAGACCACTGATCTCAATGAAGTGGACCTGTACCTCATCCAGGTGGGACAGACGGTGGACCTGACCTTCGATGCTTTGCCAGAGCGGAGTATCAGGGGGGTCGTCACGCAGATCGCGCCCATGGCCAGCCTGGAGCAAGGGGGTACGAACTACAAAGTCACGGTGGCGCTGGAGGAGCAGGATGTAGACCTGCGCTGGGGAATGACCGCCTTCGTGGACATCTTCGTGGGGGCTCGGTAGATGAAAAGCAAACTCCTCCTGGTCAGTGCGCTCGTCCTGTTCTTGACCGGGTGTGGCGCACTGGCGTCGGGCCCGCAGTCCGTCGAGCAGGCAGCACCCAGCAGCACACCTATAGCTTCTGTCGCCGCTCCCGTGCCCACGCCGAGGGCGACCGACACGCCTATAGCCACTCTGGCGCCACCAACCAGCACACCCACGGCGACTCCGCCGCCCCCGACGGCCACATCGACTCCCGCAGCTACGCCTGTTCCGCCGTCACCGACTCCCACCGCAAGTCCAGGGCTGGAAGGGCGGTTTGTGTTTCAGGTCGGGAGTGGCGGGGACATCTACGTGGTGAACGCCGATGGAACCGGTCTGAGACGCTTGACTCAAGGGATGGACCCTTCGTGGTCGCCCGACGGAGCGCAGGTAGCTTTTGCCCGCTGGAGCGAGCCCTGGGGGATCTATGCCATCAACGGGGACGGGAGCAACGAGCACTTACTCTTCAGTTCCAGCGTGGCGCGCAGCCCCGTCTGGTCGCCGGACGGGAGCCAGATCGCCTTCTTCTTTACGACGGAAGGCTGGCATCCCGCCTGGAGGATCTGGATCGATGGGTATGGATGGTACTACATCGAACGAGGCTATGAGCAGACGGAGTGGCACCTGGGGATGGTGAACGTGGCCGATGGCCAGCTCTACGAGCCATACTGTGATGATCTGTCCTTTTCGCCCACCTGGACTCTTGATGGTGAGTTCTTGGTGTACGACGGCGAGCAGGGACTGATGATCAGCGAGGCCAGGGGGGCCAGCAACGAGCCCTTCACCAACAATGCGCACGACCAGTTTCCGGTGGCCTCTCCTGATGGAAGCCGCATAGCGTTCATGCATTGGGAGCACGACCATTGGGAGATCTTCGCCACGGACACCAAAGGGAGGGGTCGATGGCCCCTGACCGCGAGTTCTGCGCTGGCGGAGAGGCGACCGAACAACGTAGCGCCGGCGTGGAGCCCCAACGGCGATCAGATCGTGTTTCTGTCTGATCGGGGAGGCGATTGGGAGTTCTACGTGATGAACGCCGATGGTAGCGATCAGCGGCAGATCCTGGAGAGTCTGACCAGGTCTCTGAAGATCGTCTATACAGGGGGCAATGAGAGGGCCATCTCCTGGGCCAGGTAGGCGATTCTGAGAGGCAAGCGATGAGTGGTAACGACGTGATCGTGGAGACCCATGACCTGACGAAGATCTACGGAGACGGCGAAGAGGTCCGTGCCCTGGACGGTGTGAACCTCACACTGAAGAGAGGTGAGTTCGTGTCCGTGATGGGTCCTTCGGGCAGCGGGAAATCCACCCTCCTGTACATTCTGGGTGCACTGGCCCGCGCCACCAGCGGCACGGTCCTGATTGATGGTCAGGACCTGACGACGATCAAGGATCTCGACCGGTTTAGGAACGAGACCATAGGCTTCATCTTCCAGCTCCACAATCTCATACCCACGATGACCGCCCTGGAGAACGTGGAAGTTCCCCTGCACGAGCAGAAGATGGGCAGCAAGGAACGGCGCAGACGGGCCAGGGAGCTGCTGGAGATGGTGGGGCTGGGTGATCGCCTGAGCCATCTTCCGAATCAGATGTCCGGCGGCCAGTGCCAGAGGGTGGCCGTCGCCCGTTCGCTGGTCAATCAGCCGTCGCTGGTGCTGGCCGACGAGCCTACGGGCGAGCTGGACACGGAGAGTTCCCGGGAGACCATTGACCTGATGCACGACATGAATCGCCGGTTGGGGACGACCTTCGTCATCGTCACTCACGATCCGGCGGTCGCCCGGCGTACCGAGCGGATCCTGATCATGGGTGATGGGCGTATCGTGCGCGAGGACATCATCACAGATCCCTATGCGGAGGACCTCAGGATACTGAGGCATTCACCGCTGGGGAGAGCTGTGCTGGAAGGTAGAGAGGACCTGACGCTGGATGGGGTGGCGTTGTTCAGAGGTGGGGAGCCGACAGAGACGGGTCGGCTTCTGAGAGAACTCCTGGAGCAGGTCTAGCCGATGTCGTCTGTCAGCTACTGCGCCAGTCTTGGAAGTCATCTGGCACGGTGCTCCGTGAGGGTCTCAAGATAACCCTTCGCGGGTAGAGCGACTCCAGGGTCCGCATCGGGCATTCCTCGGCAGGCCGTCCTGAGTTCCCGGGACGCGAGTGCATGCGGTTACTGCTGCGTCTCCTGGAGGCGCACCCAGTACTCGGTCCCTGGTCCTCCCGAGTCGTCGCCGGAATCGTGGACCAGGACGTAGAATCGGGCGTCGCTTTCTGCCACCCAGCGCAGGCGTGACGCTCTCGCTTCCTCCTCCCCCCGCCCGTCGTCGTCCTTCAGCAATCCGTTTCCCTCTTCATCCAGGAGGTGCAGCACAGTGTCCACGCTCGTGCCCAGGTAGAAGGTCTCGACGACGTAGGTGAATCCTGCTCGTGCGTCGACGCGCAGCCAGTCCACGTCGCCCACCACGTGCAGGTTGTGAGGCTGCGGCTTGCCGAGCTTGAGCAGAGTGGCCAAATGCAGTGAGTCGTCTGGTTCGAACTCGTCCTCCACGAAGTGGACCTCCTCCCACAGCCTCAGGTCGAAGGATGTGCCTGGCCCCGCATGGTCATCGCCCACGTCTTGCACCATCACGTAGTGCGGGCCGGTCTTCTCAGCCGTCCATACCAGACGAGAGGACCATGGTTCTTCTAGGGCTCTGCCGTCGTCGTCGTGGGTGATGAGGTTGCCGTCGCCGTCGTACAGGAAGAGGCGAGTATCTATGTCGTCTCCAAGATGGGCTGTCTCCACGGTGTAGACGTGTCCCCTGGTGGCGTCGAAGCGGACGTAGTCTCGATCACCCCGGCGGTGCAGATCGTGGGTCTGGGTGCCACCAGGCTGTATGGGAGAGGCGGTGTCGGGGGTGTCGTCGGGCTCCCAGGGGTCAGGAGAGTACACGGGTTCCTCGGGCACGAAGAGCCGGGCGCCTTCCATGATCGCATGTAGCGTCGAGGCATGAGTCGCCCATTCGGCGACCGTGGACATGGCCACGAAGGTGTAGGCCCTTTGATTCCAGATCACCACCGACACGGTGCCTCTGATGGGAGTCTGGTCCAGCGCTGGCTGGCCCTGAAAGCTGACCTCTGCCGCCGGCTGCCCGTCGATACTGATGGCCCGGGCTTCGTCGATCTGCATGTCCTCAGATCTGAATACCGAGGCACGACTCAGACAGAGCTCCTCCACGTCCTCCCACTGGGCGTTGGGCAAAGGCTCGATCTCCACGGCCAGACCGGCGCCCGAGGTGAGTTCTCCCCCCAAGATCACCCGTTCTGTCGTCCCCAGAACCAGTCCGTTCTCTGTCTCTCTGAGCAACCAGCCATCGGGGTAGGACAGGGCTATTCCCCAGCGGCTGTTCCTGTAATCCTGGCCCAGGAGGGGAGTGGGCGCCGCGTGTGGCGTCGGTGTGGGCAGGCGAGGTGTTTCAGTCGGCGCCAGAACTGAGGCGAGAGGCGCGGCTGTGGATGGAGGAGGGCCCGCGGGCGGGGTCTGATTCGCGCAGCCGCCGGTCAGTGACACCAAGGCCAGCGCGACAAGAACGGCTGCGATCGTATGACGCACATTCTTGCTTCGCATGGACAACTAGCCACCACGGTGAAAGCTCGGTTTGCCCGGCAGAGCGGTTCTCTCCCTTCTGAGGGCGCCGATTGCTGGACACGGCGGTCCGGAGTATCACTCGAACCCGGCTCGTGGGTCTGGGACTGAGACGAGGCACTCGGCGCTGAGCCACGCGGGGGGTTCTCGTGAGCAGACGAGCAGGGGTCCCTCGGACGTCCTGGCGGATTATATAACCACCGCGAGAGTGCCGGCAAGCCAGGGGTAACCCTGGTTCAGGCAGGGTGCCTGTGATATAATGGTCTGCGCTTTCACAGCGAACACGCGAGGTCAACGGGGGCGTCCGATGCCTGTGGCTCAGAGCGAGGCATTCATCGCTGCTCCGCCAGAAGAGGTGTGGTCCTTGATCAGTGATCTGGAGAGGGGCCCGGAGTGGAGCGTGGCTACGTTGGAGTGCCAGCTCACCTCTGGGGGGGCGCCCGGCCTGGGGGCCAGGTACAGATCGGTGAGCAAGTTCGCGGTCAGCAGGGTGACCACAGAGCATGAGATCGTGGAATGGGTACCACCCCGCAAGATGGTCTCCAAGGTGGTCAAGGGCGGCGAATCCACTTTCACCCAGCTTTGCGAGCCTGAAGGGGAGGGATGCATCCTCACCATGATCAACGACTTTTCCCTCGCGGCCGCGGTTCCCGGCTTCGTAGCCGAGAGACTGGTGGAGCAGGTCTCCGGCATCCTGGCGGACGAGCTGGCACGGATCAAAGAGGTTGTGGAGCAGGCCGAGGAGAAGGCGGACGAGACCCAGAAAGGGGGTCGTTCCACGGAGTGAGGAACTTGCCGGGAGAGAGTAGATGAGGATCCTGGTGACGGCGACTCTCGATCAGTGGGGCCTGGAGAGGCTCTCCCGGTACGGCGATGTGGTCTACGAGGGTTTCAGCGACAAGAAGAGGTTGCTGGCCGGCAGGAAGCTGATCCGCGCTCTAGAAGGGTTCGACATCTTCGTCACCGAGGTGGACCAGGTGCGGGCCCGAGTCATGGAACAGGTGGACCGACTTCAGGTGATCGTCTGTTGTCGGGCGGATCCGGTGAACGTGGACGTCGCCGCCGCCACGGAGCGGGGGATCCTGGTGCTGCGCGCGCCAGGGAGGAACGCCCGGGCGGTCGCCGATCTCACCCTGGCTCTGATGTTGATGAGCCTGCGCCACATCCCCCAGGCCATGGAGGTCCTGCGACAAGAGGACGGCCCGCAGGGCATGGTCAAGATGGCGGTGGCTTTCTTCGACCTGAAGGGCAGTGAGCTATGGGGAAAAAAGGTGGGCATCGTCGGCCTTGGCGCTGTAGGTAGCGAGGTGGCCAGGAGACTCCGTGGCTTCGATGCGGAGCTGCTCGTATACGATCCGTACGTCGCGCATGAGGTGGTGGAGCGCTGGGGAGCGAAGCGCGCCGAGCTGGTCACCCTGCTGTCGGAGGCAGACGTGGTGACGCTCCACGCCCCTCTCACGGGGCAGACGAAGGGCATGATCGGGCGCGAGGAGCTCAGCTTGATGAAGTCGACCGCTCGACTCATCAATACCGCCCGAGGCGAGCTGACGGATGAAGACGCTCTCTACGAAGCCTTGAAGGAGGGCAGGATCGCCGGCGCGGCGCTGGACGTCTTTGCTCAGGAACCACCGCCTGCCGATCACCCTTTGCTCCGATTGCCCAACGTTATCGCCACTCCCCACATTGCAGGCAACACGCTGGAGATCCCAGCGCATCAATCGCGGATCGTGGTTTCCGACCTGGAGCGTCTGTTCAGGGGTGAACGACCCCTGCACGCCGCCAATCCCGAGATCCTGGAAGGCTTCAATTTGCGCTAGAGCGCCCTTCGGGGGCATGGACAGAGCTTCACAGACAAGAAACAGCACAGGGAGGTCCTGGCATGGCAGGCTACGACTCCGCAGAAGAGATGGAGAGCGTCATCACCCGATGGTTGGAATCGATACCAGGGGACAGGGAGATCAGCGAGGGGAGCAAGGGGTATGACGTCTCAGTGGAGTTCGAGATAGAGGATCTGGATTTCTTCTTCTACCTGCACTTCCAGGATGGAGAGTTCACCGGCGGGATAGGAGAGTTCCCGGGTGAGGCGATGGTGGAACTCTGCCTGTCCAGCGAGATCTTCGACGGCATGTTCAGCGGAGAGCTCGATGCCACGACGGCGGCGATGTCCGGGGACCTGGCCTTTGCCGGGGATGTGTCGGCGGCCATGGGGTTGCAGAGCCTCCAGGACGATCTGAACCGGCTGTATCTGGCGGCGGGTGGGGGATCGTAGTACGTGTCGTCCGACGGCGCGCTGCTCGGTTGGGACGCAGGGAGTGGTAGCTGCCGCTGTCTGGTCGTGGACGGGGAGGGCCACCAGTTGGCCCTCACTCGTGCGGATGTCCCCCTGGTTCGCGACGACGAGGTGCCCGGTAGCCTGGAGTTCGATCCGCAGGAGATGTGGCGGGTCTTCGTGAGGCTGACGCGAGAAGCGCTTGGTGCGCTGCCGGCGATGGAGGTCGCGGCTCTCAGCACGACCAGCTTCCGAGACGGTGTGGTGTTCCTCGACGGCGACGGCGAGGTGCTATACGCAGGCAGCAACCGCGACGCCCGCGCTGCCGCCCAGGGCTTCGAGATGGCCCAGGCCCACGGCGATGCTATCTATGCTATTGCTGGTCGCTGGCCTGTGGGTACCGACGCAGCCGCTCACCTGCTGTGGATGAGAAAGTTCAGGCCGCAGGAGTATAAGCGCATCCACCGGGTGCTGATGGTGAGCGACTGGCTCGTGTACCGGCTTTGCGGAGCCTACAGCTCGGAGCCCACCAGCGCTTCGTCTTCGCTCCTCTTCGACGTGAAGAAGAAAAGGTGGTCCACTGAGATCGCTCAGCGGCTGGAGTTGCCCCGGGCGATCTTTCCTGCCCTCTTGTCGCCTGGCACGGTGGCGGGACGGCTCAGCCACGAAGTGGCTGGCGCCCTCGGGCTGCGTCAGGGCACGCCGGTCGTGGTGGGGCTCGCCGATTCCCAAGCTGCGTGTCTGGCTTGTGGTGCCGTGAGGGACGGGGACACCGTGGCCGTCGCCGGTACCACGATGCCCGTGCAGATGACTCTGGAAGAGCCTCTGCTGGACGAGGGCCATCGCACGTGGACTGGAGCCCATGCCCTCCCCGAACTGTGGAGCCTGGAATGTAGTGCCGGTCTGGCGGGCATCAGCTTACAGTGGTTGTGGGAGGCCTTCGGTGGCGACGAGCCCGTGGAGGAGGGGTACGCGAAGATGAGTGCCGAAGCAGAGGGCGAGCCACCGGGATCGATCACGGCCTGCATGGGCCCGTGGATAGCGGACCATGGCCGCCTTCAGGTGCCATCGCGCGTGGGGTTTCTCGCTCCTTTTCCCATGGGCCTTGATCCGCCCCTGACGAGGCCGAAGATGGCGCGCGCGGTCCTGGAGAACATCGCCTTTGCGCTACGGGGTAACCTCGCTCAGCTCGAGGAGATCTCGGGGAGAAACGTGGAAGAGCTCTCGGTGTGCGCGGGGCTCAGCAGGTCCGGGCTTTTCACGCAGATGGTGGCCGATGTCTGCGAGATTCCGGTGAGAGTGCCCGCTGTCCGGGAGGCTTCCGGCCTGGGCGCGGCCATGTGTGCAGCAGCCGGGGCCGGCAGGTATGAGAGCCTCGGAGAGGCTGCGAGGCGGATGTCGGAGTGGTCGGAGGTCGTGCAGTCCGATCCCCGGGTGCGCGGCCGATATCGCACCGCCTACAAGAGGTGGTTGAAGGCGTATCGCGGCTTCCTCGGACGCTAGTCGCAGATCAACAGCATTCTCGACAAGAGGGGGTGGAGGTCCTGGCCTCCACTGAACGAGAGGTTATCTATGGCACGAGACATCAGACACGAGATCATTTCTATCGTTGATGAGCTGTATGACGCGGGACTGATTACCCCCAAGGGTGGCAACGTCAGTGCTCGCCTTCCCGACGCGGAAGAGCTATGGATCACGCCCACGCAGCTTTACAAGGGGGGTTTGAGCGAGGAGACGCTGATCAGGGTCGATCTGAGGGGCCGAAAGCTGGAGGGACGTGATAGGCCCTCGGTGGAACTGCCCATGCACCTCCAGGTCTACAAGAGGAGGGAGGACGTGGGCGCCGTGATCCATACCCACGCGCCGATGGCCATAGTACTGGGCCTGTTCGACGAGCCCATACCGCCCATCACCATCGAGGCCATTTCCCTGGCCCAGGTGCCCGTCGTGCCCTTCCTACTCTCGGGAACCAGGGAGCAGTCGGAAGCCATAGTGGACAACCTCGGGGACGGTACCGCGGTGTTACTTCGGAACCATGGACTAATGACCGTGGGCAAGGACCTGCGAGAGGCCACCAGCAGGGCTCAGATACTGGAGTTCGCTGCGCGGACGGTGGTGCTGTGCCGCCTTTTGGGAGAGCAGCCGGAAGAGATACCCGAGAAGTTGGCGGAGTTCCTGAAGAAGGTCGTGACCTAGGAGGATCAACCGGGAGAGCTATGGCCTGTCCGCTGGCTGGCGGTGGGGGAGAGCATGCTAGGCGAACATGGCCTCGAGCTCTGGTCCCTCCAGGGTCTCCACCTCGATGAGCTTCCTGGCCAGGCCGACGAGCTTGTCCTTCTTGTCGCGGAGTATGCGCAGCGCCGTGTCGTGGGCCTCGGTGACCAGGCGGCGCACTTCCTCGTCTATGGCTCGAGCGACTTCCTCACTGTAGTTTCGTTGCTCGCCAATCTCCCTGCCCAGGAAGACCAACTCTTCCTTCTGGCCGAAGGTCAGTGGTCCGAGCTTGTCGCTCATCCCGTATTCAGTGACCATCTTCCGAGCCAGCCGCGTGGCGCGGTCGAGGTCGTTACTGGCGCCAGTGGTCACGTCCTCAAAGACCAGTTCCTCGGCTGCCCGTCCGGCCAGCAAACCGGCCAGTTCATCCCTGAATCTCGAGCGCTGCATGAGGTACCTGTCGTCCTCGGGTAGAGGCATGGTGTAGCCGAGGGCCATTCCTCTGGAGACAATGGAGACCTTATGCACAGGGTCGCAGCCCGGCAAGCTGTTCATGACCAGGGCGTGGCCAGCCTCATGATGAGCGATGATTTCCTTCTCCTCGTCGCTGATGAGCCGGCTTTTCCGCTCAGGGCCGGCGATGACTCTCTCCACCGCCTCCTGTAGCTCCACCATCTCAATGGCCTTCTTGTCCCGGCGCGCGGCCAGAATGGCAGCCTCATTGAGCAGATTCTCGATGTCGGCTCCTGAGAATCCCGGAGTCTGTTTGGCGATGATAGCCAGGTCCACCGCATCAGCCAGTGGTTTCCCCTTGGCGTGGATATCCAGAATCGCCTTGCGGCCGTTCATGTCAGGAAGATCTAGGACCACACGGCGGTCGAAGCGCCCAGGGCGTAGCAGCGCGGGGTCCAGGATGTCAGGGCGGTTTGTGGCGGCCATGACGATGACGTTCGTGTCCGTGTCGAAGCCGTCCATCTCTACCAGGATCTGATTCAGCGTCTGCTCTCTCTCGTCGTGACTGCCTCCGAGCCCGGCTCCGCGGTGGCGTCCTACTGCGTCTATCTCATCCACGAACACGATGCAGGGAGAGTTACGCTTGGCTTGTTCGAAGAGGTCTCTCACCCGCGAGGCACCCACACCGACGAACATCTCGACGAACTCCGAGCCGCTGATGCTGAAGAAAGGTACCTCCGCCTCACCGGCCACCGCGCGCGCCATAAGGGTCTTGCCGCACCCTGGTGGCCCCACCATGAGCACTCCCTTGGGAATGCGTGCCCCCAGAGCGCTGAACTTGTCCGGTTCCTGGAGGAACTCTACGACCTCCTGCAGTTCCTGCTTGGCTTCCTCCACCCCGGCCACATCCTCGAAAGTGACCGTCGGCTGATCACCGGTGAACATGCGGGCACGGCTCTTTCCAAAGGCCATCGCCTGGCTGTTCCCCGACTGAGCCTGGCGCATCATGAAGAGCAGCAGGCCGCCGATCAGCAGCAGGGGCACCATGGATGAGAATATCGCCAGCCAGCTACCCCACTCGCTGGGACTCTCGATCTCGATGGTTATGGCGTTCAGCATTTCCTGCGTGACGCCCAGGTTGGTCAGGACGTCTGTGAGGTCTGCCCCGGTTTCCTTGCGCGACACTACCTCCGCCCCGCTGGTGCGAGTGATCCTCAGCTCGTCACCCGAGACCAGGATCTTGCTCACCCGACCGTCTTTAACGTCCTGGGCGACGGTGGTGATGGGCACCGGTGTCAGGCTGGTCGAGGCGCTATAGACGTTGTAAAAGAGGGCTGCCACGATCACGGTGATGATCAGGTAGATCAGCCCGTTTCTCAGCCATCGTGAAGTCACAATTGCTCCTCCGCAGAAAAAGACTCCGGCGCGATGTCAAGAAGAAGCATCCCCCGGGGCCTCACTGCACACGGTACTGCATTGATAGTATACCACAAGACGGGTCATAATGCTACTGTCTTGCGCCGTTTCCTATGCGACGATGTCCACAGTTCAGCGTTGCGGGATGCTGGGCCAACCGATTCCGCTCACGCAGACGGCGGGAAAGCTGATTGTGCTGCCTCGGCCCGGTCATCCCGCCCTAACATGGAACTCCAGAAGTCATCCCAGGTATCGCAGGTAGACGGCGAGCCAGAGCGGTATCAGACCGAGGACGGCTACGAGGGCAGCCATGCCCACGAGGCAGCCCAGCCAGTCGATTCCCCAACGGGTGCCTGGGTCAGCGTGGGCTGCTTCGGCCTCTGCAACCCGCTGATAGGACATCTCCTCCGGCCACCGGTCAGGGGGCATCCCAGTCTCGGCGGATCCTTCGGGCACGGTCCCTTCCTCGAGCTCCCTGGCGGCGCTCCCACGCTGATAGTCGCGCAGGGCTGCTGCCAGATCGCTCGCCGTCCGATAACGGTCTGCTGAGGTCTTGGCGAGGGACGTGCGAACGATGTCGCCCAGGGATGCGGAGATCTGCGGATTGACGGTGTCGACCGCTTCGGGCTCTACCCGGATGTGCTGGTCCACGATCTCGGTGAAGCTCTCACCGCGGAAAGGTGGCCGTCCCGTGAGCAACTCGTAGAGGATTACTCCGGTGCTGTAGACATCAGAAGCCGACGTCGCTCTACGTCCCATGGCCTGTTCTGGGGAGAGATACAGGGCCGCGTACAGTGAATAGGCGGTGCCGGCAGATAGGGCAGCAGACGGATGATCCACGCCGCGGAAGTCTGACACCTTCACCGCGCCGTCGGGCGCGACCAGGATGTTGCGCGGTGTGAGGCGCCCGTGGACCAAGCCTGCACGGTGAGCAGCGGCCAGCGCGTCGCACACGGGGATAATGATGTCCAGGCACGTTTCCGTGGCGACCACGGGGTGGGAAGCGAAGAAGGATTCGAGGCTCTCTCCTTCCAGGTACTCCGCGACCACGTAATAGAGGTCCCGGTCGGTCCCCACGTCGTAGATGGTGACGATGTTGGGGTGAGACAACGCGGCCACGGCGCGGGCGGACTTGAGGAAGCGCTCTGCGAGACCCTGGTCGGCGGCGTAGCGTTCGCGCAGCACCTTCACCACCACCGTGCGCTCCAGCGAGGTATCCAGCGCTTTGTAGGTCACGGTGCGCTCGCCGCGGCCGATCTCGGCCAGATGACGATAACGTCCCTTGAGCAGAGTCTCTGTCATGTCACCATTCGGTCAGGGGCTTGGTTGGGCCAACCCCACCCTCATTTTATCTCGGCCATGCCTGGGTGTCAACCATTGAGAGGCTCAGAGGTGGGGCGGCGTGGAACTCTGGATTTCCAGGCGCACGGTGTTGTCAATCGGGAACGATCTGGTATAATGGAGAGCGATGTCTGCTTCGATTCCTCACCGCTTGGACTCCTTCGTCACCAGGGTGGAAGAGCATCTGGCGAACACTGAAGAGACCACTGCGAACCCGGTCCTCGTCATGCTCACCGGCTTACCCGGCACCGGCAAGTCGCATCTCGCGCACCTCCTGGCTGAGGCGCTGCCTTTCACCATCATCGAGAGCGACCAGGTGCGGAAGATCTTGTTTCCCCGGTGCGCGTACACAGCCGAGGAGAGTCGGTGGGTGCACCGGACCTGCCACGCCTTGATGGAGAAGCTGTTGAGGAAGGGAGTGCGCGTCATATACGATGCCACCAATCTCCATGAGCGACACAGAGAACTGGTGTATCGGCTGGCCGATGGGAACGAAGTCAAGCTGATCATCGTCAAAGTGGTGGCCCCGGAAGAGGTGGCGTGTGACAGGCTTCAGGTCAGGCACGAAAGGCCCGACGACGATGCGGCGTCCTCTGACGCCGATTCGCAGATCTATCGTCGTATGGCTCGGCAGGCGGATCCCATAGGCCGGAACTACGTCACCGTGGATACCAGCGAGGACCTGCGTCCGGCTGTCACCAAGCTCTTGCGCTTGATGAGGTCATAGCGTCGAACCATGAAGTACGTGACCGTCTTGCTGGTCTTCGTCCCCCTGAGCATCGCCGGCTCACTGCTGCACATGGACGATCGGTGGGTGTTCTTCGCCTCGGCTACGGGCATCGTACCGCTGGCCTGGATACTGGGAAAGGCCACCGAGGAACTGGCTGCTCACACGGGGCCGCGAGTGGGCGGTCTGCTCAACGCCACGTTGGGCAACGCTGCCGAGCTGATCATCACCATCTTCGCCATCCGTGAGGGGCTACTGGAGCTGGTGAAGGCTTCCATCACGGGATCGATTCTGGGCAACATCCTGTTGGTGCTGGGCTTCAGCGTCCTGGTGGGCGGATTACGCAACGGGACTCAGCGCTTCGATCGCTCGACCGCCGGGGTGCACGCCACGATGATGGTGCTGGCCATCATCGCCCTGCTCATCCCCTCCATCTTCGGTCACGCTATCGAGATTGAGGATCACGCGGGGGTAGAGTGGCTCAGCCTGGGGGTGGCCGTGGTGATGATGGTCATCTATGTGCTCAGCTTGATCTATTCCTTCGTTTCCGCTGGAGGCGAAGCTCCCAGGGAGGGTCACGCTGAGGCAGCGTGGTCACTCCGAAGGGCGGTGGTGATTCTGGTGGTCGCTGCCATCTTCGTGGGCTGGCAGAGCGAGGTGCTGGTCTCCACAGTGGAACCGGTAGTCGAATCCCTGGGCGTGACAGAGTTCTTCCTGGGGGTGATTCTTATCCCTCTGGTAGGCAACGTGGCGGAGCATCTGGTCGCGGTGCAGACGGCGTGGAAGAACGACATGGACCTGAGTCTGGCTGTGTCCTTCGGCTCAAGCATGCAAATCGCCCTCTTCGTAGCCCCACTTCTGGTGTTCCTCAGTCTGGCCATGGGTCACCCCCTGACCCTGATCTTCAACCAGTTCGAGCTGCTCGCCCTGGGCGCAGCGGCAGGGATCGCGGGTTTCATCGCCCTGGACGGGGAATCCACCTGGCTGGAGGGCGCTCAGTTGCTGGCGGTTTACGCGATCGTGGCCCTGGCCTTCTTCTTCCTTCCCACGAATGGTCCCGGTTTCTAGGCGGCGAGCTCCCGGTCTCCCTCCGCTCGTCAGTCTGACCTGCCTCCCTCTGGACAGCCTGTGAACCTCGCTGACTACCTCGACCCTAAGGTGATATTCAGCGTGATCTCATCTCCCCCCCTGACGGCGGTCACCTGTACACTCTGGCCGGGATCGAAGCGCATGAGGATCGTGACCAGGTTGTTCTGTTCGTCTATGGCCTGGTCATCGATGGCGGTGATGATGTCGCCGGGTTTCAGGCCACTTCTGTCGGCCGGGCTACCTGGCTGAACCGCCTGTATGTAGGCGCCGAACTCCACCGGCAGGTTGTAGGCCGAGGCGATACGCGGGGTGATGGATACCCAGTCCACGCCCAGATACGGCCTGCGCACCGTCCCGTACGCCACCAGTTGGGTCGTCACTTCTTTGACCACGTCGCTAGGGATGGCAAAGCCCAGGCCTTCGGCCACGACGCCACTGGTGCCGGAGCCTCTGACGATGGCCGTGTTGAT
Organism: Anaerolineae bacterium; assembly: GCA_034411995.1. Taxonomy (GTDB): domain Bacteria; phylum Chloroflexota; class Anaerolineae; order UBA7937; family B3-Chlor; genus JAUVXJ01. The sequence goes on along the minus strand of DAOUME010000026.1, from coordinate 648,290 downwards.
GCCGATCACCTGACCCAGGGTGTTGACCAGAGGGCCGCCGCTATTGCCCTGATTGATGGCTGCGTCCGTCTGCACGAGACCCTCCATGGTCAAGCCGCCTCCAACTTCCAGACGCCGGTCCAGGGCGCTGACTACTCCAACGGTGACGGTGCCTTTGAAGTCTCCCAGCGGGCTGCCGATGGCGATCACCGGCTCTCCGGGTAACAGGGCCCCCGACGCACCGAGCTCAGCCGTCGCTGGTACCTCTCCTTCCACTTTGAGGACCGCCAGGTCCGAGTAGACGTCGGCGCCCACCAGTGAGGCGGGTACTTTGGTGTCATCGGCGAAGATGACCTCCAGGCTCTGATTGTTCTCCACCACGTGGTTGTTGGTGACGACGTATCCCTCCTCGCTGATGATGACCCCGGACCCTGAGGCCTGTGGTTCCAGGATCTGGCCGAAGAACCCACGCTGTGGGGGTAGGGTGTTGATCACCGTGACCACCGCGGGCTTCGCCACGGCTACGGCGGAGACGATGGCCGAGTCCTCGGTCAAGGTGAGGTAAGTACTCGAGGGCGTGACCACTGGTGGGGGGGTGGACGGCGTTGAAGGCGCTCGATAGCTGGCCGCGGTATAGCCCGCCAATCCACCCACGACCGCGCCCCCGAAGGTCCCGAACAGGAGGGCGAGCACGACGACCGCAAGACTCAGCCCGGCTCTGCAGCCGCTTCTCTCATGGTTTCCGTTCACGTTCCACCTCGTTGGCCCAGGGTTCCAGTCCGTGACGTTGATGGCCACGAACAACTAATCGGATCGTCAATCCCAAGAGCCCTCTCCCTGAGGCTGAGGACCCACTACTGTGGTCATGTGCTGGTACCAGATGCCCAGACGGGCCACTACTTTGCCCTCTTCGTCTGTATCCCTCCCCAGTGTGACCTCCACTTCCAAGACCTCTGTGTCCTCGTCACTTCGAATGAGGGTAAGGGTCACCTTGTCTCCCGGATCGTGGCTGCGAATGACTTCCGAGAGATCGTGGTTTGCGTCCAGCGCCAGACCATTGATGGCGATGATGACGTCGCCGATTCGCAGGCCAGCCTCGGCTGCTGGACTGTCCTCTTCTACCTCTGTGACGCGCACGGGACTGACGTGCGTCCCGAGCACGCCCGATCGTGGCTGGTGCGGAAGTGGGCCAGGCGTCGGCTCCTCCCACTGCTGGTCTGGAGCCTCAGGCCACGTCTCTTCTGGCCGGGCGGGTTCCTCCCGTGACTGAGGCGCTACCTCCCGGACGGCGTAGCGAGCGCTGACGTAGCCCATCATGCCCCCCAGGACGCCGCCAACTAACAGCAGCATCGAACATAGACTCAGCATGCCCAGACCGATACCCAATCCAATCAACGCTCTCTTGAGCATCTCATGACCTCCCTTCTAGTCTTCCTCAGTCGCGGGAAGGATGGTCGCGTCAGCCCCATCGGTTGGCAGGTAGGCGTTCTTCGTCGAGGTCGAGGGCAGGACGTCGCTCAGCCTCTGATCTTCCACCGGGCTAGGTGCTAGCCTACTTCCTCCAACTCGGTATCTATGTCCGAGACCAGCCGCCGGAAGACATCGTCCGAGATCACGCCCTGTCGCAGGAGATCCTGCAGGGTGCCCTTGGCCACCAGCAGGCACTTGCGGTGAGTGGCCGCGAGTTCTTCCTTGGCCAGGGAGTCAGACGAAGTCTGAATCGTGGACAGGTCCTCCGAGAGTGTCTGACCGAGCGCATCGTACCTCTCGGAGAGCTCGCGATAAGTAGACGGCGATATCAACCCTTCTTGCTGCATTCTTTGGAGGGTGTCGATGGCGGCTCTCGTGGCCACCAGTCTTCCTCGTGTGTACTCGTACTCCGTCTGCTGCGGTGCCGGCTGGACCAGGCGCAGCAGACGGAGCAGGGGCCGCATAGTCAGGCCCTGGGCCAGCAGGGAGAAGAGCACCACGCCGAAGGTCATGACCAGGATCTGATCGCGTCCCTGGATGGTTGTGGGGATGCTGAGGGCAACCGCCACGCTCAGCGAACCGCGCAGGCCGCCCCAGAACAGGGTGTGTCGCCAGGTCAGAGGTATCGGAGCCTTGGAGAAGAACCTGCCCAGGAGCGGCGTCAGGTACGAGATCAGGGCTCGGGCACCAAAGACCGCCACGATGGCCAGGGCGATGGGGTAAAGGTTCTGAGTGATGAGAGGCAGACTGATCTCCATGCCGATGAGCAGGAAGACGAGGGAGTTGACGACGAAGGCGATGTATTCCCAGAACGAGTCGAGAGTGATCTTGGTGGTGGGAGACATTCCCGTGCGGGCGCCGTAGTTGCCGATGATGACTCCCGCCACCACCACAGCAATTACGCCCGAGAGGTGGAAGGAGTCAGCCAGCAGATACGTGCCGTAGGCCAGGACCGTGGTCAGGGTTATCTCGACCAGGTGATCGTCTATACGTCTCAACAGAAGCGAGAAGACGTAGCCCACGACGAAGCCCAGTATACCCCCGCCTGCCACCACGAAGAGAAACCTGGCGATGTTGCCCACCAGGCTGAACTCACCGGTGAGAATCATCAAGACCAGTATGCGGTAGAGGACGATGGCCATACCATCGTTGAACAGACTCTCTCCCTCAATGATGTAGGAAAGGCGCCGAGGCACGCCCAGTTCCTTGAAGGTGGCTGCCACCGAGACGGGATCTGTGGCGGAGATGAGAGCTCCAAAGAGCAGGGCCAGAGGAAGGTCCAGGCCCACCGCCCAGTGGAGGATGGCTCCCACGACGAGCATGGAGATGAGAGGAGCCGGGATGGCCAAGATGGCAATGGGCCGTCTGTTGTCCATTAGGTGCTGGAGGTCGAGGCGGAAAGCGGAGTCGAAGATGAGTGCTGGGAGGAAGACCAGCAGGACGAGCCCTGGCGTCAACTGGACGCCGGGCAGTACGTTAGATAGCCCGATGGCCAGGCCAGCCAGCACCAACGCCACGGTGTACGGCACCCGCGTACGGCGGGCAAGCATTGCCACCAGCGAGATGATGAGCAGGAGGGACACGAACGTGAAGTGAGATGCAGATATTTCCATAATTGCTCCCAGGGTCAGTTTGCGAACAACTCAATCCGTTCCAGGTTCACAGCAGTGATTCTCGACGCAGGTTCCACATCGCCAGGAGTCCGACCCCGATGGGCAGCCAGAAGGCGATGAAGCGGAACAAGAGCGTGGCCACGACCACGGTGCCCGAGGGGATGCCGAGGCTGACGTAGACGGCGGTCAACGAGGCCTCCGTCACGCCTATGCCCTCGGGCATGAGCAAGAAACTGATGATGTAGTTGGTGATAACGTAGCCCACGATCAGTACATCCAGCCTAATGGGGAAGCCGAGCGCGTAGAAGACGAAGTACAGGGAAGCGATGTCAGAGAAGAGTGTCAGCACGCCGTAGACCAGGGCCTTGCCTGTCTCCAGCGGTTTGCGGCGAGCCATAGCCACCGCCGCGTAGAAGTTGTCGACACTCTGGGACAAGCCAATGGGGCTGTAGATGCTCCTTCTCGCTATCCTGGTGAAGGGCGCGTCGAAGACTCGGGCGATGCGGTCCAACGTACGCCTGAGCAAGAGAGGGCGTCGATAGAGCACCACCGAAGCGAGAAAGAGGCCCACCATCAGCGTGAGCATGGCCGCGGCCAACACTACCTGGGTGGCGCCTATCAAGTGGCGGTTGAGGAGATAAATCAGGCCCAGGCAGAGGGACGTGAACAGGAGGGCTCCAGTCATCAGATTCTGGAGGATCAGCACCACCGCCAGACTGCCCAGGGAGAGGCTATGTCTGTCGAAGAAGCGGTAGCGGACGTAGATGCCTGCCGCCCCTCCCGCCGAGACGATACGGTTCGCCGACCCCCCTGCAAACATCAATTCCACGAAGGGCCACAACCCGATGTGGCGTCCGAGGAAGTGGAGCAGCTTCTGGGTGTAGAGGGCTACGGCCAGATAACGCAGCGCTTCGGCGACGACCGCCAGCACGACATATCGGCTCTGCGCGGAAGCCAGCAGGCCCAGCGCCTCTCGCTCGCCGACCAGACGCAACAAGAGCAGGGCCACCCCTGCTCCCACGACCAAGATGAGCAGCAGCTTCTTGAGGTCTACTCTCAGCGGCGCTTCCAGGTCGCTGCGGTCGGGTGGGGGGCTCTTCACGGCGGCGTCCACCTAGAGCCAGCCCTCCCGCCTGAAATAGGTCAGCATGCCGGCCACGATGGCCACCATGATGCCTATGATGATCAAGAAGGACATGGGGTGACTGGCCAGCGGAAGCTGGATGAGGTTCATGCCGTAGATGCCGGAGATCACCGAAAGAGGCAGCATGATCACGGAGAAGATGGTCAGGATCTTCATCACCTCGTTGATGCGGTTGGAAGTGAGAGACTCTAGCGTCGTGCTCAGCCCTTCCACCACCTCCCAGAGTTCCTCCAAACGCTCCCAGATCTGGACGATGTGGTCGGATACGTCTCCCCAGTATACGTCCAGGTCGCCCCTCAAGAACTCCCACTCTTTGCGCTCCAGGCTGGCGATGATCTTCATCTGAGGCTTGATGATCCGTTTGAAGTTGATCAGGTTCCGTCTGACGATGGAGATCTCCCTCACGAGTTGCCTGGCATCGCCGTCGAAGATCGTCTCTTCGATGCTTTCGGTGTTGTGGTTCTCCTTGTCCAGGATGGGGAAGCAGTGGTCAACCAGGTCGTCGATCAACATGTAGAGCAGATAATACGATCCGCGGCCCATGAACTGACGGCGGATGACTTCATCCATGGCACAGTCGTCGAAGTCCTCAACCAGGGGCTCCAGCGTTCCGTCGCTAGCGGTGACCAGGAAGCCACGGCCGATGAAGACGTCCATTTCGCCGCTGCCGAGCCGCCTGCTGGCCTTGTTGAACACGGGAAAGTGCATGACGATAAAGAGGTAGTTTTCGTACTCGTCGATCTTCGGCCTTTCTAGGTGGCTCAGGCAGTCCTCGAAATCCAGCGGGTGGAAAAAAGGGAACTGCTGCCTCAGGCGATCGATGTCGTCGGTTGTGGGGTTCCTGAGATCGGTCCAGGTGAAGCTGTTGTGCGTGAGGGTTTGCAGGCTCATCACCGTCTCCTAACCGCCCGACTTGGCCATTGACGTGGAAAAGCCCTGTCCGGCGATAGGGCTCTGGGTTCGATTATACCTCCTGGCGGCGGCCTTAGCAAGCACTTCCTCTCACACCTGCGTCGTGGTGATGTCGGTGGTGCTCACGTATCATCGTCTGACCTGCGCGGAAGCGCTCGGCTTCTGCCCATTCCCTGGTGGGAACACAGCCTGGCATCTTGTCGAAATGTCTAGGTACTTGACAAATTGTCGGTGTCGCTGTATACTGTGTCTGTCGTAGGCAGCTGACCGACGACGGATGCGATAGCTGTAGCGAAGCCCGCGCTGCATAAGACTCGAGTCCGTTTGGTGGAGGCGAGTTGGCTACATGGCCGAAGAGATGGACCCTGAGATCAAGAAAAAGGTCTTCGCTTCGCTGAGACCTGCCATGGCGGCCATCGTGGAGTTGCTGGGCTCCGGGTGCGAGGTTGTGCTCCACGACATGGCGGACCCCGACGCGTCCATCGTGGCCATCGAGGGGAATGTGACGGGCCGGTGCGTGGGTGGACCGCTGACGGATTCCGGCCTGGCCTCCTTGAGGTCTCCTGAGAGTGGACGGGTCTATTCGTACATGACGGTGGGCGAAGGAGGCAGGGTCGTCAAATCCTCCTCCGTCTTCTTGAGCGACGACGAGGGCGCCATCTTCGGCGGCCTGTGCATCAATCTCGACATCACCCCCTATCTGACCTTCGACCGGCACTTGCAGACCCTCTTGAAACCCACAGACGAAGGATCGGCTCAGACCTTCGGCAGCCAGGTGGGCGAGGTCCTGGACAGCATGGTGGGTGACGCCATGGCCGAGGCGGGCATACCGATCTCTCTGATGCAGAGAGCGGACCGGCTAAAGGTCATCCGTGCCCTGGATGAGAAGGGTGCCTTCTTGTTGAAGAAGGCGGTGCCCCTCGTGGCGGAACTCCTGGGCGTTTCCCGACACACGATATACAGTGACTTGGCCGAACTGGAGGAATCCAGAGAAGAGGGAGGTGGGGATCGGGGAAAAGGCAGTTGACAGCTAGCTAGTTCGCTAATGGCCTGTGCGGGGCGCGCCCGTGGCTGGACCCAGATGGAGTCCGCGATGGTTCAGGTGGTTGCTGGCACAGGCTGATTGGTTCCATTGGGTCTCGGGTCGCGATGCTGCGAGTGTTGGCTATGCCAGACAGCCCAGTGGTCTCAATGGAGCTGACACCAGACGGAAGGGATTGGCCATGGAGGAGAAGAAGCTGCGAGAGGTAGTCCTGGAATCCGGCATCAAGGTCAAGCCGATCTACGGCCCCGAGGACGTAGCTGACATAGACCCGGGTGCAGACATCGGACATCCTGGCGCATATCCCTACACGCGGGGCATCCACGAGTACATGTACCGCTATCGCCCCTGGACCATGCGCCAATACGCCGGTTTCGGCACACCCCAAGAGAGTAACCAACGGTTCAAGTATCTCATCACCCACGGGCAAAACGCCCTCAACGTCGCCTTCGATTTGCCTTCCCAAATGGGCCTGGACTCCGACGCTGCCCTGGCCTGGGGCGAGGTGGGTCGGGTGGGTATGGCAGTCGACAGCTTGCAGGACATGGAGCAGGCGTTCGAAGGCATACCCCTGGACAAGATCAGCACCAGTCTCACTATCAATGGCGTGGCCGCGATCATGATGGCCATGTACTTCGTGGTGGCGGAGAAGCAGGGCGTTCCCCTCCAGGAACTGCGCGGCACGGCCCAGAACGATATCCTCAAGGAATACATAGGTCGCGGCACCTGGATCTTCCCTGTGGAGCCTTCCATTCGCCTCATCGGGGACACCATACAGTTCTGCGCCGAGCACGTCCCGCATTACTACCCCGTTAGCATCTGCGGCTACCACATCCGTGAGTCGGGAGCCAATCCCATTCAGGAGATCGCCTACGCTTTCGCCATCGCCTCCGCCTACATAGATCACGTTCGCGAGCGCGGCGTCGAGGTGAACGACTTCGTGGCTCGCCTGTCCTTCAACTTCGACATCTGGGGCAACATCTTCGAACAGGTGGCCAAGTTCCGCGCCGCACGCCGCCTGTGGGCGAAGATCGTGCGCGAAAGGCACGGGGCCACCAAACCCGGGGCCATGCAGATGAAGATGATCGCCGGTGGGGGCGGGGGCGGCTTGACCATCGAGCAGCCGGAGAACAACATCGTCCGCGGCGCGTACTACGCTCTCATCTCGGCGCTGAGCGGGACACAGACCATGGCCCTGTGCACGTACGACGAAGCGTATACCATTCCCACCGAGAAGGCAGCTCTGATCGGCCTCCGGACGATGCAGATCCTGGCGGAGGAGATGGGGCTGTGCGACACGGTGGACCCCCTGGCGGGCTCCTATTACGTGGAACGACTGACCGCCGATCTGGAGAAGAGGATCGTGGAACAGATGGAGCAGGTGGAGGCGATGGGTGGCATCGTCAAGGCGATCAGTGAGGGGTTCATCCAGCGAGCGGTGGCGCGTCAGGCTTATGTTTACGAGCAGGGCATCCAGAGTGGAGAGATCGTCAAAGTCGGCGTCAACAAGTACCGCATCGAGGAGGAAGAGCGAGACGTTGAGCTCCACGAATACAACCCGAAACAGGCTGAGCAGAAGACACGCCGCCTGAACGAACTCAGGTCCCGGCGCGACGGGGCAAAGGTCAGCGAGGCTCTGGAAAGCCTTCGTCGGGCAGCACAAGGGAGCGGGAATCTCATGCCGTACATCATGGACGCGGTGCGGGTCTACGCGACGCTCGGTGAGATGACGCAGGTGCTGAAGGACGTCTTCGGTGAGTTCAGAGAGCCGGTCGGCCTGTAGGCCACTCGCGGTCGGCTGGGTCCCTTACTCTCCTGGCCGAGAGGAGAGCCCGGCAAAGGTGTGTCGTATTCGGAGATCCTGGACGCACCCGGATGCTGGCTGGACAGCGTCTTCTTAGGACCCCGGGTGACTTGCCCGCGATATCGTTGGTCCAGCACTCGGCGGAGGTACTGTGGGCCGTTGTAGGCCATTCAGGTCAGTGCACGCGGAATCTGTCGGAGAACGGAATGATCCTGTAGGGAAGGATCGGGCCGGAGGCGCAAACCCGTGGCGGGGTACAGTCTGCGAGTGCACGCGCCGAGAGGTCAAGTGAGGAACTGGGAGATTGAAGCATGCGTATCGGCATAGACGTAGGAGGGACGTTCACAGACATTGTAGTGATCGACGACCTGAGCGGTCGCATCTACTACACCAAGGTCCTGACCACGCATGGTGATCTTGCCAAGGGAGTCATCGGCGGTATCGACAAGATCCTGGGCGTGGTGGGCAACTCTTTCGAGCAAGTGGACTACCTGGTTCACGGCACCACCATAGGCACCAACGCCCTTATCGAACGCAAAGGGGCGCGCACGGGCCTGTTAACCTCCGAGGGGATGCGAGATATCCTGGAGATAGGGCGCATCGAACGCCCTGCAGCCGGCCTGTACGACATCTTCGTGGACACACCGTTGCCGCTCGTGCCGCGATATCTGCGGCTCGACGTGCGCGAGCGGGTGGGGGCAGAGGGCGAGGTGGTGGTGCCGCTCGATGAGGATTCCGCTCGCGAGGCGGCGAAGGTCCTGAGGGACCAGGCTGTCGAATCCATAGCCGTCTGTTTCCTCTTCAGTTTCCGCAACCCGGCGCACGAGGAGCGGCTGAGGGAGATCTGCGAGGAAGTGTTCCCCGAGGCCGCCGTCTCTATTTCCTCTGAAATCGCCCCTGAGTTCCGTGAGTTCGAGCGCACCTCGACCACCGTGATCAACGCCTATCTGACGCCGGTGGTGGAGCGGTACCTGGATAACCTGGAAAGCCAGTTGCTGAGCCGGTATGGCGACGTAGATCTGCGCATCATGCAGGCCAGCGGCGGCTCCATGACCACGGAGATGGCCAAGCACCGTGCCGTCAGTGTCGTGAACTCGGGGCCTGCGGGCGGAGCACTGGCCGCTGCCTACGTAGGACGCCTGACGGGCGATGAGCAAGTCATCAGCGTGGACATGGGGGGTACCAGCTTCGACGTAGGAGTCATAGACCGAGGTGAGCCTCGAGTTGCACCCGAGAGCCAGTTCGAGGGCTTCCCCGTCAAGATTCCCATCCTGGATGTGGAGGCCATCGGCGCTGGAGGGGGAAGCCTGGCCTGGGTCGACGAAGGCGGTGCGCTGAATGTGGGGCCGGAGAGTGCGGGATCGGCCCCTGGCCCAGCCTGCTACGGACTCGGTGGGGAGAAACCGACGGTCACCGATGCCAACCTGGTCCTCGGGCGTCTCAACCCCGACTACTTCCTGGGTGGGGAGATGAAGCTGTATCCTGAGCTGGCCGAGAAAGCCATCACCGAGCATGTGGCCAAGCCGCTCGGGGTCTCACTCGAAGAGGCAGCCAGCGGCATCATTCGCGTGGTGAACGCGAACATGGAACGAGCCATCAGCGTCAACTCGACGGAGAAAGGCTTTGATGTGCGGGAGTTCGCCCTCCTGCCCTTCGGGGGGGCAGGTCCGCTGCACGCGGTGGAGCTGGCGCAGGATCTGGAGATGAAGAAAGTGGTTGTCCCTCCCTACGCCGGGACGTTCTCCGCCGTGGGGCTGCTTGTGGCCAACACACGCTACGACTATGCGTCGACCGTCGCCAAGAACGAGGACAAACTGACGCCCGAAGAATTGCTGGCGGCCTTCCAGGAACTGGAGGAGCGTGGCAAGGCCCAGTTGAAGGCCCAAAAGGTCGCCGAGGATCAGATGGAGATTGTGTGGTCGGCAGACCTGAGGTACGAGGGTCAATCTTACGAGATCAGTACGCCGGTAGCACGTAGGGACACTTTCACCAGGGCGGACATCGATGAAATCGTGAAGCAGTTCCACGACTTGCACTACCGTATCTACGCCTATGGGTCTGTGGACGAGAAGGTAGAGTTCATCAACCTGCGCGTGGCGGCCATCGGCAAGGTGCCCGAGATATCGCTGGCCCACAACGGTGCCGGGGACGGGGACGCAGAGGTGGCGCGCAAAGGCACGCGCTCCGTTCACTTCCCCGCAGGTGGCTTCATCGATACGGCGATCTACGATCGAGCTCTGTTGCAGCCTGGTCACACGGTGAAGGGCCCGGCCCTGATTGAGGAAGTGGCGTCCACGACGGTCATCACCCCAGGCTTGAAAGGGACCGTGGACGCGTATGGCAACATCATCATCCCGCTTTCCTGAGCGACGGGAAGAGGTTTCACCAGTGCAGGAGGTATCCGGTGGCCTACAGAGCTGATTCCATAACCATGCAGGTGATTCGTTACGCCATGGAGCAGGCGGCTGACGAGATGGGGCGGACCCTGGTTCGTACGGCGCGCTCCACGATCATCAAAGAGATTGAGGACATGACCTGCTCCATCTTTGACCGGTACGGCAATACTATCGCCCAAGCTCACCATGCGCCCATGCTGCTCACCGGCTTCGAGCTGGGGATGCGCGCTCTCGTCGACAAGTATGGAGCAGAGGACCTCGACGAGGGCGATCTGATCATGTTCAACGACCCGTATGCTGGTGGTCAGCACGTCATGGACATGGTCACCTTCGCGCCCGCTCACTACCAGGGCAAGTTGATCGGGTTCACGGGGAGCATAGCACATCACTCGGACATGGGTGGTGCCGTGCCAGGGGGGACGGCCGGCGGCCTAACGGAGATCTATCTGGAGGGCCTCCGTTTCCCCATGGTGAAGCTCTACAAGAAGGGCCAGGAGGATTCCGAGCTCTTCGGTATCCTGGAGAACAACATCCGGGTCCCGGAGAAGACTCTGGGGGACGTCCGGGCACAGGCCTCAGCCGACTTTGTGGGCGTGCAGAGGCTTCGCGACATCTTCGAGAAGTACGGCGTCGACGTGGTGCAAGAGTGCCAGAAGATGCTCCTGGACTACTCGGAGAGCCGGATTCGCGCTGGCCTGAAAAAGCTGCCCGATGGCACGTACAGTGGCGTCGACTGGATCGACGACGATGGACAGTCTGACGAGCCGATCAAGTTGCAGGTGAACATCCACAAGCGAGGGGACGAGGTAGTGGTGGACTTCGACGGTACTGCCAAGCAGGTGAAGGGCAACATCAACTGCCCGATCGCCACCGTCCACGCCGCTGTGTACTACGCCCTGATCGCAGTCATCGATCCACACGTGCCCCCCAACTCCGGCTGTTATCGCCCCTTCCGGGTGGAGGCCGAGGAAGGCCTGATCGTCAACCCCAAGATGCCGGCTGCCATGGGCGCCAGGACCAATACCTCCCAGAAGATAGCGGAGGCGATGATGTTGGCCCTTTCGCAAGCTGCGCCGGACAGGGTGCAGGCTGGTTGTCACGGACAGATCACCAACTGCGGCTACAGCGGCTATCATCCCAAGACCGGGAAACGCTTCGTGTTCATCGACATCCAGGGGGGTGGCGCGGGAGCCAGGCCCACCAAGGACGGCCGGGACGGCCAGGACTCCCACCTGGCTCGCTTCAAGAACACCCCCATCGAGGCCGTAGAACTGGAGTATCCGGTGCGCATTCGGCGGTATGAGTTCATTCCCGACTCCGGGGGAGCGGGCAAGTACCGCGGCGGGCTCACCGTTCGCCGCGACATCGAGATACTGGCCGACGAAGTGACGTTAGCCCGATACGGAGACCGGCAACGCTTCGGTGCCTTCGGTCTCTTCGGCGGTATGGAAGGGAGCAAGGGCAAATTCTTCCTTGACCCCGATACCCCTCAGGAGAAACCCTTGAAGTCGAAGGGGCTCGATATGCTTAAGAAGGGGCAAGTGGTCAGCCTGCGTCTACCGGGGGCCGGAGGATATGGCGATCCGCTGGAGCGGGATCCGAAGCTGCTGCTGCGCGACGTCAGAGACGGCAAGGTCTCCCTCGAGAGCGCCTGCCGGGACTACAAGGTGGTCGTCGACCCTCAGACCTTGCAGGTAGACGAGAAGGCCACGCAGAAGCTAAGGAAAGGGTGAGTGCCTCATGGCCAACTCCATCCTGGACAACGTGGAATACTCCGAGCAAGACGGAGCCATCACCTTCAAAGAAGTGCGGTATATGCTCATCAGGCCCGACACCGTGGTGGATTTCCAGAAGGCGGTGGAGGCTGAGGTGGGCGACGGCGCAGCCGAGATGATGATGGCGGGAGGTTACACCGGGGGCTCGCGATCTTCCAGGAGATACAAGGAGGTTTTTAGCTACTCGGACGAAGAGATCGTCGCCTTCATGTGCCGTATGGGCCGCGAGATAGGATGGGGCGACTTCGAGGTGGAAGCGTTCGACACGAAGGGGAGGCAGTTGATCGTCCAGGTCAGGAACTCTGCCTTCGCCGAGGCCTACGGCAGCGCGGACAAAGGCATATGCCACATGATTCGGGGCGTGTTGGCCGGGATGGCTGCGGGTATCTTCGGAACGGACGTGCACTCAGAGGAGACGCATTGCCGCGCCAAAGGCGACGACCGTTGCCGTTTCGTCATCGCCGGGTAAGGGAAGCCCTCGCGCTGGCGCGAGCGTACTAACCGCCGGATGAGGAGAGTCCGGAACGGTCAGAGGGGAGCGTCTGCAGAAAGGAAGCATCGATTGAGCGAGTCGAGACAGGAAGTACTACTTGGGAATGAAGCCATTGCCAGAGGTATCGTGGAGAGCGGATGCCACGTTGTGACCTCCTACCCCGGTACGCCCAGCTCTGAGATCTTGCCCGCCGTCGTGCGCTTCAAGAAAGAGCTGGGGCTGGACAGCCACGTGGAGTGGAGCATCAACGAGAAGGTAGCCTACGAGGTGGCCCTGGCGGCCAGCTACACCGGCAAACGCGCTGCTGTGATCATGAAGCAGGTGGGCCTCAACGTGGCGGCTGATCCTCTGATGAGTTCTGCGTACACGGGGGTGAAGGGTGGATTCGTCGTCATCTCCTGTGATGACCCAGGGCCTCACTCCTCGCAGACGGAGCAGGACACTCGGTTCTTGGCCATGTTCGCCAAGGTACCAGCCCTGGACCCATCCAGCCCCCGCGAGGCCAGGGAGATGGTCAAGGCCGCCTTCGAGCTCTCGGAGAGGCAGCACGTGCCAGTCATCCTGCGGCCTGCCATTCGTGTTTCTCACGCCAGACAGAATATCGAGTTCATGCCTGTCCCGAAGGTGGAGCGTCCTGCCGATTTCGAGAAGGACCCTGGGCGCTGGGCGGCGACGCCCCGTTTTCGCCTTCAGTTGCACCAGGAGCTGAACGAGAAGCTCCGACGCATCCAGGAGGAGTTCGAGACCTCCGACCTCAACGTCTCTATCCCGGGACAGGATCGGAGACTTGGTTTCATCGCTGGGGGAACCAGCTACTCCGTGTTGCTAGACACTCTCCGGGAACTGGGGTTGGGGGGAAGATTCCCCATCCTCAAGATCGGCACCCCCTATCCGCTCCCTCAAGAGCTGGTGGCAGACTTCGTCGCGGGGTGCGAGCAGGCGCTGGTCCTCGAGGAAACAGACGCGGTGATCGAGCTGCAGATCCTGGACAAGAGCAAGATGCTGGGCCGCCTCAACGGGGTGGTCCCCTCTGCCGGGGAACTGACCCCGGAAGTGTTGGGGCAGCTCGTGGCGGAACGAGCCGGCGTCCTGGGTGTCGAGGTCGTCCAGGAGATCGACACGGGCAAGCTGGCCCGGCTGGTGGGCGACCTCAAGCTGCCTGTCCGTAAACCGCGATTGTGCCCGGGCTGCCCGCATCGAGCAGCTTTCTTCGGCTTGAAAAGGGCCCTGGGGCCCAAGGGCATCTATCCTGGCGACATCGGATGTTATACGTTGGGTATCAACCTCAAGGCGGTGGACACGGTGCTGGACATGGGCGGCTCGGTAACCATCGCCGGCGGTCTCTATCAGGCTTATGCGCAAGACGGCCAGGAAGTGCCTATCGCGGCCACCATCGGAGATTCCACCTTCCTGCATTCGGGCGTAGCCCCGCTGGCCAACGCTGTCTACAACGGGGCCCGTTTCGTGCTGGTCATCCTGGACAATGGCACGACGGCCATGACAGGTATGCAGCCGACTGCGGATTCGGGCATTCTGGCTGACGGAGACATGGGTCAGAGGGTGGCCATCAGAGGCCTGGTCGAGGCGTGCGGAGTGAAGTTCATCGAGGAGATCGATCCCTACCAGGTCAAGGAGTTCGAAGCGGTGGTGAAGCGCGCGAGGGAGCACACGCGCGAGCCGGACGGTGGCGTCGCCGTGATCATAGCCAGGCATCCCTGCGTCCTGTATGATCCCAGTCCCCTGCGGAAGAACCCTGTACGGGTCGCGGTGACCGAGGAATGCGACGGTTGCCAGTACTGCCAGATCGCCTTCGAGTGCCCGGCGCTGGTCATGGACGAGAGTCTGGGTCGGGTGGTGGTGGATCGGCGGATTTGTGTGAACTGTGGGGTGTGCACTGAGGCTTGTCCAAAGGGGTGTATCGTTGAAGCCGAGGAATGAAATGGATGCGAAGTTGATCCTGGCTGGCCTGGGGGGGCAGGGCGTGCTGTTCGCCACCCGGGTGTTCTCGGAGACAGCTCTGGCCCTGGGTTATGACGTCCTGGGCTCCGAGACTCACGGCATGAGCCAGCGAGGGGGATCGGTCATCTCCCATCTCAAGCTGGGTGCCTACGCCAGCCCTCTGGTACGGCACGGAACCGCCGACGTGTTGTTCGCCTTCGACGAGCAAGAGGCATACCGCACTCTGGCTTTCCTGCGGCGTGGTGGTATGTGCTTCGTCAACAGTGCTCAGGGCGATTTCTGGGATGACGGAGTGGCCAGATACATGGCCGAGAACGATATTACCGCCCATTCATACGGGGCGGACCGTGTGGCCCTCGAGCTGGGGTTTCCACGTTCTGCCAATTTGGCGCTCCTGGGCTTCAGCACGAGCGTGCCTGAGATGCCCTTCGGCCACGACCAGTTGCGAGCTACCATCGAGCGGATAACGCCGCCAGGGTTCAGAGAGGCCAACCTGGCCGCTTTCGACGCCGGCTACCGGAGGCAGTGATGAGGTGGGAGAAGTACCTCTTTCCCGCCTCGGTTGCGGAGGCGTTGAGCATGCTGGCGGAGTATGGGGGCCAGGCGAGAGTGATCGCCGGGGGAACTGACCTGGTTCCCCAGTTGAAAAAGAAGGAACGGACGGTGAAGTGCTTGGTGGATGTCAGCCGTATCGCCGAACTGAAAGGTATCCACGAGCAGGGGGGCATGATCAGGGTCGGCGCTGGCGTGACGCACCAGCAGATAGCTGCGTCTGCCTTGCTTCGGCAGAGAGCGGCCGTCCTGGCCGATGGTGCAGCAGCGGTGGGCTCTCCCCAGATACGGTGCATGGGGACGGTGGGTGGCAACATCGTCAACGCCCAGCCAGCGGCGGACACGGCGATACCTTTGCTGGCTCTGGGTGCGGAGGCCGAGATCGCCAGTAGCGACGGGGTGCGGCGGCAGCCTCTAGAGGAGCTGTACGTGCGCCCCGGGGTGTCCAAGATAGACGCCAGCGCCGAGATCATGGTTGCCCTGCGCTTTCCTGCCCTGCACGGCAAGCGTGGATCAGCGTTTGCCCGCCTGGCCAAGCGTCGATCGCTGTCCCTGCCGATCCTGAACGCGGCCGCGGTGGTCTGCCTGAGCGGTGACGGCACGATCTGCGAAGACGTTCGCCTGGCGCTGGGCCCTGTGGCGCTTACCCCCTTCCGGGCGCGCAAGGCGGAAGAGGCTCTGCGGGGTCAGCCGGTGGGCGGTGATGTCATAGCGAGGGCCATGGAGATAGCCAGTGCGGAGGCGCAGCCACGCACCAACCCCCTGCGGGGCTCTGCAGAGTATCGTCGGGATATGGTGCGGGTCCTGCTGCGGCGTGCTGTGGAGCGCGCTGTGGCCGCGGTCCAGTCGTGAGCCACGCTGAGGAATACCCAGGGGAGCGCGGATAGATGGAAACGCTTACCATGCGACTGAATGGTGATGAGGTCACGATGCTGATCGAACCTGACGCGCTGTTAGTGGACGTGCTTCGTCAGCATCTGGGGCTTACCGGCACCAAGGAGGCCTGCGGTGAAGGTGAGTGCGGAGCATGTACCGTGCTCCTGGACGGCCAGCCCGTTACCTCTTGTCTGCTGCCGGCACTGAAGGCTGATGGGCGAGAGGTCTGTACCGTCGAGGGTTTGGCCTCGGGTGGCGAGCTGCATCCTCTTCAGAAGTCGTTCATCGAACACGGAGCAGTCCAGTGCGGATATTGCACACCCGGGATGCTGATGTCGGCCAAGGCGCTTCTCGACAGGAACCCACATCCCACCGAGCAGGAGATCAAGGAGGCGATCTCCGGAAACCTGTGTCGCTGCACCGGCTACGTGAAGATCGTGGAAGCGATCAAGGCAGCGAGTTCGGACTGACCAGCCGTCATGGAGGGAAGAGGCATGTCGGAGGAGTATTCCTTCGTTGGGAAGCGCGTACCGAAGCTGGACGCGCCTGAGAAGGTCACAGGGCGGACAGTGTACGGTCACGATATGAGGCTCCCGCAGATGCTCTACGGCAAGATCCTCAGGAGCGGGCGCGCACATGCGCGCATGCTCAACATCGATACCAGCAGGGCGAAGGCTCTGCCTGGAGTGAAGGCCATCATCACGGCGGCGGACATACCCGATATGAAGATTGGGTGGGCCCGGGATCATCCGGTTCTCAAGGGAGACAAGGTTCGCTCGGTGCGCGACGAGGTGGCGGCGGTGGCGGCGACAGACGAGGAGACCGCGCGGGAAGCCCTGGAACTGATCGAGGTAGAGTACGAGGAGCTCCCGGGGGTGTTCGATCCCGAGGAGGCGATGAAGCCAGGCGCCCCCTTGATCCACGCCGAGGCTCCCCATAATATCCAGGAGAAGATGCGTCAGTCGTACTTCCACGGCGACGTGAACAAAGGCTTCGAGGAATCCGACGTCGTGATCGAGGATCGTTTCCGGCTGCCTTTTGTGACGCACTGCTGCATGGGTACCTCTTTCTGCCTGGCCAGTTTCAGCCCCTCTGGCGACCTGACCGTCTGGAGCTCTACACAGATGCCGTTCCTCTACCTGCGCGACTTGAGCACGGCGCTGGGCATTCCTGCCAGCAAGATCAGAGTCATCAAGGCTACCATCGGTGGCGCCTTTGGCAGCAAGCTGGACATGTACCCCTTCGAGCCCATCTGCGTGGTGCTCGCGCAGAAGACCGGGCGCCCGGTGAAGATAACCTTCAGCCGAGAGGAGGAGTTCGTCTCCTCTCCCACCAGGCAGCCGGTGATCTGCGACATCAGGAGCGGTGCCAAGAAAGACGGCACCCTGACGTCTCGACAAGTACGCATGATCCTGGACAACGGGGCCTATAGCTCCTGGGGGTCCACGACGCCGCTGGTGATGATGCAGACTATCTCTTCACTGTATCGTGTGCCCAATGTCAAGTACGACGTAGTGGTGGCCTATACCAACAACCCCTACAGTGGCGCCATGAGAGGATATGGCAACCCTCAGGCCACATACGTGGTGGAATGTCACATCGACATGCTGGCCCACGAGCTGGGCATGGACCCCATGGAACTGCGCTTGAAGAACGCCAACCAGCCCGGCGACGTGACCGGACAAGGGGTGAAGATCACTTCCTGCGGCCTCACGGAATGTATCCAGCGAGCGGCCGGGAGCGTGTCGTGGGAGGAGAAGCGCGCCAAGCCGGGAAGCCGAGGAGTGGGTATGGCCTCTATGATCCACGTGGGCGGCGGAGCACGTATCTACCCCTCCGATGGCTGCGGCAGCACGGTGAAGGTGGACGACTTTGGAAAAGTGACTCTGATCAGCGGATCCACCGACATGGGCCAAGGCTCAGATACGGTGATGGCCCAGATAGTGGCAGAGGAACTGGGGGTGCCGGTGGAAGACGTGAGCGTCATCAATACCGACACCGACATCACACCCTGGGACGTCGGCGCTCATGCCAGCCGTACCACTTTCGTCGCGGGCAATGCAGCTCGTGTGGCGGCAGCCGATGCGAAGCGCCAGATTCTGGCCGCGGGAGCGGAGAGCATGGGGGAAGAGGCCGACAAGCTGGACATCAGGGAGGGGAAGATCTTTCGCAAAGGCGAGCCAGAGGAATGGATCCCCTTCGCCAAGATAGTGCGTAGCAAGCACTTTCGCCCGGACGGCGACGTGATCCTGGCCAGGGGCTGGTACGAACCACCGACGGAGAAGCAGGACAAGGAGTTCCGCGGCAACATCTCGGCCGCCTATGGTTTTGCGACCCAGGCGGTAGAGGTCGAGGTGGACACCGAGACCGGGGAGGTGCGGGTGCTGAAGATAGCGGCCGCCCACGACGTGGGACGAGCGATCAATCCCACGGCCGTGGAGGGCCAGATTCACGGTGGAATCTCCATGGGTCTCGGCTATGGCCTGTACGAAGAGCTGGTGGTGCAGGAGGGACAGGTGCTCAATCCGAACTTCGCTGACTATTCCCTCCCTACCGTCCTGGACATGCCTGAGATCGAGTGCATTGTCATCGAGACGGACGACCCGGCCGGTCCTTTCGGGGCCAAAGGCATGGCAGAGCCCGCCTGCATACCAACGGCACCCGCTATCGCCAATGCGGTGTACGATGCGGTGGGCGTGAGGGTTCGGGACCTGCCCATCACACCAGAAAAGGTCCTGGCAGCGCTGAAAGAAAAGGAGGCAAGAGGCGAGGCGGAGAGATGAAGAAGCTGTTCACCGACATCAGTGTCTTGAGCATGGAACAGGCCACTGTCCTGCCGTATCTCACCTACAGGCTGGCTGCGGAGGGGATGCAGGTGATCAGGGTGGAGCACCCGGAGCGAGGCGATCCCAACCGCTTGGTCGGCAGCAACGTCCTGGGTGAGAAGGCGATGGACAGCTACTTCTTGCCCAACAACGTGGGTAAGAAGGCCATCACCCTTGACCTGAGGGGCGAGGAAGGTCGGGCAGTACTGCGCGACCTGATCCTCAAGCTGGACGTGGACGTCTTCGCCACCAACCAGCTTCCCCGCAACTACGAAAAGCTGGGCATAGCCTACGAGCAACTCAGCGCTATCAAAGAGGATATCATCTGGGTAGGCATGACCGGCTTCGGCCCTGACAGCAACGAAGCGGCCTACGACCCCATCCTGCAGGCGAGGGCGGGGATCATGGATCTGACGGGCGAGCGCGATGGGACGCCGCAGGTGTTTGGGCTGCCCATGGCCGACCTGGGCGCCAGCGAGCAGGGCTACGGGCAGATCATGAGAGCGCTGTATATCCGGGAGGCCACCGGAAAGGGTTCGCGAGTGGACATTTCCATGTTCCAGAGCCTGGTCTCCTGGGAGGTGAACCCGATCATGCTCACCAAGAGCTTTGGTGCGAAGATCACGCGCAGGGGGAATACCCACGAGTTCTTCGCCCCGGTTTCTGTATACGAGACCGCAGATGGCTACCTCTACATCGCCGTGGGCAACGACCGGCAATGGCAGGCTTTGACCGGGTTGCCAGGGTTCGAATCGCTGTACAGCGAGGAGCGCAAGACGAACGCCGGACGGATAGCCGACGTGGTTCGCTTGAATGCGGAGATCAACGAGATAACCAGGACCAGGAGCACAGAGGACCTGATCGCCCTGCTCCAGAGTATCACCGTCCCTGTCTCCACTGTGAACCGCATCGAAGACGTGATAGCTGATCCCCTCGTCAGGGACAAGCTGATCACGGCAGTCGATCCACGGACGGGCACGAAGGTGTATCTGCCGCCGACCCCGGTCATCACCCCGTACCTGGAGTCGACAGGCATGGAGATGACCTTCCCGCCACGCATGGGTGAGCACAACCAGGAGATCTACGGCGACGTGCTGGGCTACAATGAGGGGAAAATCAGTGAGCTTCACCAAACAGGGGTCATCTAGGGGCCGCACGTGGCAGGAAAGTGCCACGACGATGCAGGGGTTGATGCTCGACCCGAACCTGCTGAGCCTTCCCCTGCGCAAGGCGGGCAGGCCGATAGAGGAGCTGCGACAGGAATACGGCCTGGACACCATGATCGGCCTGGCGGGGAATGAAAACCCCCTGGGGCCGTCGCCCCTGGCGGTCGAAGCGATGAGGGCGGCGCTGCCTTCTGCCCATCGATATCCCGGTACGTGCGAGACAGAACTGCGCGCGAGAATTGCGGTCCGCATGGGGTCTGGGTTCGACGAAGACAACGTCATCGTGGCCAATGGTTCGTCTGATGTACTGCGCCTGGTGTGTCAGGCGTTCTTGTTTGGAGGTGGCGAGAGCGTGGTGTGCACTGCCACCTTCCCCCTCTACCAGCTCTTTACGGGGATGTTCGGCGGTCAGGCAGTGCTGGTGCCTGCCAGAGACTACGAGTACGATCTTCCTGCCATGTCCGAGGAGGTCGGGGAACGAACGCGACTGGTCTTCGTTTGCAACCCCAACAACCCTACGGGGACGGTGCTCACCGGGCAGCAGATCGACGCGTTCATGGGGCAGGTGCCTGAGCGCGTGGTCGTCGTCTTCGACGAGGCGTATCGCGACTATATGGATGACGAAGATTACGCCGACGTCAGGGGTTACGTGCAGGAAGGTCGGAATGTGATCATCGTTCGCACCTTCTCCAAGATATACGGTCTGGGCGGGCTGCGTGTGGGATACGGCGTGGGGAAGAAGGAGCTGGTGGAGTACTTGCGGCGGGCTCTTTCCGCCTTCCATGTGGGCGCGCTGAACCTCATGGGAGCGGCGGCCAGCCTTGACGATGCGGAGCACGTCCGCAGGAGTAGAGAGCACAACGCCAGAGAGAAGCAGTTTCTGTACGAGCACTTCGACCGGCTGGGCCTTCGCTACATCCCTTCACAGTGCAACTTCGTGCTGCTCGTGGAACTGAGACGCGACGTGGAGGCGCTGTGGGAGGCGCTGGCTCGTCGCGGCCTGGTCGTGACTCCGGGCGGCGGGTTCGGTGTCCCTGATGCCCTTCGGGTCAGCATAGGCACCAGGGAGGAGAACGAACGACTTGTGGAGGCGCTCCAGCAGGCGGTGTGCGAAGTGCCCGAGAGATGATCGGGCGCGGTCAGCGTGCACGACCTGGAATCGGAAGCCGTGGATTTCTCTTTCAGCGAACAACAGGAGCTCCTGAGGCGAAGCATAGCTGAGTTCGTGGACCAAGAGGTCGTGCCGGCTGCTGCCCGCATCGACGAGGAGGGAGAGTTTCCAGCGACGCTGTTCCAGAAGGCGGCGGACCTCGGCTATCTGGGCATACGCTACCCCGAGGAGTACGGCGGCTCAGGGGGCGACAACGTGATGTTCGCCCTTCTCTGCGAGGAGCTGGCCCGGGGCTCCATGAGCCTGGCGGCCACTGTGTCCATGCAGTGTCTCATGGGTACAGATTTCGTCCACCGCTTCGGCACCGAGGGACAGAAGCAGCGCCTGCTCGTGCCGGCGATTCGGGGTGAGAAGATAGGGGTCATCGCTATGACCGAACCCGACGCCGGCTCTGATCTGGGAGGGATCAAGACGACAGCCCGGCGCGAGGGCGGCGACTACGTACTTAACGGCAGGAAGATGTGGATCACCAACGCGTCCGTCGCCGATTTCTTCACGGTTGCGGCCAAGACTGATCCGCAGGCTGGCTTCAAGGGCGTCGACATGTTCGTGGTGGAAAGAGGCACACCAGGCTTGACCATCGGCAAAGACATCGCCAAGATGGCCGTTCTGGGGCAGAGCGTCGGTGAGCTGATCCTGGAAGAGTGCCGGGTGCCGGGGGTTCAGCTCTTCGGAGTTGAAGGCACGGGCTCTGAGAACCTCCGGGCGATACTGGCCGAGATTCGGGTCATGATGGGGTCCCTCAGCCTTGGTCTGGGCAGAGCCGCCCTGGAGGCAGCCGTCAGGTACTCTCAAGAGCGGATCCAGTTCGGGCGCCCCATCGCCAAGTTCCAGGTCATCTCTCACAGGCTGGTGGACCTGGCCACTCAGCTAGAGGCGGCGCGGTTGATGGTGTATCGGGCAGCTTCGCTGCTGGACCGGGGGGAGCGGGACATGAAGTTGGCCTCTATGGCCAAGCTGTTCGCCTCGGAAATGGCCAACCAAGTGGCCGATGGAGCAACTCGAATCTTCGCCAGCTATGGCCTGGCGATGGAATACCCGGCTCAGCGCTACTTCCGCGACGCGCGATTCCTGTTGCTAGGGGGAGGGACATCAGAAGTCTTACGGGGCATCATTGCCCGGCAGATGGGGTTGTGAGATGGGACGCGAAACCAGGTGCAGTATCAACGTCGAAGGGAGTTGAGGAACGATGGATTTCAACTTCACCCCAGAACAAAGGTTGTTCCGTCAGAGTGTGATGGAGTTTGCCGAGAGGTACGTACGCCCCCGGATCAAAGAGATGGAGGAGGCCAAGGACATCCCTCAGGATTTGCTCGACCGCATCGCAGAGCAGGATTTCTACGGGCTGCGCTACGCCGAGGAGTGGGGTGGGCAGGGGGGCGACAACGTGACGTTCGCCATCCTCAATGAGGAACTGGCGCACTGCTACATGAGCGTGGCGGCCAGAGTGATGATGCAGTGTCTGATGGGCACGGAGTTCATCAACCTGTATGGCACAGACGAGCAGAGGCGGGAGTTCCTGGTTCCGGCCATCAAGGGAGAGAAATACGGCACGATGTGCATGACAGAACCAGCCGGTGGGACGGACCTGGGCGCCATGCAGACCACGGCCGTACGTGATGGCGACGAGTACGTCATCAATGGCCAGAAGAGCTGGATCACCGGCGCTCACGTGGTTGACTTCTACACCGTCGCGGCCAAGACCGACCCGGAGGCGGGGTTCAGGGGAGTCGACATGTTCTTGGTGGAAAGAGACAGGCCGGGAGTGGAGGTGGGCAAGAAGATAGACAAGTTGATCGCCTTCGCTTCCGGGTGTTACGACCTGTACTTCAACGAGGTCCGCATCCCTGCCGATCACCTGTTCGGTGGAGAGGAAGGCAAAGGGTTCGCGCTGCTGCGGAGTATTCTCAACGACATCCGGGTGCATACGGCAGCCCTGGGCCTGGGCATTGCGCGGGCGGCGTACGAGGAGTCGGTGGAGTATGCCAAGCAGCGGGAGGCCTACGGGCGTCCCATCATCAAGTGGCAAGCCATTCAACACAAACTGGCCAAGATGAGGGTGGAGATAGACGCGGCCAGGCTGATGATCTACTGCGCTGCCTGGCGGATGGACCAGGGTTTGCCGGTGAACGTCGAAGCGGCAACCTGCAAGTACTTCATCACTGAGGCCGTACTGAGGATCGTGGACGATGCCACTCGCATTTTCGGGGCCTACGGGGCCTCGATGGAGATGAACATTCAGAGGTACTTCCGCGATGCCAGGTGGCTCCTGTATGGAGCGGGTACGCAGACCATGATTCTCAACATTATAGCCGCCGAGATAGGCAGGGAGTAGCAGGAGGAGAGCGCCATGCAGCTACCGAGCTTTGAGCATCTGGAGCCCAGATCGCTGGATGAGGCGTTGGAGTTGTTGGCCGAACACGGAGCACAGGGCAAAGTGATCGCGGGTGGCACTGACTTGCTGGTCTCTATGAAGCAACGTCTGCTTACCCCAGCTTACCTGGTCGACCTCAAGGCGGTGGCGAGCTTGGACTTCATCACCAAGGATGCTGCGGGCCTGCGTATTGGAGCCCTCACCAGGTTGTCCGCTCTGGTACGGTCCCCCGTTGTGAAGGAACTGTGCCCGGTCCTGGGCCAGACGGCCAGCATGGTTGCTGCCCCACCGCTCCAGGAGATGGGGACTCTGAGCGGCAATCTGTGTCTGAACACCAGGTGCTATTACTACAATCAATCATCGTTCTGGAGGAAGGTTCGGGGGTCGTGCTACAGGACAGGCGGAGACGTATGCCACGTGGTGAAAGGCGGCAACCGCTGTCTGGCGACCTACCAGGGAGACATGGCGCCTACTCTCATGGCGCTTGGCGCCACCGCCAAAGTGGCGAGGAAAGGCAGCACGAAGGAGATACCCATCAGTGATCTGTACACTGGGGAGGGAAAGCAGCCGCTGGCGCTGGAACCGGACGAGATCGTGACGGAGGTTCGCGTGCCTGCGTGGGCGGCCCGAGCAGGAGCGGACTACCAGAAGCTGCGCTATCGAGGGGCCATGGACTTCCCACTCGCTGGCGTGGCGACAGTACTGGCCAGAAACGGTTCGGGACGCTGTACGAGGGCGCGCGTGGCGCTGACGGCCGTGGGCACAGCGCCTCTCGTGGTGGAGAAGGCCGCCGGCCTGCTGGAGGGGCAGCAGGTGACTGAAGAGCTGATGGCACAGGTGGCCGAGGCTGCCTACGAGACAGCTCGCCCCGTGAACAACGTGGGCAGCGACGCGGCGTACAGGAGAAAGATGGTTCGGGTGCTCACCCGGAGATCGATAGCCAATGCGTGGGGGAAGGAGTGAGCCATGGACAAGCGGCTTATCCGGTTGAGGGTCAATGGTGAGGAACACGATGTCGTAGTCTCGCCCAACGAGACCCTGGTGGAGGTGCTTCGCGAGAGATTGGAGCTCACCGGGACGAAGATGGGATGTGGTGAAGGGGCCTGCGGAACCTGTACCGTACTGCTGGACGGTAAGCCGGTGCGTTCGTGCCTGACGCTGGCGGTTGAGGTTCAGGACAAGGACATTGTGACCATCGAGGGGCTGGCTGAGGGGGGCGAGCTACACCCGGTGCAGAAGGCCTTCATTGAGCATGGGGCCATTCAATGCGGTTTCTGTAGCCCGGGCATGATCCTGACCAGCAAAGCCTTTCTGGAGGAGAACCCTCATCCGAGCGAGGAAGAGGTCAGGCGTGCCATCTCTGGGCTGGTGTGCCGTTGTACCGGCTATGCGAAGATTGTGGAAGCGATTCTGGCCGCGGCGGATAGCGTGTAGGGGAGGATACAGTATGGCCGAGCACAGACTTGTGGGGCAGAGTGTCGTCAGAATCGATTCGCTGGCCAAGGCAACCGGCGAGGCCCGGTATACTGCTGATTTGACCCTTCCCCGGATGCTTCATGGGAAGGTGTTGAGGAGCCCACATGCCCATGCCCGAATTCTGCACGTAGACACCAGCAAGGCGGAGCAACTGCCGGGTGTCAGGGCGGTGGTCACCGGGAAGGACGCCGCGGGTGTGAAGTGGGGCGTGTTCAGCTACACGCGCGATCACGAGTTACTGCCGGCTGACAAGGTCCGATATATCGGAGAGGACGTGGCGGCCGTCGCGGCGGAGGACGAGGAGACCGCTCTGGAGGCTTTGGGGCTGATCGAGGTGGAGTACGAGGTTCTGCCCGCCGTCTTCGATCCTCTGGAGGCGATGCAAGAAGCTGCTCCCCGGATCCATGAGCAGGCCGAGAACAACGTCAACATCCACGTGCCCATCGAGGTGGGGGATGTGGACAGTGCGTTCCAGGAATCGTACTACGTAAGGGAGGATCGCTTCGTCGACACAGAGTATACCTACTGTCAGACCGAGCCCTATGCGGTACTGGCCAGCTATGACGGCGGGGGTAACCTCGAGATCTGGACCCCCAATGCGTCTCCCCATACCAAGGCCAAAGCCCTCTCCAACCTCCTGAAGGTTCCTTTGTCCAGGGTCAAGGTGCGGAGGGTCTATACCGGCGGTGCCTTTGGCGGCCGGTCTGATATCTTCCCCGGCGAGTTCATCGCTGCCCTGCTATCCATGAAGGCAGGTAGACCGGTCAAGATGGTCTATACGAGAGAAGAGAGCTTCGGTAGCGTGAGACAGGCCCACAGCATGGTGGTCGATCTGAAGACTGGCGTGACGCAGGATGGGCGCTTTCTGGCCAATGACATCAAGGTCATCTTGGATGGTGGCGCCTATAGCAGCACGGGACCCATCGCCGTGTCCGTGCCCTTCCTCGTGTGGGAGGAGACGTATCGCCTCCCCAACGTGCGTTTCCATGGCTACCGGGTGTTCACCAACAAGCTGGTTCGGGGGATGTACCGTTGCCACGGGCGTTCGTTCCTGGGTGGGCTGGGTATGCAATTGGACATGATCGCCGAGGAGCTGGGCCTCGATCCGGTGGAGATACGTCTCCGGAACGCACTGAAGACCGGCGATACACAGGCCACCGGTTCCAAGGTCATCAGTTGCGGTCTCAGCGAGGCCATCGAGAAAGCTGCTGAGAAGTCGGGATGGAGAGGGAAGCGAGGCCAGCTGCCATACGGTAAGGGCATCGGCATGGGCGCCAACGGCATGATGGTGGGCTTCCCCATGGGGATACGCGGTGGTTCCGCGGCCATGCTCAAGTTCAACGAGGACGGAGGGGCCACGCTCATCTCGGGTGTGGTGGACAACGGTCAAGGCAACGAGAGTATGGTTGTCCAGATCGCGGCGGACGTGCTGGGGCTGAGGATGGAGGATATCAATCTGGTCTCCGCCGACTCGGAGGTCACGCCGCTGGATCAGGGTGCCTATTCCCAGGCCGCAACCTTCGTCTCTGGGAATGCCGCGCGGGCCGCGGCGATGGATGCCAGGGAGCAGATCCTGAGCATCGCCTCAGAGATGCTGGATGCCACCCCACAGGAGCTGGACATCAAGGACGGGCAGGTCTTCGTGACCCATAGGCCGGAGTGGAACGTCTGGTTGGGTAAGGTCATACGCAAGGGCCTGCTCGACAATACTGCCGTGGTGGGCCGGGGCTCCTACATGCCCAAGGTCGATCTGAGACGGGAGTGGGTGAGCAACCCCCGTGGACAGCACGCCGGGACCTTCAGCTTCGGGGCCGTCGTGGCTGAGGTGGAGGTGGATACGGAGACCGGGCAAGTCAGAGTGGTCAACGTCACGGGAGCGCACGACTGCGGCTTGGCCATCAATCCCAGGGCGGTCGAGGGCCAGTTGGAGGGGTCCGTGGCCTCAGGTGGCGTGGGCGCCACCCTGCTCGAGGAGCACACCTGGGACGGTGGGCAGATGCTGAACGCCAACATGCTGGAGTACAAGGTGCCGCTCTCCGTGGACATGCCGCAGATCACGCCCATCATCGTGGAGACCGTGGATCCTGAGGGACCGTACGGCGCCAAGGAGGCCGGTCTCTGGGGTTCCATGAACATGTTCCAGGCCATTGGAAACGCGGTGTACGATGCAGTCGGAGTCTGGATCAAGGAGTTCCCCATCACTCCAGACAAGGTGCTCAAGGCTCTGGAGGAGAAGGACAAAGGATCATGAAACTCAAGGCCATCGACCACCTGTGTTTCGCCGTACGGGACCTTGATGTAGCCCGCAAGAAGTACGAGCACGAGTTGGGCCTGGAGTTGGATGGCCTCTACGTGTCGCAGAGTGAACAGATCAGTGTGGCCCGCTATTACGTGGGCGGAGTGGCTCTGGAGTTGATAGCGCCCACAAGCGCTGACAGCGAGGTAGCCAGGTTCCTCCAGAGGCGCGGCGAGGGCTTCTATCTCATCTCATACAGGGTGGACGACGTGGAGGCGGCACTGAGCGAACTGGAGGCGAAGGGAGTTCGGACCATCGACCGACGG
The DNA here is from genome assembly GCA_034411995.1 of Anaerolineae bacterium. Taxonomy (GTDB): domain Bacteria; phylum Chloroflexota; class Anaerolineae; order UBA7937; family B3-Chlor; genus JAUVXJ01. The sequence goes on along the minus strand of DAOUME010000026.1, from coordinate 620,701 downwards.
CCTCGGCGGCTGAAGGGCAACCGATACGCGTTCATCCATCCCCCCAGGGAACTCTCGGGAGTGCTGACGGAGGTGCTGGATGGCGAATTCGACTACAACGAGGGGGAGAATGGCCAAGAAGCCGATTAGGGTGTTGATCGCCAAACCTGGCCTTGACGGCCACGATCGTGGAGCCAAGGTGGTCGCCCATGCCCTGAGGGATGCCGGGATGGAGGTCATATACACCGGCCTCCACCAGACAGTGGAAGCGATAGTGGAGGCAGCCCTTCAGGAGGACGTGGACGTCATCGGACTCTCCGTGCTCTCGGGAGCGCATCTGCCTCTTACCGAGAAGCTGATGACGTTGCTGAGGGAGAAGGGCCTGGAAGACCTGCTGGTCATCGTGGGGGGGAATGTGCCCAGCAGGGACGTGAGCAAGCTCGAGGCCCTGGGAGTGGCTCGGGTTTTCCGGACCGGTTCGCGCTTCGAAGACATCGTCAGTTTCGTGGAAGCCAGAGTCTCCGCTTGATGCGCTCAGAGAGCCCCGGCTGCTGATCTGGCGCGAGCTCTCTCACTGCGGTTGCCCCCTGGAGGCCAGAACCGGTGGCCTGGCGCCCAGTATGGTGCAGGGGACGCTAATCGCCTCAGCGCCCTTGGAGGTAGAGTCTAGACGGCCTTCTCGAAACGATAGCCCACGCCTAGCTCCGTTTGGATGTACAGCGGGTTCTTGGGGTCCTTTTCTAGCTTCTGACGCAGATGCCAGACGTACACACGGACGTAATGCACATCATCCTGGTACTCCCATCCCCAGACATTCTCAAGTAGCTGTGAGAAAGTGAGCACGTGACCCGCGTTTTGCACCAGGTATGCCAACAGGCGGTACTCCGTTGGCGTGAGCTTCAGTATTTCCCCCTGGACGGTCACGCGGCGCTCCTTGAGGTCCACGGTGAGATAGTCGTCCGCGTAGGTAGTGGGCTCTTCGGCATCCGTTGGGGGTAGGGCTGCCCGGCGAAGGACGGCCCGGGCGTGGGCAAGTAGTACCTTGATGCTGAAAGGCTTGGTCAGATAGTCGTCAGCACCGTATTCCAGGCCGCGAACTATGTCCTCGTCCTGTCCCCGTGCTGTGAGCATGATGATAGGGGCGTCAGAAACCTCTCGAATGCGACGGCAGGTCTCCCAGCCATCCATGCGGGGCATCATGATGTCGAGTACGACGAGGTCCGGGCGATGTGCGAAAAAGACCCTCAACGCTTCCTTGCCATCGCTGGCGGTGTGCACCTGGTAACCCTCCCTGGCAAACGTATGTTCAATCAGGGGGAGCAAGGCGGGATCGTCATCCACGACCAGGACCTTGTTTTTCTCCATGTATCGGTCGTGCCTCCGCAAAGCCTTGCGATAGTGCCTAATGATAACGCAACAGAAACGCGAGCGCAAGGAGGATCTACTGTGCGCACTGGAGACGTGGTTCGCGGTTGCCCCAAAGGTGCAGCCCTGATCCTTGTGGAATGACCGCTTGGGGCGGGAGCATAGCACTTGCAAACATGACGGAGTTCGCTATAATGATCATCGGCGATTGGTATAAGTGCGAATCGTCTGATTGAGGAATTCGGAAAGGAGATTCGAACATGGCTTATAGGATCGATCCAGAGGAGTGCATCGCTTGCGCAGCGTGCGAGGAGGAGTGCCCCAACGAGGCCATTAGCGAGGGGGACGAGGTCTACATCATAGACGCAAGCAAGTGCACGGAGTGTGTGGGTTTCTTCGAGGAATCCCAGTGTGCACTGGTCTGCCCGGTGGACGCTCCCGCACCGGATCCGGACAATGAAGAAAGCCAGGAGCAGTTGCTGGAGAAGTTCAAGAAACTACATCCGGACAAGGAGCCCAAGCTCTTCTAGGGTAGCTTCTCGGAGCTTCCTTGGATGTCGTCTTGAGGGGTATCGCTGAATAGAAGCCAGGGCCAGGAGGGCGTACTCGCTTACTCCGGCCCGGGCTTTCTCATTTTGTTCACAGATCAGTGTTCTGGCAGCGGCTCACCGCGCGAGTGGCGGGCGGGCCTTGGCTCCGAGTACATCGACACCTCCGCGCTAGATCACCATCATCAGAGGAGCCACAAACGACACTAGAGGCACCTGGGTGGCGGTCGGCGTGGGTTGGGGAGGAGCAGGCAAGGCGGTGAGTACGTAGGCCAGGGCCATGCTGAGCACCACTAACAGGCTTAGGATGAGGAAGAGAATCTGAGCGGGACGCCTTTTTTGTGTACTTCTGCGGGCCAATCTAACCTCCAGTCCTTGCTTTGCACTGCCATTGTAGCGGACATCTCTCACAGGTACAAGGTCGCGGATCGTCGGTGATGTTTGACAATCGGAGAATGCCGTGTTATACTAGGGGTCGTGTCTCAGATTGTCCCGGTAGCGCAGGACGGACCATCCAGGGGCTGAGCAGACGTGCGCGCGTGGCCGGTTGGCAACCAGGAGAAGGATCTGGGCGTCGAGGGTGGTGAACTAGCCGGACTCGAAGCCGTGACTAGCCTCGTGAGGGCTGCGGACGATCTCGGCTACCTGCTCGATGCGGCGTTGTCCATTGTGCTAAAGAACATCGATGCTGAGATAGCATTTATCTGCGTTCTTGATCGTGACACTGGACAGATAGACACGATCGCCTCCGCCGGAACCGATCCGGAGTTCGCGCACCGCGCCAGCCAGGGTATTGTGGGCAAGCATCTGGCCCAAGAAGTGGCACGAAGCGGACAGCTTCTGGCCATAGAGGACATCTCCGCGCATTCTCTCCCTTCAAACCTTCCGAGGACGGACCCCCTGTTCCGAAGCTATGCTGGTGCGCCCCTCACGTCCATGGGACAGACCCTGGGCGCTATGAGCGTGGCCAGGGTGCGGCAAAGCAGATTCGGCCCCGCGGAGTTGAAGTTCCTTTCCGTCATTGCTGGGCAGGTGACCTGGGCTGTGGAGAGTGATGCTCTGCGCAAGAGGCTCGTCAGCTCGCAGGTGAGGCTACGAGAACGGGTCAAGGAGCTCAGCATACTCTATGATATCAGTCGGGAGGCCCTTGTTGCTGACAGCATCGATGGCTTCCTTGGCTTCATCGCGCGACGACTGCCAGCCTCGATGCAGTATCAGGACGCGATGGTGGTCGTCTTCTGTGCGGTGGCGGGGCAGGAGTACTTGAGGTGGTCGAACAACATGGATGCATCCATCGCCGAGCAAGTCGCCCTAGTCCCCGGCCGTGGAACTCTGGGAAGCTCTCTCGTGGAGCATGGACTGCTGCTCGAGTATGGCATCTCCAAGGTGGCCGGTCTGCCCCCGCACTGGAGGGTCGAGGCCGTGCTTGCGGTCCCCGTGACCGCGGACGGCCAGGCTGTCGGGTCGATCGCCGTCTACTATCCGCGTAGAGAATGGCGCTTCCTGCCGGAGGAGGAGCACCTGCTTCGGGGGATCTCGGAGCAGGTGACCCAGTATCTCACCAGGGATGCAGCGGAACGGGACAACCAACGCCACGTTCAAGAGGTCTCCACTCTCTTCGAAGTCTCCAAAGCACTGGCCTCAGTGGTGGACACTGAGGAGCTGTTGCCCACCATTCAGCACACGCTGATGGATACTCTCAAGCCGGCTGATGCCGGGGTTCTGTTCCTGTTCGACGAAGGAACGGGGATGCTCCGGGTTGCGTCGTCTTTTGGATATGAGGTGAGCGCCCTGGACCAGGTAAACTTGCGGCTTGGAGAGTCGATGTCCGGCAAGGTGTTCGAATGCGAAGCTCCAGAGGTCTGGAGCTCCCCGGAAGAGTGCGCGTCTGCGATGGCCACCTCCAGTGCACACAACCGTGAGTTGTTCAAGCAGGCATCGCGGGGGCTGGCTTCTCCCAGGAGTGCTATTGGCGTTCCGCTCAACTACCGGGACGAGAAGATGGGCGTGCTGACAGTGGAGACGTTTACCAGCGACGAGAGGTTCTCAGACTCCCACCTTCCGTTTCTCCAGGCCTTTGCGGAGCTGATTGCCATCAACATCAACCAAATCCGGCTGCTCCAGGAGACGGAGGAGGCGCGGGCTGTGGAGGAGGCGGATCGCTTGAGATCGGGGCTGATTGCCGCGTTGGCCCATGACATGCGCACGCCGCTTACCTCTATCCGGGGCTACGCATCAGCCCTGTTGCTTGAGGATGTCGAGTGGGACGAAGAATCCAGAGTCAAGCAGTTGCAGATCATAGAGGCGGAGGCCAGAGACCTGCAGACCATGATTTCAGACTTGCTTGAATCGTCTATTGTCGATGCTGGTCTGATGACCCTGGCCACGGAACCAACCTTGATACCACGCATCGTAGAGAGCTTGACGAGTGAGATGACTCGTCGTACGGCAAGACATCGTTTTGTGATCGGCTTTCCCAGTGACTTCCCCATCGTCGACGCCGACCCCCGCCGTATCGAGCAGGTGTTGCGCAATCTTCTCGACAACGCCGTGAAGTACTCGCCTAACGGAGGGCTGGTGGTCATCAGAGGGCAGGTAGCACCAGGAGAGGTCATCGTCAGCGTGGCCGACAATGGCGTAGGAATCGCACCTGAACACCTGAACCGGCTCTTCGAGAAGTTCTTCCGCGTCAAGTCGCCATTGGGAGACAAGGTGAGGGGGACCGGACTGGGCCTTCCGGTGTGCCGCACCATAGTGGAGAGCCACGGAGGGAGGATCTGGGCAGAAAGCGAGCTAGGCAAGGGAACCACGATGTACTTCACACTGCCCTATCCGCAGTCTTCGACCATACCAGAAGCAGACTGACGCTTCAGTCAGAAAGAAATGTAAGGAGAATGGAGAATCATGGACAAACGTAACCCCTTCGAAATCGCACAGAGGCAGCTGGATGAAGCTGCGGAAATCCTGGGGCTCGATCCCGGGATGCATGCTTTCCTGCGGGAGCCGATGCGAGAGTTGCACGTCAGCCTACCGGTGCGCATGGACGATGGCTCCGTGAGGGTCTTCAAGGGCTTCAGGGTCCAGTATAACGATGCTCGTGGGCCCGCAAAGGGTGGGCTCCGGTTCCACCCCGAGGAGACCATCAACACGGTCCGAGCGCTCGCGGCCTGGATGACCTGGAAGACGGCGGTAGTCGACATACCGCTGGGCGGCGGCAAGGGTGGCGTGGTGTGCAACCCCAAGGAGATGTCTGAGGCTGAACTGGAGCGACTCAGTCGGGCCTACATTCGACAGGTAGGGCGGCTCATCGGACCTCACTCAGATGTCCCGGCGCCTGACGTCTACACCAATCCTCAGATCATGGCCTGGATGATGGACGAGTACTCGGCCCTTCAGGGACACAATGAGCCTGGCGTCATCACAGGGAAACCCCTGGCTCTGGGGGGATCCGCAGGACGCATGGACGCCACGGCCAGGGGAGGAATGTACTGCCTGCGCGAGGCGGGTAAGGCGCTCGGCATCAACTTGAAGGGAGCCACTGCTGCCATCCAGGGTTATGGCAACGCTGGGTACTATGCTCAATTGCTGGGAGAGGAGTTGCTGGGGCTGAGGGTCGTCGGTGTGAGCGATTCCCGGGGCGGGATCCTGTCCGATGGCGGGCTGGAATGCGAAGAGGTCAAAGGGCACAAGGACGAGACAGGCACGTGCGTCGGTCTAAGTGGCACCGAGTCCATAAGCAACGAGGAGCTTCTCGAGCTGGACGTGGATGTCTTGGTGCCCGCCGCGCTGGAGAATGTCATCACCGAGAAGAATGCTCATCGGGTGAAGGCGAAGATCGTGGTCGAACTCGCCAACGGACCAACGACGCCGGAGGCTGACGAGATACTCCACGAGAAGGGCGTCTACGTTATTCCCGATTTCCTGTGCAACGCCGGGGGAGTGGTGGTCTCCTACTTCGAGGGAGTACAGAACGCCTACAACTACTACTGGGAGCTGGAGGAGGTTCACCAGCGCCTGGACAAGAAGATGACCGCTGCCTTCCAAGCCGTGCACCAGATGGCTGAAGCGAAGAAGGTACATAACCGGCTTGCGGCCTACCTGGTGGCCGTGGCCAGGGTTGCGGAGGCGGTCAGGTTGCGTGGTTGGGTCTAGCCTACCCGTCATCCTCAGAAGAGGACCAGGGGAAGGCACGACCTCGAACTGACGGAAAGTGAAGTGAAGAAGCAGACCATACTCGTGGTCGATGACGAACCACGTCTTATCAGGCTAGTTCGGGAGATCCTGACGGCGGTGGGCTACGCCGTGCTCAGCGCGAGCGATGGCAAGGAGGGCCTGGAGGTGCTGGCCATCGAGCAGCCAGACCTCGTCCTGCTGGACATCATGCTCCCTGGGAACATGGATGGCTACGAAGTGTGCAGGAGGGTTCGGGAGTTCTCGGCCGTGCCCATCATCATGCTCACGGCCAAGACGCGCGAGGTGGATATGCTGAACGGTTTCGACGTCGGTGCTGACGACTATCTGACCAAGCCTTTCAACGCGAAGGAGCTCATCGCCCGCGTGAAGGCGGTGATGCGCCGAACCGCACCGTCGGGCAAGGGGAGTGTGATCACGGCTGACGCGGCGTGCGGCGACCTTACCATCAGCTTTGCCCGACGTAGGGTTAGCCTGGGAAGCAAGGAAATCTCTCTTACTCCAACCGAGTTCAAGCTGCTCCAGCACCTGGCGCTGAATGCCAACCGAGTGATGTTGCATGAGGACCTGCTTTCAGAGGTGTGGGGTCCTCAGTACCGTGACGACATCGACTACCTCAGGGTGTATGTGCGCCATCTGCGCCGCAAGATCGAGGACGATCCGTCTCAGCCCCGCTATATCCTCACCTCCCCAGGAGTGGGCTACATGCTTTCTTGCCCCGAGGACGCCTAGAAGACATCAGATAGCGCCCCCCTTGGCGGCCTTGTAGATCGAAAAACCCGTGATTTTTCACGGGTTTTTCATTTATCCCCCTTTGGTTTTATGAGAACTCCACGCTTTGCCCGCTAGAATGATAGTGGTGCTACGCGCCGCTGGCGGTGGACCCTATTATCGTGCGCCCGTCGTACCCATGTCGTTCGGAGGGCGTGACTGCAAGGAGGGGCGAGGTGGAGTTCCAACCGGTATTTCACGCGACTGACATAGAAGACCTGCTGGATGGACAAAGAGACGGAAAGAACGGATCGCTGATGAGCGTGCTGGAGGAGGTACAGGCCCGCTACAGATATCTCCCCCGCGATGCTCTGATCTTGATCAGCGAGAGCATGGGGGTGCCGTTGAGCCAGACCTATGGCGTGGCGACCTTCTATAACGCCTTCAGTCTCAAGCCCAAGGGCAGGCACATCATCAACGTTTGCCTGGGCACCGCCTGTGTCGTCAGGGGGTCCAGAAAGGTCCTGGAGAGGATATCCGACAGGCTGGGGATACAGCCGGGTGAGACTACGGAGGATGGCGAGTTCACTCTGGAGACGGTCAACTGCCTTGGCGCTTGCGCGCTGGGACCCATCGTGGTGGTCGATGGCGCGTACTCTGGTCAGATGAACGCGTCGAAGTCAGACGCGCTGCTCCGTGAGATGATGACTGAAGGTGAGGGTTCGTAGCCCATGAAGAGGGTACAGACTGCCGAGGAGCTGGCCAGGTACACCGAATCGCTGGTCGCACGGCGAGAGCCAGACAAGCCGCGGGTGTCGGTCTGCTGCGGTACCGGTTGCCGCGCATACGGCAGTATGAAGGTCATCGAGGCCTTTCGAAAGGAGATTGACGGCCGGGGCCTGGGCGACGATGTGGGTGTGGTGAGCACCGGCTGTCATGGGTTCTGCGAGAAGGGCCCTGTGGTCGTTCTCAAGCCTAGCGGCATCTTCTATCAGAGTGTCACCGTTGACGACGTACCAGAGATCGTTTCCGAGACGGTGCTCAACGGTGCAGTGATCGATAGACTCACCTACGCGGATCCTGCGACGAGCAAGAAAATAGTCCATGAGCGGGACGTACCTTTCTATCAGAAGCAGCAGCGCCTCGTACTCGATCTGAATGGTGACATCGATCCCACCAGCATTGACGACTATCTCACCTTCGGTGGATACACGGCACTGAGCAGGGTTCTGCACCAGATGGAGCCCGAGGAGGTGATCGATGAGGTCACTAAGTCCGGTCTCAGAGGACGCGGAGGAGCGGGGTTCCCTGCGGGCATGAAGTGGAGACTGTGCCGAGAGGCCCAGGGAAACACCAAGTATATCATCTGCAACGCAGACGAAGGAGACCCAGGCGCCTACATGGACCGCAGCATCATGGAAGGGAATCCCCACCGGGTCCTGGAGGGCATGATCATCGGTGCCTACGCTATTGGAGCTCAAGAGGGGCACGTTTACATCCGCAACGAGTATCCCCTGGCCGTGGAGAACCTGCGGATCGCCATAGCACAGGCTGAGGAGTATGGCTTCCTCGGTGAGGATATCCTGGGCTCGGGCTACGATTTCGCGATCCACATACGACCGGGGAGTGGCGCCTTCGTCTGTGGTGAGGAGACCGCGTTGATGGCCTCCATTGAGGACAGAATAGGGGAGCCGAGGCCCAGGCCGCCGTATCCGGCGGTCAGTGGTCTATGGGGCAAACCGACCAATATCAACAATGTGGAGACCTGGGCCAATGTGCCCATCGTCATCAACCGGGGCGGAGAGTGGTACGCGGGAATAGGCACCGAGAAGAGTAAAGGGACCAAGATCTTCTCTGTGGTGGGCAACATCAACAACACCGGCCTGGTCGAGGTACCTATGGGCGCCACCTTGTCGGAGATCATCTACGACATCGGCGGCGGCATTCCCGGTGGCAAGGAGTGCAAGGCGGCCCAGTTGGGCGGACCCTCCGGCGGCTGTGTCCCTCGGGAGCACTTTGACGTTCCCATCGATTACGAGTCCCTCCAGGCGCTGGGCGCCATCATGGGCTCCGGCGGCATGGTGGTCTGTGACGAAGATACCTGCATGGTGGAGTTCGCGCGATTCTTCATGGATTTCGTCCAGCAAGAGTCTTGCGGGAAGTGCGTACCCTGTCGCCTGGGAACGAGGGCCATGCTGGAGGTGCTGACCAGGATCACACGGGGAGAGGGTCGAGCGGGAGACATCGAGTACCTGGAAGAGCTTGGAGCGCAGATAAAGGGATCGTCTCTCTGTGGTCTCGGACAGACTGCTCCCAATCCTGTGCTCTCGACCATCAGGTATTTCAGGGATGAGTACGAGGCGCACATCGAGGACAGGCGGTGCCCGGCTCACGTCTGCAAGCCCCTCATCAAGTATTCGATCGATTCAGAGAAGTGCACCGGATGCGGGCGTTGCTTGCGGAATTGCCCGGCGGAGGCGATCAGCGGGGCCAAGAAGCAGGCCCACAGCATCGACCCGGAGAAGTGCATAAAATGCGGCTCGTGCTACGAACTGTGCAAGTTCGAAGCGGTGCTCGTGGAGTAGAAAGGCGCCAGACCGTGATTACTCTAAGCATCGATGGCCAACAAGTGAAGGCCGCAGAAGGCTCTAGCATACTGGAAACCGCGCGAGAGTATGGCATCGAGATACCTACGCTCTGCTACCACGAGGCCCTCGAGCCTTACGGCAGTTGCCGCCTTTGTGTGGTCGAGCTGGAGACCCCGAGGGGGCCCGGCCTGGTTGCCTCTTGTGTCTACCCGGCTGAGGAAGGGGCGATAGTCAAGACGAACTCTGAGATGGTGCAGCGCTCGCGCCGTTTGACTGCGGAGTTGCTACTGGCGGCTGCTCCCCACGCGAAGGTCGTACAGGAGTTGGCTGCAAAAATGGGCGTTCAGGAGCCTCGGGTGAGGCTGAGCGACGACGATTGCATCCTCTGCGCCTTGTGCGTGCGCGCTTGCCGGGAGATCGTCGGGGCCAACGCCATCAGCCTTGTCAGCAGGGGGTTCAGCAAAGAGGTAAGCCCTCCTTTCGAGATTGGATCGAATTCGTGCGTGGGTTGTGCGACTTGCGTGTTCATCTGCCCGACCGGCGCCATCAAGCTGGAGGACGTCTTGGCCAGCAAGTCGGTCCACGCGTGGAACACCGATTTCAGGACTCGGGCCTGTAAGATCTGTGGCGACCATTACCTGGCCCCTGAGTTCGCGACGGACCTGGGGGAATCGCTGAGCGACAGAGAAGCCTGACCCGTAGACCAAGATCCTCTGAAGGAGCATTCGAAGTGGGTAGTGATGGCGAGGTCAGAACCGGGGTGTTCATCTGCGACTGTGGCAAGAAGATCGCAGACGTCGTCGATGTTGAAGAGCTGGAGCAGCAAGCAGCGCGACTGCCGGGAGTGTGCGTGGCCCGGCGCGAGGCCTACGGTTGTTCCAGGGTTGGTCTGGGTGACATCAAGGAGGCTGTGAGCGAACACAGCCTGAACCGGGTCGTGGTGGCGGGCTGCACCCCCCGGACTCACCAGCGTCTCTTCAGGACAGCCCTGGAGGGAACAGGGTTGAGCGGTGCTCAGTTCGAGATGGTGAACATCAGAGAGCAGTGCGCCTATGTGCACGTCGAGGAGAAAGCGAGCGCAACGAGGAAGGCCCTGGATCTGGTGAGGATGGGCGTGGCCAAGGCCGCACTCCTGCAACCGCAGAGGGAAGTGGAGGTGGGGGTGACGCCCTCGGTACTGGTCATCGGGGGCGGGATAGCTGGCCTCACAGCGGCACTGGCGGTGGCGAGGGGCGGCTTCCACGTTACGCTGGTGGAACGAGAAGAGGAGCTTGGCGGACAGGTCGCCAGACTGCACGTTCTTTACCCCACAGGTGAGAGTGCGAAGGAACTCATCGAGCAGAGGATCGGCGCGGTGCGGCAGGACAGCAATATCGAGGTGTTGACGAGGGCCGTTCTCCGCGAAGTCGATGGTTCGGTGGGCGACTATCGGGTCGCAGTCGAGCAAGATGGGCGGGCTCTTCGGTTCGACGTGGGTGCGGTGATCGTAGCCATAGGCGCCCAGGAAGCCAGATTGGCCGACGTGCCCGACGGCGATGGCGTCCATGTGATCACACAACTGGAGCTGGAGCAGGCTCTGGAGGAAGGGTGCGTCCAGAGCCATCAGGTGGTGATGATCCTGGAGGGCGCGGACCAGGCCTGCTACTCAACCGCTTCTGCCGCGGCAGCATTGAAAAATTGCCTGCTGATCAAGCGTGCGAACCCGGCGACCGAGGTCTCTTTGTGTTTCACCGATCTCGATGCTGGGTTGGGTCGAGGAGAGGTTGAGAGAGCCAGGGAGTTGGGCGTCCGGTTCGTGAAGTTTGATGGGTGCCAACCACCTCGGATCACGGGTGAGGCTGTGGAGGTCTTCGATCAACTGCGGGCGGAGCAGGTGAGCCTGCCGCACGATCTGGTCGTACTTGCCCTGCCGCAAGTGCCTCAGGACGGTGCGCAGGCGCTGGCGCGGAAGTTGCGCATACCCGTAGACGATCGTGGTTTTTTCCTTGAGCCTAACACCCGCCTCCGGCCGGGGACCTACGTACCGGAGGGGGTTTTCGTGTGTGGGAGCGCCCACTATCCCTCAGGTGTACAAGAGAGCCTCTTCCAGGGTTACAGAGCGGCGGCCAGGGCGCTGCGCCATCTGTTGAAGGGGCGGTTCGTCAGCCAGGGTGCGCCGGCCAGGGTGGCCGTAACTCTCTGTGTCGGATGTGGCACTTGCGTGGAATCGTGTCCCTTCCAGGCCATCAGCATGGCGGATAGGGATGGTGCTCTGAACGTATCGTGTATAGACGAATCGCTGTGTAAGGGCTGCGGCAACTGCGCGGTAGTGTGCCCGGCGAAGGCGATCACGGTGGAGCCCTACACGGATAAGGAGCTAATCGCACAGATCGAGGCCGCGCTGGCCCACAGGTCGGATGGTGAGCTGCGCACCATCGGCCTGATGTGCGAGTGGAGTGGATACGCTGCCGCCGACCTAGCGGGGGCCGAAGGTCGTCAGTACCCGCCGCAGATGCGCATCATCGGACTGGGTTGCTCCGCTCGATTCGATCCCTATCTGGTGTTGTGGGCATTCCTACGCGGAGCTGATGGGGTTCTCTTGGGCGCGTGCGACCCTGGGATGTGCCACTATGTGGAGGGCAATGAGCGGGCCGAGGCGCGAGTGGAGGGTTTGCGCACGATGTTGACGGGGGCGGGCTTCGATCCCAGGAGGCTGCGCCTGGAGTGGTTCAGGCCCGATGATGCTGAGCGGTTCACCGGGGTGGTAGAGCGGTTCACGGACGAGATCGAGTACCTGGGTTCCGCAGGTATCCGCTGATGGCGAGGAGAGATGCGGACCCGGCGATGCCACAGAAACGGCCGTCTCGCCCGCGCCATCAGCGAACGAGGTGAGACCAAGGAGGACGAGTAATGTCGAAGCGGATGGAACGTGAGGTCTGGGCCCTGGACAGGTGTGCAGGTTGTGGGCTCTGCGTGTCTACGTGCTCCAAAGGGATGCTACATTGGGACGGTGAGGCGAAGCACCCCACCAGGGAGGTTAGACAGAAGAGGATTGGCCTGACAGAGATACCCCTGGACACCTGCACCTTCTGCCAGGTGTTCTGCGAGGAGACCTGTCCGCGACTCCATGAGTGGGAGCGACTGCCGGCCATACGCACCGTGTCGGCCAGGGCCCAGGGCCCCGTGGAGAGCGGCGACCCAATGGATGTGATCAGGGCTCTCTTGATCGCCAATCTGTCTGCCGGGGCGATAGACGGAGTGATTGCCAACGATGTAGATGAGTGGGCCCTCGAACCCCGCGCCAGGCTGATGACCAGGGTGGAGGAGCTTGCGGACAGCCTGGGCGTGCAGGGTTTGTGGGTCCCCACGCTGGACGTCCTCAACGAGGCGGTGTACGTGAAAAAGCTGAGCAAGGTCGCCGTGGTGGGCACCCCTTGCGTCAGTGAGGCCCTGAGGACGCTCCGGGCTTCAGAGAACGCCCGCCTCAGCCCATACCAGGAAGCGGTGCGCCTGCGCATCGCCGTCTTCTGCACCGGTGCATATTATCCGGGGCAGGTTCGCCGATTCCTGGAGGAGATGCTGGGCGTGAGCGGGCGTCAGGTGAAGCGTGTCTACGTCTCACCTCGGGCCAAGGAAATGAGGGTCGTCCTCTGGGACGGGTCGACAACGTCAGTTCCCCTTTCCAAGATAGAGGGCTTTACGAGATCGGGCTGTGCTGTCTGCGACGACTATCTGGGAGAATCGGCGGATATCGCCGTCGGCAGAGTAGGTGCCAGGGATGGATACAGCACTGTCATCGTCAGAACGGAGACGGGTGAGGAGTGCTTGCGTAACGCGGTCGGCCTGGAGCTGCTGGAGGTCGCAGAGGAGGTCGACGAGAAGGCGTTGAGGGCAGCCAGGGAGGAGAAGGAGCGCCGGGATAGGGCCCAGGCCTTCGATGACCTGATGTTGATGATGTTGGATGCCTTGAGAGAGCCACAGAAGAGAGCTGAGGTGAGGAACGAGTTCGTCCGGCTGTACGAGGTGGAGAGCGCGGCTCAGTGTGTAGAGGAGGGTACAAGTCATGGCGCATGCGCCCTATGTTCTGGATGCTAAGGGAAAGGACCTGAGAGCAGCGAGCAAGGAGTTGAAGGCCCGGCTCGCGAAGGACTCGGTGGTCGTCAAGAACGCAAGTCATCTTCATGGGTTGTGCGGTGGCCTGAAGGGTGGAGAGATCAGTATAGAGGGCCACACCGGAGACTACCTGGGTGTGGTCAATAGCGGTGCCCTGATCAAGGTTGCAGGGGATGCCGGCAAATACGTTGCCGACAACATGACGGCCGGAACGGTGATCGTGGAGGGAAACGCGGAGTACGGCGCTGCTCAGTACTGCTATGGGGGCGCCGTGGTCATCAAGGGCGATGCCGGGGACTTCACGGCGACCATGAACAAGGGAGCTACCATAGTGGTGGGTGGTGACGTGGGCGACGAGGCAGCCACCTATATGGTGGGAGGCGAGGTGGTCATCGGGGGCGATGCCGGGCGCAACCTGGGCAACTATCTGATCAGGGGCAGCATCTACGTCGGCGGCGAGTGGGCCAGCCTGGGTCACAACTGCGCGGCGGGAGACGTGAATGCTGACGACGTCCGGAAGCTGGAGACCTTGCTAAAGGACTATGGAGTCGAGGCAGATGCCAAGACCTTCCGCAAGGTCACTCCCGTGTCAGACAAACCGTTCTACTCTCACTAGGAGGCAGCATCATGGCAACAGTGGGTGCTTTTTGTGTTACGCTACACGCAGACAAGTGCATCAATGCCCGGATGCCTGGCAAGTGCGCCACGTGCGTGGAGATATGTCCGTACGGAGTGTATAGCCTGAATGGAGACCACGAGGTCACCGTACAAAACTACAACGCCTGTGTGGGGTGCCGGCTGTGCGCGGAGTTCTGTCCTGAGAACGCCATTCGCATCAACCCGGCTGAGTCGGAGCTGGTATCCAGATACCCCTGGACTCTGGGCACTGTGGAGGAGATCCACCACAAGGCCTTGACCGGCAGCTACGGACTAAGGGGCTTTGGGACGATGGGGGGTCCTACGCCCCACTTCGACGGTATCGTCGTCGTGCCCTCGCAACTGGCATCCCCGGCACCCAGGGACAAGTACCGCGAAGAGTGCAACATGGAGGTGGTGATCGGCGAGGATACCTGCGAGAAGCCGATCAGGCTGCGGTATCCTTTCATCTTCCCGGCCATGTCTTACGGTGCTCTGTCGAGAGAGGCCAAGCTAGCCCTGGCTATCGCAGCCGCCCGGACCGGCATCATCACCAACACCGGCGAGGGCGGCGTGGTGGAGGAAGAGCCCTACTATGCCAACGGCTACGAGATGCCGGATAGAAAGAGGAAGGTCTGGGAGCCAGGGGGCTACCTGGTAGTCCAGTGGTCGACAGGGCGGTGGGGCGTGTCAGCCGACTACGTGAACGCTGGCGACGGGGTAGAGGTCAAGATAGGGCAGGGTGCGAAACCTGGAATGGGCGGGCACCTGCTGGGGGACAAGGTGACGGAGGACGTGGCCGCTATCCGCGGCATCCCGGTGGGCAGTGATGCTCTCTCACCTTGCCGCTACTACGACGTCTTGGAGCCTGAAGACGTCAAGAAGCAAGTCGAGTTCCTCAGGGACATCACCAACTACCAGAAGCCCATCCTGATGAAGCTGGGCCCCAGCCGGCCATACGACGACGTCAGGGCGGCGGCGCTGGCGGGCGTGGATGCTATCTCCATTGATGGGCTGGTGGGGGGAACCGGGTGCTCTCCGGAGGTGGTCACCCAGGGTGTTGGCATACCCACCATCGCTCTGATCGGGCCCGCGGCGAGGGCTCTTAGGGATCTGGGGCTGCATCGCCGGGTCAAGCTCTTCGCCCTGGGTGGGATCAGGGGAGGGCTCGACGCCTACAAGGCCATGGCCATGGGTGCTGACGGCGTGGGCTTTGGATCGGCCGCCGAAATAGCGATGGGCTGCCGAGGCTGTATGGCCTGTCATCAGGGCAATTGCCCTTATGGCATCACCTCTCAGGACCCCAGGTTGAGGGAGCGTCTGGTCCCCGAGGAGATCGGACAACGCCTGGCCAACTTCATCAACGCTTCAGCCGAAGAGCTCAAGATCCTGACTATGCTGTCGGGACACTCAGACGTGAAGGAGCTGAGCGAGGAAGACTTGAGAGCACTGGATGTGAATACTGCGGCTATTACCGGGCTGAAGTTGGTGGGCTATGAGAGACCTCTGCCCTGGTGGGAGAACGGGCACGGGAGCTAGTCCCGGGCCGATTGTGAGCGAGAAGTGGGGCCACTAGTGGATGATCTGTCCGCAGGAGACCAACAGAGAAGGGAGGACGAAATGCAGGCGCTCGACGTGAGCCCAACCACGCAACGTGAAGGAGGTAACATGGGTACGGTCACTATCAACGACACCGCCATCCAAGACATGCTGCAGAGTGCGCTGGCCTTCTCGGCTCAGAAGGTTGCTCTCTCAGACGGAGAGGAAGTACTCCGGTCCGTAGGAGGAGGCAACTGCGCCGCCTGTGGGTACATCAGGTACGGGTTGTCCAAAGAGATCGGAGAGTACCTTGGTTCGATCGACACTTCCGTGCGGTCCGTGTACGCGTACGAACCCGAGTACGCCACGGGTGCGTTCTACATGGACACCGCTCATTCGGTGGTCGATCGCAGCATCAACCTGATCGTCACCGTGGACCGGAAGAACCATGCGCTTGACTCCATAGTGGCGTCTCTGGAGGACGCAGTGCGGGAGGGGGTGCGCCCCCTGCTCTGCCCAGATGCCGACGGGTCCTGCTACGGCCTGGACGTGAAGGTCGTGGACATGGAGGAGCTGACCTCCAGGCGGGGATACGGAGCCATAGTGTCTTCGATCTACGCCGCTCCCGTGAAGCTCTGGAGCAGGAGTGATCTGGCGTAGCTCCGCTCTATGGTAGCAGCGCAGGCAGGCTTCCAGTACCTGCGGTAACGTGGTGTGTGAACATTCTTCCTTCTCCTTACACAGCCGCGGCACGGGTTACGGCCCGTGCTGCGGCCATTTTGGCCCCCGGTGGCTGTTCTTGCCCGCCCGTTCTGGAACTGGGTGGCGCTGAGCGAGGCGAGTAACTGGCATGGTGTGACGCGGTTACGGCCTCCAGCGTGCGCCGCACAGTGTAGATACTGCGCTCCATCCCGTCGAGTCCGGCGCGTGTGCGGCAGCGGACGGGGTAGGGTTAGCGGTGAGCAGGCCCGTTCCGGGCGACAGGCGGAGATGGAGGCGACGGTTGCGGACTGGTCTGGGGGTGCTAGTACGCCTCCAGGGTGCCTCGCCTCTTGGCTGTGACCTCGAACCAACTGAAGAGAACGTAGCCTACAAGGACGTACACCACGCCGACGAGAGCCTCGCCAGCCAGCAAAGGTGCTACGTCAACGAAGGTGGACCCGGAGATGATCAGGCGGGCGGCCTGAATACCACGCGTCAAGGGGAGGAGATGGGCCGCCTGTTGAATCCAGGCAGGGAATCTGGCCAAGGGCACGTTGGCGCCGCTAAAGACGAGCAGCAGGAAGTAGATGGTGTTGTTGATGAACATCACGTTGACTGTGACCAGGCTCAGACAGCCCATCAGCAGGCCGAGCCCAGAGGTGCTAACGGTGGTGATGAAGATGGTCAGGCCCAGAGCCGGCAGGTCAGCCTGGGAGTAGTCGACACCAAGGAGCAGCCCCGCCCAGGTCAGCCCAACGATCACCCCCAGCATGCCGTCCACGATGTGAACCAGGGCCCTGCCCAGGAAGGTGAGCAGGCGGTTGGCGGGGCTGCCGAAGAGGTAGATCAGTGTCCCCTCGTTTCGTTCCCCGCCGATGCTCATGGTTACGCCATAGATACCGCTCATGGCGGTCAACTGTATGGCGTTGCCGATGGCGTAGAAACTGGCCGTGTCACGACCCGTGGCGAAGCTTCCCAGAAGGGTGAAGAACAGGATCTGGTTGAGGGGGGCGATGATCTTGGTGGCCAGGTATGGTTCCAGCCTGAACCATCTGAAAAGGGCCTTGTAGGATAGCACCGCTCCTCCCAGAAAGATGCGGATGGAGTTGCTCAGCTTCTTCGTGTGGATCACCCCCTTACATCAGGCTCAGCGTTGCATCCACACGGGCGCGATGAAGCACAACCTTAAAGAGCCTGTAAGATGCAGCGATGTAGATGCCCCCCAGCAGAAGCATCATGGCCCAGCTCAACAGTATGTCCGCAGGAGTGGCTACGCCGCTGCTGGTGTCATGGAGCACTCTGGCTGCCCAGTAGGGAGCCAGCACGTAGCTCAGGGGGTTGCTCCAGCCGGGCAGCAGCAGGATGGGAAAGAGAAAGCCTCCCAGGATATACATGGGGTACTCCAGCGCGTTCACCCAGCCGGACAGGGACAGGTTGACCGCCATCAGAGGCGAGATGAGTAGCCCAAAGGAGATGAAGGCCAGCACCGTGACCAGTAGCGAGAGCAGGAAGGGCACCGGCTGGGCCACGGTCAGCGGGAAGCGGAAGACCAGGGAGGCCAATCCGTAGCTGAAGATCATGGAGAGCAAGGAGAGAGTGACGCTGGCCAGCGTCTTGCCGATGACCACCGTCGCCAGGGCCGAGGGACTGGCCACAATCCCCTCCAGGGTGCCCATGAACCGCTCGGCGTTGATGTTGAAAGTGCCTCGGAACAGCAGGCTGGTCCACAGTCCGGTCATGCCGCTGCCCACCACGACGTAGATACCCCGCGAGACGTCGCGCTCCAGCAGCATGTAGATAGCCATGATGGCGATGAGCAAGGGCTGTATGACCACGCCGAAGATCATGAACAGGTCCACAGCCTGCTGTTTCAGGTCCAGTTCGAAGGTGGTGCGGATGACCCGCAGGTTGGCGATCATATCTCTCCTCCTACGAGCCGGACGTAGGCGTCCTCCAGCGTGGGCTCGCGCACCGTGACTCTGCCTACCCTGGCCCCATTGCCATCCAGCCGTTGCATGATCTGGGGCACGATCGCCGACCCCAGGTGGGAGTGTATGCGCAGCGACTGTTTCTGATCCCGGTCTTCCACCGAGACGGTGTCTACGTCCGCCATCCGGCGCAGCGCCTCCACCATCGTGGAAGCGATGCCGAAGACTTCCACCTCGATGACGGAGAGGTCCTCTACGTGCCCCTTCAGCCCCTCGGGGGAATCCAGGGCGATGATCTGGCCATGGTTGATGACGGCCACTCGCTCGCAGAGGGCGTCAGCCTCGAACATGTAGTGTGTGGTAAGAAAGACCGTCTTCTCCTGACTCACCAGGTTCTTGATGACCTGTCTGAGTTCCCTGGCCCCGACCGGGTCCAAACCCATGGTGGGTTCGTCGAGGAAGAGGACCTGAGGATCGTGGAGAAGGCAGCGCGCCACGTGCAGGCGCTGACGCATCCCCCGAGAGTAGCCCTCCACCTTCTCATTCTCACGGCCGGTGAGCCCGACCAGTTCCAGGAGCTCCGGCAGCCGTTGCCTGGCGATGTCCGGCTCCATGTGGTAGAGATCGGCGAAGTAGCGCAGGTTGTCCTTGGCCGAGAGCCGCCAGTACAGCCCACGTTCTCCGCCGAAGATGAAGCCGATCCGCGGCCTGATGGACTCCGCTCCCCGGACTACGTCGTGCCCCAATATGGTGGCTGTTCCGCCCGAAGGGATGAGGAGCGTGGTCAGCATCTTGACGGTGGTGGTTTTGCCGGCCCCGTTCGGGCCCAGCAGGCCGAATAGCTCCCCTTCGCGGACGTCGAAGGAGATGCCATCTACGGCGACCACCTCCTTGGTTCTGCGGCGAATGGTGCCGATGGTGGCTCGGAAGACTCGACGCAGGTCACGCACTTCTATCGCGTTCATAGGCCCTCACTTCGACGACGTTTTTCCTCAACGCATCATTCCTCGCTACTGGACGACGGGATATTGGCCCGCTGGGCGGTCATGGTCGAGCCGGAGGTGGGCTTGATGGTGGCACTTTCCCGGGCGGTGCGTCCTCCGATGGTCAGAAACGCGATGGCAGACAGCAGTGCCACCGCGGCCATGATGCGCCAGATGAACACAGGGCCCATGTGGTCATTGATCAGGCCCCCAATCGCGGGCGCCACCCCGAAGGCGAGGCCGAAGCCCATACCGAAGATCCCCATGTACCGCCCGCGCATGGTCTCGGGAGCCAGGTCCGCCACGAAAGCGACGGAGGAGGGAGCGAAGATCAGCTCACCGATGGTGACCACCACCATACTGAGCAGGAACATGGAAAAGGTGGTGGAGAAGGCGACGATACCCAGTCCCAGGGACACAAAGAGAGCTCCCAGGGTCAGGGTAGGCCTCAGTGCCAGGCGTCGCAGGCTACGGGTCACCGGGTACTGGAAGAGAACTACCATGACCGCGTTGGTGGCCATGATCAGGCCAAACTGGCTCTCGGGAACCAGGTACTGGTCCTTGATGTAGACGGGGAAGATAGTCATCATCTGGGCGTAGGCGATACCCATGATCGCATAGGAGACACAGAACAGGACGAAGGGGAAATCGCGCATTACCGGCCCGTATCCGGACGCGGCCCGGGCAGATTCGCTATCTTCAGCCGCAAGCTCGGGCCTGGTCTCTTTGATGAAGACGAGAGTGATGAAGAAGTAGATCGCTGAGGCCACAGCAGCGGACAGGAATGAGATCAGGTATGAGCGCGTGGCGATGAAGCCACCAATGGCTGGTCCGATGGCAATGCCCAGGTTGGCCACCATTCTCATCAGGGCGTAGGCTTCCGTCCTTTTCTCTGGCTCGACGATGTCGGCCACCATGGAGTTCAGGGCGGGGCTGAACAACGAGCCGAAGAAACCGGAGAGCAGGATGAGCACAGAAAACGAGGACAGGGAGTCCGCCAGGCCAAGGCCCAGCATGAGGACCGCGCGCGCTCCCAGACTGATGATCATGGCTATCTTGCGTCCGAAGCGATCCACCGCTGGCCCGCCGACGAGCTGAGAGAGCAGGCCTGCCATGGAGTTGGCGCCCAGGACGAGGCCGACGACCGTCAGGCTGACGTTCAACCTTTCGCGAACGTAGATGGTCATGAAGGGCCATATGATGCTCATGCCAACCGCACTTACGAGCTGGCCGATGAACAGGATCCAGAACTGGCTGGAGTATGCTGAGAGGTGATGACGCAGTCCGGAAAACAAGACTCACTCCTCCCCGTAGAGGTAGGATGTCAACTGCGGGGCCAGACCCTCTATCCGCTCGCGATGAACCTCGTAGGTGATGTGGTTGCCCACCGGCCTTTCGGCTAGAAGGCCGGCCTCTCGCAGAATGCGCAGGTGTCTCGACACAGAGGGCTGCGAGACCTCGCAATGCTTGGCCAGTTCGCGCCCATACAGATTCGGGTTGTTCACTATCAGGCGAAGCAGCTTCAAGCGCGTCTTGTCTCCCACCGCCTTGGCCGTGGCCGAAATCTCATCCTCAAGGATCTCTAGCTGGCCTCGGAGCTGTTCCGTCAGTTGGCAGTCGTAGATCAGCGTTACGGAACCGTAGCCATAGAACATCAGCGTATGACGCGCATAGTACGAGGGCACGAGCACGATCTCTCCGGTGGTGTATCCCGCCGGTATCTGGTCGGGTAGTCGGGAATGGTTGGAGAGCCGCTTCACGAATTCCTCAGCATCCTGCTCGGCCAGAGCTCTGGATTTCTCCTTGATGCTCTCTTCCCATAGATCGGTGTAGCGATCGAGCTGCTCTGCGAAGTAGCTCTCCCAGTAACGCTTCCACAGTCTCAGCATCCGTGCCTTGTAGGCCTCCGGCTCAGCCACCAGTTCCAGGAACCCCTCTGTTCGAAACCTGCTCTCGGTCTTCGTCGACCCTTCCGGGAAGGCGTCAGGGATCAGGGAGAGCAGTGATTCTACGTTGGGCACCAGTCTGGCCATCTGTTCGGGCGGGGCAAGGCGCCCCAGAACGTAGAACAGGAACTGAGGGATGGTCATCGCCTCTACATAGGCGAGGAAGCCCGATACGTCGTGGTGGTCAGGATAATCTACGGCCAGTTCCAGGAGTAGCATGCCGTTCTCGAACCTGCTGTAGAGGAAGTCCACATCCTGTAGGAGGTCTCCCGGAAGTTGGGTCCGGAGTTGCCGTGCCCAGCGCTCGTGCCGCGGGTTGGGGCTATGAAGGGCTCCCAGACTGAGCATCATTTCGTAGATGCTGGAGGTTCGAAACACAATCATCGAACGGAAGTCGTCCTGATCGGTCCGTACCAGTGGTGCCATGGTCCTTCTCCCAGTCTCTGGTACTGACAACGAGGCACGGAGATGCCACCTCGCCATCGAGGACTTTGATAAACTCATAGAAAATTAGCCAATTGCGAAATATATTATAACTCGATTGCAATGTCTTGTCAAGCGCCGAGCGCCCTTCTAGCCCTAAACTGTGCAGTGCAGGTGCGCTCCTCGAAGTAACGTTTGACTTTGGCTCGCGGGGCAGTTAGAATGAAACGAGACGGTGTATTGGCAAAATCCAGGAGGTGCGAACATTGGCGCATTTTGCCCAAGTCTCAGGACCGGCCTCTGGTTGGCGATGGCGACTGTGGCCGCCGGTCCTTTCCTCTGTGTTGCTGATGATCACGGCGCTCTCTTGTGCATCCGTTCCTGCGGGGGTGAGTCTTCCCCTCGACGAACCTGAGCCCAGCCGCACGCCTACACCGGTCATAGTGGTGGTGACACCTACAGCTCTGCCGCAATCGGTCGTCGACGAGGCCTCGGCCGAGGATCGCCTGCTCATCAACATCTACGAGCGCGTGAACCCGGCGGTGGTGAATATCGAGATACTGGTAGAAGGTGGGCCGGGCGTCGGCGGTGACTTGTTCCCCGAAGGCGAGGGCTCTGGTTTCATCATCGACAAAGAGGGCCGCATCGTCACCAATAACCACGTGGTGGAAGGGGCCGATGAGGTTCAGGTCACTCTCTACGATGGGGTCATCGTGCAGGCCCGGGTGCTGGGCACCGATCCCGACAGTGACCTGGCGGTCATTGACGTGGATCTTCCGCCGCAGCTCCTCCACCCGGTGGAACTGGGTGACTCGGACGGGCTGAGAGTGGGGCAGCGAGCCATCGCGATCGGGAACCCCTTCGGGTTGGAGGGCACGCTAACCACAGGTGTCATCAGCGCCCTGGGCCGAACGCTTCCTGCTGAGAGCCTGTTCGCCATACCCGAGGTCATTCAAACAGATGCTGCCATCAACCCAGGCAACTCTGGTGGCCCTCTGTTGAACGCCGATGGGCTGGTGATTGGTGTCAACACCGCGATCAGCACCACCACGGGAGGCAACACCGGTGTCGGCTTCGCGGTGCCGGTGAACCTGGTCAAGCGTGTCGTGCCGAGTCTGATCTCCGAAGGGCACTACGACCACCCGCGTCTGGGTATCACCGGCATAACCATCACTCCGCTTCTCGTGGAGGCGATGGACTTGCCGGTCGACAGTGGGGTGCTGGTGTCTGAGGTCACAGCCAACGGCCCCGCCGAGAAGGCGGGTATCCGGGGCGGTTCGAAGGAGATCTCCGTCCAGGGTCGGCTTGTCAGCCAGGGAGGGGACATCATCGTGAGCATTGATGGGCAGAGCATACGGCAGTTCGAGGATCTGCTGTCGTACATCGTGATGAAGACTGAGGTCGATCAGGAGATAGCCGTCGGCGTAGTTCGAGATGGAGAGGAACGAGTGGTGAAGGTCGTCCTCGAAGCGCGACCATGAGTGGTGTTGCGTCCGTCGGGGCCCCGAGGGCCCGGGGCCTGAGATGGATCGGTGGCAGCCGAGAAGGAGACTGATCTGGACACCGGAGAATTCGCGAGAGAGCTGGTGGATGTCATTACGGACAAGAAGGGCTCGGACATTATGCTCCTCGATGTGCAGTCGGTCTCACTGCTGGCTGACTACTTCATCATCTGCAGCGCAGACACCGAGCGGCAGCTCAAGGCGATCGTGGACGACGTTCAGGAGAAAGGCAAGGCTGCTGGTTTCAGGGCGTTGCAGGTCGAGGGCTCAATGGGTTCTGGCTGGATGGTGCTGGACTATGGCGCGCTGATTGTGCACGTCTTGCTCCCGGCCCAGAGGGACTACTATGGTCTGGAGGAGCTTTGGGGCGATGCTGCACTGGTAGTGAGGATCCAATGAGGTATCAGGAGAAGGTGAAGGCTAGATGGCCTTTCGCAGCCTGTGCCACAGCTTGGGCAGTTCCTCTGCAGCCGGCCCCAGGACGACCTCGTCGGCATAGGGGGAGAGGGGCGTTCTCTCGAGGTTGAGTTCGATCAACCGTGCTCCTCTGTGTTTGGCGATGGCTGGCAGAGAGGCAGCCGGGTGCACCACCGCAGAGGTGCCCACCACCAGCATCAGATCACAGGCCTCAGCCGCAGCATACGCCTGCTGCAACACCGCTGCGTCCAACGACTCTCCAAACCATACCACGTGAGGCCTGAGCAAGGCCCCGCACGAACACCTGGGCGGCATCTGGCTAAGTGGCACGTCGTGATTCTCGGTGACGATGTTCTCTGCCGTGCACCGCACCTGCCAGATGCTTCCGTGGAGTCGCAGCATACGACTGCTGCCCGCCCGCTGGTGGAGATCATCCACATTCTGCGTGATGAGGGTGAAGTCTCCACACTCGCTCTCCATCTCGGCCAGCGCACGGTGCGCAGCGTTCGGCTCGCATCCTGCGATCAGGCCACGTCGCCAATCGTACCATTCCCAGACCAGGTCTGGATTTCTTTCGAAGGCCTGAGGGGTGGCCAGGTCCTCAGCGCGATACTGGCGCCAGAGCCCGTCTTCGCCGCGAAAGGTGGACACGCCACTCTCCGCAGAGATACCCGCCCCCGTCAGGACGACGATGGAAACGAGACGCCGTTCCTCTGCCAACTGGTCGCCTCTTGCTAGAACATCACGCGTTCTGCGGCACTCTCGTAAACGCTGAGCTCCTCTTCTGAGAACCAGTAGTTGATCTCGTAGCTGGCCTCTTCCTGGTCGCTGGAGGCGTGCACGATGTTCCTGACGGCGCTCTTCAGCTCATTGGCGATGATGGGCGAGGTGATCGAAAAGTCTCCCCTGATGGTGCCCGGTTCCGCGAAGGCGGGTAGGGTAAAGCCGCACATCTTTCGGACTACGCTTATGGCATGGGCGCCTTCCAGGACCAGGGCGACCAGAGGACCGGAGGTGAGGTAGTCTACGTTCCAGTTCTTGATCATGTTGCCTATCTCCATCGGGTCGTCAGTTCCAATCTCGACGAGGGGATCCTTACCCTGGTCCCGATAGGTCTGGAGGGTCTTCTCGCCCATACCCGTGATCCATTCGGCAGTGTTGGGATAGTGGTTTTCCGCGTGTTCCCTGGTCACCTGGATCAGCTTCAAGCCTATGATCTTGAGGCCCACTTCCTCAAACCTGGTGAGCACTCTGCCCACAATCCCTCTTTTCACACCGTCGGGTTTGATGAGCACGAGAGTTCTTTCCACCAAGTCCGATCTCATGGCACGAGTCCTTTCCCTACTTTGGCGCTACATTCTGAAGGCGTGCAGCCTGGCCGCACGCCTTCAACAGCCGACGAGTTCGCGTTGTTCTATTGTGTTCGGTGTCAGCGTGTCAAGGTGAGTCGCAGCCAGCGGTACTTATCCAGCGCCTTCTGCAAGTCACCGCTTCTCATGTAGGCATCCGCGAGCAGTTCGTGGGTGGGCAAGTGGTCTGGAGCGCCCTCCGCAGCGGCTTTCAGGTCGTCCTTGACTTCCTCCACCATGCTGCCGTAGGAGAGCAACACTTCGTACTGCTCTGCCGCGCGGTCCAGGTCTCCCTTTTGCGAATAGGCTCGGGCGAGGGCCAGGCGGACGCTGTGGTCTCGGGGATTGGCTTCCAGGTACTCGTGATAATCATCTGGGGCCGATCCGGGTGCCGGAGGCTGGTCACGGCGTGGCGCGGCACCGGCTTCCTCGGCCTGTCTGGCGATCTCTGGAGGGGCTGGCCTTTCATCGCGGACTACCTCTGCGGGTTCGTATGCCTCGGGCAGGGGCTCGCGTTCCTCCTCGGGCCAGGCCTCGGGCTCCTCAGCGGTCAACTCCTCGATCGTCGCCTCGTCTTCGCCGAACGCGGGGGATGGTCCTTGGGGGGCTGCCTCCGCGCGAAGTTCTCGGAGCCAGGATGGAAGCTCCTCGGCTTCGAGGGGCGGCAGTGGCACTTCCTCAGCGGCCGCTTCCGCCGTCTCCCGGAGGATATCTGTCTGTCCCTCTTCTGCTTGCGCCCTCAGTTCGCGCAGCCATGACGGGACTTCCGCCTCCTCCGGGGCTCCCACCGGTAGCTCCTCCATGGGCGCCTCAGACCGGCGCGGCGTGAACTCTTCTGACACTTCTGCCTCGGCGCGCAGTTCCTGAAGCCAGGAGGGCATCTCCTCGGGCTCCATGGGCGTGGGTGCTTCCTCCTCGATGTGAGGTTCGATCGCTTCGGCGGTAGCCTCGGGGACTTCCCCAGCTACTTCGGCCCTCAACTCCTGTAACCAAGACGGCAGCTCCGCTTCCACCACGTGGGGCGGGGGTTCTTCTCCGGGGATCTCAGGCTCCTCTGCCGGGAGCGTGGGTGCCGTCGTGGAAGCCTCGGCCCGGAGTTGGCGAAGCCAGGACGGCATTTCATCTTCTTCAGATGGGGTTGGTTGCGCTTCGCCAATTGTGGGCTCGGGTGCCTCGACTGGGGGAACTGCCTCCTGCTGGGCCACTTCGGTGCGCAGTTGGCGGAGCCAGGATGGCATTTCCTCTTCTTGGGCTGCAGGCGTGCCCGAATCTTCGGCGCCTGTTTCCTGTTCCTCAGGCCCGGCAGCCTGCTCGACAGCCGCCTCCGCGCGCAGTTCACGAAGCCAGGTAGGTACCTCATCCGCCGCTGCCTCAGGCGGGGCAGGCTGGCGCGGCAGCTCCTCTGCCTCCTCAGAAGGGAATGGCGCTACTACTTCAGCCGCTTCCTCTCGTATGCGGCGTAGCCAGGATGGTTCATCCTCCTCCATCCGGGGTGCGGGAGTCTCCTCGCCGGGTTCCTCTGGCTCCGGCAAAGGACCGGGAGTCTCCTCCACAGTGGCTTCAAACTCCTCCTCCCAAACCGTCGTCTCTTGCTCAACGCTCGCGGTCTCGTCGCCAGCGGCTGCTTCCCAGCCTTCCTCGGCGGCGGGCGCGCCCTCTTCCGCGGCGCTGGGCCTCAAATCCCGCAGCCAGGTTGGTATCTCCTCTTCGGGGGTGGGCACCGCCCTTTCTTCCGCATGAGCCTCTGTTTCATCGCCCATCGGCCTGAGCTCTTCACCCGTTGTGGTTTCTGGCCTCAAGTCGCGCAGCCAGGTGGGTATCTCGTCCTCTTCTCGACTCTGGGTCAGACCTTCGACCCTCTGCTCCATCTCCCTCTCCGGGACGCCTTCGTCTGCCAGCAAGGCCTTCGACTTCTCCATCCAGTCCATGATGTCTTCGATAGAGTCAGATTCGTCAGGCATGGTCTCCCGAAGGCGCTCCATGGTCTCCGGGCTGATCTCCGTCTCTTCTGTTGCGCGGGGATGCTCTTCCGCATCGTCGCCCGCAGGCCCGGACTCCTCGTCCATGGCACCTGTCTTCGCTTCCAGACTCTCCTCTGGTTCCTCGTCCGCGGGACGGGCTCCCCAGTCCCGCACTATGCCCTCGTCAGTCCCGCCCTCCGAATCGGCAGCCTCGTGCCTCAGATCCAGCAGCCAGGAGGGTACCTCCCCCTCAGGTTCAGGTGCGCCCTCATCCTCCGTCGGTCCTGCATGGAGTGTGGCAAGCCAGTCTGGAGGCTCACCTTCTGTGGCTTGCGGAAGAGGCGCGCTCTCCTCTTCTGTGGGTCCTTCCGCCTTCAACTGGCTCAGCCAATCTGGAGGTTCCTCTGCGGGAGGAACACCTCGCTCAACCTCTTCACCCCGTGACGCGGTGGGCTCAAGCGAAATCGGTTTGCCAGGAAGTGTCATCTCTGGGCCTTCATCTGGGCCTGTCTGCTCAGCGTCCGGGCTGAGATCACCTGGTTCCGTGTCCTCGACCGCCCCGCTAGCTCTCTCCTCTGCCAACTGCTGAAGCCAATCGGGCATGGCCTGTGCATCGGGAGCCGACGCCATGTGCCCCTCTGCAAATTCCCTTTCCTCCTCTTGCAGTCTCCTGAGCCAGTCGGGCATCGCTTCCTCAGATGCTTCTGGTGAACGATACGACGGCGGCCCAGCTCCTGGCTCTGAGCGTCCGTGAGGGGAGGGTGTCTCCGCTGTCAATTCCTGGACTTCCTGCTCAAGGTGTCTGTCGTCCAGTCGGGGAACCGAGGCGGCTTCCGCGGGGAGCGGCGACTTGTCCCGGAACAGTGACTCGGCCACGGAGTTCTCCGGGTCCAGAGCCTGGGCGGTTTCGAGCAACGCCTGGCCTTCTTCTTCGCGGTTGCCGTTGAGGAGGATCTCGCCCAGGATGAGGTTTGCCTTCAGGCAATTGGGGTACTGCTCGAGCAGGGCCTCGCAGACAGCGGCCGCTTCTTGTTTCTGACCGGTCCACCACAGCGCCTGCGCCAGCGCGACCTGAATATCGGCGCGCTCGGGATCCTCATTCAGCACATCCCTGAACTCGTCGATCGCCCTCTGGTATAGTTCCTCCCTGAGGTAGAGCCGGCCCAGGGCTGCTGGTGTGAGTCTCAACTTAGGCGGGGTCGTGCCGTCGCGTTCGCTGTAGAGTCTCTGCAACTCCTTCCTGATTTCCGCGTTCCCGGGGCTCAACTCGAAAGCCCGCTCCAGTTGCCAGATCGCCTCTTCCAGAGCGCCCTGCTCATCGAAGATGATGCCCAGGCCGACGTAGACCACCATGTCCTCCATATCGGCGCCGAGGACCCTCTTGAAGAGGTTTGCTGCCTCTACGTAGTCCCCCTTTTCCAGGCATGCCTCACCAAGGAGGCGGTACGCTCTCACGTGCCGGGGGTAGTGCTTCAAGATGTGACGGCAGATGGCGATGGCCTGATTGTATGAGTCAGTCCTGATGAGCTCCTTCGCTTGATCACAGTACTTACTCAGTGTTATCTCAGCCATGGTTCTTCCTCCGCCAACGTTCAGGAGCCGGGGTTTCACCCAATAGTATTATGCACTCTTTCGCCGACATTGTCAACGTTGCTCCAGAGGCTTTGTAGAGTCAGACCGACATCGGCGGAAAGTTCCACTTCAGCGGTGGATCTGGGCCTAGACCAGAGAATGCGGAAATCCATGGAGATCTGGCGAAAGGAGGTGTGCGGTTACACCAGGCGATGCACGCCCTTGATGTGGACGAGCAGGTCGTCAACGGGCACACCTGGATGAGGAGATGGACCCAGCGGGTCGTCGACCTCTTCTCCCAGGAGAGCCTGCATCGTGGCGGCAATCGAGTGGGAAAGGGCCTGCAGGTCGTATCCACCCTCCAGGGTGAAGGCCAGCCGACCGCCGCAAAGCTCCTCCGCCATCTGCCTGAGCACACCGCTGAGGTATCCATACCCCGTTGTGGAGAGCTGCATCATCCCCAGTGGGTCTGCCCAGTGAGCGTCGTACCCGGCGGAGGCCAGAATGAGCTCAGGGCTGTACCTCTCTGCGAGGGGATAAAGCATCTCGTCGAAGATCTGCTCGTAGCCCTCGTCTCCCACGCCTGCCGGTAGGGGAAAGTTGGCGGTGAAACCTTCTCCTTGACCCTCACCGATCTCCGACCAATGACCGGTACCCGGGTAGTAAGGGTACTGGTGAGTAGAGAAATACAAAACCTGGTCGGTGGAGTAGAACACGTCTTGCGTGCCGTTGCCGTGGTGCAGGTCGAAATCCACGATGAGGATGCGGGAGAGCCCTTTGTGCTTCAGTGCGTACTTCGCGGCTACAGCGATGTTGTTGAAGAGGCAAAACCCCATACCACGGCCGGGCAACGCGTGATGACCGGGCGGCCGCACCAGGGCAAAGCCGTTGTCTGCCCGACCCTCCAGGATAGCATCCACGAGGTTGAGCATGCCCCCGGCGGCGAGCAAGGCGACTTCGTAGGAACGGTGGTTGAGGTACGTGTCAGGGTCGAGGTTGCCGCCTCCCCTCTCCGCGACCTCGGCTGCGTGCTTCACGTAATCCTCGTGATGCACCGCGAGCAGGTGCTCCATGGGCACTGGTGTCGGCTGGACCGCGACCATCCTCTCCAGCATTCCCTCCTGGCTGAGCACCCGCATGGCCGCCTCCAACCGCTCCCGGCACTCTACGTGACCAGGTCGATTGTGCTCCAGGAAGGCTGGATCATACACGTACGCTGTGGTCATGGTTGGCCCTTCTCGGCCTCGACTGGCACGTGACCGTAGTTCGAGGAACCGTCAGTATTCTGCTCTGGCTAATCGTAGAACGCCTCATCGACGAGGGCGTGAATCTTGTCCCAATCCGGGTACAAAAGGCTGGGTTCGTCTCCCGGCTGCCGCTGTGAAGGGTCGAGAGATGAGCGGTCTATGACCACAGACTTGATTTCGTCGGGGTTCACGCGACTGGCCATGTTGGCGAGCTGGATGATCTCGGAGGGCGAGAGATCAGTGTAGAAGGTGTTGCTCATGGTCTGGAGCAGCTCCGGCAACCGCGGCAGCATTTGCAGACTCAGGAACTTCTTCCCTATGGCGACCAGCGCTTTCTGCTGCCGGGCCATGCGGTCGAAGTCGTCGCTGCCGTGCCTGGTGCGGCAGTAAATGAGGAGCGTTTCGCTGTCCATGTGCTGCTGGCCTGCTGGTATGTGGATGCTGATCTCCCCTCCACGGTCGTCAGGGTAACTGTTGTCCCAGATCTCCTTGTCGACGTAGATATCTACCCCGCCAAGGAGATCGATCGTCTCTCTGAAGCCCTGGAAGTTGATCATGACGTATCCGTGCAGTGGTATGCCGAAGTCCTGCTGTATGGTGTCCATCAGCAGGGCAGGGCCACCACCCGGGTAGCCTTTGGTTTCGCCGAGGACGTGCGCGACGTTGATTCTTTGCTTTCCATGGCCTGGGACCTCCACGTAGAGGTCCCGTGGAATGGAGAACAACAGGGCCTCGTTCGTGTCGGCATGCAGGGAGGCGATCATCATAGTGTCGGTGCGAAACGCCCTGCTTTGTGACTGCCCGCGCTGATCAAGACCAGCGAGCAGGATGTTTACTCGGGGGTTGCCGGGCGTTCCGAACTCGGCCGACTGGTCTTCGGGCACGTTTTCGAAGCGCGGACCTACAACCGGGAGGAGGCCACTGGCCTCCAGGGGATGGACCAGGCTGCGGTAGAGATCGTAGAAGTAGGGGATTTCGATTACCTGGTAGAACAGGTACCCCGAAGCGACGCCTGCGATCGTGCAAAGGGTCATGGCCAGTGACGCGACCAGGGCGACGCTGAGACTACGACATCCGCGCTTCCCGTGAGTTCGAGGTGGTTCTTGCATGTTATTCGATCTAGCTGGCATGTCTCAATTATATCCGTTCCATAGACCATGTCAAAACATCAACGAGCAGGCAAGGGTTGGGGTGGCCCGCACGTCGTTCGCCACCATGGGGACGAAGCCTCGAGAGCAGGTGAGCGCGTCCAGTGCCCACCTGCGGAGTGGATAGATTCTCCTGGCCAACCCTCACCTGCCCATGCGGCGAGCCCCCTAACTCGGACGGACGGAGACGAAAGACAGCCCCGCAACCGCTAACCATGCCTGATGCGGGGCCGTCTTGGACGCCGCTTGGAGAGCGTTGTACCGCGTGCTGCGGACAACCTCCGGCCAACACCCGCGAACGCTCTGCCGGCGTGCTCCAGAGCATCACTGGCGTCCACGGGGCTGGTTAGTCGAGAGCTATGCTGATTCTGCCTCTGTGGTAACCTCCCTCTTGCTCTGCCAGATGGCCCAGACGAGGAGGATGACCAGGACCACTATTGCTGGCCAGGCCGCCACACTCCCCCGGAATTCAACGATGAGAGGGACCGTGAGGAGACTTACCAGGTTTACGACCTTGATCATGGGGTTGAGGGCAGGACCGGCCGTGTCCTTGAGCGGGTCGCCCACGGTGTCACCTTCGACTCCTGCCTTGTGAGCAGGCGAGCCCTTGCCGCCAAAGTGGCCGTCTTCGATATACTTCTTGGCGTTGTCGAGAGCCCCGCCAGAGATGGCCATGAAGACCGCCATCAATTGGCCAACCAGAATGACTCCGGCCAGGAACGTGCCCATCGCTTCCACAGAGAACAGCAGGCCCACCAGCAGCGGTAGCGATACGGCGATGACCACCAGGCTGACCAACTCCTTCTGGGCAGCGGCGGTGGTGATGCTCACGACCTTGCTGTACTCAGGTGGCGTCTTGCCTTCCAGCACGCCAGGGAGCT
Source organism: Anaerolineae bacterium (assembly GCA_034411995.1). Taxonomy (GTDB): domain Bacteria; phylum Chloroflexota; class Anaerolineae; order UBA7937; family B3-Chlor; genus JAUVXJ01. The sequence continues at coordinate 588,993 of DAOUME010000026.1, read as the reverse complement.
TGAACTGGCGACGCACTTCGTTGACCACCAGATTGGCCCCTCGAGACACCGCGCGGAGGCAGAAGGCGGAGAAGAGGAACACCAGTCCTCCGCCCAGCAGGAAGCCGATGGTCCCATCGAGCGTGGAGACGCGAATGCCGCGCTCCAGGAGTTCGATCAGCGGCACTCCTGGGTGGGCCAGGGACAGCGAATCCGCTATGAAGGAGAAGAACAGCGCTGTCGCTGCCACCACCGCCGAGGCGATGGCCACCTGCTTGGTGATAGCCTTGGTGGTGTTGCCCACCGCGTCCAGTTCGGCCAGCAACGATTGCGCCTTCTTGTCCGTGCCGGCCATCTCGCCAATACCACTGGCGTTGTCGGCGATGGGACCGTAGGAGTCCATGGCTACGTTGTTTCCAGTGTGGGAGAGCATACCGATGCCTACCATAGCCACACCATAGAGGACGTGGACCAGCGAGTCGTTCCGGAACACGAAGAGGCTTGCGCCCATGGCCACGACGATGGCGAGCAGACTCCAGACACTGCTCTCCATTCCCAGGGCCAGTCCCGAAAGGACAGTGGTGGCCGTGCCGGTCTGGGTGGACTCGGCGATCTCTTGTACTGGTCTGCGGCTGGCCGAGGTGAAGAGTGAGGTCAACGGGTTGAAGACCACCGCCAGGAGCACGCCGACGGCGTTCAGTGTCGCCAACTGCCACTCACCGGCATAGAGGAGAGAGAAGACGAAGGCGAAAAAGATGGTGTTGACGGACGACACTTCGTAGGAGCGGAACATAGCTCCCTCGGCGTCCTTGGCCCTCAAGAACCCGATGGGAAAGTGCTCCCAGATGGGCACCGTGAAGGTACCCAAGATGGAGGAGACAACGCCGATGGCTCGCACGATGAGAGGGTAGACGATCCAGAAAGTGCCACCCGTTTGATGGTACAAGAATAGCCCCAGCACAAGGGCGGAGACGATGGTGACCTCGTAGCTCTCGAAGATGTCGGCTGCCATTCCAGCACAATCACCCACGTTGTCGCCCACCAGATCGGCCACCACGGCCGCGTTCCGAGGGTCGTCCTCCGGCAGCCCGTGCTCCACTTTGCCTACCAAATCGGCGCCTACGTCGGCGGCCTTGGTGTAGATGCCTCCGCCGATCCTCATGAACAGGGCCACCAGGGTGCCGCCGAAGCCGAAGCCCATGAGGGCGTCGGGGGCTGCCCTGCCGAAAATCATGAAGATCGTTGTGCCTCCGAGCAGACCCAGGCCGTCGGTCAGCATGCCGGTGAAGGTACCTGCGCGATAGGCCACGGTGAGTGCCCCGTTGTAGTTGTCCTTGGCCGCCTGAGCTGCCACCCGGATGTTGCCCTCGATGGCCACTCGCATACCGAGTTGCCCCACCAGAGTGGAAAACGTGGCACCTGCGACGAAGGCCAGGCTCCGACCAATCCCCATCCAGAAGCGGGCGGTATTCTGGTCGTTGTTGAACAGGGTCAGAGCCTCTTGACTGGGCTCGACCACGTACACACTGAAGAACAGTAGCACCGCCAAGCCCACCAGGATGGGCAGGATGGTCTTCAACTGCTTGCGCAGGTAAGCGTTGGCGCCGGTCTTGATGGCTCGCCAGACCTTCTGCATGTCTTCGCCGGCCTTCTCGCGCCGGATTGTGTCGCGATACAGCCAGTAAGCATACGCCAGGCTGATGAAGGCCACCCCGATGACCGCGCAGAGCATCGCTGCTTCAAGACTGCTCAACTCTCCCATAGATACTTGCCTCCTATTCGTGCTTTGTTGCCGGCGATCCGCCGCATGGACACCATCTCTGCAACCCCTTCGTCGACGAGAACCATCGCTACCTACACAGTGTCGTCTCAACTCGGCTGGAGTGACGCACGTTCGTTCATTCTACCAGTGCGTCCACTCCAAGTCAAATCGGCCCGCCGGTGGCACCTAGTGAAGGTTCACCCCTCGCCATCCGGCATTTTGCATCGCCATCATTGTATGGCCCCGGAGTCCAAATCAGGTCCTATGCTGGTCGTAATTGGGTCTGAATTCGCAAGTGGGGGCTTTCTTGCATGTCACTCAGCAGCGCGGGTTTCGCCTCCCTGGAACGAGGTTTCTGAGCCCCTGCCCGGCATCCTGCGGGTATCTCTCCTGGACGGGGCGATGCTGACGAACGGGCGTGACCGCGACGACCGCAGCCTGGCTGTGCGGAGGAATAGTCGTTGCTAGGGTATGCCTCTTGATGCTATAATCGTTTGGATGCAGCCTACGAAAGGGGGCCACCGTTGTGACTCGGGAGACCTTCGATGAACAACTGAAAGCACTCGAGCAGGATATCCTGGGCATGGGCGCGCTGGTGGACAGGGCCATCGATCTGAGTGTCGAAGCCCTGGCCAAGCGGGACATCGAGCTATCACGACGCGTCATCAGAGAAGACGAAGCGATCAACCAGGCCCAACATGACATCGAAGAGCGCTGTCTGGTGCTGATCGCCACGCAGCAGCCCCTGGCCAGTGACCTGAGGGTCATCTTCGCCATCGCCAACATAGCCACGGAGCTGGAGCGGATGGCAGACCACGCCAAGGGCATCGGGCAGATTGGCGTGATGATGGGGCCTCGCGAACCCCTCAAGCCCCTGGTGGATATTCCCCGCATGGCCAAGAAGGCCCGGTGGCTGCTGGAACGTGAGCTGGAGGCGTTCGTCAATCGGGACGTCGAGCTCGCCAGAAGCCTCGGCAGCGAAGACGACGAGGTTGACCGGCTCTACGATCAGGTGTTCAGAGAGTTGCTGATCTTCATGATGGACGACCCCAGGACGATCACCAGGGCGACCTACCTCCTCTGGGTCGCTCACAATCTGGAGCGAACCGCAGATCGCGCGATCAACATTGGAGAGCGTGTTGTGTTCCTGGTCGAGGGACGGGTCGAGGAGCACAATGCCTAGGGACAGAACCGAGAGTGGTCGAGACGCGACCGAGGGCACCCGGAGGTTGGATTGGCTCGAGGAGGAGCGACGCCGGGACAAAGCAACCCTGAACGAGCTCGTGAAGAAGCAGGAACAGTACGGCAGCCAGCTTGCCCACGCTCAGGAGGTCATCGAAGGACTGGAAGAGCGCCTGGCTCAGACCGCGGTCGAGGAGAGGAGCGCGGCTCGCTTCGACAAGGCGTTGCAACAGTTCAAAGACGAGATCTTGCTGGAGTTGAGGAGATCAGAAGAACGTTTCGCCAGGGACAGCGAGGGAAGAGACAGGCAACAACGGGAAGAGACGCAGCAGCGGGTCGTGGCCGTAACCAAGCTGGAACAACGGATCGCGGAGACCTCGAAGTTGCAGGAAGCCCTGGAGACCCAGCGGGTCGATATCCAGCGCCTGACGAAGACCGCCTCTGCATTCCAGTTGCAGATTGACGAGGTGATCAAGCAACTGAAGGGCCAGCAGGAGAGACTGGTGGCCATGGGGCAGAGGGCTGACAGGGGCGAAGCGACGACGTCTGAGATTCTCCGTGCCCAAGACGAGGAGATAGCACGCTCCGAGAGTCAGAATAAGAAGTCAAAGCTTCTCCAGGTTCGTTTGGAGCGGGCTGATCAGGAGAGGTCCGCCCTGGGGTCCAGCGTTGAGCAACTCAGCCAGGGACAGACTGAGCTCGGAAACGAACTGCGACGAGTGGACGACCGAGGCAAGAAGCAGATCTCTGGTTGGACAAAGGAGATGGCCAACTGGAGAAAAGACGCGGAGGCCTTGAGGGAACAGATCGCCCGCATGGACAAGCAGTCCAGGGAGGGGGAGAGAATACTCAGCGCCCTGGACGCGATGAGGATCCAGTTGGAGAAGGATCGGGACTCGATCCAGCACATGGAACGTACCGCAGAGGAACGGCAGAGACAGCAACTGGAAGACTGGCGGAAGGAGAACGAGCTTCTCTGGCTGAGGAACGACGAACGGTGGACGCAGCAAGCTGATGCGAACGCCAGGCGAGACGATCACATTGCGCGGCTCTGGGAAACACAACTGGCCTATCTGCGTCGGGAGGTGGCCGAGCTGGAGAAGCTGATCAAGGGTCTGGACAAGCGCCTCATGCGGCCCAACAGGTAATACACATGGAGCAGCGGATTCGGACCATCGGGACGGCCGGACACGTTGACCATGGCAAGTCCGCTCTCGTCAAGGCTCTCACAGGCATAGATCCCGATCGGCTCAAGGAGGAGAAGGAGCGGGAGATGACCATCGATCTGGGCTTTGCCTGGTTGACTCTCCCCAGCGGTGCGGTGGTGAGCATCGTCGACGTCCCTGGCCACGAGAGTTTCATCAAGAACATGCTGGCCGGTATTGGGGGCATCGACGCCGCGCTGCTCGTCGTCGCCGCAGACGAAGGCATCATGCCGCAGACCAGAGAACATCTGGACATCCTCGACCTTCTGGAGCTCCCGTACGGGGTCGTGGCCATCACCAAGTCCGATCTGGCGGAGGACGAAGAGTGGTTGGAACTGGTGATCGAGGACGTGAGGGAGCTGCTCAAGAAAACGAAACTGTTCCAGGCTGAGATCCTGCCCGTCTCCGCCGTGACCGGCCAGGGACTCCCCCAGCTCCTCTCCAGCCTGGATGCGCTTCTGGATCGCGTGCCCGCGAAGCGAGACCTGGGAAAGCCGCGTCTTCCTGTGGACAGGGTGTTCGTCATGCCAGGGTTTGGCACGGTGGTCACCGGTACTCTGGTTGACGGGGGCCTTCACGTGGGACAGGAAGTCGAGATCCTACCCTCTGGGGCCAGGGCGCGGATTCGAGGTCTCCAGACCCACAAACAGAAACTGGATTCTACTGGTCCAGGTGGGCGGGTGGCCGTCAATCTGGGTGGGGTGAGCAGCGAGGACGTGGCCCGTGGCGATGTCCTGGCTGTGCCGGGCCAGTTGAAGAGCAGCAGCCTGATAGATGCACGGGTGCGCCTGCTGGCCAGCGCTCCCCGACCACTCAAGCACAACGTACGGGTCCAGTTCTACAGCGGATCCTCGGAGATCGCGGCGCACGTGCGACTGCTTGATGATGAGACCATTCAGCCAGGCCAGGGCGGTTGGGTTCAGTTCCGGCTCGAGAATCGGGCTGCTCTGGCGCGCGGCGATCACTTCATCATCCGTCAGCCTTCTCCCAGCCTGACCATCGGTGGCGGAGTGGTGATCGATCCTGTTCCACGGCGTCGTCACCGCCGCTTCCGAGCCCCGGTGATCCAGCGCCTGGAAGCGCTGTCCCTCGGCAGTTCCGAGGACATACTGCTGGAGGGGTTGGCGGCCGGCCGCCCCCGACAGATCGGTGAGCTTCTGGCCGAGAGTGACCTGCCCGAGGATGAGGGTAGAGAGGCTCTTTCCGAATTGCGGAGCAGATCAGAGGTTCTCCTGCTCGGTGCGAATGGCTCGACCGGTGCAGGAGTGCTGGCGCAGGACGGGTACGTGATGTCTGCCGCTGGCTACGACGAGCTATGGAGGCAGGTTGGCGGTATCCTGGACGAGTATCATGCCCGCTATCCATTGCGGTCTGGCATGCCCAGGGAGGAGTTGAAGAGCAGGCTGAACCTGCCCGCAAAGGTCTTCAATGCGCTGTTGGCTCACGCGAGTCTGCAGCATAAGCTCACCGAGGAGGGAGTGGCCGTGAGGCTCCCTGAACACCAGGTCAGGTTCAGCGCGGAGCAGCAGGGCCGGATAGAACAGTTGCTGGCGAGATTCGCAGAGAGCCCCTATGCTACTCCATCGGTGTCGGAGTGCGAGGAGGCGGTCGGCCCGGAGTTGTTGAGTTACCTGGTGGAGGATAACCGTCTGGTGCGCGTGAGTGAGAGCGTGATCTTCTCACGTGACACATACGATGAGATGGTAGAGCGTGTGCTATCGCACATCAGAGACCAGGGCAGCATCACCGTGGCCGAGGTCAGGGATCTGTTTCGGGCCAGCCGTAAGTACGCCCTCGCTCTGATGGAGCATTTGGACGACCAACGAATCACCAAGAGAGTGGGTGACGAGAGAGTCTTGCGTTGAGCGCGAAATATGCCCTTGAAGCTCGGCTTGCTCGGTGAGCAGATAGCGCAGATGGCAGGGGCGTCGGCGGCGGAAGACCGGCGCGGGTCGTTGGCGCGAGCCCAACAACTGATCACCTCGGTCGATGCGTCCGATCTGCGGGCCAAACTGGAAGAGCGCACCGTGCGGCTGCCCTGGCTGGTGGCCGTGCCAGGGGACAGCGTGGCCCGCACCCTGGCACCGTCGGCGTGTCCCTCGAATTTCAGCGTTGTGGCTGCGGATGGGTCATTCATCGCTCCAGACAGACATAGTCCCGTTCGCTTCTACGTCATCAACACAGGACACGTCGTTCTCACTTACGGAGAGCACCCCTCCGCGGTACTGGACTCCTCGGCGCGACTCTACTTCCGGGATGAGGACCTGTTCCTGGATCCTCGTGTGCGGACTGTGCCGGTGGAGGGAAACCGGTTGAGCGCGAAGATGTGCCTGGCTGAAGTGCGAGCGCTGTGGGAGGGGAGCGGACTGGTTCAGGACGTTCCTTTCGTTGCCGTGAGAGACGGGTCTCTCATCACGTGGGGTTTACAGAGCGAGGACCCTTCCTTCGTGCAACAGCAGTTTCTGGGGGAGTTCCTGGGTTACCTGGACGGTTTCCTGGAGCGCGGCATCCCGATCGTCAGCTACATCAGCTACCCAGGCGCTCGCGACATGATCAATTCACTGAGGGTTTGGCTTTGCCCACGGCAGAGAGTGGATTGTGAGCACTGTCCGCCGTCGGAAGACTCTCGCTTCTGCAGGACGTTGGCTGGGATCTCGGACCGTGAGCTGTTTGGCTTCCTGGAGGAGGGTGAGCGCTCAGATGTGTTCGGGAGCAGGTCGGCCATCCTGGATCGCTACGGGACTCATCGCATCGAGTTCTTCTACATGAACGTGGGAGACGAGGTGGTGCGCATCGAGGCGCCTCGGTGGGTGACGAGGGACGCCCGGATGATGGACCTGGCCCAGGCCTTGATCCACGACCAGTGCCTCAGGAGTGCCGTTCACCCACCCTACCCCCCAGCTTTGCAGGAGGCCCACGAGCAGGCGGTCATCTCCACCGCGGATCGACGGGTGATCGAAATCATGGTACAGAGAGCGCTGGCGGACAAGGGGTTGTTCTATCTGGGGTCGGCTAAGGCTCAAAGCAAGAGAAGGCGCGCCGTATGAGAATAGGCGAGATCATAGAGAGTACGAGCGTGCAGTTCGTTGCTGAGAGCCTGGAGCTGGGGCGACCCCCGGCCCTGGGCAGCCTGCTCAAGGTCGACGTCTCTGACGAGAGTGAGCTGTACGGCGTGGTCTGCTATGGTGAGACCAGGAGCCTGGATCCAGGGAGGCCAGCGGTACGCAGGAGCACCCCTGAGGTGTACGACGATCGAGTGTATGAGGAGAACCCTCAACTGGAGTATGTCCTGCGCACAGAGTTCACTTGCCTCACAGTGGGCGCGCTGGAAGGGGGTGTTCTCTTCCAGGGCCTGCCTCCACAGCCTCCGCCTCTCCATTTCTCCGTGCAGAGCTGCAGTGCTGAGGAAACGACACACTTCACGGAAGATCTGTACTACTTCCGCCTTCTGCTGGGTACATCGGGACCGGTGCCCGCGGAACAGCTAATGGCCAGCCACGTGAGGCGAGTCTATCGGGAGAGAGGCACGGATGAGGACTGGCTGCGGGCGGCAGCGCACGAGATAGCGCAACTCCTCAAGCAGGACTACGATCGGCTGATGGCCGCTCTCTACGGCCTCGAGCAAGGGTCTGGCCGGCCTTCGAGAGGAGCGCCCAGCCCATGAAACGCCGGCGGCTGGGTCTGGTGACCGATGGTGCCTACAACACCGGCCTGACGGTGCGGCTGGATGCCGGGTGCTCAACTGAGGACTTGCGCATCGGGGAACTGGTCGTGGTCGAAGGGCAGGCCAACCGCTACTTCGGCATGATCTCCGACATACAGTTGCGGGTCACCGATCCCCAGCTCCTGGCGTCTCCTCTGGACGGTGCGCCGCCCCTGGTGAGTGAAGCGTTGGTGGGCACGGGAACCTTCGTCACGGTGGAAGTCAGGCCCATGCTGATGCTGGACATGACCGCCGACCTAGACGAACAGAGGGGCCCGCAACGTGTCCGGACCATACCCATGCACTTCGCATCCCTGTACAAGGCGAGCGAGATGGACTTCGCCACCGTGTTCGGGAAGGAGGGCGGGACGAACTTCGCCATCGGCACCCCCGTGCCCATGGACATACCTATCTGTGTCCGGCTCGACAGGTTCGTGGAACGCTCCAATGGCATCTTCGGCCAGTCAGGCACCGGCAAGAGCTTCCTGGCTCGCATCCTGCTGAGCGGCGTGATCAAGACCCGCGCGGCGGCGAACCTGATTCTGGACATGCACAGCGAGTACGCCTTCGACAAGCAGACGGAGGATGGCCACTGGGTGAAGGGTCTGCGGGAGCTCTTCGGGCCTCAGATCCTGGTCTATTCTCTGGATGCCGAGGCGGCAGCGCGACGGAACGTAGACGTGACGCTCACCGTGGGCTTGAACCAGGTGGAAGCTGAGGACGTCATGCTGCTGGCGGACGAACTGGACTTGACGGCGACCACCGCCGCGACTGCGGGGTTGTTGGGAGATCGGTACGGGAAGGATTGGCTCCGCCAACTGCTGGGCATGTCTGCCGATGACGTCGCCGATTTCTGCCAGGCGTCTGGGGCTCATCCCGAGGCCACACGCGCGCTGCAACGAAAGCTCAGGGGGGTGCAGCGCAGGGGTTATCTCCAAGATGAAGTGCCTTTCTCTCTGATCGACGAGATGGTCACGGCCCTGGGGAGGGAGCGCAGCATCATCCTCGAATTCGGGAGGTACGACACTCCCCTGGACTACATGCTGGTGGCGAACATCGTTACCAGGCGGATCCGCAGATTGTACCAGGAGAAGATCGAGCGCTTCGAGGAGACCAAAGCCGAGGCGGACAGACCCCTCCAACTGGTGATCACGCTGGAAGAAGCCCACAAGTTCCTCAGTCCATCCGTGGCCAGACAGACCATCTTCGGGACTATCGCCAGGGAGATGCGCAAGTACAACGTAACGCTGATGGTCGTGGACCAGCGGCCGAGCGGCATCGACCCCGAGGTCATGTCTCAACTAGGGACTCGCGTCACCGGCTTGCTGGCCGAGGAACGGGACATCGACGCCGTGTTCACAGGAATGAGTGGCCGCACCTTCCTGCGGGGAGCTCTGGCCAGTCTGGACACGCGCCAGCAGGTTCTGCTGATGGGTCATGCGGTGCCCATGCCTGTGGTGGTCCAGACGCGGACCTACGACGAGAATTTCTACCGCGCCATGCAGGGGACCGGCACCACGAGAGACGGCCCGGAGGTGACGGGGGCTGACATCTGGGGTAGATGATTCGGCCTGGTTTGCCGGGTCGTCGCTTTCTCCTAGGCCGAAGGGTGCAACCTGTGTAGCCAGGACCTGACTGGTCCCTGGTACCGTTTCACGATCATCACGGTCTTGGAGCATTCCCTGACTACCCTCTCAGGCAGCGCGCCGAAGAGGAGTTGTTCGAACACACCTTCTTCCGAGGCTCCCAGTACCACCAGATTGGACTCCTCTGCCTGCCGAAGTATGCCCTCGAGGATACTGGGAGCAGCGACGACTCTGGGTTCAATGGGATAGTCGAAAGGGGCGATGGCCCTGGCCAGAATCCGGTTCCCCATCTCGACCAGTTGCGGATCCTCACCCCGGGCGACGTAGAGAGCAGTGAGGTGGGGCTGGAGACCGTTCGCCCTTCCATACTCGCGCGCCTGCACCACGGCCAGCTCCAGCGCCAGCGACGAGTTGGGCCCGCCGCCCGTGGGCACCAGGATTTCGTGCAGTTCTTCCCGTTCTCTGAACCGGACCATGGCCACGTCACATGGTGGGTTCTTGCTCACGGCGTCGATGACACTGCCGAAGGCCTTTCCTTCGCTGCTGGTAGTGCCGAGCCAGCCCAGCAGGATCAGGTTGGAGTTCCTCTCTCGTGCGGTGCTGATGACGGCCTGGCTCACGTCTCGCCCGAACCGGATCATGGTATTCACGGGCACGTCCAGCCCTTTCGCCTGGGCGATCACACTCTCGAGGATGGGCTTGCCATGCTTGAGGAAGAAGCGGCCATCGGTAATACTGAGCTGTTTTGGCACGCGGACCACGTGCAGAGCGAACACCTCGCCATCGTTAGCCCGCGCGATAGGCGCGGCCAGCGTACCCAGGAGGCGGGCGTGGAGTTCGTCGGCCACCGGGATGAGAATCGAGTATCTTCTGGTGGAGACTATCTCTTGATGGATGATCTTGAAGGGTTCCTTCATCGGCTCTGTTCGCGAAGCGTAGGCTACGTAGAACATCAAACCGGCTACCACCCACAGGCCTCCGACGTACCAGGATTCCGGGCTCAGGATGAAGAGGTACACGATCAGCACCACCTGAGACACGATGCCCAGTATGGGGAGCAGGGGCATGAGAGGGACCCTGAAGCCGCGGTCAAGGCCTGGTCTCAGCTTTCTCATGCGAATGACCGCGATGTTCACCATCATGAACAGGAGCAGGAACATGATATCCGCCGCGCTGGCGACCGACTTGACCGGGAGAGCTACGGCCACGAAGATGACCAGGCCACTGGAAATGAATATCGCCCAATGCGGCGTTCGGCGCTTCTCATGTATCTGTCCGAAGAGTGGCGGCAGGTTCCGATCCCGTCCCATGGCGAAAGAGACCCGCGATGAGGAATAGACGGTGGCGTTCAAAGCCGACATCGTGGACATCAGACCGCCGACGATCAACACAAAAGCGCCAAAGGGCATCAACTGACGCGCTGCCTCGATGATGGCCGTCTCCTGAAACTCGGCCAGGAAGTCCCAGGAAGCCAGCCCGGGCACGGGTGAGTCCACAGCCCCGATGGCGCTGAAGGCCACTCCCACGTAGATGATGACCACGATGCCGATGGCGGCGAACACGGCCCGAGGAACGTTGCGCTTGGGCTCGCAGATCTCCTCGCCACACTGGGAGATGACTTCGTACCCCTGGAAGGCGATGGTGGTCAGGCCCGCGGCCATGACCACGCCGCCAAGACCTGCCGGGAAGAAGGGCTGGAACTTCGTGGTCCAATCTGACCGGTGAAAGATGCTCCACAGCCCGAAGGCCACGAACAGGCCGAGAATCGCGATCTTGGCCAGGGTGACGATGTTGCCTACTTTGCCAGTCTCGGACACGCCCTGGAAATTGATGTAGGTGAAGAGCATAGTAATGACGACCGCAAACAGTACGGCCAAGACTTCCGTGCCCACCCAGGTAGGATGCAGGTCTACTCTCCGTAGAAAATCTGCTGCGTAGTGGCCGAATCCCAGGGCGTAGAGACTGCAAGCCACGGAGTGACCGAACCAACTGATCCAGCCACTGAGAAAGCCGAGGAGAGGAGAGAGAGACTCCTTGATCCAAAGGTATCCGCCGCCGGCTTCAGGGAAAGCGGACCCCAGCTCTGCGTAGGAGGCCGCGGTGAAGGAGGTGACCACGGCGTTGAGGAGGAAGGCGATCAGGAGAGCGGGTCCTGCGACGCCAGCGGCGATGCCTGTGAGGACGAAGATGCCAGCGCCGATCATGGCTCCTACGCCGATCATGGTGGCGTCGAAGCCGCTTAGCGTACGTGCCAGAGCTACGGATTCCCGTTCGTTGTTGCTGACGCCCAGTTCCATCTAATCGCTACTGGAGGTATTTCCCAAGTAGCAGATCCAGCTCCCGCTTGACGCGCCCCGGTATGCGATCTCTGGCGGTTTGGATAGCCACGGAAAGTGCGGACTCGCACTCGCACCTGCGATCGGGGGGGATCAGAGGCACGGCTGCTGTGATGATCTTCTTCGCTGTCTCCACGTTCTTGAGCATGGTCCCAACGACCATGTCTGCGGTGACGGGGGCCTCGGTCTCGTGCCAGACGTCGTAGTCTGTCGACAACGCTATGCTGGCGTAGCATAGCTCCGCTTCCCGGGCCAGCACCGCCTCCGGCATGGCGGTCATCCCTATGACGTCTACATTCCACATTCGATGCATCTGTGATTCTGCTTTGGTGGAGAAGCGGGGTCCTTCGATGCACACGTAAGTACCGCCTTTGTGGACCGTGGCCCCTACGTTCCTGGCGGCCTCGTACAGGATGGAGCTCAAATGTGGGCAGAAGGGCTCCGCAAAGGATACGTGGACAGCAAGCCCGTTGCCGAAAAACGTGCTGATGCGCCCCTTGGTGCGGTCGATGATCTGGTCGGGGATGACGATGTCTGAGGGTGCGATCTCCTTCTTCATGCTCCCGCAGGCATTGACGGCGATGATGCGCTCCACGCCCAGTGTCTTGAGGGCGTAGATATTGGCTCTGACGTTCACTTCACCAGGGAGGATACGGTGACCTCGGCCATGGCGAGGCAGGAACGCCACACGCTTTCCTTGCAGGGTGCCCACTACGATGGGATCGCTAGGCTTGCCGAAGGGTGTCGAGATGTCATGCTCCTCAATGTCGGTGGGGCCCGCCATTTCGTATAGTCCACTGCCGCCGATGACGCCTATCGTCGCCTGTGCCATGTTCACTATCCTCTCTTGCATGTGTCCTGAGCGACAACGTCGCCGTCACTGGCGGCTACGTTGCTTGTCGTAGTCTACCATAACGTGTGGGGAAGGTCAAACCTCCAGAGCGGAGAGGCCTGCGATTGCCCGGCCATGGGCGTTGTGCTAGAATGGAGCATCGGCGTGGGGGAGGTGACGATGACAGGGAACAAAGGTTGGGGTATGGCCATACTGGTGGTCGGCCTGGTGGTCTTGCTGGGGTCGGCGCTGGCTGACATCCTGGGGCTGGGTGCTAGTCCGCTCGTCTTCGGCTACAGACAGCTAGCCGGTAGCGCAGTGGGCCTGGTGCTGGTCATCGTTGGTGCGGTGCTCTACTGGCGCGCCGGCAAGAGCGCGTGAACTGTTGCCGAGAGTAGTACGCCTGGTCTAGAGGTGCACCAGATCGAGGAAGGTTGATGATCCATCTTCAGGACATCCTCGATGCCGCCGAGTGTCTCATCTGCGGACGAGTCTTCGCCCGGGAGTTCAAGGACTTCTGCTACGACTCCCGGATCGTCAGAGAGGGCGACCTGTTCCTGGCGGTCAAGACCGACAGGGCTGACGGACACGACTACATCGATGAGGCCTGTCAGGGCGGTGCCACCGGCGTACTGTGTGAGAGAGGGAGAGATCTCTCGCGGTACGGTGTGACCTGTATCCAGGTACCCCGTACTCAGGAAGCCCTGGTCCAGTGGGCGAGATACGTTCTGAGAGAGTCCGGCGTGGAGGTGGTCGGGGTCACAGGAAGCAGTGGCAAGACGAGCACCAAGGAAGCTGTGGCTGCTGTACTGGCCCGCGCATCTGCCGTCTTCAAGAACTACGGAAACTACAACGATCGATACGGCCTGCCCATCGCTCTCGGGCGCCTGCTGCCCGGGCATGAGAAGGCCGTTCTGGAGATGGCCTGCGACAGCTTCGGGGAGATCGAGGATCTCAGCCAGATGACTTCGCCGCGTGTAGGCATCGTCACCTCAGTGGATCACACCCACCTGGAGTACCTAGGCTCTCTGGACAACATCGCTCAGGAGCAGGGGAAGCTCGTCGAAGCCCTGCCAGAGGATGGGTATGCGATCCTGAACTACGACGACGCTCGAGTTCGCGCCATGATGTATCGAACCGCGGCGAGGGTTCTGACCTATGGCTGCCAGGAGGGGGCGGACATCCGCGCCACCGACGTGCGGATGGGCGGCGGGGGAATCGGGTTCCGGGTTCACCATCGGGGCGAAGAGTTCGAGGCGAAGGTGCCTCTGCTGGGCAGGCACAGCGTGTACACGGCTTTGGCGGCGGCAACCGTGGGCGTGGCGTACGGGCTGCCCTGGGAGACTATCTTATCAGCGCTCTCCGGCCTACAGCCTGTGCGAGGCCGTCTCAACCCGCTCCCTGGCCTCAACGGCAGTCTCCTCCTCGACGATACGTTCAGTGCGAGCCCCGCATCCATGTTGGCGGCCCTGTCCGTGCTGGAAGCGCTGAATGGTGGCCAGAAGATCGCCATTCTGGGAGACATGCTGCGCTTGGGTGCCTACGAGGAGGAAGGTCATCGGGAGGTGGGCAGGCGCGCGGCTGAGGTGGCCGACTATCTGGTGACCAGGGGCGACAGGGCTAGGCTCATCGCGAGTGAGGCTCAGAAAGCGGGCCTGAATCGCGACCGGGTCTTCGTGACGTATAGTACCGACGATGCCGTACGGAGCGTGGGGGACGTCATCGGGGCGGGCGACGTCGTTCTGGTCAAGGGAGACGTGGAAGCGCGGATGGAAGAGGTTGCAGCGCGTCTCCTCGCGGAAACCGAGGACGCTGAGTCGGTGCTGGTTCGGCAGAGCGCGGCCTGGAAGCAGATCTACATCATCCGGCCGGACAGGCCGACCTGGATCGAAATCGATCTGGGGGCCATCGCCAACAACGTGCGCGAGCTGAAGAGGATCGTGGGTGAAGAGGTGGGCATCATCGCCAGCCTGAAGGCGGACGCCTATGGGCATGGGGCGGTCAAGGTGGCGCAGACCGCACTCTCGAACGGCGTCGACATGCTGGGCGTGGCCTGCCTGAACGAAGCCATGAGCCTGCGCAGAGCGGAAATCACGGCCCCCATCTTGATCATGGGCTACACTCCGGCCTGGCAGGCCCGAGAGGCGGTATCGAGTGGGGTCACCGTTACCCTGTTCTCCAGCGACGTAGCGAGGGCTCTGTCGCGAGCCGCCGAAGACTTGAAGTCAGAAGTCGCGGTGCACGTGAAAGTAGACACGGGGATGGGTCGGCTCGGTCTGTTACCAGACCAGGTCCTGGATTTCGTGCGGGAGATCTACACGCTGCCGGGCATCGTGGTGGAGGGCATCTTCACCCATCTGGCCGTGGCAGACCTGCCCGATGCTCGCGGTGAGCGAGGATGGGGCCACGAGTATACCCTCAAACAACTGGACACCTTCCGGTCGTTGCTGCGCGATCTGGAGGAGAATGGGATCCACATGCGGTACGTGCATGCCGCCAATAGCGCGGCGGTGCTCGCCTATCCTCAGTCTCACTTCAACATGGTCCGCCCAGGTATCGCCATCTACGGGTTGGACCCCTCCAGAGACGTCCCTTGCCCCCGCGGATTCGAGCCAGCGCTGTCCTTCAAGACTCAGGTGGCTCAAGTGAAGACCTTGCCCCCCGGTAGCTACGTCTCTTATGGATGTACGTATCGGACCTCGCGCGATACCCTGATCGCCGTGATCCCGGTTGGCTACGCCGATGGCTTCCGACGTGGGCCGCGCAACTGGGGAGAAGTGCTCGTCAAAGGACAAAGGGCTCCTGTCATCGGGCTCGTGTGCATGGACCAGAGCTTGATCGACGTCACTAACGTGCCGGCGATCAGAGAGGGTGACGAGGTAGTGCTCATCGGCGAACAAGGCGGCGATCGGATCACCGTCGGCGAGGTGGCCGAGAGGCTGGGTACCATCAACTACGAGGTGGTGGCGGAGATACTGGCTCGGGTTCCACGGGTTACTTAGCCCTGAGATGCTCTATGAGGGCCGTCCGCGCCGGCCAGAGTTTGACACCCCGCTGGGTTCATTGTATATTCTTATTGGTTTGATTCCCTGTGGACTGATGATGGTCCGTTTCCTTCTTAGGAAACCTCGCGCTCACACTGCCTGTATGTGAGGCGACCCCTCTGGTTCGCAATAATCTCTCACGCATGGGTATGCGTACTGAGTTCCCAGGTCGCATGTCCCTCTGGCGTGACTTTGATCTCACTGGGTGAGGGGGCCGCGTGGCGATGGCGAGTAGACAACCTTCGTCAAGCAGAAAACAGAAGGGTGCTCAGCGAGTGCGGGCCGGAGATCTGACGCTCGATCTGGCTGAACGCTGCGTCATAAAGAAAGGCGTGTCCACTCACCTGACTTTCAAGGAGTGCGCCCTGCTGGAGATCCTGATCAGAAGCAACGGTGAGGTGCTGACGCGCAAGAAGCTGATGAAGGAAGTGTGGGACACGGATTACCTGGGTGACACGAGGACTTTGGACGTCCACATCCGATGGCTTCGCAAGAAGGTCGAAGACGATCCTAGCCGTCCGGTCCTCATCCGCACCGTGAGGGGCGTAGGGTACCGGTTCGAAGCGGCCGATAAGAAAGCAAGGGGATCGAAGTAGCGCAGCCTGGGCCTCTTCGACTCCCCGCCCACGCACTGAGCGCCAGTGGAAGCGGGCGCTTTTTCTTTCCTCAGCGGGCCGCAGGCAGCAGGCGGCGATGTGCGCATCTGCCTAGCGGAGGAGCTGTTGTGCGATGAGCGAGCGCTGTATCTCGTTGGTGCCCGTGTAGATCTGGAACGCCTTGGCGTCTCGCATCAGCTTCTCCACCGGGTACTCCTTGACGTAGCCGTAGCCCCCGAGAACCTGTACCGCGTCAGTGGTCACTTCCATGGCCATGTCCGAGGCGAAGCACTTGGCGATGGCCGACGGTGACACGTGGGGCAGGTCCTGGTCTATGAGCCAGGCAGCGTGCCAGGTGAGGAGGCGCGCCGCTTCTATGCTGATGGCCATGTCGGCCAGCTTGAACTGGATGGCCTGGAAGGACGCTATGGGTCGGCCGAACTGCTCTCGCTCCTGCACGTATCTCGTGGCCTCTTCCAGAGCCGCGCGGGCCACCCCCACAGCAGCGGCGGCGATCCAGGGCTTGTTCCGATTCAGGGTGTGCAGGAAGATCCCCAACCCTTCTCCTTCGCGACCCAGTCTGTTCCGGGCAGGCACACTCACTTCCTCGAAGAAAACCTCGCTGGTGTTGATCGCTCGCTGGCCCATCTTCTCCTCGTGTTTGCCCACCGTTAGCCCAGGAAGGCCAGCGGGAACGATGAAGGCTGAAATCCCCTTCGCGCCCTGGTCCGGGTTGGTGGACACGAACACGCTGTACAGTTGGGCCACTCCACCGTTATCGATGAGGGTCTTGGTGCCGCTGATCACGTACCGCTCTCCCACGAGCCTGGCCGTGGTCCGGATGGCTCCGACGTCGGAGCCCGCCTGTGCTTCGGTCATACATAGAGCTGCCAGATGGGGGCCCGCGCACAGGGGTCGCACGTGTTCCTCCATCTGCGCAGGCGAGGCGGCAAGCAAGAGAGGGGTCAGGGCCAGGGTGTTGGCCAGGATCGCCGTGCCGATGCCGGCGCAGGCGGCGCACAGCTCTTCGCTGACCAGACAGGTGTCCAGCATCCCCAGGGACGCTCCTCCGTACTCCTCGGGGACGCTCATGTTCATCAGTCCCACTTCGTAGGCCTTGTGGATGATCTCCGCTGGATGCCTGGACAGGCGGTCATGCTCAGCCGCTACGGGCGCAATCTCCTTCTGCGCGAACTCTCTGGCCAGTTCCCTCAGAGCTCGTTGTTCATCGTTGAGCGAGAAACCGATCATGGTTGGACCTCCCCGGCCGGCACTCGACGGGATCCTGCTGGATTGGCCGTATTATAGGAGGCACAGCCGCCCATGTCAATCGAAGTCCATGTCGGGCTCGGCCAGGGGCGAGAAACGTTGAGGGCCAAGAGGGCAGGCCCGCGCTGCCTGCTCACGGCTAGGAGGGGAGGACATTTGGCCTGGCGGGCGCCGGGCAGCGGCACGGTGGCGAGTGGCGGGCAAGAGAGGAATCTGGTAGGTTTTGACAGTGCTGACGTGCTACGATCATGTGCAGGACGAGTCCACGACTGTCCAAGTCGTGGATGCGTTTTTGTATATCTCAAGTCTGTGTCGTAGTCTAGGGAGAGATGGAGTCAGGAATCGTTTCGCGAATTCCGGGGTTCTACAAGCTGGGTCCTGCGGAGCGTCTGGCGGAGCTCCAGGCGCGAACCAGCCTGACCGACCAGGAGGCCGCCGTGCTGGGAGGTTCCCTGGGCCTGGACGTGGCCCAGGCGGACAGGATTAGTGAGAACGTGGTGGGCACGTTCGGTCTCCCGTTGGGCATCGCGGTCAATTTCCTGATCAATGGCCGGGAGTACCTGATCCCCATGGTGATAGAGGAGCCTTCGGTGGTGGCCGGGGCGAGCCATGCCGCCAAGCTCGCCCGCGAAGGCGGAGGTTTTGTGGCCGAGGCTCCTGATTCTCTGATGATCGGGCAGATCCAGGTGCTAGGCTTGCGGGACCTCGAGGAATCCCGGCGCAAGGTATTGGAGCAGCGGGAGGCCCTGTTGGCGGTGGCCAACGCGCAGGACCCGTTCCTGGTGGAGCTGGGGGGCGGGGCCAGAGATCTGGAGGTCCGTCTCCTGCCCGACACGCTGGCGGGCCCCATGCTGGTATTGCACCTGATATACGATTGCCGGGATGCCATGGGCGCAAACGCCATCAACAGCGCGGTCGAGGCCCTGGCCCCTATGGTGGAGGCGCTGACGGGAGGTCAGGTGCTGCTGCGCATCCTGTCCAACCTGGCTGACAGGCGTCTGGCTCGGGCGCGCGCGGTGGTGCCTGCCCAGGCACTGGCGACGGACGGCCTGGATGGCCGCGAGGTGGCGCGACGCTTGGCCCAGGCTTATGCCCTGGCGGAGGTGGATCCCTATCGTGCCGCCACTCACAACAAGGGGATCATGAACGGCATCGACGCGGTGCTCGTAGCCACGGGGAACGACTGGAGAGCTGTGGAGGCGGGGGCTCACGCCTATGCGGCGCGCTTCGGCCACTACGGGTCCTTGAGCACGTGGGAGACGGATAGCGATGGCAGCCTGGTGGGCACGCTGGAACTACCGTTGGCGGTGGGCATCGTCGGCGGGGCCACCAAGGCCCATCCCGCAGCGCGTGTGGCCCTGGAGGTCCTGGGGGTGAGCACCGCGCGTGAGCTGGCCGAGGTAGTAGTAGCGGTGGGTTTAGCACAGAATCTGGCTGCTCTCCGAGCCCTGGCCACCGAGGGCATCCAGCGCGGACACATGGAGCTACACGCCAGAAGCGTGGCCCTGGCTGCGGGGGCGACCGGGGCTCTGGTGGATAGGATTGCGTCGCGCATGGTACAAGAGGGCATCGTTCGGCTGGACAAAGCGGTCGAGCTCGTCCAGCAGATGTCTTGAGGTCCTTCTGGACTGAGGAGGATATAACCTATCATGATGAAACCGCTCAGAGACGTAGGGATCGTTGGCTATGGGGCCTACGTGCCTCGCTACAGGATCAGGGCCGAAGAGATCTCCCGCGTGTGGAAGATGGGAGAAGATAACCTCCATCTGGAGGAGAAGGCGGTACCTGGTCTGGACGAGGACACGACCACCATAGCCATCGAGGCTGCCCGGAACGCACTGCGCAAGGCGGCCCTCGACCCCTCCAGGCTGTCCGCCATCTGGCTGGGCAGCGAATCGAAGCCGTATTCAGTGAAACCCACGGCCACGATCGTGGCCGAGGCGGTGGGCGCGACGCCTCACACCACAGCGGCGGACTGGGAGTTCGCCTGCAAGGCGGGGACTGAAGCTATGCAGGCGGCCTTCGGCTTCGTGGGCTCGGGTATGGCCGAGTACGCGATGGCCATCGGCGCGGACACCGCTCAGGGCAAGCCGGGCGATCAGTTGGAATACACCGCCGGGGCGGGCGGCGCAGCCTTCATCGTGGGTCCTGGCGAGGAGAGTATGGCCCGTCTGGAGGGATCGCATTCCTACGTCACCGACACTCCTGATTTCTTCCGCCGGCCGAATCAACAGTACCCCACACACGGCAACAGGTTCACCGGGGAGCCTTCGTACTTCGCGCACACCATGATGGCCGCCCGGGGGTTGATGGACGCGCTGGGATACGACCCGGAGGACTACGACAGAGTGATCTTCCATCAGCCCAATAGCAAATTCCCCGTCAGGGTGGCGAAGCGTTTGGGCTTCGTCGAGGATCAGTACAGGGATGGCCTCCTGGTGCCCTTCGTGGGGAACACCTATGCGGCATCGTCAGGCATCGGCCTGGCGGCCGTGCTCGACAAAGCGGATCCTGGAGAGCGGATTCTGCTGGCCTCTTATGGCTCTGGTGCCGGTAGCGACGCCTTCTCGTTCGTGACTACAGAACGGATCACTCAGGGGAGGAACCCCATCCCCAAGATCAGTGACTACGTCAGTCGTCGCAAGGAGATCGACTACGCCCAGTACGCGAGGCAGCGGGGCAAACTGGTGATGTACTAGAGTTCGGAGTGATCTTCTCTGCTACGGAAGTGAGCTGAAGGGGGCGTCCCGGGCATTGCGCAAAGTCTACATCACGGGCATCGGGCAGACGTCCGTGCGAGAGCATTGGGACCGCTCGGCACGGGAACTCGCAGCGAGCTCCATCCTGGAAGCGATGGAGCAGGCGGGGATTGAGAAGGCCGATGCTATTTACGTCGGAAACGCCCTGTCGGGTGAGTTGACCGGACAGGAGAATGTGGCAGCGCTCGTTGCGGACTTCGCCGGCCTCACCGGCACGGAAGCGATACGTGTGGAAGCGGCCGGCGCTTCGGGCGGTGCCGCTGTTCGTTTAGGGTACCTGGCCGTGGCCAGCGGGGTGCAGGACACCGTGGTCGTCACCGGGGTGGAGAAGATGTCCGACCTCGCAGGGCCCCCGGTGGAAGAGGCACTGGCCACGTCCACCGACGAGGAGTACGAGGCCATCCACGGTCTCTCGCTCGTGGCGTTGAATGCGCTGCTGATGCGCAGATACATGCACCAGTTCGACGTGGAGCGCAGGGATTTCGCCCACTTCTCCGTGAACGCCCACCGCAACGCAGCCCATAATCCCCACGCCATGTTCCGGCAACCCATCACCGTCGAGCAGTTCGAGAAGTCCAGGCTGGTGGCCGATCCCATCGGCCTGCTGGACTCGGCGGGGGCTGGGGACGGGGCAGCCACCATCGTGCTCTGCGCGGAGGAGGAAGCAGGAGGGCGGAGTGATTCGTCGGTGGAGATCATCGGGTCGGCTCTGGCGACCGACGCCGTGGCGCTCCACGATCGTCCCAACCCGCTATGGCTGCGGGCTGCGCACGACTCAGCCCAGAAGGCGTACGAGCAGGCTGGCGTAGGCCCGGAGCGGATAGACGTCTTCGAGCTGCATGACGAGTCGGCCATCCTGGCGGCGCTTTCCCTGGAGGCTTGCGGCTTCGCCTCGGAGGGTCAGGGCGTGCGGCTGGCCATGCAGGGCGAGATCGCCCTGGAGGGCAGCATACCCATCTCTACCATGGGAGGTCTCAAAGGAAGGGGTTATCCCGTGGGCGCGGCCGGGGTGTATCAGGTCGTGGAGCTCGTCCAGCAGTTGCGGGGCGAAGCTGGCGCCAACCAGGTGGATGCGCGCCTGGGAATGGCGCAGAGCGTCGGTGGAACCGGAGCCACGGCGGCGACGCACATCTTGAAGTCCCCAGGGTAGGGGCTGCCCTGGGGGTAACGTGTGGGCTGCCGGGGAGCATGCCCACGAGACCTGCCCGACCAGGAGATCTTGACGTGAGTTTGGCCAGACACTGGCGGATGCAGAATCAGCGGTACAAACTGCTGGGCATGCGCTGCGAGGATTGTGGAGCGACACTGCTCCCCCGTCGGCTGGTGTGCCCGCACTGCCGATCCAGAAACCTGCGGCCCCACCATTTCGCAGGTGAGGGGACGATCTACTCCTATACCGTGATCTACGATGCACCCTCGGGATACGACGGTCTGGTGCCTTACCCGGCGGCCCTCGTGCAGTTGGACGAAGGGGTTCTGGTCGCGGCACAACTGACGGACGTGGACATTGACGAGGTCTACGTGGGGATGCCGGTGGAGATGGTGACGCGACGGTTGAGAGCGTACGGCGAGAGCGGCATGATCGCCTATGGGTACAAGTTCAGGCCCAGGTTGAAGGACAACCTGTGAGGACCGTGCCCTCAGTCACAGCAAGCCGCTGTCCGCTAACAGCGGCCTTTTTGTTTCTCCGGCGTGACCGGCAAGAGGGGTGTCCATTCTGCTTGGCAATCCCGTTGTTTGGGGTACAATAGGCCAGGTCGATTCGCTGTCTGTGGAGATCCAGGCAGAGCCTGCCGGTGGCTGCCTCAGAAAGGGTGCCGCATGGAGCTCGCGATCGAAACCAGTGACCTATCGAAATCTTACGGTGAAGTGCGCGCTGTGGACTCGGTGAGCCTCCGCGTGAAGCGGGGCGAGATCTACGGCTACCTCGGCTTGAACGGCGCGGGCAAGACGACCACCATCCGCGCCCTGTTGGGCATGATCCGGCCCAGCGCAGGGGCAGTCAAAGTGCTGGGCCAGCCCGTGGGGCCCAACGGACGGGGGCCGTGGAGCGATGTCGGGTACCTGGTGGAGTCTCCGGCGGCCTATCCCGAGCTCACCGTGCGCGAGAATCTGGAGATCGCTCGTCGTTTGCATTACGTCGAGGACCACGAGGCCACCGGCCGCGTGATGGAGCGCCTCGGTCTCGCCTCCAGCGCGGACCGGAAGGCCGGCGCGCTCTCCACGGGGAACCTCCAACGCCTGGGGCTGGCCCGCGCCCTTCTCCACGATCCTCAACTGGTGATCCTGGACGAGCCGGCCAAGGGGCTCGATCCCGCGGGCATGGTCGAGGTTCGCCACCTGCTGGAGAGCCTGGCCCTGGAGCAAGGGGTGACCGTGTTCATGTCTAGCCACATCCTCACGGAAGTGGACCGCATCGCCACCCGCATCGGCATCATCCACGAGGGGCATCTCATCGAAGAGCTAGACGCGAAGCAACTGGAGGAACTGCGGTCACCCAGGCTGGAGATCAAGGCGCGCAATCCTCAGGCCGCGCAGAGGGCGCTGGCAGAAGCTGGCTTCGCTGCGAAAGAGGTGGAGGGCACCATCCTCTTGTACGAAGCGCGGGCCATCACCGCTCCTGAGGAGATCGCCACCCTCCTGGTCAGCGCGGGAACGCCGCCCAGCAGGCTGGCCGTGGAGCAAGAGACCCTGGAGGACCATTTCCTGCGACTGACCGGAGGAGGGGAATGAGCGCCTTTGGTGCCGCTCTCTGGGCCGAGATGCTCAAAGCGCGCCGCTCCAAAGTGCCTCTGGGCACGGCCATCGGATTCTGCATCTTGCCCATCGTGGGGGCGCTGTTCATGATCATCATGAAAGACCCCGAGCGAGCGCGGGCGATGGGGCTGATCGGCGCCAAGGCGCAGCTTCTAACCAGCGGCGCGGCCGATTGGCCAACGTATTTCGATTTCCTCTCCGTGGGCGCCGGCGCCATGGGAGCGCTACTCTTCGCGTTCATCACGGCCTGGGTCTTCGGAAGGGAGTTCTCTGATCGTACGATGAAAGAACTGCTGGCCCTTCCCACGCCGCGCTGGGCCATTGTGGCCGCCAAGTTCGCCTTGACTGCACTGTGGGCGCTGGGACTCACCCTCTTGATCTTCGTGTTGGCTCTCGGAGTGGGCACGGGGCTCAGCATGCCAGGCTGGTCAGTCGAGCTGGCGGGGACGTCATTTCGCTCCCTGGTGATCACTGCTCTGCTGAACTTCATGCTCATGCCCCCGGTCGCCTTCTTTGCCAGCGCGGGACGGGGGTACATACCTCCGCTGGGCTGGGCCATCTCCACACTGGGCATGGCCCAGGTCGCAGGCTTGATGGGTTGGGGTAGCTGGTTTCCGTGGGCCGTGCCGGGGCTGTATGGTCTGATGTTCAGCGTGATGTATGGGCAGCGCGCCGAGCCGCTGGCACTGCACAGTTACGTCGTGGTCGCCTTGGTCTTCGTGGCCGGTCTGGTGGGCACGGTCGTCTGGTGGCGAAGTGCCGACCAGAGCCGGTAGCTGGGCAGGTGCGGCCAGGCTCTGTGCTCGTGGAGGGCGTCGCCGTGGCCTGCCATAGCAGACGCGGCCGTGGCTGGAAGAGCGCTGCAGATTGTCCGGTCGGCGAGCGGTTCTGGGGGAGGGGGGAGAGATGAGCAAGGTCGTGGCCATCAACGGCAGCCCCCGCCTGGAGAAGGGCACGACACACCTGGTCCTCACCCCTTTTCTTGATGGGATGAAGGACGCGGGAGCCCAGGTGGAGCTGTTTTACGCCAACCGCCTGGACGTGGAGCCCTGCACCGGTGAGTTCCACTGCTGGTACGAAAAGCCGGGGGAGTGCTACATCCACGATGACATGCAGGACCTCTATCCCAAGCTGAGGGCGGCGGAGACCGTGGTCCTGGCCACCCCGGTCTACATCCCCCTGCCCGGTGAGATGCAGAACGTGATCAACAGGCTGGTCGCTGTGGTGGAGCCCGTGCTGGAGACCCGCGAGGGTCGCACGCGGGCCAGATTCCGCGAGGACGTCAACATTCAACGTTTCGTGCTCCTCTGCACCAGCGGGTGGTGGGAGAAAGAGAACTGTGACACCGTGGTGCGCATCGCCCAGGAACTGGCTGAGAAAACGGGCGTGGGGTTCGCCGGCGCCCTGCTGAGGCCGCACGCCTTCTTGATGAGGGAGGGCGGGGAGCTGACCGCGGACGGTCGGGCCGTGCAAGAGGCGGCGAGGAAAGCGGGGTACGAGCTGGTCAAAGACGGCGCGATGAAGCCCGAGACGTTGGAGAGAGTCAGCCGCCCGCTGATCTCTGAGGAGGAGCTGAGGCAGAGGTACAACCGGGCGTTGGAGTAGACTTCTCTGCCCAGGTGGTGAGCTGCCGTAACCGGAAGCCACTGTCAGGTGATGAGGGCTTGTCAGTACGCGCAGAACGCCTTGTTGTGGCTCGAACCGTCGCTAGTCTGTCTGCGCGACCGCCCGAGATCCGTCTCGGCGCCAGTTGCTCTCTGTCTTCCATGGGTGTCTGGTTGGACTAGCCCTACTGAAAATCCTGTTGTATAGTCTGACGGGAGCGCACAGCTCCCGCACGGAGCGGGCATTGTAGCTGATACCGGGGTTTCGCTGCTGCACGCGGTGCGGGGGGGTGCCACCGCCTGAGATGGCGCGTGACCCGTGGTTGAGAAGGAGGTCGCCGGTGGACACAGTGGGCCAAGGGTGGGACGACGTGCCTGACAGAGCCAAGCAACTGGTCGACTTGCTGCTTGGTGAGGTCTACACAGGCTTGATGTACTCCTATTGTGCAGAATCGCTTCTTGGCGCATTCAGGGGGAGTGAGCTTTTCCGAATGAGCTATTTCTTCAACACGATCTTTGATGCGTCATACCTTGGGGCGCTCCTAGGTCTCTCACGACTTGTGGTTGAGCAGAAGGACTCAATAACGATGCACTACCTCTTCAACTTTGCAGAGAGCAATCCGAAACTGTTCTCCCCGACTTCTCCCGACAGGGTAGTAGAATCCGTGAAGGGCCACAGGCAGCAGCTGCAAGCGCATAAGCAGCTGTTCGACAGGGTTAGGCAGCGTCGTGACCGGACGTTGGCCCATCTCGATAGGATGCACGTCACTAACCCTGCTGATTTGTT
Organism: Anaerolineae bacterium; assembly: GCA_034411995.1. Classification (GTDB taxonomy): domain Bacteria; phylum Chloroflexota; class Anaerolineae; order UBA7937; family B3-Chlor; genus JAUVXJ01. The sequence goes on along the minus strand of DAOUME010000026.1, from coordinate 563,592 downwards.
CGAACATCCTGAACCAGTAGATGTTGACGAATTGATACGATGCTTTTGGGATATCTTCGATATTGTGAATGTCTATGCTGGCTTTCTTGGCCAAGTGGTCAAACCTCAGAGTCTACAGCGAGCCGTGCAGGGGGACATCGACATTCTGGTTGAGTGGATGGCGAAGTACGGAAGGCGTGAGGACTGGATTAGGGAGCATGTCTTTGATTAGGTGCTGACGGGGTGAGCATCGGATGGGATTGGGCTAGTCTGAGCGCTTGACCGACCAGCGTGTGACCGAATACCCTTGAGGTACGAGTGGGGCGCTTGAATAGTCGTCGTCAGGACGCCGTTCTCTGCGCCCGGGGGGAGCGAAGCCGTGTCGTCCTATCCATCCCTGCCGACTATTAAGCGGCTGTTTGCAGTCTCGGGCAACGAGTGTGCCTTCCCTAATTGCACGAATAGTTTGGTGGACAGCGCTAGTGGCAAAGTAACGGGGCGGATGTGCCACATCAAGGGCAAGAGGCCGGGCACTGCTCGCTACGACGCCAGTCAAAGTGACGAAGAGCGGAACGCCTTCGAGAATCTTCTCCTCATGTGTCCTATCCATCATGATGTAGTCGATAGCGACCTCGAATCGTATACCGTGGGGAGGCTGCAACGCATCAGGGCTGAACACGAAGCGCTGAACGTGGCGGGCTCTGAAGTGAGTGATGATGCTGCTCTTCAGCTGTTGGCGAGCATTGACGCGGACGTAGCCATTGTGCTCAATGCAGGGGCCCATGGAGAGGTTCATTTGACTCGCGACATTCTTCACGACAGCACGAAAGTGGTGGTAGGCTCGCTGACGCCGTTGGACACTCAGGAAGCCTCCCGGCAGCTCACGTCAATGAAGCTGATAGGGGACATCCGATCGGAGTTGTACGAGGACAACAGGCGCTTGCCATACGTGCTTGCGCTTTGCCTAGACCTCTGTGACAGAACAGGTCTCCCCGACGATTATGCGAAATGGGTGAGCAGAGAGCTGAAGGGCTACGATGACTACGATCGATTCCGAGACGAGTTCAAGAACGGAGACGAGTTCGCAGGCTGGATGGACAAGTGGGCATCGCATCGCTGGGTGCGGACGCACATCAAGGCGCAGATGCGGTCGACGCAGACAATGCGCATCGAAATCCATGAACTCCCCTTCCAGTCCATCTTGGTTGCTTTGCCCGTAGCGCAGATCGCGAGGGACCTTGAGGGGGCGAGGCGCAGTGGCGTTGGCGAGTTTTCGGTTCCCCTGCTGGATCTTGATCAAGCGCATTTTGCCAAGTTTCAGTCCTTTGTGGATGAGGTGTTCCCGGGGAATGAGGTGCCTCCTGATCTGCGAGTCTACTGGAAGGTTTCAGAGGTGGATCGCGTCCTGGACGGTGTGCGTAACATTGTCCTGTCGCTACTGAAGGATGCTAGGTCTATCCTCGAATAGCATACCTCGGCACCCATGGCTCTTCAGGCCCGTCCGCGGTGCCTACTTGCCCGCGGGGCATTTGGCGATCGAACGCCGATTGCCTATTCTTCACGGCCAATTGTGGGGCATTCTTGACACAATGGGGCCGTTTGCATCGTGAGGGAGTTCTTATGGCGAGAGATGCTCAGGTACATCAGGCGCTCCGGACCCGCACATCCACGGCCACAAAAGCACGGCCCGTGCACACAAGGACGCCTCTGAATGACGACTGGCAAGCGAAACTGGGGGCAGTTCGCCCTGCTGCTCATCGACGTGCAGCAGGACTTCTGGGGTGAGAAGATGGCGGAGGTTTTCCCTCACTTCCCTGCCAACGTGGCCCGCCTGCTGGAGGTGTGCCGGAGGGAAGGGATAGAGGTCGTCCACCTCCGCGCCCGCTTCCAGCCAGACAGGTCGGACTGGATGGTGAAGTACAGACTGCGGGGGAGTATCCCCTGCGTGGAGGGGACCCCCGGCGCTGAAACCCTGCCCTTCGCCCTGGAGAGACCTGGCGAGGCGGTGATCGTCAAGCAGACCTTCGATGGCTTCCAGAAGACCGGACTTCTGGAGTATCTGACAGAAAAGGGAAAGCGCTTCCTGCTCACGGCGGGGCTGGTCACCTCCACCTGTGTGCTCTTCACCACCGTCTCCGCCGCGCAGAACGGCTTCTTGACGGCTGTGGTCGAAGACTGCTGCGCCGATGAGCCCCTGGTGCACGAGGAGACCCTGGACAGGTACAGGTTCATCTTCGACCGCATCACGGTGGAGGCCATCCCCGGCCGCCAGGGGGAATGGCTGGCCGATCTGCGGGCCCTGGGCGAGCTGGAGGCGGGGACGTAGGAGCTACTACGCCGCACACACGGTTGGCGGCCGGGTCTGGCACCCTTTCGCCGTCTTTCGCGCTTGCGTCCATCTTCTCGTTCCCCCTTTCTGGTCCAACCCAGCACGATACGTGTGTAGATGGGCGGCTACAGCCGCGCAACCACGCCCACCGACTAGACTGATGGGGCGGCTGGTCGTATAATCTGCGCGCTCTGTCCGCCACCTCGTGGGGGACTGATACGAAGGGCCCCTCAGGGGAACCGCGGCGGAGAGACTTGTCCCCCGGCTCGGCCTGAGGTCGTAGCTGGACGGAGGCAAGAGCGCAAACGATGCGCAGGGAGGTTGATCGAGCATGAACGTCAGGAAGGGCTTGTTGCTGGGGGCACTCCTGGTGCTGTTCTGTTCTGCCTATGGTGTGGCGCTGGCGGCACCAGCGCCGCCTCAACTGATGGTCAATCACGAGAGCAAGCAGTGCGCCGACTATTGGGCCGGTGATGAGTGCACGAGCTGCTCTGCCCCAGCGGGCTGGGAGGTGCTGGAGGGGTTGCTGCCCGAGGTCAGGTGCCCCGACGGCTATACCCAGGTGGAGGTCGACCTCACGTGCACGCCTCACAAAGCCGGGTTCTGTTGTACCGAAGGTCACAGCGGAGCGGCGGGTGACTGCCAGGACGTAGTCATCAACAGAGGGGCCAGGCAATGTGCCTTCGTGGAGGACATAGGCCAGTGTCCGGCTCTGCCCAGGGGATGGGCGAAGCACGGAGAGAACTGTCCCTACGACGACTGGGCGGAGGAGATCGACTGCCTGGAGCAAGGCGGCGGCGGAACGGTGGAGATCGGCGGGCTACTGGCCGCTGTTCCGATCCTCGTGGCCGCTGTGCTCTGCCTGCTGGGCTGCGCGCTCCCTCTGGGGGTGCTGGTCGTCGTGCTGGGGGTCTGGTGGTGGAGGGGAAGGAGCGGTCGGTCAGCCGAGGTCACGGACCGAAAAACGGAGTCGCGGGGGTGAGCGTCGCCAGAGATGGAACTGCATGCCGGGTGAGATAAAGGGCGTCATCTTCGACGTCGACGGGGTGCTCGTGTACCAGGGCCAGGTATACCCCGGGGCGGTGGAGACCATCGACGAGCTGCGGGACAGGGGCATCGTCCTGAGCTTCCTCACCAACAGCACTCTCAAGAGCCGTCGCTCGTGTGCTGAGGGGTTGAGGAAGAAGGGCTTTCGGGTCCTGGACGAGGAGGTGATCACCGCCTCCTACGCCACGGCGCAGTATCTTCGAGGGTTGAAGCCCCGCTCCGTGTGGGTGATGCTGGAGAGGGAAGGGCTGGAGGAGTTCGAGGACTTCCCGCAGGACCGGGAGGACCCCGAGTACATCGTGGTCGGGGATAACAGGAGCAACTTCGATTTCGATCATCTGAACCGGGCCTTCAGGCTGCTGCTCCAGGGGGCCAGGCTGATCGGCATGCAGTCAGAGCTGACCGACAGTAGTCTGGGAGAGCCGGAGCTGAACGTCGGCTCCTGGGTGGGGATGCTGGAAAGAGCGGCCGGGGTGACCGCGGTGTACGTGGGCAAACCCAATGCGCACGTGTTCGATCTGGCTATGGAGAGTATGGGTTTGGACAAGAGTACAGTGGTGATGGTGGGGGACAGACCGTCCACCGACGTGAAGGGGGCGCACGACTATGGGATCCGCTCAGCCTTGCTGAAGACGGGCGAGTTCGACGAGCGAGAGCTCGATGGGAGCGTGGAGCCCGACTACTGGCTGGAGTCGGTCATGGACGTGTTGGCGGTGTGTGAGGCGTGAGCAGGGTTCTGTACAGTTTGACGACGACCCAAGGGGATGGTATGATTTGCGGTTGTGTTCAGCAGTGCGAGTGAAGCTCGCGCTCGTGGGCACACTGCGGCGATGTTTGACCATCGCAGGTTGTGACTGGCCTGATCCCTCGTGGCCGAATCGAGAAGCGGACCTGGTATGACGAATCGCCCCCAGTTGCGGTCGTTCTGTGCAAGACCGCAAATCTCCCCCTTGGATAGACGTCGGCGGCGTGGCGCTGTTCGGACAGGATCGGGCGCTGGCGGCAGAAGCGGTTGTACTGGAGAGACCAGTGCGTTGTGAGTATTGTGACAGTAGCCTGCCCGATGATACCGTGGTTTGTCCCATCTGCGGGTTCGGGGTGGGGGACCAGCAAGAGCGCCGGAGCTTGCCCACCGGCGCAGGGGGCACGACTTCGCCAGGCTTCCTGTGGTATTCGGCGCTGATCCTGCTGACTTCTGCCTTGCTGTCGGCGACCGCCGTCCTGGGTTTGCTGGGCGCTGAGGGTGGTCTCGCTATCCGTCGCGAGAGGGCGAGAGAGGCCGGGCAGGAATACTTCCGTCAGGGAACAGCCCACCTGGAGGAGGGCAACTACCTTCTGGCCCTGGCTGAGTTCGAGGAGGCGGTACGGCTGGACCCCGGCAACCCGGAGGCTGAGGAGCAACTGAGACAGTTGCAGATACTGCTCGGTGACGAGGCGGTCTCAGCCGGGACTCTGTCCACAGAAGCGCTGCTCAGTCTGTACGGTGAGGCGTCGGCGCTGTACTCCCAGGGGGAATGGTCGGAGGCGATCACCAGATTGGAACAGTTGCGGCTGCTGGATCCGGAGTACCGAACCCAGGAGGTGGAGACCCTGCTTCTGGACGCCTATCACCGGCAGAGCACACTCCTGCTGGAGGCCGGCGAGTTGGAGAAGACGCTGACGCTGCTGGACAGCGCCCTCGCGCTGAACCCCGACGACTCCGAGGCGGCCGAGCTTCGGCAGCGGGTCTCTCTCTACCTGGACGCTCTCTCTCATTGGGGTGCGGATTGGGAGAAGGCTGCTGACAACTTCCAGGAGTTGTATGCCCTCGATCCAGGCTTTCTGGACGTGGAGAGCAGGTTGTACGATGCGCTTCTCAACCTGGGAGACCTGTACTACGAGGAGGGGGCCTGGTGCGTGGCGGAGAGCCATTACTCCGAAGCTTTGCAGATTCGGAGCACTGAAGATGCCTCGGCGAGACGAGACCAGGCGTTGGGGCTATGCGTCCAGGCGATCGCGGAGGCCACTCCGTCGGTGATCACCTCCACGGTGACCATGGGACCTGCGGTGGAGACGGCGACCGCTGTCGTTCCTCCAGAGGCGGGCAGCTTCGTGGGCGAGGCCCTGTCCCAGAATGAGGCCGACGCGACGGCGATGCGCATCATGGTCTGCGTGGTAGACGCCCGGGGAGACGGTGTGCCTGGCGCAGGCGTGGAGATCTCTGCGGAGGGTTGGCGCTCTGACCCGAAGACCACCGAGGACGATGGCTGCTGTGAGCTCGCCGACCTCACTCAGGAGTCGGAGTTTACCGTGGCGCTCACCGATCTGCCGTGCGTCCCGGTGCAGGTGGTCACCAAATGGGGTACAGAGATGCAAGTACGCTTCGTTGAGAGGTAGGCGAGTTGAGGCGCAGAATCGTCCTGTTGGCGGTTTCGCTATCGCTGCTCCTCGGCTTCGTCGTTGTCTTCCTCAATGTGACTGAGACGGACCTTATTCTGCGCAGGGCGCTGCGTGCTTTCGTGCCCCAGCAGGTCCAGAACCTCCTCCGCCCCCTCCGCGCGCCCATGGTCATTGGATTCTCCCCGGAATGGGAGGCCACCGACGTTCCCCTCCGCAGCCCCGTCACCATCACTTTCCTAACCCCCATGAACCCCGAGGCGACAGAGAGCAGCGTGACCATCGCCCCGGACGTGGCCGGTGAGCTCTCGTGGAGGGGTTCGACGCTGGTCTTTACCCCGGGCGAGGATTGGCCGATGGAGACAGAGATCACGGTGAGCGTGACCCGCGACGCCCGAAGCTGGCTGATGCGGCGCATGGAGCGGGGTTTCGCGTTTGGCTTCACCACCATCGGGCCCCCGTCCATCGTGGCGACGCAGCCCTCACAGGAAGCCAGGTTCGTCTATCTGCCCCATCAACTCACGATCACGTTCAGTCGCCCCATGGATCACGAATCGGTAGAGAGGCGGTTCTCTGTCACTCCGAAGATCTCGGGCCAGCGCTTGGCCTGGAGCGACGAACAGTTGATCGTCAGCGGCGAGTTGAGCCCCTCGACAGAGTATCGGGTATCGATTGGCAGAAACGCTCGGGATGCCGCACAGGGCTTGCGGACAGTGGAGGATTTCGAATGGACCTTCGTGACCACGGAGCGGGCTCCGTATCTGGCGCTCGCGGGTGTGGGCAGGGAGGTGCTGGTGACGGCGGAGGTCTCTGACACGTTGGAGTTGGGTCTGGTGAACGCCAGCCGGGTAGACCTCGACCTGTATCCGGTGGACGTATCCACCTACATCAGCATGACGAACTTTTCCAGCGAGGAGTGGAGGCTGTTTACGCCCGAAGAGACGCCTCTCTCCTCTTGGTCCATGGAACCTGAGGTCACGCTGGATCGCGACGAGACGCTGGCTCTAGACGTGGGACCATTGGCGCCGGGCATCTATCTCCTCGCCGCTCGATGTCCGGAAGGGGCGCAGGACAGCCAGATACTCGTGGCTACGAGCATTGCGCTGACGCTGAAACGCACGGCATCTCAAGCGCTGGTATGGGCCACGTCCCTGGAAGATGGGCACCCGGTAGAGGGGTTGGCTGTGACTCTGTACGACGACAGTGGAGATCCCCTGGCCACGGGGGCCACTGACGAAGACGGCATCTTCTTCACAGACCTGTCGAGCCAACCAGGAAGGCTTCATGCGGTGGCGGAGGGCGAGGGGGGTCTCAGCCTGTGCTCTGATAGCTGGGACGAGGGCATCGAGCCGTGGCGTTTTGACCAGGTCTTGTGGCGATGGGCTTCACAGTCTCAGACGTACACTGTCTTCCTGTATACAGATCGTCCCGCGTATAGCCCCGGGCAAACGGCCAGCTTGCGAGCGATCCTGTGGCGCGACGACGATGGCGTCTACAACTTGCCAGCGCTGGGCACGGAGGTGCAGATGATCGCCGCCAACTCCAAGGGGAATGTCATCTACGATGCCGACCTGGAGACCGGCCCCTTCGGCACCGTACACGGTGCCTTCGTCTTGAACGATGAGGTTGAGCCCGGGGAGTACTTCCTCGAGGCCGTGGTCGACGCCGAGGAGTACCGCATTCCCTTGCAGATCGAGGAGCATGGGGAAGCGCCGTTCACCGTAGACGTGGCCTTCGACCACGAGGAATACATGACCGGAGAGGTCATCTCGGCCACGATCACCGCCGACTACTACTTCGGGGTGCCGGTGGAGGGAGCCACAGTGGAGTACACCGTGTATGGCAGCGCGTACCAGGTGCCCTGGAAGGAAGACGGCGTCGAGTGGGGCTCCTGTGACGGGGCTTCGTGCGAGCAGCCCGGCCGGAGGGAGGTTGCGGCCGGCAGAGGGGTCACCGACGAGGCTGGCGAGTTTGCCGTGTCGCTTCGGGCGGATGCAGCCCGGCAGGAGAGCAGCCAGGTGCTCACCCTGGAGGCCACAGTCACAGAGTTCGGCGGCGAGCAGGCGAGCGGCGAGGCGAGAGCGGTCGTGCATCGAGGGGAGTTCTACATCGACCTGGTGCCGGACCGGTCAGTGATCACGAAGGGCCAGCGAGCGTCTATCGATCTGAGGGCGCTGGACATCGCCGGTCGATACCAGGAGGACCTCGAACTTTCTTATGCGGTGGAGGTCAGTGAGTGGGAGAAGGTTCCCACGACTGTTCAGGGACTTACTTACTGGGATTGGCGGGAGATCGTATCCACGGTGGAGACCTCGACGGTCACAACCGACGCCGAGGGCAAGGCGAGGATCTCCTTCGTCCCGCGCCAGGGGGGTCCCTACCGTGTGGAAGCATGGGGCAGGGATGGCCGAGGGAATACGGTGCTGGCATCGGCCCAGTTGTGGGTCAGCGACCCCGACCGCAAGGTGGCCTGGCGCTTCTCTGAGCATGATCGGATAGAGTTGATCGCCGACAAGACCAGTTATTTGCCTGACGAGACCGCCAGGGTGCTGGTCCAATCGCCCTATGAGCGCGCGCTGGGGCTGGTTACCGTCGAGCGGGGAGGGATACTGAGCCACAGCATCAGTGAGCTGAAGGGCAATAGTCCCACAGTGGAGATACCGCTGGCGAATACGTACGGGCCCAACGTCTTCGTTTCCGTGGTCCTGGTACCCCGGGACCGGGTCGCCAGCTCGGGTCCGGGCTTCAAAGTCGGCTACGTCGAGCTCAACGTTCAAGCCCCAGAGAACGAGCTCCGGGTCAGCCTGACGCCTGATGAACAGCGGTATGAGCCTGGCCAGATGGCGAGTTTCACCGTCAGGACCAGAGACTACCTGGGCCGCCCGGTCAGGTCCGAGGTCTCACTGGAGGTCGTGGATGCCTCTATTCCGTCTGACGCCGGAGGCGTCACTCCCGACTTGGTGGAGACCTTCTACGGCCGGCGCGAGCTGGCGGTGCGTACCATGCAGTCGCTGGTCGTCTACGCGGAGCGAACGCGCGTGGTTGAAGACTACGGCGGTGCGGAGGGAGCAACAGAGCAGGGGCCCAGGTTCGTCTTTCCAGAAGTGGCGTACTGGAACCCGGCCATCGTCACAGACGAAGCAGGTGTCGCCGTGGTGACGTTCCAGATGCCGGACGACGTGACGGAGTGGCGAGCGCTGGCCAAGGGAGTGACCCTCGATGGCCTGGTGGGCATAGCTGAGGAGAAGGTCATCACCCAGCGGTCGCTAGTGGTGGTTGCCAGCGTGCCGCGCCTTCTATACGTCGGGGACGAAGCCGTCATCAGCGGCTCCGTCGAGAACCGCACGGGCGATGTCGTCCAGGCTCGCGTCACCCTGGCCTCCTCTGGTGGTGTTCGTGTGCGGGAGGACGCTCGGTCGGTGGTGATAGGGCGGGATGAGAGCGTCACGCTGGAATGGACAGTCGAGGCCGAGGAGGCGGGAGACGCGACGCTCACCCTGATCGCTGAAGCCGATCCCTGGAGAGAGGTGGTGCAGAAAAGCGTGTCTGTCCAGCCCTTTGGGGAGCGCACACTGGTGCTGGACGCCCACGTCGTACAAGGCGAAGCGTCCCAGGCCGTGAGTGTGCCCGCTGGCGTGGAGGGGGCTGACCTGGAGGTAGACGTGGCGCCCACTGTGGCCGCGGCCTTGGTGGGTAGTGTGGAGCACCTGAGCGACAGCCCTTACGATTCAGTGGAACAGACCATCAGCCGCTTTCTGCCCGGCCTGGAACTCGCTCGAGTGTTGTCTGAGCAGGGGCTCGATAGCGAGCAGCTCATGCCCCAGCTCCCTGGTTCGCTAGAGGCCGGCTTGCAGCGCTTGTATCGTCTGCAGAATCGCGACGGGGGGTGGGGCTGGTCCGGGGGAGATGAGTCGCAGCTTTCCCAGACCGCCTATGTGATCCTGGGGCTAGACCGCGCCCGCAGGGCTGGGTACGACGTCAACGAGCGAACGATGAGCGGAGGCCTTGCCTTCTTGCGGCAGTCGCTGTTGGAGGCACGGTCCGTTGCCGAGAGGGCCTATGTCTCCTACGTCCTGGCTGAATGTGGCTATGGAGATCTGTCACTGGCCCGGTCGTTGTCGGAGAGGCGCCGCCGGATGGATCTCTATGCCCAGGCGTATCTGGCACTGGCTCTCCATTCCCTGGGGGACAGTCAGACAGCGCAGCAGATAGTGAATGAGTTGGCCGGGGAGGTCACGGAGACCGCCAACACCGCGCACTGGACAGAGGAGCAGCACGATCTGGCCGCGATGTCGAGCGATGGCCAGACGACGGCCGCAGTTCTGCAAGCCATGCTGGCCGTCGACCCTGATAACCCTCTGGTGCTGAAGTCGGTGCGGTGGTTGATGTGGGGTCGGCAGGGTGGATACTGGCACACGACCCACGAGACGGCAGAGATCGTCCTGGCCCTCGCTGAATGGATGGATGTCTCGGTACAACCAGTGGAAAGCTTCGGCTACGAGGTACTGCTGAATGGCGAGGTGCGGGCGGCAGAGACGGCGAGCCCGGAGAACACAGGATCACATCTGGAGCTCAGCGTCTCGGACCTGGCTTCGGGGGACAGCAGCCTCCAGATCGTGGCTGAGGATCCAGGGGTCGTGTACGTGGCGACCGCTCTGGGGTACTTTGCCAGGACAGAGATGCTGGAGGCGGCGCGGTCCTTGAACGGTCCCATCGTTGAGCGCAGGTACGAGGATCCCGTGACTGGGGAACCGTTGACCGGCTGCCGCGTGGGCGACCTGATGCGCGTGCGCTTGACGATCGAGCTTCCCGACGATGGGTGGTACGTGGTCGTGGAAGACCCGCTGCCGTCGGGCACAGAACCTGTGGGTGTTGGTGCGAAGGCGGTCGCCTCCGGCGGCGCTGAGGGTCTCGAGACACGCTGGCGAGTGATCCAGCGCGACGGGCGCACGGTGTTCTACACAGCTCGGCTCGCACGCGGTGTGTACGAGTACACCTACCTCCTTCGAGCTACGACGGTGGGCCAGTTCAGGGCCATGCCTGCGGAGGTCTTGCTCATGTATGCGCCGGAAATCTGGGGAAGATCTGCCAGCAGTGCTCTACGTATTGACAGGCGTCCTTGAAGCGCAGGTTCGATCTCGAGCATACTCAGGGCCCAGGTGGTGATGGTGCGGCCTTGTTCTAGTCCACCGTCTATCACGTTGGAGGATGGGGTGGTTCCAACGTTCGTGGCCCGCGTATGGTTGCCGGCGAGGGTTGAACATGACCCATGAGCGGTGGAAGGAGGTAGAGAACATCTCTAGGAACGCCAGGGTCTGTAACGCGCTGATCGTGCTGGGGCTGGTTCTGGGTCTGATCGCAGCTTCGTGCGCTCCGGCGCCCCCCGCGCCCGACGAGGAGATGGACTTCATCTTCGCCCAGGGCGCTGATGCCATCAAGATCGATCCTGCGGACGTCACCGATGGGGAGTCCATTCGCGTCTGTAGTCAGCTCTACGACGGCCTGGTCAAGTTTTCCCCTGGCACAACCACCGTGATGCCGGACTTGGCGACAGGATGGACCACTTCGGAGGACGGCCTCGTGTGGGAGTTTACACTTCGTGAGGACGTGAAGTTCCACGATGGCACCCCCTTCAACGCTGATGCCGTGGTGTTCAACGTGGAGCGCCAGTTCGATCAGACACATCCCCAGCACACTGGAGACTTTGAGTATTGGCTGTACATGTTCGGCGGTTTCAAGGGCAACGTGGCCGATGACGGTCGCCCCAGTTGCGTCATCGGCTCCGTGGAAGCGGTGGACGAGTACACGGTGCGCTTCAATCTGACGAGGCCGTTCGGTCCCTTCATCCAGGACATGGCCATGTTCTTCATGTACATGATCAGCCCGGCTGCTCTCCAGGAGCAGGGCGAGAACTACGGCTTGCCTGGCTATGTTCCCGTGGGTACGGGTCCCTTCAAGTTCGTGGAGTGGGTGGAGGGCGATCACATTACGCTGGAGAGATACGACGACTATCACGGCCAGGTGGCCAGGGTCGACAAAGTGATCATCAGGGTCATCCCCGACAGCACGGCCCGCTACCGCGCCTTGCAGGCTGGGGACATCCAGGGGATGGGCTCTCCCGACATCGACGACCTGCTGGCCTGCGAGTCGGATGCCAGTTGTCAGGTGCTGCTGAGGCCAGCAAACACCACGGCCTTCATCAACGTGATGACCGATCGGGAGCCGTGGAACGACGTGCGAGTGCGTAAGGCCCTCTCTCTGGCCATCGACAAGCGGGCCATCGTGGATGGCCTGTACGACGGCCTAGGCGAAGTCGCCAGCCAGTTCGTGCCGCCGGCGCTCTGGGGCCACAACCCTGACATCGACGATTACGGCTACGATCCCGATGAGGCCAGACGACTGCTGCGGGAAGCAGGCGTGGAGGAAGGGTTCACCTTCGACTTCTGGTACCTGCCCAACCCCAGACCTTACTACCCGGTCCCTGAGGACATCGCCGAGGCCATCGCTTCCTACTGGGCTGACGTGGGGCTCAACCCGCGGTTGAAGACTGAGGACTTGAAGACGTATTTGGAGGATAGGGCCGCCGGGAAGTTCGACATCTGGATGATCGGTTGGACCGCCGACAACGGTGACCCGGATAGCTTCTTGTGCCCCTTTGTGTGTGCTCCCACGCCAAGGGAGGGCAACTGGAACAGTGAGACGGCTCAGGAGGCGATGGACCTGCTTCTGAAGGCTCAGGCCCTCAGCGATCACGTGGACCGCGAGCCACTCTATTTCCAGGTGGCCGAGCTGGTGCACGACGACGTACCGCGGCTATTCGTCGCTCACACTCATACTCCACTGCTGCTGAGTGCGAGCGTGAAAGGGTACGTAGCCCATGCGCTGGCCGAGTCGGGGGAGTATTACAATACGGTCTATCTGGACCAGCAAGCCAGGTAGTCACTCCGGCGAACAGAGCGAGCACGGCGCGAAAGCCATCGGCAGCGCGACAGCACCGGGGAAGCGCTGCCAGCGCGGTCCCCTGCGCAATCGCAGTCTGACAAGACAGAGAAGCCACCTGCACCGCTTGCCAGGTGGCTTCTCTTCGTCGTCCAGTTTCTGCTGTATGCGCCTGTCGCTACAAGTGACAGGCCACCAGGTGTCCCTCCTCGACCGCCACCAAGCCCGGTTCCTCAACGCTACATATATCCTTGGCCTCGACACATCGGGGATGGAATCTGCAGCCGGATGGGGGAGCAATAGGGTCAGGGATTTCGCCTTTGGGCATCGGATAACTACGTCTCGCTCTAGGATCGGGCACAGGGACGGCGGCGAGCAAGGCCTGTGTGTAGGGGTGGCCGGCGTTGGTGTAGACCTGCTCCAACGTCCCCAGTTCCATGATCTTGCCCAGATACATGATGGCTATCCTGTCACAGATGTACTTGGCTGTGGCCAAGTCGTGGGTGACGAAGACGTAGGTTAGGTTGAAGTCTTCTTTGAGACTGATCATCAGTTCGAGGAGCAGGACCCTGACCGACACATCAGCCATGGCTATGGGTTCGTCGGCGATAACCAGGTCAGGCGACAGAATGAGTGCTCTGGCGATCACGGCTCTCTGTCTTTGACCGCCACTGAGCTGATGGGGGAACTTATCATAGAGCACCGAAGCGGGAGTGAGTCCCACCCGCTGCATGATGCTGGCTACCATCTCCTTCTTGGTCTCTCCACTGGCTATGCCATGGATCTCCAAGGGATGCCCGATGCCCTCTCCGATGGACATGCGCGGGTTCAGCGAAGCGGTAGGATCCTGGAAGATCATTTGCATGCGCCGGCGCAGCTTTCGCAATGCTTTGGGTTTGAGCGATGCAATGTCCACACCGTTATACAGAATCTGTCCCTGAGTCGGTTTGGTCAAACCCAGGATTAGCCTTCCGGTGGTCGTCTTCCCGCTGCCACTCTCACCGGCCAGGCCGAAGACCTCTCCTCGTCTGATATTGAAGTCGACGCCATCCACGGCTCGCACGTACTGCTTGCTGCGCGTGAGGAGGTTCTCCACGAGACCCTTCTGCACGGGGTACCACTTCTTGAGGCTGTGCACTTCGACGATGTTGTCGTTCGAGGGTTCCTTGGTCATTTGCAGGCCTTCTAGTACAGGTGGCAAGCCACCATCGTCCTGTCTCGTACGTGTTTCATGGCAGGCTCCACCTCGGAGCAGATATCCATCACGCGCGGACAACGGGGATGGAACCTGCAGCCCGATGGCGGGTCGATGAGGTCAGGTGGCGAGCCCTTCATGATCTCGAACTCCTGATCCAGCAGTCTGATGTTGGGGATGGACTTGAGCAGGCCCTGAGTGTAGGGGTGCAGCGGCTCGGCAAAAAGGTCCAGGGCATCGGCTATCTCCGCGACCTGGGCCGCATACATCACCGCCACACGATCCACCAGTTCCGCTACGATTCCCATGTTGTGAGTGATCAACATCAACGTCAGGTTGTACGTGGCCTTTAGTTCCTTCAACAGGTCCAGTATCTGGGCCTCCACGATCACATCCAGCGAGGTCGTGGGCTCGTCCGCGATGATGAGGTCCGACCCCAGGGCGAGGGCCAGAGAGATCATGATGCGCTGTCTCATGCCGCCGCTGAACTGGTGTGGGTAATCGTTCAGTCGGCTGGGGGATATGCCGAGCCGGTCCACCAACTCCTCGGCACGATTCCAGGCGTCTTTCGCGCTGATGGCCTCATGGGTGGTAATGGTCTCCACCAGATGGTCGCCGATCCTTTGGAGGGGATTCAGAGAGGTCAGGGGATCCTGGAAGATCATAGAGATCCTCTTGCCGCGGATGTGCCGCATCTCCTCCTCATCCTTGTCGAGCAGCTCCTCTCCGTCGAACATGATGCTGCCGGCCACTATTCGGCCGGGAGAAGGGATGAGACGCAGGAGACTGAAACCCAGTGTGGACTTGCCGCAGCCTGACTCCCCGACTAGCCCAATCAACTGACCCCTGTCGATGTCCAGGGACACCCTGTCCAGAGCCTTGACCACTCCCCCGCGGGTATAGTAGTGAACGTCAAGATCTCTGATGCTGACCAGGTGATCCGGCTTGTCGTATTTCCTACCCTGACTCATGCTTCCCTCAGGCGCGGGTTCAGGATCTCGTTAAGGCCCTCACCCAGGAGACTGAACCCGAGGGCCACGATGGCGATCATGACTCCTGGGAAAGTGATGAGCCACCACCGTCCTCCAGGCAGGTAGGGGCGGCCGGCGTTCAGGTCAAAACCCCAGTCTGGCGTCGGAGGCGGCACGCCCAGACCGATGAAGCTCAACCCGGCCTCGGTCAGAATGGCGTCGGAGATATTGAGAGAGAATACCACCGCCACTGAGGGAATGACATTGGGGAAGACATACCTGCGTAGAATGGTGCCTGCCGAAGCCCCCAGGCTCTCCGCCGCTTCCACGTACAATTCCTCTTTGACCGAGAGTACCTGGCCTCTCACCATTCGGTAGTAGGTGGGCACGTAGATCACGGCAATAGCGATGGAGATGTTGACTACTCCCGGCCCCAGCATGGCGGCCATGGCTATGGCCAGGATCAGGCCGGGGAAGGAGTAGATGCTATCCATGACCAGGGACAGCACCCGGTCCAGCTTGCCGCCAGTGAATCCCGAGAGCAGCCCGAGCGGCACCCCTCCCAGTGACGAGAGGATGGCGGAAAGCATGGCGACGATCATGATGGTCTGCGCGCCATATACAACCCGACTGAAGATGTCGCGTCCGAGCTTGTCAGTGCCCATCAGATAGTGCGAGTTGGGGGGGATGAACGGATCGGCGACGAAGTCCGTAGGATCATAGGGCGCGATGTAAGGTGCCAGAACCGTGACCGCGATGATGACGAAGAGGATGACTGCTCCCGCTGAGGTGATATACCATTCAGCGCCATACCATCTCGCGCCTCTGGCGAACCAGCCCACGAAGTTGCTGAGACCGGGAATGATGGTCCTTGGTTTATCTGTCATGGCATAACTCTACACACTCACGCTCATCCTGTCCTAGTAACGGATTCGAGGGTCAAGCCTGGCGTAGATAATGTCTACGATCAGGCTCACTGCTGTCACCAGCATAGCAAAGAAGACGATGGTGCTCTGAATAGAGGGGTAGTCGCGGAGCTCTATGCGGCGGACCAGGAAACGCCCCATTCCTTCCCAGTTGAAGGTAGTCTCTGTGAGAACTGCACCAGCCAGAAGGACAGCGAACTGGAGTCCCATCATGGTCAAGATGGGGATAAAGGCGTTCTTCAGGGCGTGTTGGTAAACTACGACTCTCTCCTTGATTCCTCGCGCCCTGGCGGCGGTGATGTAATCCTGGCGCAGCACCTGTAGCATGTTCGCCCTGGTCAGGCGGATGAACACGCCGGAAATGTACAACCCCAGAGTAACCGAAGGCAGGGTCAGATGCTTGATGGCGCTGATCAGACTGGCTGGCTGGCCCCTGAGGATGCTGTCTACGATCAACATGCCGGTTAACTGCTTTGGCATCAGGCCCGTGCCGATCATGCCCTGCACCGGCAGCCAGCCAAGGTAGATGCCAAAGATCAGTTGCAGCATCAAGCCCAGCCAAAAAACGGGGATGGCGTAGATGACGATGCCGTAGAGCCTGATTCCATAGTCGGCGAGGCTACCGCGCTTGTGAGCGGAGAAGGCGCCAGCGAAGACCCCGACGACAATAGCGATGGCCATGCCCGCGATACTCAACTCCAGGGTTTTGGGAAACTTGGCCTTCAAGTCGGTGATCACCGGCCGGCCAGTCACCGGGGTGATGGATTCGCCGAAATCGAAACGGGCCAGGGCGAATATGTAGTCGAAGTACTGGCTGTCGAGGGGGTTGATGCGGATGGAGAACCCTGTGATCGGAGCCCAGCCGTCCGCTCCGCCCGTGGTGTACACACGGAGCCATTCTCCTTCCTCGTTCGTCCTTCGATCGGTTAGCTGTAGTACGTCTCCCTCGGCCAAAGGAGTATCGAGAGGGATCTCGGGCTCCTCTTGACTGGGCCCCTCGCGCAGCGTGATCCCAGGCTGAGTGACTACCGCGCTGCTACCTCTGAGGTTGATGAACAGCGGCTTGTCCAGGCCCAGAGTGTGCCTGAGCTCCTCCACGTATTCCGATGACGCTCCCGGGCGAAGCATCACTCGTACCGGGTCGCCAGGCATGACCCTCATGATGATGAAGACCACGGTTACCAGGATGAGGACCATAGGTATGGCAAGAAGTGCTCTGGTGATGATGTAGGAGCGAAGTGACAACTCGACCGCCCTCCAAGCAACTTCTTAGTGTCAGTGCCAGTGGTTAGGCGACACCTGCCTTCAACGGAACCCAGGAGACCGTGGCCAGCTTGCTGTCGTGGAGCCAGACCCTTCGAGAGACACGAGCCAAACCCCTGGCATCGCCGCTGAGACTGGCGCTTCTGATCTTCCGCCGCTATCCGTACCGCGCTCAGCCGAGCATGACAAGGGAGGGGCTTCGAGGAGAGACCAGCCGCTCGTCTAGACCCCTCCCGGGTACCAACTCGGCCGCTTGCCTACTGTGTTCCTACTTGGCTAGCAAGAAGTAGTGCAGGAACATGGTAGGATCGAGCTTGACGCCGGTTACGTTGGACTGCGTGACCACGAGGAGTTGCCCTTGGGTGAAGGGGATGGTGGGCACGTCCTTGGTCCACAGCATCTGGGCTTCCTCGTACAGCGCTTTGCGCTCGTCGCCCTGTAGTGGTGTCGTGATCTGGGCCTCCTCCAGGATGCTGTCCATCTCTGGACTGTTATAGAAGATGCCCATGTCATCAGACGCTTCGGAGTGACCCCAGGACCAGGTGTAGTTGTCCGGGTCCAGGTAGTCGGGGTACCAGCCCAGGGTGAAGAAAGGCATGGTCCCCTCTGTCATGTAATCGGTGTAGGTTGCCCACTCTGCGTACTCCAGGGTGACCTGGATCATCCCTGTCTCTTCCAGCGACTCCTTGATGACCGCCGCCACATCTGACTCGGTGGGCCCGTAGTGCTCGGGAGGATACCACAGGTCCAGGACCAGCGGGTTAGCCTCACTGTAGCCGGCCTGCCCGAGGAGGTCCTTGGCCATCTCCAGATTGTGCTCGCCGTAGACGTCCTTGAAGGCGTCGATGTGGGACCACATACCGTTGGGCACCATGCTATACAGAGGCGCGTGGGTGCCGGCGTAAACCCTGTCGGTGATGATCGAACGGTCGATAGCGGCAGCAATCGCTTGGCGCACCAACGGGTCGTCCACTGGCGGGCTGGTGACGTTGAAGCACAGGTAGCGAATGTAGGCTCCGGGGCCCTCGATCACGTTCAGGTCAGCGTTGGCCTCCAGCTCAGGATAGTCCGTGGGGGACAGCGTCTTCCAGGCCACGTCGATCTCGCCATTTTCCAGGGCCAACCTCATGGTGGTCGAGTCCTCGAAGTACTTGACTATGATCTTCGGCCAGGCGGGAGCAGTGCCATAGTAGTCCTCGTACTGCTCCAAGTCTATCTCTATGTCCCTCTCCCACTTCGTGATCTTGTACGGACCGATGCCGCCGCAGGTGCTATCGGAGTCGATTTCAGCCTCGGGATAGCACTCAGGGCTGACCGGGGTGTACGGCGTGGTGGCCACCAGGAGCGGGAAGTAGCCAACGGGGGCCTGGAGGACGAACTTCACGGTGAGATCGTCCACTACTTCGACATGATCAACGAAGGAGGTCACCAACCAGTTGGGATCACCTTGGATGGTGAACACCCGGTCGATGGACCACTTGACCGCATCGGCATTGCAGGGCGTCCCGTCCGGGAAGACCAGCCCTTCACGCAGCTTGAAGGTATATTCCAGACCGTCGTCGCTGACCGTGGGCATGTCCTCGGCCAGTCCCGGTTGCAGGTTGGTCGTGCCGGCAACATAGGTCAACAGCGTGTCCGCCGTGTTGTGGAATATCTCCCAGGTGTGGAAGTCATAGGTCTCGGCCGGATCCAGATCGGTGACGCTGTCGGTGGTGCCGATGATCAGCGGCTCCACGGTCGGCTCTGGCGCCGCGGGCTGTGCACACGACGGCACCAAAGACATTAGCAGGAGCGCCGCAATGACCAAAGTCACAAGCTTCGCCCACTTCGACTTACCAGCGATCATCTTTTCCTCCTCTACGTAGTACACATCTCTTGTGTCGATTTGGTTCACACCAACGCGTTTAGGGCAGAATCACCTCCTTTCAGCGTCCCCCCCTCTGCAATTGGGCGTCGAACGGTTGCGTATTTGTGCTAGTATAAGCCAAACCGCTGGCAATGTCAAGTGCTTGCTACGCTTGCAGGGACGCTGGCAGAACCGGCATCGGAAGATGGACAGACTTTCTGGAGAGCGCTGTGAGGGTCTCCATGGGCCCTCTCTCGGTGCTTCTCCTGCCTTTTGTGCGTCCGGGCCATCGCGGCCATGAGCGGCTCAGGACGGAACAGGGCCAGGCTCTTCCCTGGCACGGAAGACCTGAATGAAGTCTCATTGGTGAGCGTCGTCGTACGCGAGGAACCACGAGTTCAGGAGAGTCACTGGCGCGAAGGGGCTCCCGGGCCTGGTCCTCGCCATGGTGGCCGCCGGCCTGAATACAGGAGCCGGGCTGCGCGACGCCCCCGACCCCCACCTCCGCCGGGCCCCTGGTCCTTAGCCATGCCAGTCAGCGGTGGTCGTGGCCGTGGTTCTCCGTGTGCTGCTCTCCTGTCTGCCCTCTTCGGGCCTGCTCGGCGCAGTTTGCAGTACTCCCGAGGCTGTGGTATAATTCGAATTGATGTTGCGATACTTGGGATGAGTAGGTCACTGTGAGGTGGCCTCGGGAGGAAACAGATGGCGCTAGGCAAGAACAAGAAGGACGCCATCATTAGTGAATACCATATCCACGATAAAGACACGGGCTCACCGGAGGTGCAGATAGCTCTTCTGACCAACAGGATCGATCAGTTGGTCGATCATCTGAAGGCTCACCAGCACGACGAGCATTCGCGGTTGGGGCTGATCAAGTTAGTTGGACAGCGGAGACGGCATCTGAACTACCTGAGCCGGAACTATCCGGTTCGGTATAGGGATATTGTGTCTCGCCTGGGTCTGCGCAGGTAGAGTATTCCGTAGACAAGGGGAGGTGACAGCGTCCCGATCCACCCTGCAGGTTTGTTTTTGGCTGAAGAGGGTGGATCGGCGTTTACGCCAACCAGATCATCGAAAAACAGCAGGCCGGGTTCCGGAGGCCAGGAATTGGAGAGTGTACCTCACTCTGGCGTGGCTGCGTGACTCAGGTTGCAGTACGGTCAGACGGGTGTGGTACAGTCTCCAGTACTTGACCTCCAGGCTCGGTTTAGCTTGGAGGTAATAGAAATGTCAACAGCTTATGAAGCAACTATTGGAGACCACTCTGTCACGATAGAGGCAGGGAGGTTCGCTGGACAGGCCGGGGGTGCCGTCACGGTGAGGAGTGGCGACACCATGGTGCTGGTGACCGCCACGGCGTCCAGCAGTGCGCGCGAAGGCACCGCTTTCTTACCCTTGACGGTGGACTACGAGGAGCGCCTCTACGCCGCCGGCAAGATCCCCGGTGGGTTCTTCAAGCGCGAAGGCCGGCCGACTGAGCAAGCCATTCTCCTCTGTCGGCTAACCGACAGGGCAATCCGTCCCCTCTTCGAACACGGGCTCCGTAATGATGTGCAGATCATCATCACGGCCCTCTCCGCTGACCAGCAGAACTACCTGGACGTGCTGTCGGTAATCGGGGCTTCGGCCGCCCTCTCCATTTCCGATATTCCTTTTAACGGCCCTATTGGGGCAGTGCGGGTGGGGCGCATTGACGGTCGTTTGGTCTTGAATCCCACCGCCTCGGAGATGGAGGAGTCTGTTCTCGATCTCCGCGTGGCCGGGACCAGTGAGGGAGTGGTCATGGTGGAGGCCGGCGCCAGGGAAGTGGACGAGGAACAGGTTCTGGAAGCGATCGCCCTCGGGCATGAAGCCATGCAGGAGGTGATCGAGGTCCAGAGGCGCATGGCGGAGGAGATCGGCAAGCCCAAGAACGCCTACACGTACTCAGTGATCGATCCGGACTTGCTGGAGGCTGTGCGCTCGTGGGGAGAAGGCAGGATCTGGTCGACCATAAACGGCGCCGGAAGCAAGCGCCAGCTAGGCGAAGCCCTCGATTCCCTGCATGCGGAGATTGGGGAGAGGCTGGGCGATGCGTACGCTCCAGAGGAGTTAGAAGCTGCCTTCGACGAGGTGGTCAGAGAGGATGTGCGTCGGGGGGTTCTGGCGGATAACCATCGTCTCGATGGTAGAGACATGCGGACCGTACGCCCCATAAGCTGCGAGGTGGGCTTGTTGCCCAGAGCACATGGGTCCGGTTTGTTCAATCGAGGGGAGACCCAGGTGCTGGCCATTGCCACGCTGGGTACGGCGAGTGACGAGCAGATGTTGGATGGCCTGGGTACCGAGGAATCCAAGCGCTTCATGCATCACTACAACTTCCCGCCCTACAGCACGGGCGAGACCCGTTTCCTGCGGGCCCCTAAACGACGTGAGATCGGGCACGGCATGCTCGCCGAGACAGCTCTCTCGCCCGTGGTGCCGCCTGCGGACCAGTTTCCATATACCATTCGTCTCGTCTCAGAGGTCCTGTCTTCCAATGGCTCGACCTCCATGGCTAGCGTTTGTGCCAGCACTCTGGCGCTCATGGACGCCGGGGTACCCATCAAGGCTCCCGTCGCCGGAATGGCCATGGGCCTCATCACCGAGGGCGACCGCCACGTGGTCCTCACGGACATCATGGGCAAGGAGGATGCGCTGGGCGACATGGACTTCAAGGTGGCGGGCACCAGGCAGGGCATCACGGCGCTTCAGATGGACCTCAAGATATCGAAGGTCAAAGCTGAGGTGATGAGAGAGGCGCTGCGACGGGCCAAGGAGGCTCGGCTCTTCGCGTTGGACAGGATGGAAGAGACCATCGGGCAGGCCCGCGAGGACCTGTCGCCCTATGCACCACGCATCACGCTGCTCAAGATCGACACGGAGAAGATCGGCCTGTTGATTGGCCCGGGTGGCAAGACGATTCGCAAGATCATCGATGAGACCGGCGTCAAGATAGATGTGGAGGACGACGGTACCGTCCTGGTGGCCTCGACGGACGCTGAGGGCAGCAAGAAGGCTGTGGAGATCATCCAGGCACTGACTGAAGAGCCAGAGATCGGCAAAACCTACACCGGTACTGTCAAGCGGGTGACGGACTTCGGAGCCTTCGTAGAGATCCTGCCTGGCACAGATGGACTGGTGCACATATCTCAACTGGCAGACTATCACGTGGCCAGTGTCGAGGACGTGGTGCACGTAGGCGATGAAATCATGGTCATGGTCGTGGATATCGACGCAGAGAACAAGATCAGACTCTCCAGGAGAGCGGTCCTTGAAGGCTGGACGCCTGAGCAAGCCAGGGCCATGGACAGAAGGCCTGCGCAGAGGCGGAGGCCGCAGTCCGCACGACGCGACGGACGTCACGATCGAGGGCGCAGGCAGTAACGTACCAGAGGTGCCCTGCAACCCATCGTCCGGGATCCACAAGACGGAAGGCGCCATCTGTAGTTCGCAGTTGCTGGTTGATGGCGTCTTTTGTTGTGCTCGGGGGAGCAAGTGAGCGAGTTCCGAGAATATGCTGTGACACGAGAAGCGGTCACAGAGCACTGGGGTAGTCACGCGAAACAGGGCCTGAGTGAAGAGCTGGCTACTGAGAGGTTCGAAGAGTTCGGGCCCAACATTCTCGAGGAAGTGGCAGGCGTATCTCCTTGGAGGCAGTTTGCCGGCCAGTTCACCGACTTCATCGTTCTGGTTCTAATCGCTGCGGCTGTCCTCTCCGGTATCCTTCAGGAATGGATGGATGCCATAGCTATTCTTGTGATCGTGGTCCTCAACGCCATCCTGGGGTTCATCCAGGAGTATCGAGCTGAGCGGGCGCTGGAGGCGTTGAAGAAGATGGCAGCTCCGATGGCGAGGGTAATCCGCAGCGGTGAGGCTCGGAACGTCCCCACGGAGGAGTTGGTGCCTGGCGATGTCGTCGCGCTTGAGATGGGCGACCTGGTTCCTGCTGACGCCAGGCTTCTGGAGGATCACCTTCTCCAGGTGGACGAAGCCTCCTTGACTGGTGAATCTGTCCCGGTGAAAAAGCGGGCGGACGCGGTTCTGGCGGGGAACGCCCCCCTCGGAGACCGCTGCAACATGGTGTATGCAAGTACCGTGGTCACCTACGGCAAGGGCACCGCTCTTGTGACCGCCACGGGCATGGGCACGGAACTGGGGAAGATAGCCCATCTGGTACAAACCATGGGCCGGGAGAGCACCCCTCTCCAGGACCAACTGGAAAAGGTGGGCAAACTACTCGTATATGGCTGCATCCTGATCGTAGCTGGGGTGTTCGGGCTCGGATTGTGGCGCGGGGTCCCCCCGGTGGAGATGTTTCTCACCGCCGTGAGCCTGGCGGTGGCGGCCATTCCCGAGGGACTTCCGGCTGTAGTCACGATCGCGCTGGCTCTGGGTGTTCGTCGCATGGTGCAACGCAACGCCCTGATCAGAAAGCTCCCTTCCGTGGAGACTCTGGGCTCAGCGACCGTGATCTGCACGGATAAGACCGGGACTCTCACCCAGAGCGAGATGACCGTACGCAAGATCGGGCTGCTCGACAGAACCATCGATGTGACCGGTGATGGATACGATCCCGAAGGTGGTTTCTTTGTAGACGGTCGGTCGGTGGACCCGGGAGAGCACGACCTGCAGTTGGCCCTCAGAATCGGCGTGCTGTGCAGCAACGCTACTCTCAAACGAGGTAATGGGGAAGCATCCAGGTGGCGCATCGTGGGCGACCCCACGGAGGGTGCTCTCCTCTCTGCGGCGGGCAAAGCTGGGCTTTGGCGCGGCGATCTGGAAGCAAACTACAGCATGCTGGAGGAGCTGCCCTTTGACTCGAACCGCAAGCGGATGACCACCATCTGGCGCGGCCCGGATGGGCGCTTGGCCGCTTACGTCAAGGGTGCTCCGGACGTGGTCATCGGCCTCTGCACGCGCATCCAGGACAATGGCGGGGCAAGGGCTGCGACCGTTGAGGACAGGGAGCACCTGTTGGCACTCAACCATCAACTGGCCAATGAGGCCATGAGAGTGCTGGCGGTGGCGTACAGGGATCTGGGCGAAGAGCTCGCAGAGCCATCGGTGGAGGAAGTGGAGCGGAGTCTGGTCTTCGCTGGCCTGATGGCGATGAATGACCCTCCTAGAAACGAAGCCATGGAGGCCATTGCCACGGCGAGACGAGCCGGGTTGGAAGTGGTGATGATCACGGGAGATCACAAGAGCACCGCTGTGGCCATTGCCAAAGAGTTGAAGTTGTATGGCGATGGTGACATCGCCTTCACGGGATCGGAACTGGACGAGATCGACGACGAACGACTGAGTGAGATCGTAGAGAAGATCAGGGTCTACGCACGGGTCTCCCCCGAACACAAGCTGCGCATCGTGCGCGCCTGGGAGAGCCGGGGGCACGTCGTGGCCATGACCGGAGATGGCGTCAATGACGCACCGGCCCTGAAGGAAGCGGACATTGGGATCGCCATGGGCATCACAGGCACCGACGTGAGCAAAGAGGCCTCTGACATGATTCTCACCGACGACAACTTTGCCTCCATCGTTGCCGCAGTCGAGGAAGGCCGCGCCATCTTCGATAACATCCGTCGTTTCATTCACTACCTTCTGTCCTGCAACATCGGCGAATTGCTGACCATGTTCCTGGCCTCACTTCTGGGGCTGCCCTTGCCCTTGTTGCCCATCCAGATCCTGTGGGTCAACCTGGCCACGGATAGCTTGCCCGCGCTAGCCCTGGGAGTGGAGCCAGCCGAACCAGGGGGTATGGAGAGACCCCCTCGGCCCCCGTCGGAGGGTGTGATCACCAGGCGCATTGCCGGCATCATGCTCATTCAGGGCCTGGTCATCGGGCTTCTCACCTTGGGTGCGTTCATGTTCGAGTATTTCGTCATGGGCGGCGGCGTGGAGAGGGCAAGGGTCATCGCCTTCTCCACCACCATCTTCGCCCAGAACGTCCACGCCTTCAACGTACGCAGCAACAGGTATTCCCTGTTCAAGCTCGGCCTCTTCAGCAACCCGTGGCTATTGGCCGCCTTCGGTGTTGTCGTTCTTAGCGAGCTGGTGATCATCTACGTGCCGTTCTTCCAACCCATCTTCAGGACCATGCCGCTGGGCGCACAGGACTGGGCGCTCGTGGCCGTCTTGGGCTTGATGCCGCTGGTGATCATGGAAATCGTCAAACTGGCTAATCGTAATCGGCAGCTCGGGCACACGTGAACTCGACCAGCAGGATCGGGGGGACAACTCGTGTCCAAGCCGTGGAGCAAGTCGACGAAACAGTGGGTTGTTGCCGGCCTCCTAGTGGCCGGGTCGCTGCTAGTCTATAGAGTTCGCAGCCTGCTTCCTCCCGTCATTCTGGCGTGTCTCCTGGCGTACCTCCTGAGCCCGGTGGTGGGGCTGCTGGCGAGACTTCGCCTCTCACGGACCACGGCAACTGCTGTCAGCTATCTGATCCTCTTGCTTGCCCTTGTCTTGGCGCTCTCCCTGCTGGCCCCCATGGTGGTGCAGCAGATCTCCTCGATCGACGTCGATTTGCAGCAGATCTATCAGAGCGTGCTGCGCATCAAGGATACCTACCAGACGATTACCTTCCTGGACTATACCATCGAGCTATCCGATCTCTTCGACCAACTCCAGGACAGCTTGATCCAGCTCATCACGCGCTTTGCGTCGCGCTCGGCTGAGGAGATGCTGGGGATCGCCTTTGGTCTGGCCTCCGGCTTCGCCTCCACGTTCGTGTGGCTGATCTTCATCCTGGTGGTCTCTTTCTGGCTCCTCAAGGATGCTGACGGTATTGGCAGGGCCATTGATGGGCTTGTGCCTCCAGACTACCGGGATGACGTCGATGTCTTGCGCGGCAAGATCGGCGTAGTCTGGAATTCGTTCTTCAGGGGTCTGCTACTCTTGTCGCTGACGGTCGGCGTGATGACCGGGGCGCTCACCTGGCTGGTGGGTGTGAAGAACGCCCTGCTGCTGGGGATTCTGGCGGGGGTGCTGGAGGTCGTTCCTACCCTTGGGCCGATCATCGCCTGTATCCCTGCGATAGCCGTGGCCTATTTCCAGGGCTCCACCCATTTGCCTCTTGCCCCGGGCTGGTTCGCGTTGCTGGTGCTGGGACTGTATGTGCTGATCCAGCAGGTGGAGAACAACTTCCTGGCGCCGCGAATCCTCGGTGGAAGCGTGAAGCTCCATCCTCTGGTGGTCATGGTGGGGGCCATCGGCGGCTACGCCCTGGGAGGAATAGTAGGTGCCTTCCTCGCTGCGCCAGTGATAGGCACTTTGAAGATCCTGGGCCGGTACGTCTACTACAAGCTGATCGAGGTGGAAGCGCCGGTGGAGTTGCCAGTGGCGACGCCTCCTTCCGCCGCGGAGCAGAGGATACCGGAATCAGTAGCTGCGGACGCGGCAGAGCCCGACGATGCTGAGTCCTGACGACCCCGCCTTCCAGCAGGTCAGAGCCACGATCGAGGCGATCCTGTTCGATCTCGACGGTACCTTGATCGACACCGATGATGCTTTCCTGGAGGGCCTGGCCAGCAGGCTGGAGGGGTGGTCCCGAGTATTCACCAGGCATGATCCAAGGCCGATGCTGCGTCGCCTACTGCTTGCCGCTGAAGGGCCGACGAACGCAGTCGTTTCTCTGCTCGACATCGTGGGATGGGACGACGAAGTGCTGTCCATCGGCGACAGGCTTCGACGGCTGCGGGGCCCACGCGTGCAGGGTCGGTTCGTCACGGTCGAGGGCGTTCTGGAGATGATCCGTCATCTCCGATCATCCTACCGGCTGGGGGTAGTCACCACACGCTCTCGGGCCGATGCCTCTGCATTTCTCCGGCAGTTCGAACTGGAGCGCCTCGTGGAGGTGGTGACCAGTAGAGAGGATACGTGGAGGCTGAAACCTCATGCTGAGCCGGTACGGCATGCGGCCAGTTTGCTGGGCCTGTTGCCTTCACAGTGTGCGATGGTGGGTGATACCGCCGTAGACATGGTATCGGCGAAGAGAGCAGGTGCTTTCGCCGTAGGGGTCTTGTGCGGCTTCGGAGAGCACGACGAGCTCCTCAGGGCCGGAGCAGACCTCATACTGGAGAACACTGCCCAGCTCGAAACCTGGTTCTGATTCGCAGTGAGCGCTCAGAGAACCGGCTTCTCTTCGGTGGTCGCTTCGTCCTCGAGGGGTTCGGTGCGGTATAGCTTGTCCAGGCTTGCCACCCGGTCCACGAACAGCGTGCCGTTCAAGTGATCGATCTCGTGCTGTAAAGCCCTGGCCAAGAGTCCTTCTGCCCTGATGCGAAAGGGCTTGCCGCGGCGGTCTTGCGCCTTGACCAGGACACGTGCCCCGCGAGTCACGTCGCCGATGTATTGCGGCATGGAAAGACAGCCCTCTTGCTGCTCTTCCTCTCCCCAGGTCTTCACCACCTCGGGGTTGCAGAGGACGATCACCTTGCCACGATAGGGATCGTTGCCCTCCTCTTCCTCATCCTTCGGCAACTCGATGACGGCTACCCGTAGCGACACGCCAACCTGAGGCGCGGCCAGTCCCACCCCTGGCGCATCGCGCATGGTGTCTACCAGGTCATCGATGAGTTCTTGCAGCGATGGTCCGAAGTCGCGCACCTTCTTGCCTTTTTCCCTTAGCACCGGGTCGCTGCTGGGTGCAAGGGGTCGAATGCTCATTTCTCGCCTCCGTCGTCCGGGCTTCCAAAGCGAGGTGCCCTTTGCTCTCCATGGAGAGGCTAGTGGCCGCGCGGGCGCCCCGACGATAAGCCCCGGTAGCGTTCATCGCAACCTTCACGCTGAGCCGAGTTGAAGAAGCGCCACGGCCTCGACATGGTAGGTCTGCGGGAACATGTCTACTGGTTGGACCGCGACGAGCTCGTATCCAGCCTGGGTCATTCTGCCCACATCTCGGGCCAGGGTTGCCGGGTCGCAGGAGACATAGACCACCTTATCGGGAGTTCGCCTCACCAGCGCGCTGAGCGCCTGCTTGCTCAACCCCTGTCGAGGTGGGTCGAGGATCACCAGATCAATCCCCTCCTCGATGGTGGGTAGCAGTTGCTCTACGCTGCCCTGTTGGAAACGCAGATTGGTGATGCCTTTCGAGTTGTGGCTGGCGTCTCCGATGGCGGCCTCGCTGCTATCGATGCCGATGACCTCCGCCACGCTGTCCGAGAGACCTATGGCGAAGGTGCCGACGCCACAGTAGAGGTCCAGCACCACCTCGTCGCCCTGGGGGTTAACATACCGCTTGACCGTGGCCAGGAGTTGTTCCGCCTGGTCGGTGTGAACCTGGAAGAAGCTGGTGGCAGAGATGCGGATCGATCTGCCGGCCAGTTGCTCGGTGACGTAGCTGTTACCAACGTAGGTGACGGGCTGGCCGTCTCCTAGAAGCAGGACGCAGGAGATGGGCACGTCGATCTCCACGCCTGGTGCTTCGTGCCCCGCCGTCTCCAGGATGAGTAGTTGCTCTCCGGTAGAGATTCCGGCGCGAAGAGAAACTCTCTCCAGGTCGGGGAAATCGATGTCCAGTGAGGAGAACATCTCCCATAGGAGCGGATGCATGATCAAGCACTCAGCAATGGGCACGACGACGTGCCGTTCGGCGGCCGTGAAGCCTGACCGGCCCGTCTCATCCAGGTGTAGTTGTACATGGTTGCGATAGTGCCACGGGTTTTCGGCACGAACTGTAGGCTCCACCGGTGCGTCGGGCAGGTGTGCGATCTTAGCCAACTGGGACTGTAAGATCTCCTCGCGGAGTCTCACTTGTCTATCATAGGAGATATGCTGCCAGTGACAGCCGCCACAGGTGCCGAAGTGAGAGCAGCGCGGTTCGACCCGGTCTGCGGAGGGTGTCTCGATCTCGACAGGGCGGCCGCGCGCGTACCTGGCCTTCTCCTCTGTCACCTCGACCAGTACTTCCTCTCCGGGCAGGACGTACGGTACGAACACCACCTTGCCCTCGTGGCGGGCCAGAGCGCTTCCGCCGTGGGCCATGGCTTCCATCTGGACTCGTATCATCTCCACATCATCCTGGGCTGAAGACCCGCCAGGCGCAAGAGTGCACGGATAGGAGGTGCGCTGGCCCGAGTCATCTGCGGTGCTGCTTGACGAAGTCCTCCATTCGGCTGAGGGCCTCCTCGATTTCCACCAGCGACGTGGCATAGGCACAACGGACGAAGCCCTCCCCGCATTCACCGAACGCCGTGCCGGGCACCACCGCCACTTTCTTGTCGAAGAGCAGCTTTTCCGAGAACTCCTCGGAGCTCAGCGACGTGTTCTGGATGGAAGGAAAGGCGTAGAACGCTCCTCTGGGCTCGAAGCACGGCATGCCGATGGTGTTGAGGCCATCGACGATTACCCGTCGCCGCGCGTCGTACTCTCGAAGCATCTCCTGGACCGCATCCTCACCGTGTCGCAGAGCCTCGATGCCCGCCACCTGTGCTGTGGTGGGGGCGCACATGATGATGTACTGGTGTGCCTTGCGCAAGCCAGCGAGCAGGTGCCCGGGCGCCGCGGCGTAGCCCAAACGCCAACCGGTCATGGCGTACGTCTTCGAAAAGCCACTCAACAGAATGGTTCTCTCGCGCATGTTGGGCAGGGAGGGGAAACACACATGTTCGACGCCGTAGACAAGACGATCGTAGATCTCGTCGGAAAGAACGACGAGGTCGTGCCTCTCTGCCAGAGCGGCGATCTCCGACAGTATCTCCCTGCTCATCACCGCGCCCGTGGGGTTGTTGGGATACCCGATGAGCAGGGCCTTGGTCTTAGGGGTGATCTTCTTCTCTATGTCTTCCGCCGTGATCTGGAACCCGTTCTCCACCCTGGCTTCGACCGTTACGGGTATCCCACCGGCGAAGATCACGCCGGGTTTGTAGGAGACAAAGCAAGGTTCGGGGACGATGACCTCTTCGCCGGGATCGACCACCGCCAATAGCGCCAGGGCCAGCGCCTCGGACACACCGACGGTGATCAGGAGTTCCTCGGCTGGATCGTATTCCACCCCGTACAGCCTGGCCAGATGTTTCGATAGTTCCTGCCTCAGTTCGAGTACGCCTGCGTTGGAGGTATAGCTGGTTTCTCCTCTCTCCAGCGAACGTATTCCTGCCTGCGTGATGGGGGCAGGAGTCACAAAGTCAGGCTCCCCAACCCCCAGGGAGATCACGTCGTCCATGGTAGCGATCACGTCGAAGAACTTCCTGATCCCGGAAGGCGGAACGGAGCGCACCCTCGATGCGAGGACTTCTCTCATGGTTCTCCTCTTTCCCTGTGCTCTGGCGGCATGGGCGCCGAATCAAGTATGCTCCACTGCTCAGCTCTCTCATCGTATGTCAAGTCAAAGCTTTCGTCCTCCTGTGTCCTAACGCGAAAATGAAGTGCCGTGGGACTTCGCCATGTTTTGACCACTACCTTGACCACGTGCTTCCGGCCCAGGTAGTCGAAGGAGATGGGGCGCTCGGCGTGCCGGCTGCCCGAATAACACTCGACGTGAAGGCCCCCCTCCATCTTCGCTCACCCCAGATCCAGCCGGGAGTCGTCTCCGAGGTCCACTACACTGGGCCGCCCTTTGATCTCGGTCCGATCTCCTACGAGCGATTCGTTGAGGATGGCGCTGTCGATGCGAGCCCCTTCATCTATGATGGAGTCGCTGACTATGGAGCGAGTTATCTGCACGTCTTCGGCCACCGACACGTACGGGCCGACGATCGAGTCGGTGATGGAGGCCGACGATGAGATGTGGACAGGGGGCAGGATCACCGAGTTGGTGGGGGTTCCATGGGGGCCGTCTCTCTGGTCGAGCAGGTAACGGTTAGTGGCCAACAGGGTCTCTGGCTTCCCGCAGTCGGCCCAGACCTGCACGGCGCCGGGCTCGAGCTTCGCTCCCCGATCGACCATTAGCTGAAGGGCATCTGCCAGGTAGTATTCCCCTTTCGTCTGGATGCCTCCCCTCAGGACAGCTTCCATGCACTCCAAGAGGAGGTGCGAGTTCCTGATGTAGTACAGTCCCACGATGGCCAGGTTGGACACAGGTTCGTCGGGCTTCTCCACGAAACCAGTGATGTATCCGTCTTCGACGGTCACCACTCCGAAGCGACTGGGATCCTCCACCTCTTTCACGAAGATGACTCCGTCGGAGGACACTTTGTCCAGGAAAGCGAGGTCGGCCTCGAAGATGGTGTCCACGAAGACGATGAACACGGTCCCTACCAGGTGTTCCCGCGCCAGGTATAGCGCGTGCGCCTGGCCCTTCAGTTCGCGCTGCTCGACGTAGCTGGCAGGGAAATCGTAGTGGGCTTCGACGTGGTGCCGGATCTGCTCACCGAGGTGTCCAACGATGAAAACGACCTCCTCGATGTCTAACCCCTCGAGCTTGTCCAGCACGTGATCGAGGACGGCCTTTCCTGCGACATTCAGCAGAGGCTTGGGCTTGGTGTGGGTGTGGGGCCTGAGTCTCGTTCCCAGTCCTGCCATGGGGATGATGATTCTCATGGTCTGCCTGCCCTTTCTGCCTTCTCGTCGCGTGAGGCCGTGGCTGGAGGGCTCTGACTGTCAAGCGCCGACCGTCAACAGTCGTTCGTATAGCTGTAGGATTTGGTCTGTGTTGTGCTGGAGGGAGTAGCGAGATACGATCCTGCGCCGTGCCTCTCTGCCGAGAGTGTGTCGAAGGCCAGGGTTGTCCATCAGGATCTTCAGCGCCAGGCTGAGCTGGGTCCGTAGATCATGGGGATCGATCACGATGCCAGCGCCCGCGAGCGCCTCGCCGTCGCCACCAACGTCTGTGGCTATGGTTGCGGTGCCGCAGGCCATGGCCTCGAGCATGGCGATGGACAGTCCCTCAACCTCAGAGGGTAGCACGAATATGTCTGCTGCTCGCAGGATGCGAACCAGCGAATCCTGATCCTTGATCAGCCCCGTGAATGCCGTCGTCTCTCCTGCGTACCGGCTTCGCAGTCTCTCGTATTCGACCCCGTTGCCGACCACCACGGCTTTGCAGCGAGGCGGAGACTGCAAGCTGCACAATACCTCCAGAAGTGTCCCCACATTCTTCTCCGGATCGAGACGACCGCAGTACACGACCAGCAACTCCGCTGCGAGTTCTTCCTTATAGCTGGAAGGTCCAGGATGGAAGTGGTGGGTGTCCACCCCGTTGGGGATCACGTGTATGCGCTCTGGCCGTACTCCGCATTCGGCGAGGATGGCTTTCTGTTCGTGCGAGAAGATCACCACTGCGTCGTACCTGGCCAAGGCGAGCGACCAGATGCGGTATAGCAATCGTGAGCCCACGCCCCACAGGCTGGCGCGACGATCATACGGGGCGTGAAACGTGGCCACAATGGGGATACCCAGGTCGTTGCACATCTGTGGGAGGCCGAAATCAAGGTTGGAAAATGAGATGGACACGTGGGCTATGTCAACCCTCTCGTCCAGCAGAGTTCTCTTGATGAGCGCCTTGGAGCGCGGCGACGAGATCAGGTCGTGGTCCCATAGGCTGAGCGAACTGAGCCTCTTGAGGTGCGGGGCTTGAGCCGCATTGTCGACCAGAGGACCGTGGTAGAAAAAGAGGACATGTGCGCCGCGGGCTTCCAATCCCTCTGTGAGCTGGTCAGAGTACGTTACTAGCCCGTTGCCGCGCTTTCTGGTTTTGTGTCCGAACCAGGCGACTTTCATGTACGTTCTGGACTGAGCTCTTTCGTGGATCCCTGCTTCGAGGGACTAGACGATTATAGCAACTAAGGGTCAGAGGGGCAAGAGGTGCCAGTGGCCATACGACAGGCCCACATGGCCATGCTCTTCCACACACCTCGCTCTGACCAGATTTGGACCGCATTAAGACCCCATTTTGACCTTGCGCTGGTATGATATGCGAGTGAATGGCACGGCCCTGACTTGAGGGCCTCGCCCGTGGCGGATCAGCAGCGGACGAGGCTGAGCACTACGTGGTGGGAGGACGCTGGCCGGGCCACCGTTGGGCGGACTGTCCCGGCTCGCTGTCGTTCCCATCCGAGCCGCACCCGCAAGCTGGTGTTTGGGGAGGATTCGGCCAGGCGGTTCGCTCTCTGAAGGGGAAACATGGCACTTCCCCGTCGAGGTGTTGTTGGTTTGACAGCTGTCAATAGGTGTGTTATAATGAAATGCTCTTCGTCAAAGCCCAAACAAGTGAAGGAGGTAGAGTCTGATGGATTTCACGATGTCCCCTGAGCAGGAACTCTGGAAGCAAACGGTGAGGGAGTTTGCTGAGCAGGAACTGGACCCCATAGCCAGGAAGATCGACGAGGAATGGCACCGGATACCCGAGGAAATCATCGACAAGATGGCTGACTTGGGTATTTTTGGTATTACCATTCCTGAGGAGTATGGCGGCTGCGCGGTTCCGGGTGAGGAGATGCAGTATGCGGTGTCGACCATCTTCGAGCTCGCCCGTGGCGAACTGAGTATGTCGCTCCCGGTGTATACTCTGCTGTGCATCGGCTGGTCCATGATCCTGGTCGACCATGGCACGGAGGAGGCCAAGGAGGAGATCCTGCCCAAGGTGGCCTCCGGCGAGTGGTTCATGGGCATCAACACCACTGAGCCCGGTGGAGGGTCAGATCTCGCCAACATCAAGTTGGCTGCCACCAAGGACACAGGGGATAGCTGGATCATCAACGGTGAGAAGGCCTATATAAGCGGCGTGCGGGAGGCAACAGAGAGGGGCGGCGGTCACTGCACCTTGTTCCTGACCGACCCCGGGAAGGGCTACAAAGGATCCACCTTTGCGTGGTTCCCCGCCAACGCACCTGGCACCAGCTACACCGCCTACAGTGACATGGGCCGCATGGGTCTCTCCACGGGTGGCTTCATCTACAAGGATGTCGAGATTCCCAAGAAGTACATCCTGGGCGAGGAGAACAAGGGCTTCTACGTCAACATGGCGGGCTTCAACGTAGCGCGCGCGGTGGTGTCCGCCGCTTGCCTCGGTGGCGCTGAGAGGTGTCTGGAGATCAGCCGCGACTACACGAAGCAGAGGATACTTTTCGGCAGGCCGTTGATGAACTTCGAAGCGATCTCCTTCGAGATGGTGGACGACAAGGCCGAGCTGGAGATGCTCAAGCTTATGCTGCAGAGGGGCGCCTGGCTGATCGACCAGTCCCGCAAGGACAAGTCCAAGGTCGATTATCGTGACATCAACCGTACCATCGCTCTGTGCAAGTGCTATTCGCCTCCGTTGGGAGTGCGCGTAGCTCGGAACGGCATGATGTATCACGGCGGGTTCGGTTACACGAAGGAGACCCCGCTGGAAATGTCCATGCGAGGCACCATGTCGTATCTGGTCGGTGCTGAGGGTGGCTATCACGTGATGAAGATCATCATGGGCCGCGACTGGTTCGGCGATGAGGCTGTACCGTATCGGGGCAGCCAGAAGGGGCACTAGGACGCTGAGGACTCGAGTCGGCGTGCCAAGACACGTGCCCGTGGACTAGCTCAACATGCCAGGGGGGATGCAAGTCCCCCCTGGCAGTATATCTGCGTAGTTAATACATTTCGTGAAGGCCGTCTTTGACACGGGCTGCTTCGCCGCCTCGTGAGGCGGTCGGAGTGCAGGCCCGTTCCCTTCATCTGGCGGGGAGGCTGTCGCCATTGACCATCTACGCTTTCGAAGACAGGGTGCCCAAGCTCGGCGACAATGTGTACGTACACCCCTCAGCCGACATAATCGGCCTGGTGACCCTGGGGGATGGTTGCTTTGTGGCCCCTGGAGCACGCCTCAGGGGTGACTACGGCGAGATCATCGTAGGCAACGGCACCAGCATAGAAGAGAATTGCATCATCCACGCGCGACCGGGCGAAGTAACACGGATCGGGAGCCACGTCACTGTCGGCCACGGATCCATCATCCACACAGCGACGGTGCACGACCATGTCGTGCTGGGGATGGGTTCCATCGTCAGTGACTATGCCGTGGTCGGGGAATGGGCTGCGGTTGGCGAGGGTGCCGTGGTCACTCAAAGCACCGAGATCCCGCCAGGAAAGGTCGCGGTCGGCGTGCCAGCCACAGTTATAGGCGATACCAAGAAGGAATGGAGAGAGCTGTGGGATAGCTACAAGGACGTGTACGTTGATCTGGCGCGTCGCTATCCGAAGGGGTTGAGTGAGGTAACAAAGGGTGACTGACGCGGATGGAGAGAAGGTAGAAGTCGTTGTCGTGGGGGCGGGCCTGGCAGGGCTGTCGACGGCCTATGTCCTCGCCCAGGCGGGCGTGGATACTGTGGTTGTGGAGCGCGGGGATTACCCGGGAGCGAAGAACGTCACCGGGGGCAGGATCTACATGGCTCCCCTCAGGCACTACCTGCCGGATGTCTGGGACGATGCTCCCCTGGAGAGGTACGTCACCAGAGAGACGCTGACCATGATCGCAGAAGGTGCCTCAACAGCCATTACCCTTGACAGCGACAGGTTCAGGGAGGAGCCGCACCACAGCTACACGGTCCTGCGGTCCAACTTCGATCGGTGGTTGGGTGACAAGGTTGCCGAGGCAGGGGCGTTCGTCTTGCCCAAGTATCGCGCCGATGACGTGCTCATGGAAGATGGCAGAGTAGTGGGCATAGTCATGGGTGAGGAAGACGAGATTCGAGCGGACGTGGTCGTGGCGGCGGATGGTGTGCTCTCGCTGGTAGCAGAGAAGGCTGGTCTCCGGCAGCCGCAGCAGCCGAAGCACTACGCTGTCTCTGCCAAGGAAGTCATCGAGCTCCCGGCGAAGTCCATCGAGGAGAGGTTCAATCTGGGGCCAGGAGAGGGGGCCGCGCAACTCTATTTCGGGGCCCTCACCAAAGGGATGCTGGGTGGCGGTTTTGTCTACACCAACAAAGAGAGCATCTCCCTCGGCCTGGTCGTGGGGATCGAGTCCCTGATGGAGAGAGAGCCCAAGATCGAGGTTCACGAGATACTGGAGGAGTTCAAGACCCGGCCGGAGATCCGCAACCTCATCGCCGATGGTGAGACCGTCGAGTACTCAGCCCACGTGATTCCGGAGGGTGGCATCAACGCCATGCCCAAGCTGTACTCTGATGGGATCGTGGTGGTGGGGGAAGCAGCAGGGCTCGGGTTGAACATGCTCCTCACCGTCAGGGGCATGGAGTTCGCGGTGGTGTCGGGAGTCATGGCTGCGGAAGCGATCAAACGAGCCAGGGAGAAAGGTGATTACTCCGCGGCATCGCTGGCGCAGTACCAGGAAGCGCTGAGCGGCACCTTCGTACTGAAGGACTTGCAGACCTTCCGCAGTGTGCTCGATGTGATGGAGAATCCGCGACTGTTCAATTTCTACCCACAAGCGGTCTGTGACATCTTCACCAAGCTGATGTGGATAGACGAGAATCCGAAGCCGAAGATCTCCTCGACGGTCATCAGAGAGGCCCTCGGCAAGTTCTTGAACTGGTCGACTATCAAAGATGGCCTGCGCATGCTTCGCATCTAGTCAGAGTCCTGTGGGGGGTTAGCTGTCGTATGAATGTAGAGACCAAGTTGGGCCTGGACGTCTTCAAGATCGACAAGGAGCCGCACATCATTGTCGACCAGGAGATCTGTAGGTCCTGTGATGACAAGTTCTGCCTGTATGTGTGTCCGGCAAAGCTATATACGGTCAACAGAGAGACCGGGGACATGGAGATCGAATGCTCCGGCTGTCTGGAGTGCGGAACCTGTCGCATTGCGTGTATCCATGGGGCCCTGGACTGGAACTATGCGCGCGGCGGCTTCGGCATTCAGTACAGGTTCGGCTAGAGGCCAGCGGTCAGCCCAACGCGGAGCTGGCTCCCGAGAGACGCACGCCTACAAGGCGATCTACTCCGGCGGGAACAGGGCTGGAATAGAGGAGTGATTTCAAGGAGGGCAAGGGAAGATGGACGTAATGGTGTGCATGAAGCAGATCCCTGATCTGCAGCAGATCAGGATCAAGGAGAGAAGACCCGTTCTGGAGAGTGTGCCCCTGGTCTGGGGAGATCTGGACAAGAACGCCATGGAAGAAGCGGTCAGGGTCAAGGAGAAGCTGGGTGATGTGAAGATCACCGTCGTGGCCATGGGATCGGACAAGCTCCAGCAAGGGATCCTGGAACCCCTGGCCATGGGTGCCGATGAGGCTGTACTGCTGGCCGACCCGGCCTTCGGCGGCTCCGATAGCCTGGCGACCGCCAAGGTACTGGCCAAGGCCATCGAGAAGATCGGCTCATACGATCTGATCATTCTCGCCGAGGGTTCAACGGACAACTACTCCGGCATCGTGGGGTCGGCCCTCGCCGAATTGCTCAACCTCCCTGAGATCACGTATGTGCGCGAGTTGGAGGTTGAGGACGGCAAGGTGAAGGCTGTAAGGAACATGGAAGAGAGCTTCGAGGTCATGGAGGCAGATCTGCCAGCGCTGGTGACGGTGGCGCAGGAGATCAACGAGCCTCGGCTCCCCAAGTTCATGGCGATCCGCAAGGCCGGGGCGAAGCCCAGGCACGAGTGGGGACCCAACGACATCGGATTGTCTGCGGACGAGGTAGGCCAGAACGCGTTGAGTGTGGAGACGTTGAGCAACCTGGCCCCCGAGCAGGACAGGAAGAACGTCATGCTCGCAGGCGATCTGGCAGAGCAGATAGATGCCCTTGTGGATGCCCTGATCAAGGAAGGAGTACTGGGGAGGTAGAGATGTCGGAGATTCTTGTCTACAGCGACATTGATGGAACAGCCTTGGAACTGGTTTCCGCAGCCAGGAGGTTTGCCCAGGAGCTGGGCTCGACGGTTAGCGTGGCGCTTCTGGGAGAAGGCGCTACTGGCAAAACGGAGGAATACTTCTCCTACGGTGCCGACAAGGCATACGTATCCGAGCATCCCGCCCTCAGCGATTTCTACGTCGGTACCTATGCCGAGGCACTGCGACAGATTGTTGAAGGCGGCGACGTGGAGTTCGTGCTTCTCGGATCGACCAAGAGAGGCAAGGAGTTGGCCGGTCGCCTGGCGCAGAAGTTGGGGGCCGGGGCCATCACCGACGCCAATGCCGTGCGCGTCAGAGACGGCAACCTGGAAACTGGTAGGTACTCGTACGGTGGGAATACGGTGGCCACCCAGGTCATCACCACCGCCAAGAAGGTCATATCCGTCATGCCCAAGACCTTCGAGCTGGGAGCCAAGGAGGCCAGGCAGGGTGAAGTCGTCAATGTGGATCTGGACCTGGCGGATCCTGCGGTCAAGGTCGTGGAGAGACGGGAAAAGGCTGGTGACCAGGTGAACCTGGAAGAGGCGGAGGTACTGATCTGCGTCGGTCGTGGGGTGCAGTCTAAAGAAGACCTGGCGATGATCGAAGAGCTGGCGGGTCATCTCCACGGTGAAGTCGGGTGCACTAAGACCC
The DNA here is from genome assembly GCA_034411995.1 of Anaerolineae bacterium. Classification (GTDB taxonomy): domain Bacteria; phylum Chloroflexota; class Anaerolineae; order UBA7937; family B3-Chlor; genus JAUVXJ01. The sequence continues at coordinate 525,349 of DAOUME010000026.1, read as the reverse complement.
CGGCCAGCGACTGGCAGTGGTTCTCAGAGGAGAGAATGGTGGGACTCTCGGGCAAGAAATGCAAGCCCAGTCTGTACGTCTCCATCGGTATCTCGGGGCAGATTCAGCACACGGTGGGGATCGTGGACTCCAAGATCATCGTAACCGTGAACAAGGACGACAAAGCCCCGATCTTCAACATCACAGACTACGGCATTGTGGGGGACTACGCAGCCGTGGTGCCCGCGCTGAATGAGAAGCTGAAGAGCCTGTGACCGCTGGCCAACCAGTAGGTTGATGAAAAAAGGGGGCTGGAGTCACCAGCCCCCTTCTCTGTGGGTGTCGCCGATCAGCCCAGACGCCTCGGGCTTGCCTGGCTACTTGGCTACCAATGATATTCCACGGCGCTCGAGAGGGCCGTCGGTGACCACCGCAACGATAGGTGACGCAGATTGCTCCCGGCGATTGGCGAAGGGCGCGCGTGGCCAGGAAGAACCCACTGCGCCCTACAATCAGAGTACAGGTTGTGCGCTATTCCGTCAATGGTAAGATGGTACCAGGGGGAGAGAACTGAGCTAGTAGAATGGTACCTCCCGCGCCCACGGATCGTTCCACTGCCGGTCCATGGGGTCCTCCAGTTCAACGGATGAGATGGCCTGGTGGGCCGGAAGCGTGATCGTATGTGGTTTCACCCCTGGGCCGTTTTTTGACAAACGGAGCCTGGGTTGTTATAATGAGAGGATGGAGGATAGTATGTACGCCATCATCGAGACGGGCGGGAAACAGTACAGAGTATCGCCAGGGGAGAGCATCGACGTAGGAGGTCTTGCTGCGGCCGTTGGCGAGACGGTAGAGATCGGAGACGTGATGTTCCTGGCCGACAATGGCGAGGTTGTCGTTGGGACGCCTACGGTGCCAGGGGTCACAGTCCGGGCCACCGTTGTGGGGCAGGGACAAGGGCCCAAGCTCGTAGTATTCAAATATAGGGGCGGGAACCGCTATCGCCGCAAGGGCGGTCACCGTCAGGGCTACACCACGTTGAAGATCGAGGACATCTTGCGTGGCGGTGTGGGGAAGCGACGGGTTCGTCCACAGGAGGCCAAGGAACCGGAGCCGGTGGCGGAGAAGGCGCCCGCTGCGGTCGCAGGGGTATCGATCGACGAATTGGAGTTGCCGGCCCGCGTGGCAAGTGCTCTGAAAGGCGCGGGACTGGAGACGGCGGATGATTTGCTCGCGAGAGACGAAGCAGAGCTGTTGGCCATCCGTGGGTTCGGCGCGAAGTCCCTGGACCAGCTCCGTGCGTCTCTACGAGACAAGGGATTGATCGAATAGCAGTCACTAGGGGATGAGGACATGGCTCACAAGAAGGGTGGCGGCAGCAGCCGCAATGGAAGAGACAGCGCAGGGAGAAGATTGGGTGTGAAGCGCTACGACGGGCAGAGGGTTACTCCGGGGACGATCATCGTGCGTCAGCGAGGTAGTGTCTTCTACCCCGGCGAGAACGTGAAAATGGGCAAGGACTACACGCTGTTCTCGCTCATCGAGGGCTGGGTCAAGTTCGAACATGCTTCCAAAATGAAGAAGCGGGTGAGCGTCTATGCGGAGGTTGCGGGCTAGATGAAGAAGGACATACACCCTGAATACTATCCAGAGGCTCACGTCGTTTGCGGTTGCGGTAACAGTTTCGTCACTGGCGCGACCAAACCGATGATCAAGACCGATATTTGCTCTGCGTGCCACCCGTTCTTCACGGGGGAGCAGCGCATCGTCGACACCGCTGGTCAGGTCGAGCGCTACATGAGGCGTCTGGAGAAGCGGGAGGAGATGGGCAAGGTCACAGCCTCCGCAGCCGAGCCGGGTGAAGAGGAAGTTAAGGTGTCCGCGAAGGGTAAGCGGCGCAAGCGCGGTGGTGAAGGCGCGTAGGAAGAAGAGAGGGCAAGGGTTGCTTGCCCTCTTGTGGTTGAGCGTCGGCGCAGCGACGCCATGACGGGAGGCCGGAGATCAGGTACCGGTACGAGGGTGGCTCCGTCGAGCTGATATGCGGGAGCATGTTCAGCGGGAAAACAGAGGAGTTGATCCGCCGGGCCAGGCGGGCCCAGATAGCGAAGCAGAAGGTCCAGGTCTTCAAACCCAAGCTGGACGATCGCTACGAGATAGAGAAGCTGGCTTCCCACACGGGGGTGTCATTCGACGCCGTCGGTATCACGGATGCCACCGAGATCCCCGGACTGGTGGATGCAGACACCGATGTCGTCATCGTTGACGAGGTGCAGTTCTTCGACCGGTCCATCACCGGTGTGTGCGATCTGCTGGCCGATGCAGGAAAGCGAGTCATAGTTGCCGGATTGGACAACGACTTCCGCGGAGAGCCGTTCGGCCCTGTGCCCTTCCTCATGGCTCAAGCGGATGTCGTGGATAAGCTCCATGCGATCTGCGTGAAGTGTGGTGCCCCGGCCACGCGCACGCAACGGCTCCTCAATGGGCGACCGGCTTCCTACGACGATCCCATCATCATGGTCGGCGCCAGCGAAGTGTACGAGGCCCGGTGCCGGCGCTGCCACGAGGTGCCGGGTAGCCCCAGAAGACCGCCAGAGGAGAGCTGAGCACCCGGATCATGCTGAGCGTCACCTGCCACGGCGGCGTCAACGAGATTGGTGGGAACAAGATCCTCCTCGAAGACGGCGACAGCCGCCTCTTCTTCGACTTCGGGACCTCTTTTGGCCGTCGCTATGAGTTCTTCGAAGAGTACCTGAAGCCACGCGCGGGAATGGGGCTGCTGGATATGCTCTACATGGGGCTTGTCCCGCCCCTGGAAGGCATCTACCGGCACGACCTGGAGCCGAGCGAGGGGTTCTGGGAGCGGTGGCGTGATCGCTCTACGTACCGCCGCTTGACTGTGGACGCCGTCCTCCTTTCACACGCTCATCTGGATCACAGCGGCTACATATCCTTCCTGGACCCTGAGATCCCCGTCTACTGCTCCGCCATGACGGCGTTCGTCTCCAAAGCCATCCAGGACACCGGGCAAGCCGACTTCGAGGCGGAGGTATGCTACACGAACGAGAGGGCGCCGGTCGACGGACTGCTCAAGTCGGTCAGGGAGCGGAGGCAGCGGCCTTTCGTGTTCCTCGACGGGATACCGGATCAGGAAGCGGCCTTAGCGTTCTGGAATAGCATATCCTCGCGAGCGAGGGAGCCTCGGCTCGCGACCACGGATGAGTCTCCTGCTCGGATCGGCGCTCTCCCCGTGCGCCATTCTCCCGTGGACCATTCCATCTTCGGAGCCAGTGCCTTCGGTGTGGAAACCAGCGAGGGCTGGGTGACCTACACCGGCGACCTGCGACTCCATGGCGGGCGACAGGACGACACCAGACGCTGGATGGAGCAGGCAAGGGAACTGCACCCGCTGGCCTTGATCTGCGAAGGGACGCGTGCCGAAGACGACAAGAGGGTCACAGAGGATGAAGTGCACGGCAACGCGCTGCGCGAGGTCAAGCGGGCCGAGGGGTTAGTAGTCGCCGACTTCGGGCCCCGCAACGTGGAGCGTCTGCTCACCTTTCTGGATATCGCCCGGCAGACCGGGCGCAAGTTGCTGGTCCTGGCCAAGGATGCCTACCTGCTGGAAGCCATGCACCTGGCATCACCGACCCGCGTGCCGGATGTGGCGAATTGTCCAGACATCCTGGTCTATCGGGATCCCAAGATCTCTTTGGCGACCTGGGAGCGTGCACTCTTGGAGAGGTATGGGGCCAGGGTGGTGGGGGCCAGGGACGTGAAGGCAGAGCAGTCCAGTTTCGTCCTGTGCTTCAGTTTCTGGGACGTCAACGATCTGATAGACATCGAACCGAGGGGCGGAACCTATATTTACTCCTCCAGCGAGGCGTACAGCGAGGAGCAGAGACTGGACCTGCAAAGGCTCAGGAACTGGCTGAAGCATCTGGACATGGTCTTCGTCGGCGATCCAGACGGGGGTGACGAAGGGCTGCATTCCTCGGGTCATGCGAGTGGGCCAGACCTGCTGGAGATCGTGCGCACAGTGTCTCCCCGGATTCTGATCACCGTGCATACGGAGAAGCCGGAGTACTTCGTGTCGGCGCTGAGAGGTGAGGGAATAGAGGTGCGCGTGCCCGAGACGGGTGTGGCGATGCCTCTCGATTCCTGAGCGTTAGGTGACGTCTCCGACCGTGATCCGCGCCTCACTTCCGTCGCTGCGCCGGAGGACGAGCCTGCCACCGGCGTCGACGCCTTGCAGTCGCCCCGTTTCCCTTCCCCAGGGGGTATCGACCTGAACCTGCTGTCCAAGCTGCGAAAGGCGAGCGGCCCATCTGGCGACTGGGGAATGCCCTCCTTGGAGGAGGAGGTATTCTCTCTCCATGGACTCGAGGAGCGAACGCAGAATCCTCAGGCGAGAGGTCTCTTTCCCCAGGGCCGCGGAGATGCTGGTGGCAGAGGCGGCGATCTCGGGAATCGTGGCGACGTCGAGGTTGACGTTCAAGCCTATACCAATGACTGCGTGGTCCACACCCTGACCGCTGACACCGGTCTCCATCAGTATTCCGCCAGCCTTCTTGCCGCCGAGCATGATGTCGTTGGGCCATTTGAAGTGGATGTCCAGCCCGGTTGACTCCTCGATAGCCTGGGCCACGGCCAGAGCCGAGGCCATCAACAGGAGGGGAAGTTCTTCTGGCGCCAGAGAGGGGCGCAGAACGAACGACATCAGAAGGCTGCTGCCAGCGGGGGCCAGCCACTGTCTCCTGTGCCGACCGCGACCGGCGGTCTGCTCCTCGGCGACGACCAGAGTCCCCTCTGGCGCTCCCTCTTGAGCCAGTTGTCTCGACACGGCGTTGGTGGAGTCCACGCGGTCGTAGCAGACCACGTTCCGGCCCAGAAACCGGGTGTCCAGATCTCTCCGTATGGCTTCGGGGGTCAGTGCTTCCATCGCGGTGCCAGGTGTCGAGTCGTGGTCAGGAACTGTTCGGTCCGCCGGCCAGCGGCGTGCCGACGTCCGGGCGGCCACCCTGATATCACTTCGGGCTGTGTAGACGAGGCACCAGCGTGCCCAGCATCGTGACTGCTGGGACCGGTGGTGACGGAGGTTTCTTCGTTACGCAAGAGCTTTGACTTGGCCTCTGCCCCCAGATATAATCGTTCGCAACAGGGGGATCATATCCCGGCGCTGATGTGCTGTCAAGAGGGGAGGCAGATGGTGGAGGGAGTACCGAGCGTCTACGTGACCCGCTTGATACCCAAAGCGGGTTTGACTCTTCTGCGGGGCTGTGCCCAGGTGAGAGTGTGGGAGGGTGAGTTGCCACCGCCGCGAGACGTACTGCTCCAGGAACTGAGGACGGCGGACGGTGTCCTCAGCCTGTTGACGGACAAGATGGACGCCGAACTGATGGATGCGGCCCCGCGCCTCAAAGCGATCAGCAACTACGCCATCGGTTACGACAACATAGACGTGCAGGCGGCGACGGAGAGGGGCATTATGGTGTGCCATACGCCTGGAGTCCTGACTGACACCACCGCGGACTTTGCCTTCACCCTCCTGGCTTGCGTTGCCCGAAGGGTCGTGGAGGCGGTCGGGTACGTGCGCGGCGGGCAGTGGAAAACCTGGGGTCCGATGCTTTGCCTGGGATACGACCTGCACGGGGCCACCCTCGGCCTCATCGGTATGGGGCGCATAGGTGGTGCGGTGGCCAAGCGCGCCACCGGGTTCGAGATGCGCATCCTGTACCATGACCTGGAGCGCCAGCCGGTCCTCGAGCGCGAACTGGGCCTGGTCTACGTGGACGTGGAAACTCTGCTCAAGGAATCGGATCTCATCAGTCTGCACACGCCTCTCACGCCGGAGACTCACCACATGATCGGCCCCGAGCAGTTCGCGATGATGAAGAAGACAGCCATCCTGGTCAACACTTCCCGGGGTCAGGTCGTCGATCAGCGCGCACTGTACCAGGCCCTGGTCTCGGGCGAGATAGCCGGCGCAGGGCTGGACGTGACAGACCCTGAGCCCATAGATCCTGACGACCCGCTACTGCAACTGGACAACTGTGTGGTCGTGCCCCACATGGCGAGTGCCAGCGTGGCGGCGCGGACGCTGATGGCCACCATCGCAGCGGAGAATCTGGTGGCTGCGTTGCAGGGTCGGATGCCCCGCAACCCGGTGAACCCAGAGGTTCTGGACGTGAAGGGGCGCCGGTGAGTGACCGACAGTGCTCCCACATGATCTAGGCGTGAGGGTTGGTGGCTCCCATGATGGGGTGGGGCACGAGGCGTTCGCCGTCGGGCAACGACGACGGCTCATTGACCCGAAATGCGGTCACCACGGGGCTTGCTTGACATCGTTCATCAGACATGCTACTATGACTGGTGGACTAGACGGCCTCCCGAGGCCAGTGGCGCTGGCCTAGGAGAGGCGGTTCATTTACAATCTGCGGGCCCTTTGGGCATCGAAATACGATGTGAGCTCTTATCCAGAGGGGTGGAGGGACCGGCCCTGGGAAGCCCCGGCAACCTTCTGCGGAGGACGCAAGACCTGGTAGTGGCCCAGACAGCGCTCGTTTCCAGGCGTGCGTTTGATCCGTAGTTTCGGTGCCAATTCCGGCGGGTTCCACTCCAGTATGTGTGTCAGCTCTCTCGAAATTGGGCTAGGAGGGATCTGACCGACGGGAGTGGAGCCTGGAAGATGAGAGGAGGTCACGCAGACTTTCTCTCCAACGTGGAGAGATTTTTTTTGACTCTTTCCGGACAGGCGTCGAGCGAGGTGAGGTCATGCGCACCATCGAATGGGACTCCGGCGTAGTGCGGATGATAGATCAGCGGCAGTTGCCCCACGAGTACGTGGAGGTAGAGTTCACAGACTATCGAGACGTCGCCCGAGCTATCCGGGAGATGTACGTCCGAGGTGCGCCGGCCATAGGGGCTGCAGCGGCCTTCGGTCTGGCCCTGGCTGCCGTGCACAGCGAGGCGCAGAGCAAACCACGGCTGGTGACCGATGTGGGGCAGGCGGCCGAGGTCCTTCGAGCCACTCGGCCCACCGCCTCCAATCTCTTCTGGGCGCTGGAGAGGATGCTGGCCAGGCTCGAGGACGATTCTCTGGGAGGGGTCGAGGACGTTCGAAGGGCCCTCATCGCTGAGGCGCAGGCCCTCGCTGACGAGGACGTGGAAGCCAACAGGCGCATGGGCGAGTACGGAGCGGAACTCATCGAGGATGGAGACAACGTCCTGACGCACTGCAACGCAGGGGCGCTGGCCACGGTGGACTACGGCACTGCGCTGGCCCCTATCAGGACCGCTTGGGAACAGGGCAAGCGCGTCCACGTATTCGTGGACGAGACTCGTCCTCGGCTGCAGGGTGCCAGGCTGACAGCCTGGGAGTTGAAACGAGACGGCATCCCCATGACTCTCATCGCGGACAACGCAGCAGGATACTACCTTCAGAGCGGCCAAATACGTCTCGTCCTGGTAGGCGCGGACAGGGTGGTGGCCAATGGAGACGTCGTGAACAAGATCGGCACCTACAAGCTGGCGGTGGTGGCCAGGGAGAACGGCGTCCCCTTTTACCCTGTAGTGCCCACATCGACGATAGACCTGGCGCTGGAGTCAGGGGATCAGGTCCCCATAGAAGAGCGTGATCCAGACGAGGTGCTCTACGTCCGTGGGCAACTCATCGCGCCAGAGGGAGTGAGGGCGGCCAATCCGGCCTTCGATGTGACTCCGCATCGCTACGTCACCGGAATCATTACCGAGCGCGGTATCGTGTATCCACCCTTTGTCAAGGGCCTGCGTTCGGCGTGTTCGAGATAAAGTGAACTGTCTGGGTTAGTTGGAGAGGAAGATGGGTCAGTTCAGGCCAGAGTTGCTGCCTATCCACATTGGCAGCTTGCCTCATGAGGACGCTCGAGAGGCCTGTGCCGCCATACGGGCTAGCTTCCCCGATTTGCCGGTCTGGCCCCAGCTTCCGAAGCGGAGCTTTCTTGAGAACATGTACGTGCAGTTCAGTGGGGGCTTCCCGGGCCTCGTCCTGGAGGGAGAACGCATCTATGTCGATCGTACTCGGGACCTGTCTGCGGACCTGGAGCGCCTCTACACGGCGTATCTGGAGAGCGACCTAGACGCCTACGCCCTGACCCCATCGTATGCCGCCGGATGGGTCGAATGGTCGAAGGGCGAGTTCGATCGCTGCCGGGCGGTGAAAGGACAGGTCACGGGCCCGGTGAGCTGGGGCCTCACGGTGCTGGATCAGGACCGGCGCCCTATCCTTTACGACGAGGTATTGGCGGATGCGGCCGCAAAGCACTTGAGGCTGGAAGCGATGTGGCAGGAGAAAGAGCTTCGCCGGTTTCATCCCACGACCATCATCTTCCTGGACGAGCCGTACATGGCCTCCTTCGGTTCGGCTTATGTTGCTCTGACACGGCAGCAGGCCGTGGGTCTCCTGGAGGAGGCACTGAGCGGCCTGGAGGGCCTGAAGGGAGTCCACTGCTGCGGCAACACCGACTGGTCACTGGTGCTGTCCTCGCCGATCGATATCCTGAGCTTCGACACGTATGACTACGCGGAGTCCCTGTCGCTGTACGCGACGGAGGTAAAGGACTTTCTGAGACGGGGGGGCATCATCGCCTGGGGCATAGTGCCGCGCACGAGAGATGGTCTGGCTCGCGAGACGCCCCGGAGTCTCGCACAGAAGCTACTCGAAGCCATGGAACTGCTCGTGCACAAAGGTATGAATCTGGACGATCTGCTGACGGCTTCTCTGGTCAGTCCCTGCTGCGGTCTGGGCTCGCTGACGGTGGAAGATGCAGAACGCGCGCTGGAACTGACGGCTGCCGTCTCCAGGGAGATGAGGAACCGGTATCTGCGGTAGGAGAATGGCGCTTTCCGTCACGCGGCTTGAGGTCAAAGAGGAGATCTACGATTTCTTGAAAAGGGATCGGCTCTACGCGGCTTATGCCATTTGCGATCTGGAGCCGGCCTTGTTCGGGCGGTGTGAATGGTACGCCTCTTCAACGGATGGCCAGTTGACGACCCTTTGCCTGCTGTTCAAGGGGCTACCGCCGGATCGAGTGTTTCTGATGGGGTCACAGGAGGGCCTGGTGCCGATTCTTCAGGGTGTGCTGAAGACCAGGACAGCGTACCTGGCCTGCAGGCCCCACCATCTTGACGCCTTGAGCAGGTACTACTCTCTCCATAGAGTTGAGGTGATGCACAGGATGGTCCTCAGGCCTGAGGGGTTCACGGGCGTGGATGGGCCTGTGCACAGGCTGGGCCCAGGGCACATTCCCCGCTTGCAGGATCTCTACCGATCGTATGGAGACGTGGCCTTCGCGCCCTATCAACTGGACCAGGGCGTGTTCTATGGAATCGAGCGTAAAGACAGGCTCGTGGCCACGGCCGGCACACATCTTGTCTCCCGCACGTATCACCTGGGGATCGTGGGTAACGTATTCACCCTTCCCGAGTACCGAGGGATGGGTTATGCTACGATGTGCACAAGCGCAGTCGCGGAGGAATTGCTCTCGCAATCTCTGGACGTGGTGCTGAACGTGGGCCAGGGCAACGAGGCCGCGAGCAAGGTGTATCATCGTCTGGGATTCGATGTCTACTGTTCATTCACCGAGATCCTCGGAGTCCGTAAAGGGGCCGAGTGAGCCGGGGCGGTGGCACGTGGCGCGGGACGCTGTGGCGGTGCCTCAGCTCGTAGGTCTGGCCCGCGGCTGACAACTGACCGGCCAGCGGGCGGCAGGCGCGACGACAAGCAGGCGGCGGCATGAGGTCGATGGCCTTTCGGTCACCGCGATGGGGAGAAAGGAGCGATTCGATGGCTGAAGAATTCGACGTCAAGGATACGTCCTTGGCCGACCAGGGCAGGCTGCGCATCCGATGGGCGGCGCAGGAGATGCCGGTGCTGCGTTTGATCAAGGAGAGATTCGACAGAGAGAAGCCGCTGGATGGTGTGAAGCTCTCGGGCTGTCTACATATCACCACGGAGACCGCGAACCTGGCCCAGGCGTTGGCGGCTGGTGGGGCAGACCTGGTCCTCTGCGCCAGCAACCCGCTGTCTACCCAGGACGACGTGGCAGCCTCGCTGGTGGTCAACGACGAGATACCCGTCTTCGCCGTCAAGGGCGAGGACAATGAACTGTACTACCAGCACATCCGCGCGGCGCTGGAGCACCGTCCTCAAGTGACCATCGACGATGGCGCTGACCTGGTCTCTACACTGCACAAGGAGAGAACGGACCTCATCGGCGACGTCATCGGTGGCACCGAGGAGACCACCACAGGGGTGATCCGTCTAAGGGCTATGGCCAGGGACGGGGTGCTGAAGTATCCCATCATTGCGGTGAACGACGCACTCACCAAGCATTTCTTCGACAACCGGTACGGAACCGGCCAGTCCACCATTGATGGGGTCGTGCGAGCCACCAACATACTGCTGGCAGGCAAGAACTTCGTCGTGGCTGGATACGGTTGGTGCGGCCGCGGCATCGCCATGCGCGCCCGAGGGATGGGCGCCAGCGTCATTGTCACCGAGGTGGACCCGCTGAAGGCCCTCGAGGCGGTGATGGATGGATTCCGGGTCATGCCCATGCTGGAAGCAGCCCGGATCGGCGATATCTTCGTCACCGCTACCGGCGACATCCACGTCATCGACGCGCGCCACTTCGAGTTGATGAAGGATGGAGCTATTCTGGCCAATTCTGGTCACTTCAACGTGGAGCTCAACATTCCCGCTGTGGCGGAGCTGGCAGCGGAGGTACGGCAGCCGAGGCCCGGTGTAGACCAGTACATCATGGCTGACGGGCGCCGGCTATCGATCCTGGGAGAAGGCAGGCTGGTGAACCTGGCCATGGCCGAGGGACACCCCGCCTCGGTGATGGACATGAGCTTCGCCAACCAGGCTCTGGGCATCGAGTATCTGGTCACACAAGGAAGCACGCTGGAGAGGGCGGTCTATCCGGTCCCCGAAGACATAGACCGCGAGATAGCCCGCCTCAAGCTGAAGGCCATGGAGCTGGAGATAGACGCGCTCACTCCCGAGCAGGAGAAGTACCTCTCGTCGTGGGAGGAAGGAACGTAGGTGAGGTGGGCGGACGGCCCGCCTGCGAGGGAGGATCGCAGATTAGGAGGTCTCGATGACGACGAGAAACGTCACGGTGGAGAGCCTGGACAAGCTCCCGGTCGAGGACCAACTGGTGGAACTTGTGGAGCGGAAGGGGGTGGGCCATCCTGACTCGATTTGTGATGCGATCATGGAGGGGATCTCCGTGGCGCTATGCGGCGAGTACATGGCGACTTTTGGCCAGATAGTGCACCACAACATAGACAAGGGGTTACTGGTGGCGGGCAGGACCTCGCCGAGGATTGGCGGCGGAGTCGTGAACGAGCCCATGCGGTTGGTGTTTGGCGACCGCGCCATCTACGACCTGGGGGGCAAGCACGTGCCCGTGGGTGACATCGCCGTGCGCACCGCCAGGAAGTGGCTGACGGACAACCTGCGTTTCGTCGATGCTGACGAACACATCGTGTTCCAGAACGAGATCAAGGAAGGCTCTCCTGAACTGACTGACATTTTCGACCGAGAGGTGATTGGCGCCAACGACACGTCGGCAGCCGTGGGATACGCGCCGCTGACGGACACCGAACAGATAGTGCTGAGTGTGGAGCGGTACCTCAACTCAGGCGAGTTCAAGGAAGCGTACCCGGAATCCGGCGAGGACATCAAGGTGATGGGGTATCGTCGCGATCGGGAATTGATCCTGACCGTGGCCATGGCTTTTGTGGATCGCTTCGTGGAGAGTCAGGCCGGGTACTTTGCGCGAAAGGAAGAGATCCGTGGGGCCGTCACCGACTTCGTCAACGGGAAACGGCGTAACTTCGACAGGGTGCTCGTGGACCTCAATACGCTGGACGACGAGAGCAGGGGTCAGGAGGGAATGTATCTGACGGTCCTGGGCACATCGGCGGAGGGCGCTGATTGCGGGCAGGTGGGTCGGGGAAACAAGGTCAACGGCGTGATCGCCTTGAACCGCCCCATGAGCACCGAGGCGGCGGCCGGCAAGAACCCGGTGAGCCACGTGGGCAAGATCTACACCCTGCTCACCCATCGCATGGCCGAGGAGATATACAAGGGGGTCCCAGGGGTTCGTGAGGTATACGTCTGGCTGTGCAGCCAGATAGGAAGACCTATCGACGAACCTTTGATCGCCTCAGCTCAGCTATCACTGGAGAAAGGGGTGAGCTTGGCGTCGATGAGAGGCGACGTCGAGGGCATCATGTCGCGAGAGCTGGATGCCATATATGATTTTACGTCGCGGCTGGCCATGGGAGAGTATCCCGTCTGGTGACCGACGTCCAGGCTTTTCCTGAGGCTGGAGTTGGGCTATAATATCCGTGGACGCTGGGTACACCTACGTGGGAGAGGGACTTGAGGGCGCTGATCACCGGAGTGTGTGGTTTCGCCGGCAGTCATCTTGCCGAATACCTTCTGGCCCACACGGACTGCGAGGTCTGCGGGACCGATATCAGCAGCGATAGCAGAAACATCGCTCACGTCATAGACCGCATCGACGTCATCGTAGGCGACATGTCGGACGTCAGCGTTGCGGCTGACGTTCTGTCCCAGGCCCAGCCCGACTACATATTCCATCTGGCGGCTCAGGCCTTCGTACCACTGTCATGGAGCGATCCATGGGACACCATAGCCAACAACATCCGTGCCCAGTTGAACATCCTCCAGGCCCTGGTCGGGTCGGGCGCCCGACCCAGGGTTCTCGTCGTCGGCTCGGCTGACGAATACGGCATGATCAGTCCCAGCGAACTGCCGGTCACCGAGCATACCCCACTCCGACCGTACAGCCCCTACGCCGTCAGCAAGATCGCTCAGGACATGCTCGGGTACCAGTACCATGCCAGCCATGGTCTGCCCATCGTCAGGGTGCGTCCTTTCAATCACATCGGAGTGCGCCAGAGCCCTTCCTTCGTGACGTCGGATTTCGCGAAGCAGATTGCAGAGATCGAGCAAGGTCGCCGGGAGCCGCGCCTGCGGGTAGGCAATCTGACAGCCCAACGCGATTTCACAGACGTGCGAGACATGGTCCGCGCCTACGGCCTGGCGCTGGAACGCGGGGAGGAAGGAGAAGTCTACAACCTGGGCGCCGAGAGAGCTCACTCGATCCAGGAGGTTCTGGACATATTGCTGGAGATGACCGAGGCCGAGATTGAGGTGGCGCAAGACCCGGCCCGGCTGAGGCCCAGTGATGTTCCCATCGTAGTCAGCGACTGCAGCAAATTTCGCGAGCGAACGGGCTGGCGCGCCACAGTGTCCTTGCGTGACAGCCTGCAAGACATCCTCAACTACTGGCGTGAGAGTGTCAGGCGAGATAGCGGGGGGCAGTGATGAAGACAGCCCTGATCACCGGCGTCACGGGTCAAGACGGCTCATACCTGGCGGACTTGTTGCTGGAGAAGGGGTATCGGGTCATCGGCATGGTGCGGCGCACCAGCACCATCAACTTCGACCGCATTAGCCACATCCAGGACAGGATCGAGCTGGCGCAAGGTGACCTGTTGGACCAGGTATCCCTCGTGGATATCATGAAGGAACACCGGCCAGACGAGATCTACAATCTGGCTGCGCAATCGTTCGTACCCACGTCTTGGAGGCAGCCGGTGCTGACCGGTGAGTTCACCGCGCTGGGGGTCACACGGATGCTGGACGCCATGCGCATGGTGGTGCCCGAGGCCAGGTTCTATCAGGCCTCCAGCAGCGAGATGTTCGGCAAGGTTCGGGAGGTGCCGCAGAGCGAGCGCACGCCATTCTACCCGCGCAGTCCCTATGGCGTGGCCAAGGTGTATGGGCATTGGATCACCGTGAACTACCGTGAGAGTTACGGCCTCTTTGCCTGCTCGGGGATTCTGTTCAATCACGAATCGCCGCGGAGGGGGTTGGAGTTCGTCACCCGGAAAGTCACCCACGGGGCGGCTCGCATCAAGCTCGGCCTGGATGAGCGGTTGGCCATGGGGAACCTGGAGGCGCAGCGGGACTGGGGCTTCGCCGGCGACTACGTGAGAGCGATGTGGCTGATGCTCCAGCAGGACGAGCCTGAGGATTTCGTGGTCTCCACCGGCAAGACGCACTCGGTTCGCGAGTTGCTGGGGGTGGCTTTCGGGCACCTGGGTCTGGATCCCAGCGACTACGTGCAGGTCGACGAGCGTTTCATCAGACCGGCCGACGTCGATCAACTGGTGGGAGACGCCACCAAGGCCAGGGAGAAGTTGGCTTGGGAGCCCACGGTGACGTTCGAGGAACTGATCGAGATGATGGTGGACCACGACGTGGCTCTACTCCAGGGTTCGTCGTAGAGCCCAGATCTTGAGGGAAGGCGACGCCGGGGACATGGACATCGTACTCGTCGATACCCACGCCCACCTGGACTTCTCGCAGTTCGAGGAGGATCTGGAGCCGGTCCTGGATAGAGCTCGCGATCAGGGTGTGGCCTGCGTGGTCACGGTGGGATTCGATCTAGAGTCGAGTCGGGAGGCCGTGGCTCTGGCCCACGGGCACACCGACCTGAAGGCGTGTGTAGGGGTGCACCCGCACGAGGCGGGCCAGGCCGATGGTTCCGTGGTCCAGAGCTTGCGGGAGTTGAGCCAAGATGACCAGGTGGTGGCCATCGGCGAGATCGGCCTGGACTACTTTCGGGATCGATCCTCGCGCTCTGCGCAGCAATGGGTGTTCAGGGAGCAGTTGGAGCTGGCCGCCGAGGAGGGCAAGCCGGTCGTGATTCACGACCGTGAGGCCCACGAAGACATGATGAAGATGATCGGCGAGTGGTCTGGGAATGTCAGCAGATCCAACGGCAGTCTACGTCCACCGCTGGGGGTCGTACACTGCTACTCGGGCGATGCGGCGATGGCTGATGAGCTTTTCGGGCTAGGTTTCCTAATCTCAGTGGCGGGGCCTGTTACCTTCGAGAATGCCAGACCGCTGCAAGGGCTCGTGGGGCGCCTGCCGTTGGAAAAGCTCCTGGTGGAGACCGACTGCCCGTTCCTGTCTCCGCATCCTTTTAGAGGGCAGCGCAACGAGCCTGCCCGCGTGAGGCTCGTGGCGTCGAAGATAGCGGAGATCAAGGCCATCCCTCTGGAGGAGGTGGCGAGGGTCACGACCGACAATGCCGGGCGGTTCTTCAGGCTCGGAGATCAATGGTCGGGTCAGAATGCGGCTGAGCTTGCGATCTGACCCAGGTGGTGGAAGGTCTGGGCGAAGTGTCAGTGGCGTCGCCGCGGGCACGGCTGGTCGCAGGCGGGCAGGTGGGTATTGAAGATTCTATCGTTGTTCGACCCTATACGTAGCGACTTGGCAGTCGTCGAAGAGAAGTTGCATCAGGCAGCGGATGCAGAGCATGCCCGGCTGGCGGAGATCCTGAGGTACTTGCTGGACAGCGGCGGTAAGCGGATCCGCCCGGCGGTGGTCATCCTGGCGTCTAAGTTCCACGATCACGACGAGGCGAGGGTGCTGCCCTTGGCCGCGGCCGTGGAAATGCTCCATACGGCGACGTTGGTGCACGATGATTTGCTGGACGGTTCGGCTCTCAGGCGAGGCAATCCCACACTCAACGCAAAGCTCGGTGTGGGGGCCGTGGTCCTGGTTGGAGATTACCTCTTCGCGAGGGCAGCGGACCTGGCCGCGGCCACAGAGAGCGTGCCCGTGGTCAACGTGTTCTCGAAGACCCTGATGACTATCTGCAGAGGCGAGATCAGGCATGCCTTCGACGAAGACGGCTGGAGGCGCACCAAAGACGCGTACTACCGCAGCACCTATAGCAAGACTGCGTCCCTGTTCGCCGCCTCGGCTGAGTCTGGTGCGCTGCTCAGTGGAGCCCCGAGGGCTATCGTCAATTCCATGCGGGAGTACGGCTGCAACCTGGGCATGGCCTTCCAGATCGTGGACGATATCCTGGACTTCGTCGGCGATAAGGAGGAGATGGGGAAGCCCATCGGCAGCGACCTGCGTCAGGGCACGGTGACGCTGCCTCTGATTCTGTACCTCGAGGGCGACCCCGAGAACGCTCTGCTTCGTGCGGTGTTCGAGGAGCAAGAGGGACGAGAAGAGAAGATCCAAGCCCTGGTGGACATGGTCAGGGACTCACCCGCCATCGAGTCTGCCCGCCAGGAAGCGATGCGCTTCACTATGGGAGCCAAGGAGGCGATCCGAGACCTCTCTCCCAATCGATACAGACAGGTGATGCTCGACCTGGCTGACTTCCTCCTGGAGCGCAGGCGGTAGCGGCGAGGTGTCGCCAACACATCTGCGTGTCATGGCTCCCTCACGGCTGGAGTGAATTCCGCTGCCGGTGAAGCAGAACCTCTTGAGCCTCCGAAGGAATCGGGGGTGTGCACGGCCCCGGCACTGACCAATGAACCACGATCTGTCCGTCGTCATCGTCAACTGGAACGTCAGGGAGCTCCTGCGTCGGTGTCTCCATTCCGTCGCGGAGAGCTCGAAGGTGGAAACACCAAAGCGGTTGTCGGTGCAAGTCATCGTGGTGGATAACGCCTCCACCGATGGCAGCGTGCCGATGCTGCGGAGCGAATTCCCTCAGATCGAGTTGATCGCCAACGAAGAGAACCTGGGATTCACACGGGCCAATAATCAGGGCCTCTCTATCAGTGATGGCCGCTACGCGTTGTTGCTCAATCCCGATACGGAGGTGCTCGACGACGCGCTCGGCGAGATGGTGGGCTACATGGACGTGCACCCAGCGGTGGGCGCGCTGGGGCCACAGCTCATCTATGCGGATGGGCGCGTACAGTGTTCCCGGCGCCGGTTCCCGGGCTTGGATACCGCTTTCCTGGAAAGCACATTCTTGCAGCAGTCCTTTCCCCGCAGCAGGATCCTGAGCAGGTATTACGTGCTGGATCGGCCTGAGGACGAGACACAAGAGGTTGACTGGCTTGTGGGAGCCTGCCTCTTGATGCGCAGGAAGGCGCTGGACCAGGTGGGACCTCTCGATGAGAGGTTCTTCATGTACTCGGAAGAGATGGACTGGTGCTACCGGGCGAAAAGGCAAGGGTGGAAAGTGGTCTACCTCCCGGCGGCGCGGGTGATCCATCACGAGGGCAAGAGCAGTGAGCAGGTTCTCCCTGTGCGGCATGTCCAGTTCCAGCGGAGCAAAGTGTTGTTCTTCAAGAAGCACCGTGGTGGCTGGCTTGCCGAGGCCTTGCGCTTCTATCTCCTTCTTACCTACTTTTGGCAGACGATGGTGGAAGGCTTGAAGTGGCTGGCGGGTCACAAACGACCCTTGCGCCGGCAGCGAGCGGCGGCCTACTGGCAGGTCTTGCGCTCAGGTCTGAAGTAGGATGAAGATCTGTCTGGTCACCGGAGAGTTTCCTCCCATGCAGGGCGGGGTGGGGGACTTCACGAGAGAGATAGGCCTGGCCATGAACCGGCTGGGAGCCAAGGTGAGCGTGGTCTCTTCAGTGAAGGCCGCACCAGCGACGGAGTCAGCCGGTTCTCCTGCGGAGGGTTCCGTCTTGGAGCGTGACGGCCTGCGCTTGACGCTCTACCCCGTGATCGAGCGCTGGGATTTCTCCTCTTGGTCGCCCATCGCGCGATTGCTGGAGCGCACGGGACCTGAGGTCTTGGGCATACAGTACCAGACCGCTGCCTACCAGATGCATCCGGCGACTAACTTACTCCCCTGGAGGCTGCGCTTGACGAAGGATCGACCGAAGGTAGTGGTCACCTTCCACGACCTCAAGCTTCCCTATCTCTTCCCCAAGGCCGGTTCTGTGCGGAGATGGGTGACCAGGGCGCTCATCCTGGGGAGCGAGGCCACGATCGTTACCAATGAGGAGGACCGGATCGAGGCCGAGAGGTACGGTGCGGGCAACCTCCATCTGTTACCTATCGGGAGCAACATCGACCCCCGGGCGCCGCCGGGCTACGATCGGTGGAAATGGCGTGAGCGATGGGGTGTGGCACGTGACGAGGTTCTGCTCTGCTACTTCGGGTTCCTGAACGAGAGCAAGGGTGGCGAGACTCTCATCAGAGCCCTGGCTCGTCTCGTGGCGGCAGGGGAGAGAGTCAAGCTGCTGATGATCGGGGGCAAGGTGGGTTCGAGCGATCCCACGAACGTGGCCTACCTGGAGCAGATGGAAGCCTTGATCGGGGATCTGAACCTGGTGGACAGGGTGGCCTGGACGGGCTACGTCGATGGACCGGAGGTCTCGGCTAGCTTCTGGGCTTCTGACATCTGCGTCTTGCCCTACTGGGATGGGGCGTCATTTCGCCGGGGGACGCTGATGGCCGCCTTGGCGCATGGCATGCCCATCGTGAGCACCCACCCCCGGGTGGAGATCAGCCAGATCGTCGAGGGAGAGAGCATGGCTCTGGCGCCGCCGGGCCAGCCCGAACCCCTGGCCGGCAAGATTCGTGAAGTGATGGCCTCGGTTGAGCTGCGGCAGCGGCTGGCTCGTGGTGCATCCGAGCTGTCCAGGCTCTTCTCCTGGGAGGCTATCGCTGAGGAGACGCTGGCGGTCTACGAGCGAGCCCTGAGGGCAGGAAAATAGGTTGCCAGGATGGATTCGCTATGATAAGATTGTCCGATGGTCGGCGGGCTGCTCGGCGCCTGCCGTGACAGCGCATAGGATCGTTGCGGACGGGAGTGGTGATGAGTGACAAGGGGAAGATCCTGATCACAGGCGGGGCCGGTTTCATAGGTTCATACCTGGCGGACGCCCTGGTGGAGAAGGGCTATGACGTGCGGGTCTTCGACAGCCTGGAGCCTCAAGTCCACGGGCAGGGACGGGGCGCGCCGCAGTATCTGAACCCGGCGGCAGAACTGGTGGTTGGGGATGTCCGTGACCGCTCGGCCTTGAAGGATGCACTCGACGGGGTCGACGTGGTCTTTCACTATGCCGCGGCTGTGGGTGTCGGCCAGTCCATGTACGAGATTCACCGCTATGTGGAGGCAAATACCCTGGGCGGAGCCACGCTGCTGGACATCCTGGCCAACGAGCGCCTGGGCGTCCGGAAGCTGATCGTGGCTTCCTCCATGTCCGTCTACGGCGAGGGTAAATACGAATGCGCCGCCTGTGGCGTGGCCTACCCGCAGCTGAGGCAGGACGGGCAACTGCGACAGCGTGGGTGGGAGATGCGGTGCCCCTCGTGCGGCGGTGAGATGCGACCACTTCCGACCGACGAGGACAAACCCCTGTTCCCCACTTCGATCTATGCCGTGACCAAGAGGGACCATGAAGAGATGTTCCTCTGCTTCGGACGCGCATATTCGTTGCCCACGGTGGCGCTTCGTTTCTTCAACGTCTATGGCCCTCGCCAGGCTCTATCCAATCCCTACACCGGCGTGGCAGCCATTTTCTCGTCCCGACTCCTGAATGGGCAGCCCCCGGTGATCTACGAGGATGGATTGCAGAGCCGGGATTTCGTTCACGTCACGGACGTCGTCCGGGCCAGCCTCCTGGCCATGGAGCGGCAGGAGGCCGACTATGAGGTCTTCAACGTGGGCACCGGCAGATCCCTGAGCATCCTCGCTATCGCGCAGACGCTGATCGATCATCTGGCAGAGGGAGGAATGAAACCGGAGATCGTCGGCCAATATCGGCGAGGAGACATCCGCCACTGTTTCGCAGACATCAGCAAGATCAGAGATAGGCTTGGTTTTGCACCGCGAGTTCGCTTCGAGGATGGCATTTCCGATCTCATCGGCTGGGTAAAGGAGCAGAAGGCGGCGGACGGGTTCCACCAGGTGGACAGTGAACTCAAAGCTAGGGATTTGATCGTCTAGCGGCGGTATCCGGGGTGTATGATCTCCATGACTGGCCATAGGGGTGAGGCGTTCAAACAGCTACAGCGGGACACTTACGATCAGCTTTACAGCGATGTCGAGTTCGCGCTGTATAAAGTCCATCACCCTTATCGCCAGTACTTCGAACATCACATCGTGTCCCTGGCTTTGAAGGGCCTGGAGAACCCGGGGCAGATGAGCTGCCTCGACATAGGGTGCGGCCAGGGCGTGACGACGTATGTCCTGAGCAAGCATTTCCGGAGCGTGGTGGGGGTCGATTTCTCTCGTGCAGCTATCAGGACTGCGACGGCGTTCTTGAAGGCGATGAAGGTGACCAACGCTACTGTGCTCGTGGGAGACGTCGACCATCTGGGCCTGGCCCGAGGTTCCGTCGATGTCGTCCATTTCAAGGATTTCCTGCACCATACGGCTGAGCCGTTGCAGGCGCTGACGAATCTGAGAGAGGTCAGCCGCCTGGGGCGCGTTGTGGGGGCGGAGGTGAACGGCCACTCGCCCATCATGGGTCTGTTCGGCAGGATGGCGAGACACGAGCGGGGCCTTCTGGAAAGCAACAGGCGTTGGCTTGCGGACCTGGCCATGGCGGCCGGGTTCAAGGAGATGAAGATCGAGGAATTCAGCTTCTATCCATATCCGTTTCGCATTCCCATCCTGGGGGATCGTCGACTGGGATTCCTGCTGCCGGCCGTTCGGGCCGTGGAGACGTTCCTGGTGAAGACGCCGCTACGACGCTACGCCAACTATCTGGTCTTTGACGCATCGAGCTGAGGGGTGTTCGTAGCAAGTGAGGAAGATCCTCCTACTTTCGCCGAGTGACATCTTTCCCCCGGTTGATGGAAACAGCGAGAACATCTACCACATCGTCAAGTATCTGTCCACGCAGCATGTGTTGGGAGTGCTACTCAGTCACGTTTTCTCCCAGGGTGGCCCGGTAGATATATCCCATCCTGATCTCACTATCCGCTACTGCCCTGCCAGTTGGTTCGATGGACTGCAATACAAGTCCTTCCTGGTGAACCCCCACTACTTCAAAGCTGCCGACGCCCTGATGCTCGAGGTCGGCGCCGATATCATCCAGAGTCACGTGCTCTATACCATCTTCGCGGGTTACTTCCTGAAACGGCGACATGGGAAGCCCCTGGTGCTGGTGCAGGAGAATGCTGAGTATGTCAAGCAGGTCATGTTCCGTGCACCATGGTACGCCACTCTGGTGCTCAAGTGGCTGGAACGTTTCGCCTGCCATGTGGCGGACCGTATCGTGGCCGTGTCTGAGGTGGACAAGCAATATATGGTAGACCTGTATGACCTCCCCGAGGACAAGATCCACGTCATCAACCATTGTGCCGACGCAGAGGTTTTCACCTACAAGCAGGAAGGAGCCGCCAGGGTGAGGGAGGCCCTGGGGATCGGTGAGAAGGACATCGTTCTGACCTATGTGGGCAAGATGGATGCTCCTCACAACACGGTGGCGACGCAGTACATCGCGGAGCGCATCTATCCCGTGGCTTCCGCCCAGTATCCCAACTCGTGGTTCATGATCATCGGCCAGAACTATGAGCACTTGCTGCGGTACGAGAGGGATCATCTGTTCTTCACTGGTTTCGTGCCCAGCAACAGGGACGTCTCACCGAACCTGGCGGACTACCTGTCGGCGTCGGACATCATCATCGTGCCCATGGACCGTGGCTCGGGCACACGATTGAAGATCCTGGAAGCTGCTGCCTGCGCGCGGCCCATCGTCTCTACGGAGATAGGGGCAGAAGGGTTGGAGTTTACCAGTGGGAAGGAGATCTTGCTGACCAAGGACGTGGATGAGGCGTTCATCCAGTTGGTGCTGGGGCTGATGGGCGATGAGGCCTGGAGGCGGTGGCTGGGCACGCAGGCCAGGCAGAGGCTCCTAGAGAGATATAGCTGGCAAAGAGAAGTGCACAAGTTCGAAGAGGTCTATCGCGAGCTGGACCGCGAGGGCGGCGATCGGATCGCCCAGACGTGACTCCACGCATGCGCGCTTGAGGGGACGGGCTGAGGCATCGTCGTGCGAGTTTTGATCACCATCTTCGAGAAACTGGTGCCGATCAGCGGAGGGGGAACGCCGCGCACCTCGAGTCTGGCCAAGGCCTTTGTGGCGAGAGGACACGAGGTGCATATGGCCTCGTCCATCGCCGTGACGAGAGGGGAGGCCATCGCACGGCTGGGATGTGACGACTGGGTGCCCCTCCAGGGCGTCAATCGGCTGGGCAGGCGGAAGATGCCCAAATACATGGTGGCCTTCCCCTACAATATCCTGAGAGTCGCTGCGGCCGTTCGCAGACTGAAGCCAGACCTCATCGTCTCCCACAACTCCATTGCCGGATACGGTGCGCTGCTGGGCCAGAAGTGGAGTCCCAGGTCGCTTACCGTTTTGGACCTGACAGATCTGCTGTTCGAATACCTGGAGGACTATTCGCAGGCGGGGTGGCTGAGGGCCGTGAGCAGCGGCGGGCGCCGCCTGGAGAACAAGGTCATCCGCGAGTCGGACAGGATCGTCACCATCAGCGACGCGATGAAGGGGATCGCCGCAGAATTCGGCGCAGATGTTGGGCACATCGATGTGGTGCCCGATGGGGTGGACACGGGCCTCTTTCATCCCGTGGATGGGCGGCCATTGCGTGACGCTCACGCCCGAGAGGCCAGCCACGTGCTGATCTTCCACGGCGCGATCGACCCGCAGGACGATCCCGGATTGCTGGTGGATGCCGCTCGCCTGGTGGTGGCCAGTCGTGAGGACGTTTGCTTCTGGCTCGTGGGAAACGGCAGCGCGGTGCCAGATCTGAAGAAGAAGGTGAGCGAATATTCTCTGGACGACAACTTCTACTTCTCTGGCTGGGTAGAACAGCACGAGATACCGGCCTACATCAGTGCCAGCGACATCGGCTTGGTCATCCTCCCGGACGTGATATCGGCTCGGGGGCGTGTTACCCTCAAGGAGTTCGAGTACTGGGCGTGTGGGGTACCGGCCATCTTGCCGCGGTTACCGGCCCTGCAGGAAGTTGCTCAGGGGGGGGTGACCGCGCTCTTCTACCGACCAGGGGATGCAAACGACCTGGCTAGCCAGATCGGCCGTCTTCTGGAGGATCGTGAGCTGAGGGCAAGGCTGGGCGGGAACGGATTGACCATGGTCAAGGAGAAGTACGAGTGGAGCAAGCTGGCTGATCGGTTCGTGGAATTGTGCGAAGGTTACGTGCGCGACGGTCGGAGTATCGAGGAGGTATGATGAAGGTCCTGGTCGCCAATCCACCCTGGCCCGGAGAGGGTTACGGAGCACGGTCGGACGTGCGCTGGCCACACAAGAGAAAGGACAAGTACCTGGAGTATCCTGTCTATCTCGCCTATATCGTGGCCGTGCTCGAGGAGGCTGGAGTGGAGGTGGCCTTCCTGGACGCGGTGATGGAGGAGATGGCCATCGCGGGCTTCTCGGAGGCGGTGGCCGACGTGCGACCTGATCTGGTGGTCATCGAGTGCTCGACTCCCTCTATCTACTATGATCTGGAGTCGGCCAGGGCAGCCAAGGAGAGCTGTGTGGGCACATTCGTCGCTTTGATCGGCTCGCACCCCACGTTCTTCCACGAGCAGATACTGACGGAGAACCCGGCGATCGATGCGATCGTCCGCGGCGAGGCGGAGATCACGGTGAGGGACCTGGCTCTCAGCCTCGCAGAGGGGTGCGACTTGAACCAGGTGCAGGGGCTCACTTATCGGCGGGGAGACGAGGTGCTCGTCAATCCACCCAGACCTCTGATCGAGGATCTGGATAGTCTGCCCTTTCCTGCCCGGCACATCGTTCGTCAGGAAGGGTATCGCGCGGCCATCTACTCAGGCGACCGGCCTACGGCCATGGTCAGCTCGCGAGGGTGTCCCCATCATTGTGTCTACTGCCTGTGGCCTGACACGCTATACGGCCACAAGTTCAGAGCTCGAAGCGCCGCCAATGTGGTGGACGAGATGGAGCACGTCGTCCGCGACTACGGCGTAGATGAGATCTACTTCGACGACGACTGTCTGACCATGAGCAAGAAGCGGGTGCTGGAGATATGCAGGCTCCTTCTCCAGCGAGGGGTAGACGTCAAGTGGATCGTGCAGGCGCGAGTAGATACGGTGGACCGAGAAGCCCTCGCGGCGATGAAGGAGGCAGGCTGCCACTACGTTTTGTTCGGCGTGGAGTCCGGCTCGCCCAAGATGCTGGAGATCATGAAGAAGCGCATCACCCTGGACCAGGTGCGGCGGGCCTTCCAGGACTGCCGGGAGTTGGGAATCAAGACCCAGGCCTTTTTCCTGTTTGGTGTCCCTGGCGAGACCCACGAGACCATCGAGGAGACCATCGCGTTCGCTAAAGAGATAGGTGCGGACAGCACGCAGTTCGCCATCGCCATCCCGCACCCGGGCACTCAACTCTACCAGACCTGTTTGGATCACGGGTGGCTGGTCTTC
Source organism: Anaerolineae bacterium (assembly GCA_034411995.1). GTDB lineage: Bacteria > Chloroflexota > Anaerolineae > UBA7937 > B3-Chlor > JAUVXJ01. The sequence goes on along the minus strand of DAOUME010000026.1, from coordinate 501,074 downwards.
GACAGTTGGGAGGACTTCGCCGCGGAAAACTCCCTGATTGCCACAGAGGAGCTCTCGCGGGAGGACGTGGAAAGAGCCAGGATCCACGCCTACAGGAGTTACTACTTCAGCCCCGGGTTTGTGGGCAAATCTCTGCTCAGGGTGCGCAGCTTCGGGGACATCAAGCGCCTCTTCCGGGGGGGACGATCCGTCCTCGAGCGCATATCCTTCTTCCAGAAGCACGCGGAATGAGGGAAGGGCATGTACAGGGGTGGGGCCGTTTCGCTGAGCTCGATCTCCCAGTGAATGCACGCAGTGCGGGATAAGAAGGCTGTCTTCTCACGGGTAGCGGGCGGAGCCATCGTACTGCTGATCTTCGGCTTCATGTTCCGCAGCCTGTACCTCGAATGGGGGCAGATAGTCGCTTACCGCTGGAATCTCGACTGTGTCTCCCTGGTGGTCGCCTCTTCCCTCATGTTGTCGGCCGCGGCTCTCTATGCCTACCTGTGGAGGCTGATCCTCCAGGGGCTGGGCGCCAGCCTGACCTATCGAAAGAGCTATCGTATCTACTTCCTCTCTCAACTGGGACGGTACATTCCGGGGAAGGTGTGGAGCATTCTGGGGTTGGTGTATCTCAGCGAGCAGGAGGGAATACCGAAGGTCATCTCCGGTGCCAGCGTGACCCTCCAATTGCTGCTTCAGGTGGTCTCGGGGGTGGTCGTGTTCGCTGTGACCCTTCCGTTGTGGGGGAATACCGACTCTGTGGCTGGTAACCTGGCGCTGCTAGCGTTGTTCCCTATCGGTCTCATCCTCCTTCATCCCGCGCTGGTGAAGAGAGGGCTGAACCTGGCATTGCGGCTGTCGCGGCAGCCCGAGATCGACGTCTCGTGGAACTACCGGTACCTGCTTGGTCAGTTGGCGCTATGGGGCGGGTTTTGGCTACTAAACGGCGTCGCCTACTACTTTCTGATTCAGTCCATAGCTTCGTCACCACTGCCCAACGCCTTTGTCCTGGCTGGCATCTTCTCCATAGCGTGGGTAGCAGGCTTTCTCAGCCTGCTGACCCCTTCAGGACTGGGAGTGATGGAGGGCACGCTGGCCCTGCTGCTGAGTTTCTACTTCCCTGCGCACGTGGCGACTATCGTGGCTCTGTGGACCAGAGTGGCCAGGACGACCAGCGACGTGGTGTGTGCTGCCATTGCGTGGGGGCTGCGATGAGAAAGACCCCTGGGACGTGGTTACGAGCGTAATGAGTGGAGAGGAAAACAGCAGGGCGGATCGTCTTGGTGCAGAGCAGACACTGTGCAATTACTGCGGGGGGCGTAACCATTCTCCCCTCTTCGACCGCTTCTATCCCAACATCGTGCAGTGCGAATCCTGCGGGCTGATTTTCAACGCGGTGATGCCTACGGAGGAGGAGCTGGAGACCATCTACAACGAGGAGTACTTCAGGAGCAAGGACTCTCTCAAGTATGGCTACACCGACTACCTCGCAGACCGAGCCAATATCGTCAAGACATCGCGGGAGAGGTTGGCACAGATCGAACAACTCAAGCGACCCGGGTCACTGCTGGACATCGGATGTGCGTTCGGGTTCTTCATGGAAGTTGCTCGGGATCGCGGCTGGACCGTCAGCGGGGTGGAAATCTCCCGATTCGCCGCCGACTACGCCGCTGAAGAACTGGGGCTTGACGTGGTGCATCGCAGCGCTGAGGATGGTGAGTACGCCCGGCGCTCATATGATGTGATTACCATGTGGGACCTCGTCGAGCATTTGCGGGACCCGGCTGGCACACTGAAAAAGCTCGCCGGGGCGCTGAAGGAGGATGGCCTCCTTGTGCTCTCCACTCCTGACGTGGGGAGCTTGCCTGCCAGGCTGACCAGGGAGAAGTGGCTCGGCTGGCAATTGCAGAACGAGCACCTTTTCTACTTCTCGGCTGCTACCCTGGAGCGGATGCTCAATGCCGCCGGTCTCGAGGTCATCAAACAGATGCATGTTGGGAAGCATGTGACCTTCGACCTTTTCGTCGATCGCCTGGCGCTATACGGCAGGCCTGTCGCCGCGTTGCTGCGATCCCTCAGTGGGCTCTTTCCGAGGCCATTGAGCTTCTATGTGAATCCCCTGGACATCATCTGCATCTATGCGCGTCTGAGGAGCGATCAGAATGTCTCTTAAGACGCTTTCCATGACCTATTCATCGAGAATCGTCAATGCGAAGCGGTGGATGGGCAGTGGGGCCTCAGTTCTGCACGTGGGCTGCGGCGATGGGTACCTGGACCCATACCTCTGTACCCGTTTTGCCAGGGTTGTTAGTGTTGACATAAACTTCGTGGAGCTCCAGAGCGCGGCATCTGCGAATGATGGGGAGAGGGTCAACTACGTGCTGATAGATGGTTTCGTGCTACCGTTCGAATCCGGCAGCTTTGACGAGATAGTGAGCATCGACGTGTTGGAGCACGCTGAGGACGATGTGGCCCTGGTCAGGGAGATGAGCAGGGTCCTAAGAGATGGAGGTCGGCTGATCCTCGTTGTACCAAATGCAGATTACCCACTGACCTTCGATCCTATCAACCTCCTTCTGGAATCGACTGTGGGGCGTCACGTGCCCGTCGGCATGTGGGGTTTCGGGCATCGCAGACTGTATAGGGTGGAGTCGCTGGATGACCTACTGGCCCAGGCGGGTCTTGAGGTCCAGCAAGCCGTGGGGATGTCCTACTCCCTGGTCGCCCTGATCGAGAACTCGTACTTGCTCAATCTCGCGCAGCCGTTCACCAAATCAAGTGCCTCGAATCTGGCGCTGGGCGTGGAGGCTGAGTCAAGAGGCACATGGAGGAGAGTTGCGGCCATAGAACCACCTGCGGTCCTCCAGGCTGTGCGTGACTTGGCGATCAAGCTGGACCAGGCACTGTTTGGCGGAGCACGCAGGTGCGTCAATCTACTGATTGCGGCTCGCAAGACCCAGGGCGGCCACGATGGTCTGCCTGTTGTGCGCCCGTCCAGCATCGACACCAGGGACAAGCCAAGGTATGCCGGACCTGCCGATCCTCGACGGGATGTGCCAGGATAGCTGGTAGTCTCGACTGGAGGCTGGGGTGCGCTCTCACGAAGATGTCTCTTCTTGCGCCGACATATCCATCTCGGTTGTGATACCCGCTTACAACGAAGAGCGGATGATAGACGAAACGGTGGCTGCTCTGCTCGAACATCTCGTGAGCACGGGAGCGCGACACGAGGTGATCGTCGTAGATGACGGCAGTGAGGATGAGACCGCCCAACGCGTCGAGTCGATCATTAGAGAGAGGCGTTCGGTCACGTTGTTGAAGAACGATGCAAATCTCGGCAAGGGCTACTCCGTGCGCCGAGGATTGCTTAGCGCCCGCGGCAGATACGTATTTCTCATGGATGCGGACCACTCATATCCTGTCCACGAATTGGACAAGATGCTGGTCGAACTCCGGAACGGCTACGATCTTGCCATTGGCTCGAGGGCACTGCCGGCATCTAGACTTGAGGTGCGTCCACCTTTGCTGAGATACGTGGCTGGTCAGGTATATGCGGCCCTCATCGGGTTGTTGGTCTTCAGGGGTATCAGAGACACCCAATGCGGGTTCAAGGGACTGAGGAGAGAGGCGGTAGAAGACCTCCTGCCACGGCTCACTCTGAATGACTTCGCTTTCGATGTGGAACTCCTGTTCTTGGCCCGCAAGTATGGCTACAGGATACAACCGGTGCCAGTCACCCTCCGTTTCAATGCCGACAGCAGCAAGATACGTATAGCGAGGGACTCGCTACGCATGGTCTGGGACCTACTGAGAATTCGGTGGAACAATGCCCGCGGAAGGTACGAGTCAGAGAGCCGTGGATAGCATCGGCTCGGGATCTCTACGCCTGGAGGAAGTGCCATGCAATCTGTGCGGTTCCGGGAGCAGCGTGCTTGTGCACAGAAAGGATGGCTTCAGGATCGTGCGGTGCGAGGAATGCGGTCTGATATACGTGAACCCTCGCCTGTGCTCCGAGGCGTTGGTGAGCCAATACGAGGAAGGCTACTTCTTCGCTGGTTCGTACGCAGACTATCTGAGCGAGAGGAAGGGCCTGGAAAGGACCTTCGAGCGGAGATTGGAGAAGATCGAGGAACTCGCCGCACCTGGGAGGGTCCTAGACGTGGGCTGTGCTTTCGGCTTCTTCCTCTCCGTGGCCCAAAATCGGGGCTGGGATGCATATGGAGTGGACGTGTCGCGCTTCGCTTGCCGCTATGCACGCGAGCAGGTTGGGGTGCAAGTGTTTGATGGCACGCTCCGGGAAGTCGGTTTCGACGACGCATTCTTCGACGTAGTAGTGATGAACGACGTTTTCGAGCACTTGCCCGATCCGTCCGCTGAACTGGCGGAGGTGCAGCGTGTGCTTCGAACTGGCGGCTTTCTGTTCATAGTAACGCAGGACGTCAGCAGCGCGATCGTCAGACTGCTAGGTCGACGGTGGGCGCAGTACAAGCCCAGGGAGCATTTGTACTACTTCAGCCGGGTCACGCTCAGACTCATTTTGGAGAAGTCTGGCTTCGAGATTGTGCAGATGCGAAGCGACGGTCTCACATGCACAGCGAAGTTCATGCTGGGAAAGCTGCGGAAAGCGAACACGACCCTGGGAACGCTTGGAGATGGTTTTGCCAGGAGGCTGGGCCTGCAAGATCTGCTGATTCCGGTATGGACTGGTTATGAAGTGATGGTCTGTGCATGCAAGAAGGAGCTTCAGGACCAGTGACGAGTTACAGAGCGGGGAGAGCGTGCCCGGTGCGGTTATCACACAGGCGAGGACGGCTCTCCGCCGTGGTCAGGGTTCGGGTCTGGTTCGATCTTGCTGCGCGCGGCATGACTGCCTCACCGTGCAGCATCATCGTTGAGTTCTGCGTCTGGGGGCAGCCGCCAGACTACTGCCAATCGGCCGGTCCGCGGACTTGGGCAGGGGATCCGCTCGCCGTGGCGTGGGCATTGGGGCGGCGACCCCAATCAGAAGTCGTCTGAGGGCCGAGAGAGACCGTGCTCGAATGTCAGGAAGTACGTCGAGACGGATGATGCTGAAGGGGAGAGTACGAAGCTGTGAGTGAGGAGAAGTCCTTGGCGACTGGCATCCGGGAGCGGCTTCGTTCCGTTGGCCGCAGAATGCCGGGGGCCTGGTATGGCCGGTCCAGAACGAGGGCGCTGGTTTTGGTCTTGCTGGCCTACTGTTGTTTGACTGTAGTTTTCACGTACCCTGTTGCTCTTCATCCCCTGACCAAGCCCGCTGGAAGCACCGATGTTTACGAGTACATGTGGGAGATATGGTGGGCAAAGCGGTCTATCGTCGATCTGCATACCAGCCCGGCCAGCGTCACAGCCCTCTACTATCCATACGGAGCCTACCACCCCCTGCTCTTGCTGGATGCCTACCTCATGCTCACCTCGCTGCCACTGGTGATCTTGTTCAGTCCGGCTGCGGCGATCAACCTGCACCTTCTCAGCAGCTACGTGTTAACCGGTTTCACGACCTACCTGCTATGCTATTCTCTCACTCGTCGGCACTGGCCGGCTTTCATCGGCGGTGCCATTTTTGCCTTCTCCCCCTTCAGAGCGGATCGGGCGGCGCATGGGGTCATAAGTATGGCCCTCACGTACTGGTTGCCCTTGTACGTTCTGTTCTTCCTGCGCCTCTTCAAGAGGCGGCGAATCCGGACCGGCATCTTCTGTGGGATTGCGCTGGGTTTCTCCATTCTGTCTAGCTTCTTGCATCTGGCCCACTTCGTCGTTCCCTTCACCCTGGTGTTTCTTGCGTATCAGGGCTTCGCAGGCCGGAAACAGCTATACCGTCCAGCTTGGCTCAGGTCCGCGGTTGTGGCGGCGGGCATCGCTTGCCTGATGATCTTGCCGGCATATGTTCCTCTCCTCAAAGCCCGGCTGGCAGGAGAGTTGGAGTATTTCTCCAGATTCGGCGTCCTGGGCCATTCGGCGGCGCTGCTCAGTTTTGTGGTGCCACCATCGTTTCAATTGGTCGCACGGCAGGTCGAGCCGCTGCGGACTCTGCTGCTCGAGTTGCTGCCTGGCAGGTACTACATTGTATACTTGGGTGTGGTGTCCCTCTTGCTGGCCGTGGTTGGGCTGGCGAGCAGAAAGGCCAGACTGTGGGGGTTCGTCGCACTGGTCAGCGCCATTCTCGCTTTGGGTCCGCTCCTTCACGTGACGAGGGATTTGGCGGAAGTCACTGTGGCGAATCTGACGGGTTACGTGTTGCTGCCTGGGGCGCTGCTGACGAAGCTACCGTTCTATGAGTGGGCTCGCGGCCCGGCTAGGTTCGCGGAACTCACCGTGTTCTCGGTCGCCATCCTGGCTGCCTATGGGGTGCGCACGCTCTACCGATTCCAGTGGGGCCGAGTAGCATGCGTTTCCACGTTTGGCGCGCTGCTGGTGCTCCTCCTGGCTGACTACACGCTGTTCGTTCCCTTTCCGATGCAAGACGTGGGTGTCCCGGCCTTCTACGGCGAGATTCAGGGCGATGCGGAGGGCTACGGTATCCTGGATCTGGGAACCGAAAGGTTCAATCACGAGGGGATGTACTTCCAGACGGTCCATCAGCATCCCATCGCCAGAGGCTTCATCTATCGCTATCCCGGCGAGAGCCAGTACTACCAGGAGTACCTGGAGCAGCTTGCCAGCCCGGAGGAGGATATCGTCAACGCCGGTCAGTTTGTACCGATTCTTAGACAGCTGAGCGTCGAATATGTCGTGCTGCACTCGCCTGCGGCGGAGGACAATGCCTCCCTGGGGCGATTCCTTGCCGCAAGCCTCGGACCGGTGGTGTATGAAGACGAGCAGATCGCTGTGTTCACCGTGCCCGACGGCGCAACCCAGGATTGCCGAATCCCCCTGGTCATGCTGGGCGGGGAGTGGCATCCTCTGGAGTCCGTAGAAGGCGCACCATCGCGTTGGATGATGAACGACGGAACGCTGTATGCCAGGGTGGATACGGATGGGCCGTATAGCCTATCGTTGGTCGTCCATCCCTACAGGCAACCCAGGCATCTGGAGGTATTCGTTGGCGACAAGCTCGCGGCAGAGTACGAAGTGGGAGGAACACAACGGTACGTTACTCCCCCTTTTCAACTGAAGGGGGGAGAATGGACGGAGATCAGGCTTCACGTGCCAGAGGGCTGCGAGGTGCCCAGTGAAGTCACTCCCGTAGAAGGCGACGAAAGATGCTTGAGCATGCTCTTCCAGGAGCTGCAGGTCACGAGTGGGTGCTGTAACTGAATAGCTACATCAGTGGCGAGGCAGCCAAGGTGGGCAACGGAGATAGCGGCCGAATGAGGCAGGGTGTGAGAGCAGTGTCGGCGGTAAGACGTTTGGCGGTAGTCGCCAGGTGGCGACTTCAGGCAAGGCCTTTGCTGACGACTCTGGTTTTCTATACGTTGCTGACCATGGTCTTCACGTACCCGATAGTGTTCAACATCGCACGCAACCCAGCTGGCAGCCCGTACTTCGTATGGGAGCTGTGGTGGGCTAAGAGGAGTCTCATCGACCTCCACGCTAACCTCGCCAATCTCACATCTCTCTACTATCCCCAAGGGGCATACCTTCCCCTTCTTTGGACCGACCTTTATTCGATGGTGTCGTCTCTGCCACTCGTGTTGCTGTTTGGCCCGCTGGTGGCCTACAATGTGCATTTCCTGGCCACCTATGTCTTGACAGGCTTTGCCACCTATCTCGTCTGCTACCACCTCACACGGCGACAGTGGCCCTCGTTTCTGGGAGGCGTGGTCTTCGCCTTTTGCTCCTTCAGGTCCCATCAGGCCGTACACGGGCACTTGAACCTCATGTTGACGTACTGGTTGCCTTTGTATGTGTTGTTCCTGATCAAGCTATTCAAGAAGCCGGGCACCTGGAACGTGGCTCTTTGTGGTGTCTTCCTCGCTCTCTCAGTCCTGTCCAGCCCTTTGCATGCCGCGCATTTCTTGATCCCCCTGACAGTGGTATTCCTCGTTCATAAGACAATCACTGAACGGGAATGGCTGGGGGACTCTCGCGTTCTGGTCGGACTTGGTGTGGCCTTGCTGATCGCGGCTCTCATGGTCGGCCCCCTGTACGTGCCTTTGGTGACGGCGCGGGCCACGGGAGGGCTGGAGTATCTGAGCAGACATGGTGTCCTGTCACAGTCCGTTGACCTACTGGCGTTCTTCGTGCCTTCGCCGTCGCAACCACTCGTCCAATCCGTGGGGCCTCTATCAGCGCTGGTGGGCGCACTGACCCCGGAGAAGGGCTACGATCCTGCGTACCTTGGCGTTGGCGCTTTGGTGCTGGCACTCGCTGCTGCACTGAAGATGGGGAGGAGGTTGGCCCTGTGGTGGCTTCTGGGCGTGGCCGGCGTTGTACTATCCATGGGACCCTTGCTTCATGTGCGCGGCCAGGTTGTCTACCAGACAGTTGCGGATAGAGTCGGCTTGGTGGTGCTACCGGGTGCCCTGCTAACGGGGCTTCCGTTCTACGACTGGATTCGTGCACCGGATAGGTACAGTGAGTTGGCCATGTTTGCGCTGGCAGTCCTGGCTGCCCACGGAGGATTGGTTGTCCTCGATGCCTCCAGGCACCGCGCGGTCCGGTGGTCGCTGGCTGGTATGTTCACGGTGCTGGTGCCCCTCGAACTTGCCCTGTACTTCCCTTTTCCTATCGCCGACAGACCTGTTCCGGAGTTCTACAGCACCCTAGCCGACGATGGCGAGGAGTATGCAATCTTGGACATCGGATCGACGGGTAACCACTGGGGTATGTACTACCAGACCGTCCACAAACACCCCATCGTGCGGGGGCACTGCTACCGGTTCCCGTCGGAGGTGAAGCCATACCTGGCTTTCCTGGACCAGCTCGTGCAACCAGATGCTGACATCGTGAACCAGGGCCGTATGACTCTGGTGTTGAACCAGTTGGGCACAAGATACGTTGTCATTCACAAGCTATGGCTTTTGCCCGATTCTGTGCGGGAGTTCATCCCTTTTCTCACGCAGGTGATGGGAAGTCCTGTGTATGAAGACGCTCAGATTGCTGCTTTCGCCTTGAAGGACGAGCCCGCGGAGCGGCAGGTGGACGTCCCTTTCCTCATGCTGGGCGAGCAGTGGCATGCAATCGAATCCGTCGATGGTGTCCCCTCGCGATGGATGGTGAACGACGCAACGGTCTTCGTGATGGTGCAGCGGGACGGGGCATATCAGCTAACGTTCAACGCGCACCCGTTCAGGCAGCCCCGGCATCTGTACACCTATGTGAATGAGGATTTGATTGCAGAATATCATGTGGGCGGTATGCAGAGCTACGTCACTCCTGCCTTCACGCTCCGGGCCGGAGAATGGACCCGTGTCAGGTTTCACGTCCCGGAGGGTTGCGAGGTGCCGAGCGAGGTCTTGGACGGATCGGAAGACCAGAGGTGCCTGAGCATGATGTTCCAGGCGCTGGATGTGCTGCCGGTCGAGGCCGGAGAGTAGACGATGGTGAGCGATAGTCTGACTGTTTCCTCCCCCGTGGGGTCGACCAGCGGCGCTGAGAAAGCGTCGCAGCCCCAGAGCACGCCAACGTACGAGCGGTGGGCCCTGCTGGTCATGCTGCTGCTATTGATGGCTGCGGGTCTCTATCTCCGGCTTCGCTACGCACTGTCGACCAGTCCCTACATAGACGAGTACACCTCGATGTGGGTGGCCATGAGAACCATCGAGCATGGATATCCGGTCTTCTCCACGGGATCTATCTATGCCCAGGGTATGTTGTTCACGTACCTCGATGCCCTCTTCATCTGGCTCTTCGGGTTCAGCGAGCATGTAGCCAGAGCCCCGAGTGTGATCATCAGCGTGTGCACCATCCCCTGCCTGTATGTGGCGGGCAAGAAGATGTTTTCAGCTCGCGAAGGGTTGCTCGCCGCGGCCATGCTCGCGCTGGCACCGCAGGCGGTGCTCTGGGGAGGGCGCGCCAGGAACTACGCTCTGATACAGTTGATCATCCTCTGGGCCGCGTTCCTTTTCTACAAGTGGGCCATCGCCGGAGATGGGCATAGTCACCGGTATGGTTGGCTGTTCGTTCTAACGTTCGCCGCGGCCGTGTATACCCACAACGTGGCCATGCTCCTGTACCCGGCTTTTCTGGCATGTGCCTTCTTGTACCGGGGGTGGCGCTGGTTCCTCCAGCGGGAGGTGATCGTGGCCAACGTCCTGGTGTTCGTGGGCATGGCCAGCAGTCTGTACCTCTATCGTCGCTTGCGGCCTCCAGGCTGGGGCGAGGTTGGGCAAGGAAGACTGGAAGTGGGGCTGTCCTTCGACTTGCTGGGGGCTATCCAGCGGTACAAGCCCTTCTTCCTGGGGCTGGACGACCTGCCTTTCTCGGCCATCTTGACGGCATTGTGTCTCCTGGCAGCGGCGTACGTGCTCTGGAGGGTGGCGAAACGGCGGAGCTTCAGGGCGGTCCTGTCGCCGGCTAGCGCTTATTCCTCACTCGCCTATCTCACCCTCTTCTTCTCCCTGGTGGTTCTGGAGATGTTCTTCGTGGTCAACGAGCGCCGGTGGAGCCCACGCTATTTCTTCATCGAGGCTCCGTTGTTCTACTTGATCGCCCTAAATGTCCTGCGCCGCATGGTGACGTTTGGGGAGCGGTGGTGGCGAGACAGGGGGAGGCTGCTGAGTCCGCTCCGCTGGAATCGCTGGCGCGGCCTGACCGGGCTGCTTGCCGTATGCGTCGGAGTACTGGCCATCGGGCTGGTGTCGTGGCCAGCCGCCACGGCGGCCATAGCCAGGGGAGAGTACGGGTACGACGAGGCTTTCAAGTACGTTGCAGCGCACCGGCGGCCCCAGGACGCGGTGATGGCCTTTGCCGTCTCTCCGTGCGTGATCTACCTGGGCGAGGACGGGTGCGACTATGTGGCCATGGAGAAGGATTTTCACAGTTACGCCACGCAGAAGGATGGGCAGTGGCTTGAGGCCTGGGCGGGAGTGCCCATTTTGTTCACCGACGAGGCCCTTCAGGAGGTAGTGGAAGGCAACCCTCGCACCTGGTTCGTGGTGGACGAGTCCCGGTTCAGGACTCGCTATACGCAGGACTTCATCCAGTATGTGTGGGATCGTGCGGAGTTGGTGGCCAAAGAGGGCGGGGTGTTCGTCTTTCTGGCGGAGAGCCCACCTCCTGCTTCGTTGGCTATTGAGCGTTCTCTATACTATAATCTTGCTAACCAGGTGGCCTTGCTGGGGTATGGTTTGAGCGCGGCGGATCTCAGCCCGGGTGAGGCCCTGGAGCTGTTGCTGCGCTGGCAAGGACTGACGCATATCTTCAGCAGCTATAGTGTCTTCGTCCATCTGGTGGATGCCGAAGGCAGAATGTGGGCCCAGCACGACGGAGTGCCCCTGGGAGGCCTGCAGCCGACGACGCACTGGGTCGAGGGGGAGATCCTCTCGGATCCTCGGGAGCTGGTGCTTCCCCAGGAGATTCCTCCTGGCAGGTACCGTTTGCAGACGGGCATGTACCTTCCGGAGACGATGGAGCGGCTGCCTGTCTACGGAGAGAAGGCAGAGTTGCTGGGCGTCGTCGTCGTCCTGGACTACGTCTGGGTGGGGGACGGTTCCTCCGAGGCCTATGCTCCACAACACCTTGTGTCGCACGATCTGGCCGGCCAGGTGAGCTTGTGGGGGTACGATCTGGAGGCAGCGGAAGCACAACCAGGTGACAGCGTCCGCCTGACGTTGTACTGGAGAGCGGAACGACAGATGGACGAGGACTATACGGTCTTCGTGCACCTGGTAGACGCGGACGGGCACATCTGGGGACAACAGGACAACGAGCCGGAAGGTGGCTTCTACCGTACCTCGTTCTGGGACGTGGGCGAGGTGGTGAAGGATGAGTACGAGTTCACCATCGACCGTGGCGCGCCACAGGGAGAGTATACGGTGGAGCTCGGGATGTACGTGCTAGAGACCGGCCAGAGACTGTCCGTCGTCGACGAGACCACGCAGACAGTGGGCGATAGAGTGCTGCTGGCCACGGTCGCCGTGGGTGGATGAGGTCGCGGTCATGGCTGAGGACAAGGGGTTGGAGCAAAGGGACGGCACAGACTCGGACGGACACGTGGCTCTGTCGGTGGTAGTCCCCGTGCTCGACGAAGAAAATAGCCTGCGGCCTCTGCATGCTAGCCTGGAGGAGACCCTCACTGCGCTTGGCAAGGAGTACGAGATCATCTACGTCGACGATGGGAGTCAGGATAGCTCTTTCCAGATACTGAAGTCGCTCCATAACGAGGATGAAGGGCACGTTCGCGTGATCCAGTTCCGTCGCAACTTCGGTAAGACGGCCGCTCTCACGGCCGGGTTCAGGTATGCCAGAGGTGACATGGTGATCACCATGGATGCCGACCTCCAGGACGATCCGGCGGAGATCCCTGATCTCCTGAAGAGGCTGGACGATGATTACGATCTCGTGGTGGCCTGGAGGCACCAACGCCAGGATTCCCTTTCCAAGAAACTGCCTTCCAGGATCGCCAATACGGCGGTATCCCTGCTGACCGGGGTTCAGTTGCACGACCTCAACTGTGGGTTCAAGGCCTATCGTCGAGAGGTGGTTCAGGATCTGAAGTTGTACGGTGAGCTCCACCGATTCATACCGGTCCTGGCGCACTGGCGCGGATACAGGGTGACGGAGCAGAAAGTGGTGCACCGCGCCAGACAGTATGGGCAGTCCAAGTACGGGTTTGAGCGGCTGGGACGAAGCTTCCTTGACTTTGGGATGGTTCTCTTCCTCACCTACTATCTCAAGCGCCCCATGCATCTCTTCGGCACCCTCGGAGCGCTCCTCTTCTTCTTCGGTTTCGCCATCGGCGTGTATCTCACCGGACTGTGGGTCCTCGGCGAGGGCATCGGGTGGCGCCCCCTGCTGTTCCTCGGGATCCTCGCGATGGTGGTAGGTGTCCAGATGGCCTCCATCGGACTGCTGGGCGAGATGATCCGCAACTTTGCTTATGATCCCGAGGAGGAATACTCCGTCCGGCGGCTTCTGTCCTGAGTGGGAAACGGTTATGAGAAGGTTCCTCCTGGCCGTCCTTCGGGGTAAGAAGCAGGTCCGATTCGCAGTTGCTACGGTAGCCCTGATTGCGGTCCTTGCCGTGCTCTTCCTCTTCCCTGCACCCCAGCCCTACATCGAGACAGAGATTAGCATTCGAGGGCTGGACCGTGAACAGGTCGTTTCGGTCGCTGCGGAGGAGGAACGAGGCCTCTCGCTGGATTGGGTCTCGTCAGGAGAAGCATTACTCACCATCGTGGCTCCAAGGCGGGCCGGGATCGAGGTGCTCTCCAGTGAGGGCGCGATCACCTTCACCATCCACGAACTGATCTTGTATGGACACAGGGAGTGGCCGACCAGCCAGGGAGAGGTGGTGGTGGAGATCCTCAGCGGGAAGGTTGTGGATTGGGGCCCCAGCCTTCTGGTAGAGACCTACGTGGCTCTTTGCGACAACCGTTTCGTTCTAGCTTTGCTGGCTGCGTGTTCCCTCGCCTACCTCTCTATCCGCTCCCAGGTCCGGTACCGCCGCCTCGCACCTGTGGTCCTGCTCATTGCGCTGCTGGTATATCAGGTATTGTTCTACTTCGATCTCACGCCGACCCTCTATTGGGACACGCCGCTGCTGGACCCCTGGGTCAGGGCTTGCCTGCTGGCTGAGATGGCTCTTTCCGTGGCCTTCATCGCGGCCTGGTTTCCCGTCAGGCGTCTGGTGCGGCGATCCAGGTCTGATCTTGCAGGGGGAGTCGACAGATTCGTCGAGCGGTACGGGCTTCTCATTCTCGTCGCCCTGCCTCTGCTCCAACACCTCTTGGGCCACGTGGTATTTGGTTACAACCTCCAGCCCACCGACGCCCGTTACACCTACATGGACTGGGGTCGGGCCATCCTGGACAGAGGGCTTCTCGCCTTCTTGTCGGGCGGCGTCCTGAGGCGTATGGACACCCCTCTCCTCAGTGCGGTGTGGGCGCTGTTCTACGGACCGACGCGCAACGGGTACCTGGCCTCAGCTCTGGTCCCTGTGCTCTACATGGAGCTGGCTGTCGTCTCCACATACCTGCTGTGCCGAGAGTTTCTCGAAAAACGAGTTGCTTTCTACGCTGGGTTGTTCCTGGCCTTGAGCCCACTGTTCTCCTTCGCCAGCTACTTCGTGATGAGCGATGTGGCCAGCGCGGCGATGGCTGCGTTGACGTTGTGGCTCTTCGCCGTTGCCCTGAGGCGAGACAGCCTGGGCCTGGCCATGGCGTCGGGCGTCAGCCTGTTCCTGACCGTCATGACCAAGCTGACCGGGGCGTATTGTGCCTTTCTGGTAGTGGTGGTCTATCTCTTCTCAAAGACACGCCGGGCGAAGGTGCTTCTGGTCAACCTGGCCTTTCTGGCTCTGTTACCGCTCTCGTTCGTCGCCCCCTACTTCCTTAAGCAAGGCCTGTCTAGCGGGGCGCTTCAGGCCGCCGAGGAACACCTGGCCACCTGGGCCAAGAGGCCCATGTACCAGGACAGAGATGAACAGCCGGAGGACTGGAATGAGATGGTCTTGATGTCGGGTCAGACCCACTTCTACATGGGGCCGGTCCCGCGACTGTTCTACTTTCGATATCTGGTCAATGGGGTTGGCTTTCCTATCGTGCTCTGGAGTCTCTTGATCCCTCTCGGCTACATCGAACGGTGGCGGACTGGCGCTCGGGGCCCGGATCCCAGGCTCTGGGCGTTAGCTCTCTGGATACTTCCCCTGCTACTTTTCCTGTCGCTGTGGTCGATGAGGAACACCAGATTCTCCTACATCGCTTTTCCGTCCTATGCCATGCTGGGCGCCTATGGATTCAGCTGGTTCAGGAGCACGAAGCGGGACACCTACCCAGCGCACAGTGGCCTGCTTTTGGGCCTCTCGCTGATCATGCTGGTGGGGCAGAGCGCCGCTAACTACTACAACGTATCCTACCTGAAAAACGCGGACTACCGGGACCCTGTGTTCATCGAGAGTACGGAGCCTTACTACTACATTCATCACTACTATGCCGGGTGGCACGTTGGCTGGAACGGTGGGGGCGCCGATCACCAATTCACCGGCTCGATCAGCACTGACGGTCGCTTCGAGGATGTGCAGCCCTTCGAGCTGGAGCAGTACCCGGACGTTCTGGAGGTCTCGGAGTCAGAGACGGTGATTACGTTCGACACATGGGCCCGGGACAAAGAGGACGGATGCGATTTCGTGATCGAAGATGGATCGTGGGTGACCTTTGACCTGTACGTCGATGGGATTCACGTTCCCCAGAGAGTGTACGTCTACCAGGGGTCGATAGGGATCAAGAGAGAGGTGACCCCGGGACTGCCGCTTACTCTGGCGGCCGACTGAGGAGTATCGATGACGAAACACTCGCGAAGGGTCTTCGTGGTGGCGTGGGATGGGGCCACCCTGGACCTGCTCGCCCCCTGGTGTGAGCGGGGTGAGCTGCCCACCCTTCAGAGCATCCTGAGGTCAGGAGTGGTCGGCAGACTGGAATCCACTTTTCCTCCCTTAACGGGGCCGGCATGGTCCTCGTTTATGACGGGCAAGTCACCGGGGAGTCACGGTGTGTTCGAGTTCTTCCGCCGCCGGCCGGGGACCTACAGCCAGGTTCTCTCCTCCCCTTCTTCCGTCAAGGGCAAGTCCTTGTGGAGGCTGCTCAGCGAGGCTGAGAAGAAGGTGGGGGTGGTGAACCTTCCGCTGACCTATCCGCCAGAGGAAGTGAACGGCTTCCTCATCAGCGGACTATTGACGCCTCGCGACTGCTCTGATTGGGCCTATCCTCGGGAGCTGATTCAGGAGCTCCGGGAACACGTCGGGACCTACCTGATCCATCACGACGAGAAATACACGAAGTCGAACGCGGAGAACTTGCTTCGAGAGCAGTATCGCATCTTGAGCAGCAGAACCCAGGCTGCCCTGTACCTGGCCAGGGAGAAGCGCTGGGACTTCTTCATGGTACACTACTACGGGTCAGACCGCGTGACTCACGAGTTCTGGCACTTGATGGATCCCTCCCATCCCCAGCACGATGCCAGGGAGCGTGAGCGGTTAGGCGACGTGGTTCTGGACTTCTTCCGGCGGCTGGACGACGATCTGGGCAGACTCGTCTCGCAGTTGGATGACGACGTGGTGTTGATACTCATGTCGGACCACGGGATGGGCAGGGTGACCCAGTTCCTCAACGTCAACTCCTGGCTGATGAAGGAGGGGTATCTGCAACTCAAGAGGGGGCCACTGAACCAAGTGAGGCGCGGGCTTTTCCGGGCGGGCTTCAACTACTACACTCTGGGCAAGCTCGTGCTTCAAGCCGGGTGGGGTAAGAGGGCTATCCAGTTGGGACGGGGAAGGCGCCAGGAGTTGCAGGAGCAGGTCTTCCTGTCGTTCAGAGACGTGGATTGGTCGAGGACCACGGCCTATTCAATGGGTAACTACGGCCAGATCTACGTCAATCTCAGGGGAAGGGAACCGCAGGGGTGCGTGGAGCCGGGCCCGGAGTACGAGGAGTTGCTGGCGGAGCTCACTCACAAGTTGAGGGGCCTGGTGGATCCCGAGAGCGGGAAGAGGATCATCGAGCGTGTCTTCCGCGCCAGCGAGCTGTACAGCGGTCAATTCGTCGTAGAAGCCCCGGATCTTTCGTTCCTGACCACGAAGATGGAGTACAAGGCGCTGGGGCTCTCGGATTTCAACTCGCCGCGGGTGCTGGAGCCTGTGTACGGCTGCACTGGAAACCACAGGATGGAGGGCTTGCTCGCGGCGCGAGGGCACGGAGTGATCAGGGAGGGGGTGGAGGTAGAGGGTGCGGCGATCCAGGATCTGGCCCCTTCCATACTCTACGTGCTGGGAGTTCCCGTGCCCCGAGACATGGATGGGCACGTGCTGGAGGGCGTCTTCACGCCTGAGTATCTGAGTGCTCGCCCTGTACTCTTCGGAGAGGTGGAGGGCCCGGGGACGCTTGAGGAGGGTAGGGTCTATTCTGCCGAGGAAGAGGAGGAGCTGGCTAGAAGGCTCAAAGGGCTGGGATATGTCTGACACAGCCCGTGCGTCGGGGGCAGAAGGGGCCGTGGGAGACGGTGACAGGGTACTGATCGTGGTGCCCGCGTACAACGAAGAGCGGAACATCGGGCCGGTCATTGGCGGCGTGCGAGAAGTGGTGCCGGATGCCGACATCCTCGTGGTCGATGATGGTTCGTCCGACGACACGGCGTCGATGGCCAGGCAGGCGGGGGCCATGGTCATCTCGTTGCCCTTCAATCTGGGGTACGGGGTGGCGCTCCAGGCGGGTTTCAAGTACGCGCTCGAGCGGGGCTACGATTACGTGGTGCAGATGGACGCGGATGGTCAGCACGAGCCAGCCTGTGTGTTGGACCTCATGGCAGAGGTGCGCAAAGGGACTGCGGACGTGGTCTTGGGGTCGAGGTTCCTCGGTCCGTCTACCTTCAAACCACGGTTCGCCAGAAGAGTTGGGATCCTGCTCTTCCGCGCCATCGTCTCACGAGTCGTAGGACAGAGAATCACCGACCCGACATCGGGGTATCAGGCGCTGAACAGGAGGGTGCTGGCCCTTTACGCTACGGACGTGTACCCGATTGACTATCCCGACGCGGATGTTCTGATCATGGTGCACTTTGCAGGTTTCAGGATCAAAGAGATCCCGGTGGTAATGTATCCCGGGGCGGCGAATCGGAAATCCATGCACAGCGGCCTCAGGCCCTTTTACTACGTGTTCAAGATGTTCCTGTCCATTGTGGTGACTTTGATGCGAGAGCGGAGACATGAGGTAGGGGGAAAACAGGAATGGAAATGAAGCCCCGGTTCGTGGCCCTCGCCGTGAGTGTGGTGCTGGTCATCCT
This sequence comes from Anaerolineae bacterium, assembly GCA_034411995.1. Lineage (GTDB taxonomy): Bacteria > Chloroflexota > Anaerolineae > UBA7937 > B3-Chlor > JAUVXJ01. Next base: position 483,197 of record DAOUME010000026.1, on the reverse strand, counting down.
CATCGTAGAACTGGTGCGGCGCCGCAAGCTGCGCGAGGAGTATTCATGGTTGTGGCTGTCCATGAGCCTGGCCATGTTCGTGCTTGCTTTGTGGCCCGGACTGCTGGATTTGATCACCGACTTGATCGGGGCGGTGTTGACTACCTCCACACTCTTCTTTTTCGCGCTCATTTTCCTGATGCTGATCAATATCCAGTTTTCCATGGAGATCTCTTCCTTGAGGACGCAGGTGAAGAACCTGGCCCAGCAGTTGGCCACCACGCGGGCAAGGGGCGAAGGGGATCAACTCACGGTCGAAGGCCCGCAGGATCCACACTAGCGGCCGGAAGGGTCTGGACGCAGGCCGGGGTGTCCCTGGGAGGGACGAGCCACTGGCAGCACGACATGAAGATATGTTACTACGGCAATCAACTGGGGTTCATCAGCGGCAGCCGCAAACACGTCCTCGGTCTGGCGAAGAGATTCATGGCTGAAGGCCACGAGGTCACCGTGGTCACGAAGGGGCGCGACAAGCGGGTGACTGTACTGGACGGTGTGAGATACGAGGCGGTATCTCTGGAGGGGAGAGAGACGCTTACCAGCTACTTCGTCGAGTTCCCTGTGCGATCCCTTCTGTATTTCCTCAGGCACAATGAGTACGATATCATTCACAGTATGGCTAGCTATCATCTCTTCGCTCCCCTGGCCAGACTGGTGGGGGTTGCGGCCAGAACCCCAGTCGTCTATGGAGTGGTATCCCCGGCCAGCCGCGCCATCAACCTGCTGGGCTTTTCGAGGTTGATTTGTGCCAGCAGGAATATTCAGGCACACTTGGGGGAGAAGGCGGTATTCATACCACATAGCGTTGACCTGGAGAGCTTCACGACTGAGGCCCGACACGAACACAGCCCAGACGAGCGCTTCACCGTGGGCAGCATGGGCGCGCCTCACGGGAGAAGGGGCTTCGAGCGTCTGATAGAGGCGATACCACTTGTTCTGGAACGGCACCCCAACACCCACTTTGTGCTGGCCATCGAGAACCCGGAAGTGAAGTTCCAGCCCCTGCTGCGGCGCAAGCTACGGGATCTACGGGACCTGATCGAGCGCCTGGGAGTGTCACGGAATGTGAAGCTGGTGGGAGAGGTCGATGTGCCGAGGTTCCTCAACTCGCTGGATGTCTTCGTGTATGCGGTCCAGACCACGAAGGGGATGATCGATATCCCTCCCACGGTGCTGGAATGCCTGGCTGCGGGGTGCGCCCTGGTTACCACCGCCAAGGGGGGCATTCCCGAGGTCATTCGGCATGGGGAGAACGGACTGCTGCTGAGTGACAACGAGGCGGGTGACCCCAGGGCCTATGCCGACAGGATAGTGGAACTGATCGAGAACGAGCCACTCCGGGTTTCTATCCAGAAAGACGCACGCAGAAGTGCAGAGCCCTTCGACGTGAACCAGATCGCGCGGCAGGTGATGCGCGTTTACGAGGAAGTGCTGAATAGCAGGGCTTAAGTGAGCGAGTCGCCCCGGGCAAGCTGGCTGGCAGAACCCATCCGCGACTCGCCTCGGTCCTGGGGGTTTGTAGGTTCTATGCTACCCACTTGTGGGGTGGGGTAAGGGCCTTGCGCACGGTGGTCCAAGGAGCCTGCGGTGTGGCCTGGGCCCTCTTGTGCTGCTTGTAGGGACGAGCAGGGGTGCTCTTCGATGTTCATCATGTCCATAGATCTTGAATCGTGGGTTCACCGGCCGATCTTTCGCCTCCCCCTGGAGCGCCAGAACAAAGCCGGAGATGCGGGGTTCATGCCTTGCGCGGTCGAATTGCTGCTTCGTGAACTGGACACGTTCCAGGCAAGAGCCACCTTCTTCTGTCTGGGAAGCGTAGCAGAGTGGTACCCGGACCTCATTGAACAGATAGTTGCGCGGGGGCACGAACTCGCGGTGCACGGATACACACACACCCCCCTTCACGTGCACACTCGCGCCAGCTTCGAGGACGAAATCCAGAGAACCATGGGCATTCTGACCACATGTGGTGAACGGCCGATCGGTTTCAGGGCACCGACCTTCAGTCGGGCACCCTACCTGTTCGAGATTCTTCAAGATCAGGGCTTCAAATACGATTCGTCGATCTTGCCAGTGAAGACGCCCCTCTATGACTGGTCCCAGTACGGCGGCTCTGGCCCCTTCTGGGCAACACCCGGCATCCTGGAGATCCCTCTGTCCATCTACAAAGTCGCCCTGTTGAGCAGGGTCCCGGTGGGAGGAATCTATTTCAGGTTACTGGGGGGGTTCGTGGACACTCAGCTCCTGAAGAGGGTAGAACGGAAATATGGCATTGCTGTCTTCTACATTCATCCCTGGGAGCTGCTGAGGGGTCCAGATGTGCCTCTCTCCTTGCCGAAGAGAGCCTTTGCCTACTACCGCATCCCTGCTCTGCGGGCCTTCGAGAGGGTGCTCCGATCGTTCTCCTGGACGAGTTTCAGGGCCTCCCTCGACGTGATCTGCCGGAGTCTGGCCGGCGCGGGGCCTGATACCGAGCGATGAAGTGAACAGCGGAATGACCGGGGAGTGGATCGCACGCAGATACGAACCAGAGGATGAGGAGCGGATCATCCAGCTCCGGAAGCTGGTGTTCGGTGACGGAGAAGAACAGAGGAACACCGAGGAATATTGGAGGTGGGAATACCGCGACTGTCCGGCCGGCCAGGCGACGATCTGGGTGGCTGAGGCAGGACAGAGCATCGTTGGCCACTACGCCGTCAGGCCGGTCAGGATGCAGTACTGCGGAGAACTGATCCTGGGGAGCACATCCATCGATGCCATGACGCATCCGGAGTACAGGCGGCAGGACGTATTTGCCACGCTGGGCCAGGCGGTCTACGCGGATTTGGCACGGGAAGGCCCGGCCTTGACCTACATCTTTCCCAGGAAGATCTCGATGATAGGATCGATGGCCAAGTTCGACTGGGAGTACCTCTGTGCACTGTCCGTCTTCGTCAAGCCTCTCCGTGCCGCCAGGATTGCGGACCGTTTCGTACCGAGGGGAGCTGCCGTGACCCCGGTGCGGGCGACGTTGAGGTTGCTGCTTCGACTTCTCAGCAAGCCTCGACCTTTCGTCCGCGAAGAGCAGTACCCCGTGCGATGGCTCGACAGGTTCGACCATCGGATCGACGAGTTCTGGAGTCGAGTTGCTCCGAGGCATCGCATCGCTGTGGTGAGGGACAGCACCTACCTGAACTGGCGCTACTTCGACAATCCAGGCCGTGAGTATCGAACCATCGTCACCGAGCGCGCCGGCGAGATCGTCGCTTACCTGATCACGCGGTGCATGGAACAATTCGGCCTGCGAGGGGGCATGATCGTCGATCTGGGGGCTCTACCCGGCGGCGAGGATGCGCTTGCCCTCCTCCTAGGTCATGCGGAGCAGTTCTTCAGAGAGCAGGGCATGGACCTGACCGCGTGCCTGATCAATGGTGAACGGCGCTACGTGCCGCTGCTGAGGCAGCAGGGCTTTTGGCCCTTGCCTGGGAGGCTGGGGTTCAAGCGCTGGTACTTTGGCTATCGACTCAATAGGCCGGAGGTGAGCGAGGCGGTTTGTGCTGATCGTGCTCACTGGTTCCTCACCTTCGGGGACACCGATGTGATCTGACACCAGGGCGGCCTTCTGTCGTGCCGGTCAGTCGTCTCCGCTGTTTACCCGTGTTGTCGACACCTGAGGAGCAGATTCTGGCAAGCCCTGGCGAGGTGGCGGCTGCGGGCGGACTGCGGGCAGCCGGGTGTACGCTATTACCTCGCACGGAGGAGGAATCGCGGGGGTCGTCCAGGAGCGTGAGCATGGAATACCGGTGCGCGGAGACGGGCACGATCCACAAGCTTGCGCCGCTTGGGTCGTCGAACTGGCCGAGAACTGAAGTCTTGTTTGAGCGATGGGGGGGAACGCCCGTCAGGACGTGGAACCCTGTGGCGTCAGACACACTGCACCGTGGCTGACGCTGATGAACGAGGAAGTGGCAAGGTGCAAGGAGTAGAAAGTCAGGGTCTCCTGGGAAGGCTGGGGAGCAAGACTTATCGCCGGATACTATCGGCTTTGGGGATATTGATCTTCCTGGCCATCCTCTACTACGGGGGAGTGGAGGCACTTCGGCAGGTGGCTCGAGTGAACCCCCTGTACCTAATCGGCGCGTTCGTGGCCACGGGCCTCTCCGCGTTTGTGACGTCGGTGAGATGGGGGCTGATCGTGAATGCGCTTGAGGGTCGCAGGGCTGCCACGCCATTGTACTACTTCTACTACGTAATGATGGGCAAGATCTCCAGTACCTTCGTCTCCCAGTACGTAGGTGACTATGGCGTCAGGCCGCTGGCGCTCAAGACGTCGAGCAACACGAGCATGGGCCGGGCCTTCTACTCCGTCCTTCTGGACAGGTTCTTCGACCTCATGCTCTCCCTGCTGTTAGTGGTTCCAGGGCTGATGTACCTGGGAGGGTTCGTCTCGCCCGAGGCGCTCGCAGTCCTGGTAGTGGTGCTGGTGGGCGGCTATTGGGCACTCATCGCCCGGAACCACCACGTCGTGTCGAGCTTGCTGGGGATGGCCGCCGGCGTCGCGAATCGCGTAAGCGGCAGAGCACCCATCTTGAAAGGAGCGCTGGGGAGGGTGGCGCCGACTCTGGAGGGTGCGAGAGCGGGGTTCGAGCAGGTTGGCCAGAAGTGCATCACCGCGGCCAACGTCCTGACGCTAGGCAGGTACCTGATGATGGCGCTGCGCGCCTACTTCCTCACCCTGGCTCTGGGCCTATCGATCCCCTTCTGGCTGATCTTCATGGCTGTTGGCCTGGTGCGGTTCACGCTACTCTTCGCTGTGGCCCCAGGTAGGCTGGGGGTGCTCGAAGTGGGATGGTATGGCATCCTCGCCCTGGGTGGAGTGGACAGCTCTGCCACCATCCCCTTGCTGATAGCTCTCAGGGTTTATGGCTTGGTGTTCAACGCTGTGCTGGCCCTGGCGACGCACCTGGTAGTCTCGCTCAGACCGCGCAAGCCGGCGTAGACCCACCAGGGCGCCATTGTGCGTACACCGCGGTACCCGGAGGGCCACGGTCGCCAAGCGATACCGACGCTGGCTCCCTATTCATTGACATCACCGGGCGACTCACCCACTCCAGCGGACATCCCTGATCGCGTTCCAGGGGCAGGGAAACAGTCACGGAGTTGGGACGCTGTCTCGCTCTCACGACAGCTCGTGGCCCCCCCCGAGCAGCATGTGTCGTCCTTCGTGCCGTTTGTGCAGGCCAAGGGTTGCGGGACCCTCTTTCTTAGCCCCCCGATTTGGTCTATAATGGCACAAGCGCGTGCGCGGAACCCCTCTCGATACTTCGGCTGCCTCGCCAGGGCCTGTCCGGCTTGCAGGCTAACGATGGCCGTTTGCCTGGTGGGGTGGAGCACCGTCGAGATATCATCCGCCCGTGCCGTCCGCGTGCGGCAAGGTGAGTAGCCATGGATCCCACGGCGTACGAGGTCGTCCACGAGTTGGAGGAGGCCCACTGGTTCTTCGTGGCCAGACGGAGAATCCTGTCCCGGCTTCTGGACGACTTGACGGTGGAAGTGTCGTCCAGGAGCATCCTCGACGTAGGCTGCGGTACGGGGGCGACCATGAGCTTGCTCGAGCGGTACGGCGAGGTCACGGGTATTGACATTTCTCCCAAGGCTCTGGCGTACTGCCAGGAGCAGGGCAGGTCGCGATTGTGTCTGGCCGATGGGGAGAGCCTACCCTTCTCCGACGGAAGCTTCGATCTGGTCACGGCGCTGGACCTGCTGGAACACCTGGAGCACGAGGACGTCGGGCTGCGTGAAGTCTGGAGGGTGCTCAGGCAGGGGGGTCATGCCGTCCTCGTCGTGCCTGCCTATCAGTTTCTGTGGAGTGATTTCGACAAGTTCTCTGGACACTACCGACGCTACACCAGAGCGGAACTCAAGCGCGGTGTAGAAGCGGCTGGCTTCGAGGTCGCCAAGCTTACCTATTTCAACACGCTGCTGTTCCCCTTCGTCTGGGGCGTGCGCACGGTGAAGAACCTCTTGGGCAGGTGGGTATCCTTGAGTTCCGACCTGGAGACGCCCGGCTGCGGTCTTGACGTCCTCCTCGCGCACGTTTTTGCGATGGAGAGTCACTTAGTGGCGCGGACAGACCTTTCCTTCGGAGTATCCCTGCTGTGCGTCGCCAGGAAGAGATCACTGCAAGGGGGGTCTGATGAGACTTAAGGCCCGAGTACCACGAACCGAGCCCTTCATCGGTTTTGGTCGGCTTCTGCTCCTGTTGGCTGTCGCGCTGGGCGTCCTCACCGCCGTCTTTGGGGTTTGGACAGCGACCTCCATCTGGAGCTTCCCCCTCTTCGTGGTCGCGGTTGCGTTTTGCATCTATGTCCCCGGGAAACTGGTGTTGGAGATCGCGGCTGTGGAACCCGGCCCGCTAGAAGAGGTGACGCTTAGCCTCATCCTGGGGATGCCTATGAGCAGCATCCTGTACTGGATCCTCGCTTATCTGGGGCTCGGGCACGTGTTCATTCTGTTCCCCTTGGCGGCCGCGCTGGCGTATGGCTATCGGGGACGAAGCAAGTGGCGCGCCATGTGGAGCTATCGTGTCTCCCTTGACCCGTCCCACGTCCTCCTTCTCGGGGTGATCGTACTGGCCCTGCTTCCCCTGTGCATGTTGCCGGTGTACTTTCGGAATGTAGATCTGCTGCCCGGATCGTCTATGGCCTACGCCCGCAGGCCGTTCGACGTCGTGCAACATTTGTCATTCGCCCAGGAGCTGACGCACTCGGTCCCCCCCCAGATACCGTTCTTCTCTGGGGACGCGCTGGAGTATCACTACGGCATGGATCTCCTGGCGGCGATGATGAGCAGCGTTGGCGGGCTGAGTGTGCTGGACCTGACAGTCCGCTTCCTGCCGACCTTCTTTCTCGTCACAGCCATACTTGCGATCTTCTGCTTCAGCCGGCTCTGGCTCGATTCCCGCTACGGAGCGGTTCTCGTTACCTTCCTGGTCGTTCTCGGCGAGGACCTGTCGTTTGTGCCGGGAGTCTTGCTCGGCTCGGGGGCCGTATGGTCGGCCCAGTTCTTCGGGGTGCCAACTACCTATTCTCTGTACGCCATGAACCCCATGCTGCCTTGCCTGGGCCTGCTGTTCAGCGCGCTATTCTGCCTGGGCAGGTCCTACAGGGAGGAATCCACGCCCTGGTCAGTCTTGGCAGCGTTTCTGTTGGCCATGACTGCCGGCTACAAGGTGTTTGTCACCGCTCAGGTATTTGCGTCGCTGGCGCTGGCGGGCGTCATCTTTCTCTTCCGCTCTCGAGAGACGAGACTGCTCAAGGTACTGGCCATGACTGCGCTGCTGGGCGCTCCCCTCTATCTCCACACACTGGCTGGCTCCCAGGCAGGAGCGAGAATGTGGATCAGGATAGATCCCTGGCCCTACGTCCCAGTGGCGCTGAAACAAATGGGGTTGTCGGGCACTTCGCTGGCGTCCCAGATTGCTGCCCTCTATCAGAGCAGGATGGTGTCGGTAGGTGGTGTCGCAGGGCTATTCCTCGTCGCCTTGCCGGCGTATCTCCTGGGCAGCCTGGGAGTAAGAGTGATGGCCCTCCCGGCGGTAGTGAGGGATCTGTTCAGCCTTAGAGGTTCGAACGGGCTGGGGCTCTTCGCTGCCCTTTTCGTGATCCTGGGGCCGCTGGCGACGTTGACCTGTACGGCCACCCCGTGGGGCTATCCGCCAGAGTCCGAATACAACAATGCGGTCTGGTTCTTTGTCCAGAGCAAGTACGTGATGTGGGTGTTTGCGGGGGAGTCGATACTACTCCTCTGCCGAGGGAGGCGGCGCGTGTCGCAGGTACTGACAGTGGCGGTCATCGTGGGACTGAGCATGCCCTCGACGGTTCAGTATTTCCGGAGTCAGACGTACCACGGATTGCAGACCCTTAGTGAGGACGAACTGGAGTTGATGAACTTTCTGGCGCAAGGCTGCGCCAACGGTGAGGTGGTGCTGGCGCAGGAGGAGTCCGCTGAGCCCATAGTAGCTCTGACTACGTGTAGGGTGCCGGTCCTCAATCCTGGTACCTATACACACCTTTTCGTGTCCAGGGCTGAGCTGGAGCAGCGCGAGAGAGACATGCTATCGTTCTGGCAGGCGTTGGGCCAGGGAGAGTTCCAGACCGACGTTACGGAGCGCTATGAGGTCGCCTACGTGGTCATCGATAGGGGATCACCTGAATTCGCAGCTCTACGATCCTCGTGGCAGGGCGGCTCCGAGCCTGCCTCAGGGGGTGAGATGCGGCTCGAGCCGTGTTTCCAGAACCAGAAGTACGTAGTCTACGAGGTGAGGCAGCACGACGGGAACGACTGAGCTGGGGCGGTGCAGGGAGGACCTGCCCGTGGTTTTCGTTTGGAAGTTCGTCTCCTCCGAGGCTGGGACGTACGCGATCAGCCCCTCCCACTCGGCCGTGGCTGCCTTCGTGGGCGGGCGCGCTGCCGGGGGGAGCCTGCTGTGCATCTGCAGTGACCAATGACAGATAGATCTCCAGGTCGAGAGAGGCTGAGAACGTTGCGGGGAACGCTTTCCAGAAGAGGACAGGGAGCGGCTGCTCTTCTGGTCATCGCGGTGCTGTCAGTCGGGTTCTTTTGGAGGGTGTTGTTTACCCATGAGGTGCTGGTTGGTGGCGACCTATCTGAATACATACCCTGGAACGCGTACCAAGACTCGCAGCCGCGTGAGTCCATCAACTACGACTACAGCGATACCCTGCTGGCCTACTTCCCTCAGATACTCATCGCCAGACAGATCCTGAGCAGCGGGAACCTGCCTCTGTGGAACCCGTACTGCTTCAGCGGCGTTCCCTTGCTGGCCAGCGCGCCCTGGCTGGGCCTCTTTTATCCTCCGTACGTCATGTTCTACTTGTCGGATCCCCTGGAGGCCTTTGGGCGGCTGGCTGCCCTGCAACTCGCCCTGGGCGGAATATTCATGTACCTCTACCTGAGAAGTCTCGACTGTCGCAGGTCTGCTTCCCTGGTGGGGGCAGTGAGTTTCGGCTTAGGGGGCTTTCTCTTGGCCAGTCTTGCCTGGCTGCCGAGAGTAAGCACGGTGATCTGGACGCCCTTGATTCTTCTGTCCATCGAGAACTTGATAGGAAGGTCAAGGAGGATCTATGTCTTGCTGGGCGCCTTCGCGGTGGCGATGTGCATCCTGGCGGGCAACATGGCGGCCATGATCTATGTGCTGCTGGTGTCGGGCCTGTACTCCATGTTCAGGCTGGTCTGGGCCTGGAGACACAGAGGCGGCAGGTTCGCCGCGGAGTCTGCCGTGCTCATGGCAGGCCTGGTGTGCGGGGGGGTTCTGCTTTCGGCGGTACAATTGATTCCCACGTTCGAGGTGGCTGCGTATTCTGGCCGCGTGTACGCCTCGTACGACGAGCGCATCGAGGGTGGCCGCTCGCCACTGGCCCTGGCGACAGCGCTGGTGCCGGATGTCTTTGGCAACCCTGTGGATCGCCCCTGGGGCCGCAATGAGTTCGGGAAGAACATCCCGGGCACGTATGGAGAGACCAGTCTATACATCGGTATCGTCCCGCTGTTTCTGGCCGCATGGGCGGTGGCTCGCCGGCGCGACGGTTTCACGGCGTTCTATGCCGGCGTGGCGCTGCTTGCCCTGCTCATCTTCGTGGACACGCCCTTGTTCAGGCTCCTGTACGAGGTGCCGCTGTTCAGGATAGGGAGACAACTGGAGGCGAAGGCGATGTGGGGCCTCGCTACCTCGGTCCTGGCCGCTCTTGGGTTGGCCGCTCTCCTCGATCGGCCGCCGCTCCAGGAGCAGAGGGCTCTGCGGCGCGCCTCCATCGGCCTGCTCGTTGCAGCCCTGGTCATCGTCGTGGGACTGGCTGTGGCAGCGCCCCTTCTGGGCATGGACGAGGGGAGGCAGACGACAGGCCTGGCGACCGAGTGGTACAGGTACAACGTGGGCAACTTCCTGCGACTCAGTCTGCTGGCGGTAGCCTGTGCGGGGTTTCTGCTCTTGTGGGCGCGCGGTGTGCTACGCAGCACCGCTCTGGCCCTGCTGGTACTGGGGATCGCCGTGGCAGATCTGATGTTCTTCGGGTGGAAGCTGAACCCCTCTCGCTCACCCGACGGTTTGTACCCGGAAATGGACAGTGTCCGGTTTCTGAGGGCCGATGAGAGTATCTACAGAACCATCAGGGGCCCCTTGTCAAGAAAGGTCTTCCCACCTAACAGCCTCGCCGTATACGGCATCACCGACGTCCAGGGCTACTCTCCTGTGCTCATCGACTATTACGTGGAGTTCCTCGAACTCGTAGAGGGCGATATTGCCAGCGGCCGGGTGGTGCACTCCCTCAGGTATGCCGACTCGACCACGTCCCCCCTGCTGGATCTGCTCAACGCCAAATACGTGATCACCATCGCCGAGCCAGGGGAGGAGATGACCTCACTGGAGCGCTCCGATCCGGACGTGGGGCTGGTGTACGACGGTGAAGTCAAGATCTACGAGAACAAGGATGCGCTGGCCAGAGCCTTCTTCGTGCCCGACTATCTGGTCGTCAGGGACCAGGCCGAGGCCCGCGCCGTGCTCGGCAGCGCCGGGTTTGACCCCAGTGCCTCTGTGATCCTGGAGAAGGAGCCTGCGCCTCTGACCCCGCCGGCGGACGCGCAGCCGGGCCCATCGCAGGTAGAGCTGGTCGAGTACACGCCCAACAAGGTGGTAGTCCAGGTGACTCTGTCGGCAGACGGGTTCGTGGTCCTCAGCGACCTGTATTACGAGGGCTGGAAGGCTTTCGTGGACGGCGTCGAGCAGGAGGTCTACAAGGCAGACTACGTGCTGAGGGCTGTGCAGCTCGAGGCGGGCGAGCATCAGATTGAGTTCGTATTCGACCCGATGTCGTTCAGGATCGGACTGATGGTGAGTGGGGCCAGTGTGCTCGTGCTGGTGGCCCTGACTGGTGTGCTGCTATGGAGAGAAAGGCGTGGTTAGGCCAGGCACTTTCCAGGTAGGGCGCCCGACTGGTCCCGGCGGGCTCTCACCACCTGGGTAGGGAGCGTTCGATCTCGCGGAGGGCAGGAGCATCTGGTCTGCTTGTCTTGGCAGAAATGTGTGGTATCATGAGTAATAGAAGGAGTGGTTGCGCTGCGCCTCCGCGGGTGCTAGGGGTTCGCCCCAGTCTCTTGGTGCTGAGAAACACTCGATCTGCGGCTGCGCCTGAGTGATCAGGCGTTGCTCGTTTGCGCTGCGGTGAGGGGAGGACAGTGTGTCGGAAGTGGGCGCCGGGTGCTCCACCAACCGGGGTCTGAAGGTGTGGTGCGAGAGTGATGAGGAAAGATCGCGGCTGTGATCATAGCTGGTTGTGGGCAAGGACCGTCATGGCACTGGTCAGTGTCTTGTGCACGGGCCTTCTGATTGGCTTGTCCCAGCATGCACCACCGTCCGGCTATGCCGGCTCCGCGGCGACCCCAGAAGGAACTCCTTCCTACATGCCCCTGGCCATGGTGTGGGTGCCGACTCCTACGCCCATCGGTGGGGGACGCATTCTCTTCGAGTCCAACCGCCTCGGCCCGTCCATCTTCGAGATCTATATGATGAACTCCGATGGCAGCGGCGTGGTACGCCTGACCTATCGGCGCCAATATAGCCGCGACCCCTCCTGGTCACCAGATTACCAGCGTGTCGTATTCGACTCGGGCCCCCAAGACGACGACAACGGCCGTGAGATCTTCGTAATGAACGCCAATGGGAGCGGGCTAACTCAACTGACACACAACGGAGTCAAGGACTACGACCCGTCGTGGTCGCCCGCTGGCGACCGCATCGCCTACACCACCTTCGACATCAACTGGGAGATCTTCTCCATGAATACTAATGGCACTGATAAGGTGAATCTTACGAAGAGAGCTGGGCCAGACATGGATCCCTGTTGGTCGCCCGACGGCACGAAGATAGCCTTTGACTCCGAGAACGGCGGGGACGACTACCATATCTGGGTGATGAACGCCGACGGCAGCAACAAGACCCAACTGACTTTCGGCTCCTCCTTCGACGACACCGACCCTTCCTGGTCACCGGACGGAACCCGCATCGCTTTTGAGTCCGACAGGGATGGTGACATCGAGATCTGGGTGATGAACGCTGACGACGGCAGTGGGCTCCAGAACCTGACGAACAACACGGTTCGGGATGTGGATCCCACCTGGATGGTGGGCACGGAGCGCATTGTCTTTGGTTCGTATCGCAGCGGGAACGGGGAAATCTACGTCATGAACTCTGACGGCAGCGGCGTGCAACAACTAACGTTCAATCCCATGTCGGATGGGGATGCATGCGCCAGGCCTGGTTGTCCATGAGGCCCACGACTTCCTGGCAGCGCGCTACCGATGAGTGAACATCCGGTCTGGCTCACAGCGCGCTCGGCAGCCGGCAGGCTTGCTGAACGGTTCCTCATTTCGTGAGAGTACAGGTCGAAAGTGGTGAGGAAACCGGCCTCGGGCCAGAGAGCCGCAGTCCCTGCCGTTCGACAACACCCTGCGGGCTGCTTCAGCCAATGAACTGGGAAGCTCCTCGTTTCTGGGGAACTGTGCGCTCGCCCTCGTTGCCTTGCGCCGTGACTCATGGTATAGTCGTTCGACTCTGGTAGGAGGGATGAGAGCAGGATAATGCAGTTGCGCATACACTACCCGCTCCTGGCCGTTGCGGCCATCTTTACTGGATTTTGTCTCTTGGCGGGCGTCTGCCTAATTGGTGGATACGGATACCTTCAGTTGCGCCCCTTGCCTACGCCTACGCTGTCCTTTCTGGATAGCGTTCGTGCGACGGCTACCGCTCAGGCGCTTGAGGCGGCCCGGCAGCCCACAGCCACAAACATGCCCACTCCCACTCTGGAGCCCACACCTACCTCCATGCTGGAGCCGACCGCTGCCCCCACTCAGGAGCCCACGCAAGAACCTCAACCGACCGCCACCACATCGTCCGCGGCACCTCCACCACCCCCTGCTGCGACGAGCACTCCCCGTCCCCAACCGTCAGCCACGTGCAGGCCTCCGAGAAACACGACCATGATTCGGGGGCCGTACCTGCAGTGGGTGCGGCCACAGGCCATCACCATCGTCTGGGAGACGGTGGACGAGGTGGATAGTGTGGTGGAGTATGGTCCGACCGCGGCCTACGGGTCCAGTGCTTCCGAGTGCGACTGGACGGCTCATCACGAGGTGACACTCACGAGTCTGAGCCCCTACACGGTATACCACTATCGGGTGCGAAGCGGCGCCCAGACGCTGAGCGACGACCGCACGTTCAAGACGGCCGCCGGTCCAGGGCAGACTTCCTTCACCTTTGCGGTGCTTGGTGACACACAGAGTGGCATCGACCCGGCGAAGGACCACATGGGGCGCTATCGTAGGAGCGCGTCGGAAGGTCACACGGCTGCGATGGTGTGGCTCGGCGGGATCAGTCCCGATTTCTACCTCCACACCGGGGATCTGGTTGCCAGAGGGGCTGAGCTGTCTGCCTGGGATGAGTTCTTCTCGTTCGAGGGGGACCTGATGAGCAGGATCACCATGTTCCCCACTCTGGGCGAGTCAGAGCAGAATCATTACAACTATTTCCGGATATTCCATCTCCCCAACAACGAACGATGGTACTCTTTCGACTACGGGAACGCGCATTTCGTGTGCCTGGAGATAGACGGATATGCTGATGCCGGGCCTGGCAGCGAGCAGTATCGGTGGCTGGAGAGCGATCTGGCAAGTAGCGACAAGCCGTGGAAGTTCGCCTTCTTCCACTATCCCCCGTACAGCTATGGACCTGTCGGCTCCAAGCCGGAGGCCAGGTACGTGCACTCTCTGTTCGTCCAGTATGGAGTAGACATGGTCTTCAGCGCCAACGACCGCAACTACCAACGCTTCGTAGTCGACGGGGTGACCTACATCGTCACCGGGGGCGGAGGGGGCGCCATCGGGGATCTCACAGGTGGAGCCGAGTTCCCGCCCGTGTACATGGAAGAGATGAAACATGTCGTCAGGGTTACCGTATCCGGCAACACCCTGAGGAGCGTAGCGATCAGGACGGCTCCCGAACCCGTGGGCGTGGAAGTCGATCCCATTACGCTGACGGCACGCTGAGCCAGCTCACCGGCGGCAAGCGATCGAGGATTCCCCACTTCCTCGCTCTGCGGCGCGCCCAAGGCGCCGTGGATGTGACCGGACAGGTTCCTTCTGGTCAAGAATCGCATCCCACTGCCCGTGCTTTCGCGTTGGCGCTGGTGCCCTCGGCTGCTGATTCTCGTTGATCCCCGCCAGGCGTGGGTGCTGTTGCTCAGGCCGTCGTGTATGATATAATGCGATTTGGTGCGGTCTCAGAGCTTACCTGGAGGACAAGGAACCACCAGTGGCAGACGATCTTGTGGCACTCTCAGTCGTGATACCGATCTACAACGAGGAGCAGAGCATAGAGCCGCTCTACAAGAGCCTGAAACCGGTCCTGGAGAGCCTGGGGCAGAGCTACGAGATCGTGGCGGTGGACGACGGCAGCTCTGACGGGAGCTTCGAGGTGCTCAAGGGACTGCATCTTGGCGACCCAACGCTGAAGGTGATCCGGCTCCGACGCAATTTCGGGCAAGCTGCCGCCTTCGCTGCGGGCTTCGACCAGGCCCTTGGAGAGACGGTGGTGAGCATGGACGCCGACCTGCAGTTCGATCCTGAGGACATCAGGAAGCTTCTCGACAAGATCGCCGAAGGATACGACATCGCCAGTGGGTGGCGTGTCGACAGACGGGAGGCTTTCCTGAGCCGGCGCCTGCCGTCGATGGCAGCCAACTGGCTCATCTCTCGCATCACGGGCGTCAGGTTGCACGATTACGGGTGCTCCTTGAAGGCCTATCGCTCGGAAGTGATCCGTAACGTGCACTTGTACGGGGAGTTGCACCGCTTCATCCCCGCTCTGGCAAGTTCCATCGGAGTGCGCCTGGCGGAGGTGCCCGTGAGTCACTATCCGCGGCGCTATGGCAAGTCCAAGTATGACCTGTCTCGAACCCTCACGGTGATCCTCGACCTGCTCACGGTGAAGTTCCTTCTGAGCTATGCCACGCGCCCCATGCAGGTGTTTGGCCTGCTGGGGATCTTTTCCTTCGCTGTGGGTACCGTGATCGCGGCCTACCTGTCTTTCATCAGGTTGTTCCTGGGCAGTCCCATCGCTAACCGGCCGCTCCTGCTGCTGGGCATTCTCCTCATTTTCGTGGGTGTCCAGTTGGTGACCATGGGCCTTCTAGGTGAGCTGACCATCCGTACGTATCACGAGGCGCAGGGCAAGAAGATATACGTGATCAGAGAGATGCTGGAATGAATGATGCGCATCTTGATGATTAACTACGAGTTTCCCCCTCTGGGAGGGGGAGGGGGAGTGGCCAGCTACCAGATTGCCCAGGCGCTAGCCGCAAGAGAGCACGAAATCGACGTCCTGACCACCGCGTGGCAGGACCTACCGGGTGAAGAGACGGTTGATGGCTTGACGATCTTTCGGGTGCCCGTCTTGGGGAGAGGTGATCTGGCGACGGCGAGCATCGTATCGATGCTCTCTTTTCTTCCCTCTGGTGTCGCCCGAGGGCTTCGAACGCTGCGCAAGAAACGGTATGACATCGTGAACACTCATTTCGCGATTCCCTCTGGGCCAACGGGGGTGGCCCTATCCAGGATCTTCAGGACTCCCCAGGTCCTGACCATCATCGGCGGCGACATCTACGATCCCACCAAGCGCTGGTCCCCGAGCAACAACGTGCTTCTGCGGGCCGTTGTGCGCCGGGTGCTCAACTCGTCTGCTCAGATCATCGCCATCTCGCAGGACATCAAGGACAGAGCTCAGCGGGACCTGCGTTGCCAGACGAAGATCGAGGTCATCCACTATGGGTTGATGCCGCCGCAGTTCGAACCGAAGAGTCGCCAGGAGCTGGGTATTCCCCTGAACGAGGTAGTGCTCATCTCCGTCGGGCGGCTGATCAAACGCAAGGCTCTTGGTGATGTCTTGCTGGCGCTGAGCAGACTGCAGGAGCGTCGATTCCGGCTATTGATCGTCGGCGAAGGCCCTGAGGAAGAGAATCTGAGGGACCTGGCCCAGAGACTCGGTATCTCGTCGAGGGTGGATTTCATGGGCGCCATCTGGGGGGCGCGCAAGTTCCAATACCTGGCGGCGGCCGATATGTTCGTGCTTCCCTCGATACACGAGGGCTTCGGGTTGGTCTTTCTGGAAGCCATGTACTGTGGCTTGCCAGTGATCACCAGTTCGAGTGGCGGACAGACCGACTTTCTCCAAGAAGGGAAGACCGGCTTCCTGATCCCCGTGGGAGATGCGCAGGGTCTGGCGGAGGCGATCCTGCGGGTGGCCAACGACGAGGGCCTGCGCCGGCAGATGTCGGACTTCAACAAGGAGTACGTGAAGCGTTTTCACATCTCCCACGTGGCCGAACGATACGAGGCCCTTTTCTCCGAGGTGCTTCGTCGCTCCCCAAGAACTGCCGATGACGCGAGTGCGGCTTCCTCTACTCTGCCGGACAGTGGCACTCACGGATCCTGAATGAGCGCGAATAGAGTCTTCTCGATCGCTCCCCGCTTCTACGCCTTGCTGGTCCTGGGTCTGCTGATCATAGCAGGGCTTTGTTTGCGTATCGTCTACGCGAGCAGTATCAGCCTGCACATGGACGAATTCATCTCCCTGCTGGCGATAAAGGCTATTCTCCAGCACGGCTATCCGCTCCTGCCGTCGGGCACTCTCTATGAGCAAGCCCTCCTGTTCTCCTACATGGAAGCTCCGCTGCTGGGGATCTTCGGTTTCAGTGCGACGGTGGGGCGAGCCTTCAGCGTGGTCGCCAGTCTGATGACCATCGCCGTGGTCTACTATGCTGGCCGCAAGCTCTTCTCCAAACACGTGGGACTGGTGGCGGCAGCTTTGACGGCCCTTTCCCCCGAGTCCATAGCCTGGGGCTCACGCGTGAGGATGTACGCTCTGTTGGAACTCCTGGTGCTGCTATGCATCTACTTCCTGTGGCGCGGGGGAACCGAGCCCAAGGGTGCCCGCTGGCGCTGGGCCGCCATCCTTTGCTACCTGGGCGCCCTGTTTACTCACCCGGTGAGCGTGCTCCTCTTCGGGCCCTTGCTTCTGGGCCTGGTGCTCCTGCGGAGTCCGCGGGGTATGCTCAGGTTGGAGTCGATTCCCGAAGTCCTGATCCCGCTCTGTGGTATACTGGCGACTCTGGTCCTGAAGGCGGTGGGGCAGCCGGGGCAGTTAAAGGCGCTGGCGGAATCGCGCCCCTATCTGGCGCCTTCTCTCAACGTGACGGAGGGGTTGCGCCCGATAGCTCCGTTCTTCACCAACGCGGAGCGCATTCCCGTGACTATTCTGGCCGCCGGGGGTCTGGTCCTGGTGGTCATCCTGGCCCTCTCGGCCCGGGCGAGGGTAAGTCTGGGACTGGATCAAGATGGGCTGAAAGCTCCCCTCTTCCTGTACACCGCTTTGGGGGGCACGGTGCTGGAAATGGTCTTTCTGGTAGGACCGACGTGGAGGGACGTGCGATATCTCTTCATGCTGGAGCCCATCTTTTTCCTCTCAGCCTCCTGGATGGCGGTCTTGGCCGTGCAGTGGGTCTGCCGCAAGCTTCGGGGTAGGGCACCGAGCGAAAGGCAGGGCCAGCTTCGGGAGCGTCGCCTGGCCTGGCTGGCCACGTCTTTTCTCGTGGTTGGCGCCTGCTCGTTGTTTCTTCCCGCTGCCCGGGCGACGCTTGCCCGGCAGGAGTGGGGGTACGACCTGGCCTTCGAGTACCTGGAGCAGCAGTGGCAGGACGGGGACGCGGTGATGACCATCGTGCCGTATGCTTGCCAGTTGTATCTACCCCGATGCGACTACTACGCATCGGGTAAAGGTTACGAAGAGTACGTCTTCGACAGAGAGGGAGTGCTCATCGATCGCTGGATCGGGGCACCCCTGCTCACCTCCGCTGACCAACTCGAGTCCGTCTTGAACGAAAACCCCCGCACGTGGCTGGTGGTAGATGGCTGGCGCCTGGCTGCTCGCTTCGATCTAGACTTCATCCGCACCGTCGCTGAGCAAATGGACGTGGTGTACGAAGTCCAGGGCGTCAGGGTCTTGCTGGCCGAAGGGCGCCGACAGGTACCGGAGCCCACCACGAGCAAGCCATTGGCGGTCGATTTTGGAGACCAGATACGGCTGGCGGGCTATGAGCTCTCGGGCGACAACGTGCTGCCCGGCTCTGATCTCCAGCTCACACTATACTGGCAGGCGTTACGCGCCGTGAGCCAAGAGTATACCGTCTTCGTCCACCTTCGAGGTGAGGATGACGCGACCATCTCCCAAGATGACTATCCACCTCTGAAGAACCTCTACCCGACCTACTACTGGTCCGAGGATCAGACGGTGCCGGACCCCCGGGTTCTGCCGGTTCCTCGAGATGTGGTCCCCGGCTGGTATCGCCTGGAGGTTGGGCTGTACGAGAGCGCTGGCGGGCAGCGGTTGCCCGCGGTGGGCCCAGGTGGCTCCCAACTCGGTGACTCGGTCGTGGTCGACTACCTTTGGATCGGAGAGCGGCAGGCTGTCCAGCCGTCCTATGAGGTAGGTGCGAATCTGGGCAACCAGGTTCGGCTGCTCGGGCACGACGGTCTTCCACCTACGACAGAGGCGGGACAGACCGTTTCTCTCAGCCTGTACTGGGAAGGTCTGACGAAGATGGCCGAGGATTACACCGTCTTCGTGCATCTGGTGGATAGTGAAGGTAGGACGGTTGCTCAGCACGACGCCCAGCCCTTGCGGGGGTTCTACCCCACGTCTTTCTGGGACGCCGGCGAGATCGTGCGCGACGAGGTTGGTGTGTCAGTGGGGGCCTCAGTGGCCGCTGGTGAGTACGACGTAGTGGTGGGTCTGTATCTGCTGTCCACGGGCGAGAGATTGCCTGTCTTGGATGAGGATGGCCAGGTAGTCGGCGATACGGTTTCTCTGGGAGTGATCACCGTTGCAGAGCGTTGAGAGATCGGTCATGAGTTCTGTGCCCCCGGGAGGCGAGATTCGACGGTGGCGCCACCTGCCTGCGGCTGCGCTCCTGGGCCTTTTCGCCTTCCACGTTCTCAACAACTGGAACTGGGTGAGGACTAATGTGACCTTGATGGGCTGGGACAGGTCCTCCCATCTTGCGAAGACGCTGATCTACAACGATATCCTTCGCGAGATCAACCTCAGGTCGCTATTCACCACGATGACCTGGCCGTGGAACCGCCCTCCTTTGCCCTTCCTGAGCGCGGTGCCTTTCTATCGCCTCTTCGGTATCTCCACCGATGTGGCGCTGATGAGCAACATCGTCTATCTGGCCATCCTGCTGTGCTCGGTGTATGGCATCGGGCACCTTCTTTTCGGCCGGAACGTGGGCATTCTCGGGGCCTTTCTCGTTTCGTTCTATCCTGTGTTGTTTGGCATCTCTCGTCTCTCGTACGTGGATTACGCGTTGACGGCCATGGTGGCCCTGGCGATGTACCTGCTCTTGAAAACCGACGGGTTTCGCCATCGCCACTGGTCTCTGCTCTTGGGGCTGGGCATGGGACTCGGCCTCCTCACCAAGTGGCCCTTCGTCGCCTTCGCCGGGGCCCCCATCGGCTATGTCGCCTGGCACTCCGGTGCTCTGAGGAACGTGCTCTTTGTGCGCTGGGGGAACAACCAGAGAACGTCGAGGCTGCACAGGATGGTGACCTCTCCCTGGTTCCACGCCGTAGCGGCCTTGGTGGTGACCGTCGTGTGGTACGTGCCTAACCTGGATCGTCTGCCTGGGTTCGCGCTCGGCTACTGGCTGCCGCTGCTCTCCTGGGTTCTGCTCGCCTCCACCTTCTACACTCTGTCCAGGAGGCCCAGTCCGGGAGCCAATCTGCTGAGCGCAGTGATGATCGCAGTTTGCCTGGCCTCTGCATGGTCTCTCCCCAACATCGGGTTCTCCGGCAGGTTCGTGTTCGTGGCCTACGGGGGCGTGAACATCCAGGGCAAGGGCTTGAGTTTCCTGGATCCAACGTTCTACGGCCGGTATCTGAGCATGATGCTGACAGAGCAACTCTCACCGCTGTACTTCGCTGCCTTGCTGGCGGCGCTGGCCGTGCTGGCCCTGGTCTCTTTCCAGGGTGAACGGTCTCTGCCGATCTGGAGGCGGCTCGGCCAGCGAGAGTGGATACTGGCCCTGTGGCTGGTTGTGCCTCTCCTGATCTACACCCTGTCGCAGACGTGGAATTCTCGGTTCGACATCCCGCTCTTACCGGCTGCGGCGCTCATCACGGCGCGGGGCCTGCTGGCCATAAGGGCCAGGCGGGCCAAGGCAGCGCTGATCTCGCTGTTCGTGGTGCTGGGCGTGGCTCAGTTTCTCGTGCTTTCGTACGATTCCCTGTACTCTGTCTCACAACGGACGTTCGTCAGGTTGCCGGTCGTGGGTGACTTGAATCTCCTGGGGCAGGGAGCGTACATCATGCCCCCGAGCACTGGCCCCATGGACAGCAGGTACTGGATCGCTCCCCAGATACTGGCTGATGCGCAGCAGGGAGGAGGGGGATCGAAGACGCTGGGACTGCTGGTGAACTACACCTATCTCAACGCCGACATCTTGCGGTATCTGAGCCTTCTCCAGTTCCCGGAGATCGAGATCCTGGATCTCGCCAGGGATGAGGGCGGCCCTCAGGTGTGGACCGAGACTCTCGCCTCGGACTACGTGGTGCTGAGCACCCATGATCCCTACAAGCTGAGCGAGGGCGCAAGAGAAGCGGTGCAGAGGATCCAGGAGTCGCCAGAGGTGTTTGAACAGGTCTTCGAGTTGAAGGCCGAGTACCCATTCCCAGATGGAGAGGTGGTGTCGCTGTACGCCAAACGTCTGCCTCCTGCTGAGGGCCAGGTCCAGGAGTACTACCGGCACCTGGCGGAGGCGCTCCAGCCGCTGCTGGCCCAGGGCAGCGCCATCGTTGTGGTTCCCCCGTCGGAGTTTGCCACGTTCGCTGCTTTCTACGAGGGGGCAACACCGGTCTATCTTCCCATAGGAGACCCTGTGGAGGACGGCCGAGTTCTCACGGAGGTCATGGGGACCTATGGGCGAGTGTGTGCCATCTTTCGCGCTGAGGAAGCTGTGGATCCTCAGCGGACGGTTGAACGTTGGCTTAGCGAGAACGCCTACCGGGCCAAGGACGAATGGTACGGAGACGTGCGGCTGGTATTGTTCGGCATGCGGGGTGACGAGCCCGGGCCTTCCCAGCGGTATCCTGTGCAAACGGACCTGGGGGGCGAGGTATCGCTGGTGGGCTACGAACTGGCAGAGGACGTCGTCGCGCCAGATGAGGTATTGCCAGTGACACTCCTCTGGCAGTCGGAGGCCCAGGCCGGCGATGATTACTTGGCGTTCGTGCATCTCCTGGATGGCGATGGCCGGGTGATAGCCCAGCACGATGGTGAACCGGTCGGTGGATTCCGGTCGACGACCACCTGGCAGATCGGCGAGATCCTGGAAGACAATCATGGCCTCCTCATCCCCCAAGGCACTCCCCCTGGGGAGTACCGGTTGGTGGCAGGCATGTATCAACCGACCACTGGGGAGCGACTGCTGGCGACGGGCGGGGGAGGGGGTCTGGGCGAGGACAGCGTGTTGCTGACGACGATAACGGTCAGCAGTGAGGAGACAGCGGACGGCGATGGCCATGAGTAAGGCGTCGGCTCTGAGAAACAGCTCCAGAGGTTGGTTGCCCGGACTGGCTGCGGTCCTGGGCCTGGTGGCCTTTCACATCTATAACAACTGGGTCTTCGTCAGTACACAGGTGACCATCCTCGGCTGGGATCGACCGGCCCACCTGGTAAGAACGCTGATCTACGACGACATCCTCCGGGCGGTGAACATCAGGAGCCTCTTCGAAGCGTTGACCTGGTCCTGGAACCGTCCCCCCTTGAGTCATCTGGCGTCTGTTCCCCTGTATCGCCTCTTCGGAACCTCGACTGACGTGGCCCTGATGACGAACTGCGTCTTCGTGGCCATGCTCATCTTCTCCGTCTACGGCATAGGGAAGCGGCTCTTCGCCAGGAAGGTAGGGCTTCTGGCGGCGTTCCTTGTGTCCACCTATCCCATCCTCTTCTCTATCTCCAGGATGCCCTACGTGGACTACACGCTGACGGCCATGGTGGCTCTGTCGATCTATCTGCTGGTCGTTTGTGAGGGGTTCCGCCACCGCTCTGCGTCGCTCCTGCTGGGCCTGGTGATGGGTCTCGGCATCCTCACCAAATGGCCTTTCGTGGCCTTCGCGGGTGGGCCTATAGCCTACGTGGCCATCCGCTCAGGGGCGCTGAAAGACCTCAAGAGCGCCGTCACCGTGAAGGCTGACCGCTCCTCCAGGTTGCGCCGTTGGTGGGCCTCCCCGCTATTCCATGTCCTGGCTGGGTTGGCGCTGACTCTTCTATGGTACTGGCCTAACCGGGATCGACTCGAGGGGTTCGCCCTGGGGTACTGGCTGATCCCCATCTCCTGGCTATTGGTCAGCTCGACTCTGTTGGCCCTGTCGCGTCCGGCGGGGCAGGGCACGAACCTGTTGAGCGCCGCCACGATGGCCGCCAGCATCGGGTCCGTGTGGTCGCTGCCCAACTTCAGGTTCTCGGAGCGTTTCCTGACCGTCGTGTACAGCGGCCTGAACATGGAAGGCACGGGATTGGGACCGCTGAACCCATCCTTCTACTTCAGATACCTGAGGTATCTTCCTCACGAACAACTCTCGCCGCCGTACTTCGTCGTCTTAGTGCTGGCCGTGGCAGTCCTGCTCTATGCGAGATGGCCCCGCACAGGCGCCAGGCGCTTCCTGGCTGATGTCCAAGACTCGACGTGGATCCTGGTGCTGTGGTTCGGGGTCTCGATGGGCATCTTCACCTTTTCCCTGACCATGAACGCCAGGTTCGACGTGGGCTTGCTGCCGTCCCTGGCTTTGATTTCGGCGTATGGCCTGTGTGAGATCAGAGCGGCCCTGGTGCGCCGGGTGGTGGTCTCTCTGGTGGTCCTCGTAGGCGTTCTACAGTTCTTCGCCCTCTCGTACGATGATCTAAGTTGGCTGCGGGAGAGGGCGGTGGTGACCGTCCCGTGGGGAGGGGAGGTCAGTCTGCTGGGTGAGGGAAGCTACATCGAGCTGCCCTCCTCGGGCCGCACGGACGCGCGGTACTTCGTAGGTCCGTTGGTCCTCGAGTTCATCGAGGCAGACATGAAGGTAGATGGTCGTGACGCAGTCCAACTGGGCAATCTGGTGAACCGTTCCTACTCCAACAACGCCATCTTTCAGTATCTGATGTACGATGCTTATGAGGGCATTCAGTTGCGAGAGTTCGCTCGCTCCGGTTGGGAGGAACCACCCTTCTACGAGCGTCTCTTCGAGTGTGACTACCTGCTGTTGAAGAGTGACCCGTATGCGGGGCTGAGAGAGTACGGGCAGGAAGCGATGACCATTATCGAGAGCTCTCCATCCTTGTTCGAGGAGGCCTTCGCGGTGGTCTGGGAGCACTCGCTGCCCGACGGAGACACGGTCTATCTCTACAAGAAGCAACATCACCTGGCTGGGACGTACGACGCGGAGGACTATCGTTCGGCGGCGACGGAACTGGTTGCTCTCTCGCAGGAGGGGGATGGTATCGTCCTTGCCCCCGGGGATCAGGTTGACGTACTGGGCAGGTACTACCAGGGACACCTTCCTGTATACCTGCTGTCCCCGCAGGAGGCGATGGACGGAGCGGCAGTGGCTCAAACGCTCTCTCCCGCGGTCACGGAGACCGGCAGGCTGTTTCTTTTTCTCTTCCATGAGGAACGGGCTGACCCAGATGGCCACGTGAGAGACTGGCTGGGGGAGTATGGCCGTCAGGTGGGCGAGGAATGGTATGGAGACGTCCACGTCTTGCTCTTCGATGCCTTGGTGCGCTGAGACGGAGCGTAGGCCACGCACCCGGAAGCCGGTGTCAAGCAGATGATGGGTGGTTCGGCAGGGGGAGAGCGGCTCTCGAGACCGACGTGGACCACCACTGGCCTGCTGGTCTGCATCCTGTTGCTGAGCGTATGGCTGGGCCTGCACGGGCTCGATGCCAAGGGGCTGTGGCAAGACGAGATCTTCACCGCGGCCATCGCGTCAACCGAGAATGGACTCTCGGAAGTGGTTTCGATTCCGCTGTACAACACCGCGTTGCCAGCGCCGCCCCTTTTCTTTCTGATCACCCATTTCTTCTTGTACGTGGGTGACAATGATTTCCTCCTCCGCTTTCCCGCCATGGCCTTTGGAGTCCTGGGCGTGGCCGCGACCTACTCTCTGGGCGGCCGACTCTTCGGCAGGGCAGAGGGGCTGATTGGCGCGCTGCTGCTCACCATTGCGCCCTTCTACTTGAGGTATTGCCAGGATGCCAGGTTCTATACGCTGTTGGTCTTGCTCTCGCTGCTCTCCGTATACTTCCTGTATCGGTGTCTGTCCACCGGGAAGAAGAAATGGCTGGCAGGTTTCGTTATTTGCAGCTTTCTCAACGTGTACAATCATCTGTTCGCTTTTCTGATCCTGGCGGCAGAAGTGGTCTTTGTCGGGGGGCTCTGGGCGGCGGAGGTCCTTGCACGGCGGCGCTCCTCTAAGCGCAGGGCGGCGGGAGTGATGTTTTCCCTCGACAGGGGTGCCGCGTTGGCTTTTGTGGTCAGCTTGATTATCATTGCCCTGGCCTACACGCCCATGGTCTCTCACCTGCTGAGAGGGCTGAGCGGGACGAAGGGCTTGGGCGGCCTTGGAGGGGGAGCGGGATCCGGCCCCTCCTTTGTCTTGCAGGCGCTCGACACCTGGGGCCTTGGATCGGGCTGGAGAATCCTCATCCTCTTCGTACCTTTTGTCGTGGGGATGGTCGCCTCGGCGAGAGACCAGCGGAGGCAGTTGTGGTTGGCCTGTAGCTGGATTCTGGTGCCCTTCGCGGTGTTGTTCGCTGCGCCGGCCGGACACGGCTTTCGCCCTAGATATGTGCTGTTCATGCTGCCCATGTATCTGCTCCTGGCCGCCCGGGGCCTGACGGCGGCGAACGACTTTGTCCACCAGCGATGGGCCGTGGGCGGGCAGCGTGCCAAGATGGTGATCCTGGCGGTTCTCGTGGGTCTCGTGGCGCTGGCAAGCATCCCGGCGGTCCAGGTCGTTTACGAAGAGGACAGGGCGGATTGGCGGGCCGTGGCGGCCCTGGTGGCGGAAAGGATCTCTCCCGGGGACGTGATAGTCTCGCCTGGGCCGTTCCCGCAGGTGGTGATGCCCAGGTATGAGGAGAGTCTGGGAGAAGCGGTCTTTCTCATCGGCGGCAGTGAGCTGTTGCTCTCACAGGACGTGAGGCCTGAGGGCGGAGTGTGGTTTGTGGGCCCGGCCAGGGAGAAGATGCGCGCTATAGAGGAGGAACTGGCCCAAGCGGGGGTGGCCGCCGAGAAGATAGTGTTCGTGGTGGATGACGTTAGCACCGCGCGGGGTAGGGCGCTGAAGATCGCCCCCGTCATGTACGACGATCTCTGGGTGTTGTACGTGAGGGAGGGGCCACAGAGCCGAGGAAACACGGAGGGCTGAAGGTCTCGTACTGGCTGAGGCGCAAATGGCAACGGAGAATCAGAGCACAAGGTGGGGCTCGGGGTCGGCCAAGGGTCTTCTGGAGCAGCATGGACACCAGGTGTTGCTCGGACTGCTGATCGCGGCCCAGCTAGCTGTGAACTGGGCATGGCTGTCCACGAACCTGGTGCTCTTGGGCTGGGACAGACCTCGCCATCTGATAGAAAGCCTGGTCTACAACGACATCTTGCGCCAGGTCTCCCCCCAGACTCTGTTCGACGCCTGGGTCTACAGCGGTTACTACCCGCCGCTCTATCACCTGGCCATGGTCGGCTTCTACAAGCTCTTCGGCATCTCCATGGATGTGGCGGCCTCGGTGAACATGGTCTTCCTGGTGGTGCTCCTGGTGGCCGCGTACGGGGTCGGGTCGCGAATAGGGGGCAGGGGCGTCGGCCTGCTGAGCGCCTTCATCACCTCCACGGCACCCATGATCTTCGGCATGTCCCGCTACACCTACATCGAGTTCGCGCTGACCGCCACGGTGGCTCTCAGCATGTGGTTGCTGCTGCTGAGTAAGGGTTTCGACCACAAGCGATACAGCCTGCTCTTCGGGCTGAGTGTGGGACTTGGTCTGCTGACCAAGTGGACGTTCGCACTCTTCGTGTTTCCCGCCCTGCTGGTGGTGGTCTTGAGGGCGGGAGTGTTATCCGGTGCGCGCCAGAAACTGCGTGCTCTGGACCTCGACCGGAAGTGGATGGCGGTTTCCACAGTGTTGGGAGCCGTCTTCACTTTGCTGTGGTACGTGCCGAACGTGGGGCGGACGGCCACGCTACCACTGAGCCATCTGCTGGTGCCCATTTCCTGGCTCCTGCTGAGCGGCTTGATCTACATCCTCAAACGACCAGGTAGCCGAGGCTGGAACCTGGTGGGCAGCCTGTGGCTTGGTCTCGTGGTGGCTGGCTCCTGGTACCTGCCCAGGATCGACTTCGTGAGTCACACCTTCCTCATCGCCTGGGGAAGGCCCGAGCGGCAGAGTTGGGCCTTTGGTTACTACCTGGACCACCTGACCAACGAGCACCTGGGGCTGGTCTACATGGTTGTGTTGGTGCTGGTGAGCATCGGGCTTCTCCTGCTGGCCTGGAGAGCGCTGAGGCGGGGTAGGGCAGGGCGGCAAATAGTCACCAGCGATTTCCTGTTGTTGTTTCTGTGGATCGTGTTGCCCTATCTGGTCTTCTCTTTCCGTCCCAGCTCCAAGCATTCCCGCTTCATCATGCCCATGGTTCCGGCCCTGGGAGTGCTCATGTCGTATGGGTTGTCCAGGATCCGGCTCTCGAGGGCGCGCCTGGTGGCCGTGGCCCTGGTGGTGCTGCTGGGTAGCGGGCAATGGCTCGCCCTTTCCTTCGACAGGCTGGGGTGGCTGCGCGACGTGGCCACGGTGGGGTCGGTGAACGTCTTCGCCCACATGTTCCAGAACCAGTTGCCCAACTCAGGTGAGACCGACAGCGGCTTCTGGGTGGTGCCCGACATTCTGCAATACGTCTCCGACGAGGCCGAGGCTCGCGGCCAACCTCTGGAGCTGGCGATGCTGGTCAATACGAGGCAGGTCCACGACGAGCACTTCCTGTACGCCATATACACGACCTATGGGAACGTAAGACTGCTGGAGTTGGCGCAGAACTGGACTGGCAGGCCGGCATATCCTCAACTGTTCGAGGTGGATTACGTCGCTGTGCCCAGTGCGAA
This sequence comes from Anaerolineae bacterium, assembly GCA_034411995.1. Lineage (GTDB taxonomy): Bacteria > Chloroflexota > Anaerolineae > UBA7937 > B3-Chlor > JAUVXJ01. Next base: position 455,861 of record DAOUME010000026.1, on the reverse strand, counting down.
CCCCGACCATAAGCTGGACGTGGAATCCCTCGAGGTGGTAGAGATGCTCCTGAAGGCCCCACCGGCCCTCTTTGAGGAGGCTTTTCGCCTGGTGAGGGAGTACCCGCTCCCTGATGGCAACATCATCTATCTCTACGAGAAGGAGTACTCGTTGCCCGAGGGGTACGAGGCAGAACAGTACGAAGCGCTGGCGCGAGTGCTGGACACGCTTCTGGGGGATGGCAATGCACTGTTTCTCCATCCTGCGCACCAGGTCACACTACTGGGCCGGTACTATCTGGGGCATCCTGACCTCATCGTGCTACCGACGCTGGAGAGCGTAGACGAGGACGCGCTGGCTGAGCTGCTGGAGCAGACAGCCAGTGGGCACAAACGCCTGGTCACGGTCTTCGAGCCAGGGCAGGCAGAGGACGTTCGGTCTTTTGTGGGGCTGTGGTTGAGCGAACATTGCTTCCCAGCGTTCGATGCCTGGTACGGGGCTGCACAAGTGACGCCGTACGCCTGTGCACAGGCCCCTGAAGAAGCCGCTTCCAGAGACACTCCGGAAGCCATCTTTGGTGGCCAGATCTCCTTGCTCAGCCACACGCCTGTTCCAGAGCGCGTGGCGGCGGGGGAGATACTGCCCATCACCTTCCTCTGGCAGGCGGACACGGAGATCACGAAAGAGTACAAGGTTTTCATCCATCTGATCGACGAGGGGCACAAAGTCGTCGCTCAGAGGGATAGCGGACCCGTAGGGGGTTGGCGGCCGACCGCCGGTTGGGCTGTCGGGTCGGCCATTCGAGACAACCACGGGGTGCTGATCCCGCAGGGTGTGCCGGCGGGAGAGTATGAGCTCATTGCGGGGTTGTACGATGCAGAAGGCGTTCGTCTACCGGTAGTGGACGAATGGGGACGGGCGATGGGCGACAGTGTGTCTCTGGGGATGGTCCAGATCACGGCCTCGGGCGATTCTGAGGCCGTGGGCGAGGCCACAGAAGTGTTGAAAAACCAAGAGGCCGGCATCTGATGGACGGCAGGAAGAAGGCGAGCGACCCCAGGTTGATGGCTGTGGTGGTGGTGATGGCCATCCTGCTCTACGTCCTGGTCTTCAGCTATCTGACGGTGCTCAAGCACGAAGCCTTCGAGACCACCGCCTTCGACCTGGGCAACATGGATCAGGCGGTGTGGAACAGCCTTCGAGGCAGGTTGCTTCCCTTCACCAATTGGGGTGAGGAAGGCACGCGTCTGGCATATCACGTCGATCCCATCTTGATCCTCATCTCGCCGCTCTATCTCCTCTATAGCGATCCCCGCACACTGTTGGTGTTCCAGACGCTGGTCATCGCTTTAGGAGCCTGGCCCATCTACCTCCTGGCCCGCGAGCGATTCGGCAACAGTGGGGCGGCCACGGTGTTCCCTTTGGTCTACCTGATCTTTCCGGCGCTCGAGGCGGCCAACATGTTCGATTTTCACCCCACCACGCTGGTCGCCGGTCTCTTCCCCTTCGCCTTCTACTTCCTGACCAAGCGGAGATACGCGCTATTCTTCCTTTTCGCCGTGCTGGTCATGTGCTGCAAAGAAGAGATGCCACTGCTGGTGGTGATGTTGGGCCTCTATGCCCTCCTATGGCAGCGGAACTGGCGAGTCGGCGCTGCTGCTATCGCGCTGGGGACGGTGTGGTTCATTCTGGCTATAGGCGTTATCATCCCTCACTTCAATCCAGAGGGTCACTCTCCCTATCTGGGGGCGTACAGCCACCTTGGTCAGGGCCCGGTGGGCATCATCAAGTCCGTCATCACCGATCCTGTAGCCGTCGTGGGGGCAGTCTTGACCAGGGAGAAGCTGATCTACCTCAGAGATCTCTTTCTGCCGGTTGGCTTCCTCTCCTTGTTGGGGCCCCAAGTGCTATTCATGGCCCTGCCGACCCTGGGCATCATCCTGCTGAGCGGCGACCCGCAGGTGTTCACCCTAGAGAAGTTCCACTACGCTTCTCCGCTGGTGCCTGTGGTCGTGATCTCGGCTGCGTACGGGACGGCGTTCTTGAGTCAGCGGCTTGATGCCAGACTGAGCATACCGAAAGGGCGGTGGGTCTACCTCGTCTCCGGCTTGGTGTTGCTGAGCAGTGTGCTCTATCATCGCGCCAGGGGCTTCACGCCGCTGGGGGGCAACTTCTCACTCCCGCAGGTGACAGACCATCATCGCCTGGCCGGTGAGCTCATTGCCCTGGTGCCTCAGGACGCAATCGTCTCGGCCCAGTCCAGACTCAATCCCCACTTGAGCCAGCGAGAGAGGATATACATGTTCCCGCGCGTGGATGACGCCGAGTACGTGTTCTTCGACGTGACGGCGGATTCGTGGCCTATCCATCCCAACGACCAACGGCGCCTCTTTGCCTCGCTGGTGACCGAGGAGGGCTTCGGGGTGCTGGCCGCAGAGGACGGATACGTGTTGCTGCACCGGGGATCGCCAGGTGGAGAGACCCTGCCCGACGAGTTCTATTCCTTCGCCCGGCAGGAGGAGCCACAGATAGATTATCCTGCCCTGATCGAATTCGGCGATTCACTCCGCTTTCTCGGTTTCGACGTGCAGCGCGAGGGTGGAATGACCAGTCTCTCTCTCTACTGGCAGGCGGTCAGTTCTCTTGACAACGACTACCGCGTGTACCCCTTCTTCTACGATGATCGGGGTGCCATCATCGAGGACACCAGCCTGCGTCCCATGACCACGGCCATCTGGTACCCCACCAGTTTGTGGAAGCCCGGCGAGACCGTGTGCATGCAGACCCTGCCCTGGGACGTGGGAAGCGATTTCTACGTCGGGTTGGGAGTGATAGATGGCGACGACTGGACAGCTCAGGAGCGCAGGCTGACCGCCCATGTGGTCTCCTCCCGTCTCCGGGTGCGCCTTTTCGATGAGGGCACCGCGGTGCAACTGGCCGAGGTGAGAGGGGGCAAGATCACCAGCGCGGAGAGGATCCATGCCTTGCCAGACTCGGCTCACCCCTTGGAGTATCGTCTCGGTGAGCAGGTACGGTTGGCGGGGTACGAAGTGGTGCCTGAGAGTCCGGCAGCAGACGAGGCGGTACTTGTCCGGCTCTACTGGCAGGCGCTCGGTGAAGTGAGCGGAGACTTCACGGTGTTCACGCATCTGGTGGGGTCAGACGGGAGAATCGTGGCACAGTACGATGGTCAGCCGGATGAGGGACAATATCGTACCTCTCAGTGGCTGGAGGGGGAGATCATCGCCGATGAGCATGTCCTCGTGCCAGCCGCTGGCTACGGTCCTGGGGACTACTCCCTGGTCGCGGGCATGTATGACCTGGAGAGCGGAGAGCGGCTGCCCGTCTATGACGAGAACGGACAGCCCTTGCCTCAGCGGCGGGCGGTGCTGACGGAACTGCACGTGGAGGAGTAGGTGAGGGACAAGATCGTCAATGTGCTGAAGATCGGGGTCAGTCTGGGCCTGCTCCTGCTCCTGGTGTGGAAGATCGGTTGGCGGGAGACGTGGGAAACGCTGAGGCAGGCTGATTCCCGGTATCTCCTCGCGGCGTGGAGCCTGTACCTGTTCAGCATGGTACTGAGGGCCTATCGCTGGCAGGTGCTACTACGAATCCAGAGGCTCGAGGCGCCTCTGTCCAGGCTGACTTCACTCTACTTCATCGGCACCTTCTTCAACACCGTGCTGCCCACGGGCTTCGGTGGAGACATGGTGCGTATGTATGAGCTATCGAAGGACAGCAGGCACGGCACCGAGTCGGTGAGCACTGTTCTCGTGGACCGGTTGTGTGGTTTTGTGGTCCTGTTCGTCATGGCCTCGGTGGCGCTCCTTTTCAGCTATCGCCTCATCCCTCCGCTGGTAGGCGTCGCGATCGTGGCTATCACCGTGCTCACACTGCTCGGTGTGTGGTTGGCAGCCAACGATGGTGTGTGGGCGCGGCTCGCGCGGTTGCTGCTCCTGGGGAGTCTGCTCAATAGACCCCGTGTCCAGGAGTTCCGCGCTTCCATTGCAGCGTATCGCACTTGGGCCATCACCAAGGCGCTCCTGGCCTCGCTGGCCTTCAACATTCTGCTCATGGTTTTCAACTACGCTGTGGCTCTGGCCCTTGGGGTGAGAATATCACCCTGGTACTTCCTCGTGTTCATACCCATCATCTCCTTCCTCTTGACCCTGCCGGTCTCTTTCAGTGGGCTGGGCGTGAGGGAAGGGGGCTACGTGCTGCTATTCGGCCAGGCCGGCGTTCCCCATTCTCTGGCCCTAGGCATGTCCCTCTGTGTCTACTTCATGGCCGTGGCTACCGGTCTTATCGGAGGGTTGCTGTACGCGCTTCAGGGCTACCGGGATCTGGACCGGACCATGGGGTGAGGAGCTGGCAGGACGTTTCTCAGATGTGGTAGCATGTTGCTTAAGCAGCCCGCCGCGGCGTGCGGGCTGTACCGCCCGACGTGCCTGATCCGTTTCAGACATGTCGGATGGTTTCGTCCTCTGCGCTGCTGGAGCGGGGTGGTGAGAGTAGGCAAGGCCCTGAACGAACATCGCGGACTGGCGCTCGTCCTCGCGGCGTTCCTCATCCTGGGTGTCCTGTACGGCACCATTACCCCGATCTTCGAAGCGCCTGACGAGATCCAACACTACTTCCACGTCAAGCACATCGCAGACGGGCAGGGGTTGCCGATCCTCGAACCGGAGGGAGAGGCGCTCTACGAGCAGGAGGGGGGACAGCCGTCGTTGTACTACCTCCTGGGAGCGGCGGCGACGTTCTGGATCGACACCGACGATGCCGAGGGCTTGCTGGAGTACAACCCCTACGTAAACCTGGGCGTGCCGGGTCGAGACGGCAACAAGAATGTGATTCTGCACACCAGCCGCGAGAGTTTTCCGTACACGGGAACCACTCTGGCCGTCCATCTCTTGCGCTGCCTTTCGGTGCTCTACGGGGCATTGACCGTAGTGGCGACCTATCTCATCGCGCGAGAGGTATTCTGGGGAGTCAAGGCGGCGGCGCTGGGAGCGGCCGTGCTGACCGCTTTCAACCCGAAGTTCATCTTCACCAGCGCTGCCGTGAACAACGACATCCTGTTGACCGCTCTCTGCTCCTGGGCCTTGCTGTTCTGCGTGCTGATAGTGACCAGGGGCCCTTCACTGCGGCTGTACCTGGCCCTGGGGGTCGCGGTCGGGCTCGCCGGGGTGACTAAACTCACGGGGCTGGGCCTGCTGCCGGTGGTCCTCGTACTGCTGGTGATGGTTGCCTGGCGACACTCGCTCAAGAGGGCGGTCATGGGTGGCCTTATCGTTGCCGGACTCGTGCTGCTCCTGGCCGGCTGGTGGTACCTGCGGAATTGGCTCCTCTACCAGGACGTAACGGGCCTGGGCCGGTTCCTGCAGGCGCTGGGCGCTGAGGGAGGCAGGGATCTCAGCCTGGGTACGTTGCTGGAAGAACTGGAGGGCTTTCGGCTCTCCTATTGGGCTGTCTTCGGCTGGTTCAACGTACTGGCTGGTCGGTGGGTCTACCGTCTCTACGACGTGCTGGTCGTATTGGGCGTGGTAGGTCTGCCGCTGGCTCTGGTCAAGGGGCTCAAGAGGCCGCGGACCGTTTCCAGGCCATCATTGCTGTTGATGCTGGGGTGGATAGTGGCGATGGCTGTCGGATACGTCCGTTACAATCAGTTGATCGATGCTGCCACGGGGAGATTGGTCTTTCCGGCCATCTGCTGTTTCTCGGCCTTGCTGGCCTGGGGCCTGGTTCAATTGCCCCCTCCACGCCACGGCCGGAGCTTCGTCAACGCGTTGGGGGTGGTGATGCTGGTGGTCGCCTCGTTGATTCCCTTCCTGTACATCTCCCCGGCCTATGCGCGCCCTCCCATCTTGTCCAGTGATGCCCTGGAGTCCATTCCCCATCAGACGGACGTCGTCTACGGGGAGCAGATGAGGCTTCTGGGCTACGAGCTCGAGGACCAGGTCTTCAGACCCGGTGAGTCCATCTACGTGACCCTCTACTGGCAAGGCGTGGCCCAGATGGAGAAGGATTACAGCGTCTCGCTGATCCTATTGACCCCGAGCGGCGATCTCATCGGGCAGGAGGACAGCTATCCAGGACTGGGTTCGTATCCCACCAGTGCCTGGAAGCCTGGAGACACGTTCGCTGACAGGTGCTGGGTGCGCACGAAGCTCCGGGTGCAGACGCCCACTATCGCCAGGGTAGGGGTGAGTGTGTATCACCTGCCTTCCATGGAGTACCTGCCTGCCAGGCGAGATGGGCAGGACCTTGGCCAGGTGTTCCTCCAGACGGTGAAGGTAGAGCCTTGGGAGCCTGCGACCTACGAAATACCGCATGCGCTGAGCGTCAATCTGGGAAACAAGATCGACCTGGTGGGGTACCAGCTTGACGGCTGGGAGGCGCGAGCCGGGGAAACCAAGAACCTGACGCTCTACTGGCGCACGACGGTTGAGACGGCGGAAGAATACACGGTGTTCACCCATCTCATAGACAGTACCGGACGGGTCTGGGCGCAGGATGACGACTATCCGCTCCAGGGTGACTACCCCACCTCTTTCTGGGTGGTGGGGGAGGTGGTGGAGGATGGATACGAGCTGGTACTGCCACCGCGAATCCCCGCCGGCGAATACGAGATCGAGGTGGGCATGTACCTGGCATCCTCCGGCGAGAGGCTGCCAATCCTTGACGACGCGGGTCAGGTGCTGGATAATCGCGTGGTGTTGGGTAGGGTGACGGTGACTGAGTAGGTGGATGCTGACGACCGCCTGAACCCGCTTCGGCCGCGTTCGGCGTCCAGGGAGGCACAGGTGCCCGACGGTGACAAAGTCATAGTGGTCATGCCAGCGTACAACGCGGCACAGACTCTGGAGAAGACCTACGACGACCTGCCTCAGGAGATCGTGGACGAGATCATCCTGGTGGACGATGTCAGCCAGGACGCGACGGTGGAGATCGCTCGCCGCCTGGGCTTGAAGGTCGTGATTCACATCCAGAACACCGGATATGGGGGCAATCAGAAGACCTGCTACCTGGAGGCGCTGAAGGATGGAGCGGACATCGTGGTCATGCTACACCCGGACTACCAGTACGATTCCAGGTTGGTTCCTGAGTTGATCCAGCCGATCAGGGAGGGAAAGGCCGACCTGGTGCTGGGATCCCGACTGCTGGGTGGCGGCACCCTGGCAGGAGGCATGCCACCCTACAAGTACCTGGCCAACAGGTTCCTGACCCTCGTCGAGAACCTGGCTTTCAGGAAGGGTCTTTCCGAATACCACACCGGCTTTCGGGCCTATAGTCGCCGCTTCCTGGAGACGATTCCCTTCTTACTCAACTCCGATCGGTTCGTGTTCGATAGCGAGATCCTGGCCCAGGCCGTGGCCTTCCATTTCGAGATCACCGAGATCCCCGTGCCGACCCGCTACTTTGCAGAAGCATCCTCGGTCGGGTTGAGGGCGGGAATCGTGTACGGGCTGGAGACGTTGGGCGTGGTCTTGAAATACGTGCTCAACGAGCTTGGAGTCCTCAAATCTGACCAGTTCCGGAAGAAACTGTCTGAGGTCGTAAGTAGGTACCATTCGCCCACGATCTTCCACCACGAGGTTGATTCGTAGGGTGCCGTTGGCCCTGGCCAGGTCCAGCGTGGTGTGTGAGGAGGAGCCCACCAGCATCACCGGGGCTCCGCTGCTCGACCCTGGGATGGGATCATAGTCGAGGAGACGGGTGGGGCTTCCAGCCTACGTCGGGCCGCTCAGTCCTCGTCGCAGTTCCTGAGGAGAAATCGGCCCAGGGCGTACTATCGTGGGGGACGCCCCGGTCACATCGACGACGGTTGAAGGGGTGCCCCCGGGGCAGCGCCCTCCGTCGAGGATGAGGTCGATACGTCCCTTCAGGTACCCCAGCACCTCGTCGGCCGTCACGGGATCTGGCCGCCCCGACAGGTTGGCACTGGTTGCCGCCAGTACACCCCCCGCAGCGTGGAGCAGCCGCAGGGCAAACTCGTGATCCGGCACGCGGACGGCCACGTGAGGGCCACCTGCTGTGATCACATCTGGTACGCTGGGGCTGCGCCGCAGGACGATGGTCAGCGGGCCTGGCCAGAACCTGCGGGCCAGTGACCAGACCTCAGGGGGGATGTCCTCCGCCACCTGCTCCAGGCTCTGAGCGCTGTCCAGCAATACGGGTATGGCCCTGCTTCGGGGCCTGCCCTTCACGTGGTAGATCTGTTCGACGGCCAGCGGCAGAGCGGCGAGGGCCCCCACTCCATAGACAGTGTCTGTGGGAAAGGCCACCAGACCGCCATGTTGAAGCACGTGTAGAGCCTGCTCCAGAGCTCTCGCGTAGGTGGTGGGCATGATCTCTGTCGGTTTCGGTTTTAGCATCGCTTGTACCTCTCAGGTGACGATGATCGCCACCCGATCCAGTCCGGCCAGGTCCCTTACCAGGGCTACCGTGGCCGCGGGGAAGTGGATCCGCGCCAGATCGTTCACCGCCGAGGCCTGGGTAGCGCCGATTTCCAGGCAGATCATGCCCGAGGGTTGGAGACGCGGCCCTGCCTGTTTCAGCACACGTCGGAAGAGGTCCAGGCCATCGGGCCCTCCGTCCAGCGCAATCAACGGCTCATATTGGGTGATGTCGGGCGCCAGGCCCTCCAGTTCATGCCGCGCGACGTAGGGAAGATTGGAGACGATGAGAGCAACGGCCTCGGGTAGCGGCTCCAGAAGGTCACCCAGGAGAAGATGCACTCGGTCTAGCACGTGGTGGTTCCGGCAGTTGCTTTCGGCCACCACGAGAGCATCTGCAGAGCTGTCGATGGCGTAGATCTCAGCGCACGGCAGATTGACGGCCAGGGCCACAGCCACCGCCCCACTACCCACACCCACTTCCGCCAGCCGGGGGACTCTCTTCTGGCGAGCGATGGTCAACGCTACCTCCACCAGGGTTTCCGTCTCCGGTCGCGGGATCAGGACGCGGCGGTCAACCTGTAGGTCCAGGCCGAAGAACTCTTTCCGGCCGGTGATGTAGGCCACGGGTTCGTGTCGTATCCGGCGCGCCACCAGGGCTCTGAAGGTTTCCTCGGTTGCTTTCTGGGGCTTCTCGTCGAGGCTGGCGTACAATGTGCTTCTGGCGGTTCCCAGGGAATGAGCCAGCAGCACCTCGGCGTCCAGTTGAGGTGACTCGATACTCGCTTCCGTCAGGCAGGTGGTGGCCCAGGCCAGTAGTTCTCGCATGCTGCTCAATGGTCTGCCTCGAAGTCTTGGTGGCCGTACTTCATGGGCAAGCAAAACAGGCAGCCGCCTGCCTTTACAACTGACTGCCTGTTTTACGAATCATGGGTGCTTCCTCTGGGATGCCGATTCAGCCGGTCTCCTGCAATGCAGCAGCCTGATCGGCGCTGGCCAGTTCGGATATGAATTCGTCCAATTCCCCATCGAGTATCTCTTCCAGGCGATGGCTGGTCAAGCCGATGCGGTGGTCGGTTACCCTATTCTGGGGGAAGTTGTAGGTGCGTATCTTCTCGCTGCGATCCCCTGATCGGACCTGAGAGCGCCGCTTTGCATCCATCTGGGCCGCCTGTTTGCTCTGCTCCAGGTCATACAAGCGGGCGCGCAGGATAGCCATGGCTCTCTGCCTGTTCTGGAGCTGTGAACGCTCGTCCTGGCAGGTCACGACCAGGCCACTGGGCAGGTGAGTGATGCGTACGGCCGAGTCCGTAGTATTGACGCTCTGACCGCCGTGGCCCGTGGCACGATATACGTCGACACGCAGGTCCTCTGAAGCCACAGTCACGTCCACTTCGTCCATTTCGGGCAGGATGGCGACCGTAGCGGCCGAAGTGTGGATTCGCCCTGACGACTCGGTGACGGGCACCCGCTGCACGCGGTGCACGCCGCTCTCGTACTTGAGGTCGGAATACGCGTCCTTACCCTCTACCAGGAAGATCACTTCCTTGAAGCCTCCGATGCCGGTGCTGTTGCTGGAGAGTATCTCTGTCTTCCAACCCTTCTTCTCTGCGTAGCGAGTGTACATCCGGTACAGGTCACCCGCGAAGAGAGCCGCCTCTTCGCCTCCCGTGCCGGCCCTGATCTCGACGATGACGTTCTTGTCGTCGTTAGGATCCTTCGGCAACAGGAGTACTTCCAGCTCCTGCATGAGGTCCTCTGTCTCCTGTTCCAGGGCGCTAACCTCGTCCTGTGCCAACTCATGCAGGTCGGGGCTCAGGTCTTCGTCCATCATCGAGCGCGTATCGTCCAGTTCCTGCTGAGTCTGCTTGAGGCGCTGGTAGGTTTTCACCACCTCTTCGAGCTCAGCGCGCTCCTGCGCGTACTCCGTGGCCTTGACATAGTCAGAGGCCACGGCGGGATCGGACAGCAAGGTATTCAGTTCCTCGTAGCGCTCCACGACGCGCGCAAGTTTCTCCATCATGGTGTGTGCCCAATCTGTTCTTGCCTTTATGAGAGCGCCCCTCACGCGAAGGGGCACCAAGACTATTATACACACTAGGTTCGCGGGTAGCAAGAGGTTGTCATGCCTGGGTGATGTTTGTATAATTGCCATCTAGTGCTTGTGCCTGCCGGGGGAGGTCACGCAGTGGTGTCGTGGAGACGGTGTCTGCAGTGGGGCCCGACGCGAAGGGACCTGTGGGGCAGAAGCGGGCCGGTGAGCCACGGCGTTGTATGAAGTGGACGGCTGTGGTGTTCGGGGCTGGGAAGCCTCGCGGGGGTTTGTAACGAAGTCGTGGCCGAGAGTGCCCCCGGGAAGGCGGTGGCTTCCACGGCAAACCTCGGCCTGCGGACGTTGTCCACATGCATTGCGGACCACACCACACAGCGCGGACAGAAGAAGGGCTGAACTGATGGAGTACGAAGCAGTCATCGGCATGGAGGTGCACGCCCAGCTCTCTACCAGGAGCAAGATGTTCTGTGGGTGCAGCGCGCGCACCATCGATGAGAGACCCAACTCGGTCGTGTGCCCGGTTTGCCTGGGCATGCCGGGCGTGCTGCCGGTCATCAATCGCAAGGCTATCGAGTACTCCTTCATGGTCGCTCTGGCTCTCGATTGCCAGATCAGCGAGGGGAAGATCTGGTTCGACCGCAAGAACTACTTCTATCCGGACTTGCCGAAGAGCTATCAGATCTCTCAACACAGTTCAGTGGTGGGTCGAGACGGTTGTCTGGTCGTGCAGATCGACGACACCCAGAAGGAGATAGGGATCTCGGACGTCCACGTTGAAGAGGACACTGCTCGGCTCTATCATAGAGACGACGGTGAAGGGCGACGCAGCCTCATCGATTTCAATCGCTCTGGCGTACCCCTCCTGGAGATAGTCACAAAGCCTGACATGCGCTCACCCGCAGAGGCCAAGGCGTATTTGCGTGAGCTCCGCAAGCTATTGCGCTACATGGACGTGAGCACGGGGGACCTGGAAGCGGGCTCCTTTCGCTGCGAAGCGAACATCTCCCTTCGGCCCAGGGGCACAGAGAAGCTGGGTGACCGGGTGGAGATAAAGAACATGAACACCTTCCAGGCGGTGGAACGCGCCTTGCTGAGCGAGATAGAAAGGCAGACCGAGATCCTGGAAGCGGGGGGCACGATCCAGCAGCAGACTGTGGGATGGCGTGAGGAACTGGGGGCGACTCAGGCACAGCGGATCAAGGAGGAAGCCCACGATTACCGGTACTTTCCGGAGCCAGACTTGCCGCCCCTGGTGATCAGACCTGCCTGGGTAAACGAGCTGTGCTTGCGCCTCACAGAGCTGCCCCTGGCGAAAAAGGAACGGTTTGTCAGCGAGTACGGGCTGCCGCCCTACGACGCGGTGTTGCTGACCGAGGATCCGGCGGTCGCAGACTACTTCGAGGAGTCTGTTCGGCACTTCCGCGACGCCAAGGTGGTCAGCAACTGGATCACCGGAGAGTTGTTTCGCCTTCTGAACCTCAGTGGTGCCGGGATCGACGCGGTCAAGATCAGCCCGAAGCAGTTGGCCGATTTGCTGAGCATGGTCGACTCTGGGAGAGTAAACATCAGTACCGCCAAGGCGGTCTTCGACGAGATGTTTGCCAGCGGGAGATCAGCGGAGGAGATCATCACCGAGAGCGATCTCACGCAGATAAGCGACACAGACGAACTATGGGACGTGGTGAGCCAGGTTCTGTCAGGGAACCCTGAGGCGGTCGCCGACTATGCGGCGGGTAAGACCCAGGCCCTGCGCTTCCTGGTAGGCCAGGTGATGAAGGCTACGCGCGGCAAGGCCAATCCCCAGGTGGTGAACCGTCTACTATCCGACAGGCTCAGTGGCGAGGGCCAGAAGTAGCCGCTGCGCTGAGGGGCGGTTCTCGTCTCGAGGAAGTGATTCCCATGGGAGGATGGATGGCAAAGGCGTGTGTCGCCGAGGTACGGAGGTAGGGAATGCGCTCGAGGAGAGTGATCGTGCACCTGCTGGTGCTGCTGGCGACCGTTTCTCTCGTGTCGGCCGGCAATGGTTGTTCGGTGCTCCAGCGGTCGGCATCGTCCACGCCGACACCCACCAAGACGCCGGCTGTGGTGTTGGCAGCGGAGCCCACCCCTACGGTCACGGCGGTGGTGCCGTCGCCGACGCCAGAAAGGTCCTACGATCAGTGCCCGCTGACGGGCCTGGAGATGGCTGATCCTAGCCTGGCTATGCGGCGGCCGCTGGACATCAAGGTAGACAACTATCCTGGGAGCAGGCCTCCGTCGGGCCTCAACAAGGCCGACGTCGTCTTCGAGCATTTCGCTGAAGGCGCCATCACGCGCTTTAGTGCCATCTTCCTGTGCCAGGATCAGGACCGTGTGGGACCTGTACGGAGCGCGAGGCTCATCGACGTCGAGCACCTCGTGGACATGTTCGATGGCGTCCTCGTTCATTATGGGGCCGCAAACCGGGTCTTGCCGATGATCCGTGAGGCGGGGCTCCCGGACATGGATGGCTACTTTGGAGCTGATGGCTTCTTCACTGTCCCGGGCAGGGTGAGCCCTTTCAACAAGTACTGCGACACCAACGCAGTAAGGGCGGCGGTGAGCGAGGAGGGCTGGGAGAGGCCTGCGGATAGACCAGGGTTCGTGTTCAGTGATAGTGTAGAGTGGACCCAGCAAGCTACGGACATCAAGGTAGTGTACGCCCCCCAGAACTGGGCTCGTTGGGAGTACGATGCCGCAGCGGGGATCTACGTCCGCCATGAGGGAGAAGAGCTTCACGTGGAGGAAACCAGCGGAGAGCCTCTGACGGCGGCCAACGTCATCGTGCTTCAGGCGAAGCATTCCGTGACGGATATCGACGAGGGGTACGGCTCATTCTCGGTCAGGATCGAGCTCCTGGGTCAGGGGACGGCCATGGTCTTCAGAGACGGCAAGTGGGCTGAGGGGAACTGGGTACGGCAGAGCAAGACGGAGATGATCGGCATTGTGGATGAGGCCGGCAATCCCCTCCCTCTGAAACCTGGCAACGTGTGGGTGCAGGTCGTGCCCGACATAGAAATCGTGGAAACGAGCTAGTCAGGGCAGATGTACATACAACCGGAGAAGAAGCGGGGACGTTTCCTGGCCTGGATATTGCTCCTCTTGATCATTCTGGCCGCCCTGGCTGTGTATGCGATCGTGAAGAGACCCGAGCTGGTGGGACAGGAGCCTCCACCCCAGCCGGTGGAGACCGCTGCGGGGCACGTCGAGCAGGGAGATACCCTTTTCGAAGCGGGTGAGATCGACGCGGCTCTGGTGGAATATGGGCGAGCAGCCGAGTTGGACCCGGATAACGCCATCGCATATGCGCGCTGGGGACGGCTCTTGACCCTGCGGCGACGATACCCGGACGCTCTGGAGAAGACGACTAAGGCTGTCGAACTGGCGCCAGAGAACGCAGAGGTTCAAGCCCTCCATGCTATGGTGCTGGACTGGAATGGACAGTACGACGATGCTGTGGCCGCTGCCCTCAGGGCCATCGAGCTGGATTCGAACCAGGCCGAGGGTTATGCCTATCTGGCGGAGGCCTACGCGGACAAGGATCGCTGGAGTGAGGCTCTGGAGAGCGCCAACACGGCCGTCCGGTTGGATGGGTCGAGTTGGGTGACGCATCTCAATCTGGGCTATGTGCACGAGAAGATGGGCAACTATAGCCTGGCGGTTGCCGAGTACGCGGAGGCGTCTCTCCTCCAACCGAACCTCGGCTTTCTGTACGTCCGCCTGGCGCGGGCCTATCGCGTGTTGGGAAAGTACGAACTGGCTACCGCCCAGTTGGAACTCGCCGAGAACGTGGACCCAGATAATCCGGAAGTCTATGACACTCTGGGTCAGGTCTATCTTGATCAGGGCGAGTTCGAAAGAGCTGCAGATAGATTCCGGAAGGCCGTTGAGGAGGACCCAGAGTACGCCGCTGCTCAAGGGCATCTGGGGATAGCCTACTTCCGACTGATGCGCTGGGAAGATGCCATCCCTAGCTTTCTGAAGGCCATAGAGCTCGGTTCGCAGGCTCCGGAGTACTACTACGCGCTGGGCTGGTGCTACATCAACCTGGCGGAGGACTGCGAGCAGGCCGTGCCGTATTTCGAGATGGCCCTGCAGCTCGATGTCTGGGCGCAGCCGGCCTGGGATGGCCTCGACTACTGCGAGCAGTAAGCCATCGTGGGACCAGGGCTTCGATCAGGTGTCGACTTGGAGATTGCGCTGCCTAGCGTGTCCCGCGGGTGACGACTGCAATAGGGTGCACGTGGCGGGAAAAAGGAGATTTTACGACTAAGAGGGAGATTCTGGCCGAAGAGGGGAACTAACCGCGTTCTGGATTTCTCTGAACAGGTTTGCACTTTTGGCGAGAATCTTGTATGATATATGTAAATTAGCACTCTTTGACCGAGAGTGCTAATTTACGTGCTTGGACAGAGCGGTACAAAGAGAACAGTTAAAGAAGGAGGTCTTGAACATGGCGCTAAAGCTCAAACCGCTGGCTGATCGGATAGTCGTCGAGGCCGTTGAGCAAGAAGAGATGACAGCTTCTGGCATCTATGTGCCCGAGACTGCCAAGGAGAAGCCCCAGGAGGCCATCGTGGTGGCCGTTGGGCCAGGGCGTTTGCTGGACACTGGAGAGCGCGCTCCTATGGAGGTCAAACAAGGGGACCGCGTGGTCTTCGCCAAGTATGCAGGTACGGAAGTGAAGCTGGACGATACGAAGTACCTGATCTTGGGCGAGAAGGATATCCTCGCCATTCTGGAAGGCAAGGCGAAGAAGAAGTAAGGAAGTGGTAGAGCCAGCACTGGCTGTTGGCCAGGGCTCCACCGTTTTCCACCAAGAAACAGTATCGATCACCAGACAGGAGGTAGAACAGGATGGCAAAACAGCTGGTATTCTCCGAGGAAGCTCGTCGAGATTTGAAGAAAGGGATTGACACCCTGGCCGGGGCCGTGAAGACGACACTGGGTCCGAAGGGCCGGAACGTGGCCTTGGACAAGAAGTTCGGTGCGCCGACGATCACCCACGACGGAGTTACCGTGGCCAAGGACATCGAGTTGGAGGAACCCTTCGAGAACATGGGAGCACAGCTCCTGAAGGAAGCGGCCACGAGGACGAACGATGTGGCGGGCGATGGTACGACCACGGCGACTGTGTTGGCCCAGATGATCGTCAACGAGGGGCTGAAGAACGTGGCGGCGGGTGCCAACCCGATGATCCTCAAGCGTGGCATCGAGAAGACCACCAAGATCGTTGTGCAGGCCCTGAGGGATATGAGCCTGGAGGTCAAGGGCAGGGAAGAGATCGCCCACGTGGCGGCCATTTCCGCTGCCGACACGGAGATCGGCGAGTTGATCGCCGAGGTGATGGACAAGGTCGGCAAAGATGGCGTGATCACCGTCGAAGAGGGCAAGGGGCTTGGTTTCGAGAAGGAGTATGTGGAAGGTATGCAGCTGGACCGCGGCTACATGTCCCCATACTTCATCACCGACCCAGAGCGTCAGGAATCGGTACTGGACGAGCCGTATATCTTGATCACCGACAAGAAGATCTCTGCCGCTACTGACATAGTGCCCGTGTTGGAGAAGCTGGCGCAGGTCGGCAAGCGGGAAGTGGTGGTCATTGCTGAGGACGTGGAGGGAGAGGCCCTGGCCACACTGGTACTGAACAGACTTCGGGGCGTGTTCAACGCCCTGGCGGTCAAGGCGCCGGGCTTTGGCGATCGGCGCAAGGCCATGTTGCAGGATATCGCCGTTCTGACCGGCGGAACAGTTATCAGTGAGGAGGTGGGGCGCAAGCTCGAAACAGCGACCATCAACGACCTGGGCAAGGCTGGCAAGATCGTCGCCACCAAAGATGACACGACGATCATTGAGGGCAAGGGTGATGAGTCCGACATCAAGGGCCGGATCGAGCAGATCAAGGCTCAGATCGAGACCACTACATCCGACTACGACAAGGAAAAGCTACAGGAGCGACTGGCCAAGCTGGCCGGTGGCGTGGCCATCGTGAAGGTCGGTGCCGGGACTGAGGTGGAGCTGAAGGAAAAGAAGCATCGCGTGGAGGATGCTCTCTCTGCCACTCGTGCAGCTGTGGAGGAGGGTATCGTCCCTGGCGGCGGTGTGGCCTTGATCAACGCCATCGAAGCCATCGACAAGGCCAAGGACCTCAAGCAGTTGACGGGCGACGAGGCGACCGGTGTCACTATTGTACGCCGTGCGCTCGAGGAGCCGCTGCGACAGATCGTCGAGAACTCCGGCAGGGATGGAGCTGTGGTCCTGGAGGAAGTACGGCGTGAGCAGAAGCAGGCGAAAAACACGAGCATCGGCTACGACGTGCTGGCCGAGGATTTCGGCGACATGACCGAGAAGGGCATCATTGACCCGGTGAAGGTGACCCGTTCCGCTGTGGAGAACGCAGCCAGTATCGCGGCCATGATCCTCACCACGGAAGCGCTGGTCTCCGACATCCCCAAGGAAGAACCTCCGATGCCGCCCATGCCCCAGTACTAGGGTGAGTGTTGGCGAAGCCCCTCTCCTCAGAGGGGCTTCTTCTTTTATCATGGAATTCCGACGGTGATTGAGGTATAATCGGTTGAGGGTCAGGCTGTGTGAAGGGAGTGTCGTGTATGGAGCTTGGTACGGTCAGACGCGTAGACATAGATGAGGAAATGGAGGGTTCCTACCTCGACTACGCTATGAGCGTGATCGTGGCCAGGGCTCTGCCTGATGCCAGTGACGGGCTCAAACCTGTCCACCGGCGTATTCTGTACGCCATGCATGACATGAGCTTGCGTCACGACCGGCCCTACAAGAAGAGCGCCCGCATCGTCGGAGAGGTGCTGGGCAAGTACCATCCGCACGGCGACGCGGCTGTGTACGATGCCATGGTGCGCATGGCTCAGGACTTCTCGATGCGATACCCTCTGGTCGACGGCCAGGGGAACTTCGGCTCGGTGGATGGCGATGGCGCCGCGGCCATGCGATACACCGAGGCCCGTCTGCACGCCATCGCCGAAGGGATGCTGGCCGACATAGACAGGGATACCGTCGATTTCGTCGACAACTTCGACGGGACACTCCAGGAGCCGTCGGTCCTGCCTGCCAAGCTGCCCAACCTGCTGGTGAACGGGGCGTCCGGCATCGCGGTGGGAATGGCGACCAACATACCTCCGCACAATCTGAGTGAGATCTGCGACGGCCTGATCTACCTCGTCGATAACTACGACAAGCTGGATGACATAGCTCCAGACGATCTCCTGGCCTTGATCAGAGGTCCCGACTTTCCTACCGGGGGCGTTATTCTGGGTGAAGAGGGGATTCGCTCGGCGTACGCCACGGGCAAGGGGTTGGTGGTCATACGAGCCAAAGCGCACATCGAAGAGATGCGAGGGAACCGGCACCGCATCATGGTCACCGAGCTCCCCTATCAGGTCAACAAGGCCAGGCTCATCGAGAGAATCGCTGAGTTGGTGCGCAACAAACGCATCGAGAGCATCTCCGATCTGCGTGATGAGTCGGATCGTCACGGGATGAGTATCGTGATCGAGTTGAAGCGGGGCTCACAGCCGCGCACCGTGCTCAATCAACTCTTCAAGTACACTCAGATGCAGAGTACCTTCGGCGTCAACATGCTAGCCCTGGTCGATGGCGTGCCCCGCGTGCTTACCCTCAAGCGCATGATGGCCCACTATATCGAGCACCGCCGGGAGATCATCACCCGTCGCACACGTCACGACCTGACGAAGGCCAGAGAGAGGGCGCACATCCTGGAGGGTTTGCGCATCGCACTGGAACATCTGGATGAGGTGATCGCCACGATCCGTGGCTCGCGCACGGTGGATACGGCGCGAAAGAACCTCATGCGTAGGTTCAAGCTGAGCAAGGCTCAGGCGGACGCTATTCTGGAGATGCAACTGCGCCGCCTGGCGGCACTGGAGCGCAAACGGATAGAGGATGAGTACACCGAAGTGATTCAGAGAATCGCCTACTTCGAGGATCTGCTGGCCAACCCGCGCAAGATCCTGTATCTGGTCAAGGAAGACCTGACGGAGTTGAAAAAGGAGTATGGGGGAGTGCGTCGAACGATGATCAGCCCCGATGCTGAAGGGGACCTGGCGGCAGAAGATCTTGTCGCTGAGGAAGACGTGCTCGTCAGCCTCACGGAGAGGGGATACATCAAGCGCGTCTCGGCCCAGACCTACTCGCGTCAGAAGCGTGGGGGAAAGGGCGTGGCGGGGGCCGGCACCCGCGAGGAAGACGTTGTGGAGCACCTCCTGCTGGCCAACACCCTCGACGGACTCCTCTTCTTCACGGACAAGGGCAAGGTCTACCACGAGAGGGTGTATCAGGTGCCTGATGTCGGGCGTCGGGCCAGGGGACTGCCGCTGGTCAACCTCGTAGCCCTGGAGCGCGGAGAGTCTGTGACCGCCGTGATAGCCGTCTCCGATTTCGAGCAAGAAGGTTTCCTGGTGATGGCCACGAGAATGGGGAAGATCAAGCGCACCTCACTGCAAGAGTTCTCCTCCGTACGGCCCAGTGGGCTCATTGCCATGACACTCGAAGATGGGGACGAGCTGCGCTGGGTCAAGCTGACCACGGGGCGGCAGCAGGTGGTAATGGTCACCGAGCTTGGCCAGGCTATCCGTTTCCAGGAGACGGATATCCGGCCCATGGGGCGCGTCGCCTCCGGGGTGATGGCTGTGAGACTCGAGGGCAAAGACCGGGTGGCAGCGATGGATGTGGTCCGACCCAGGGCCAACCTGCTGGTGGTGACAGAGAATGGCTTTGGCAAACGGACGGAACTCGCCGAGTATCCAGTCCAGAGCCGCTACGGAAAGGGCGTGCTGACCATAGATGCCAAACGGCTGGATGAGGTGGGCAGCATTGCAGACGCCAAGGTTGTGGAGCCGAGGGAGGAGGTAACCCTGATCACATCCAAGGGCATGGTCTTGCGCACACAGGTGAAGAACATAACCCAACAGGGTCGCGCCACTCGCGGTGTGCGGGTTATGCGCCTCAAGAGAGGAGACACCGTGGCGTCAATCGCAGTCCTGAGCGGAGGCGCTAAGAAGCGTCGCGAGCCGCCTGATGGAGGGTAGAGAATGAGGGAGCGTCTCTTGCTTTGGGGCGCCGCGCTGGGTGGCGCGGTGGTGATCTTCGCCATCGCCGTAGGAGTCTACCAGGGGTACTCCTGGTATCAGCGGCGGTTCGGTCCGACAGCGGAGAGGGCGCTGGACACCTATTTCACCGCCATGGCCGACGGCGACTACGGGGTCATGTACGGGATGACCCCCGACGCCGATCTGATGGTCTTGGGTCGCAAACTCTCCGAGGTGGATTTCGCCAAGGGCATCAAGGAGTTGCTGGGCGGCGAGAAGATGGAGATGGAAGCGATCGAGGTCGACAGCATCGCCCAGCGCGGGGAGTACCAGTACTTCAAGGTGATATTGCATTACAAGCTTGGAGGCACGGGCAAGGTGGCCCGCTTGCTGGTAGAGATGAGATCGACGGGCGGTGAATGGGAAGTGACCTATCCTTTCACCCCCAACTTGTAGAGGGTCCCAGTGGCGGCAAGCCCGTACCGTTCCAGGATCCAGTCTTCGCGGTCCGTGAGGTAGATGGGGCGTCGGGGCAGGTTGGCCTCCAGGAAACCGAAGATCTGGGCGTGGGGATCGCCCTCGCCGTCTGGAATGATGAGCTGAGGATGGTCACGGCGCAGCGCGTCTCTGTACCACTGGTACTGAAAGAGACCTTCGGCCACGACAACCGCCGCTGGCTCGGTGGCCACGACGTAGCGAACGTACCACAGGGAGAAGATGTGGGCGTCCGTGTCGGCCAGGACCACGGCGTCGGGAGGGGTGGAGGCGAAGACCTGCGCCGCGTAGTCGTAGGCTTCCCTGTCAGCGCTCAGGTTCACCGCTGGCAGGTTTGTTCGGGCCACCAGCACCGGGAGCAAGAATAAGCACAGGCTGGGAACCCAGATCAGACGGGACCCGTTCCAACCGCGGTCCCGTCTTCTTGTGGCCCAGGGCAGCCAGATTTCCCGAAGCAGGTACCAGGCGCCACACGCCACCCACACGGTGAAGATGACGTAGGATGGTATGAGGTAGACGTAGGAATCCGTGGTGTCATAGGTGACCGAGTAGATCACGACGGCTCCGAACGAGGTCAGGGAGTAGACCAGCCACTGGCGGTTCTCCTCCCACAGCTCCCACACCCCAGCCAGCCCGAGGGCCAAACCTAGCCACGTGAACTGCTGGCGCAACATAGCGAGCCAACTGGTGATGCGCGCCGGCAGGTAGGCTAGCGGTAGCCCCAGGAAGTACTGTCCGTAGATTCTGGCCGACACGGTCCACCAGAAACCAGACCAGGTATGAGGGTCGCCCCAGACCAGCGGTGGATGTTGCGCGGAGCGCAAGGGCAGGTAGAGATACGGGCTCAGCCCCAGCAGGAAGAAGGCCACCGCTCCCAGACAGGTGGCAGGCTGCGGACGCCGCCTCTTGAGGATGAGGAACAGGGTGCCAGGCACGAACAAGAGCACCGAGAAGTGGTTGCTCAGACCGAGACCCAGCGCCAGCGCCGTGGCCCAGAGCCACTTTCGCCCTTCAGTGTGGCTGTAGAGGATAACGAAGAGGATAAGTAGGGCCACCAGGAGGGCGTTCAGGCTGTAGACTTCGGCGATCACGGCCTGGGCCCAGAAGGTGCGGGAGAGCCCCAGGAGCAGCGCAGATGCGGCAGCGATGGGGAGCGTCCCTGGCGCGGGGAGGTCACGAGGACGGAGTAGTAGTATGACCAGATAGACCACAGTGGCTGCGCTGGCGGCGAGGACCGCCGACATCAGGTTGACTCTGTATGCCACCTCGCCGAAAGGCAATAGTATGAAGAGCCTGGCCAGCAGGATGAACAACGGGTAGCCTGGCGGATGAGCGATACCGAGGGTGTAGGCTGCGGTGACCAGGTCTCCACTATCGGCGCCATCGTGCTCCCAGGTGATGGTCGGTGCGAGGGTCAGGAAATAGCAGCCCAGGCAAGTGGCGAAGAGCAGGGCAGCGATGCCGATCTTCAGTGGTCTGGCTCTCATCCGCTCACCCTTCCGCAGCCGGGAGACGGCCCGGCGCAAAGGGGTGAGACGTGCCTGGCCTGCGCCCGGTGCTCTGGCCATCGTATGCCGATATGGCCAGTGACTCCGCAGCGAGATGGTGGATCACATTTCGGGTGGCTGGTCTCCCCCCTCTTTCGCCCCGGCATCCTGAGGGAGAACGCCGCCTGTGTACGCGGCAAGGCCCGCGAGTCCTCCCAGGTTCATGGTGTCTACGGCGCTGGAGGGGACGATCAGCATGGCTCCCTTTTCCTTGAGTCCCTCGAAGAGCATATTCATGGCCCTCAGGTGCAGTGCTGTCGGGTGGTTCTCGTAGGTCCTCCCAGCCTCCAGGAAGCTCTCTGCAATCTGTTTCTCCGACTCACCCAGGATCACCCTGGCCTGTCGCTCCCTCTCCGCCTGAGCCTGGCGCGACATGGTGTCCTCCAATTCCTCGGGGATGATGATGTCCCGGATCTCGACGGACTGGACGGTGATCCCCCAGGGGGTGGTGCGCTCGTCGATGATGTGCTGCAGTTCCTCGTCTATCATCTCCCGGCCGACGAGGATGTCCGACAGCATCATCCTGCCGATGATGTCGCGCAGCGCTGTCTGGGCTGCCCAGGCGATGGCTATCTCGTAGTCCTCGACCTCGAGAGCCGCTTTCTCGGCGTCCCATACGACCCAGAAGAGCACCGCATCTATGCTCACCGGCACCGTGTCCTTGGTGAGCGTACGTTCGGCGTTGAACGGTGTGACCATGACGCGGTGGTCGATCCAGCTCGGGACGTTGTCCACGATGGGCAGAATCCAGAACGGTCCAGGTCCTGCAAGACGGTGGAACCTGCCGAGCCGGAGCACGATGGCCTTCTCCCATTGCTGCGCGATCTTGAGAGCGAAGAGCAGGTAGAACGCCACGAGGAGGCCGATGCACGAGAAGGCCGATATCCATAGCTCCGGCATCCTCAGGCTCGCCATCAGGGCAGCCACGGCACTCACAGCCACGATGATGATCGCGCAGAGGGTGACGGAGACCGGATTGACCAGTCTCGTTTCGCGCTGGGGCTGGGCCTCTGCCTTCTTCTTCTTGTCCTTCTTACGGATTGCGGACGCCATGAATGACATCTGTCATCCTCCCTTGCCGTGCTGGCTTGTGGACGCATTCTGTTCGAGCCATTCGGACAGTCGGGCCTGGAACGTGCTCTTGATGTCCTCTTCAGAGTAGCCGAGGCTGAGAGCTTCGAGGAGGGCGTCACCGATGATCACGTTGAGCCTCTCCCTCCGTAGCTGGCTCAGTTGCTCGCCATCTGGGTGCTCACTGATGAAGGTTCCTCTTCCTTGCTGGGTGGAGATGATACCCTCATAATCCAGTTCCCTGTAAGCATGGACCACAGTGTTGGGATCGATGCGCAGGTCCACAGCCAGTTGACGGATGGTCGGTAGCTGGTCGCCCGGCTTGAGGACACCCGTTGCTACCAGGTGTTTGATCTGCTCAGTGATCTGCGCGTAGATGGGCACCCCACTGTCGTGGCCGATACGGATCTGCATCTCTGCTCCAGCATTATACTAGTTTCACTAGTACAATTATACCAATAACGCAACGATCTGTCAAGATCTCTCACCTTAAACCTCAGCCGGAGCACGGAGTGCAGCCGTGGGAGCTTCGCCATGGTGAGGGTGCGCGAAAAAGAAAGACGCCACCAAACTGGTGGCGTCTGTTCGTGTTGGCGTACCTGCGGCGAAGGGGTCTGTGCTAGCCTCCTGCCTGCTGAGCGCAGTCAATGCACAGGCGAGCCTCGGGCAGGGCTTCCAATCGCTGGAGGCTGATCTCCTTCCCGCATCGTTCACAGATACCGTAGGTGCCCGCCTCCAGTCTCCGTAGCGCCTCCTGCAGCGACGACACTTTCCTCCTGGCGCGGCGCCGGAGGGCCATGTTCATCTCCCGCTCGTAGATGATAGGATCGCCCTCGCCGAGGCCATACTCGACTTCGACCTGCAGTTTCTTTTCCAGGCGCTCGAGTTCCCCTTTTGCCTCAGCAAGCTCTGCTTCCAGCCTTGCTCTGACCGTCTCTCGTTCTTTGCCATCCATTGCTGGAGTACCTCGATGATCTCCGGTCCCGGCGCCAGCCGCGCGTCGTTCAATGACGACACGCGCGCTCAGAGGATCTTGTTCAGCGGTCTTCTGAGGGGCAGCAGAGTACACTAACTGCTGCAGCGGATCACCTCAAATACAGGAGGTTGAGTTCAGGTGTCCTTCTGGGGAACGACGTTGATTGCTTTTGGCCCTCTGGGTTCGTTCATGATCTCGAAGCATACTTCTTGCCCCTCGAACAGGGCCTTGAATTCCTCCCCCTGGATGCCTGAGTGGTGCACGAATACGTCTCCACCACCGTCGTCGCGGGTGATGAAGCCGTACCCCTTTCTGATGCTGAACCACTTGACATGGCCCATCAGTGCGGCTGTTGATCTCTCGCCGTCGCGTTGCCTAGCCGCACAGCTCTCGCAAAGCAACGGTTCAATGGCCTCGCCCTGGGCTGCCAGCGCCCTCTGCTGCTCGACTCTGAAAACGAACTCTTCTCCGCACGAGACACATCTGAGGACTTTGTCGGCGAATACCATACCGAGCCTCTGTACTGGGAACCGGCAGGAGTCAAGCGGATGCTACCTTCTTCTGCTGCGCCGTTGCCTGGCCTTGCGGATGGCGCGCTTGCGCTGCATTCTACGCTTCTCGCCCTTGGATACGAACCATCGTCGCTTTCGGATTTCTCCCAGGATCCCGCTGTTCGCAACCTGCTTGCGGAACCGCCTTAGCAGCTCATCCTGAGATTCCCCTCGCTTGAGTTGGACGCTCATATGTCACTTATCACCACCTCTCCTGCCTGGCTTGTACTAGCACACAGCGGTTGATGCACACCGGTATGTGCTGGAGCTTCACTGACAAGAAAAAATCTCGGCCGTTATCCTACCAAACACTGTGGGGACAGCAACCGAGACCTGCCAGAACGCAGACCATCCCCTGGGGTACTCAGGATATTCCGGTATTCGCACCGAAGCGATACCACTCTATTTATAATAATACAACTATTGAAGATTGTCAAGCGCTCGGTGTGACCCGACTCAGTAGAGCCGGAGCCGGACTGAAGAGCAATGGCGGGCCCTGAACGTCAGTGGGCTGCGTCCGGGGCGTGGTCACTTGACGTCTAGTGTACGCGTTCCTATAATTAGCGCCGGTGATGGTCCTGCATGGCTCCCCCGTCTGGCCAGTCTCCCCCCGTGAGTAGAGGGCGGGCCGCGAGGTCTCGGCAAGCCCTGCGGGCGGCCAACGCCCAGCCCGCAACGTGCGCAGGGCGCCGTGCCAGTTCTCGGGGGGGCTGGGCGTCTTCCACGGCAGCACGATGATACTGACCAACCGAGATAGGTGCTGTGAGCGAGCGGGGAACTCATCGGCTCGGGAAACCAGGCCTGGATCACGGCGAGTGGGGTGGAGGGCTGTAAGGACTCCTGGAGCAAGAGGCGGTTCGCCTTGGCAGGCGCGGCTGGCCGGGCCGGGTATCTCATGGGCCACGGACCTCAGCGGGCGTACTGAGAGAGACCTGGGGGTGGCCGGAGGGCACTTCCGCAGTGGCGTCGGCTACGCACGGTATGGGAGATGGCAAAGGGGGGAGTATGAGAATCGCTTTGGACGCCATGGGTGGTGACCACGCCCCGCAGGTGACGGTGGAAGGAGCTACGTGGGCCGCTCGCGAGTTTGGTGTGGAAGTATTCTTGGTGGGCCAGAAGGAGGTCCTTGAGGCCGAGCTGGAGAAACACGACGTATCCGGGTTGAAGCTCCCCATCGTACATGCCAGCGAGGTGATCGGCATGGAGGATGAACCGGCGACGGCGGCGAAGGCGAAGCAAGACTCATCCATGGTGGTGGGCATGAACCTGCTGAAGGATGGCGAGGTCGACGGTTTCTACTCCGCGGGGAATTCCGGCGGCGTGATGGCGGCAGCCCTGTTCCGTCTAGGTCGCATGAAGGGGATCAAGCGGCCGGCCTTGACCGCTATCTATCCCACCAGGAAGGGTCACTGTGTCATGCTTGACGTGGGTGCCAATACCGACTGTAAGCCGGAATGGCTGTTGCAGTTTGGCATCATGGGCAGCGCTTATGCCCAAACGGCTTTGGGTATGGCGGAGCCGCGAGTAGGTATCGTGTCCAATGGAGAGGAAGAAGGCAAAGGCAGTACCCTGGTCAAGGAGGCCTACGGGCTGTTGAAGGAAAGCCAGCTCAACTTCGTGGGCAACGTAGAAGGCAAGGATATCCCCGACGGTCTCGCCGACGTCGTAGTGACCGACGGGCTCACCGGCAACGTGATCATCAAACTGTCGGAAGGCTTGACCAAGTTCCTGACCGGAGTGATTGAGGACGAGATCAGGAGCAGTGCGCTGACCGCCCTGGGGGGCGCCCTGGCCAAGCCCGCATTCCGAAGGGCGAGGAGAATACTGGACTATTCGGAGATCGGCGGAGTGCCTCTGTTGGGGGTGAACGGCGTGGTTCTGGTGGGTCACGGTCGTTCGAACTCGAGGGCGATCAAGAGTGGGATCGGGGCTGCCCGGGCGGCGATTACAGGCGGAACGCTGGCCGCGATCGAGGATCGTCTCGCGGCACTGAGCCTGTGATGACATTGAGGTGAACAGGGAGGCGATTCCGATGCTCGATTTCTCGCGGGAACTGCGGCAGCTTCCTCTAGAGGTGCGGGCGGCTCTGCGTGCGCAGCTCCAGGAGATGGAGGGAGGCCCACCCGAGGCGCCCTTCGGCGAGGAAAGGATCAGACGTCTGTTGAAACAGTTGAGGATCCGGCAGCGGGTGGTGATCACGGGCATGGGGGCCATTACACCCCTGGGTCTCAACGCAGAGGATACGTGGAAAGGGCTGGTGGAAGGACGCTCCGGGATAGATCTCTTGACCAGGATAGATGCCAGCAACTACCCTACGAAGATCGGGGGCGAGGTCGATGATTTCGACCCCACGCTCTACATGGGGTACAAAGAGGCGAGGAGGATGGAGCGCTTCTGCCAGTTTGCCGTGGCTGCCACCAGGCAGGCGCTGGACGATGCCGGGCTGAGGCTGGAGGACCTCGATCCGGAGCAGATCGGGGTCCTGATCGGAACGGCCATCGGCGGCCTGGACGCCACGGACGAGGCGGTGCGCAACCTGGTTGCCGGGAGGCGCATCTCGCCCTTCTACCTGGTGACCATGGTCCCCAACATAGCCGCGTTTCACGTTTCTCACATCTATGGACTGAAAGGATATAACAACACGGTGACTACCGCGTGTGCAGCGGGACTGCAGGCGGTGGGGGAGGCGGCCGAGGTCGTGCGGCGCGGAGCAGCGCAATTGATGATCGCGGGGGGCACAGAAAGTTCTAGCGGCGAACTGGGATTGGCCGGGTTCTCTGCCATGCGCGGTCTTTCTACCAGGAACGATGATCCCCAGGGGGCATCGCGACCCTTCGACAAAGATCGAGACGGGTTCGTTTGCTCGGAGGGCTGCGGGATGTTGGTTCTGGAGAACCTGGAGCATGCTCTCGCCAGGGGCGCTCACATCCATGCGGAGGTTCTTGGGTACTCTGCAACCTCTGATGCCTACAACCTGGCGGCTCCCGATCCCGAGGCCGAGGGGGCGGCACGGGCTATCCGTTGGGCGCTGGAAGACGCTGGGCTGGGACCGAAGGACGTAGACTACATCAACGCCCACGGGACGGGCACCATACTGAATGATGCCATGGAGACCCTGGCCATCAAGAGGGTCTTTGGCGAGCACGCGTACCGGGTGCCTGTCAGCTCCACCAAGTCCATGATCGGGCACCTCTTCGGCGGCGCCGGCGCCGTGGAGACCATAGTCTGCGCCCTGACCATCGAGCACGGAGTGATTCATCCCACCATCAACTACACGACACCGGATCCCGAATGTGATCTGGACTACGTTCCCAATGTGGCCCGAGAGGCTGAGGTCGATGTCGCGCTCTCCAATTCTTTCGGTCTAGGCGGGCAGGACGCGTGCCTGGTGGTGGGCAGATACGCTTGAGTCGAGCGCAAGTTCCTGAAGTCTGGGAGCGGTCCGGAGGCCGAGGATAGGATAGCCGGATGAGACGACGACAGCCCAATTCGCGCATGTGCTTCGTATGTGGCATGCAGAACCCGATAGGCTTGAAGATCATCTTCGAGGGAGATGGTAAGTGCGTCTGGGCCAGCTTCATCGCGAAGGAGGAGCATCAGGGCTATCCTGGTGTACTCCATGGCGGCATCACGTTTGCGTTGCTGGATGAGGTCATTGGCCGCGCAGCCATGGAGCTCGATGACTCCTCGCCATGGATGATGACAGCCAGGGCAAACATGCGCTACCGCCAGCCGGTGCCGGTTGGCGAGGAACTGACGCTGGTGGGCGAAATCACGCGGGTCAGGAGTCGTGCAGTGGAGGGACGTGGGGAACTTCGTCTCCGCGACGGCTCTGTGGCGGTGGAGGCCACCGCGATGTACGTGAAGGTACCCCAGAGCCTGGCTGAGCAGATGAAGGACCGCATGGAGGAGGAGATGAAGTACTGGCGCATCGTGGAGGACTGAGCGTTGTCCTGTGACGCACCGTGCAGCAACTGATGACCTGTTTGAGGAACGGATATGCCAGACCATGGTGAGGACTTCTTGATTCGTCGCGAGATCTCAGAGGTTGACCCCGACATCGATCTTCTCATCCAGTTCGAGGAGGAACGCCAGGCCAGGAGGCTGATCCTCATCCCTTCGGAGAGCTTCGCTTCGCTGCCCGTAAGACAGGCGTTGAGCTCCGTGTTCACCAACGTCTATGCGGAGGGGTATCCGCCGCCGCGGATGACCAGAGACGACGAGGATTTGCTGGTGGATTTCGATCACCAGCTCGCCTACTACCGCAGGTATGGTGATCGCAGATTCTACAAGGGCTGCGACTACGTGCATTTTGTGGAGACGCTGGCTCGGAGACGCTGCGCGCAGTGCTTTGCCACCGAAGAGATGGGCCCCGATCAGATCTTCGTCAACGTCCAGCCCTTGTCTGGTGCGGCAGCCAACAACTCTGTGTACGATGCTATGGTGGAGCCGGGGGACACGGTGATGGGGATGAACCTGGCCCACGGAGGGCATCTCACTCACGGGAGTGAGTACAACCGATCCGGGAAGAACTACCGGATCGTGTCCTACGAGGTGGACAAGCGTAGCGAGCGCTTGGATTACGAGGAAATCAAGAGGTTGGCGATCGAGCACCGGCCCAAGATGATCATCGCTGGTTACACTTCCTATCCCTGGGCGCCGGACTGGAAGAAGTTCAGGGAGATTGCCGACTCCGTGCCTGGGGGATGCATACTGTTCGCCGACATAGCTCACCCGGCTGGGATGGTCATCGCCGGTGTCTACCCCAGCCCTGTGGGTTATGCCGACGTGATCACGTTCACCACCCATAAGACGGTGTGTGGTCCTCGCGGGGCGGTGATCATGACGACTGACGAGGACCACGCCAAGAGGATAGACAATGCGGTCTTCCCGGGGGAGCAGGGCGGCCCCCACGTGAACAAATTTGCCGCCATGGCGGTGGCCTTCAAGCTGGCTCAGATCGAGGAGTTCAGGCATCTCCAGCGGATGATCGTGGAGAACGCCGCGGCTCTGGCGGCGGGGTTGGAGAAGCGCGGTCTGCGGCTGGCCTACGGTGGCACGGATACCCACCTCCTGGTCATCGACCTCAACGCCATCGAGACCGATACCGGCTATCGCCTGAAGGGAGAGATCGCTGCGCGCATTCTCGAGCTTTGCGGTCTGGTGACCAACAAGAACACCATACCGGGGGACGAAAGCGCAGCCGATGCCAGCGGCATCCGTCTGGGCACGCCCTGGGTGACTCAGCGAGGTCTGGGGCCTGAGGATATGGACGATCTGGCAGGGATCATCCACAAGGTCCTCGTGAACATCAGGCCGTTCCAGTATACTGGTATCACAGGTGATCTTCCGCGCGGCAAGGTGGACCTCTACTTGCTGGAGGAGTTGAAGGCCGAGGTCGCCGGACTGGCTGCCCGGGCGGGCGTAGAGCGGGACACGCGATGGGACGGGTATCCGCACTACTTCTGGCTCCCCAGACCATCGCGGGCCAAGGTTGGCCCGCTCGTAGACGAGCATCGCAAACTGAAAGCCGAGCTGGCGGAAAGGCACGGCTGGCAGGTGCCTGTCCGCTATGGAGACGACAAGGCAGAACTGGAGGCAGCCACGCAGAGTGCCGCCGTCTTCGACCTGAGTGACATCGGGATCCTGGAGGTGAGCGGCGCCAGGGCGCGGCCTTTCCTTCAGGAAGCGAGCACCAACAATGTGGCCGCGCTGACGCCCCACTCGAGCCAGCGGTCGTTTCTCCTGGACAAGGACGGCGTTCTCATCGACGACGTGTCTGTCCTGCGACTGGCCACCGACGAGCGCGGTCGGGAGCGATATTTGCTGTTCACCAATGCCCCTAACAGAGAAAGAGTGAAGGCGTGGCTGCGTGGACTATCGGACTGCTACGTCGTCTTCGACAACGAGGACATCTTCAAGAAGGTGCAGGGACCGGCAGTAGTCAACGATCTGGCTGAGGTCCTGGACCTGCCTGCACGGAGAGTCGCACTGGGGTTGCACGGACCGAAATCCTGGAGCGTCCTGGAAAGGGCCGGGTGCTCGTTGCCGGAGCCGAAGAACGCCACTTTCGCGCGAACCGACCTGCATGGCGTGGAGGTGATGGTGCACCGCAACGATCTGCCGGGAGGCCAACCCCGGTACGAGCTGGTCGTGCACCCGGGCAGCGCAGCAGCGGTCTGGAGCGCGTTGCTGGAGGCCGGGGCCAGGCCGGCGGGTGTGGCAGCCAGAGATGCCCTGCGTCTGGAAGCCGGGTTGCCATCGTACGGGGCTGGGGAGAAGAGGCCCGATGGGGCCTCGTTGTGGAAGAGCGGCCACGCTTCCCTGTTCGATCTGGCCAAGACCTACTTCGTGGGCGAGAGTGTGCTGGACGAACTACGGCCCAAGGTACAGAAAGAGGAGTTCGTCTGGAAGGAGGAGGGTGGGGAACTGAAGCGCACGCCGCTCTTCGAGGAGCATTGCCAGCTCACGCGCAAGATCATCCCCTTCGCGGGCTGGGAGATGCCCGTCTGGTACACCACGGTGCTGGAGGAGCACCGCGCGGTCCGGCAGGCTGCGGGATTGTTCGACGTGGCTCACATGGGAGTGCTCGAGGTAGCGGGCGAGCACGCAGCCAGTTTCCTGGATCTGGTGAGCACCAACTACGTGCGATGGTTGGAAGATGGGCAGTCTCACTACTCCGCCATGCTGGACCCGGATGGGCACGTGATCGATGACATCATGGTCTATCGCCGTGCAGCCGACCGGTACATGGTGGTGGTCAACGCTGCCAACGCGGACAAGGACCTGGCGTGGCTGCGGGCGGTGAATTCCCGCCGCTACGTGATAGACCGCAAGCATCCGGACAAGGAGATAGAGGGCGAAGTGACCATCAGGGATTTGAAGGATCCAGCATCCGGCGATGATCGACGCGTGGATGTAGCCCTCCAGGGTCCCACCTCGCTGGCCATAATCCAGAGGCTTACCGATGACCCGCTGGTCAGGAGTAGCCTGGCCAGGATCAGGCGGACAGACTTCATGGAGACCGAGTTGTCGGGGATCAAGACCATAGTGGCCAGGACGGGTTACACGGGAGAGGACGTCGGCTATGAGTTGTACCTGCATCCCGATGACGCGCCCAGGTTGTGGAACCTCATACTTCAGCGCGGGGAGGATTTAGGGGTCAAGCCTGTAGGTTTAGGGGCGCGTGACTCCACGAGGACCGAGGCGGGGCTACCTTTGTACGGTCACGAGCTTGCTGGCGACCACGATATCTCTCCCACCGGGGCTGGCTTTGCTCCCTACGTCAAGCTGCACAAGCCGTACTTCGTAGGTAGGGAAGCCCACCTGGAGCGCGAAAGCAAGAGGACCATGGAGATCGTTCGTTTCCGCATGAGGGAGAAAGGGATCAGGGCCATCAGACCTGGGGACGTGGTCGTGTCGCGCCGCGGGGAGTACATGGGAGCAGTGACCAGTTGCTCTCTCGACGTGGAGGGGTACCAGTTGGGACTGGCCTACGTAAGCAGGAAACACACTCGCGAGGGCACGGAGTTACGGATCTTCCCTATGCCTGCAGGAGAGACAGCTAAGGCCGAGAAGGACAAGAGAGCGTTGACCACCGGTGACAAGGTACTCGTCGCCGAAGAGGCTGTGATACTGCCGCGCTTCCCTGTGAGAGATGAGGAAGATGGGGGATAGGTGGTTCGCTGGGCTATGGGAGCAGGGTCTGGCCGATTGCTGCGCCAGGCGGTTGACTCTGTTGCCTGTATGTGGGATAATCTCAGAGCAGCAATATGGTGCACGACGGTGCACAGAGTGGAGGTTCACGAATCATGGGGCAGAAGGCTAAGGGACACTACGACAATCAAGCTCTGACCTTCGAGCTTCCAGACGGCTGGAAGCTCCTGGCGATGAGCGAACCCCGGGACGTGCCCGCTGCCGAGAGCGTCGAGGAGTTGGTGAGGGAGGGTCTGAGAAACCCCTTTGGAATGGCCTCACTAGCCGAGATCGTGGGATCGCTGGAGAACAAGAAAGCGGTGATCATCAGTGAAGATCAGACTCGCCCATCCCCCGTGGTCGAGGTGGTCTTGCCTCTGATCAACGAACTGAACGCGCTGGGCATCGGTGACGAGAGCATCGAGGTCATCATCGGCAGGGGGACCCACCGCAAGACGGCTCCGGACGAGATCAAAGCCAAACTGGGCGACGAGGTGGTGCGCAGAGTCAAGGTCAGCATCCACGACGCCGACGACAAGGCCAACCTGGTCAACGTGGGGAGTACGAGCCGCGGGACCCCTTGCTGGTCAAACCGCAAGGTCGTCGAGGCCGGGTTCAGTGTCGGAATCGGCACCATCAATCCCCACTATTTTGCCGGCTACGGTGGTGGCCCCAAGATCGCCCTGCCTGGTATCTGCGGCAGGGATACGATCAGGCACAATCACGTGCTGATGGCCGAGCCCGGCAGCACCCAGGGGATGACGGACGGTAACCCGGTCTGGGAGGACATGCTGGAGGCGGCGCGACTGGTGGGCCTCGACATGAAGATCGATTGCTTGCTCAATGCTGAGAAGAGAATCTACAAGCTCTTCGTGGGTGAAGTGGAGGCCGCGCAGAGGGAGGCCATCAAGGGGCTCACCGACGTCTATGGTGCCCCGGTTCCCAGGGCGGCGGATGTGACCATCACTTCGGCGTTCCCGCTGGAGACGGACCTCATCCAGTCGGGGAAGTCGATTCTGCTGGCGGACGACGTCACGAAAGACGGCGGCACGGTGATCCTGCTTTCCGCCTGCCCCGATGGGGCGGGCCCTATGATGTACGAAACGCTGTCGCAGAAGCCCGACTCAGAGGAGGTGGTCCGTTGGATCGACGAGGGCAAGGCGTCGACGACGGGTGGCCCCATGGCGTCGCGACTGCGCAAGCTGCTGTCCACCAAGAGCCTGGTGGTGGTGACCGAGGGGCTCACCAAGCAGCAACTGGCAGACATGGAGATCAAGCACGCCACCTCTGTCCAGGAGGCCGTTGCCCAGGTGGCGCAGAAGTACGCCAGGGCCGAGGTGATCGTGTTGCCCGTGGGAGGCTCAACGTTCCCGTACGTGGAGTAGGTCAGAAGACCGAAGGGGTCGACCGGCCGTTGCACCCACGCGATCAGAAGACGAAGACGAAAGTCAGATCGTTGACGTTGGTGTTGGTTGGGCCGGTGATCAGCAGGTCATCTAACTGATCGAAGAAGTGGTACGAATCGTTGTTGGCCAGGTAGTCCCTGGCCAACAACTTTTTGTCCCGCGCCCGAGGCAATGTCGAGCCGTCGGCGATGGCCCCGGCGGCATCTGTGGGCCCGTCGGTGCCATCGGTGGCCAGGGCTACAACCACGGTGTCGTGGAGACCATCCAATTGAATGGCGGCTGCCAGGGCCAACTCCTGGTTGCGTCCCCCCAGGCCCTGGCCCCGAATGGTGACAGTGGTCTCTCCACCGGCTACCACACAGGCTGGCTGCGGAAGAGGCTGGCCTGAGTGGAGGATCTCCTTGGCGAGGGCACAGAAGACGTGGGCAACCTCGCGGGCCTCACCTTCCACGAAGGTGGAAAGCAGCAAGGTGTGGAATCCACGAGCTTCGGCCTGAGCGAGAGCGGCCCGAGCTGCGATCTCGTTGCTGCCGATGATCAGATTATACGTCCTGCCGAAGAGAGGGTCTCCCTCCTTCGGGGTATCGGGGACGTCGCCGTCCTGGCCGGCACGGAGCCGCTGGATGATGGGCTCGGGCAGCTCGGCCACCAGGTCATATCTTTCCACGATCTCCCAGGCCTGGGCGAAGCTGCTGGAGTCGGGGACGGTGGGCCCAGAGGCGATGACGTCCAGAGGATTGCCCACCACGTCGGACAGGATGAGAGAGACCACCTCGGCGGGATAGGCGGCGCGAGACAGGTTGCCACCCTTGATCTGGGAGAGGTGCTTGCGGATGGTGTTGATTTCGTTGATGGTGGCACCACACCGCAGGAGGGCCGAGGTGAGGGCCTCCATGTCCGCCAGGCTCACTCCTTCGACGGGCAGAGTCATGAGAGCCGACCCGCCTCCCGAGATGAGGCAGATCATCAGGTCGCCTTCCGAGGCCTGCCTGGCCAGATCTACCATTTGCCTGGCACCAGCCATGCCGGCTGCGTCTGGAAGGGGGTGACCTGCTTCGTTGATGCGGACGATCCTTGTGTCGGCACGGTACCCGTACTTGGTGTTGATCACCCCAGCCGTGACGCGATCACCGAGGATCTCCTCAGTGGCCCTGGCCATAGAGGCGCCCGCCTTGCCGCCGCCAACGACATAGATGTTCTGGTAGCTCGCCAGGTCGTACGTGCGCTCGCCGACGAGCAGCCTGCTTCCCTCCAGGTGCACCTGCTGCCTGATGGCCGCGATGGGGTCCACGGCCTGAAGGGCCGCCTCGAGGATGGGCAAGATCCTTTGGCGCTGTGCCCTGGTCGCTTCGTTGTTCAGCAGACGAGGATCGAACGTGGTCATCGCGTCTCTTCAGTCCGGGGCATTCTCTTTCGACAGTGCTAGGTGCAACAACTGGACGACGTCCAAGACCTTGATCCTGATCTTTTCGCGGCGAGCGGCCATGGTCAGGGTGCGTTCGCACTGCTGGCAGGCGCTGACGATGACCTGTGCTCCCGTTTCCTGTGCCTGTTCCAGTCGCCGCCTGGCTACCGCTCTCGAAAGGTCGGGGCTGAGCGACTCCAGGTTGCCCCCGCCACCACAACAGAGAGCGGCATCTCGGTTGTCTTCCATCTCCACCAATTCCACTCCAGGTATGGCCTGGACAAGGCGACGGGGTGCATCGTAGACGCCGCTCTTTCTGCCCAGGTCGCAGGGATCGTGGTAGGTGACCCGCATCTCCAGTGTCCGCAGGGGCACTCTTGCCGCCTCGACCAACTCAGCCAGAGACTCGGTGGAGTGTTTCACCTGGACGAAATCTGGTGCATACTCGTGCTTCCACATGTGGTAGCAGGAAGGGCACGTAGTGACCAGGGTTTCTGCGCCCAGAGCTCTCACCGACTCCAGGTTGTGCTCCACCAGGTCTGAGACGGGCAGGCCAGCAGAGAGGAGAGGATACCCGCAGCACCATTCCTCCCCGCCCAGGGTGGTGAAGTCTACTCCGCTTACCTGCAAAATCTCCACCAGATCCTGGAGGATGCCATAGGCCATGGGGAAGAGGGCGGACACGCAGCCGGTAAAGAGCACCACCTCGGCGCTCGTTTTGCCCACCAGACCTTCCGGCCTGTCCTCCAAGTTCTCCGCCCACAGCAGACGGCTTTCGGCTGGCTCGTCGGAGATGTTGTGCGATGACCTGACGCGCCGCTCCAGTTCCACCAAGCTGTCGGGCAGGTAGTCGCTCTCAGCCAGCAGCTCCCGGGCGGCGCCGAAGATCTCACTGGTGTGCACTCCACCCGGGCAACTCACGAGACAGGACTGGCAATCAGTGCAGTCGTACACCAGACGGCTGACGGTGTCTGACAAGGGCAGTCTGCCTTCGCTCACCGCCCGCAGCAGTTGTATCCTGCCACGGGCGGTCACGGGCTCCCGTCGAAGGACGTCGTAGATCGGGCAGGCTGCCTGGCAGTAACCACAGCGGTTGCAGCGCAGCATCTCTTGCTTCTGTTCCAGCAGTCTCTCCATAGCGCCCATTCAGGTTCTCACCGTGAAGGCTCCCGGGAGATCATTTCTCCTTCATGACCTCTCTGACCGCACTGGCGATGTGCTGTGAGGTGAGGCCGTACATCTCCAGAAGCTCGTCTGGCTTTCCGGAACGTGCATACCGGTCCCGTATGGCCACGAATCGTTGGGGCACGGGACGAGACTCCGCGACTGTCTGGGCGACCACGCTTCCCAGGCCTCCGTGAAGCAGGTGCTCCTCTGCGGTGACGATGGCTCCCGTGTCCTCAGCCGCCTCTCGGACGGCTTCCACGTCCAGGGGCTTGACGGTGTGCAGATCCAGGACCCTGGTGAAGATCCCTTGTTCTGACAGCAGGCCCGCAGCCTGCAACGCGCGCGAGACCATGAGCCCATTGGCGATAATGGTGGCATCTTTCCCATCACGGAGCTTGATGGCCTTGCCGATGACGAAGTCACAGCTTTCGTGGTATATGGCGGGGACTGCTGGTCGGCTCAGTCTCAGATAGACGGGGCCGACGTGCTCCGCCGCGGCGCGGACGGCTTCTCTGGTCTCGACCGCGTCGGCAACCACGAGCACTGTGAAGTAGGGCAGGGCGCACGCCAGCGCCACGTCTTCGATAGCGTGGTGTGAAGCGCCGTCTTCGCCCACGCTAATGCCTCCGTGCGTGGCGACCACCTTCACGTTGAGGGAGGGGTAAGCCACCGACATTCTCAACTGGTCGAAGGTGCGGCAGGTGGCGAAGACAGCAAAGGTGCTCGCAAAGGGGATCTTGCCGCAGGTGGCCAATCCGGCTGCGGTGCCGATCATGTTGGCTTCGGCGATGCCCATCTCAAAATGCCGTTCGGGGAACTCGGCAGCGAAGAGCCCGGTCTTCGTTGACGAGGAGAGATCCGCATCGAGAACTACGATGTCCTCGTTCTCACGTCCCAGTTCGAGAAGGGTCTGGCCGTAAGCCTCCCGGGTGGAAACCAGTTCTACCAATCGTAAGTTGCCCTCTGGTCTGTCGAGTGTATCCTGTTTCTTGGCTGTCTTAGCACGGGCCTGGATACCGTACGTCACAAACCTTGCACCTCTCCTCGGTTCTCACTTCGCCAAGGGCCCGGTCCATCTCCTCCCGGTCAGGCACGTTCCCGTGGAAGCGCAGGTTGTTCTCCATGAAGGAAGCGCCCTTGCCTTTGGTTGTATGGGCGATGACGATGCTGGGTTGCCCCTTGACTTGCTGAGCTGCCGCCAGTGCCTCTAGGATGGCTTGCATGTCGTGGCCATCAGCTTCCAAGACATGCCACCCGAAGGCACGCCACTTGTCGGCCAGGGGCTCCAGCCCCATCACGTCCCTGGTCCAGCCGTCGATCTGCTGCCGGTTGCGATCCAGTATCGCGGTCACGCTGTCCAGCTTGTAGTGGGTAGCGGCCATGGCTGCCTCCCAGACCTGGCCCTCGTCCACTTCTCCGTCGCCCAGGAGTACGTAGACCCGATAGTCTTTGCCGTCCAGCCTCCCGGCCAGGGCCATGCCGTTGGCGATGGAGAGCCCTTGTCCCAGCGATCCGGTCGAGGCCTCTACGCCGGGCAACAACCCCATGTCTGGATGACCCTGCAAAGGGCTGTCGCACTTGCGGAGGCGGTAGAGGAGCTCTCGGGGGAAATACCCGCTCTCAGCCAGAGCGGCGTAGAGAACCGGGGCGGCATGTCCCTTACTGAGGACGAAGCGGTCTCTGTCTTCCCAGTGTGGGCGCTGGGGATCGTGGCGCATCACACCGAAGTAGAGGGCAGCTACGATGTCCGCGGAGGATAGGGAGCCACCAGGGTGACCGGAGCCAGCAGTGGCGGTCATGCCGATAATGTGGCAGCGCAGGCATCGCGCTTTGCCCTGCAACTCGGATAGGGACAACCTCTTTTCTGTCATAACCGACCTTTATATTCTAACTCAGTTCGCGCGCGATCGCAAAACTGTGGAGCAAAGGCATGAAAGACCACGACTGAGACAGTGCCGGATGAGTGGCGCAGGATCTGCTGTACGACTGTCCGAGCGGCCCGATCCCTCGCAGACTCTGCCGGGCTGCGCCCAATATACACAACACCTTGGCGTTCGGGCGGTGACTGATGGGGTTCTACACTCGGGTCTCATCCCGACGCTTGACCCGAAAGCATGCGCGAGGGTCGAGGCTCTTCACCCTAGCCTCGGCCGCCCAGAGCGCCTTCCTCGATCCTCTGGAGAGAGTAGTTCTCTCGCATCATGTAGAAGATGCCCAGCAGTGTGAGGGGCAGGAAGGTGATGGCGTGCAGGGCAAAGGCGAAGCTGAGGGCCAGTTCGCGCTCGACGCCGAAGACCTGCAAGGTGCTTACCACGAGCCAGTGGTATACCCCGATGTAGCCTGGTGACGAGGGCACGGTCATTCCCAGGCTGGTGACGCAGAGCAGCAGGAAGGCTGCGGCCGGCGGGGCGTCGATGTGAAAGGCGAACATGACTAGAAGCATGAACAGCCCGCTGGTGAGCCACACCGCGACGGACCAGGCCCAGAGCACGAGATTCGTGCGCAGGGAGCCAAGCGCGTCGAAACCGGCCAGCGCCGAGTCCAGCGACGTCAGCAGGCGCTGGACTCCAAGATGCGGAACACGATCGGCGATGTGGTGTATGACGGCGAGGGTGCGCCTCCGCTGATAGGCCAGGGCCAGGATGATGACGAAGAGGCAGATGAAGACGGGTGCCAGAACCATCGCTGACTGCTGAATCCAGGAGGGCAGCACTACGAAGGGCAGGAGCAGCACCAGAAACAGGAGTAAGGTGAGAACGTCAAGGACCTTCTCCACCACGATGGTGGAGAAAGCCAGCGATTTGCTCAGGTTCTCCGATTCTCCGATGACGTACGCCCGGGCCAGTTCTCCCAATCTGGCGGGGAGAATGGTGTTGAGGGCGTAGCTGATCATGAGGGCAGAGAGGAGTCTTCCGCGGCGGATCCTGGTGTGATCGCCTGGAAAGAGGAGCTGCCAGCGCAGGACCTTGCTGGCGATGGTGCCCGCGAAGGGGAGCACGGCTGGTATGAGCCAGGCGTAGTTCGCCTCACGGAGGGCATCCAGCACCTCGTGATAGTCTATCCTCCACAGGACGAGTGCCAGGCAGACCAGGCTGATGACTACGCCCAGCCAAAAACGCCACTGTTTCATGGTGTGCCCACGTCTACTCTAGCTTATCGTACCAGGAGCCCGCGAAGGCGAAAACAAGTGTTGCCTTCTGATGGACTCATTGCATCAGGTTCGCCAGACCTGGCAAGATGGCGTTGGCGAAGAAGGGAAGCGAGTAATACCCAGCGAGAGCCACGGCTGTGTCTTTGATCGTCTTGCCCATGCACGTGGCCAGAAAGAACCATTTGATGGGGAATCGAGAGGCCCCGGCAGCGACGCCTGCGAGATCGAAGAAGGGGTTGGGAACGGCGGAAAGGACAAAGATGGTGAGGAAGCCATTCCGCTGCATCCAGCTCTCAAACCGCCTGTAGATGGCGGCGTTCTCGATGAGGCCCTGGCCGGCGTATCCGGCCAGATAACCTGTCCATTCCCCCAGGGCGTCACCCAGGCCAGCCACCAGGCCCACCAGGACGGGGTTCCAGATGCTTCCTCCCACGTAGACCACAGCCAGCCCAGGCACGGGCAGGACTACAGTGGCGCTGCCCACGAGCATGGTGAAAAACACGCCGATGTAGCCGTATCTCTCGTACTCCACCAGGCGCTCGCGGAAGAGCAGCGCGCCGAGCGTGATCAGGATCACGACCAGCAGCGCCCCCACCCTCTGGAGCCTGACGGCTGTCCGTGACCTGACTTTTTTGGCCTCAATACTGGACACGAATTGGATCTTTCTTGGACTCAGAAGCGCTCGCGCATGAAGTCCAGGATCACGCCGTCGAGGAGGTCGTCGTCACGCCAGCGCTCCTCCAGGTTCTCGGTGCTCACGAAATCCCTCAGGGCTTTCTTGGTGGTCGCATCGTAGGTGGCGGTGGCTGGACCCTGGTAATAGCCGGTCTTGACGAGTACCTCCTGGATCTCCTTCGCCACTGCTCCCTCGATCTTCACCAAATTGTCGGGATCCGTCTCCCCCAGGTACAGGCTATGCAGCTTCACCAGATTGGCGAGCTCTTCAATGGGAGTGGTGTGATCGTCGACTCTGAGGTCCATGTACCGGTCGTTGAAGCCACCATATCCACCCTTGTCCTTGACCACCAGGATGGCCGCCGACTGCTTGCCTCTGCGGTCACCGCCCGCTTCCTGCCCGGCTCGCAGGGCGGCCAGAAGGCGATCGGCGAGCGCGCCTGGCGTCCTTTCGAAGGTCTCAGCCATGGCTTTCACGGTGTCCTCACTGACTAGGATGTTGCCCTGGCACGTGTAGTGCTCACCAACGATGTGTCCGGCCCAGTCGAAGCACTCCGCCCCAGTAAAGGCCGCCGCGTTGCCCTGGGCGTCCACCACGCCTACCTGCCTCAAAGCCCGGTCTTTGTCCTCCTCCGTGAGCCAGGCGATCACCTCGTCGGCGGGCACGCCTTCCTCCATCATGGCCAGGCCCCTGGGCCCGTAGGAGGTATTGGCCCAGGATTGGGTCGCCACGGCTCCCGCTCCAGCCCTGGCCCACGGTACGGCGGAACCGACGGCCAGGAACTTGGACTGCACCCCGATGCCCCATTCCTCTTTCTCGGGATCGTAGGCCACGATGGAGAAGGTCCCTTTGCACTTGCTGCGCTCGGTCATCTCTCCTTCCTCCCGGGCGTCCATTATAGCATAGCTGGCTGCGGCGGGCCAAAGCTCCTGGAATCCTGCGGCGCTGGGGCGAGAAGCATGTTCAGTGCTCAGTAGCGCAGCCTGCGTGTCAGCGGATGAGAGTTCAGCTCAGTAAGGGGACACGGGTTGTCGTGCCTCGTGCTCATCCCCGCAACTGCGGCACGATGAAGAGGTACAGGCACCCCAGATCCAACAGGGCGAAACCCAGGCAGAGGAGCAAGAAGGTTACGCTCTGGAGGACGGAAAGGAGCGCAGCGTGAGCACGGCGCGGAAGGGGCAGCCGCCCCATCACGCGTGCCACCAAGAAGACCCACTCAGAGAGTCCCAAGGCGAAGCCCAGACCGATGGGCACCAACGCGGGGAACAGGTACCGTCCCTGGTGCTGGACGAACTTGAAGTTGTAGGATACGAGCGCTGCCGCTACCAGCAAGAACACGAGGAGCAGGAGCAGCAGGGCCCAACGCCGGAACCGATCGAGCAAGGCAGGATGGCGGGCGATCCGGATCAGCCAGAGGACGAAGCCCACGACGACAACCACGGAGACGACCGCCAGGAGCAGGTACAGCCGGGAATCGATGAGCACGCCCATCCAGCCAAACTGGGCCCAGAAGCTGCGAAACGAGACCAGGAAGAAGTCCTGCACCGTTCGAGCCAGGCCGTGCTGGGTGATCCAACCAACCGTGGTCGGCTGCCCCACGACGATGGAGTCGTGGCGATGCCAGGCGAAGAGGTCCAGGTCGCCGTAGGTCAAGACGTTGCGCATGAACCACCAACCAGAGAGCAGGAGACCCAGGCCGAACACAACCCCTAGCTTCCTCAGGGAGGTGTGCCACCGCCCTCGCCGTGCCCTCGCTGCCAGGGCCACCAGCGGCAGGAGGGCCGCCGGCGCATAGATGGTGGTCTTGGTGAGCAGCGCCACGGCAGCCAGAACTCCCAGGCCAACCGTCTGGCGTCGTGACAGACCGACTTTGATCTCCTTGAGACAGAGCCAGGCGACGAGGGCCAGGATGACCTCGGCCAGGGTGTCGTTGTTGATGGCTGCGCTCATGGCGATGTGCATGGGCAACGTAGCGATGAAGGTCGTCGCCACCAGGGCCAGGAACAGGTCCTGGGGGAAGATCTCCCTTACGATGGCGTAGGCCACCGAGAGCAGGATCGCGCCCAGCAGCACTGAGAAGAGGCGCAGAAGAAGAAACTGTCCTTCGAAGCCCAGCGGGCTGGCCAGGCGATAGACCACGGCTGCCAGTGCGTAGTAGAGAGGCGGCTGGTGAGATTCGTAGCGAATCGGCTCGATGGACATCTCAGGCGGGAACCCGGCGGCCTTGATCTTCTCCAGATACTCGTGGGGGTAGTCCCCCATCTGGAGCACGGGGAAGAGCCGGTTCTCCGCCAGGTAAGCCACGTAGTTGTAATGGGCGGGCTCGTCGGGTGTCTGCCACCTGGGGGTCTCCACCGCGTAGGCGAAGCCCAGGAGGAAGTACAGGCAGATGATCGAAGCCAGCGCCATCCTGCTCAGGAGTTGGCGGCGTCCACGCATGCTGCGCTTTCTCTCTTCCCTCCGATTCTCCACAGGATAACGGCGGCTGGCAGGTAGGCCAGGCAGACAAAGGCATAGGGGGCGGCATAACAAGAGGCTTGATCTGCCAGTCCCCGATGCGGACGATTCTATCACAGCCCGTTGACTGTGGCAACCCACGGGCGCTGCCCGGCGGCCTCTACAGGACGTCCCGCGCTCTTGAGGGGCCTCGTCGGGCTATGGTATAATCGTCTTGCAGCACCTCCGCGTGCACATGCCGGCACTAGCTTTACATAAGTGCCACGATCCTCAAGGAAAGACAGTTGGACTGTCCTCCCTGCATCGAGACGCTGGAGCTGACGAAGCGATTCCGTCGCCACAAAGGACTACGGGGTTTGCTCTCTCCCTGGGGGGGTGAAGAAGTGGTGGCCGTGGACGGCGTCACCATGTCGGTCAACAGGGGGGAGCTCTTCGGGCTGCTAGGGCCCAACGGGGCGGGGAAGACCACCCTACTCAAGCTGCTGTGCACGCTGATCGTGCCCGATGGAGGGGAGGCCCTGATCAACGGCTATCCGCTGAGCGACGGCGACAGGGTGCGCAGGCAGATCGGGCTGGTCACTGGCGAGGAACGGAGCTTCTACTGGCGCCTGACCGGAGAAGAGAACCTCAGGTTCTACGGTTTGCTGTACGGACTCTCCGGCGGTGTGGCCGACGCGAGGATCGGGCAGCTCTCCGAACTCCTGGGGTTGGGTGAGGTCCTCCCTCAAAGGTTCGACACGTACTCCGCGGGGATGAAACAGAGGCTCGCCCTGGCTCGGGGACTGCTCAACGAGGCCGAGATTCTCTTTCTGGACGAGCCCACTAAGAGCCTGGACCCTGGCGCTGCCCTGCGCTTGAGGGAGACGATCCGCGAGCTCTGCCGTCAGCGCGGGCACACGGTTGTGCTCGTCACACATCAGCTCAGCGAAGCCGAGCAGATGTGTGACCGCATCGGGATCATGCATCGGGGCCGGCTAACGGTCGTGGACGAGGTGGGTCACCTCAAGGACCTGGTCAGGCCCGAGACCAGGTACCGGCTTCACGTGACGCGTTTGCCCCAGGACTCCCTCAGCAGGTTAGGGCTGCTGGAGAGGGTCGTGCACCTGGCTAGCGAGCCGGGCGTCGAGGAGGAGGCTGTTCTCGACCTCCGCGTGGCGGAAGACAGGTCCAGCCTCTCTGACGTGCTGCGCACCATCGTGGAGAACGGTGGTGAGATAAAGAGGATCAGGGCCGAGGATGTCACCCTGGAGGAGATCTTCGCGGAACTGACGAGCGATCGGTCGTCCCTCCCGGAGAGGGAAGCGCAGACTTGTCCCCGCTCCCTTCACCTGCGGGGGGATCTCCGACCCTCGAAGGGAGTGGTTCCTTTGCCGGCGCGCTTTGAGGCCCATGTGCGTGCGGGTTTGAGGAAGATCTGGGCCTTCATATGCAGGGATTTCAAGCTCCAGGTTAGCTACCGCCTGGCGTTCTTCCTGCAGTTCTTCGGCATTCTCTTCTCGGTAGCCAGCTTCTACTTCGTGGCTCTGCTGTTTGGAGAAGCGGCGGTCCCTTACTTGCAGCAGTATGGGGGCGACTACTTCGCCTTCGTCCTGGTGGGGATCGCCTTCGTGCGTTACCAGAGCACGGCCATGGGCGCTTTCGCGGGCACCATCCGCAGAGGGCAGATCATGGGCACCCTGGAGGCGATGCTGATTACGCCGACCCGCCTCTCCACGATTCTGCTGGCCTCCAGCGTGTGGAGTCTTGCCTTTACGTCATTCCAGGTGCTGCTCTACCTGCTGCTGGGTGCGCTGATCTTCGGAGTGAATCTGAGCAGCGCCAACCTTGGGGCGGCGGCCGTCGTCCAGGTCCTGACCATCCTCGCTTTCAGCGGTATCGGGGTTCTGTCGGCGAGCTTCATCATGGTCTTCAAACAGGGAGACCCCATCCAATTCCTGTTTGGCAGTGTATCCACTCTGCTGGGGGGTGTCCTCTACCCCATCAGCGTGCTTCCGCACTGGCTTCAGCCTATCTCCTATCTGATACCCTTGACCTACTCGCTCAGCGCCATGCGGCGGGCTATCCTCCTTGGGGACGGGTTAAGCGCCCTCAGGGCAGACCTGCTGCCGCTGGCGCTCTTCACTGCGGTGTTGCTCCCGCTGAGCTTCGTCGCGTTCCGGTATGCGGTGAGGAGGGCCAAGATCGAGGGCAGCCTCACTCAGTACTGAGGGGCGGGGGCAGGGTTCACCAGGCCGTGCGCTGCGCGGGCCACACCGAAGGCGTCTAAGGCAGGGAGGCGGTGTAGTCCCGATAGGCTCTGCCCAGAGCCGTCATCTGCTTCGTGGTGGGATTGAACAAGTTGCTGCGGCTGGTGTATCCCTCGAACTGGTCGTCGTCGAGGCTGTACCAGGCCCAGGCCTGCACCAGCCTGTTCTCGTCTGCGGGGTATCCCAGCCAGCTCACCTTGGTGTTGAGGAAGTAGTCGAACGTGGCCAGCATGAAGGCTTCCACCTGGGGTTCGTCGAACCCCAGTTCTTCAGGAAGGATAATCCCGTACTCGCTGATGATGAGGGGCTTGTTCCTTTCCCCGTGATCGTTCATCCAGATCCTGAAGTCGCGGATCTGCTGGCGGAAGATGGTCATGTTGTCGTGATCGTCGATCGTGTACTGCATGCCCTCCGTGACCCCCTCGATCCCGCAGGGAATCTGGCACCCCCAGGAGTTCTTCTTCTCTGGTAGGATGAACCCGTGCACGTTCCAGACATCCACGGGAATC
This sequence comes from Anaerolineae bacterium, assembly GCA_034411995.1. Classification (GTDB taxonomy): domain Bacteria; phylum Chloroflexota; class Anaerolineae; order UBA7937; family B3-Chlor; genus JAUVXJ01. Next base: position 410,982 of record DAOUME010000026.1, on the reverse strand, counting down.
ATCTCGCCGTATAGAGTCTGGTATTCGTCGAGGATCAGATCCAGATATTGGAGACGGAGGGGTGTGGCCTCAACGACTCCTCCTATGGCGACCTTGGCCGTGGGGTCGGCTCCCTTGATGATGGCGTACAGCTCGTGATAGAGCTGGGCATAGCCTTGGGGGGTGACGCAGTCCTGTGCGGGGGCGTCGGGCTCATTGCCGATCAGCCACAGCGTCCCCGGCTGGGCATGCGCGTACTCCTCGATGGCATCCGGCCCCGGCAGGTAGCCGGTCTCTGACAGGCGGACCGTCTGGACGTACTCCAACTGCCACAAAAAGGGAGGGTCTGGGCGAAAACCAAACCCCAGGTACCATTCGGCTCCCAGCGAGGAGACGTTATACTGCTCGATGGGGTTCCTGACCACGCCGAAGCCGAAGCGTGCTGTCCCCGACCAGGGCGGGAGTCGGTAGTAGTCCATCATCACCAGGGGTAACCACTGCTCTGGAGGCGGGGTGGGTTCGGCTAATGGGGAAGTGGTCTGCAGGAAGGCGACGCTCGGGTTTGCGCCGTCAGTCTGAGAGGGCAGTCCAGGAGCCGTGGAAAGCGACGTCTCCTGGGGAGCGGCGGGAGCACGGGTCGCCAGCAAGCAGAGAAGCAGTGCCCCTGCCAGAATCGAGGCCCGTGCGATGCCCATGGCCTGGCAGCCGCAAAACGAGGCTGTCCCAGGCTGGTGGAGGCTTCTGCGCGGTTGGCCAGTCACTTCATTCATGGGCAGGTTTCCGATTCCGAGCGGCGCTGGCCTGGATTCTGACGCTTCGGCGACGGCGCTGGCAGGCGAGATGGGGCGATTGTGCTGAAGGGGGCATCGGCGGCTGATTCGCTGTCATTCATCGTGCAAACACTCAGGGAGCTTGGCGGTGCGGCGAAGGTGCGCTATTCTATGGCAACTCTCTCAGGTTGACAAGTGGAAGATTGTGTGCTATACTGGACCAAAGCAGGCAGATTTGGCCTGATTGGACCTGTGAGGTGCTGTGGTGGCCCGGTCGGGAGGCAAGGAGTAGCCGTATGGTTTCCACCGTGACGACAACGACTGTGTCCACTGTAACCACTGTAGTGATGGCAGGCTCCTTGGGCCTGGTGGCGGTGGTGGTTCTGCTGATCCTGCTGGTGCAGAAGGAGCTGATCGCCGTCAGCGAGGGACCCAGGGCCAGGGTACTGGTACGTGCCCTGAACATCGCTATCGCCCCGTTGCTGATGGCCTTTGCCATGAGCATGGTGGTGAAGGTACTCCAGGTCCTGGGCTAGCCAGTTCATTTCTTCAGAGTCAACCTTCGACGAGTGCTGAGCCGCGCGGTTTCGTGCGGCTTTTCTGTTTCCCCCGGTCGGGCATCGGTATGCCGCGTGGGTGCCCCCGTGCGTAGGCGGTGGCCCCGGAGTGGTCTACGTGGAGTCTCGACGCCGAGCCCAGAGGAGCAGGCCCAGCAACAGAGCCGCTCCGGCGAAGCTCACCACTGATACCAGGATCAGCGCTCCAGGCCAGAGCGGAGGCAATTCCAGGACCGTCAGGTCGATCCCTGCGCCGAAGCGAGGCAGGAGGACCACTACCAGTGTGCCAAGACAGAGGAGCAGCAGAGTGACAGTACCTCCCACCGCCCAGGGCAGGATGGTGGTCGGCCGGGTCATGGCTGCCGGGTTGGGCGGGGCCGCTGGCTCGGCCGTGGCAACTCGGGCGACGGGACTGGCCCGAGTGGGAACATCCTGGGGGGTCGGCCGTAGGCTTGGCTCCCTCGCGGCGAGGCCGGCTACAGGCTCCGGGCCTGGTTCCGGGGGCATGACCGGCGCCGGTGTCTGTGCCGCCGGTCGCCAAGCCTTCCGCCTCTGCGGAGGCTCCTGGGGCAGGGAGGCCATAGCCGCTGCGGGCCCTGTACCCTCCGCCACAGGCTCGGCGGCCGCGCCGACCATCTCCTCAACGGGAGGGGAGGGGAAGAGAGGGCAACTCGTGTGTCTCTTCGTCAGGCAGTACTTCTCTTGCTCCTGCTGCCCGGCAGGCCGCCCTGGCGAAGAGACGTAGCAGTGGTGCGAGACACTGGGGAAGGGGAACGGAATCTCTCCGTGTTCTTCCAACCAGAGAAAAGGGCAATGTGCCACTGTGCAGGCCTCAGTTCCTGTGGCGCCGAGCCACGGTCGCTTCCCTCAGCGCCCCCAGAAGGGCATGACCAGAAAGAGCACAATATTGGTGAGGCCGTGGGCCACCGTGACTCCTGCCAGCGACCATGTAGCCTCTGCCACCCATCCGAGCAACAGCGCGACGCCGAAGACGAAGATCACGTCCGCCAGCGACCGGTATCCTGTGTGCAGGACCGCGAAGAGGAGAGCCACGTAGAGCAGGCCGAACCGGCCCAGGGCCTGCACCGACGCTCGCTGCAACAGGCCGCGAAAGATGAGCTCTTCCGCGAACCCTGTGCAGACCATCAAGATAGCGCCGGAGATCAGCAAGTTCTGCCAGGTAGGGTCTGCTACCAGGGGCGCAGGCCTCAGGATGTAGTACTCTGCCACGCCGAAGGTGATCCCCGTCAGTGCGATCAGGAGTTGCATGGGGACCTTGCGCACCGTCAGACCGATCTGCTGCCGGGAATAGCCCAAGACACGGGCTGCCAGGGCGCTGGCCACGAAGAGGGGGATGCTGATGATCAGGTACCAGTAGATGAGTGGAAAATCCAGCAAAGGAAGGGCCAGGCTCAACATGCGAATCACGGGAGCCAGCACCAACCCCAGCAAGAGACGGTGATACGGGCGGTCCCAGGCCAGGGCGGAGTGGACCAGAAGGATGACCAGCAGCCCGCCATGGAGGATCAGTCCCCAGCGGGGCTCGACGAACGTGGTCACCAGCTCGGCCAGGGCGATCAAAGCCAGGTAGGCCAGGGCGACGATCAGGCGCGGCCGTCTGGTCAAGGAGTTGGGAAGCAGGCGCGTGGGCCAGACGCGCGCGCTACCTGGATGCGCTGACAAGAGCAAAGACATCTTCGAGCAGCTCCTCGCGATCCCTGACCAGGGGCGCCAGCATGGGGAGAGCACTCAAGCCTGGAAGGATCCGCACCAGCTCCGTGACTGCGCGGGAGGGATGATCTATGTCGCCATACCGTGCCAGGATGCGCGCGATGGGCTGTTTGCCCAGCAGGGAGAGCAACCTGTCAAAATCATCGTCTCCGAGCTTGACGAAGATCTTCCTCAATAGCGCACCGGTCTGCAACTCGTCACCCATCAACTCCATCCAGGACGCATGATAGCGCCCCAGCGACTCCGCGGACAGGTCGTCGTCCCGCAAAGCACGGTTGGCTGCCTGGGCACAGCTCCGGGCCGCCAGCAGGCCGGTATATATGCCTCCTCCCGAGGTAGGCTTGGCCTGGCAGGCGGCATCTCCCACCAGCATGACGTTGTCGGCATGGATCTTGTCCGGCAGGCCCAGGGGGATGAGACCTCCGGACACATCGAGGAACTCCAGGTCGCGAAATCGCTGGGGATAGGCCGCCACCAGTTCCTTCAGACACAGGGTCGCTGAACCCTCTGTCGTGCCCACTCCCAGGCGGGCCAGGCCATCTCCAAGAGGTATGATCCAGCCAAACCAGCCGGGCGCCAGATCCGCATTGAGGAAGACCTCGACGAAATGGGGAGCGGGTTGATCCAGCCGGACCCGTGCGTTGACGGCGCGGACCACCTCTTCGGGGCCTGGAAGCCTGGCCCACTGAGCCACGCCCGACCTGGCGCCGTCAGCACCGATCAACAGCCTGGTGTCGACGGTCTCCTGTCGATGCTCGTTGTCCAGACGTACCCGTATCAGGTCTCCCAGCCTCTCGAATTGGGAGGCTCTGGTATGCATGAGGAGTCGAGCCCCCGATTCCCTCGCCTTTTCTGCCAGGGCGGTATCGAGACGGGGGCGGTCCACGGCCAGGGCGTGTACCCTGTCGCCTTCGATAGACACTACACGCCCCGAGTGGGAGCGGATCATGGCTCCCGAAAGTTCATTGTGCACCAGTCCATCGCGCGGCAGCTCGGCGACTTCCAACGCGCGCGGGGTGATCAAACCCGCACAGTGGCTGGGATGGCCCGCGTGCTCGTGCTCTTCAACGAGAAGTACGCTGAAACCGTCGGCGGCGATGTGACGCGCCACCATCGAGCCACTGGGACCTGCGCCGATGACCACAGCGTCGTAACGCTCACAACATCTCACGGTCCGGTTTGGTTGCTCCTTCACCTATGCAGTTTGACCCGGGGAACAAGGGCGCTGGTGACCCCAGTCCGGTGCCAAATCTTCGCATCGTACTATCTTATGTCATTGATGACTTTGGGGCAAGCCAGGTCCGGTAGAGGCGGTGACCATGGTGACTCAGGCCACGAGGGGGTGGATCCACTCTCTCCCGCGAGCTACGCGGGAGAGGCGCTACTCTGCCTGGGGGATGATCAACTCCTGGCCCACGGCGATGAGGTTAGGGTCTTCCAGCCCGTTGGCCTCGAGAATAGCCTGGTAGGTCACGCCGTACTGCCTGGCGATGGAAGATAGCGTCTCTCCGGGCTGCACCACGTGGGTCCTCTGCGCTCGCGTTGTGGCCACTGGCGTCTCGGTGGGCAGGGGCGTGGCAGAAGGGCTGGGGACGGCGGTCTTCACCGACACGGGAGTCGCCGTAGGCTCGGTAGGCGGGGGCGGCGTGGCCGTGGGTGCTGCCGGCACACCTGGGGTCTCGACGGTCCTGTAGGCGACCACGTCAACCCACAGGTGCGCCGAACGGTATGGTTCCTCCTGGCCAGCTCTGTAGAGCAGGAAGTCCAGCCGCTGACCGTCTCCTGGAGTCTGAAGGGCAAACGTGAGCCGGTGTTCCCACTTCTCGTCGTGGGCGAGGTGGATGCCCGTGATCTGCTGCTCCGGCTGGCCACCGACCTCTCTCACGATGCGATACTCGACCTCTTCGTGCTCGCGGTTGATCACACCGACGATGAGAGATATGGGCTGTCCCACGATGATGCGGGTAGGATAGTCGTCCGCCACACCGTAGGGGCCGAGAACGTAGAACTCGGTGAACCTCTCGCCTATCTCGGGCTTGGCCAGCACGAAGACGAAGATGCCCACGGCGGCGAAGATAGACACGCCCAGGGCCACGGTGAGCGATTTGTCCAGCACCCCGGCAGAGCGCCATCCCGGGATGTCCAGTTCCAGCCGCAGGGCATACCGCTCCTGCTGGGGCAGCTTGCCTCGCCGGTAGTAGGCGACGGCGGCGCAGCCTACCATGAAGGCGCCGGCGGAAAAGAGCGTCGATAGCAGCGTGATCCCCCAGGGCGTGTAGTTGAGGACCAACCCCATGAGGGGCAGGACGGCGATGCTGAGCCCCAGGCAAAGCCCCAGCCGCTCCAACCCCTCCAGGTCGTGTCTTCCAGGAAACAGGGCGGCCACCATGGTGTAGCCCGGGAAGAAGAGCACGAAACCTGTCCCCAGGATGGTGCGCAGGGCCGACGACGGCAGGAAATGGATGGTGACCACCAGCAGGGCCGACAGGCCGAGGATAGCCGCCAGGTCATGGGTGAAGGTGATGCAGAGGGGGCGTGATCGATTCACAGTACCCTATGGTACCCGCCCGCCACCCTTTGGGCAACCGTGTCCAAGCACAGTGGATCGCGACTCTCTGCCTCTGGATGGCGTGCAGAGGATTGAGGGCTCCCAGTGCTTGGACGCGTGACCAGACAGGAACACGGAGGCAGCGCTGCCTCAGCAGCTCCCAGAACGTCACTGTCGGCGCAGGCTGGTGGCGCGACGGAGTAGCTCAAGAACCATGTCGAGCTTGCCAACGGTCAACTGCCGCAGCGAGAGCGCCTGGTCGCGGGGAATGAACCCCCATGAGTACTGTAGATCGAACAGGAAATTCCAGGCCACCAAACAGCCTATGGTTCCCAGCAGAATCAGGTGACCGAGGCGGAAACGGGTCGCGACGCGCTCTATGAGGGCGGCCATGCCGAGCGCGAATAGCGGTGTCGCTGAGACAAAGCGACGGGCACCGAAGGAGCCATGCGCCCACCAGGCGGTGGTCGCGCTGGTCAGATACCATTGCAGCAGCAAAGCGACGACCAGTGGTACGGCTACCTTCGCCTCCCTGCGCCACAGTGGCACGAGCCCAATTGTAGCCAGCAGCATGATGGGCGTCCACGTGTACAACCCATGCCTCGTGGAGAACAGGTACTCCAGGAGGTTGGGATGGAGCCAGTCGAAGAAGTTCCCGCCTTGAGGCACGGTGAGTGGTGATCCGTACAGGACATTCCAGGCCAGCGCCTGAGGTGTGAACACGGTGATCCCTAGGAGGGCGACGACCACTGCGCCTTTGGCGTACGCGCGCAGGGTTGTGGCGCGGGCAGCCACGCCACCCGACCACGTGGCCTGGAGCGCTTCAACTGCCAGCATGCTCACGTAGAGCACGTTCTGCCAGCGGACGAGCGTCATGAGGCCCGCGGTGAGACCGAGAAGGACCCATTCTCTGAGGGTGCGGGATCGGGGCGGGTGCCACACCCAGAGGAACAGGGCCACGGCGAAAAACGAGACCCCATGTGACATGTCTGGGGCGCCCACGGTGTAGTGGAAGAGCGGCGAAGCCAACCACAATCCCGAGACAGCCAGAAGGCTGGCCCAGGAAGAGAAGCGCCTGCGGCACACGCGGTACGTGACCATGGAACCTGCCGTGACGTAGGCGATGGTGGCGAGGGACACAGCAGATTGGTAGATGAGCCCGTACCCGTGGGTATCCACAAGGACATCGGCTGAGCGGGCAGCGAGGGAAAGCAGATGGCCAACGAGATAGAAAGGCGCCCAGAGGACCGCTGGCCCTACGGAGTAGTTGTTACCTGCCATTCCCGTCGCCGGGATGTCGTTCGCTCCCGGGGTGTACTCCGTCTCCCAGTAAAGGGATTGATACTCGTTGTGGAAGTCCAGATCATGGTCGAAGAGCAGTGACCTGAGATAAGAGAAATAGCCCACGCCGTCAGTCGTCAGCACACGGTTTGCCTGGGCGCGAGGGACGCGCACCACGAGGAACGTGATCATACAGAGAGCACCTGTGACCAGCAGCATCAGGTATGCGGCTTTGTCAGTGACTCGATCCACATGAACAGTTCGGCGGCATGGACGCGCTGGCATTCGCTTTCTCAGTGCCGGTTCGCAGTCACTTCAGCTGGCGGGAGCACTCCCAACGCTAGGTGGTACGCCCCGATGACTCTCTCTGCGGCTTTGTCCCACGTGAAGTACTCGGCAATCCTGTCCCTACTTCTGGCCCCCATTGCCTGCATTCGATCAGGATCACCTAGAAGAGAATTGATTGCGTCGGCGAGGGCCTGTGGATCATCGGGAGACACAAGGAGCCCTGTGACCCCTTGCTCCACTAGCTCCGGAATGGCTCCTACCCTGGTAGCGACCACCGGCACGCCGCACGCCATAGCTTCCGCCACGACCAGGCCGAAGCTCTCCCTTCTGGAGGGTAGCACCAATAGATCTGCCTTCCCATAGTGTTGAGGCAGCATGTTGTGTTCGACGAACCCCAGGAAATTGATATGGTTGTCGAGTTGCAGTCGCGTTGCGTACCTCTTGTACTCACTGGCTCTCGGGCCAGCGCCGATTACGTTCAGCACCACACGGTGTTGCTGCAATACGAGTGGCATGGCGTCCAGCAGGACCTCCAGGCCCTTCTGTCTGGTGCCATTGAGTCTTCCACAGAACAGCAGCGTGAACACGTCGCGGCATCTGGGATCTCTTGCCCTCAGAGGATGGAACAGTCCTATATCCACCCCGTTGTAGACCACCTTTATCTTGGCCCGATTGACCCTGTAGCATCGAGCTATGTCTCTGCTGGAGAAATCCGAGACGGCGAGTATCGTAGCTGCCGCACGGCAACCAAGCAGCCAGCCCACTTCATCGACAGAGCGCGGAAGGGCATGAACCTTGGGAGAGTGGATGGTCAGGGCTAGCTTGACGTCCCGTTTCACATAGCGGCGTAGGGCATAGCCGAGGTAGTAGGCCAGCGTCCCCGATCCGGTATGCACGTGGATGATATCGTAGCCCGCCAGATGCACTCCTCTGAGACACTGGAGGAAGGCCGAGGGCCACCGTTCACCAGCCCTTGGAGCGATGTGGCTGAGCCCGGGCACGCTGTCATCCCCTCGTTCCGTGTCAGGGGACATCCGCAAGTGATCCACGGAATGGCCAGCGCTGGCCAGGGCTTCAGAGAGCTCGTACGCAACGAGTTGCCCTCCTCCTGCCTGGGGGTGGGACGGCGGTAGGCCGCCGATCATGAGGATGCGGAGTCTCTGCATGATCTACTCATTCTACGTACGCCTTGACATCAGTCGGTGAAAGTAGACCTTCTTGTCCAGGTATGAGAACGTGCCTCCACCATAACGCTTTACTCTTCGCAGTGTTTGCAGGAATTGGCTCAGGCCCTTCAAGGTGCCACACATGGTGCGGACCTCTCGCCTTGCGAAGAGTGCCCCGATGCCAACCACGAGGTCCAGAGCGAAGAGCAGAGGGAGGATCAGGAGGAACCGACCAACGGTGAGGTTCCGGTAGAAGGTAAGATACTTGTTTCGAACCTTCAGCGGGATGCCCGCTGGGCCCTTTCTAATCGCGCGACTGGTGACTCGGTGGAAGACCGCAGAGGTTGGCACGTATAGTAGCTTATGCCCGAGAGTATGTAGCCTCCAAGAGATGTCGAGGTCCTCCCACCAAAAGAAGTAGAGTGGACTGAAGAGCTCGCCGAGTTCATCGATTGCCCACCGCGGCAGCATGAAGCTGGCGCCTGCGATCACACGGGTCTCGCTCGAGGGCTGCACTGTGTTTGACGCATCCGCCTGGCCGAAGATGTTGATCCTGCTCAGCCCACCATACTCCACCACGTCTGGCTCGAAGTAATTTCGAATGGTGGAGGTGGTGGCACCTATGGTCTGGGCGCTGTCTTGGAGGAAGGGCTCGATAAGCTCGCTCAGCCATTCTCCGTCCACCTCCGTGTCACTGTCGAGGAAGGCAATGTAGTCGCCTGTGGCGTGCTTTGCGCCTTCATTCCTACCGCCTGCGCAGCCGGCATTTCTGTCCAACGTAACTAGCTTGAGGTGAAGGCTCGTGTGCTCACAATAGCACTTGACTCGGTCAAGGTGTTCGGAGCCGGACGCGTTATCGACCAGGACTACCTCGAAGTGAGGATAGCTCTGCTTCTGCAGGGATGACAGGCACCTTATAGTCTCTTTCGAATTCTGATAATTAAGAATCACCACCGATGCAAGGAGTGTCATTCGCTTCGCTCTCGTCGACAAGAAGCTCGGTTCAGGACATGTCCCTTCAGGAGACACAGAGTACACTCACAGGCAGGAGGAGTCACTTTGCTGCCTCTTGCGTTGCGTGCCGTGTAAGCGGATTGCCTCGCGATAGATGGCCTCTCGCTGGGCGGCAATCTTGTCAGGGTCGAAACGGTCAAGGGCGTCTACCTGTGCCCTCAGCCCCATCTGGCGCGCCTGTTCATGGTCCGTGAGCAGGGCAATGATAGCCTGTGCCCAGCCTTCCGTGTCTTCCGGGTCCACCAGCAATCCGGTCTCGCCGTCCCGGATCATCTCGGGGATCCCTCCCACCCTGCTGGCGACGATGGGTCGAGCCGCGGTCATGGCCTCCAACAGGACGTAAGGGAAGTTCTCCCAGCGGGAAGGCACGACGAGCACGGAGGCTGACCTTTGCAGGGCGTCAACATCTTGACGCTCTAGATGCCCGGCAAAGTGGACGCGACCGGCCACTCCATATGCGTCGGCCAGGCGGGTGAGCCACTCTTGGTAGTCTACCCCATCCCGAAGCTTTGCACCTCCCGCGAAGGTGAACTCTGCCCCGAGGACCTTCTGGCAGACTGTCTTGGCCGCTCTCACAATGACGTCAGGGTTCTTGTTGAATTCCAGCCGTCCCACGAATACCACTTTGCCCTCACGTAACGTCTCGACGAACTCGCGGCTGGCGGTCTTGGCGTGTATAGGAGCGGGGTGAGGTACGATCGAGACAGGGCGACTCCTCAAACGGAATGTCTCGCGGGTCCAGTCAGCCATCGCCTGGCTCGGAGACGTAATCATGTCTGCTCGGCGAACCGACAACCCTTCAAGATATGCAGCGACCCGGTCAGAGACACCTCCTTCGTGACCGCTCTGCTCGACCAGCAGGGGCCAGGAGGTGTGGAGAGTCGCGACCGTCGCCCATTTTCGACGTAATGAGAAGAACAGTCCCTCAGCACCGCACTCCGGGTATTCGACCACGTCGAACTGGATGCCCAGGCGCTGGCTGGCAAGATAGGTGGCCAAGGCCCTCTCCAGGTGACGGGCTGATACTGCCGCCCATCGTCGCCTGCCCACCCTGAACAGGTCACGCACGTCTGATCTATGAACGTAGACATCGTCATCTTTGTAGTGCCGCTCACGCTGCGAACGGACAGCCGAGAGCACATGCACGTCATGCCCGCGGTGTGCGAGGGCGTGGGCGGTGCTATGCGTGGATCGAGCAATCCCTCCCCACCCCGTTTCAGGCGGATACTCCTCCGACAGAAAGAGGATCCTGAGTTCGCTTGGCTTTTTCGTCATTTCTCTCGGAGCCGGGCAGGTACCGCCTCACGAATGTGCTCAGCGGCCGCCACTTCGAGCCTCGTGGAGAGCCATGGCCTCTCGATACACCGCCTCTCGCTGAGCAGCGATGGTGTCCGGATGAAAGCGAGTCAGAGCATCTTCCCGCGCCCGTCGTCCCATCTGGCGGGCCTTTTCGGAGTCGCTGAGCAAGGCGATTAGTGCTTCGGCCCAGCCCTGCGTGTCTTCCGGATCGACAAGTAGCCCAGTTTCGCCGTCATGCACGATCTCAGGAATGCCTCCAGCTCGACTCGCCACAATGGGCCGGGCAGCTGCCATTGCCTCGAGTACGACATAGGGGAAGTTCTCCCAGCGAGATGGCACGACAACAATGGAGCATGACCTCTCGACTACGTCAACCTCCCGACGCGACAGATGGCCAGTGAAATGGATGGCATCCATCACTCCAAGGGTATCGGCGAGACTGGTTAGCCACTCCTGGTAGCTCATCCCGTCACGAACCTGGCTACCACCTACGAACGTGAACTTCGCGGAGCGGATCTTCTCGCGCACCAACCTGGCTGCTCTGACTATGACTTCGGGGTTCTTCCTGAACTCCAGCCGTCCGACGAACAATACGTGTGCCCGTTGTGGATGCTCCAGAGCAGTGTCGCCGGTCATTGGCGCCTGAGTGGGGGCTGGGTGCGGTACGACAGCGATAGTGCGATCGCGGAGCGGAAACCGTCGTGCGGACCAGTCCGCCAGCGCACGAGAAGGAGAAGTGATGCCGTCCGCTCGGCGGACCGACAAACGTTCGAGGAAATCGGCCGCCTGGCCCGGAGCACTCACCTTGAGACCGCTGATCTGCAGGTTTATGGCCAGGGAAGTGTGAAGGTGAGCGACTGTTGGCTTCCTCCGGCGCAGAGAGAAGAGAAGCCCCTCGGCAGACCACTCAGGGTATTCGACAACGTCGAACTTGATCCCCAAGGAACCATGCGCCATGTAGGTCGACCACGCCTTTTCCAGGTGCGGGATGGGCATGGGCGCCCTGGGGGCTCTGCGCACTCTCCACAGCTCGCGCTGCGGAAAGCGGTGCACATGTACAAGCCCGTCCACGCAGTGGCGCTCTGCCTGGCGCAGGGCCACCGAGAGCACGTGTACCTCGTGACCGCGCTTCGCCAGGGCCTTGGCCATGTGGTAGGTATATGTGCCAATCCCTCCCCAGCCCGTTTCGGGCGGGTATTCGCTGGACAAGAAAAGGATTCTCAGTGCGCGTTGTTCACTCATGGTGAGGTTCTCACAAGGCGCGCGCAACTCGAGAGACCGCGAGTACATGGTGCGACTGAGTGTCTGGCTGCTGCCTACAAGATCTCGCGGAAGTACCCGACCATCCTCTGCGCAACCTTATCCCAAGTGAAGTGCTCCATGACCTTTTGTCTGCCTTTGGCGCCCATGGATCTCATTCTCTGTGGATCATCGAGCAAGGAATTGATGGCCTCAGCAAGTGCCCGAGAGTCGTCTGGCGCGACCAGCAAACCCGTCACCCCTTCCTCGACGACCTCCGGGATGCCACCCACTCTCGTAGCCACTACCGGCAAACCGCAGGCCATCGCCTCCACCAGCACCAGGCCAAAGCTCTCCATCCGGGAGGGGAGAACGAAGAGGTCTGCGGCAGCGTAGTACTTCGGGAGCATGCCATGGTCGACGTGGCCCAAGAAGTGGACTTGTTCCTCGATTCCGCAAACTCGGGCCAACTTGGCATACTCATTCGACCTCGAACCTGTGCCAAGTATGTTCAGTTCTAAGCTGTGTCGCTCGAGGACTTGGGGCATGGCCTTCAACAGCAGATCAACCCTCTTGACAGGGTCGCGGCTCCCATTCAGACGACCGCAAAACACCAGCGTGAACGAACCATCCTTCCGCTTGTGTCTGGGTGTTTGCTCGAGGAAATGGCTGGGAACTCCGCCAAGGAAAGCCCTCGTTTTCGATAGCGGTATGCCATACGCCTGCGACACGTTTTGTCTGGAATAGTCTGAAGGGCAGATGACCAGGTCAGCAAGCTTGATCCCCAAGAAGTTGTAAGCCTCAAAGACCGACCTTCTCTGCCAGAAGAACCGGGGTATTCCCCCGGTGTACACCGCGGCCACAATCCTGGGAGGACTTCCCAACAATGCGCGATGCAACGCGTGGAACGCTACCCCCTCTACCTCGCAGTGAACGATGTCATATCCCTTGAGCGTTCTGAACACTTTCAGGTACTGGTGAAGCGGTAGGAGGAGCTTGTTTCCATAAGTACGGCTGTCGCGTGGCAAGGAGGTGTACAGCGGATGGACGTGCTTCGAATCCATCTTCGAGCCGTCCAGGGTGACCACCAGATAGTCCACATGGTGCCCGGCCCTGCCGAGAGCTTCCCCCAGGTGGAGAGGAACAACCGCACTCCCCCCGACAGGAGGATACCAGGGAATCGCTCCCCCGATCATCAGTATGTTCAACGGTCTACCGGCCACAGAACCTGCCTGTTCTTCCTGTGTGTGGGGACGTTCTGGCTGCATCTACACCAGCAGTGTTCTGTATCTGATACTTCCCAGCAAGTGGTAGTACAGCTTGGCCGAGTGCAGCAGCAGCTTGACCGGAAAGAGGGCGGTCCTGATGGGAAACAGCCGGACATCGCGGTCCACGAACACGTTTGACCAGAGATAGACCGCAAACCACATCAGGGCCAGGACTACTGCTGGTAGAAGCGACCTATCCACGAAGAGACCGCCAAGCCCGCCGAGAATCGCCAGGCCGAAGAAGGGCACGTGGACAACCTCTTTGCTGTTTACGAATCGAAACAGCAGGTTCTTTCTCAGCTGCGGATGCTGCTTGAACAAGATTGGCTCGTACTGGTACCTTCTGATGAATCTGAGCCGCTGGGCAAGCGTGTCGTAGAACACGGCGTGATACACGAGAGCATCCTTTGAGAACGCAATCCGACCGATCTGTTCCAGGCGCAAGGCCAGGTCAACATCCTCGGCCCCGGTCATCTTGAAAGCCTCGTTGAAGCCGCCCGCATCCAGGATGGCCTGTTTGCGGTAGTGCATATTGCAGGTGGGGTGAGTCCAAACCGACTCCGTGACCTCTAGAGTATAGGAGAATCGCGGTGGAAACAAGTGCAGGCGCACCGGCTCTGCGGGCAAGGTTGGTCCCTGCACACCCACGATGTCCTCGTCAGCGAAGCAGGCAACGGCGCTTTCCATCCACGTCTCGGTAGCGACGCAGTCATCGTCGATGGACGCGATGATCTCCCCACGGGCGTGCGATATCCCCAGGTTTCTGGCCGTGGCAGAGCCTTTGTTCTCCTGCGCGAAATGGCGTAGTCGTGGCCCAGGCTTGACGGCCATTTCTCGAAGGAGGGCATCGGTCCCGTCGGTCGACCCATCATCAACCACGATGATCTCATAGGCGTCTTCAGGGTATGCCTGGTCAAACAGGGAGTTCAGGCATTCCTCTAGCAGGCCGCGCCTGTTGTAGGTGCAGATGACGACACTAATCAGCGGCTTGTTGGCGCCTCCTGCCACTTGTTTCCCTCCGGCTCTATCGCAAACGGATAGGGTAGAAGATACCGTTGAAGCGGTGCTCACAGGAGTCCCGAACTATGACAGCGCGTTGAGTCACGTTGACAGTTGCCGAGCAATCGTGTTTCGTCGTACCCACAACCAGTTGTAGCGCATCTGGAGATAGAGGCGCACTGAAAACCGCGTGATCCTATGCACAGTAGGCGCAAAAACGGGTCCGGAGATACGATTCAACAGATACGCCAGCGCAAACGGGTGGAGAACAAGCCGCCGCCCCTCGGCCAGACCGCTTTCAAAGGCACTCGCCCCTTCTTCAAAGCGCCTGCGGCCGCACAGTTCGCTGGCGAGAAGTAGGCTGCCGAGACGAAAGCCGCGCTCTGCCTGCTGGGACACTATTCGTCGCTCGCCGGCGGGCAGCCCTTCCCAGCGGCAAAGAATCCCTGGTGCCTCCTCAGCGGTCCTCACCAAGTCGAACTCGAATTGCAGGGCCAGGTTGTAGTAGTAGTAGGCGAAGAAGATAGCCAGGTCCTCAGTGCCCCGGTGGCGCCTGAATATCTCCAGCTGATCTTCCCAAAAAACGGCGGGGCTAGACAGTGTTTTGGTGTCAGGCCAGGTGCGGAACTTGGCCAGCTTGTGAGGGATATGATGTAGGGTCAACCCTGACCGCCCCGCGCGAATCCAGTACTCCAAGTCCAGCGCATAGTGGAAGGTCTCGTCGAAGTAGCCGATCCTGTCCAGCACGCCCTTGCGCCAGAAAGTCGCCGGCTGCATGATGTAGTTGCGAAAGCCGTTCCGGAGAAAGTCATAAGAGGCGAGAACCGAGCAATTGAAGGGCCGAGACACCCAGTCTCGCAGCCAGCGGCCCTCTTTGTCAATCAAGTCGCCATTCCCGTAAACGAAATCAACTTCCGGGCGCGCAGCGAACTCCCTGACCACACGCTCAAAGGCGCCGGGATAGTAGACGTCGTCGGAGTTGATGTAGCCCAGGATATCACCGTTGGCCCGGCGAAGTCCCTGGTTGATGGCGTCCGGCTGGCCGCGGTCGCGCTGGCTAACCCATGTGATAGAGACGCGCGCACACGCTGCCGGCCAATCCCGCATGACCCGGTCGGCATATCCTCTTATGACCTGAACGGAGCCATCAGTTGAGCCGCCATCCATGACCAGGTATTCAATTTCGAAGTCGCCGCTCTGGGACAGAACACTCTCCATAGTCTCGCCGATAAACGCGCCCTGGTTATAGGAGGGTGTGACGATGGATACACGCGGCAGGCGGTCAGTCAACTGTACCTCTCTGATCCTGTCTATGGCTCTGCCACGATTCAATAGCCCTGCGTAGCCCTTCCTCCAAGGGCACACTTGCTTCGAAACCAGACTCTTCCCTGGCGCCAGTCGCATCGAGGCAGCGGCGCGGCTGGCCTCCGGGTTTGCTGGTATCCCGGGTGATGCGGCCTCTGAACCCCGTCAACTCGGCGATCAGGTACGCCAAGTCTTTGATGGAGATCTCGAACCCCGCGCCGATGCCGCCCACTATGCCCGCTACATGGATCACGATGTATAGACGGAGTTCATCATACATGCGAATCACGGCCTCCTCGTCTTTGAAGTCGTACTGGTGGCTGCGAGGCGCGTCGACCTCGGCGCACCAGTGGGCCTGTCGGACACGGCCAACGACGTGAGACCCAAGGAAGCCAGCACCGCCGGTCACCAACAGGCACCTATTTCGGGGGCAACTGTGTTGATCATTCACTGGGGCTCCCCTGCGGATGCCCGCCCTCGGCGGACCGGCCCTGGCTGTCGCCGGGCGTGACTGCGCCGATTCGGGAGACGACAGAGACACCTTGCTCGATCTCTGGTGCTTCGCGCCTTGCTTCTCGTCCAACGCCGGCGTTTCTCGCACAACGGACGGGGGGGCGTGTGCTCCAGGCTTGGGCGGCGCACGCCGGTGCCACGGGCAGATCTCCATGCATTTCTTGTCAATCCTTCGACCTCAGCACCACTAGCATATGGTCTGGCCACAGGCCGGTGCCTGGCGTGGGAGTGCGAAAGCGGACTTTCCTGAACGGGTTGAACGAGCAAAGGATCCGGTAGACCGTTGGCCGCCGCCTAGCACCTTCCACTGCGCAGAAGGCGGCACACTTTGCCAGCTGCAGCCAGCGCTCACAGCGGGAGGCCTTGAAGTATGAATATTCTCTGACCGCGAGTAGTTCGAGATCCAGTTGTCTGGCCAACCAGCGGAACCAGCGCGGATTGAAGAAACTGACGTGCTCGGGAAAGTAGTACCAATAGTGGCGGCGCATGAGGCGCCATGGCAGGACGTCCGTATTGCCGGTGGACAGCATCAGCAGGCCCCCTGGCAGTAGCAACCGCCTCAGCCCTTCCAGCGACAGAGCCGGATTCGGTAGGTGCTCGATTACATCCAGAAGCGTTATAACGTGGAACGAGTGAAGCTCGACCTCAATATCCTCGATCCACGAGGCTAACACCTCTATGCCCCGTTGTCGGGCCACTTCGCGAGCAGAGTGTGCAGGTTCAACGCCGTATCTTTCGTACCGCTGCGGCAGCATGGTGAGGAAGTCCCCTCGAAAGCAGCCGACGTCGAGAACTCGGCCTGAATGGAATGAGCTCTCAATCATCTTGGCTGCCAATATGTAGTCGCGACGAGGTACATCGGCATCCCATAGGTCAGCGGACAATCTGGTATATGCTCGCATCAAATCGGGTTTAGCCAGATAGGGCCGACGGAACAAAAGGGTGCACGTTGAGCACTCATATAGATTGCCCGGGTGAGGCAGGTCAATGGCCCCGCTTGTCATGGGCAGCGGGCCAAGATTCGCAAT
This sequence comes from Anaerolineae bacterium, assembly GCA_034411995.1. Taxonomy (GTDB): domain Bacteria; phylum Chloroflexota; class Anaerolineae; order UBA7937; family B3-Chlor; genus JAUVXJ01. The sequence goes on along the minus strand of DAOUME010000026.1, from coordinate 393,997 downwards.
CGTGGTCCGACCGCATGCGGGGCACTCCGATACCGTATTGCTCATGGAAGGCTCTCCAAGCAAGACAGCTGTCTGCGTGGAGCGCGCCGCCGGTGCAGTGGGGTCGGCCGCGCCCTAGCCGGGCAGGAAGGATGACTGCTAAGCCATGCCTCAACACCTAGTGCCAGCCATCCAAGGCACCGCGTTTGACGACAGCCGCGCGGGGTTTTCGGATGAAACTCCGGGGACCCAAGACTTGCCTTAGTCTCGTGGCCTCGCCGCTGGAGTATCTCCACGACATGAGAGCCCGGGGAGCCGGCCCCGTTGCCGAGCAAGAGACGCTCACTGCGACAGAATCCGGTATTCATGGTCAGTCAACGCCCCCTCCAAGGACGGACCTCTGGGTGACCTAACAACTCCACCATAGCCACTTGGCGCTGGTCGCGCCACCCCCAGACGTTCCGCGCTATTCCGCCGTGGTCATACCGCACCAGCCGGTTGGCGCGGATCACCTCTTCGTCCCACGCTTCAGATACTTGCGGACAATGTCCACCAGTTCCTGCATTCGGTGGTAGTATGTGTGCTCGGAAAGCGTGCGTCGCTGGCCAGCCCGAGCGATAGTCTCCCGCTCATCCTCATGGGTGAGATAGTAGTGGATCAACTCAACACATTCTTGCGCACTTCGGTATGCCACCACCTCTGTCCCGGGGTCAAACATCTCGTGCAAGTTGTCTTTCCAGTCCGTGATGAGCAGAGTCCCAACGCCGGTCGCCTCGTAAAGGCGCATGTTGTTGGCGTAAGGCCCCGCCACGTCAATGTGGTGATTGAGAGTTGCCAGAGAACCTTTGAGGATCCGATACATATGCACGCCCCAAGCAGTCCCCTTGTAGCGCTTGTGGACGGCAGAGTTCTGAGGCAAGTCGTTGAAACCATGGCCCCAGACTTCGACGGGCACGCGTTGACACACGTATTCCAGCCACCGTCGCCTTGACTCGTGCACCTGAAAAAGGCTGCCGACAAAAGAAACTCCTTGCACCTCCTCGGGCTCACCCACTTGGGGAAGCACCGCCGGTTCGAAGCCTAGAGGTAGATACTCACTACGTACACCCTGCTGTCTGAAATAGTCGACGAAGTTTGCAAGGGACGATATTATCAAGTCGTAGATGCCGTAGTCCTGGCCGTTGGGCAACGGGGAAGCATGTTGCCCAACCAGCAGGCGAGTATGAGGCCGCAGGTCCCGCAGTAGGTCGGTACTCAGGCCAATGTTCAGGTTCAAGAGGATGTCTGGCTGATAGTGGCGGATCTGGGCCGCCAGGATGTCCAAAGACCATGCTTGCGGGCTGCCGAGCCATTTCAACACGGGCAGGAACAATGGCCTAAGGAACCGGAGCGGAGACTCGTATCCAGCGCGACGCGCTCGCTGCAGAGTGTCGCGCACCCTAGGATCGAGTGGTCTTGCTTCCTGCACCGCAATCCCATGTTCCCGTGCCCAGGCCTTCTGCATGAACTCGTTGTTGGCGTAGATATTGTGTGCCTCGTGCCGCAGCCTACGAAGATTGTCAGCATAGAAGTCCGCCCAGCCAAACAGGCTCTCGTCACGCGCCAGCATCTGCACCTCGTAAGCCTCTTTCTCCAGACCGGGGTGCTGGGCATATAGCCAGGTTAGGAACTCAGGGTAGTCGGTGTTGATTATCAGAAAGCGCATTGCGGCAGTCGACCTCGGCATCTAGGGCTTCCACGGTGCCGTCCAAGCGAAAAACGAAAACGGAGAATCTCTCAGACCAGGTGAACATGACGTTGAACAGGTCTTGGTTGTCGTAGAAGGCCTCCTGAAGGGGATGATACCACCTGCTCAAGATTAGATCTTTCCATGCAGAAGACCCTATTCCATTGAGCTGTCGCTGCGAGTATTCAAAGAAGCAGAGACTCTGCCCAATGGCAACCACATGCCATTTGTGCATGTCCTTGGCCCAGGCAAAAAGGGCGTCCTTGGCCATGGTTGGGGTCTCCACAAACCCCCTCTTCCCGACCCTCATGATTTCTGCGCAGGCGTCCCTTGGACTTTCAACGTGCTCAAGCACATGGGAGCAATAGACAAAATCAAAGGATCTGTCGGCGAAGGGCAGCCTATGGATATCAGCTACCACGAGCGGCTTACCGTCCGTGGCTAGGGTTTCGTGCCGGTGTCTTGATGTCTCCAGGAATCGTTCTACCAGGACGGTCGCGTAGGCAAACGGGTAGCCTCCGCAGCCCAGGTCCAAGACGCGCTCGTCCGACGAGATCTTGAAGTGAGTGTAGCGATTCTGGTAGCCAAAACGGCCTTCTTGGCCCGGCCACTGGCGTCTCCGTTCGTGAATCTCGACTCTAGCAGGTAGTCTGCCTGCCAGAAGTCGCGCGCAGGTGTCAACTAGCCTTGATATCATGCCTCAGCCCATGCGGATTATGAGGGTGGCTTGAAGTCAGTGTTCACTTTGCCATCCAGGCCATGATCTTCGTGCCGCCCTGTATGAGCTTCATGTCAACCAGTCCGTGTGAGCGCAAAAGGTCGCCCAGCTCTTCTACGGACCAGAAGTTGACGTGGCCGTCCCAGTTGTCTGTCGCAGCGTTCGGGACCGTAATGATGATGTTGCCTCCTGGCTTGCACACACGGAACAGCTGTTGTATGGCGTCTTCGGGCCAGCGCAAGTGCTCTAGGACTTCGATGCTGAGGACGAGATCGAAGAAATCTGACGGCAGGATGTTGCTGTAGATATCACCCACCACAAGTGTTGCTGTCGGCAATAGCGTATGGGCCTTTGCAATAGCGGCCGTCGCGAAGTCCAATCCAAACAGCTCCGTTTCGTATTCGGGACCGAGTCTGCGTGTCAGCGCGTGGAGCATGTGACCTGCCCCGCACCCTATATCTGCAGCCCTCACCCTCCCACCGAGGCCAGAATTGGTGAGCATGTGCGCACAGTGTTCTGCCACAATCTCGTAGAATGCTAACCGGCCGGCGTCAAGGTACTGCTCGGCAATAAAATCATTTTGGCTCCAGAAGAACTCAAACGCTTCTTGGGTATTTGCTTTCACAACCTGAGCGGGCGAGAGCCGAGAATCCCTCGTAGCGAGATGGATCAAAGCGCGAGCTGCTCTCCAAATGGGTCGGGGAACATGATCCTGGAATCTCATGGTTGGCTACTGCTCCCTGAGAGCGTCGTCCGCTGCCGTTACATGCCAGCTATGAGGTATCAGCAACCCCCCATGAGTGGGAGGCGGAAGCCGCCCTGTGCCAAAGAAGTCGCCAGCTTCCACCGTCAGCTGAACAGCCTGCTGAACCCAGTCAGCAAGGACACCATTGACCTCGCAGTGGAGACTGAGGTAGTACTGACCGGGGGCCAGTGGGAACCGCTGAATAGCGCAGCAGAATCGACCGGACGAGGGCAGCGCGTCGAAACTTCTGCCCACCATCTGGCTGCTCAGGACCAGCATGCAGTGCCCGCTGAGGGTGTTGACTGAAATGGCCACGGACACATTTCCCAAGGTACCAGTGTCGCTTCTATAGCCTATTGAGATCTCCAAGTCCTGCCCGCACTGGACAGCCTCGGTAGGAACACCGGTCGCAGTGCGAAAGACGATGTCAGTAAACCGTAGCCTTCCACTCCCCCTGCGGTCTACCCGCTGCCACAACGCGCCATCAACCGAAAGTGGGAGCATAGAGAGGTACGCCTGAACAACATCGCGTGTCTTGCCAGTGGTCGCAAGACGACCTTTCTGGAGCATGTACGCGCTACCGCAAAGGCCCTCTATAGCGGCCATGTCATGGCTCACAAACAGGACCGTGCGCCCTTGGCTGGAGACATCCTGCATCTTGCCCAGGCACTTCCTCTGGAAGGCCACGTCTCCCACGGCCAGTACTTCGTCCACCAGCAAGATCTCAGGCTCCAGGTGCGCGGCTACGGCGAAGGCCAATCGTACATGCATCCCGCTGGAATAGCGCTTCACAGGGGTATCCAGAAACTCCTCTATCTCAGCAAAGTGCACGATCTCGTCGAACTTCCTGCCTATCTCAGTGCGTCTCATGCCCAGGATGGCCCCGCTGAGGTAAATGTTCTCTCGCCCCGTCAGCTCCGGGTGGAAGCCGGTCCCTACCTCCAGGAGCGAGCCCACCCGGCCGTAGATCTCGGCATAACCTTCCGTCGGCTCGGTGATACGGGAGAGAATCTTGAGCAGCGTGGACTTTCCCGCTCCGTTGCGTCCGATGATCCCCACTACTTCCCCTCGCTGGACCTCGAAGGAGACGTCCTTCAAAGCCCAGATGGTGTGGTCGGCCCGTGCGGGTTGGTCCAGGCTGCGCAGCCGCCGGACCGGTGCCGCCGCCAGGTCCATCAGCGTATCGCGCAGGGTCTGGTATCGGGCCTGCGGCCCGCCGATGTGGTACTGCTTGCTCAGGTTCTCGACGCGGATGGCTATGTCACTCATGGAGATTTCCAATTGTCAAATTCGAATTTCGAAATCGAAGACTCACTTGCGGCCACTTTTGGCAGTCTTGCCCGATGCAGTGAAGATGGCTAGAAGCTCGCCGCATTCCTGGAGCAGCCAGCGCCGCTCAGCAGCATCGCCAATTCCTGCATCCTCGCAAAGCCCCAGCCAGTATTGGGTCTCAGCAGCCTCCTTCTCAACGATGGCAATCTTGTGAATGAAGTCGTTTCGAGACTGGGCCCGGTTCGCTTCACGGTAGTTGGCACCGATCGACGTTCCCGACCTCAGCAACTGGTAGCCTAGCACGTCGGTCACCTTGTTCTTGGGCAGACTTGAAACAAATCGTATGACCTTCAATGCAAAGCGCTTCGTCCTTGCTTCCAGTTCAACCTTGTCCACGGGCAAATTCCGAATCCGAATTTCCAATTTCGAAATGGTGATCAGACCACATCCGCGAAGGTTCTTTCCATGCGGCGGAAGTAGTACAGTCCGCCGATGAGGAGCAGGATCACCACTGTTGTGGAAACGACCATCAGTGGACCGGGCGGTTCCTTGCCCAGCAGCGCCCAACGGAATCCCTCAACCACCCCGGCCATCGGATTCAGCCCATAAAAGGCCCGCCACCTTTCCGGCACCAGGCTGCTGGAGTAGGCGATGGGCGTGGCAAAGAGCCAGAACTGGGTCAGGAAGGGGATCGTGTAGCGCACGTCTCGATACTGGACATTGAGCGCCGACAGCCACAGACCTATCGCCAGGGCCGTGACAATGGCCAGCAGCAGGAACAGAGGCAGAGCCAAGACCGCTGCCGTGGGGAAAACTCCATAATAGAGCATCATGCCGAGCAGCACCACGAAGGCGATGACGAAGTCCACCAACCCGGCAAGCACAGCTGAGATGGGGATGGCCAACCGCGGGAAGTAGACCTTGGTGATCAGATTGGCGCTCCCAACCAAGCTGTTCCCGGCGCGGTCCAGTGCTCCAGCAAAATAGCTCCAGGGGACCAGCGCGCAGTAGGCGAAGATGGGATAGGGGATCCCGTCTGAGGGGACCTGGGCCAGTCTCCCGAAGAAGATGCTGAACACCACCATGGTGAAGAAGGGTTGAAGGATCGCCCAGGCCGCCCCCAGGACCGTCTGCTTGTAGCGAACCTTAATATCCCGCCAGGTGAGGAAATACACCAACTCGCGGTACCGCCACAAGTCGGGCAGATTGAGGGCCGCCCAACCCCGTGAGGGCCGGATCAGTATCGTTGGTATGCCTTCAGCCGTCGGGTCGGCTGACTGCTTCGGCTCACTTCCAGTGCTGGTGCTCATTTCCATCCTTCAAAGCCCAAACGACTCCGCGACCGCGAGCGTGCCTCGGCGCGTCGCTGTGACCCATGGCGGTCACGGCATAGATTTCATCATACGTCAAAGGGTTACCGAGGCCAAGTGGTTTGAACGGTGGCAAGCGGGTCGAGAAGGTGACTGCGTGATAGGAAATCATCATTCCTGGTGTCAATTCTCCTCCTGGGGCCGGACAGGTCTCATCAAGTCGAAGACCAGATAGTCTTCGGTTTGCGCTATCAAGGGGAAGTTCTCGGTCAGGAAATCCCCCAAATCGGACTGTTCCTCGAACGCCAGGAGGTTAGTGACGATGAAGTACTCAGGGGAACTGTCGGCGTAATCTGTAACAAACCGTTCCTCCGCATCGACTTCCGGTAGCCCGGGAAGGCCATACGCCCGCCAGGCGAAAGGCCAGTTCTTGCCACAAAGCCACCCGTGGTATTCAAGGGCGTAGCCAGCATACCCGTCCAGGAATACAGTCTTTGTGCTGTGGTGAACAACCTCTCCTATCTCTTCGTAGATCCTGACCTCGTGGTGGAAATCCACTCTGGCGAGTTGCGTACCTGCCACGCCAAGGGCGAGAACGAGGGCCAAGGCAAGGATGCTCCACACGCCCGCGCGTATCATCCGGTGACCTGCGATCTGGTCGAGGCGGTCCAGCACCTGGGCGCTGACTGGCCCAAGAGACATGGCAACCAGGGGAACCAACAGCAACTGATAGTAGTCGTGAGTGCGCATGTGGTAGATGAAAGCCAGACCATATACGACGTAGCCGCACCACATTCCTGTAGCCAACGCGCTCGTCCCTCGCCGACGAAACATGAGCGCTCCAAGGAGGGCGAGGATGAGGGCCCCGAACCCGACCACGTTCTCGATGTGCAAGAGCCAATACCTGTAGGAAAGGGGGTCAAACAGATACTGAGGCTGGAGTTGGAAGCTGAGCAGACTCGCCTCTGGGTCCGAGAAGAACGTGTGCCAGTAGTAGATCACAGGTGGGAGGACTGCGATCGCAGCGAAGATCCAGGAGCGCGGATCCAGCAGTGACTTGCGGAGGCCGTCTCTTTCGATCGTCGTTGCTGCGAATGCGCCCAACGTCATGAAGAGAGGGAAAGGCTCGATGAATATGGCGACACCTGTCACCACAGCTGCCGCCAGGGCACGGCCGGTGCTGGGCTCTTCAGCGTGTCGCGCGATCAAGAGGACGCTAAACAGCATCATCATTACCATTAGCGGGTTGGGCATAAAAGTCCGGCTGGCGAACACGCCGTAGGGGAGCAACAGGTAGAAAGCAGTAGATACGACGGCGGCGTCGCTGGATACCGTCCTCCGGACAAGCAGATAGAGCGGGATTCCGCCCAGGAGCCAGAAGACCGATGAGAGGACCCGTGGAATCCACATTTCCGCGCCTCCCACCAGGACATAGAGACTCGTGGCAATGCTCTCCATTATTGGCGGCTCCAGGTAAGTCCTGGGATCTTGACATGCCGCCACGGTTCTCATCCATTGGGGGGCGGAACAGCCGAGCAAGCGGAAGTAATAGCTTCTCGCAAGCAGCGCGCTATCGTACTGGCGTACTCCATGGAAGTCGAGGGGAGGCTCGGTGATGCGGTAGACGCGGATGCAGAATGAGGCCACGAACAAGATGGTCAGCGTGAGCGAGAGCAGGAGTCGACTTCGGGAAAAGAACCCGGGTCCTTGCGCTTCGTCGTGTGGCTTGAGGCTCATGAGCGCCTCCACCCTGCGGTCGCTTGTGGGACTGGCCCGGCCATGCACGGCCTCCGCTCTTGTAGGTGACTCATGCCTGTTCTTTCCGTCTAGGTAAGGGCCGCCTCATAGACCTTGACGGTTTCCTGCACGGTCCGCTCCCAGGTGAACCGCCTGCTGTACTCCAGGCCCTGCTGGATGATTCCTTGCCTCAACTCGGCCTCTGTCAGGATTTCGAAGATCTTCCCGGCCAGGTCTTCCTGGGAACTGGCCTTCAGGCAGTGTTTGGACACCTCCGGGGGGATGCGGGCATCCTCTCTGATAATCACCGGCACGCCGCACCTCTGCGCCTCGAGGATGGGCAAGCCGAACCCCTCCCGCTCGCTGGGCAGCACGAAGACGTCGAACGAATTGTACTCCTCGGCCAGCGTTTCGTCTGGCAGAGAACCCTTCAATTCCACGGCCTGACTGAGGCCCAGCTCTGCTATCAAGCGCAGCAGCCCGTCGTCGCCTGGGCTTCTCCTGCCGCAGAGCACCAGCTTCGCCCCCAGGTCGGGGTGTTCTGCGCGCAGGATGCCGAAAGCTCTGACCAGATGGGATAGCCCCTTCCTTCTGGTCAGAGCTCCCACGTAGCCGACGATGCACTGGCGCTGCCGCCGTCTCGGCCGGCGCTCGAAGACGTCGCTGACCCCCAGGTTGACCACCGCTATCTTCTGCGGCGGCATGCCCAGATGGTGGATCAACTCCTCTTTCGTCTGCGAGGAGATGGCGATGATCCTGTCGGCGAACTTGCCGACGCGAAAGAAGAGAGGGGCGAACAGCCGGGCGTAGAAGGTGTTCTCCATTTCGTGAGAGAGCAAGGACATCAGGTCCAGGTAAGTGACCACCTTGGGCTTGTCCAGCCCCGGAAAACCGAGCGCGGTGATGGGGCTCGTGGCGTGGATCAGGTCGAAGTCGACTGCTCTGGTCCTGACCAGGTACGGCATTCGCACGGCGTGGTTGACCGCCAGCCCGAAGGGTAAGCGCGGCGGCTGGGGAGCGATCGGTTCCACGCGCAGTCCCTGCTGGCGCAAGCCGCGCAGCATTTCTCGGCTGTATCTGGCGATCCCCGTACCTTTCTCCACCGAGAAGGTATCGGCCACCAGGGCTATCCTCATCTGCCTACCTCTCCACTGTGATCCAGAACACGTCCAGCTCACCGTTGGAGTACAGAGCGCTCACCGTGGGGTCTGACTCCAGGCGTTCGAAGTCCGCCGGCCTGAACCCGGTCGTGTACAGGTCGAGGGAGGAAGTGGTGGCCCTGGACAGCGTGGGATCGCCACTGGCCAGGACGAAACGCCTGCCCAACACCAGGTACATACTCCCTCTGGCGGAGGCGCCCACCGTCTGGTGCAGCCCGTAACCAAAGTGGTCAGGTAGGCTGATCTTCCCCTCCGCCCCGTAGGCGGCGGGAACGCCCAGACTGGCGAACCAATGGCTCCGGACCAGCCGGGCGCGGCTCGTGAACCAGTGCGAGCCCTGGAGGTCCCGGTCGGTTACCTGCCAGCCCACTTGCAGGATATACGGTGAGTGGTAAACGGCGAAGATGCCCACCACCGAGGCGCAGATCAAGATGGAGGTCGCGAGTACGACCCCTCCCCTTTTCCACCTGCCGAACAGCTCGTACAGGCCGAAAGTGGCCAGGGGAGGCGTGGCCCACATCATGATATTGGCCCCCAGGAGCCGCCCCACGGTGACCCGCAGGGTGGCGGCGAAAATCAGCACCCAGACCGGGCCGCTCACCAGGAAGGGCAGGGAGAGGGTGAGGAGCCCCTTGATCTCCTCCCGCCGGTGCCAGAACCCCCACGCGATGACCAACAGGGCGACGGTCGAGAGGGCCAGATAGATCAGATTGTCCCCGTACATCTTCAGGGCCAACTCTACCTGTTGGGAGACGTCCAGGTGCTGCTGCTCCAGCGTGTGCTCCAGCATCTCCACGTGCGGGACCTGGCTTATCTCGCCCGTCAGCCAGCCCAGGCTTCTGCGAATGGTCGTACCGAAGACCTCGTAAGACGAGATCCAGGTGAGGAAGGCCACGGAGGAGATCAGCGTGGGCTCCCAGGAGATGCGCTCCGGCCTGTGGCCAGCGATCGGCGGTCGTCCCCGCCCCCTCAGTCTCCAGAGCAGCTTGGCCACCTCGGCAGACAGGAAGCCGAAGATCAGCGCCGCCGCAGTGGCCGGGTGAGAATAGGGAAACAGCAACAGCACGACGACAAAGGCGACCTTGAAGGCTGTGGAGGCTGTGCGGAAGCCCTCGAAATAGAGGTAGAAGACCATGGGCAGCAACATGATGGAGAGGGTTTGGGGGTAGACACAGACGTGGTAGTAGTTGAAGAACAGGGCGGTGGCGGCAGCGGCCAGCAAGGCCGCACCCTTCGTGGGCATCACGGAGCGAGCCAGGAGGTAGCTGAAGAGCATGAACAGAAGCGTAAACAGCGCGGGGACGAATTCGTTGACCAGCTCGGGCGGTGCGCCCGAGAGCTGGGTGAGGTGGGCGGTCAGGATGTGGACCACAGGGTAGTTGTCGCCTTCCCAGAAGTGGCCGTTGGCAACGATATACCTGCCCCACATGGCATGGGCCTCGGTATCGGCGGAGCCGTAGAGGTAGTATCCTCTGAAGACAGGCAGCAGGAGGATGATGGAGACGCTGAACATGAGCAGGAAGAACGCCAGGAGCCAATACCTGCTCCTGCGGCCGCGGAAGGCCTGGTGGACGATGACGCCGGTGGCGCCCGCGATGGCCCCGATCAGGCAGATCCAGGCCAGTGCCGGCAGGCTCCCATAGATGGAGAGCTCATACCCCGTGGCGGGCGAGCTGCCGTCGATGAGGATCATCGCCACGAAGACCAGGAGGAAGCAGATACAAAGCGCGGCCTTCAACCCCCGGTCCTGGCCCTCTGCCACCTGCAACTAGCCCCTCCTCTCAGCGAAGATGCTCCGGCCCTCGAGGCCGGGATCGCCCTGTATGCCCAGGAGGTCCAGTATCGTGGGGGCCACGTCCATGAGAGTCATCTCCTGCGCGGTCGGCTCCTGGCCGGCGCCGGACACCAGGAAGACGGCGTCTTTCTTGTGCCCGCCCGAAGCGAGGTTGTGCTCGTAAGCGGTTCCCAAGAGGGGTGTGTGGACGCCCCAGTAGACGCCGTAGCCCTCTTTCAACTCGAAGACCAGGTCAGGGAAGCGCGAGATGTAAGGTCCTGAGTACAGCTCCTCGCGCCTAGAGACCCACTCCAGCAACGGTGCCCCGGTCTGAGGCTCCGTTAGCTGCGACAGCTCCTGGATGAGTTTGTCACGCAGCTCTTCGTAGGGCATACCGTTTAGGTTCTCCCTGTTGATCTCTATCCCTCCGTGGCCGTACGACTTGGGCCCCGCAAAGGAGGAGAGATAGGCCACGGTACGCTCCATGTCTATGCTGGCCGTGGACATGTAGACGCTCTTGCTGGCCGCGGAGAAGGGTCTCATCTTGCTCAGATTGACCAGCCAGGAGTCCAGCTCCCTGTCGTGCACGAAGTCCAGGAGCCCGCGCTTCAACCCCTCCATCACCCGCGGCACCGGGTTGAGCCGGTGGCCTTTGGAGCGCAAGAACCCCTTTCTCCTCAGAAGCTCGTTGATGTTCACCGTGGTCGGCGGCCGCATGCCGTGGCCGTGGTCGCTCATCACGATAGTGGTGACCCCGGGATGCTGGCTCAAGAACTGGCCCACGATGTCATCCAGGATACGATACGAGTCCCTGATCAGGTCCTGTAAGGGGTTGGGTCCTGGATAGGTGGGGTCCGTCTCATCGCCATATCGCCAGAGCGCGTGCTGGATGCCGTCCAGCGAGCCGAAGAAGACGAAGAACAGGTCCCAGTCGACCGATCGAGAGATCTCCAGACCCAGCCGTGCCCTCTCCAGCATCACCCTCTGCTCCTCCTCGGTCCGCGCTTTCAGGTTCTTTTCCCCGGGGTGCTTCCCGGACACCGAGGCCAGGTAAGGGGGAATGCGATATCGAGATGCGGCCTCAGGGGGACAGGCGCGGACCTCGCGTCGTCTCTGCCAGGGAGAGCCGTTTGCTTCCCCTGTGTCACTCATGGCCTGGCTGACCATGAGTCCGTTGACCCGCCAGGGCGGGAAGGCCACGAAGGGGAAGAGCACGCATACCTTCCTGCCCTGATCGCTGGCCCGGTCCCAGAAGGTTCGGCCTCGAACCACGTCCAGGTCGATGTTCAGGATGTCCTGCCACTGGCTCTCGAAGATGTCGAAGACGTAGATCAAGCCGTGCCTCGCCGGGTTCAGCCCGGTGTGGATGGTGATCCAGGCCGGTATAGAATCGGGAGGGAAGATGGACCTCAGTCCGATCCTGGGGCTGGCCGCTCGCAGCATACTGAGATGGGGCAGATCAGCCGCGAACTTTACCAGCAGCCTGGGATCCAGAGAGTCTATGCCGATGAGCAAGACCTTGTTCTTCATTCGCCTGTCACGTACTGGAGCACTCTGGTCGTCACCAACTGGGCCAGCTCGTCCGGATCGCCGGTGCCGTCGATCACGATCATCTGGTGCTGCGGGGCCATCTGCAAGTAGAGATCCCTGCGCACGGATAGGAACTCAGTAGATGCTACATCATCCTTTCGCCAGAAGGCCACTTCTTCGGGCACGTCCACTAGGAAGACCAGATCGGGTCGGGGCACGACCGCTAGACAGCGGTCGAGCAGAGCCATGGTTCGGCTGGGGGGATAGTCCAGGAGCACTCCCGCGGCCACAACCAGGTCGTAGACGTACCGGTCGCAGATCTGGTTTCTCCCCCGTGCCCGGGGCAGTTCGATTCTGAAGAAGACCTGGAAGGCGTAGTCAACCAACATCAGATACTGATAGAGGGTGGACAGAGTCGAACTCCTCACCACCTGCCCTTTGGTCGCGGATCGCTCCATGTACCTGTCGCCACGGAACAGCGAGCCCTTGGCCACCGCTACCAGCGGCCTGAACAGCACGAAGGAGTCGTTGAATCCGCTCCACACGTACGAGCACCGGATACCCCGGGCCTCGAGGTTGACGGCCAGTGACTTGGCCAGCGTGCTCTTGCCCGAGCCATCGATGCCGACGAAGCAGACGAGAAGCCCGCCAGCGTCCTTCCTTCGCTTCATGGTCCTGGCCTGCTTGGCGCCTCCATCTGGCTCCCGGGTCACGGTTGTGCCCCACGCAAGATCTGCCGGTATATGCTCTCCAGGGAGTCCACGATATTCTCCCAGCTATAGGGCAACACCTGGTCCCGCGTCCCCGGTTCGCAACCGTCCCTCACCTTGTGCAGCTCCTGATCGAAATGGTCGCCGTTCTCGATGAAGGTGAGGCCGCTGCCTTCCGTGAAGACCCTGGGCAGCGCTCCAAACCTGGTGGAGATCACGGGTAGATTGCAGGACATGGCCTCCAGGACGGAGAGGGGCATCTCGATGCTGGCGCCCCGATTGGCCGGCGGCGTGGGGAAGACGTAGCAGTCGGATAGGGCGTACATCCCCTCTATGTGCTCCACGAAGCTAGTGGTGACCAGACATCCCGCATCCAGAAGGACCTGGAGCACCTGCTGATCTGCGGGCTTCCTGCCGACGATGATCACCTGGCGGTCGCCTCGCTGGAGCTCCCCCAGGAGTTCGACGTTCCGCCGCTTGATAATGGGGCCCACGTGCAGGACTACCTGGCGCTGGTCTGCAATTCCATGGTTGTCTCTCAGGACGGCCTTCTTCTCTGGCGAGGCGGGAAGGAACCTCTGCACGTCCACACCGTTAGGCAGGAAGCGAGTGTGGCAGCCCATGCGCCCGAACATGGTCTCGGATTCGCGCGATTGCACCAGCACCAGGTCTGGCCTGAGCAGGGAGCTCATCCTCCAGAAGGCCAGATTGGGGTTGGGAGCGGACAACACGGTCTTGGCGCCACGGCCCCACAGCGCACAGAGCCTGGCTGCTACCAGCCCCGGCATGGTGGGGCTGAGAACGAAATGGATGATCTCCGGCTGGAAAGCCCAGATGTGCCTCCAGGAGGGAGGTTTCCTGATGTCCGCGCGGATGATGTCGTGGCGCTGGGACAGCCTGGCGGCGAGCTGGATACCAACCTGCTTGGTACCCAGGTCTCCCCTGTTGTCCCTGCTTGACCCGAAGTGGCCCACAACACAGATCCTCACCCCTCGTGCCCCCCTACCGATGTTGGTCCAGCCCGAACACGAGCGGCCTGAGGACTTTGTTGATCAGGTTCCACCTGGGGACGGTGAGGCCCCTGAGCATGGAAGGCACCGCTTCGCAGGCCACCCAGCAGTGACAACGCTGCTGCTCGATGCCGTTTCTGATCTCCTGCGCCCGCGGGGAGAGCCATACTGTCTCGAAGGGCTCCGCTCTGACGTTCCCGAGCTTCTCATCAAGGATGATGCAGGGATAGACGTCCCCGTGCGGGTCGAGGAACAGCGAATGTACCCCGGAGTAGCAATGGAACAGTCGTCTTCTTCTCGACTCATACTCGGGGGCTTGGGCCATGAACCAGGCGTTCGGATTGACCAGCTTGTCCAGCAGAGGCTCGGTGGCCGTCCTGTCCCTGGCTACCCTGCGCAGCAGGTCCGCCGCGACGTCGAACCGGTCGTCCCACTGGAAGGCTATCTTCTCATTGCCGTAGTAGAAGTCGCTGTGGTGGGCGAACCCGGCCAGGAACTTGATCCCCAGCCGTTTCGACAACTCGTAGGCATCCCACAGGTCGGCGTAGTTCCAGGGAGTGATGGTAAAGTCCAGCCCCAGGTTGATACCGGGATGCTCTCGCAGTGATTTCACCGTCTGCAGCACTCTCTCGAACGCTCCCCTGACGCCCCTCATCTTGTCGTGAGCGGCCCCTATGCCGTCCAGGGAGATCGATACGCTGAGCAGGCGGGGATGGTATCTTTCCACGATCTCTCGCGTCCGTCTGGCGATCAGGCGAGGGCTGAGACCGTTGGTGGCGATGCTGATGAAGGCGCTGGGGTGGCACCGGACAAAGAGGCCCACCAGGTCGACGAAATCCCCTCTCAGGAAGGGTTCTCCGCCCGTAAAGCCTACGCCTTCCAGCTTCTGAAGGTACTCTGACGAGAGGAAGCTCTTTATCTCTGACAGCGACAGCTCGTCTCGGGAGAGACCGGGCTCCTGTCGATACTTCTCCCAGATGCGGCACATGCGGCATCTGCCGTTACAGAGGTAGGTCACGGCGAAGTTGAGCCACAGGATCTCTGTGGGCTTGGGCCTCTTGAGCAGCATCCTCGAGGCCTTGGCCGCGGTTTCCTTCAATCCCGTCCCCGTCTCGTCCATCACCTCAACTCAGGTGCGATCTGGTCCTGATGTGCGGGCTACGGCGTCCTCCAATACTTCCTCCAGGGCGCTACAGGCGCGCTTCCAGGTGTATCTCTCCTCCACGAAACGCCGGCCTTCCCCCCCCAACTGGCGGCGCAATCCCTCGTCCCGGTGGAGTTGAGTGAAGCGCTCGGCGAACTCTTCGCTGTCCGAGGCGTACAGCACACGGCTTCCGGCAACCTCCTTCACTCCGGCCACGGGTGTGGAGATGACGGGCTTCCCACAAGCCATGTACTCCAGGAGCTTGAGGGGAAAAGCACGCTGGCAGTCAACGCTCTGGGCGATGGGGATGAGGCAGACGTCCATGGCCGACACGTACTGGGGCACCTCGGCGTAGGGCACGGTGCCAGCGAACAGCACCCTTTCGGTGACCCCGTACCTGATCGCCAGATCCTTGACCCTTTGCAGCGCCCCCTCCTCGCCTACGATCAGCAGCTTCGCTTTGGGCAACGCCTCTCCAGAACGGGCCAGGGCCACCAGGGGCGGTTCCAGGTCCACCCACTCCCGCAGCAGGCCCACGTACCCGATGAGAAAGTCATCAGCTACTCCCAGCCGCTCTCGCAGACTGTCGCCCTGCTGAGGGGCAAACAGTGCGGTGTCCACTCCGTTGGGCACGATCTGCGACTTGTCCTGGCCCCAGCCGTACGCCTGGCGCAGAGCCTCAGTGATGACCGTCACCCTGTCGGCCAGGCCCATGTTCTTGCGGTAGGCCCACAAGGCGACCAGCCAGCCCAGATACCTCAGCGGCCCCGGGACCTGGGGAGACATGCGTGCTCTCTCGGGCAAGTCGTCGTAGACGTCGAAGACGGTGGGAATACCCCACTGTTTCACCTTCCTGCCGACGGCATACCCCGAGAGGTGCGTGCCGCAGTTCAGGTGGACATCCATCTGCCGGGCGCCTATGGCGCCGAGGACATCTCCTGACTGTCTGGCGAAGGAGAACTCCTGGAGGAAAGGTCTGACCCCAGCCTTCGCGAAGTGTACTACTTTGACTTTCTCCTTTAAAGCTGTGAAGTACTGCTTGTAGTAGTCATCACCGTAGAGCAGACTGCCGTCGGGGCGGGTCATCCACCAGGCGTTCAGACAGACGGCGGTGACCTCGTGGCTCCTGGCCAGATGATTGACGATCTCATGTGTCCTGCTGTGGGTCGTTTTTTCCAGATCGATAATGCAGGTGGCGAGTATTCTCATCGGCCGGCGTCCTGCCTCTGCCGCCTCAAGTACTTGAAGAACGTGCCCGCTGACTTGAGCAGGCCCGTCAATTCGTGAAGACCATCACGGCGGAGGACGTTGCTCAAGGCGACAGGCACGTAGGACGGGCTTAGATAGTATGACTTAAGGGCCAGGTCCACCCATCTCTCGATCTCCGCGGCGGAGAACTCAGGGTAGGAGATAATGCACCTCTGAAAGCCACAGTCGTCCAGCGATTGCTCCAGATCGTCGCTGAGCAGGAAACCCTCTGCCCTGGCCCAATCGTAGAACTGAGTGCCTGGCAGCGGCGTGGCCACGGCGAACTGGATGAGATTCGGCCTCAGCTCCTTGGCGAAACGTATCGTCTGCTGTACCGTCTCGGCCGTCTCGCCAGGGAGACCCACGATGAAGTCCCCCAGAACCATCAGCCCGGCCTTCCTGGCGTCCTGCGCAAACTGCCTCATGCGCTGGGTGGTGACGCCCTTCCTGATGCGTCTGAGTATCTCATCGCTTCCAGACTCGTATCCCACGTCCAGGAGACGACAACCCGCACGCCTCATCTGCTTCATGGTTTCCAGATCGAGACTGGCCCTCGCGTTGCACGACCAGGTGACCTTCAGTCTCCTGTTCTGGATCTCCTGGCAGATGTCCTTCACCCTGTGCGTGTCGATGGTGAACGTGTCGTCCTCGATGAAGATCTCCCTCACTGCGGGCAGCTCTTCCGCAACGTATTGCATCTCATCGACGAAATTGGGGACGCTTCGGGCCCGGTACTGCCTGCCCATCAGGTTCTCCGGCCAGGAGCAGAACGTACACCTGTTGGGGCAGCCTCTGCCGCTGAAGATCTGCACCTCGGGATGGAGGGTGTGATCTAGAGCGTAGCGCTGCAGGTCGAGGTGCTGCTTGTAGACCCTGGAGACGAAAGGAATCTGGTCCAGTTCCTCGGAGCTGAGGAATCCTCGATCTGGATTGTGCGTGATATGTCCCTCTCTCTTGAAGGAGATGCCGGCAACACGCTCCAGGGGCTCGCCGTTCTCCAGGGCCGAAGCCAGCTCCAACAGCGTGTAGTCGTACTCCAGCTTGGCCACGGCGTCTATGCTGTACTCGCTCAGTATCCGCGTCGCATACTGCGCCGTGGGGGGGCCTACCAACACGGTGGTCATCCCTGGCACGGATCGGGAGAGTTCGTCTGCGGTCCGGCAGTCGCTGGAGAGAGTGGAGAAATTGCTGTCCACTACCAGCATCTGGGGGTGGAACTGCTCGATGTCAGCCAGCACGCGACCTGCATCCCAGTCCCAGGCCGGGGCGTCGACGAGGCGGACCTTCGGGCCGGTGCTCTCCAGCGCTCCCGCAGCGTAGGCCAGCCAGATGGGGTACCACAAGGTGCCTCCCCGCGTCATGCTCCCCTGCCAGCGGGTAGTACGCGTGAATCCACCTTTGAAGGGCGGGTTGAGCAGATAAACCTTCACCAAAGCCTCGCTCTTACGTTCGTCGCAGCAAGTTGGCTGCCTCCAAGCATTTCAGCGCGACCGGGACTAAGCTGGTGTGGCCGACTGGGTCCTGGCCGTCTCTGCCTTCTCCCAGAGAATAGAGTACCTGCCGGTGACGAAGTCCCGCCACGCTAACAGGATCAGGTACTCGTTGAGCAGGACATAGTAGATGATTCGAGGGACTGAGGCGAGTGACATCCCTGCTGCCGTCCCCTCTGCCTCGCCCAGCAGCCTCGCTCGGACAAGGACCAGGGCCCCCAGCAACAAGACAAAGACTACCGCCGTCAGCACCGCGTGGGTGGCGATGATGCCCAAATCCCGGGTCACCAGGTACAGGATGGCGATGGCGAGAAGGAGAAACGGAGACAGCACGACCAGTCCCTTGTGAGAAGGGAAGATGAACAGGCTGTACAGATCCCGGGGCAGCAGGAAGTAATCCAGGTGCTTGAAGATGCACTGCAGGGTGCCGATCGTCGTCCTCTTCCTTTGCCTGACCTGATCCTCGGCGGTCGTGGCGGCCGGCTCGTAGACGACGGCGGCTGGTTCGTACTCGATCTTGTACCCTGCCCGCCTGATCTGGATCACCGTGTCCAGGTCTTCCGAGAGGTTTCGTGTGTCTGCTTCAGCCAGCGCCTTTCTCCAGGCGTTGATCTCCCCGTGGAACAGACAGGCGGAGTCCAGGGCTGCCTCACCCCTCCGCATGATGTATTCCAGGTCCCAGTAGAAGGACTCGGACGCGGTGTATACGTTGTCAGGGTTGGAGATGAGGTACCTGCCTCCGACGGCGCCCACCCTGGGATCTGCGAAATGAGGCATCATTTCTCTGAGGACGTTGGGCTCGAAATGGGAGTTGGCGTCGGTAACGAGCACGATCTCTCCTCTGGCGTGCTGTTTCCCCAGGTTGATGGCGGAGGCCTTGCCCTGCCTCTCGGGTTGGCTCAAGAGTCTCAGGTTCGGGGCGCGGCTGCCCCTCTTGGCGATGATCCCCTCGACGACTTCTTTGGTTCCGTCCGTGGATCCTGATTCCACGATCAGAATCTCGTACCAGTCGTCCGGGTAGTCCAGGGCGAGCAGGTTCTCGATCCTCCGCCCGATCACGGTCAGCTCGTTGTAAGCGGGGACGATGATAGACACGAAGGGGGTGAAGGCCTCGTTCCTGGGTCGGGGCCTGGCTCTGAGGGCCACGATCGCCATCAGCAAGGGGTAGCCCACGAACTGCCAGACGAGTAGGCAAGAGATGATATAGAGCGCGAGTGCGATAAGGATCATGAATGGGCCTTGGGTGTTGGTGTGCCAGGGCGACGTTGTTAGTCGAAGCGTGCTCGTGGTCTGTGCCTTGCTATCCTTAGTCTGTGTTTGACCACCATCAAGGCCACCGTCAAACCGTGGATCACGGGGTTCTGGCTGTGACTGTTCGGATGATAGATACAGGAGACCGGGACCTCCTTGATCGTCAGGCTGTGCGCTCTGGCCTGCACGAGTAGCTCTACGCTGAAGCCGAATCCACTCTCCGAGATGGTCAGCGCGTCCAGCGCGCTCCGGCTATAGCCTCGGTAGCAGCTCTGGGCGTCAGCAACCTGCATCGACGAACCCAGGTTGTACAGCCAGGTTATCACGTCGATGCCGAACTTGCGGTAGCGTGGGATCTCGTAGTCGCCCAGGAAGCGGGAGCCGATGACTACGTCGGCCTCCCCGCGCAGCAAGGGCGCCAGGATCAGGGGCAGTTCGTCAGGCAGGTGCTGGCCGTCGCCGTCCAGGGTGATGAGCACGTCGGCGCTCTGGGCATGGGCAGCCTCGAAGCACGACCGGTAGGCTGTCCCCGGTCCCTGGTTGACATCGTGCCGCACGACCACCGCCCCGGCAGCCTCTGCTACCTCGCCAGTGCCATCCGAGGATCCATCGTCAACGACCACCACTTGCTGGACGTATTTCTGCGTCGAGCGCACGATCTCGGCGATGAACTGCGCCTCGTTGTGGCAGGGTATCGCTGCCATGATCTTGGGGTGGAGAACGTCTGTGTCCACCTTCACTTCTGGGTTCAGAATACGCTCCTCCATCTCTCGACATCGGCTGAGTCTCGGGGCCAACGTTTGCTCAGTACCTGCCCGTTCAGGCTATCGATCCAGTCGAGCAATCGATAGGCGCGTGTGTTCCCCGGATCCCAGCGCGTAGCCTGGCCAAGGAGTACGGTGGCGGCAGCCAGATGGCGCGCTGTTTCGCTGGATGAGTCTGCACTTGCCAGGGCCCGGTGGGCTTCCATGACCCCCAGGTTCTGGTAGAAGGCTCCCAAGGTCTGGCGCACCGTCAAGCCAACGACCAAGAGAAGCACAACCAGGACCGCCAGGGCAAGGAGCAGCCCTCTGCGACCTAGCCGCCTTCTGGCAGAGGCGTCAGGTGCACCTGGTTGCTGCACCTGGAGGCGTGTGGCCGCCACCACTCCCAGCATGACCCACAGAGCCATGGCCGGCTTGTGACCCAGAGTGATGCTGTCCAGAAGCCCATAGGTCAGCCAGGCCAACACGGCGGCGCAGATGCCTAGCAGCAACGCACGCTGGTTGCGCTGGCGCGAGGCCCGATAGGCGCGTGCCACAGTATACGCAAACGTGCCCAGCAAGGCCAGAAGGCCCAGGAGCCCGGGCACCCCCAGATCGACCGCCGTCTGTATGAGGACATTGTGGGCGTGTGGCGCATGGCCTCCGCCACCGCTGTAGAGACCATCTATGACCGGGAACGTGTTGAGCCCGGGGCCGGTGAAAGGCATGTCCCTGACCATGGCGATGCCCCAGGCCCCGTTCACCGCACGGCTGTATAGCCCGAAGTTCAGGGCGTCCAGCGTCCCCGGCGAGAGCCAGTGGCCCACAGTTGGTCCGACCGCGAGGAATCTCCACGCCAGCAGAAGCCCGAGGAGGCCCAGAGCCATACCGGGCAGGAACCACCGACTCCGCCACACGGCGATGAGGAGCAGGGCGGCGGCCAGGCCCAGCAGGCCCTGAGGGGCCTGCGTCAGGAACAAGACGACTGCCATCACCAGGGCCGTGAGGCCCGAGAGAAGCCTCAACTTCCACCCTTTCCCGAAGACGAGGTAGGCCAGTGGCACGGGGAGAATAATGGCCAGCGCCCCCGCTACAACTCGAGGGTTGAAGAGATCGTATTCCTCTATGACGCCGCTGCCCGGTAGACCACGAATGACGGGGCCCGGAAGGCGCCCGTAGATAGCAGGCGCTTCGATCAGCGTGCCGATTGACCAGTCCGTGCCCAGGAGACTGAGCACCGCTACCGCAAGGCCCAGCAGGACGAGGACGATCCCGGCATAGTGTATCTGGCGCTCTGTGCGCAGGCCGTTCGCCATCCCGTAGAATAGAGACACGCCCAGAAAATAGAGGCACAGTCGGTTTAGACTCAGTTCAGGTGCCACCGACGGCACGAGACTGACCACGGCCATGACCAAGAGGATAAGGATGGGGACGTCCATCCCTGTGCGCACCGATAGATGCCCGCGGGATAGCCGCCGCCAAACCCAGGTGAGCGCGATGAGGGCGACTCCGGGCACACTCCATACGCCGGGGAATAGTAGCAGAGGCGCAGCCAGACCCAGCAGGGTCAGTTCATGATTAGCGACAAAGTCCGCGACGGTTCTCACCTGCCATGTCACCCGTTACGAAAACGCGAGCTGGCATCTGTAGCGTTGCGAAACGGCCACAGTATCTCTGCTCGCATAGCGGGTCCTTGTAATAGCCGATCATAGCACCTGCCTATCTCTGGTGCAACCGTTGGCGGTGTTCGAGCGTGCCCCCGGTCTCCGGAGGAAGGCCGGGAGGCTTTGCTGCGTGTCGTCAGCGGCGGTGAACTGGACGGAGCGACCTGATGCCGTCGAGGACCGCGGTGACGATCATGCGCAGATAGTAGAAGGGGACGAGGGCCGGGTTGCTGACGGAGTAGCGTGCCCTGATGTAGGATCGTGGGGGAAAGAGGCGCGACGATAGGAGGCGGACTCTGGGCGCCAGGCCTGGCGTGGCCAGGAAGTCGAAGAGCGTCTTGCTGGCTGTACTGCGCGAACTGGACAGGCAGAACTGGTACGCCCTTCTCTCCACAAAACTGGGCCGCAGGGCGAGGATTCTGTCCAGGGCGTGCTCCGGCAGGGAAAGCCCGAGGGTCTCCTGGCATGTCTCCAACAGCGACCTCACTGGTAGCGCGATTCTGAAGTCGCCGATGGTATGCGTGAGATGGTCCCAATCGACGTTGGCCCGCTGTGCCACCTCGGCGATGTCACAAAGCCAGAGGAGCGTTCCCTGGACTGCGATGTGATCCAGGAAATGCAGGCAGCTGTGAACGATCGTGGCCTCTGGCGATAGGGTCAACCCCGGAACGGAATCGATGGTCAGCCCGGCCGGATCCTGCCACAGCCACTGCTCTGGGATAGCCTGCCTGTAGTAGGGTGAGGACACGATGTGGCTGTGGATCTCGATGAGCGTGCCTGTACCCCCAGAGGTATTCTTGAACGTCATGTGTCGCAGGTGCGCATGTGCACCCTTGAGCACCGTGTATCCCCTTTGGGCCAGCAACCCCTCCGCCTGGGGCATCGTCTCGCCCCTGACGAGGATGTCCAGGTCGCTCATCGGTCGAACCGCCACGTTTCCGTACGTCCCCTGGGCCAGAGCAGCTCCTTTGAGCAGGATGATGGGTATCCTGGCTCCATGAAACACGCGAAGGATGTCCGCCAGTTCCTCGTAGAGCAGGGCGTTACTCGCCGCGGCCTGGTAGTAAGCGGTGCGCAACTCCTCCCTCACCCAGTTGGGGAGAATCTCACGGTCATCTCGCAACGTGTCGTAGACCAGTGGAGCGACAGTGTGCACGAGGCTCTGCTGTAGGAACTGGTCCCAGCCTACGTCGTCGGTGTGCGCGATCCGCCTCGCTTCGTAGAGCGCATCGCTGTCGTAGCGCGCCCGGACGCAGCACAGGAGAAGCCCGTCGACATCCCATTCCACCATTTGTGGGTATTGTATCGGCTCTGACGCGGGTGGGCAATGGCTTGGTCCGCTTGCCGATGCGGGTGCAGGAAGCTGGCGATTTGCAGTAGCCGAGCTGCACGGGCTATAATGTATATATTCGTCGCGCTCACGAGAGCGCGACGAGAAGAGGATCGCGTTGATGGTTTCGGGGCTGATCACGGTAATCGCAGTCGCAGTCGTGTTCACGGTCATGGTGTTGGCCCACGAGGTGGGTCACTTCGTGGCTGCCAGGAGAGCTGGCGTCAAAGTGGAGGAGTTTGGCATAGGTTATCCTCCCAGGCTGTTCACCATAGCCAAGCGAGGGGATACGGAGTTCACCATCAATGCCATACCCGTGGGCGGTTTCGTGCGCATGGTGGGCGAAGAAGATCCGGAGGCACCCGGCAGCCTGGCCAGCAAGAGCAGGCTGGCCAGGGCCACGGTTCTCTCCGCTGGCTCCATCATGAACATCGTCTTGGCCATCGTCCTTTTGAGCGCTGTGTACATGATGGGTACGCTGACTCCCGACGAGAGCGCACCAGGTGCGGGTATCTACGAAGTCGTGCCGGGCTCGCCGGCGGACGAGGCGGGACTGCGGGTCGGCGACACGGTGATCGCGGTGGATGGGCAGGATGTGGCCGACTACGAGGGCCTGAGCGCCTACACGCGCGAGCATTTGGGCCAGCAGATGAGCCTCTCCTTGCGAAGGGGTAGCTCAGTGACGGTCGTGGAGATCACTCCGAGGGTGGAGCACCCTGAGGATGAGGGGCCCATGGGGATCAGGATTGGGCCGCCGCTGGTGGTCAAGTCGTATGCGATCTGGGAGGCGATCCCTCGGGGAATCTACGAGACTGGCTTGTGGCTCTTTGCCATCTTCAGTTGGGCAGTGGCGGTGATCAGGGGCTTGGTGGCCCCCCAGGTAGCGGGCCCGATAGGTATATTCCAGGCCACCAGCGAAGCCGTGCAATACGGGTTGGCAGACACGATGCGGTTCGCCGCCTTTCTCAGCACGCAGGTGGGTATCCTCAACATCCTGCCTTTCCCGGGCCTTGATGGCGGACGGCTCGTATTCGTGGTTCTGGAAGCCCTGAGACGAGGCAAGCGCATCTCACCTCAGCGGGAAGGGTTGGTGCACGTCATCGGGCTGGTGATCCTGCTGGGTATGGTGCTGATCGTGTCGTATTTCGACATCCTTCGCGTCACCAGTGGTGGCTCACTTCTTCGTTGACGGAGGTAGAAGACACGGTGGATTGGAGAGTGCTGGCGAGCACGTTCGGGCTCATCTTCCTGGCAGAGTTGGGTGACAAGACTCAACTGGCCGCCATCGCCATGTCTGCTGAATCGAGGGCCCCCTTGACGGTCTTCGTGGGCGCCGTGCTGGCGCTGGCTCTGGTCACCCTCATCGCGGTCGCCATCGGGGGCACTCTGACGAAGGTGATCCCCGCCCGCTACATACGGATGGCGGCGGGCGCATTGTTCGTGGTGATCGGCGTATTCATGCTTATCCCCAGGGGGTCCTAGCGAAATGGAGAGCTGCCGGTGGTGCGGCGCACCCGTTTCGTCCAAGGATGTCGTCTGCTCACGTTGTGGTGCGCGATTGCGAAGAGAGCATGCGACGTGTCCGCGGTGCAAGGGGGAGATCAGGGCCGGTCTGGCCGTGTGCCCCCACTGCGGGGAGGACCTGGCGCGGAGGAGGATACCGTGGAAGCTTCTCGGTAGCGCGGGCGGCCTCGCTGTGGTGGCCATCGTGGTGTACGTGATCTTGACCCTGGTGCCCCTTCCCTTTGGCTTGCCCTTCGTAGCCGCGGCCCCGACGCCTACGCCAACGGAGGTCATCCTGCCCCCCACGGCCACGTTCACAGCCACGCCGCGCCCTCCCACGGCGACACCGACAGCCACGGCGACGTTCACTCCTATCATCACCGAGACCGCCACGGTGACGGCCACGGCAACTCTCACACCCACCGTGTCGCCCTCGCCCGTTGAGACGCAGACTCCAACCCCGACTGAGACCCCTGGTTTCACGTACGCAGCGCCCGAGCTGATCGAGCCTGAGGACCAATCAGATTGGGCACCGGATCACCCTCTCGTCTTCAGCTACGGGGCCCGCATCGAGCTGAGGTGGGAAGCTGTGGGAACGCTGGCCGAAGACGAGTGGTACGCAGTTGCCCTGACTTATACCGACAGCCAGAACGAGCCTTCCGTAGGGCAAGGAGGATGGACCAAGGAGACGAGCTGGCTCGTCGAGGGTGATGATCTCTACAACCTGCTTGGCGGGGATCGCATCGTCAAATGGAGCGTAACGGTTGTTCGGGATCGCACGAACACTGGCGTCGGGGTGAACATCAGTCCTCCGAGCGAGACCTGGATGTTCCGGTGGGGGTAGCGGATTGGTGACCCGCCAATGGCCATGCCCTAGAGCGGTACACTAGGTCCCCGCTTCAAAATCGACGTACCTCCTACTCTGAGCATCATACAGGTAGCAGCCTCGCCCCCGAACGAAGTCCGTTTTGACTACTTCGTGGCATCTCAGGATGTGATTCACATCGACTCCCTTTGGCCGTTCTTCGGCGTGGGCTGGTCTCTGCGGGCCAGGCGGCCTTGATGGATCCTCAGGAAGACCACCCCGGACAGGATCATCAGGCTGCCTGCCAACTGCGCCCCGCTCAGAACTTCGCCAAACAGAAAATAGGCGGTGATAGCGGTGAAGACCGGTTCCGAGGTGACGATGAGGTTGGCCACACTGGAAGGCAGGTAGGCCAGGCTTACATTGTAGAGTCCGAATCCTCCCACGGTCGGGCCCGCCCCCAGCAGGAACAGAAAGCCCCAACCAGACAGGGCGTTCCCGAGCCAGAAGAGCTCTGACGGGTACCTGGCTGTGCCGGGCAGAGGCCCGCCTGGCAGGAGGTTGAAGAGCAGCAAGATCAGGGCAGCAAAGCTGAAAGTCCACAGCAGAGTCGTCCACGGGTTCAACCCTCGCTGCGCAGCCGACCGGCCCATGAGGCTATAGATCGCATACAGCAGGCCGGAGAGTGTTCCGGTCACGATGCCCATGGCGTTGGCGTGCCAGGCCGCTGAGTACAGCGCCCCTGAGACCAGAACGCAGCCTCCGATGCTTAGGGCGACCGCCAGGATCTTTGCCCAGCCAAGGCTTTCTTTCAGGAGCCACCAGCCCAGTACTACAGTGAACGCCGCTGAAGAGTAGCCCAGAACGGTGGCGACGGCAGCCCCGTTAAGAGCGACCGAGAAGGTCCACAGGGAGTTGAAGATCGCCAGCACGAGGCCGTAGACGACCAAATAGAAGAGGTGTTGATGTTTCACCCGCAGCAAGAGGGGGCGCAGCAGCCCGAGCACGGGCAGCAGGGTGAGTACCACGAAGCCGTCTCGCCAGAAGGCCAGCACCAGAGGAGGCAGGTGGTAGTATTGGGTGAGGTGTCGGATGAGGATGGAGGTGGTCGACAACAGGGCCGCGCTGATCAGGGCGATGGAGTAGCCACGAGTGAGGTTTGAACCGTTGGAACTCGAGGAGGGCACAGTTCTTGGCATCCTTGCAGGTCCCAGACATCAACATCTGCTCACATGATAGCGCGCAATTGGCATGATGTCCAGAGCCAATACCCTCCAGGCCACGTCAAGGCGATTGAATGGATGTCTCCAATCATCTCTCAAATGGCCCTATCGGGCATCCCAGAACGGTGGTATGATGATCGTATATGGCAGGCTATTAGATTAGAGGAACGCCAGAATGCGGGTTGCGGCCTTGCCCACCCAGGAGAGAGCAGGGGGCGAGCGGTGGTGCAGTTACCGAAGGTTTCGGCAGGCAGCCAGTGGTGAGCGGGTGCCCTGGGCGATCGTACCATGAGACAGCTTAGGTTCTTATTGAAGTACGCACGGCGGTACATTGGGCCGCTGGCCCTCACCGTGCTCAGCATGTTCTTGCTCGTGGCCGCGCAACTGACCATCCCGTGGATCGTCAGGAGCATGGTCGCCATCGTGACCGATCCTTCTGCGGGATTGGAGGCTGTGGGTTCCATCACTCGCTTGGCGGCGCTGGCCCTGGTCGTCTATGTCGCGCGGGCAGTCCTACGATTCGTGAGAAGCTACATGGCCCACGTCGCGGGTTGGAACGTAGTCGCAGACGTTCGGTTGGAGATCTATGAGCACCTCCAGCGTCTGTCGCTCCGGTTCTACGAGGACAAGCAGACGGGCCAACTGATGTCGCGCATGGTGAACGACTCGGACCTGTTCGAGCAACTGATCGCCCATGCGGTACCCGATGTGATGGTGAACGTGTTCATGCTCATCGGAGTCACAGGGGTGCTGCTCAGCATGAGTTGGCGACTGGCGTTGTTGAGCATGATCCCGATTCCCCTGATCGTCTTGGCTATGCGAGGGTTCGGCAGGTACGTGGGACCGGCATTTCGCAAACGCCAGGTCGAATTGGGTGAGCTGAATGCAGCGCTCAACGATAACCTCTCAGGGATTCGTGAGATCATGGCTTTCACCAGGGAGGAGATCGAGGCAGCCAACATCTATGGCCATATCGCGAGATATCGCGATTCACTGCTGCACGCGTTACGCCTGATGGCCACGTTCCACCCTTTCGTGGAGTTCTCCTCGTCTTTGGGGATGATCGTGCTGGTGTACTTTGGAGGGCTTTTCGTGCTGCGCCAGACTCTCCCCATTGAGGATCTGGTGGCCTATTTTCTCTACCTGGAGATGCTGTACGAGCCCGTGCGGGTCCTGACCGAGGCGTGGGAGGAGGTACAGCAGGCCCTCGCAGGTGCGGAGCGTGTGAACGAGTTGCTGGATGAACAGCCCGACGTATTAGAGCGCCCCGATGCGATCGAGCTGTCCCGCAGGGCCAGGGGTGCGGTTCGCTTCCTCGACGTAGGCTTCGGCTATGGCACGGGGGACCCGGTGCTGGAGCACATCAATCTGGACATAACACCAGGCAGCGTGGTGGCACTGGTGGGACCGACGGGCGTGGGCAAGACGACCCTGGTCAACCTCATCCCCCGGTTCTACGACGTGCTTGAGGGATCGATTACCCTGGACGGCCACGACATCCGCGATCTGACCCTGAAGAGCCTGCGTCAGCAGATCAGCATAGTTCTCCAGGATGTGTTCCTGTTCCACGGAACGGTGCGCGACAACATCCCCTTTAGCCGGCCGGGGGCCACCGAAGAGGAGATGATTCAGGCGGCTAAGACCGCCAATGCCCACGAGTTCATTGCGCGGTTGCCTGACGGCTACGACACGGTGATCGGCGAGCGAGGCGTTAAGCTATCTGGCGGCCAGAGGCAGCGCTTGGCGATCGCCCGGGCAGTGCTCAAGGATGCGCCGATCCTGATCCTGGACGAGGCGACCTCATCGGTGGACACCGAGACCGAGTTGCTGATACAACAGGCGTTGGACCGGCTGATGGCGGGCAAGACGACGATCATCATTGCGCATCGCCTATCCACAATCCGTGGAGCAGATGTCATCGTTGTCCTGGAGGGGAGTCGGATTGTGGAGATGGGGACCCACGATGAGTTGCTGGCCCGTGAGGGTCTCTACAGACGCCTCAACGAGGTCCAGGCCGAGTACGAGCCGATAGGGGTATCGTAGCATGGTAGCGGAGAATGACCCAGGCCGAGGTCATCTGCCAGTCAGCGGACCGGCACTTGAACGCCACTGTCTTCTGACGGAACTCAATGTCGGTCTCGCGATGCCGTCCGGTGGAGAAGGGGGAGCGGTTTGACGAATTCGGGCACATGTGGTAACATATGAAGGTGATACGCGGGGGCGTGGTGTAGCCTGGTTGAACACACCTGCCTGTCAAGCAGGAGATCGCGGGTTCGAATCCCGTCGTCCCCGCCTGTGGCGTTATGATACTGCCACCAGGGGCGAAGTTGGCAGACTGGTGGCGCAACAGTGCCCGCTGAGTCAATGTAGCGCAGAGAAACCCCACCTCTCGGTGGGGTTTCTTCTTGGAATTGAGTACCGATCGTGCCTTGTTGCGCCTATGTGCGCAGGTTCGAATCCCGGGCGCGGTTACTTATCAAAGGAAGCATAGTGCAGCCGCTGGTGGTGACCTTCTGATGGCCCCTAGCGTGGGCAGAATCCCCGGGGGGTTCGATACATAGGTCTACTGTTCTGCGATGAGATTGTACTGCGCCAATAGGCAGGCCCAGCGCTCTCACTCGCTAGGGACCGGAAAAAGGGCATCCCACGACGGAACAACCCTTCAGTAACAGACTCATACTCAGTCGACTCCTGTCTCTCGTCTTCCAGCGGGGAGTAGCACGATCTCAACAAGAGGTGATGACACCCTCTTTGATCTCACTCGGTCGACTTCCTGACACTTTCCCCCTGGCAGAGTCTCCTAGTGGGATTGGATCTCGACGCTGACTGGAGTGGAAAAGTGTTACGTCTTCCATCGAGCTTGTACCTTTTCACCACCAGATCGGGCACATCAACACGCGATGCGATCTCAACGTCCCGTGCGAAGCCCGCGGCCCTCAGAAAGAGAGAGTGAGCTGATTCATGGACCAAGCTCCCTGGGCTACGTCGCGGATATCGTGCGCGAACGTGCGAAAACGGTCCACTGTCCCAGGACGAGCGCAAGATCTTTGTCGCACGGAACGCCCTCGTCGCCCGCGAGTGCGATGACGACTAGTCCTCCGTGATCTTGCTGTGGCCGGAGGCAGTGCTCGATCGTGGCGCTCATGTTCCGCAAAGCACCGACAACGACTTCAACGTCGCCCCCAACGCCTTGCAGGCACTTTGGGAAATTGGAGGAAGTGAACACCAAATGCTCGGGTACGTTGTGCTGCATCATTTCCGCAGGTGAGTTGCCGAACCTAAACCCGGGAATCCGCTTTGATTTGGTCTCGCCCATGAGCTCTGCTTCGTCTCGCTCCGCCATCTGTCGTGCCGAGTCGACGCTGTCGGCCACAAGGATTCTGCGGGCACCATTTTCCACAGCGCAAACGAGGGTCGTACCTGCGCGGAGAACATCCACGGCAATGACGATTCTGGCGTTCCTGGGAATGCCCCCGTTCGCCCAACTGTACTTGAGTTCCATGATTCGGATGGTCCTCTAGTCGCTTGGGTCCTCGCCACCGTTCTGATGTGGCCAGGCTGCTTGGTCGTTGCACTCCCAGCTAAACACAGCCTGAGTCACCGCATCCTCCGACGGCCTTGCCCACTGGCGAATACGATCTGTCGCACCAACGCCCGAGCGAATAGATGGGCACACTCACACTCTACTGGGCTCCGCAGCCGCTCAAAGTATAATCTCCAGTTGCGGAAACCGCTAGGCAATGTCGTCAGGGTACCCCTTTCGGTGAGTGGTCCCAATCTGCTTCACCGCTCACCTGTAGTTGGGACCGCAGCGGCATAGTTCACCCAAATGATGATGTCGCCTAGCGAACTGCGCGCGAAGCAAAGAGGACGAGCCTATGCGAACCTTTTGGCTGTCTTGGATGAGTCAAGAACCAGAATCTCAGAGCTGTCAAGCTAGAGCGCGGGCGGTTGCTGGATGACTTCGGGCCATGACGAGCTTGCATCGCGACAGCCTGACCCGCCTGATGTTGAGCAGCTTGAAGCGGAAGCCTCGCCAGAGGCAGCGGGGACCAACTATGGCCGTGGAGTTGACCATGCCTTAGGGATCACCTCGGAGGCTGATGACCATATCTGCGCAAGAAACATGCAGCCTTCCCCGATGGGGTGGCCAACCTTCTGCCCCACCATGCTGAGATCCAGGCCTCTCCACGTCTCCTTGATGAGCTGAATCGGATCATCATCTCAACCCTGCGACAGATCCTGACCCGACTGGAACAAGATGAACCCTGCTTGGTGGAGCAGTAGGACTCACCCGTGGTCAGGTCCTCCCTGGGCCCGGCTCGCTTCGACACCGCCGCCCAAACCAACGCCATGAGCCAACTCCCTGAGAAGATGTGGCGGGGCTACAACCTTTCCCAGCCGCTGATGTGCCTACTGGAGAGAACAACGACTCCCGCACCCCATGTCCAGCGCCACCCGCTACGCATCAAACGGCGCTTCGACTCAGCCCGCACCCGCTTGAATCCCTATGTCAAACCGGCACCATGTCCGTGGAGCAGAAGGAGAAACCTCGAGCTGTTCGTGACCGAACAAACCCTCAGCAGCTCCGTCGAGAGATCTGCCAACTCGTCGATCGTATTCTCCCAATGCCGGGTGCCGTTTCAAGGCGAACGGAAAACGTCCACGAGACCCTATCTACATCTGTTGAGATCCAGGAATCTGAGGCCATCCCGGTGGCATCATCATCCAAGAGCATACTCCCCTTCCGTAATAGCATAGTTCGACTGGGCAGCCCGCCAAGGGTGGGACGTGGAAAGACGAGAGCGGTAGGAAACTAAGGTTCTGTCTCGGTGCCGATCCGTCAGCGGCCTCAAGCATTCAGCCCGACGGGCTCCTCTACCGGTCGTCGGTCGTCCACGGTATCGGGCGTGCGGTGGCGGCATTGTCTGGGACGGGGAAGGCTCGAAATGTCTTGGAGACCCTAGCAATGCCCATAGATAGGATCAAGTTGCGGAGCCCAGTGTGCCAGAGTTCTGCAGAAACCCTGCGCATAGCCGACAGCGGACTCGGGCGCTGGGCAACCGTAG
Organism: Anaerolineae bacterium; assembly: GCA_034411995.1. Taxonomy (GTDB): domain Bacteria; phylum Chloroflexota; class Anaerolineae; order UBA7937; family B3-Chlor; genus JAUVXJ01. The sequence continues at coordinate 362,856 of DAOUME010000026.1, read as the reverse complement.
CGGCCCGTGGTAGGGGCGGAATCACGCGCATGGGACCTTCGCTGACGATTCGTGATGGTTAGTGCGGCGCTAACGCACGTGTGTTTCTGCGTTGTTCTTCGGAACGCAAAAACTGAAATGAATGCACGACAGCGCAAAAGGGAGAAAAAGCCAGATTCCGCACATGTCAGCGCCTTTCTCAGGCCCCCATCGTTTCAGTTTCGGCCCCCGGTTTGAATGGGCAGTCTTGACACGACGTTGAGTTTCCGCTATACTGGGTGCAGTCTATAGTCTATAGACCATAGTCTATACCATTACGGTGTCGTGCACCATCGCAACATGGCGCATCCCCCGATCTAGGCATTTCTTGAGGTGGGCAACCGGCCCACTCCCAGTGTAATGAAGGTGATGCTGTAGATGGCAGCGAAGCTTCGCCGCGATCCTCTCTATGAACAAGCCTATGTGGCCCTGTCAGAAATGATCCTGAACGGCACGTTGGAACTCGGAGAGACTGTTACTGAGAAGGGTCTGGCAGAATTGCTGGGCGTGAGCCCAACACCTGTGCGAGAAGCGATGCGTAGGCTTGAGCAGGATGGACTCCTGCACAGGAATGGCAACACAACCCAAGTCGCTGATCTCACGCAGGACGACATCGCACAGCTATACGTGTGTCGTGAGGCTCTCGAGTTGTTGGCGATTGAATCCGCCGTGAATCGTCTAGACGATGTGGCTCTGGAAGATCTGGAGGCGATCCTGTCTGCAGCTGAAAGCGCCGCTCTTCAGAGGGATTGTGTCGAAGTCCTCCGACTGAACACGGAGTTTCATAGAGCTGTTGTTGGGGCTGCAGGCAACCGTTGGCTAACGTTACTGGCCGACTTCGTGACGAGGCCGCTTTTCGCAGCTCGTATGAGGATAGTTTTCGACCAGAGTGAGTTACGCCGCGTCTTGAACGATCACCGTAGCTTGTTGGAGGCCTTGAAGAAGCATGACGGCAAAGCTGCCAGGGATATTCTGGTTAGGCATGTTCACGTGGACTGCGAGCACATGCTCCATCAACGACCTAGACCTGGCCATAGCTAGATGGATACGAATCCTGGCGCGAGTGTCGCGCGCGGCTGAAAAGGCGTTGCGGGTCCAATGATCATTGTGCCTTGCCTGTGCGATAGGTACCCAGCAACGATGTGGGTGCTGTCGACCGACAACCTTGCACCTGCTTGGTCTCTGTACATCAGGTTAGTCGGCTTAGTTAATCTCGGCCCACTCGTTCATAGTTGGTGCCCAGGGAGTGAGCGCTCTGCATGAGGGGAGGCGTCGCGCGCAACACGTTCGTAGCCTCTCGGGTGGGAAATTGCGGGCAGGGCGCGGCGCCGTGGGATGGGCAAAAGAACCCGCGCTCTTCGGCTACGTTGACGCCGCAGGGCAGTATCCTTCGACCCAGTTTTACCTTGGTTGCCTGGCAACCGGGAAGATTCGTTCAGAGGACGGTCGTGCAGACTGCGCACTGCGAGGCGAGTTCTCGGGCTGTGATGCCCTGCGTTTGACGTGGCGAGGTCAGGAACTATGACGCCCGAGAATGTAGTCAGGTTGCAGGAGAACATGGGGCGAGCCGGGCTGGATGCCATCCTGGCCATGTCTCCGGAGAACGTCGTTTACACGACGGGCTGTCACCTTATCCTTGCTGAGCTGCTGGCCGATCATCCCTCCATCTGTGTAATCCCTCGAGAAGGGGAGCCGACCTTTGTCGTTCACGGCTTTGAGGAGGAAGTCGCCAGGGATGGCACTTGGGTTTCGGATCTTCGGACGTGGGGATGGCACGATTCACCCATGCAAGTCTTGGGTGATGTGCTGCGGGAAAAAGGTCTAGAGGGAAGCAAGATCGGCATCGAGAAAAGCTTCTGGGTTTTGGATTTCTACGAAGCGCTTCATGCGCAGGTGCCCAAGGCCACCTTTGCTGGCTGTGAGGAAGTGTTCGACCAGACAAAGATGGTGAAATCGCCAGAGGAGATCGAGATCTTGTCTCGGGCCGCCGTGCTGACCGCCAAGGCCATTCGCTTGGCCTACGAGATGGCCCAGCCTGGGGACACGGAGGCCAGCATTCAGGCGCGGATCATATACAATCTGGTGAAGGATGGCGCCGAGCCCTTGGTGTTTGAGTTTTCCTCCGGAGCGAACTGTAGGCGAGGTCATCGCTTCGCCAGCCTGAAGCGCATTGAAGATGGGGACCTGATACATGCGGATGCCAAGGGGAGGTTTAGTGGCTACTGGGCCGATGTCTCCCGCATGGCCGTGGTACGAAAGGCGAGTCCAGAACATGCTCAGGCCTATGAAGATCTGCTTGGCATAGAGGGAGAGCTGATTGAGGCGATGAAGCCGGGTCTACCTTTGTCCGACATCTACAAGACCGCTCTGGTGGCGTTTCGAAGGCGAGGTCTGGAGCTTACGCTGCCTTATATCGGCCATAGCATTGGGACGCGCATCCACGAGGAACCTCACATAGGAGCCACCGCCGAGGAGATACTGGAACCGGGGATGATACTGACATTAGAACCCCTGTGCAACGTTAGCCAGACAAAGCTGCATGTTGAAGATATGATCCTGGTGACAAGGGACGGAGCGAGGAAACTGTCGGACCATGCCGACGTCAGTGCCATGTATGCGATAGATTAGCATGAGAAAGGAGACCTACGATGAGTGCGAGCCAGCTGAGAGAGCAGGTACCGTGCTCCGGTTGCTCTGGCGAAGCGTGGACAACTCTAGGCCGGATGCGGCAGGTATTGGAGGGCACTAAGTTCGATGCGCTGATCGCTGTGTCGCCAGAGAACTTGGTCTACACCTCGGGTTGTCATTTGGTGTTGTCGGAACTCTTCCATTTCAACGAAAAGAGGGATAAGTTGGCCGTCTCCCTGGTGCCCAAGGGCGAAGAGGCGGTCTTCATCGTCTGGGCTCAGGAGGAGGAACTGGCGAGGGAAACATCCTGGATTGAAGACGTCCGCAGTTTCACATTCGCTGAGTCTACTCTGACCGTGTTGGCTGACACGGTGAGGGAAAAAGGATTGGCGCGGGGAGTCCTCGGCGTCGAGAAAGGTTACCTCCCAGCGCTGTATCTACAGCAACTCACTGAGATGCTGCCCGAAGCCCAATTGGAGAGCTGCGAATTCGTTTTCACCGAGGCGCGAATGGTCAAGACGCCTGGCGAAATCGAGGTCATGCGTGAAGTGGCCTGGTTGACGGCTAGGGCAGTGCAGATAGCCTACGAGAGCGCCCAATCGGGAGACACAGAATCCGACGTCGCCGCCGATATCGTGGCCAATGTCATCAGGTCCGGGGCTGAGCCCATGGTCTTCAACTTCGGGTCGGGAAGGTTTAGCGCCCTGGGGCACCGTTGGGCCAGCCGTGACAAGAGGATCGCCGAAGGAGAGGTCATCCACTCCGATGCCAAAGGGAGGCTGAGGGGATACTGGTCCGACGTCTCCCGCATGGCGGTAGTGGGGAATCCGACGCCGGAGACCGTTGAGAACTATGCGAAACTAGCGAACATTCAGCACCGGCTGATAGAGGGCATGCGACCAGGAGTCGAGGCCCGTCAGATCTACAACTTGTCTCGAGAACTCTACCACCAGGAGGGCATCAACGTCGAGCCCCGTCTTATCGGCCACGGCATAGGCACAGCCGTTCACGAAGAACCGATCCTGGACGCCTCCTGCGAGGAGAAGCTTCAGCCGGGCATGGTGTTGACCGTGGAGCCTACTCACTATGCGCCCGATCAGCGGCTGCACTATGAGGACATGGTATTAATCACCGAAGACGAGCCGGAGATCCTTTCGAACTACACGGACACCAGCGAGATATATGTCATCAGGTAGTCTGGGTTTGTCGCGCTGAGCAGCGCGGAAAGGAGGTGGTGTGATTCGGCGCAACTGGAGTGAAGGCTGCATGTGAGCTTCTGTTGAGTGACTGAAGAAGGAGAAAGAGGAAATGCTTCGAAAGGAAAAACGAGGGAAGCTTGCCGTCTGGGCGGTGACAATTGTGGCATTGGTTCTGGGCATGGTGGCCTGCGGCCCGGCCGCGCCGCCAGCGGCGGAGGCGACACCAACACAACCATCGGCTCAACCGAGTGCAACGGCACCGTCCGCTGAAGCAACTCCGACATCACCACCTGAACCCAAGAAGGGCGGCACCCTGGTCTTCGGCCAGATCTCCGATGCCTACGAACTTGGAAATCCACCCAAGTCCGGTGGCCTGACCAGCTACTACCCCATCAACGAGATGTTCGAGCGTCTGGTCGTCGTCCAGGCCGATGGCTCTCAGCGACCCCAGTTGGCGGAGTCCTGGGAGTCCTCCGAGGATCTTCTGAGTTGGACTTTCCACCTCAGAGAAGGCGTGAAGTTCCACGACGGGACACCCTTCGATGCCGAGGCGGTCAGGTTCACGTATGAGGATAGGCTCATGAATCCCGATCACTCTCTGGTGGCAGCCCAGTATCAGGCGGGGATCAAGGACGTGGAGGTCGTTGATGACCATACAGTCCGCTTTCACCTCAACTACGTCAACTCTCACTTCATTGCCCAGTTGGTATCTGACATGAGGGCGGTGATGATGAGCCCTGCCGCGGCGGAAAAGTATGGGGAGGACCTAGCGTTGCACCCAGTGGGCACTGGGCCTTTCAGATTCGTGGAATGGGTCCCAGACGAGCAGATCGTGCTGGAGCGGAACGAGGAATACTGGGGTGGTCCGCCGAACCTGGACAGGATCATCTACAAGGTCGTTCCTGACACACAAACTCAGTTGATCGAGTTGGAGGAAGGCACGCTTCACATATCCTGGAATTTCCCATTTGAACACCTGCAGGAGCTGGAGGAGAACCCAGAGATAAGGGTGGAAAGCGGCGTGCAAAACGCCACCTACGGTCTCTGGTTCAACACCCAGAGGGCGCCCTTCGACGACGTCAGGGTGAGAAAGGCTGTCACATTGGCTGTCGATGTGGACACCATTGTCGAAACCGTTGCCGCCGGCCTGATGGATCGGGCTGAAGGTCCCGTGCCAGTCAGCGTGTCCACTCACGACCCTACGCTGGAGATACCTAAGTACGACCCGGAGGAGGCCAAGAGGATCCTTGCGGAGCTGGGCTGGGAACCGGGTCCCGATGGGATACTACAAAAGGACGGCCAGCCCTTTACAGTGCACATGATCTGGACCGAGGTCGTTACGAGCAAGGACAAGGAGATCGGAGAAGTGGTTCAGCGGTATCTAACAGAGTTGGGCCTAGACGTCAGGATGGAACTTATGGATTGGAGCACCTTCTCGCCTGTGCGTCGCGACCGCGACTACGACATCTGTTGGATGCAGGTAGGACCTAGACCTCCCGATCCTGCGTTGACTACCCTGGACCTTGGACTGAGATGCGGCGCGCTGCTAAATGACAGCGACTACTGCAACGAGGATTTCGATGCGATAATGCTCGAGGCCGCGTCAACCATAGATCCCGAAGAGCAGGCCAGGCTCTATTCCGAGGCTCAGCAGATGGCCATAGATGGCTACGCTGGCATTTACATTGGGAACACCTACATGTTCATGGCGATTCGCGACGAGGTCAAAGACTTCACTTTTCACCCGGGCACCTATATGGGCTTGCTCGCGACGGCGTACATCGGGGAGTGATCCGTCACCCAATTGAGACCGCGGCCTGGGACCTGGTGGAGATCCCAGGAACCCAGGCCGCCCTGTCGCGATAGTCTGGTTCGCGCATCTGGTTCTAGAGGCTTCGCGTTGGCCCGGGCGCCCAGTGCGGTGGAAACGGGTGGAGTAGCACAATGCGAGTGGGTTGGTTGTGAGATGATGTTCTCGCGCCTATCACTGGCGGATTGTGTATGATCTACCTTGATGGAGGGAGAAGACTGTGACCAGGGTATATGCTCAACTCGGCTCCGGCCTGAAGGGGGCTCTCCTCCAGAGTCCGTCGCTCACCGCCCCAGAAGGAATGATGAGGGCGCCAGGCCCGGGTAGTTGGTCTCCCGATGGCAGCAAGATCGCTTTCTTCTGGGCGAGAGAAGAGTCCCTTCAGCTGTGGGTGATGCCGGCTGCGGGCGGTTGGCCTCTGCAGCTTACTGCTCCTCCCCTGGCCGTCGACATGCATCGTTGCATTGTGGACCGGCACTTCACGGTCAGCCCCGAGTGGTCGCCGGATGGCGAATACGTTGCCTTCACCGCTCGGAGTGGCGGAGAGAAAGCGGCGGCTTTGTGGGTGGTGCGCTCGGATGGGGGGGAGCCTCGTCGACTCACTCGTCACCCTGGCTCCGATTGGTGCCCTCGTTGGTCGCCTGACGGGCGGCGGATCGCCTTTGTCTCCCAGAGGCCTCCCGCCCGTGAGGGCATTAACGACATCTGGATCGTGGCCGCACAAGGTGGGACGCCCCTACAACTCACCCACGACCGCTTTGACAACGTGGAACCCAGGTGGTCGCCCGATGGGAAGTACATTGTCTTCTCTTCGCAACGCAGTGATCTTGATTGGTTTTGTAAGGACATCTGTTTCGTCGCTGCATCGAGCGGTAGCGTGGTTGAGTTGACCTCTGGGGAACTCGTACGCGACCGCTTTCCACGTTGGTCTCCGTCCGGAGATCGGGTTTTTTTCCTCTCGGATCGCAGCGGATACGACGAGGTGTGGTCCGTGTCGCTCGATGGTCAAGAAGCCAGCCAAATCACCGAAGCCACGGGACAGGACAAGGGTGATTTCGCCCTCTCTCCCGACGGGGACTGGCTGGCTTATGAATCCACCCGTGGCGCGAATGTTGATATCATGGTCATGCCGGTGTCGGGAGGCGATGCTGCCAAGCTGAGTTCCGGGGATGGTGTCAGCGTGTGGCCCAGTTGGTCACCTGATGGCAAGATGGTCCTCTTTAGCGGCTCCAGTCCTGTGCACAGTCGAGAGTTGTGGGTCGCTTCTGCGTCCCAGAGAGAGCCGCGACAACTCACCTTCACCATGATGGGAAATCTGAAGGGAGCAGCGTTAGTGGAGCCCGAGTCGGTGCGTTTCGACAGCACCGACGGGTTCACCATAGAGGGGTTGCTCTACAGGCCGGTTCAGGTGAAAGAAGGTGCTAAGTATCCCGCTCTACTGTTGATCCATGGCGGCCCCAATGGCCTACATGCCAACGAGTGGGATCCTTTCCTGCATTACCTGGCGACCAAGGGATATGTCACTCTGGCACCCAACTGTCGCGGCAGCACAGGCTATGGACGCGCGTTCATGGATGCCAACATCAAAGACTTCGCCGGTGGTGACATGGAGGATTGGGCTCATGCTGTAGCTTATTTGAAGAACCTAGACTACGTTCACGGGGATCGGATCGCCATCTGGGGCCGCAGCTATGGTGGATTTGCTGCCTTGATCGGCGTCGCCAAGCTGCCTGATCTCTTCAAGGTGGGCATCTGCCAATTCGGGCCTAGCAATTGGCTAAGTTTCTGGGATGAGACTACCGGAGCTCGTAACCTAACGTGGCGGTATCTGGGCTTGCCACTTGAGAACCGCGCCCTCTACGAGGACCGTTCGCCGGTCAATTTCGTCCAGGACATTCGAGCCCCTCTCCTCATCCTGCAAGGCGCAGCTGATGATGGGGTGACTCCCCGCCAATCGGAGGAGATGGTGTCGGCCCTGGACCGGGCGGGCAAGGTGCACGAGTACGAGGTCTACGAGGGGGAGGGCCACGGGTTCCTGAAAGCCGAGCACGTCATAGACGCGGCCGAACGTATCGAGGGCTTCCTGGCTAGGCACCTGTGAAGCACTTCCAGGTAGGTGGGTGCTGGCTCCGCTCGTCGTGCGTGCTGGTCTAGGCACCGATGGTGCGAGGCCGCCATGTGTTGGCGGCCGTGACCCTTCACCGTGGCGCAACATTGCCGGTACGGTACTGCGGCACGTCAACCACTATTGGAACTGCAGGCATCCACAGGACTGTAATCTGGCAGACGTGGTTGACGGATGCGCCAATCCGGTTTCGTGCGGACAAGCCAACCACACTGCCTGCACAGAAATGACCATGATGAAGCGCACAGCTCTCAGGGTATTGTGACAGGCGAGCCATAGCCAGGTAGGCAGAGGCGCGAAGACTCGACATGACACGGTATGTCACCGGACGGATGCTATTCATCCTCCCGACGTTAGTAGGCGTATCCGTTCTGGTCTTTCTCATTCTTCACGTTACTCCCGGGGACCCAGCCGAGGTACTGGCTGGGCCCGATGCGAGCGAGGAGGATCTTGCGCTGGTGCGAGAGTCAATGGGCCTCAATGATCCGCTCCCAGAGCAATACTGGCGATTCTTGGGCGGTGCTTTGCGTGGCGACCTTGGCCGGTCGTACAAGAACAATCAACCCGTGCTCCCTCAGATACTTGACCGTTTTCCCAAGACCGTTGAGCTAAGCCTGGTTAGCATGTTGATAGCGATCGTTGCAGGCATGTCTGCGGGGATAGCATCAGCCGTCAAACCATACTCCGTCTTCGACACTATTGCCTCCGTGGGCGGTCTACTCGGGCTCTGTATTCCGGAGTTCTGGCTGGGGCTCTTACTGCTCTTGCTGTTCAGCCTCCGTCTAGGTTGGTTCCCCGCGTCGGGCCGGAGCGGCCCCATTTGGACGCTCGGAGGTATCCAGTCGATCATCTTGCCTGCTTCGACTCTGGGTCTTACGGCGACTGCATATGTCATGCGCATTACTCGTTCCGCGATGCTCGAGGTCATTCGGCAGGAATACATAACCACCGCGAGGGCCAAGGGGCTTTCGGAGATGGCCACTCTGTTCGGGCACGCGTTGAAGAATGCTCTAATACCGGTCGTCACCCTGGTGGGTATTCAGTTCGGCAATCTTCTCAGCGGGACGATAATTGTCGAGTCTGTTTTTGCCTGGCCTGGGATGGGTCGTTTGCTCGTGTGGGGCATCTGGAACCGGGATTATCCCATGGTTCAAGGGTGCGTGTTGGTGATGGCAACTGTCTTCGTTTTCATCAACACCGCCGTCGACATTCTGTACAGTTACCTCGACCCAAGAATTCGATATGAATAGGACTGTTGCGCTTCTGCTTCTGGAGATGACTAGTGCGGGACAAGGCGGCAGCCACCTCTCACTCGGACGGTATTTCGGTGACCCAGTGGCGGGATAGCGGGGCTGAGAACCGTTCGCAACATGTCACTTGGAGCAGATTCAAGAGGAATCGGCTGGCTCTGGCTGGCATGTTCACGATCCTCTTGCTCAGTGTCCTGGCCGTGCTGGCTCCCAGAGTAGCGCCTTACGATCCACTTGAGCAAGATCTGTGGGCACTCGCTGTGCCGCCTAACCAACAGCACCTATTCGGCACTGACAGTGTAGGCAGGGATATCTTCAGCCGGGTTTTGTATGGCGCCCGCTACTCCCTGACTATCGGCGTAGTGTCCATCGCGATAGGCCTCACCTCCGGTCTAGGTCTTGGCCTTGTGGGTGGTTACTATGGGGGGTGGGTCGACCAGGTCATCATCAGGGTGGTGGATGTCCTCATGGCCTTCCCGGGCATTCTGCTGGCTTTCGCCATTGTCGGCGCCTTTGGCCCAGGGCTGTTCAACGCCATGATCGCCGTGGGTATTTGGTCCTCACCCTTGTTTGCCCGCATCATCCGCAGCACAGTATTGACCATCAAGGAGCAAGAGTTCGTTACCGCTGCCAGATCCATCGGGGCGAGCAACTTCGGGATCATATTCCGTCATGTGTTGCCCAATTGCGTGGCTCCAGTTATTGTCCTGGTCTCTCTGCGCATGGCTTCTTCTATACTTGCTGCCGCCGCACTGAGCTTTCTGGGTCTGGGCGCTCAGCCGCCCACGCCCGAATGGGGAGCCATGCTCAACGATGGCCGGGATTACTTGCGTCTTGCGCCTCATATATCTACTTTCCCCGGCTTGGCTATCGTCGTTACTGTCCTTGGCTTCAATCTGCTGGGGGACGGCTTGAGAGATGCCCTGGATCCCAGGCTTCGCTAGGGGCTATCCTGACTCCTTTACACTCGCTGATGCCTAACAGCGGTAAGCATACACACAGTCTAATCAGGTCCAACTCAGTATCTGGATCGCGGTGCTCAACACCAGTGAGAAGCCCAAAGGTAGGGCCGCAACCATGCCCCAGACGAACTGAGAATAGAAGGGATGGTGGCAAGTCCCTAGGGCCAATGTGCGGGTGGCCCGACTGCGCGCGGAAAGGAACTAGCGGAGTAGTAAGAAGAGGCTCGTTCACAGACCTTGGTCTTCAACACCCATGAGATGGCTGGAGCGGATGCTCAACGACATGTAGGAAGCCGTGTGCCCAATGGACCGTGCGGGACGCTCTTGACGGACGCTATGGCACTGTCAGTTGTAGTGTGTCTGAGTTCGAAAGGAGAAAGCCTACCGTGGGCAGGCCTCGAAGAGACACTAAGATCATCGATTTCATCCAAGCAGACGTGTTCACAAAGGTCCCATTCTGCGGTAACCCTGTGGCCGTCTTTCCTGACGGCGAGGGGCTTAGCAAAGAGCAGATGCAGAACCTGGCACGAGAGATGAACCTCTCGGAGTCTACCTTCGTACTCCCACCCACTCATCCCGAGGCTGATTTCCGAGTGCGGTTTTTCACGCCCAGAGCCGAGATCCCCTTTGCTGGGCATCCCACCCTGGGCACCTTTTTCGTTCTGGGCAGTGTCGGTCGTATCGACTTGGTCGAGCCGATGACCCGCGTACGTCAGGAGATTGGGGTCGGGGTGTTGCCAGTTGACTTGACCGTCGAGTATGGCAAGGTTGTGCTAGTTGAGATGACCCAAGCGAAGCCGGCATTCCACTTGACATTGGAGGATACCTCAGATCTTGCCGCTGCTCTGGCCATAAGAGACCAAGAGATAAGCGCCACCGGACTACCCGTTGAGATTGTCTCCACAGGGTTGCGCCAACTCATGGTTCCCGTACGGTCACTCCAGGCCGTGCAGGATATCCGTCTAGATGTTGCTCGGTTGAACGGCATTTGCCGGGCTATCGGCACCGAGTTCGTCTACGTCTTCACATTCGACACATTAGAGGAAACCTCAACGACTCACAATCGTATGTTCTTGCCCCTCCATAGGATCATCGAGGATCCAGCCAGTGGCAGCGCAGCGGGGGCGTTGGGCGCCTACCTAGTGAAGCATGGTCGGCTCGATGCGAAACCTACCGCCGCGCTGATCTGCGAACAAGGCTTCGAAATAGGGAGGCCGAGCTACCTTCATGTGCGGGTAGAGACGTCCGAACAGGAGATCTCTGAGGTGAAAGTCGGCGGTCACGTGGTAATCGTTATGGAGGGACAAGTTAGACTCTAGCACGAGCAAATACCAGGCGGGAGGTTAGTATGGCGCTACTGCTGAGCGGTTCCGACGTACAGCGGGTATTACATATGGAAGAGGCCATCGACATGGTGGAGCGGGCGTTTGTTGAGTTTGGGGAGGGGCGTGTAGACATGCCCCAAAGGCCGGTGATCTTCGCGCCTGAGAACATTGGACTCTCCACTTTCATGCCCGCTTTGCTGCCTGGAATGGGGGTGCTATCCATCAAAATCGTATCAGTATTCAAGGACAACGTCAAGAAGGGACTACCGGCCATCATGGGCACCGTCACCGTACTCGATCCGGAGACCGGTGCTCCCCTGGCGATAATGGACGGGGGGTATCTAACAGCGGTACGTACAGGGGCTGCGTCGGCTGTGGCCACCAAATACCTCGCCAGAGAGGACGCTCATGTTGCGGCGATCCTCGGCGCTGGTGTCCAGGCCAGAACCCAGCTGGAGGGCGTCTGCACAGTCAGGAATATCGATCAGGTCAGAGTGTTCGACATCGATGGTGTGAGGGCGGAGGGATTTGCCAAGGAGATGAGCGGACACGGACGCGTACCGGCCAACATCGAAGTGGCGAGTTCGCCAAGGGAGGCTATCGTAGGTGCTCACATTGTTGTGACAGCTACCACATCGCCCAGTCCGCTATTCGACGGCGATGATCTGAGTCCTGGCACACACATAAACGGGGTCGGTAGTCACGCTGCAGGCGTGAGAGAACTGGACACGAAGACGGCAGTTAGATCGAGAATAGTGTGCGATTCCGTGGAGGCCTGTCTTGCGGAGGCCGGCGATCTGATAATCCCTCTCAGCGAAGGTGCGATTAGCAAGGCGGACATACACGCCGGGCTGGCGGACGTCATCGCTGGCAAAGTCCCAGGTCGGCAAAGTGATGACGAGGTCACTTTGTTCAAGAGCGTCGGCCTCGCGTTCGAAGATGCATCGGTTGCCTTGCAGACGTACGAAAGAGCCCGGAAGGAAGGTCTGGGCACTGAGTTCCAGTTCTAGGCTCACCCCGTTCAGGCATGCCGGCGCCCGGCGACCCTCGAACCGGGGCCGCTTGATATCTGGCGGACGCCGATGGTCTGTTTTGAAGATGCCCCTGCCGTACTGGAGATTCTGCGCGAAGTATCTAAGGAGCTGGACACGGTCTTCAGCTTGGATGTAGTCAACCTTGTGGAGCCGGATGGGAGTGTTCCCATGTTGTCTCTGCTGGAGAAAGCGGGTTTCAAGCCCTCCCCCAATGGCAAGAACAACGTGAGACTTGGGCGTCATGCCTTTGACTTCTTTGGGAAGGATGGATCATGACACACTCGTTGCACCGTCTGGGTAACGAAGAGAATCTGAGCGACGATTATGTTGTCTTGGCCAGAACTGCTAAGGACATCAACGAGGACGGGTCGGAGTGGGCCATGCGTCGGTTTATGGAGCTGGCCTTTGAATTGGATCCGGTCAACGCGGGGGACTATGAGGCTGGTACGCTCCTGACACGTTCGCCTCAGGAACTCCTGGATAGCATCCGCGATGAGAGTAGGGTGCAAGCCGTCTACACTGACGAAGAGAAGGTTGCAGCCCTACTGGGGCGTGTAAGAGAGGAGGGTCTGGGCATATCTGTGGTGGTCAGCGGGCTGTTCGATCGCGTCCGTAAGTGTGCTCAGGCGGCAGGCCTGCAGCACCCCCATACTGTTGAGTGCTCATGCGGGGTGTGGGGTCGGACGGACCTCTTGCCGGACTCGCAGGTCATGCAAGTAACCACCATGTGCGGGCACGGCCAGGTCTCTGCTTCTCTGGTTGAACGCCGAGCGCTCGACGTGCGCAGGGGACGCATGACCGTAGAGGAGGCAGCTCTAGATCTGGCCCGACTCTGCGTATGTGGCATTTTCAACCCCGTGCGCGCTTCACGGCTGTTGCAGGCCATCATCTCGAGAGAGGAAAAGGGACCACCTATTGCTCCTGGCCAAACCGTTACTTGATCATGCGAAGAGGCGGTGGTGGATGGCACCCCATGTCGGGAGGCCGGCCACCCTAGGGAGAATGGAAGATCGGTGAAGGAGATCAAGCTCCTGGGTCTGCGTAGGCGGATACATATAGGGCCGGGTCCGAGCGGAGTGTCAACAAGCGCCCTCCAGGTTATGCGCATGCCCCTCGTTGCTGGCCTGGATCCCCAGTTTCCGCGAATGATGGGGGAGACAAAGGAGCTGCTTCGTCACCTCTTCCACACTGAGAACAAGGTGGCGATCCCGACTTCGGTTATCGGCACGGCTGGAGACGAAGCCTGTCTATGCAACCTGATCGAACTGGGCAACTGGGTTCTGGTGTGTGTACATGGGTTCTTTGGTGAGAGGAGCGACGTCCATGCAGATCGATTACGAAGTGTGTAGTAATTGCGCCAGGTGTATTCCGACCTGCCCTGTAGGTGCTATCTACGTGGATCGCAGCAGGAAGCGCGTGAGCATAGACCAGGAGCTGTGTGTGGAGTGCAGCGTGTGTTACCGGTCTGGCGTTTGCGAGCATGCAGCGCTAGTTCGGCCGGAATTGACCTGGCCGCGCTCTGTTCGAGCTGCCTTGAGCGATCCGGTTATTGTCAACCCGGAAACACGGATCGCTGGGCGTGGTACGGAGGAGATGAAGACCAATGATGTGACAGGTCGCTACAGGCGGGGCTTTCTGGGAATAGGCGTTGAGCTGGGCCGGCCTGGAATAGGCGCCTCATTCAGAGACATAGAGAAGGTGACTCGTGCTTGTGCGCGGCATGCCGTTCATTTCTGCCCGCAGAACCCGATCACCACTCTGATAGCCGATACGAGCACAGGTGACATGAATCCTGACGTGCTCGGCGAGCGTGTGCTTTCCGGCATTGTGGAGTTGGTAGTCCCCTTTGAAGATGCGCCTGCTGTACTGGACACTTTGCGCGAAGTATCTGAGGAGCTGGACACGGTCTTCAGCTTGGATGTAATCAACCTCGTTGAGCCGGATGGCAGCGTTCCCATGTTCTCTCTGCTGGAGGAAGCAGGTTTCAAGCCCTCCCCCAATGGCAAGAACAACATGGGACTTGGGCGGCCCGCCTTTGACTTCTTTGGGAAGGATGGATCATGACACACTCGTTGCACCGTCTGGGTAACGAAGAGAATCTGGGCGACGACTATGTCGTCTTTGCCATCCCAGCGAAGGGTATCAACGAAGAGGGGGCGCATGCAGCCATGCGGCGCTTCTTAGAACTGGCCTTTGAACTGGATCCGATCAACGCGGGGGAGACGATGGTTGGCACCACCCTCGGATTTTCACGGCAGGAACTTTTGGATGGCTTTCAAGAGGCGAGTGTTGTTCATGCCGTGTTTGCTGACGAACACAAGGTGGCAACCTTACTGAAACGTTTGCGTGAGGCAGACCTGGGCATGTCCGTTGTGGTTAGTGGGCTTTTTGATCGCGTCCGTGAATGTGCGCAGCAGGCAGGGCTGCGGCAGCCGCACACTGTTGAGTGCTCGTGCGGGGTGTGGGGTCGGACCGACCTCTTGCCGGACTCTCAAATCCTCCAGGTAACCACCATGTGCGGACATGGTCAGCTGTCTGCTGCCCTAGTTGAACAACGGGCGCTTGACATCCGGATGGGAAGCATGACCGTGGAGGAGGCCGCTCTAGACCTGGGGCGGCTGTGCCTGTGTGGCATCTTCAACCCCGTGCGGGCAGCACGCCTATTGCAGGCCATCGCCGCGAGAGAGGAAAAGGGGCCATCTGTCGCGGCCGGCCAAACCGTTGCCTGATCATGTGAAGAGACAGTGCTGGACGGCAGCTCGTATCTGGATGTCTGTCACCCTAGGATAGAAAGGACGGATAGTACGTGGAAGCGATGAAGGTCACGGACCTGCCCACGCGGATATTGATGGGGCCGGGCCCGAGCAATATCTCACCAAGGGTCCTCCGGGCTATGTGTACGCCGCTCGTCGGGTACCTGGATCCCAAGTTTGCACAACTAATGGAGGAGATAAAGGAGCTCCTTCGCCACCTTTTTCAGACTCAAAATGAGGTGGCCATCCCGATCTCGGGTACGGGCTCCGCTGGAATGGAAGCCTGTCTATGCAACTTGATCGAGCCGGGCGACCCGGTCCTGGTATGTGTGAATGGCTTCTTTGGTGAGCGGATGTGTGACATGGTAACCCGGTGCGGTGGAGACCTGGAGCGCCTTGACGCAAAATGGGGCTTTATCATTGAGCCGGACCGTGTGAGAAAAGCCCTGGCTAAGCGCCGAGTGAATGTCGTATCGATTGTGCACGCAGAGACTTCGACGGGGATCCTTCAGCCATTGGAAGAGATTGGCAAGCTGGTGCGCGAACATGGAGCGCTATTTGTCGTGGACGCAGTTACTTCGCTAGGAGGTCACCCCGTCAGAACAGACGAGTGGCAAATCGACGCTTGCTACAGCGGAACGCAAAAGTGCCTTAGCTGCCCCCCTGGACTGGCTCCAGCAACATTCAGTGGAAGAGCAATGGAGACCATAAAGCGCAGACGGGAGCCTGTTCGGAGCTGGTATCTGGACATGGGACTGCTCTTCAGCTACTGGGGCCAGGAGCGTGCCTATCACCACACCCCGCCCATGAGCGCCAACTACGCACTTCGAGAGGCGCTCGAGCTAATCCGCGAGGAGGGCCTCAGCGCGAGGTATGCGAGACACGAGTTGAACCACAGGGCCCTCGTGGCGGGGCTGCAGGCCATGGGACTGGAGATGTTAGTGGAAGATGAGGCCTTCCGCCTGTGGAGCTTGAATACTGTGAAGGTGCCGGAGCAGGTGGCCGATCTTCCTGTCCGACAGAGGCTGTTGGCAGAATATGGTATAGAGATAGGCGCAGGTATTGGCGCTCTTCAGGGGCTAGTGTGGCGCATCGGGCTCATGGGCGAGTCATCAACCAGGGGTAATGTCATGCTTTTCCTTGCGGCGCTCGAGGAAACCCTGCGTCTGCAGGGAATGGCGGTGGAGCAAGGCGCAGGGACTGCTGCGGCCGGCGATGCCTATGCCAGGCGCCGGCTGCAAGATGAATCTGTCTCTCGTCTTGTCCGAGGTGAGAGAATCAGCAGCCACTAGCCGCCGAAGATCAGTCTGAATTATCGTGCTCAGCGTTTCCGGTAGTGCGCCTGCATGGCACAGCTACGAGACGTGCACACGTCTCGAGTACGAGATGGCTTGGTAGTCGTATTGTCAAGAGAGGAAGAGTCCAATGCACAAGATCGGCATCATCACCTGCGACCGGAACAGGACATGTACGGGCGGCAAGTGCTTTATGGCTATTCGTGAGCGGTCAGGGGCTTTCAAGAAGTATCCTAAAGACGAACCTCTCGAGGTTGTGGGATTCATCACTTGCGGAGGATGTCCGGGGGAGCGCCTCGAATTCGCCCCGGCTGAGCTGAAGAGGTATGGCGCGGAGGAGGTCGTCCTGGCATCGGGGTTCCTGGCCGGATATCCGCCTTGCCCCTACTTGGACGATTTCATCCACTACATCGAGAACTATGTAGGGCTTCCCGTGGTTGTGGGGAGCCACCCCATGCCGACCAACTACATCAACGGCCACCGGGCAGCCGGAGACTGGGAGAGATGCGGGGCACATAGGTATCTGAGGCCTCTCGTAGACGACCCGAAGGCTAGTGATCGCTACGATTCGACGCGACCTGACTTCTTGAAGACCCGGACCTGAGGCCGCGGCGGTGGATCGGAAGTCCGAACATCAAGCGACAGCAAGCCAGTGTCGCAGTTGTGGTTCGCACGGCCCAGGGCGGTCATTCGTGGATTGGAGAATCGCCTCAACGGGCAAGGCGCCCGTGGCAGTGGGGCGATATTCGCAAGGGATGATTCCTGCAGAGCCGGTGTGCACACGGCTGGTTCTCTTGAGTTTCACCCAGCGAGTGGGCGGTATGGCTGGCGGGTACATTGGCGCTGAGACGCAGCAGGTGCTCAAGCATCTGACGAGCGTCCTGGAGGAGGCAGGCAGTTCCCTAAACAAGGTGCTGAAAACGACGGTATTCCTCACCAGTATGGACGACTTCGGTGCCATGAACACCGTGTACCGTGGGTTCTCTGCCTTTAGTCGCCCTGCCCGATCGACGGAGCAGGTCAGGCCTGTGGCGAAGTGGTGATGAGCGCAGGTGCACGCAGACCGTGCAGTGACATGTCACCCAGGATCTGCAGCCAGGCAGCCAGGCTCGCTATGTTGCCCAGGGTCGTGTGCAGCGGCACCTTGCGCCCATGGCGGCGGATGTCCCAGGCAATCAGCACCCCTTCCTTCAACGGCCTGGAGCCTCAGGCTCTCGCAGACTTCATCCAGAAACACGCATTCGACTTCAGAGCTCGACAGGTCCCGCTAACAGAAGGCCTGGTAGTGCTCCCACAAGCTATCGGTCAGCTCGCTGATACCTGCGCGCCCCATGAGCAGTTGCCCCGTGTACGGGTCGCGGAACGTTTCTTCGATGTCCCGGAAGGGCTACGCTCACCCATACATCTGCACCACGAGGCGTTCCAGCACGTCGCTGCTGCCCCGCAAGAGCTCCATCAGCTTGGAGTTTTGTGGCCTTCGGGCTCCCCGTGCCTGTGGCACTTGGAGCACGATCTCCCCTTCCGCGGTGCGGATAGGCTCCGGCCCGTGGCGGTTTCGCAGCCCGTGCTGACCTTCCTGGCTGCGTTCACGGCACTCTCGGCCAAGATAGTCCGCCACCTCCTGTTCCAGCGCCTCTTGCACCACCAACGGCGCTCCCAGCTTCGGCAGTTGGCTCACCGGCTGCTCACTGCTGTCTGTCCCGCCCCCCTAGAAGGCGTGCAGGGCTTGTTCAATCTTTTCACTCCGTGCTATGCTTCTCATGCCGTGAGTACCCTTCCTGCCCCTCGACCGCTGTGTGATCTACGCACCGAAGTGTGCTCACGCCGCCCTGATCTATACAGGAGTATACGGACATTACCTCAACTCCTGTTTTCTTATGGTAAATAGCATGACCTGAAAGGAGAAGATGGAAATGTATGTAGTGAAGGATCTCTGCGTTGCGTGCGGTAAGTGCGTCCTCTACTGCCCAGTGGAAGCTATCACACTCGCGACCGTAGGCGAAGGCACGGCTTCCGTCGATCAACAGATCTGCGTCGAATGCGGAACCTGTCTCAGGGCTGAGTGTCCGGTGGACGCCTTGAGGCAGCCAGAGCTGAAACCTCCGAGGCTTCTCAGGAAGCTGTTCAGTGATCCCCTCGCTACGTTCGCGGAGACAGAGGTGCCGGGCAGAGGGACAGAAGAGATGAAGACCAACGATGTGACCAACAGCGTGGGACTTGGCGAAGCTGGTTGGGGCATAGAGCTGGGCAGACCTGGCGTCTCCACCAAATTCGCGGATGTGGAGAAGGTGGCGATGGCCTTGGCGCGGCACGGAGTCCACTTTCTTGAACTCAACCCGGTGAGCATGCTCATCGACCACAAGACGGGTAGGTTCACCCAGGACAATCCTTGGAATCTCTCCCCGGATAGAATAAGAGGGGTGAGATCGCTTTCGGCGATCGTGGAATTCAAGACTCCCAAGGATAAGGTGCCCGAGATCCTTCAAACGCTGAAGGAGGTCTCGGGAGAGATCGATACGGTTTTCTCGGTTGGCGTGATCTCCAGGTGGAAGGACGGGGAGCCAGAGGTGATGCCTCTGCTGGAGAGCATGTCAGACATCCAAGTGTACCCCAATGCCAAACACAACGTGGGCATCGGCCGCCCTGGATTTGAGTAGGAGGGATAAGAATGACGCACACACTGTATCGTGAAGGAACCCGTCAGTCCCTGTCGAGGGATTTCATATTCGTCATCACGGGCGCCAAGGGGTTCAACAAGAAGGGGTGCGCCCCAAGGCTCAAGGAGATGCTGAAGATCGTCTCGAGCTTCAATCCGGTCAACATGGGCAGCATGGAGGTCGGCAACTTGGGGCGCGGGATGCCGGCAAAGGAGATCATCAACAACATCACGGATGCCGCCATTGCCCAAGCTGTGTTCGACGATAAGGAGACGGTCATCGAGGTGTTGAGGGCGCTAAGAGAGGCCGACCTCGGGATCTCTGTAACGATAAGCGGGCTCACTGAGGAAGTGAAGGAAATCATGCAGAAGGCGGGTGTCGGGGATTATCCTCACACCTCGAATCTCGCTCTAGGCTTCATGGGCAAGCGGGAGAAGGTGGCCACAGACGATGTCAGACTTTGCACTACCATGTGCGGACATCACATGATCTCGAAGAATATCGTGAAGAATCTGTTAGAGATGATCAGTGGCGACAGGATCACTCCCATGGAGGCGGCGATAAGGTTAAGCAAACAGTGCACGTGCGGAGCCTTCAACACGGTCAGGGCTGCGCAGATCCTGGAACAGCTTTCCACGAGATGACTCCCTGTACTCTATCCTAGTAAGCAGGTGGTCTTGAAGCCGAATCCCGGTAATGTCTTGCTCCTTTGAGCCTGGAGTGTGCGCTCCAGGCTCAAAGGATGACATCTCAACGCCCTCTGCAGCGTCTGACAGTGACTCGACCCACGGGGGGCGTTCCACCGAGTGCCCGTCGTCTCAGTGCCGTAGGCCGCAATGGCAGGGCCAACTCTCACAGGAAAGGGGGGACAGCATGAAGGTCGTGAACCTTGGCACGTCCGGCCTGAAGGTCTCGGCCCTTTGTATGGGCACCCTGACTTTCGGGCGCGAGGCTGACGAGCCCACGTCGTTCGCTATCTTGGACGGTTTCGTCGAAGCGGGCGGCAACTTTGTCGATACTGCTAACTCATACTCGGAAGGGGAGTCAGAGCGGGTAGTAGGACGATGGATGCAGGCTCGCAACAATCGAAATCAGATCGTACTGGCCACAAAGGTCTTCAACAGGGTGGGCGATGGCCCCAACGATGCGGGCCTTTCGCGGCGCCACGTCATGGGTGCTGTGGAGGACAGCCTTAGTCGGCTCCAGACCGACTTTGTCGATCTATACCAGATCCACAGATGGGATCCCGACACTCCGATCGAAGAGACGCTCGACGCCCTGAATGACCTAGTCCACCAGGGCAAGGTACGGTATATCGGCTGTTCGAATCTAAGCGCATGGCAACTGTGCAGAGCTCTCTGGCTGAGCGAACGGAACGGTTGGGCATCTTTCGTCTCGGTTCAGCCCATGTACAACATCCTCAAGCGGCGGATCGAGACCGAGATCCTCCCCTTGTGCGACGATCAGGGCCTAGGGGTCATACCCTACAACCCTTTGGCTGGTGGCTTTCTGACTGGCAAGTACCGCCAGGATCAGCCTCCAGCAAAGGCGGTGCGCCTTGAGCGTTTCGAAATATGCTATCGCCGTTACTGGACTGACGAAAGCTTCCGTGTTCTGAAGGCCTTCCTGACCGCGGCTGAGGAAAGGGGCGTCACCCCCGCTCAACTAGCCCTGGCCTGGGTAATGGCTGAACCGCGCATTACTGCTCCCATCATCGGGGCACGTACTCCCGAGCAACTCCGCGACACATTGGGGGGCCTTGACGTAGCCCTCACTCCCGGGGAGCGGGCTGCCGTCCCGGCCGTACCGTCGGGATTCTGGGTCGGCGAAGGACAGTAGCACGACTTGCCGAGACAGTCGGTTTCTCAGACTGGCTATCCTCGCCAGCATCTGGGTAACGCTCGGCACGTGCTGCTGGCCGTGAGTCGCGCTTGTTGCCCTTGCTGACCTGGGCTTCTTTCGTCAGCCGTCCGGCGGTACTTGGCTGACAAAGGGGCCAACGTGCGATCTTGGGGCCGTTGCATACTCTGGGAAGGACGATGGCGGGCCGACTCTAGCGCCAATCCAGGGATCTGATGACCACTGAGGTTGCAGGCCGCCGCGCGTCGCGAAGGAGGTGAGAATGATGCGAAAGCGATTTGAGGGCAAGGCTGTCATCGTTACGGGAGCGGGGCAAGGGATTGGCAGGGCCATCGCCTTGGCCTTCGCGCGCGAGGGTGCCAAGGTGGCTGTCAACGACATCGACTTGGAGAAGGCCGAAGCTGTCGCTGCGCAGATCCTAGGCCGCGCCCAGTGTGCCATAGCTGTGGGAGCAGACGTCCGTGAGCCATTGCAGGTTCGCAACATGGTTGAGTCCGTTATGACGGAGTTTGGCACAGTTGACATACTGGTTAACAACGCAGGTGTCCTTCGCTCGACGCGCCTAGATGATATCACCTGTGAAGAGTGGGACTTGGTCATGTCCGTCAACGTGACAGGCGTATTTCTCTGCACCCAGACGGTGCTCCCAATCATGAAAGGCAGGAGAAGCGGCAAGATCGTTAACATGGCATCCTCCGCTGGACGCAGCACGAGCACTTTCGGCGGGGCACACTACACAGCTTCCAAGGCCGCGGTCCTGGGGCTAACAAGGCATACAGCTCGAGAATTGGCGCCGTTTGGCATCAATGTGAACTCCCTGTGCCCCGGAAGCGTCGATACGGAGATGGTACGGGCAGGTTCCACCCCTGAGAAGCTGAACGAGGAAGCAGCTAAGATTCCCCTCGGTCGTTTGGCAACCCCTACAGAGATAGCAGATCTGGTTCTCTTCCTGGCTTCTGATGAGGCTTCGTACATTACAGGTGCTACGGTGGACATCAATGGGGGAGACTTGATGATCTAGTGGTGCCTGCGGTGAGATCATTTGTCGCGCTATCGCTGCGTGGATTGTTGGAGCAACATGGCGCAAAGGACCCATTATGCCGGTCGCAAGTGGTGCGCCTCTCTCTGGCTTCCGCACGGGCATCAAACGCGTGGCCCGGGAGCATGCCAGGGTCCCTTCCACCATCGACGAGCGCGCCATCCTGCCCGAGATCAGGGACGCGGCAGAGACCATCGGGTACGGAGACAAGGAGAAGTCCGACAAGGCACCAGCGTGAGAGCCGTCCGCCCGCAAGTTGAAAGGCCTTTTGCTGCTGCTCTGGACACGGCCCTCTGGCTGTTACCGAGCCCGGGGGCCGGGCCGCCCGTGGACCAACATTGCTCCGCGCTCGACCTGATGGCGGAATCCGACAAACCACCTGTTCAGGTCAGAGGCACCGCTAGCCTGGTTCACCTGCGCCAACTGGCCCTTCTGGAGAGGGATTAGATGCTCCCGATGGATGGTGAGCCGCTGCGCGGCAGTTCGGAAACCCGTGGAGTGCCGCGCGAAAGCATGCGCTGCGGCTTGCTTTCTTGCGATGGCGGCCATGGTCATCCGGCCGCGTGGCCGAAAGGGAGCATCTCCTCCCGGCCATTTGCCTCTCCGTGCTTCTCCCGCCGGTGATCCCGGAGTGAACTGCTACTTAGCCAACCATGGAGGGCGTGCTGCCCGTCACCTATGGGGAGCTACAGCCGGTTCGCCACGGCTATGAAGGAGCGCGGCATCAAACCGGAGATGGAAGTGTACGACCCGCGCCAGCTTTGGGCGGTGCAGGACCTTGTAGATCTCGGGTTGGCGGAGCCACCGTATTTCATCCAATTTGTGATGGACTACCAGATGTGTCCGTAGGCGACGCCGCGCCGTCTGGTCAACTCCATGGATCAGTTGCCGAAGCATTGCCTTGTCGAGGTCTCGGGGCTTGGACCCTTCCAGCTGCCGGTGACAACCATGGCCAGGATCATGGGGGCGCAGATGGTCCGTGTGGGGGATGGAGGACGATATCTACTACGGATTGTTGGCCGGGCACATACGTTTTTCTTCAGGGCAGCAGGCGCGAATACAGCCAGAACGAGGAAAGCGCATATACCTCAACCTAGCCCACGTATCGTCAGTCTTGGGGTGTGTCGCGGTACGGATGGCGAACGGTGGTGGGAGGATCTACGAATTGCCGGTGGCGGCCGGTCAGAGCGTACTTGGACTTCTGCAGTATGCCTACGATTGCCTCGATCCTACTTTGACCTTCTCCTGCTCTCGCCGCATCGGCCTCTGCTCGACGCGTCTGGTACGGGTCAACGGGAAGGTGGTGGGGGCGTGTACCACCCTTTCAGAGGAGGACATCGTGGTCAGGCCGTACAGAGACGACGGGTGTGGTCAGAGATCTGGTCGTGGGGCTTCCGTCGCCGGTTGAGGGAAGCACTCCCTGGTCCGCTGATGGTTGAGTCCGGATCCCCGCGTGGCATGGTCGCACGACGGGGCACCCTGGCCTTGTTGATGGTCCCAACTCAATACAATCACAGACCGCTCACGAAACAACGGGGCTCCTGGATTGGCGCCGCGCTCGGAAGTCTGATCCAGGTCTGCAGCGACGGGAACGCTACCAGGAGTGCTGGCAAGGTGCCACACTTAGTGACGAACGGTGGCGCAAACCTGAACTCTGCCTGTCCGTACGAGCAACCCGTGTCAGGAAGACCTGCTGGCTGAACAGGCATCTCTCGGGACCACCTGGCGCGAACGTGCACGGATTGGCTGGACCCCTGGGGTCAGGGGGATCGGAGGTCAGGCCAGCAACGCGGTGTTTCGTTCTGCTTCTCCCCCTTAGCTGGCTCCTTCGTTGCCAACGGGGTCAGAGATGGCAAGGCCACTGGGGCGCTGCCTGCGTTCAGGAGGTGATGGATGCGCCAGCGGCCAGAGCCGCGGGGCATGACTCCGGTTGACCCTGGCTTTCGCCCTGGAGCACGAAGATCGGGCGCTGCGCTCGCTGGTGTTCGGCTCGTTTGCGGCCTGGATCGGGCGTCGCGGGGCACATGCGCGGCTTGCAGGCGGGTTTTCTCGTGCCACAAACGCCCCTGAGGCGCAGTTGACGTCCTCGTGGCGATGTGTTAAGCTTATAGTGTCTGGCGATGGTCAAGGGGTTGGTGACGTGTTTTTGTCTGTGCGTTTGATGAGAAGACTCTGCTTCGCGTCCGCGGTGGGGCTGGTGGCCCTCACCGTACTGGCCGTTTGTGCTTGGCCCGCGCGAGCAGCGGTGGACCTGGTGTCCTTCGAGCTCGAGGATGCCGAGGATCACGTGCTGGTGCTGTGGGAGACGGGCAACGAGAGCAAGACGTACGGGTTCAACATATACCGCGCCGAGACAGAGGACCAGTCTGCTGCCCTACAGATCAATGACGCGTTGATCGAGGCTGGGGGGGAGGCCGTTGGAGCCCAGTATTCCTACCAGGACAGCGACATGGAGAGCGGCGTTACTTACTATTACTGGTTGGAGGTCCTCGATTTCGAGGACGACCTCGTCGAAGGCCCGCGATCGATTACTCATGGCGCTCCGCCGTCGGTGAGTCCAACAGCCACCCGAACTGCGACGCCGACGTCAACAGCTACGCGGACTCCCACGACCACGTCGACGGCCACACGCACGGCGACGCCAACCGTGGCTCCCTCAGCGACGCCCACCAGGGTGCCCACCGCCACGCCGTCACCCACGCCGAGCAAAGTGCCCACCAGCGCGCCCACCACGGTGCCCGCTCCATCTCCCCAGGTGAGCCCCACGTCCGGGGCTGGGCAGCGACCTTCTCCCACCGTCGGCCCTCAAGGAACACCACAGCTCAACGCGACGGCCGCTCCCGTGCCCGCGGAGCCGACCCCCAGCACCATCACCGTCGGTGGCAACTCCGACACCTCGTCAGGGGGCTCCGGCCTGGTGGGTCCGGACGATGAGTCGCAACTCAGTGGCTGGTCCGCGCTGCGCCTGCACTGGCCGCAGATCTACGCCAGCACCATCCTTTTGCTCATCTCCCTGACATCCGCGTTTGGGGCGCTGATGCTCTCCGTAGCTCTGGTACTGGTCTACAAACTCGGCTACTGAGAGATGTCTTCCTGGGACACGGCTTCCTGGCGCACGACCTGGGAGGTGCTTCGAAGGCACACCCCGCATCTCCCGTTGGCGCTGCTCCTGGCGGTCACTCTGTCGCTCGTAGCCTGCTCCTCGAACGGCGTATCACCCTCACCCGTTCCCCAGCCGCCCGCTGCCATCAAGGTGATGATCGAAGAGGACGGGGTCTACGTTCTATCCCAGGCCGATCTGCTGGCCGCTGGGCTGGACCTGACGGGCGTGGATACGCGGAGGATCCGTCTCTCCAACCAGGGCCGAGATGTGCCCATCCTCGTCTCCGGCGAGGGGGCCGAGCTGGCTATCATCTTCCGGGGCAGGGGGAACACCGGCCCCTACAGCCGGCAGAACGTGTACTGGCTGGACCTGGCAGACGATGCCGGGCAGCGCATGGCTGAGCGATCTGCATCCGGCACGTCGTGCGGCGCCCCTGCTGCCTCGTTCCTGGACACCGTTCGTGCCGAAGAGAACCTGCTGTACATCGGCCAGGTACCTGCCGGCGAGGATCACTGGTACTGGCAGAAGCTAACGGCCCCGGCGACAGCCCTTCTTCAAGTCGATCTGCCCGATCCGGCTCCGGGCGACGGGACTCTGCGGCTGGGCATGCTGGGCTACACCAGCGACGAGGTGAATCCCGATCATCACGTGGGCATACTCTTCAACGAGTGCCCGCTGGGAGAGGTCGAGTGGGACGGGCAGCAGCCGCACATGGCCGAGGTCAGCGTGCCTCAGTCGTGCCTGCGGGAGGGGCAGAACCTCCTCCAGTTGGACGCGCTGGCTGACACGGGCGCCCGTGTGGATGTCGTGCTCGTGGATTGGCTCGAGGTGGATTACCAACGCCGCTTCGTGGCCAGGGAAGACAGTCTGGAGTTCAGCGGGCAGGGCGGGTCCTACGTGGTCATGGGTTTCGGCAGCGAGCCGGTCTGGCTGTTCGACGTCAGTGACCCCCTGGAGCCGGCGCTGGTCGCCAACGCCACCGTGGAGGGAGAGACCTCCCCTTACACGCTGTCGTTGTGCGAGGACGAGCAAGCAGAGCGGCGCTACCTGGCGGTGGGCCAGGGGGCGCTGCGCAGGCCAGAGGGCCTCGCCTCCGCCAGGGACTCTGTCGACCTGAGGAGCCCCGACCGGCAGGCTGACTACGTCGTCATCACTCATGAACTCTTCGAGGACGCCGTGCAGCCGCTGGTCGAGTGGCGCAGAGATCAGGGGCTGAGTGTGCAGGTGGTCACCATCACTGAGGTCTACGACCAGTTCAGCTACGGGCTGGTGGACCCGGCTGCCATCCGCAATCTGCTGCGCTACGCGCAAAACGAGTGGGCCAAGCCTGCACCCCAGTACGTCCTGCTGGTGGGAGAAGCCTCCTACGACTACAGGGACTATCAAGACGGACCCAACAAGAGCCTGTTGCCCACCTATCTGGTGGAGACGGCCTTCAGTGGTCAAACGGTGAGCGACAACTGGTTCGTGTGCCTGGACGAAGACGATATTCTGCCGGACATGGCCATTGGCCGCCTGCCGGTCAGCACTGTGGACGAGGCGCGCACGGTGGTGGGCAAGATCATCGCCTACGAACAGGGTGCGCCTCCGGGTGACTGGCAGGACAGGATCCTCCTGGTGGCCGACGGGGCAGACGACGACTTCGCCGCCCAGTCAGACCTGCTGGCCGCGGAGTCCGTGCCCCCAGGCTACGAGGTGTCCAGGGTGTACGCTGGCTCGGTGGCGGATCCTCAGTCCGCCGTAGAGAAGGAGCTATCGGCAGGCAGCCTGATCGTGAACTACGCCGGTCACGGGAGCATCGACACCTGGGCCAAGGATCGCCTCTTTTCGTCAGAGCAGATAAGCTCGCTCGGCAACGACGGGCGACAGCCTTTGGTGATTTTGATGTCCTGCCTCCTGGGGTTCTTCGGCCATCCTGAGCGCGACGCCATGGCTGAGGATTTGCTGCTGGCAGAAGATGGAGGGGCGGTGGCGGTCTTTGCATCGAGCAGTCTCACCCTTTCCTCCGATCAGGGCCCGCTGGACCGCGCTCTGGTGAGGGCCCTGCTCACCGGGGAGGCGCCCACGGTGGGACAGGCGATTCTGGAGGCCAAGCGCTCTCTGTCGCTGGAAACGCAACCCCAGCGGGATGTGCTGGAGACCTTCACCCTGCTGGGCGACCCGGCGCTCCGGCTGGCCAGCTCCAGGTGATGGGCTGCTGCGCCCTTCGATTATCGGCGGGAAAAGGGCTGGACGCCGCGGGTCAAGTGTGGTAGAGTTAAAGTAGATGACTTGCGTCCATTTAGGGCGAAGCGCTGGCTCCGGAAGCACGAGTCAGCGGAGACTGGCGCTGAGTCTACTGACTGTTGAGGACATTGATCCGTGACCAGGAACTGGATTCTGAAACGCGCTGTGGTGATCGTAGGGGCCTGTCTCAGCCTCGCGTGGTTTGGAGCGATGGAGGCTGCGGAGCGGCCGCAGGGGACTGGGGTCGACACTACGTCGCCAGAGGAGGGTCTGCAACTCATCAAATCCGACGCCGAGAGCGTGATCGTCGAGTTGATCGCCCCATCTTTCCAGATCGATGAATCCTGGCTCGGCGGCGAACTGTATCACCTGCTAAGTGTCCCCGGATGCGGGGCCACGGATGAGGTGGGCAAACCTCAACTGCCCGTGCGGGCGACGCTGGTGGGCGTTCCTCAGGCGGCCGAGTACAGTCTCCAGGTGCTGGAGGTGGAGCACGAGACCCTGCCTGGGCGATACAACGTCTACGCCGTGCCCCAGCCTGTGCTGGAACGGGACGCGGAAGGGAACCCTCTCCAGATCTCGTACGATCCTGCTCGGGACGAGGCGACCTATTCCAGCAACACCTCCTATCCCGCTGAGGTGGCGGCGGTGGGCTCCAGCGCCTTCATTCGGGACCAGCGCGTAGTCCAGCTACGGTTTTATCCCTTCCAGTACAACCCGGTGAGCGGCGAGCTAACCCACTACGGGCGGATACGCGTGGAGCTAAGGTTCACCTATCCTGGTGGTCGGGCCCAACTCCTGGGCGCCCGGCCGGAGGATGACTCCTTCCAGGAGGTCTTCCGCTATGCGCTGCTGAATTACGATTCCGCTCGGCAGTGGCGGACGACCCCCTCTGCGGCGAGCTTCTCCCAAGCTCCGGCCCTCGGACAGGGGCAGCCCAGCTACAAGGTCGTGGTGGACGAAGACGGCATCTATCAGTTGACCTACGCCGATCTTCAGGGTGCGGGGATGGATCCGGGCAGTATCGATCCGCTGGACTTCGAGCTCTACAACCAGGGCCAGGAGGTGGCGATCCAGGTGGCCGACGTGGGCGACGACGGCCACTTCGACGAAGAGGACTACATCCTCTTTTACGGGCGGCAGATGACCACCACCTACACCAGGGAGAACGTCTACTGGCTGACCACCGGGATCTCCGATGGCCTGCGCATGGCGGAGACGGATGGGACGCTGGGGGCCAGCACGGTGCTCACCTACTTCGAGACCACCAATCACTGGGAAGTGGATGACCCTCAGCGGTACAGGTCCTGGCTCCCCGAGCCGGACACCATCCCCAGTGAGGAGGAGGTGGACCGCTGGTTCGCCGACTATGTTTCGCCTCCCACCAGGCCGACCAGGAGCTTCGTGATCGCCCTGGATCAACTGGCCGTAGCGTCACCGCCCTACAGCGGCACGTTGCGGGGATATCTGGTCGGGGCCGATACCACCCCGATCACTTACAACCATCACGCGGAAGTGTATCTCAACGGATATCTGCTTCACGATGCCATCTGGTCTGGTCAGGGGGCTTATGAGTTTCAGACCAGCGTGTCAGATAGCCTGCTGCTGGCGGGCAACAACACCATCATGGTCAAGGGGCTGCTTACCGCTCCCGAGGTGGCGACCTACGATCTCATCTACGTGAATTGGTTCGAGATCGACTATCGGCGCACCTACACCACCGAGAACGATTCGTTATTCTTCGACGGCGACGGGGCAGGGACGTGGCAGTATCAAGTAGGAGGCTTCCCCACCGATACGATCGACGTGTTCGACGTCACCGATCCCTTCAGCGTCACCCGGATCGTCAGCACCACGGTGGAGCAACCGGGAACCTACACCGTCGAGTTCCAGGATTCGATAGCAGGCGAGCGCCACTACCTGGCCCTCGCTCAGTCGGAGTACAAGAGCCCGGTAGAGATCGTCGAGGACGACCCCTCGGATCTCAAGAGTACTTCCAATGGTGCCGATTACATCATCATCACTCACCCTGATTTCCACGACGCGGTGCTGCCTCTGCGCGACTACCGTGCTACACAGGGCCTGCGCGTGGAAGTGGTGGACGTGGTGGATATCTACGACGAGTTCAGCTACGGCATCTTCAACCCTCGGGCCATCCGAGAGTTCCTGGAGTACGCCTACCACCACTGGGTGGCTCCGGGCCCCAGCTACGTGCTGCTGGTGGGGGACGGTCACTATGACTTCCTGGACATCAAAGGGTACGGGGAGCCCAACTACATCCCTCCCTATCTCATGTACGCAGACTTGTGGCTGGGGGAAGCGGCCACCGACAACCGGTACGTCTGCGTGTCAGGCGACGATGAACTGCCCGACATGTACATCGGCCGCCTTCCTGCCCGGACCGTGGATCAGGTTGCGGCCATGATCAGCAAGACGCTGGAGTACGAGACGGACTTGCCGGAGGGCGATTGGAGACGAGAGGTGCTCTTTGTCACCGACGATCCCGACGACCCTGACAATCCCGACTCGGCCAATCACTTCTGGTCCCTCGCCGATGACGTGGCCGACAACCATGTGCCTCCTGCTCCGCTGTACGTGGCGGACAAGGTGTACTACGGCGTAGAGCCGTACGACACCCCAGGGGACGTGACGTACGCCATAACCGATGCCTTCGGGACGGGCCGGCTGTTCGTCAACTACGTGGGGCACGCTGCGGCGGTGTTGTGGGGAGGGGGAGTGCCTGCCCATTCGCCCTTCTTCAGGAACTATTATGTGGATGACCTACCTAGCAGCGACAAGACCCCCGTGGTCATGGCCATGGCCTGCATGGAGGGGTACTTCATCTACCCCAATTCCGCAGGCAGCGATAGCCTGTCCTGCGTGACAGAGAGGCTGGTACGCGTTGACGGGAAAGGGTCGGTCGCCAACTGGTCTCCCGCGAGCTATGGGACGTCCAGCGGCCAACATTACCTCCACGTGGGGTTCTACGACGCGGTGTTCAAAGGCCGTGTCTACGAATTGGGGCCCGCCACCGACCTGGGAAAGATGAATCTGTACCAGTATGTGGGTAGCAATCATCGGGAGCTTATCGATACCTACATGATCTTCGGGGACCCGGCGCTGAAGCTCCCGATCGAGGATACCTACTACACGTTTCTGCCGCTGGGCCTCAAGGGATACTGAGACGCGATCGTCCCGTGGCCCGGGGCAGCTGACGCGGCAGGCCGGTACCCGCCGCAGGTGGCCCTGGCGACCAGGGCACACCGCTGGCGCAAGGGAGCACAGCCGCTGGGACAAGAGATGGCCTCGAGAACGTTGGAGTGCTCCATACTCTTGGCGGTCTTGCTGGCCGGGCCAGCGGTGGCCCGGGCTCAGCAGCCAGACTCCACTCCCGGGCCGGGTCTGGTGGTCGTGGAATGGACCACGGAGAGCGAGGTCAACCTCGCCGGATTCAACATCTACCGTGGTGAGAGCCCGGACGGACCGTACCTCAAGATCAACGATGCTTTGATCCCCGCTTCGCCAGATCCGCTCACCGGTGGTAGCTACAGCTACACGGACACGACAGCGGAACCAGGGATGACCTACTACTATATGTTGGAGGACGTGGAGCTCGATGGCCAGGCGACCACCCACGGCCCGGTCCAGGTGGTAGCTCGTGGCCAGGGGATCTCCGTCGGCGTCCAGGTGCTGGCGGCTGCGGCGCTGCTGGCGACGATGGCCCTCGGTGTCGTGGTGTTCATGATCAGGCGACGCCGGCGAGTGCTCGCGGGGCACCAGGCGGGCGATGTGAGGCGGGAAGGAGAGCCCTGAGCCCAGGCCCTCCGTACGAATAGCTGAGCTCACAGGCGGCAGGTACAGCATGAGGAGCTGTGCCTGCCGCTTCGCTTTTTATATGCTTTTAACCAGACCTTAACCGGCATTTGACCGGCCCGCGGTACGATGATCTCAGACAGGGAAAGGGCTGTGCGTCAGGTGAGGGGTCTCAGGCAAGGGAGGAACGGTGGCGAACTTGAGTTACTGTCCCCGGTGCGCATTCGTGCTCAAACACCTGGAAGGTGTGACTGGCCGTATCAGTATCTGCACACATTGCGGCTGGAACGCGGTCGCGCTGGTGCGCGGGAGTAAGCGTTCGGGACGCTGGTCAGGGGCGAAGCGCTCAGTCCACGCAGATCGGGTGAGGGTGCGCTAGTTCGGGGCGGTGCCACGAACCACTGGTGCTGTGGCCTGGACGTCTGTGGTTCTGCTCACGATAGGGGTGTCAGGTCTGCGTATCGCCTAACGATGTCAGAGGGCTATCTGAGACGAGAAACAGAGTCTGAGGAGGAACACCCCGGCAGCCTGATACTGAGAGCACAGGGACAAGTGAATCAGAGTGGCGTCTTCGAGAAAACGTCGATTCCCCAGCCACTAGAGCCGGACCGCCAGAGGTCTTCTGGTTTGGCGGTCCGGCTCCGCTTATCAGCGATCACCGCAGGGTGACGAGAGACTGAAACTGGAAGGCGCGGTGAGTACCGAATCGGTGAAAGGGGTTCACCACGAGGGGCCGATGGTGCCTAAACAACGCTCAGGAGGCGAAATGAGTTCAGGAAGGGGATTTAGAATGCGCACGAAGAGAATTGGAATTCCGTTGCTCGCGGCCGCTATGCTGATGCTACTGGCAGCCGGGATTGCCCATGCCGATCTGAAAGCGGTGCACTGGGTGGATGGCTGGGACGAAGCGAGCAACCAATACGCCCATAGTCTGAACGAGGTGACGTTTGACGGCCAGTGGGTGCCTTTCCTCCACGAGCTGGACTTCGACAACGATCTCTACGTGCAGACCAACCCGGCGTATCCCGAGTACGCTTGCCCATCATGGCCTACGCGCACCACGAAGTGGGCGGGGGTGATGGAGTTCGGCCTATACAACGTCGACAATTCCCCTGATGGGGGGCCTGGATGGCAGGAGAGCAGGGATTGGCAACTGGTAGCCTGCGATCGTAATGGGGACGGCAGCTTCAACAATCAGGACCTCCGCGTTCAACCGATGGACTACGTGGTTCCCTATGCTGGGGGCACGCTCACGGTCATCACCAAAGATTTGCAGGTCGGCTGCACGACGGGCAACTGCAAGTACGAGATCGTGACCACGATTTTCATCAATGTTGACTCTGATTGTGACGGAAACATCAACAGCGACATCCCGGCCGGAGGGCTGTGTTTCTATGCCGAGGGCGAGACTCCGTACGTAGAGATAGGAGCACCTTTGTTGTGGAGCGGCAATAT
This sequence comes from Anaerolineae bacterium, assembly GCA_034411995.1. Lineage (GTDB taxonomy): Bacteria > Chloroflexota > Anaerolineae > UBA7937 > B3-Chlor > JAUVXJ01. The sequence goes on along the minus strand of DAOUME010000026.1, from coordinate 330,304 downwards.
CCAGACCCGCATCAGCGCCGGTGGTGGCGACAAGACCGTCAACTACCATGTGAACGGTGCCGAACCGGCTACGGCGATCACGCTCGCCTCCCTCAGTGTAAGGACGGTTGGCCAGAATTCGGCGTCGGTGACTCTGCCGGCGATGTCCGTCTTGCTGGGGGTTCCAGCCCTCGGCGCGGTGACCTGGCGAGTGCGTCGAGCGCGGCGGTAGGGACCACGCACGGGCGACCAGAACCTTCCGCGGGAGGTATCTGGGAGCTGACCATTACTTCGCTGTTTCCACGAGCCTCGGTCCACGCGAACGGGGCTTTGGTGCCTGTCTTGGGGCAGTGGCAGGGCCGGTCTGCTGAGCGCGCCGCGTCCCCCGTGCCCCCACGTAGGCCCCATAGCTTGTGCTCACGGGCTTTTCACCGGGGTTCGACCCACGGCAGGCGCCGGCGCGACTTGACACGGGTGCGCTGAGAATCTAGAATACCGGTGCGTGAAACCCAACCGTGAGTTGGGGAGTGCCGGGTCGAGCCCTGGCGAAAGTCTGGCCTGAATGGTGGTCTCAGTGGACTGAGGCTCTTACGTGAAGCGCAGGAGGCGTGCCAAGCTGGCAGGGCTCAGGTCTCTCAGTAGGGCAGGGAAGGCAAATGGTCGACAGACGCGATGACGATAGCGCCGCCTGGCTGAACAGACGGTATACGAAGAACCCCGACATGGTCTCGCGATTGATAGGGGACGAATTCATCCTGGTACCTATCAGGCGCAACGTGGCTGATCTGGAGTCGGTGTTCACCCTGGGGGGCACCGGGATACGGATCTGGGAGTTGATCGACGTGAGATCGACGGTTCGGCAGATCCTCGACCGGGTCACGGAGGAGTTCGAAGTGGAGCCCGAAGAGGCCGAAGCGGACCTTCGGGAGTATCTACAGGCTTTGGAGGAGATACAGGGCGTCAGGCTCGTCGAGGAGCACTGAGAGCACCGGTGCTGGGGCACGTGGTGCTCCAGCGGCCAGAGGCCAGGATATCGGAGAATGGATTGTTTGGGCGTTCCTGAGATTGGCGTTGACGAGTGGTCCAAGCGCTTGCTCGCCCAGTTGGGGTCGGAGAGACTGCCTTTGGTAGGCAGCCTGGAGCTGACCTATCGCTGCAACATGGCCTGCGTGCAGTGCTACTGCAATCTGCCGGCCAACGATGAGCAGGCCTTATCAGAGGAGCTGAGCTACGATGAGATCTGCGCCATTCTGGACCAGGCCGCCGGAAGGGGCTGTCTGTGGCTGATGCTGACGGGCGGAGAGCCTCTGCTGCGGCCCGACTTCCTGGACGTGTACACTTTTGCCAAGAAGAGGGGCATGCTGGTGACGCTTTTCACCAACGGGACTCTTCTCAACGAACAGATCGCGGATTACCTGGCGGAATGGCCGCCCCGCAAGGTGGAGATCACCTTGCACGGGGTGACCAGGGAGACTTTCGAGCGCGTTTCGCGCGTGCCGGGATCGTACGACAAATGCATGAGAGGCATCGAGCTCCTGCTGGAACGGGGCATACGGCTGAGCCTGAAAACCACCGTCACCACCCTGAACGTGCACGAACTATGGCAGACCAAGGCGTACGTGGAGGCGTTGGGGCTGGACTTCAGATTCGACGCCATGCTGATGCCCAGGCTGGACGGGTCCAGGCTGCCTCTCGCGGTGCGCCTGACTCCTGAGGAGGTCGTCGAACTCGATCTCCAGGATGAAAAACGGAGCCAGGAGATGAAGAGAGTCTGCCAGCAGTGCTGGGGCCTTCCGGCGGACGACAGACTCTACTCTTGCGGTGCAGGGGTGCGGTCGTTCCACGTAGATCCGTATGGAAACCTGTCCATGTGTCTCACGAACCATGCGCACACCTACGATCTCAGGCGAGGCTCCTTTGGAGAGGGCTGGCGCGATTTCATTCCCGAAGTGCGCTCGTTGAAGGCGGAGAAGGCTGTCAAGTGCAGGACGTGTCCGGCCATGTCGCTGTGCGGACAGTGTCCGGCCTGGTCGTACCTGGAGCACCGGGACCTGGAGACGCCTATCGACTTTCTGTGCAGTGTGGCCCAACAGCGCGCCCACACGTTTCGCGCTGGATATCAGAAGGAGGACAACGGAGATGAGCAACCCACCTGGCAAGAAGCGGTATGAGAAGCCAACGCTGACTCAGGTGAAACTGAGCGTGGAACGCACCGTGTTGCAGGGTTGCCGGGCCGACTTTCCGAACGTCACGGGCGCAAGCCCCGAACTGTGCTCTGCGTTGGTGTGTTACAAGGTACCGTGATAGGAGCGTGAGGGCGAACCGCCCTTCCGCAGGGACGCCCGGCGGGGGATCGATTCAGCTTGCATGTGCTGGGGCGAGGGGGACCGTTGCCGTTGTCCATCCGGCTGTGGCGTTGGCGAGTTGATGTAGGGAAGAGAACTGAAGCTACAGATAGCAGGGCTCACCTTGGCCGTTGATGGTTTGACATCCGACTGGACCTGGAACGGCAGGGAGCATTTCGAACCCTTCCGGAGCGAGGATCCTCCCGACGTGGTGATCACGGTGCACGTTGGTCGCCCTCGAAAGAGCCTCGAGGCGAAAGACCTGGTGCACAGCGTGGAGGGTTTGCGCAACGTCTATCTGGATGAGACGACGTGGTCATTGGAGTTCCGCCCCTACAGGAGGGAGATCTATCCGCAGCGCCCTCCCTACCAGGTATTGACGTTCGACCGGCATTTCACCGCGGGCGAACTTCATGTCTCCGTCGACCTGGCGTCCGAGCGTCCCGACTTCAACCTGGGTCTCTTCCTGCTAGATCTGCTCCCTGTCCTGCTGCCTTTGCACGATGCGGTGATGCTTCACGCCGCTGGTATCAGCGATGGAGGCCAGGGTCTGGTCTTCGCCGGCCATTCTGGGGCCGGCAAGTCGACCCTGGCTGCCCTGTGGGGGCAGCAGAGCGGGGTGAGGGTCCTCAACGATGATCGTACCATCCTCAGGAGGAACGACGGGCGCTGGTGGGTCTACTCGGTGCCCGGGATGGGGGACGTTCGGTCGGGGTCGGACCATGGAGCCGAGCTGGAGGCGGCCTTCGTCATCTCGCACTCGGGCGAGAATCAAGCCAGGCGCTTGACCAAGGGCGAGGCAGCGGTTTCCCTGCTGACACACATTTCCCTTCCACAGTACGATTCCCAAACCGTAGGCGCCGGCCTGGACCTGCTGGAGGACCTGGTGGCCAGCGTGCCGGTGTACCAGTTGGGTTTTGTGCCCAAGCGGACCGCTATCGCATTCATACGAGAGGTTCTCCGGTGAGGGCAGGCTACTGTATCTGTCCGCACAGGTCAAGGGGAGCAAACGTGCTGAGCGGTCCTTTCTCGGGAGGTCGGGGAATCTGGAGATGGATCTGGGGGGCCAGGTGAGAGCCGATGCCGCGGGTATGCACCTGGGACGCCAGACCACGGTGCGGTGTGAGGGGCGCGATTTCGAGGAGCTCGCCGTCGACCTCCTGAAGGCTGGGCACCTGCTTCGTTTTCGCGCTCGAGGTTCCAGCATGCACCCGCTGGTGAGGGGCGGCGACATCCTGGTCGTACGGCCGGTAGAGCAGGACGAGATGAAGGTGGGCGATATAGTTCTCTATCGCGCCCCCAGTGCGGGGATCGTCGCCCACAGGATCGTGGAGATGCACACGCGAGGAGGCCAGGCTCTCCTCGTGGTCAGAGGAGACGCGACGAGCACGCCGGACCCTCAGGTGCTGTGGTCTCAGGTACTGGGCCGGGTGGTGAGTATCGAGCGGCGAGGTCGGACCATCGTGGCTGAGAACTGGACCTCGAGACACGCTGCGCCATTCTACAGAGGGCTCTTCCGGCTCAGACGCCGCTGCTACCTGATGCTCAGGGCAGCCCGCTGCGGCCTGAGACGAGTGACCGGGGTGGGCGACCACGGATGAGGAGAAGTCATTGTCCATCAATATCCTGGTAGTGAGTTCTGACCAGGAAACGGCCGCGGAGCTGAGCCGGGGCCTGCGGGATGAGGGGATGTCGCCATCGATAGTCCTGGACGGGGACCAAGCTCTGCGCAGCCTGGAGCAGGCCCCACCAGACGCCGTGATCGTCAGCCTGGATCAAGCTGGGGACTGGCCGGTCCAGCTCTGCGGGCAGATCCGGGAAAGGATTCAGGTCCCCCTGGTGGTAGTGGGGGACAGGGAGCGAGAGCAGGCGTTGAGACGGAGTCTGGACCTGGGGGCGGATGCCCAGATGGTGAGACCCTTCGCGCGCGAGTCCCTGGTGGCCCAGCTCTACGCAGTGCTGCGGCGCGCTGGCCTGGCCCGGCCCGGTGCCGGGGGGAAGTACGACATTGGGACTCTGGCTATCGATCTCTTCACGCGAGAAGTCAGGGTGCGGGGAAGGGCAGTGGAGCTGACGCCCACCGAGTTCGAGATCGTGCGTTGCCTGCTGAGCAACTCCGGGCGTGCTCTGAGCTATCGGACGCTGGTGAGACAGGTGCAGGGGTACGACTGCTCACCTGAAGAGGCACGGAGGCTCTTGAAGGTACACATCCACAACCTTCGCCGGAAGGTCGAGCCCATCCCCGAGAAGCCGGCCCACATCCTCAACGTGCGTGGCTTCGGCTATTTGTTCGAAAGACGGCGGTTCCCGCGCAACGGCTCAAGGGAGTCTGTCCCACAGGGCTCTTAACCGACTCTTAACCCAGAGAGAGCGACGGGGGCTTGCCTTCCGAGAGTGGTTCTCGTAAACTGAAAGGTAGACAAGGTTGACTTAGACCCAGTCGTCATCGACGTAGAGGCAACGAATCGTCGCGTGGAAGTGGGCACCTTAGCGACGGGGAGCCAGTGGTGCAACCGGCTACGAGTAGTAGCCGGTTTTTCTATACCAGGCGGGGATGCGAATGGAGAGAAGGCCGTTGCATCCAAGGCCAGTAGCGTAGTAGCGAATCCCGACAAAGGCAACCTTCCCCGTGGGGAGGGGCGCAAAGCCTACGGGTCCTGCACGCGGAAACAGTCTGTGTGGGGATAGCCGGGCTACCGAAGGGTTTGGGCGGCCCGGCTTCTTGCTAGACGGCACTCGTCGAGGTGTTCACATCTTGTTGAACGGGGAAAGGCGCAGACCAGGGTGGGACCTGGCGCTTGGCTACTTATGGAGGATAAAGGGAGGGGCACGATGAGAGGTACGAAAGCGTTGGTTGTGGTACTGATGCTGTTGGGCATGGTTTTGGTTTCCGCCGGCCCAGCGTTCGCGGAAGCGGTGGGACCATATGACGTGAGCTTCGTGACCATGCAGTACAACTACCCGGACCCCGGGTACTCTACCTGGTACTACACCGTCACGTCGCCCGGCGACGCGAACGCGATCAGTCACCTGGTCCTGGAGCTGGGGGCCTGCTGCAGCGTGGTGGACGCAGGGGAGTGGGAGGATTACTTCACTCTGACATCGTGGTGGAACACTGACAAGATCGAGGTGACGCAGGATCCGACTACCGGGGTCTTTGGTATCAAGTTCGACGACGGCTTTGCAGACGGCGAGACGCGCAACTACTACTTCACGGTCGAGGGGAACCACGCCCTGGAGCCGGGCATGATCACGGTAGCCATCAAGAGCGGCGGGGGGATTGCCATGCTGATGAATGGCACCAGCCTGCTGGCTTCAGTGTCAGGACTCGTGATGAGGACTTTGGGCCTCGCCGCTGGAGATTTCACGACCTACGAAGCCCTGATCGACGGGCCCAATCTCCACTGTGAGACCACCGCTGTCTCTCTGAGCTCCTTCTCAGCCGTCGCTCCGCTTGGCCCCTCGACAGCGGCGCTGCTGATGCCGGGCTCGCTGTTGGCGGCGCTGGCGCTTTTGCCCACGTCGGCGGTACTGGCCGCACGACGCATGCGACGAGAGGAGAAGTAGCGCGGGGCGTGAATAGGTGATCGGCTCCGTCGCTGCCGGGACGTAACGCGGACGGCGGGACGTAGAGAACCGCCGGAATTGTGGTGTGGCTCGGTTTCCGCTCCACAAGGTCATCAGTCTTTGAGGAAGCGCTTCCTGCGAGGCAGGGGGCGCTTCTTGCTTTCTGCTGCCCGTGGCTTCCGTAGGGGGTTGAGCTGCTGTGACTTCTCTCGTTTCCTCCGGCCTTGGCCTCCCACGGGTCTGATCCGCAATCTACAGCTTTGACCCTGCTGCCAATGGTGGTACAATGCGCTATGTCTTCACGTGGTGCGGTGATGCGAGTTGATCCGGAGTCCGACATTCCGGTAATGACGTTTGGGTGAGGTGAGATGGTGGCTCATCGGGTACAGCATACAGTTCTGAAGGAGTTCGTGACCGGGGTACTGGCCAGGATGGGCGTGCCTGTGGAGGATGCCAGGACGTCGGCCGAGGTTCTGGTCTCGGCTGATCTGCGAGGGATCGACTCCCACGGCGTGGCCCGCACCAGGAGGTACGTGCAGGGTCTTCGAGACGGGGTGATGGTGGCCCGGGCAGAGGTCCGCGTCGTGCACGAGACGGCCGTCACCGCGCTCCTGGACGGGGGCGCCGGGCTGGGGCAGGTGGTGGGCGTACGAGGGATGAGGCTAGCCATAGACAAGGCGTTGGCCGCGGGGGCCGGCTTCGTGGCGGTGCGCAACAGCAACCACTACGGCATAGCGGGCTACTATTCCATGATGCCCCTGGAGGAGGGGTTGATCGGTATCTCCATGACGAACTCTGCCCCTCTGGTGGTGCCCACCTTCGGCAAAGATGCGGTCCTGGGCACCAACCCCCTGAGCATAGCCGTGCCGGCGGGGAAGGAGCGCCCCTTCGTCCTGGACATGGCCACCAGCGTGATCACCAGGGGAAAGCTGGAGGAGTACGAGCGACACGAAGATCCCCTGCTGCAGGGTTGGGCAACGGACAGCAGCGGACTGCCCACGGCAGATGCCAGCGAGGTACTCCACAACCTGAAGGAGCGCCTGGGTGGGGGCATCCTGCCGCTCGGTGGCGCTGGCGAGGAACTGGGCGGGCACAAGGGGTATGGGCTCGCCCTGCTGGTCGATATCCTCTGTGGGGTGCTGCCAGGGGCAGGGTATGCTACGGGCGTCTACCCCAGGGACCAGGCTGGCAGGGCGCTGCCGGCCAACATAGGTCACTTCTTCGGCGCGCTCAAGGTCGACGGCTTCCGCCCTCTGGCAGAATTCGAGGGCTCGATGGATGACCTGGTCCGGGGATTGAGGAGCTCGGCCAAGGCGGCAGGCCAGGAGCGGATCTTCATTCACGGGGAAAAGGAGTTCGAGGCCACCGAGGAGAGGATGCGTCTGGGTATCCCACTGCACCCCAAGGTGGTTGCCGATCTGCGGGCGCTGGGCGAAGAACTGGAGGTGCCCTGTCCGATCTGAGACCTGTGGCGTGGGCGCTTGGGGCACGTTGACGATCCGTCGAGGAGAGTGCCCGGTCTTGTTTTTTCGGTCAGCGCGATGTATAATGATAATGGCGACCGATTTACTCCACTATTGCTCAGAAAGGGCAATGGGCAGATGCCTGCTGAGCTGAGGCGTGGCGCGCGAATGGCGAGGAGGGGCGATGAGAGACGTGTATTTTGATTACGGGGCTACCACCCCTTTGAGGCAAGAGGTGGTGGAGGCCATGCTTCCGTACTTGAAGGAGCAGTTCGGCAACCCGCTGAGCCTGCACCGGTACGGTGATAGGCCGCGCCAGGCGGTGGAGGAGGCGCGGGAGAAAGTCGCCGGGCTCATCGGGGCCAGGAGCAACGAAATCTACTTCACCGCCAGCGGCAGTGAGGCCAACAATATGGCGGTGAAGGGCATCGCCTTGATGAACGAGAAGAGAGGAAAGCACCTCATCGTATCTGCGGTGGAGCACCTCTCGGTGATCAACGCCGCTCAGACCATGGAGAAGCTCGGTTTCGAGGTCACGCGCGTGCCCGTGGACAAGTATGGGATGGTGGACCCGGGGGACGTGGAGCAGGCCCTGCGCGACGACACCACGCTGGTATCCATCATGCACGCCAACAGCGAAGTGGGCACCATCGAGCCCATCGCCGAGATCGGCAAGCTGGTCAAAGGCCAGAGCAAGGCGTACTTCCACACAGACGCCGTGGCCACCGCAGGGAATCTGCCCGTCGACGTCAAGGAGCTGGGAGTCGATCTGCTGAGCCTGGCCGGAAATCAGTTCTATGGGCCCAAGGGAACTGGGGCACTCTACATCAAGCGAGCGACGCGGATCATGCCTCTCATCGACGGCGGCATCCAGGAGGCGGGCCGCCGGGCGGGTACCGAGGACGTGCCCGCCATCGTCGGTCTCGGGGTGGCAGCGGAGCTGGCTACGGGGGACATGGAGGAGCGGAGAGCACACCTGGTCCCCTTGAGAGATCGGTTGATAGAGCGGCTGACGGGGGAGATCGATCACGTCTACTTGACGGGACACCCCACGCAGCGGCTGCCCGGGCAGGTCAGCGTGGTGGTGCAGTTCATAGAGGGCGAGGCCATGCTGCTCTTTCTGAACATGCAGGGGGTGGCGGCTTCGAGTGGCTCGACCTGCACCTCTCGGGCCTTGAAGGCCTCCCACGTGCTGATCGCCATGGGCATCGATCCCAGCCTGGCCAATGGATCCCTGCTGCTGACGCTGGGACGCCAGAGCAGCATGGAGGACGTGGACTACTTCATGGAGGTCTTCCCTCCCATAGTGGATCGCTTGCGCCAGATGTCGCCTCTGTACCAGGGCGCATAGCCGGGGCGAGCTGGCGAGCGCAGGTTGGAGAGAAGGGAGGTTCGAATGCCTGCCTACAGTGAGAAGGTGATGGATCACTTCGCGAATCCGCGCAACGTGGGCGAGATCGAGAATGCTGATGGTGTGGGCAGCGAGGGCAATCCAGTCTGTGGGGACATCATGACTTTCTACATCAAGGTGGATGAGGACCGGTTGACCGACGTCAAGTTCAAGACCTTCGGCTGCGGCGCTGCCATCGCCTGTTCCAGCATGGTCAGCGAGCTGGCCAAGGGCAAGACCCTGGAAGAGGCCAAGAAGATCACCAACGCAGACGTGGCTGCGGAGCTCGACGGACTTCCGAAGAACAAGCTGCACTGTTCGAACCTGGGGGCTGACGCCCTGCACAAGGCCATTGAGGATTATGAATCGAGGGCAAAGGAGGGATAGATGGCGGCAGAAGAGCTGGGCACGAAAGGTGAGGGTAAGCCGGCTTGCGTGTGTCCCTTCTGCGAGCAGGTGCTCGACCCGCAGGCTCCCTGGTGCCAGACCTGTGAAGTGGAGGTGCGCTTCTGCGTGACGTGCCAGAAGCCTCTTCCGGCGGACGCCACCATCTGCCCGAATTGCGGCACCGAGTGTGAGGAGTAGCGAGCTCCGCCTCTGTAGGTCCGCTGGTGGCCGCGACTAGAGGAGGGGAGCCGCCTGCCGGTGACCGCGGCTGTACGGCAACCACGGGGCGTATGGTCGGAGAGAGGAAAGCTCGAGAATGGAAGCGGACGCGACTCTGGATTGCGTGGGCCTGTACTGTCCGATGCCCATCATCCAGACCAAAGCGAAGATGGATGAGCTGGAGGTCGGTCAGGTGCTGGAGGTGATCGCCGACGACAAGGGCATCAAGGCCGACATGCCCGCCTGGTGCACGAGGACGGGAAACGAGTTCCTTGGTCTGGAAGAGGGGGAGGGGGCATACCGGGTCTACGTGAGGAAGCTCCAGGGGTAGGCCGCCGGGGATACGCTGCCGCAGCTAACCAAGTTGACCTTGGACCCGGGAGGAGCACAGCTCTTGCTCACTCCAGGTCCTGGGCCAGGGCATCAGCGTATTGCAGGAGCACCTGAGCCCGCTCCCGCGGTACCTGATTGACCTTGAGATACGTCTCCAGGATCTCCCGGGTGGTCATCTCCTCGTAGTTGCGCTCTCCGATCCGCAGCCGCACCGGTCGCTCCACGTCCTTGATCACGGCCGCCACGTGGAAGGCGCCTGAGAGGGCGGCGAACACCTCGGCCTCTTTGAGCAGGGGCTCCTTCTCTGCCGTGGTGCGGATGATCAGCCGGACTACCTTGTCGTTCGTGTCGTGGCTGGCGATGGCCTGGAGAACCTGGAGGGTGGGATCCGTCCCCGTCGCCTCCACCTCGACCGTGACGAAGCCGCGGACTGGCAGCGGCATAAACTGGAACTGGGCGCGCCCTTTCTCCAGTTCCACCAGGACGAACCCCTTTTCTTCCTTCTCCTCCCCGAAGTCGATGCGTTCGACGCTCCCGGCGTACACCACCGGGGGATCCGCCTCCCTCACCACCTGGTGCTTGTGGATGTGACCGAGGGCCACGTAGTCGAAAGACCGGTCGGCCAGCAGGCTGTGGGGGATGATCACCTCGCGTCCCAGGAAGACGCTTCTCTGGGCAGCGTAGCTGGTTTCGGCCCCGAACACGGTGACATGGGCCGCCAGTACCGCCGGGAGGTCTGGATCGAGTCCGTCGATCTCTTTTTTGACCAGCCTGGTCACCGCTTTGGCCAGCTCCTCGCTGACCTCATCGGAGCTGAGGCCCCGGAACTGGTCCTTGGCCAGGAGATGACTTCTCACCGGCCAGGGCAGAGCTACGATCTGGATCGTGCCTCGTTTGGTCTCCATACGATGTGTCCCTGCTGTGCCGGCCACTACGACGTTGGGGATCTCCAGGGTGTCGAAGATCTCCGTGCTGGTCGCTTTGCCGGCGGCCAGAGGCAGGTCGTGGTTGCCGGCGAGGAGGAAGACCAGCACGCCGGCGGCAGAAAGGCGCCGGATGCGCCGGGCGAACTCCCGCTGGTAGGTGGGGCTGGGATGCACCGAGTGGTAGGCGTCGCCGCAGAAGAGGACGAGGTCGATGTCCTCGGTGAGGGCGCAGTCGACGATAGCGTCGAGGGAAGCCAGAAAGTCCCCGAGGCGGGTGCTGAGCCCGGTCTGGGGGTCGAGGCGTCCGTAGTTCTCTACCCCCAGGTGCAGGTCGGAGAAGTGCAGTAGTCTGATCATACCCTGTTGCCCCCGATTATATCATCGGTGGTGGCCAGGAACAACGGCCTGGAGGTCCAGAACCTGACCACGCGGACATAGCTCTGTGGGAGGGAGGCGGTGCCGTGACGCTGGACTGATGCCGTATTACGCCGAACAGCGCACTGGCGGGCGGATCTCAGACCCACCGCCACGTCCAGGGCGCGTGGCCATACAGGTTCGTTGTCCCGGCTTTCGCCGCTGTGATACAATGGCTGGCAAGGGGCATCGTTTGTCCCCTGGTAGTGGTGAGATGGGATCTGCTTCCTGGTTCGAGAGAGAAGGCGTGCTGGAGCTCGCACGGGAGTTGCTGGCGGCGAGGTCGTGCCAGGGCTACATCGTGGGAGGCTATGTGCGTGACCTGTTGCTCGGTCGAGAGACGCGCGACCTGGATCTGGTCGTGGAGCATGGCGCGGTAGAGCTGGCGCGGGAGGCGGCGAATCGGCTGGGTGGCGCTTTCGTGCTGCTGGACGAGGAACGGCATACGGCGCGCGTGGTGCTGCGAGATGGAGCGGAAGGGTACGATCTGGACTTCGCCACGTTGCGCGGCGGCACGCTGGACACCGATCTGGCGGCCCGGGACTTCACCATCAACGCCATGGCCATCGACGTGCAAGACACCGCTCCGCGGCCGCAGATTATCGATCCCTGGGGGGGCCAGCGAGATCTGCGGGAGCGGGTGGTGAGGGCGGTGTCCGACACCGTCTTCGTGGACGACTCCGTCCGTCTGCTCAGGGCCATCCGTCTGGCGGCGGAGCTGGCCATGGAGGTAGAGGAACGTACTGAGGAGTTGATGGCCAGGGATGCGCACCTGATCGTCCAGGCCTCCGCGGAGCGGGTGAGGGACGAGCTGTGCCAGATCCTGGCCGCCGGTGGAGCAGAGGATCACCTGCGCCACCTCCATCGATTGGGCCTTCTGGTCGCACTGGTGCCCGAGCTGGATGCCCTGCGAGGGGTGGAGCAGCCCCTCCCACACTTCGAAGACATCTTCGAGCATTCCCTCCGTACGGTAGGTGCGTTGGATTGGGTGTTCGAGGCGCTGGAGCGTCTGGCCCATGGGCAGCAGCTTCCGTCTGCTGAGCGATGGGGAGCTGAGCAAGAAGTGGACGAATACTTCAGGTCCTCGGTGGGTCTGTTTGCGGAGCAGTTGGTGAGGTATCTTGGGGAAGAGTTGGTAGACGAGCGAAGCCGCTCGGTGCTCCTGAAGCTGGCCACGTTGCTCCACGACGTGGGCAAGGCCAGCACTGGCAAGGTGGACGAGGCCGGCCGCCTGCGCTTCTTTGGGCATGACCGGGAGGCGGCCCCTGTCGCGGCGCGGGTGGCGCGGCGGTTCCATCTGGGGGGCCGCGAGGTGCAGCTCGCCCAGACGGTGATCAGGCACCACATGCGTCCGCTCCACCTGGCCAGGCTGGAGCGGATCAGCGACCGGGCCTCGTATCGCTTCTTTCGCGACACGCAGGGTGCTGGAGTGGAAGTGCTGCTGCTTTCTCTGGGCGACAGCCTGGCCCTGGTGCACGACGGCGAGAACGTCGATCAGTGGGTGCGGATCTGCGCTGTCGTCGGTCTGCTGCTCCGCGACTACTACGAGCGGCACGACCAGATCATCGAGCCGGAGCCTCTGCTCAGCGGCAGGGACCTGCTGGAGCGTTTGGGCATGGAACCCGGCCCCGCCGTAGGGAAAATGCTGCGGGCCATACAGGAGGCGCAGGCCAGCGGAGAGGTGTCCACCAAAGAGCAGGCGCTGGACCTGGTGCAGGGGTTGCTGGGGAAGGGGTCAGACTAGTCCTTCCAGGGCATGGGTGGTACCTGGGCCGGCTCCGTGTAGGGGCCTTCCTTGAAGTCGTCCCAGTAGCCGTTGCCCTCGACGAGGGAGTAGGCGAAGATGGCCTGACCCTGTGCCCCCGCCTCCCGGGCCAAACGGATGCGCTGCTCGATCTCCCCGAAAGAGCTGTATCCCGCGTGTATCCCCGCGTAGATGTGGCGCCCGTACGACTCGCCCACGAAGTCCTGGATCAGGATCTCGAATCTGTCCAGGTAGTTCTGAACGGAGGAGCCGTAGAGCATGGGCGCTAGGAAGTCCACCTGGCCCGCGCGCAGCCAGCCTCGGGAATCCTGGTAGTAGCCCTCGTAACCATCGTAGCTGACGTCGCCGTAGGTGACCCATCCCCACTTGTCCTCGTAGATGGGCCAGGCGGCCACGGAGAGGGCCGCGTCGGGCCTGAGGGCCTGCATTTCCTCGTGGATGCGCTCCACTAGCTGGGTGATCTGGGCGCGCTGCCAGTCGGCCCAGGCCATGGGCTGTGCGTCGGCGAAGCGTTGCTCGCTCACGGGGTCGTGGGAGTAGGCCGGCCCGCTGTACCGCACGTAGTCCAGGTGCAGGCCGTCGACATCGTAGTTCTCAAGGATGTCGCGGCACACGGCCACGATGTGATCCGCCACCGCCGGGTGCCCCGGGCTCGCCGTGAGGTAGGACGCATTGAGCCCCAGGGGAGTCCCATTCTCGTGCCACTGTACCCACTGGTTGCCGTACAGGCTGTTGAACAGGTGGTACATGTGCAACGGGGTGGTGTTGGAGGGCGGGGGATCTGATCCCAACCACACCGGATATACGTTGACATAAGCATGCAATTGTAATCCGGCCGCGTGGGCCTCCTCAATGGCTGTGGCCAGAGGGTCCCAGCCGGGATCCTGCCCCAGGGTCCCGGTCAGCCGGTCCGCCCACGGCTCGTACTGGGAATCGTAGTAGGCGTCCGCCTGGCCTCGTACCTGGAAGAGGAGGGTGTTGAAGTTGGCGTCTGCTGCCTTGCTGACGATGTTCCTCACGTCTTCGGCAGTGGTGTAGGACCAGCGCGGGACCCAGAGGGCGCGGGCCTCCAGGTTGGCCGGGGGGGCAGGCGACTGTTGGTGGACGGCGGCCAGAGGGAAATGGGTCCTGATCCAGGTATCGGGGTCATAGATGATCACCGTGGCGCTGGCCGCTGGGCTGCCCTGAGCGGAGAACCAGCCCACTCCCGTGTGGAAGAGGTCCAGCTCCAGAGCATAGCTCCCCGGCTGGTCGGGGGCGAGGATAGTCAGGGTGTCTACTTCGACCTGGTGGCCGTAGGCAACGTTCTGGGGCAGCGAGCTGCGGGCATGCCCTGGTATCACAGAGCCCTGCCCGTCGATCCAGCGGTAGCCAACCTCCACCGCGTTGGCTCCAGCGGCGAGCCAGGTGAGGGTCCCTTCGTTCTCCATGGAGAGGGAGATGGTGGCATACTGGCCGGTCTTCAGCACCGCCGGGGCGTCGTGGCTCAGGTAGTGGGCCTGGTAGGCAGGGGTGTGCGCGACGATCTCCGCCCAGACCGAGCTACGCAGGGCAGGCAGTTGCGCGTACAGGTTGTCCCCAGGGCAGGCGGTGGCGTTGTAGTCGCGATGCCCGGCGATGTTCTGGGTGGTCTTGTCGACGAAGAAAGAGGACTCCAGAGGATGGAGAAGGACCCGGCTGCACTGCCAGGCAGAGACGTCGACCAGTCCTGCCAACAGCTCCGCACTGGGGAGCACACTGTTGGATGTGTTGCCGTAGGTCCCCATGCCACACACGCCCACGCTGCCGTAGTTGTAGCTGTAGGCGTGGCCGCCCACCACGTCCAGACCGCCATAACGGCCCTCGTAGATATTGCCGTGCCAGTCCACCAGGAAGTTGTATCCCACGTCTCCCCAGCCCAGCGTGACGGCATGGTAGTAGTAGATGGCCCGCACCGTGGCCGGAGGGTTGGGGTCGTAATTACTGGTTACACTGTGATGGATGACGATCTTCTCAGGGGTCTGGTATTCTGTGGGCCAGATCTCGTTGCCCTGGTTGTCGTACCGATACCCTTCGCTGGCGTCCCAGTCGGCGCGGGAGATGATGGGCGGCCGGGGCACTCCGCCCCCTTCCGGCAGCGCGGCCAGGTGCAGCTCCTGCACGTCCTCCAGGGAGGGGCCGCCGGTGGAGTCGATGAGGGTGAAGGTGAGGTCGTCGAGGCGTGGTGTGAGGGATGCCTGGTCGGAGGTGAGCTCGACCTGATATTGCAGGTGCCTTCCCCCCTGGACCACGATGGGTAGGGGTGCGTAGAAGCGGGTGCCATCTCGCTGGGGCTCTACCACCTCTTGCCAGGGGGACCAGGTGCTCCCATCGCTGGTGGCGCGCACGGTCACCCGGAGCTGCGCGGCCTGGGGGATCTCGGCGTGCCACTGGACGCCCACCGCGTTGAAGACGATGTGGGTCTGGTGGGTAGTGGAGGTGTAGACGCCGTGGGAAGCGTATCCCTGATCGCCAGCGGCCAGGGCCAACGCTCCATCGCCGTGGTCCACGACCTGGACGTGGTCGAGGGTGCCCCGGGCGAAGTCGGAGGTCGCGGTCTGGTGCCACTCTTCGGCCCTGGTCTCGGCTCCGCCCGCAGCCTCTCCAAGATGAGGCGAGGGCAGGCAGACCAGCCAGGAAAGGGCCAGGCACAGCAGCGCGGAGGTGCGAAGGGGTCGCCCCACTACTGGATCATCTCCTCGCCGGTGCCGTCGTCGTGTGGAGCCCCTTCCGTGGGGAGGTTCGGGGCCGGCGGGCCGGCCCTGGGATGCATAGACGTGGCACGATGCCGGGAGTCAACATAGGGCGCCTGGCTCAGCGGCTGACCTTCTTCCAGTCTTCGAGGAAGCGGTCGATGCCCACGTCGGTGAGGGGGTGCCTGACCATCTTCTGGAGCACGGCGTAGGGCACCGTGGCTACGTCGGCCCCCGCCAGCGCGGCCTGAGTGACGTGGAGCGGGTGGCGGATGCTGGCAGCGATGATCTCTGTTTCCAGGCCGTAGGTGGCCAGGATCTCCGCTGCCTCGGCCACGACGGTCATGCCTTCGTGCCCGGCGTCGTCGAGACGACCGACGAAGACCGACGCGTACGATGCGCCCGCCAGAGCGGCCAGCAGAGCCTGGTTGGCGGAGAAAACCAGCGTGGCATTGGTTCTGATGCCGAAGGCGAGTGCCAGGTCGCTGGCGGTCTCCCTGTCCAGCGGGCAGTCTTTTACCCAGGTGCAGCCCTGGCAGATGTTCTCCTCGTCGGCTTCGGTTCCGGCGAGGATGCTCATCGCCTCCAGGCCGCTGGGGGTCACGGGGATCTTGATCACCACGTAGGGCGACCACTGGGCTATCTCCCTGGCTTCCGCGAGCATCTGCTCGGTCTCGGTGCCCACGACCTCGGCGCTGACGGGACCCTGGACGAGGTAGCAGATCTCCTGGGTCACCTGGCGATAGTCGCCGCGCCCTGCACGCATCATCAGGGAGGGGTTAGTGGTGACCCCGCTCACGACCCCCATCTTCACGGCTTTCCTGATCTCCTCGATGTCGGCGGTGTCCAGAAAGATCTCCATGCTCCTATGACCTCCTCGTGGCTCTGTGCCTGGATGGCCCGGGCCCGCCCTGCCAGTCCGGCGGCGGGCCGGGGCCGCATAGTCACGGACTATTATAGCATCTTCGGTTGAGGTGCAAAAGGCACTCTCCGTCGAGCCGCACGCCGTGCATTTCACCCGACGGGAACGGCCAGAGTCCACAGTGTGAAGACTCTGCGTTTGCGGGGCGAGGCGGCGGATTCACGGCAGGTCATGAGTCCACGTCCGAATCCTGGCCTTGCCAAAGGGGCTTGACATAGAGCAGCTCCTCGGCTATGGTCTCAAATGCGCAAGGAACGAGAGCTGCGGGCTGTTGCATAGTATGGAGCAGGGCGACGAACTCTCTCAGGCTGAACTGCTGTCCATTTTGCCGTCAGGAGCTCTCGTGAGGGCATGATGGCACGGCCGGTTGTTTGGTAGTCATACTGCCCACGGTGATCAGCGACATTGAGGCGGTGTACCTCTACGGGCTGGACATCATCGCGCAGCAGCAAGCCGAAAGATTGTACTACGTGCACGACGGGCTGGGCAGCGTGCGGCAGCTAGTCGACACCACCGGGCAGATAGAGACCAACTACGCGTACGATCCCTTCGGGGTTCCCCTGGTGGGCGGCGACGTGTACAACCCCTAGCGGTTCACCGGCGAGGCCTCGGACGCGGAGGTAGAGTTGCTGTACCTGCGGGCCAGGTACTACCAGCCGGAGGTGGGGAGGTTCATCACGAAGGATCCGTGGGCGGGGGATGTATGGCGACCCAGCACGCTGAACCGATACGCCTACGCGCGCAGCAGCCCGGTCACTCGCACAGACCCCGAGGGACTGGATGGTCATGGTCCTGACCCCCTGTGCCCCGAATGCCAGGAGGCACTGCCGGGGTATTCGGTCTTCGAGGCTGCCTACTGCGCAGGGCTGCTGGCGCAGGGCTGGCGCTGGGAGTGGCGGTGGATCGGCGAAGAGACTCGCTTCGGCCCAGAGTCCCCGCTGACTCAAGCCGTCATGCGTAGCCCTGCGCTTTTCCAGTTCCGCGCTGAGTGGGCGAGGCAGGGATATCAAGTGCCTTGGCACATGTTGAACCAGAGCTATGAGGACCGAGACAAGGGCCCGTTGCCTCAGAGGCTCGTTGGCGGTGCCGTGTCCTATGCTTATCACAATCTGAGGTTGGTCGTCCTTGGTGATCCGGTGGGCGCCATCCTTGGTTCGTTCAACGAGATAGGGGTGCACGAGAGCCGGCTGGGCGCAGGAATGGTGCACTTTGAGGCGTTCAACAGAATGGGATGGGCCTCGGCGCTCAGAATCTATGGGACGCGTTTTCACCGACTCGAGAACGTGCCTCGCAGCGCGTTGGGTCCCGGTGGCACGATCGAGCAGTGGTTCGAGTGGGAGGAGCCCATGCCGACGGACTGCTTCATCCGATTCTACCAAGACCTATTCGGGCGGCGCTTCAATCATCCGTGAGATCCAGAGGCCTTGGCGCATCTAGCGCCGTGCGCTGGCGAGCTTGTCGGTTCTTGTCCCGTGACTGGAAGGGGCGGGCGTTCATGCACCGTTTGCTGCGAGTCTGCGTGAGCCGGCAATGTCCAGTGCTGGGCTCATGTGGGCCTGTAGGGAGGAGCGCACAGGATGGAGTTGGGATGGCTCTTTCTGGTCTTTGATGCCCTGGTTGTGTGTTCCTTGCTGGCGTCGGTGGTCGTGGGGGTGGGGCTGATCGTGTTGGGGCTCGTACGACGAAGGGGGCGGCCACTGATGGCCGGGTTATGCCTCCTTGGCGGGGTTGCAGCGTTTTCGGCGCTCCTGCTGGTGGGGCCTGTGCGGTCTCTCCGCCTTTGCGTGGAGGCACCTTACCTGGCTCCGCCAGGGTCCTTCGACGAGGCCGAACTGGTGGGCACGTGGCAGGCGCATTATGGACGCAGCGTGGACACCTTGACCTTGAAGAGTGACGGAACATTCACAGAGATTTATGAGGACCGGTACGACGAAGACTACGTCTTCGAAACAGCGGGGAGCAACTGGTGGATGGAGCGCTATCCTGATGGGAGGGTGCGCGTCTATCTCCAAGGCGCGCGGTTCTACGAGGAAGGCACGAGGTTGGCTGAAGAGGGTGGGTGCTATGGGGATTGGAGATTCTATGACCAGGTAGCGGAGGAGTTTGTCACCATGCCTGACACTCTCGTCCTGAACTTGCGGGTGGATTCGTCCGGACAGCCTCTCCTGCTTCATCTGTGGTCTACGGGAGACGAAGGTCTTGCCCTGTTTGGATGTGAGCGAAACATCTTCCGCCGAGGGCAGGCCACGTCATAGGAGATATCCAGAGCATCGTTCAACCCGCGCGACGCCGGTGGCCTACGACGGTGATGGGGTAAGGACTTGTGGTGAGCCCGGTCGAACCACTGGCAAGACGGTCGCGGGAGACGCTACGTAGTACCTCTTGCACCCGACGCCCACTTTGGCCCGCGCGCACAGCAGCAGCATCCGGCGTGCCCAGGGCAGTATCGCTCTTCAGGCGAAGCCCTACTGGGAGACTAGTGATGAGGCCACCCACTACTTCTTCCAGGCGGGGCAGGCGGGGGGCGATCGGCTGGAGCTGTACGAGGACGACGACGAACAAGAGCCGCGTGTCCGCTTCAAGGTGGTGGCCGGAGGGCAGACTTCCGAGGTCAGCGATCATGCGGACCTGGCTGCGTGGGGCTGGGGCAGCGTCGTGGCTACCTGGGAGGGCGAGGGGAGCGCTCACCTGTACCAGAATGGGGGAGGCGCCAACTCGGTGGCGATCACCGACTCCGTGAGCGCCACTCTGGACGTGTGGCTGGGCTCGCACGCTGGGGGAGGGTCCTCGGTGGAGGGGGAGGTGGCGAACCTCTTCATCTACGACCAGCCCATGAGCGAGGCTCAGGCGGAGAGCCAGCACCGGGCGATGTTCTGGACGGACATCCGGCCCGGGGGGGAGCAGCAGAACGCCACCTCGACGATCACCATCACCTACCAGTACGACCCGCTCTATCGTCTGACCTCGGCCACCTACTCCAGCGGCGCGGAGTACGACTACACCTACGACGCTGTCGGCAACCGGCAGAGCATGACCTCCCCCGACGGGCAACTGAGCTACACCTACGACGCGGCGAAGCGCTTGACCGGCGTGGGCGGGGTGGCGTACACTTGGGATGCCAACGGCAACCTCACCAGCGACGATGTGCGCAGCTACACCTACGACCACGGCAACCGGCTGACGCAAGTCACGGAAGGGTCGCTCACCACCCAGTTCGCCTACAACGGCGACGGGGTACGAGCCAGCAAGACCGTCGCTGGAGACACCACGGAGTACGTCCTGGACCTGGCGGCCACCCTGCCTGTGGTGGTCAGCGACACCGAGGCGGTGTACCTCTGAGGGCTGGACATCATCGCGCAGCAGGAGATCCTTCGCCAGGGCTCAGGACAGGGGCCGAGAGGCTGTACTACGCGCACGATGGCGTGGGCAGGGTGCGGCAGCGCTGTCCTGGGCTCAGGGGTCGCGTGGTCGATGTCGCAGTGGCTTCAGTGTTGGATACTCGGGAGAGCACAATCTGGTCGTTGGAGGACGTGCCAACGATAGTCGGGCACTCTGGAAAGAGGGGTGAAGAATGAGAGCCAAAGCACTGACCACCGTCGCCCTTTTGTTGGGCGGCTTAGCCATCTCTTCGGTGGTGCTCGCCGGTTTCCCCACCGACGGGGTCGGCGTCGGCTCCAGCGAGACCTGGGTCATGAACCTGCACGAAACCCTGGATGCCAACGTTGTGGTCACGTACGTAGACCGGGGCGGCAATCAGACCGGCAGCGTTCAGAGCACCATCCCTCCGCAGGGAAGCGATAGCTTTCCTGCCTCGGGCTCCGGCCTCCCCTCGGGTTGGGTGGGCTCCATGAGCATCGACTCTCTCAGACCCATCGCTTCCATAGTGGAGAGCGTCTATGAGGACGTCCCCGGGGGCGACCACTGGAGCGCGTCCGCCTACTGCGACGCCGATGAGGGTGCCCACGAGATCTTCCTCGCTCTCGTCAAGACCGCCTACTACCGCAGCAGGTTCACCATCCAGTGTCTGGCCACGACCGACTGCCAGGTTTCCATGACCTACCGTGATGCAGATGGTGACGTGGTCAGCGGTAGTCCCTTCTTGGACACCATCCAGCCCTTCTCTCAGGAAACCTACGACCTCTGGGACCCCTCGGTCAATCCCCACATCCCAAACGATTCGCAGATGCCCTCCGGATGGTCGGGTAGCCTCCAGGTGACTTCGACCAAACCTCTCGCCGGTGTGGCCCACACCTACTGCGCAGCAGGCCACACCTCGTCCTGCAACGCGATCCCCCGCACCACCGCCACCGAGGTCTTCTTCCCCGGCTTCGCCAGGAGGAACTTTGGGGGTAGCTGGGGAGGCGAATCAGACTGGTCGGGGGTGAGCATCCAGAACCTCAACGACTTCGGCATTACCATCTACCTCAATTTCTACAAGGCCGACGGGACCCGTGTCCTCCGCTTCTCCGATGAGGTCCCCGCCTACGGGACCAATGGCTACAACGCCCGGTACGGGGACAACTGGCCCTCGTACCTGCTGGAGAGCCCCTTCTCGGGGTCGCTGGTGGTCACCTCCACCTACCCCATCATCGGCAGCCACGGCGTGACACGCGCACCGAGCTATGGCCTGTCCGCTGCCTACGCTGGAGTGTCTTCCGGTTCGCAGAAGCTGGTCTTCCCGGTCGCCTACCGGGTCAAGGATGGAAGCGCCTGGCGTAAGGATACCGGCGTCTGCATCCAGAACCTGGACCCCGACAATGAGGTCACCGTCTACGTCCAGTGGTTCGATTCCGACGGCCAGGTCTTGCTCGAGTTCGAGGACACACCAATCCCTCCTTACGCTGCCCATGGCTATAACACGAGATACGGCGATCCTCAAGTATATGGGAGTCTGGGAACAGACTGGGAGGGCACGGTGGTCGTCACCACGACCAACCCGGTGGGCATCGCAGGCGCACTGCTCAACACCACTACCATGCCCACCTACATGTACATCAGCGCGTACAACGGCATCCCGGTGGAGTAGCGGTCGGCTCACGTCGGCGCGTCTGCGGAGGGCAAAAGCCCTCACGACGAACCCTGCCATGGTCGTTGGACGGCCCAAGGCATCGTGAGCCACGCCCCGAGCTTGTCGAAGGGTGGTCGCGAAGCGACGGATCGAAGGATGCGTTGAACCTCGTCAAAGGGGATGCGCTTTGGCTGCACCCCCTCCTCCAGTCCTCCCCCATCGAGGGGGAGGAGGCTCGCGCTTCCCCTCACCCCAACCCTCTCCCCAAGGGAGAGGGACTTAGAGGAGCCGCCAACTGCGCAGAGTAATCCCCCCTCACTTGATGGGAGGGGATCGAGGGGAGGGTGATATGTGCGCTTCGCCGCAGGGGAAGGGCTGAAGCTCTCCTTACCGATGGTCCCCTCCCGCCATGGGAAAGGCTGAAGCCCTCACTACGAACAGATCCCTCGCCCCCACCCTCTCCCGGAGGGAGAGGGCCTCCTGCTCTTGCTCCGCTGTGCTCGGGTGGCCACTACCCCCGTCAGGCGCGGGTTCCGCACCAGGGGCCGTATCCGCCCGAAGTGCCCTGTCCAGTCAGATGAAGATGTTACCGAGGCGTGTGCTTGACAAAGGACAGGAGATGGTGTAGAATGACCTTCGTGACCCCGCCGAGGTAGCTCAGTTGGTAGAGCACATGACTGAAAATCATGGTGTCAGCAGTTCGATTCTGCTCCTCGGCACCTCGTGATGAGCGGAAGTGGCTCAGCGGTAGAGCATCTCCTTGCCAAGGAGAGGGTCGCGAGTTCGAATCTCGTCTTCCGCTCCATCTCTGGTGACGTGGCCAAGAGGCAAGGCAGGGGTCTGCAAAACCCCGATCGCCGGTTCGAATCCGGCCGTCACCTCTGATGAACGAGTGGCCGATAGTCCTTCGTCGAACTATCGGCCACTTGTTTGTCAGGCAGCGGGCGTCCGCCGTGATCTCTAGCCCGTCCCCTCTGGCCAGGCTGGGGTAAGATTCGATCGTGGGGGAAGTCATGAGCAGTGACGTGTGTATGAGAGACTGTATGAAGCGCCGCGTGGTCACTGTCCGCGCGACAACCACGGTGCAGGAGGCGGTTCGCCTGGTGGTTGAGGAGCACGTGGGCACACTGCCGGTGGTCGATGAGAAGGGACTTCTCATCGGCGTGGTGCGTTTGCAGGACCTGCTCGGCGTGTTCATGCCGGATTTCGTTCCCCTGCTGGACAACATCGACTTCGTGCGCGACTTCGGCGCTCTCGAGCAAGTGGAGCCGGGGGTCACGCCCGAGGTGGGAGCGCTGACCATGGGCGAGCTGGCGGGGCCCCCGGTGGCGGTGGAGGAGGACTCCGGCCTGATGCACGCGCTGGCCACCATCGTGAAGCGCCAGCTCCAGGATCTGCCCATCGTGGACAGGAAGGGTCGGCTGGTGGGCATCGCCTCCCGCGTGGACATCGCGGTCGCCTTCTTGGCCGACCGCACGACGGAGGAGGACAGGGGGTGACAGCCGGGCAAGCCATAGCTGCTCTGGTCTTTGGTGTCACTTTCGTGATGGTCCTCTCCGACCGCGTGGACCGTACCATCGTCGCCATGGTCGGTGCGGCGGCGATGGTTGGTTTGGGGACCATGATGGGTTTCTACTCGCAGGAGGAGGCGCTGCGGGCCATCGATTTCAATACACTGGGCTTACTCCTGGGCATCATGATCCTGGCTCTGCTGCTGGAGAAGACCGGTTTCTTCCGGTACACAGCCATCCTGGCGGGCAAACTCTCACTGGGGAGGCCGCAGTTGCTGCTCATCGTGCTGGGCACCACGACGACCCTACTCTCCACGGTGCTGCCCAACGTGACGATCATCGTGCTCGTCGCTCCGGTGACCATACTCATCGCCGAGATCCTCGGTATCAGTGCCATCCCTCTGCTCATCGGGGAGGCGCTGTTGTCCAATACCGGCGGGGTGGCGACCCTGGTGGGGGATCCGCCCAACGTGATGATCGCCTCGGCCGGCGGCTTCTCCTTCAACGATTTCCTGACTCATACCGCGCCCCTGGTAATCATGGCCTGGCTGGCTGCCCTGATCATTCTCTCCATCGTGTTCCACGCACAGCTCAACGAGAGCCCCAAGAACATCGAGGCCCTGATGCACCTGGACGAGCACGAGGCTCTGGCCGACCCGGGCGCCATGAAGAAGACCTTGATCGTGCTGGGGGTGGTGGTCCTGCTCTTCTTCGTTCAGGGTCAGCTCGGTCTGACGCCGGCCTTCATCGCCCTGGGTGGGGCAGCGCTGGCCTTGCTCTGGGTGCGCCCCAGCGTAGAGGAGACGCTCCAGCGCATCGAGTGGAGCCTGCTGCTGTTCTTCGCGGCTCTGTTCGTGACCGTCGGCGGCCTGGACGCCTCTGGTGTGCTGAATCTCCTGGCCGCAGGGGTGGTGGGACTGGCGCAGGCCAACCTGCTCCTGGCCAGCGTCTCCCTGTTGCTCATCGCGGCGGTCATCTCAGCCGTGGTCGCCAACATCCCCCTCACCATCGCCTTGATCCCGGTTATTCAGCGGCTGGGTGGACTGGGGATCGCGACCTCACCCCTGTGGTGGGCTCTGGCCCTGGGGGCGGGGTTCGGCGGCAACGGGACGATCATAGGCTCGGCCTCGAACCTGGTGACGGTAGCGCTCAGTGAGAAGACACACGCGCCGATCACCTCCCGCATCTGGATGCGGGCGGGGCTACCGGTGATGATCGTGACCTGCGTGGTAGGCAGCATCCTGTTTGGGATCTTCTTCACCTGGATGAAGACGCCGTAGCGTCGTTTCCGGTGGTTGCCGACCTATGGCGCATGGGTTGCGTCCTGGCTGGCCGCCAGAGTACAATGGGGCTGGAGGGGCGGTGGCGGAACGGTAGACGCTACGGACTTAAAATCCGTTCTGGGGTAACCCGGGTGTGGGTTCGAATCCCACCCGCCCTATCGCGTAGACCGGGTAGCTTGTGACCCAGCCAGGGCTGGGCCGCGGGTGATGGCGTCGCCGGGCTCGGCTCAACTCCCTTCACCTGCACCTGATGCGCTCCACCGTCCCGTAGCGGGATCAATCAGAACCTTGCAGCAACGTTAGAGTCTCCGAAGAGGGCCTTGAGGGCATTGCAGCATCAATATGGTCCAGTCGTAATATATCGCAAGAATGTGCCCCGCGGGTTGACACGGATCAAGAGACGTGCTAAAATTAGTGCGAGTGGATTGGACTCATTATTGGCGCGAAGGAGGGATAGGCGATGAAGAAGCGTTGGCCGAGCGGCCTGTTGTTGGGACTGAGCATGGCGTTGATACTCAGCGGCGGCGTGGCCTTGGCCCAGGGTACGCTGAGAGCGGACAAGACCTGCGTGAACTGCGTCCCGGAGGAGTTTTGGGCTGGAGGGCCCGACCACCAGCTCCCTGGCGAGCAGTACTTGACGACCATCACCGGGGAGGGATGGACGCCAAGCTCGAAATGCACAGACGGTGGCGCCGACGCCGCGCAGTTGGGAGAGGTGTATCACGAGCTGCGCTGGTCCAATGGAGAGGTTTGGCCTGAATGCGCACCACTTGGACCAGATGGCAGCCTCGTGTGGGGTCCGTGGGCGTGGGCTTGTGAGATCTGCCCGGAGGACATGATACCGAGGGCCTACGAGGCGGGCGCCCGGGGGGAAGCGTGTGTGCCTGCGCTGGGCGACATGGAGTACTACTTCGAGGATGACACCGGTGGCAGGAGCGTATTCGTTCTCTTGGCAGAAGACTGCGCAGCAGCGGAGTTCGTCCCCGAACCAGGTTCGGTCTTGCTCCTGGGCAGCGGGTTGATGGGACTGGCAGGGTACGCAGGATTGCGCTGGAGGTCGAGACAGTAGACCGCTGAACACGACCTGGACTTCAGAGGGGCTGTCCTTCAGAGGATGGCCCTTTTCTTTGTCGGGACGGCAGGCCGACGGCAGATAGTCTACGGGTGAGTGCAGACCATGCCTTCTCTCACTGTCCTTGCATGACCTATCGCGTGGATCAGGTACGACGTGACGCGGACGGGGCAGGGATGCAGGTGATGGCCGCGCTGGACACCGCTCAACCCATCTCCACCTGTACCTGATGCTCTCTCCCGTCCCGGAGCAGCGGGACCTCCGCCCCGGGCAGCACTTCTCCGTCCAGCACCACACGCTTCACACCCTGGTTCACTCCCTGGGGGTTGCGCACAGAGATCCGATAAGAGGTATCGCCATACTGGTAGCGGATCTCGTATCCAGGCCAGTGCTTGGGGATGCAGGGCGTCATGTGCAGGGTCTCCCCCTGCCGTCTCAGACCCAGGATCGCCTCCACTCCCAGCCTGTACATCCAGCCTGCGGATCCTGTGTACCAGGTCCAGCCACCTCGGCCGGCATGGGGAGCCACTCCTGATACGTCGGCCGGGGCCACGTAGGGCTCCACCCGGTAGCGATCGACGTGCTCCGGATCGGCGCCGTGATGGATGGGGTTGAGCAGCCGGAATAGCCTCTCGGCGCGATCTCCCTGGCCTAGCTGGGCGAAGGCCCACACGGTCCACAGGACCCCGTGGGTGTATTGGCCGCCGTTCTCCCGAACCCCCGGCGGATAGCCTTTGATGTAGCCCGGATCTCGCGGCATCATGTCGAAGGGCGGCGCGAAGAGCAGCATCAGCTCTGCCTCGTGGTCCACCAGGCGTTGGGCCACGGCCTCCATGGCCGAGGCCGCGCGGGCGTGGTCCGCCGCCCCCGAGAGGACAGCCCAGGCCTGTGCGATGGAGCTGATCTGGCACTCCGTATCTTGCGCCGTGCCCAGGGGCGCCCCATCGTCGTAGAAGGCGCGCAGGTACCACTGACCATCCCAGGCGTTGGCCTCCAGGGCCTCCTGGAGCTCCTCCGCCTGCTGGCGATAGCTGTTCCCTTGCCCCTCATCGTCCATCAAAGCGCAGAGGGGAGCGAAACGTTTCAAGGTGGCGTAGAGGAACCAGCCCAGCCACACACTCTCACCCCGACCCTGAACGCCCACACGGTTCAGGCCGTCGTTCCAGTCCCCGGTCCCGATGAGGGGCAACCCGTGCGCCCCACAGGTTGTACCCCGCTGCAAGGCCCGGCGGCAGTGCTCGTACAAGGTATGGCTCTCGGCGGCGGTCTCGTAGCTGCCATACCGCTCCTGCTCCTCCGGCTCGAGAGGTTGACCCCTCAGGAAGGGCACGCTATCGTTGAGGATAGAGGCGTCCCCCGTGCTGGTCACGTAGTGGGCGGTTACGAAAGGAAGCCACAGCAGGTCATCCGCAATGCGGGTCCGCACTCCGGCGTCAGAAGGGGGATGCCACCAGTGGAGCACGTCTCCTTCCTCGAACTGATGGCCAGCCGCTCGCAGGATGTGAGCTCGTGCCAACTCGGGAGCGGCATAGACCAGGGCCATCACGTCCTGTAACTGATCTCGGAAGCCGAAGGCGCCGCTGGACTGATAGAGCGCAGAACGGCCCCACAGGCGACAGGCCAGCGTCTGATAGAGCAGCCACCGGTTCAAGAGTAGGTTCATGGCTGGATCGGGTGATTCCACCTGGACGGTGCCCAGCAGTCCGTCCCAGTACTCGCCGGTGGCCGCCCACGCCGCCTCCACCTGAGCGGGGTCCTGAAAGCGCTCGACCAGTTCCAGGGCTTCTCGCCGGTCAGCGCCCTGGCCCAGCAGGAAGAACACCTCCTTGGCCTCACCAGGCGCGAGATCGACGTGCAGTTGTATGGCCGCGCAGGGGTCAAGACCGGTCTCGACGGCGCTGGCCAGTCCGACCCGCTCCAGGGCGGCAGGGCTGCTCAGGCTTCCCTGACCGCCGAGGAACTCGGTGCGATCGGCGGTGAGGCCGTGGAGCGGCTGGCTGGCGGCCAGGAAGGCCACCCGCCGCCCGAATCGTTCGTCGAAGGGGTTACGTGCCAGCAGGGCCTGGCTCTGGGCTTCGAACTCCGGAATAATGTGCTGCTGCGTCTTGTCGCGCTGAGTACCGAGTACCCATTCCGCGTAGAAGGTGGCGGTGACCCGGCGGTGGCGGTTCCAGAGGTTCTCCAGGCGCAGGTGCACCAGCTTCACCGGCGCGTCTGGCGCCCCGAAGAGGCGCAGGTCTTGTCTCAAGCCATGGCTCTGGTGTTCGAAAAGGGAGTAGCCAGCGCCGTGGTGGATCAGATAGGGGGCCGATGCACCCGCCGGCAAGGGCGTGGGCGACCATATGATCCCCGTCTCCTCGTCGCGTAGATAAAGCGCCTCGCTCGGCGCATCGCTCACCGGGTCGTCGCGCCAGGTGGTGAGCCGGTTTTCACCGCTGTTTTCGGCCCAGGTGAAGCCACTCCCCGATTCGGAGACCAGGAACCCGAAGCTGGGATTGGCGATGACGTTGATCCAGGGGGCTGGGGTCCTCTGTCCTGGCTGGAGATAGATCACGTACTCTCTCCCGTCGGCCGTGAAACCGCCCAGGCCGTTGTCGAAGAGAAGGTTCGTCGGCCGGGTCAGCAGCGGCGTGGGCTCGACGTCCTTGCGTTTGGGCAGGGTGGGGTAGAGCGGTGGCAGACGCGTGAGCTCGGCAGGTACCTGGCCCAGTTGTCGGGCAAGGGAGCCCTTTTCCCCATCCAAGACGACGCGAGCGGCGGTCTCGAAGAGGATTTGATCTTGCTGATCCATCTGCTCAGCGAACAGGATGAACACCCCTCCGCGTTGGTTCAGCCAGGCCTCCTGGCCCAGGCGGTTGATCAGCGATCGCAACTGGCCGTGCAGGGGTTGGTCGTACCCCACGTCTTGCTGGTTGAGAATCACCAGGTCGATTTCCATCAGGCGGCTTCGCCAGTAGGCGTGGGCCCTGAGCAGCTCGTGCACCAGGGCGAGTCCTCCCTCGCTGGCGATGCGGACCAGCAGTATGGGAGCATCGCCGGAAACAGAGTACTTCCACAGGCCTGGCTGACCCCTCGTGTTGTCCGCCAGGACCGAGGCGTCGGCACGCAGCGCAGCTTGAGGGTAGAGCAGGGCGGAGAGCAATCGGTCGAATCGCTGCAAGTTCGCCGAGGTCAGGTCGAGCTGGCGCAGCTCGAGGTCGGTGCGGGACAGCGCTTGGTCGAAGGCCAGTTCTATGCGGGACCAGTCCTGGTAGCGCTCGATGAGGTCCAGTATCTCCTCTCGAGACCTCCCAGCCACGGTGAGGAAAGCGACCTCCCTGGTGGCGTAGGGGCCCAGTTCGACGTCCTCCCCGAGGGCAAACACCGGGTCCAGTGTCGGCCCGGTGGTCCCTGAGAGCCCCGAACTGTCGTCGCTGAGGGCCTGGGGATCGAGGGGTGTCCGGCCTCGACCCAGGAACTGTCCGCGGTCGCTCTCGTGAGCGTCGGTGCGTCGTTGCCTGCGCTTGGTGCACACGGCGTGACCGAGGTAGACCGGCTCTTCACCGGCCGCCCGCGCACGGCGACGAAACACCAGGGCGTGCCGCTCTGGGAGATACTCGCTTTCCAGAAAGAGCTTGTTGAAGGCTGGGTGGCTAAGGTCTTGTGCTTGAGGAGCCAGGATGACCTCGCCGTAGCTGGTGAGGGTCAGCGTGCGCCGGCGAGTGCTGTGGTTGGTCAAGATGACACGGCGGATCTCGACGTCGTTGTCGGGCGCCACGATGATGTCCAACCGAGAGGCGACGTCGCGATGTCGGCGGCGGAACTCCGCCCTGTAGGGGTAGTAGACCGCCTCCTCGTCGTCTGCCGGAGAACCGATCGGCTGATGGGCGGCCGACCACAGGGCTCCGCTCTCTCTGTCCTTCAGGTACAGCCAGGTTCCCCAGTCGTCCATGGTGGAGTCGGCACGCCAACGCGTGAGATCTATCTCCTGCCAGCGACTGTAGCCGCCACCCGCACTGGAGACGAGCACGGTGTACCGTCCGTTGGACAGTAGACGCACCTGAGGTGAAGGTCCGCCCACAGGTACACTCCAGGGTTTGCGCGCGATTCCGGGTTCGACGCGGCGAACGGGCTGGGCTGCTTCCCCCCGAACGTATTCGACCGGTGCCTGCCGAGGGGCCTTCTCTTGCAGGAGCAGTTCCACGCTCTGGATGCGAGGATCAGCATGGAAGCGACCCAACATCACTTCGTGCTGGAGATAGTTAGTCATGGCCAGGAAGC
Source organism: Anaerolineae bacterium (assembly GCA_034411995.1). GTDB lineage: Bacteria > Chloroflexota > Anaerolineae > UBA7937 > B3-Chlor > JAUVXJ01. Next base: position 300,749 of record DAOUME010000026.1, on the reverse strand, counting down.
TCATGCCGTGGTGATGCGCGTAGTAGGAGCGGACAATCGCCTTGCTTTGCTCGGGGGGGACTCGCGAGGGCGTGTAGTCGACGGCCTCGCAGAAGCCATACAGACCGAGCATCCCCAGCTTGGCGAATTGGGAGAGATTGTTCATCACTGGCTCAGGCTGGAACGTGAGCGCCAGCAGAGAGGCGTAGGGAGCGATCACCAGATCTGCTTCCAGGTTGCGCCTCAGTCCCAGCCCGGGTACGCCGAGAGGACCATACTGATAGCCCATGTTCGCGTCGAAGGCGTAGTAGGCCGACTCCGAGATACCCCACGGTACGCCCTTCTCCCGGCCGTAGGCGATCTGGCGGTGGACGGCTGCGCGGGCGCTCTGCTCTATGAACGTGCCTTCGTAGCCGCGCATCAGCAGGGCTGGCATGAGGTACTCGAACATGCTGCCCCCCCAGGAGAGCAGCACGCGTTCGCCGTCGAGCCGGGTGAAAGGGCGACCGAGATGTACCCAGTGGCTCTGAGGGACGTCACCCTTGGCGATGGCCACCAGGCTGGTCATGCGGGCTTCCGAGGCCAGCAGGTCGTAGTAGTTGGCATCCGGTCTACCGGTCGTGGCGTTATGGCCGATGCGGAATAGCTGTCGTTGCCCGTCGTACAAGAAGCCGAAGTCCATAGCCTGGAAGTAGGCCTCTGCCTGGGAGGCGAGCTTTTCGTAGTTGCTCAGCAGGTCTGACGCGGCCTTTCGGGAGAAGTCTAGCCCGTTCTGGAGGCGCTGGCACCAGCCGTGAGCCATCGCCAGGTCGTCGGCCAGCCCGTGATGATCGTGCAGCTTCTCCTGGAGTTCGGCCAGTCGTGTCTGAGCCTCATCGCACACTTTGGGGATCTCATCGAGCCGCGGATTGGAGGGCAGGGCCAGTAGCAGTGCCCTCCAGGCGTCGGCCGTCGCCGGGTCGATGTTTGTCCGGCCGAACAACGGTGGCGGCTCACTGACAGCGGCCATCCAGGGGAGCAGCACGCCTGTCTCGCGACGGGCATCGAGGGCGTAATAGCGCACGCGCCCCACCCAGGCTCCCAGCTCGCGCCACAGGGCGGCCTCTCCTGAGCCCGAGACCGATTCCATGGCCAGTCCGAGCAGCCGTTCGAACTCCGGCCACAGCTCCTCTGACAGCCTGCCGAGCGTCGTCGGCCAACGCTCTGGCTCGTTCTGCACCGAGAGCACCTGCCGACTGATGTGGTCCAGGTGCTGGCGGCACTCAGCGATGGCTGTCGGTGGGTCGGGACCGGCGATTCTGCCCACCGTCTCGCCGACCGCGGCCAGGGCATCGAGCAACCCCTCCCAGCGCTGCCAGCGCAATACCGGATCGTGGCTGAGAGCCAGCAAGCCCTGTCGCAGCGCCACGAGACATGCCGCCAGGTTGCCGCTGTCCACGGTGGAGACGTATTGCGGAGGCAAGGGCCTCAGAGTACGCGTATCGTACCAGTTGAAGAAATGGCCACGGTACCGTCGTAGCTTGCCCAGACTTTCGAGGGCGTAGCCCAGACGCCACCCAACGTTGGCCAGGCCGACGAAACCGAGATCGTAGGCGGCCAGGGTGGAAAGCAAGAGCAGGCCCAGGTTGGTTGGAGAGGTCCGATGGGCGACGAGCCCACGGGGGGCTTCTTGATAGTGGTCAGGTGGCAGCCAGTTGTCCTCCGGACCGACGAACTCCTCGAAATAGTGCCAGGTGCGCAGAGCGAAGCGGCGCAACTCCTGGCGCTGATCCGGCGAAAGCGGTGTCTGTACCCGCACCGTGGGAGCGCTGGTCCAGAGGGCGATCTGCGGTGAGACGAGCCACGCGAGGAGAAGCGGAGCGGCGACCAGCAGGGCGGCTGGCCTGATCAAGAGGACCAGGAGGGCGATGAGCGCCGTAAGAATCGGGCCCACGTACATCCGTCTCCAGGTTATGCCCACCTTCCGCTCCTTGCCAAAGAGGTAGATGGTGTGCGCGGAGGTGGTCCATTGGAGCAGGCGCCGGTGGCTCACTGTCAGGCGTACGAGGGTAGCGCCGATGGCGTCCACGGTCAGTTGCGCAGTGTAGGGCAGAAAGGTGAGTTGCAGTAGCCAGCGCAGCGCGTCGTAGCGACTGCTGCGCATGAGCCCGGTCACGGCTGTGCGGGGTGATCTCCGGGCCAGCCCGGTGACTGTGGTGGCCACCAGGTCTGCGGCTGGCACGGCGAATGAGGCCAGGGTCCAGATCAACGGCGAGCCCGGCAGCCACAACCAGCCCGCGGACAACAACGCGAGCAGCGCCGGTGGGCCCAGACTCCGCCGGAGATTGTCCATGATCTGCCAGCGACCGAGGGCCGGAAGGTAGTTATGCACGCCCCGCCCGCTCGCAGTTGGCACCACGGGCAACAGCCAGGGCAGGAGCTGCCAATCCCCCCGCATCCAGCGATGGGCACGATGCGCAAACGACAGATAGTCCGGAGGGTAGTCTTCGAAGAGGGTGATGTCCGTCACCAGCCCGACGCGCCCCAGGATGCCCTCGAAGAGGTCGTGGCTGAGCAAGGCGTTCTCAGGGATGCATCCCGCCACGGTGCGGTCGAAGGCTTGCAGATCGTAGATCCCTTTGCCCACGTAGATGCCTTCGCCGAACAGGTCCTGGTACACATCGGATACCGCCCTGCTGTACAGGTCTACGTTGGTATCTCCGGAATAGACCCGAGCAAAGAGGGAGCGATTGGCGCTGGTGGGGATGATCTCCACCCGAGGTTGGAGGATGGTGTAGCCAGCAACCACCCTGCCACTTCCCCCGTCGAATTCAGCGCGATTCAGGGGGTGAGCGAGCGCGCCGATGAGCCGGCGTGCACCATCCCTGGGCAGAGAGGTATCTGCGTCGAGAGTGATGACGTACCGCGTGCTGGAAAGGAGGTCCAGCCTTCCTTCTTGCACTACGAAGGACGTGCCTTTCGCTCCCAGGAGCAAGTGATTCAACTCCGTCAACTTGCCCCTCTTGCGCTCCCAACCCATCCAGCAGTCTTCGCTCGGATTCCACCTCCGCTCACGATGGAAGAAGTAGAAGGGGCCGCCATCGTCCGTGCCGTGTCTTCTGTTCAGGTCGCGTATGCCAACCGTCGCCTGGTCGAGGAGCGCATCGTCGCCCGGCATCCGCTTCTGGGGGGCGTCTTCAAAGTCGGTGAGCAGGGTGAAACAGACGTGATCGTCCTGATTGCTCAAGAAATGAAGCTCCAGTTGCTGCAACAGACGTTCCAGATCACTGGTGCTGCTGAGAAGCGTGGGGACGACCACCATCGTTCGGCAGTCGGCAGGGACCCCCTCCTGGAAATCCAGCTTGGGCACGAAGCGGGGCGGAAGCCAGTGCGTGACCAGCCAGTTGGTAAGGTTGACAGCCACCGTTAGCGATGGGACCAACATCAAGGCGGCCGCAGCGATTATCTGTAGGGTGGACCCGTTGGCTGCCCACGCGTAGGCGACGACGGCCAAGACCATGGACAGAGCCAGCAAGGCGATGCAGGCCAGGTATGCCAGGGTGGGGTGACGGAGCAGCCAACGGCGTGGACGGCTCCGCCAGGGAGCGCGGAACCCCAGGTTGTTTTCGAGCAAGGGGCGCCCAGCGTCTATCAGGTAGTAACCGACATGATGTGCCCGGGGCGAGTTTCCGCTCTCTGTCTGCGCCTGCCGGGCGAGTCGGACGGCCTCCCGCGCAATTCCCCGCTCACTCCGGCCCGTGGCTCTGGCCAGTTTCTCGACCGAGCGTCGATAACGGTCGCGCGTTTCGAAGTCCATGCGGGAGTAGATCCTGGCCGGGTCACGGCGCAGCACCTGTTCCACCAGACTGACACTCTCGAAGAAAGCCTGCCAGTCCAGGGTGGCCAACACCCGCAGCCCAAAGACGCCGTTGGCAATGGTCGTCCCATCCCCCAGATCTGCCGGCAAAGTCGACGGGGTGGTGCCCAGCAGTTTCTCGCCGCTATCGTCCACTGGTGCAGCGAGGCTCTCGGCTGCCTGGCCGAGGATCTCCAGGATTCCGAAACGCAACATGGTCGGCAGTGCCCACAACTCGCCAATGGTCAGTGGTTGCACGCTCTGATAGGCTTGCAGGAAGCGCAGCATTTGAGCAGGATTGAGTCGGCAAGCGGAGTGGGTGATGATCGATCGGGCCAGGTCATAGATGCGGGGAAGTCCGGCCTGGGGGGTTGAATCCAGTGTGGGAAGCTGGCGGTAGTAGCGTCTGGGCATGTCGCTGCGGATATCGCGCAGCGCCTGTTGCACCAGGTAGAAGTTGTCCAGCAGCCATTCGGCCCCGTAAGAACTGGCTGCCTGGACCTCGGACTGAAGACGCTGGTACGAATCCTTGAGAGACGCCTCCAGGTCGCTGGAACGGTCGAGAAGGACGGTGTGGCGACCGGGATGTTCTGAGACCCTGTGGGCCCTGCCCAGCCTGATCGCTACGCTTCGAGCCGCACCGTGGCTGCTGGTACCGGCGTCCTTGTCGCGGTGTCCGTTATCTCGGGCTGGACTCATGTCTCTGGGTGACCCTCATGCTTTGCTCAGCGCGGTCTGTGCGCTTGTGCGGCCAGCTCGGCGGCGGTGGGAAGCAAGTTGCCGGCACGAAGGTCCTGGATGATCAACAAGGGCGTGGTGCCATAGGCGATGAAATTCGTGGCCAGGCCTCCGTAAGGCCATTTGCTCGCGCCTGAGGAGCCATGGGCACTCATTACCACCAGGTCCGCTTGTTCCTGCTGAACCAACTCCTGGAGTATCTCCGGGACGTGGACGCCGGTCAAGAGGTGGGTATTCACGTCGATTCCCTCTGCGGACAGTCGAGAAGACAGGCCGCGCAGATAAGCCGTCGTCTCTTGCTGGTTCAGGCTCGTGATCTTCTCGACCAACTCGGTTTCTTCCGAGGTCAGTGGCCGATGACGTGTCACCTCCGGCCTGCTCACGACACAGGCCACTAATAGCTGAGAGGAGAAGAAACGGGCGAGCTGTACGGCCGGGGCCAGTGCGCATTCCGCCCGCATCGAGCCGTCGAGCGCGAGCAGCAGGCGTCGGCAGGCGATATCTGTCAGGGCAGTCTCCAGCGGCTGGTATGCTCGGACGATCATCACGGATACGTAGGCACGAAGGATGATCTTCTGCACCGTCCCACTGACATTCCAGCCGCTCAGGCCCCCCTGGCCGTGGCTGCTGAGGACCATCAGATCCACCCCATGATCGCGCACAAAGTCTACTACCTGGTCGGCGACCGTACCATCCAGGAGTTGATGTCCGGTCTCCACGCCGCCCTCCTCCAGTCGATGGGCCCACCCAGCCAGGTAGGCTTCGGCTTCGGTCCTGCTGATGTGCCAGTCGAGGGGGTCGACGGACCTGGGTCGGTCGTCGCCGTGAGTGCGCTCCAACACGCGTATCAGCGTGACTCTGGACCCGAAGGCCCGGGCCAGCGAGAACGAGTGAGGCACAACGCATTCCGCAAGAGACGAGCCGTCCAGAGGAACCAGGATGTGATCAAACATGCGTCCTCTCCTTCGTTATTCTCTTGTCCAATGTCCCTCATCCGCGCTGGCCCATCATGGAGAGTTGCTCTGCGGCGTCTGCTTCGCGAAACCCGTGCTCGGCGAGTGGCTGCTTGGTCCGGAACTCGCTCAGGTCTGACCGACCACCCTCTCAGCGTGGTCCGCCGGCCGACCGCGCGAGGGGTGTGCCCCTGTAAGTGCACCCGAGCAGCAGCGAATCCAGCGCAACTCCAATGATACGTCATCTCCAGTGACGCATCAAGTTCTGCACCAGGATGAACGCTGGCTTGCGCCTGCGGACGTGGTTGTTGGCCCCGGTGAGGGAACGTGGGGCGCTAGGGGCTCGAGAATCCGACCTGAGGCAACGCGGGCCTGGGTTCGAATCACACCTGCGCCGGCGAAGAAGATGTAGAAAAGAGGCCAACGAAAGGGGCTGTGTCTTGCGGTCGTGGCTCTCCAGCTCGGGGAGGATCACTCGGTCTTCTGTCCATGCCGCTCGTTGCTGATCCTGGTCGGGAGCGATATCGCTGCCACCGGGGGTCAAGCACAGGCACAGGAGCGGCCAGGTTGGGGGTGCCATGCCCCCTTTCTGCTTTGCCGTGAGGAACTCGGGCTAGTGGATCCTTCTCTCGTAGCCTTCCCAGTAGAGCTCCCTGATTTCATCCTTCTTGATCTTGCCGCTGCCCGTCTTGGGCAGTTCGCCCCAGAACTCCACGGAGCGCGGCTTCTTGTAGCTCGCCATGTGGCTCCTGCAGAACTCGATGATCTCCTTCTCACCGACCTCCGCCCCTGGCCGCAGCACTAGCACCGCCTTTACTGACTCACCCCATTTCTCATCCGGCACACCCACCACCGCTGCCTCCAGGACGGCGGGGTGCATATACAGCACCTCCTCTACCTCGCGGGAGTAGATGTTCTCACCACCGCTGATGATCATATCCTTCTTGCGATCTACGAGATAGATATAGCCATCCTCATCCATTCTGCCCACGTCGCCCGTGTGAAGCCAGCCGTCCCGTATGGTGTTGGCCGTCTCCCGGGGCAGGTTCCAGTACCCTTTCATCACTCTGTCACTGCGAGCTACGATCTCGCCAGCCACACCGATGGGAACATCCTGACCTTGCTCATCGACGATCCTCAGCTCGCGTTCTCCCACCGGCCTTCCCACAGACTCTAGTCTCTTGAGCTCCTTCGCTGAGCCTTCTGCCTTGTGCTCTTCTTGGCTGAGTACGGTCATGTTGAGAGTCTCGGTCTGGCCCAGTTCCTGAAAGAAGACCTGTCCAAGCCTTGCTATGCCTCTCCTCAGAGCCTCGGCGGGCATCGGAGCTCCGGTGTAACCCACCGCCCGCAAGCTGCTCAAGTCGTACCGATTCAGGTCTGGATGTTCCAGAAGTCTGAGGATCATGGCCGGCACCAGGAAGATGTAGGTCACCTTCTCCTTCTCGATGGCTGCCAGGACCGGAGTCTCCTCGAATCGCTTGTGAACAACGATGGTGGCGCCAGCCGCAAAGGCCGGGATCATGTGCGCGGCGGAACCACCAACGTGGAAGAAAGGCATCACGCACAGGACAACGTCATCGGGGCAAAGATGCCGATGAGGGAGCCGCGCCTCGGCCACCATGCTCTTGTGGGTGTGAATCGCGCCCTTGGGTCGCCCGGTGGTGCCGCTGGTATAGAACAACACACAAGGGTCATTCTCCTCCACCTTGTCCTCAGGTTCGTCGGGAGGCGAAGAGCCGATCAACTCCTCGTAATCCAGCATGTCTTCCGCCACGCCATCGAGGCAGATGTATGACCTGACCGCGCCTAGCTCGTGGCGAAGGGGATTGATGACATTGACGAAGTTGCTCTCGAGGATGAGGGTGTTGATGCCGGAGTGATTGATGAGGTAGACGAGCTCCCTTCCCACGGACCTGTAGTTCAGCGGCACACAGACCCTACCCGCTTTGGCCAGTCCGAAGACCTCGAAGTATTGTGAGCAGTTGTAGGCCAGTATGCCGACCCGATCTCCCTTTCCCACACCCAGTGGGGTCAGGGCGTTGACCAGACTGTTGATCCGGTCATTCACCTGCTTGAAGGTGTAGCTCTCGCCTTCGAAGATGAAAGAAGTCTTCTCCGGCGATCTCTGAGCGTTGCCGTTGATCACATCGCGCAGGGTCTGCATATCTCCTCCCCAGCCGTGACTCGATCTCGTTCCTCAAGAGGCGCATGTGTCGTGAGTGACCAGGTGCCTGGTCCGGGCAGGGCCCGCGGGCGCACGGGCTCTTTCTGACCCCGTGCCCGTCTCTGCCCGTCTGCCAGTAGCCAGCTTTCCGCTAAGCATCCAATGCCCGGTTCCAGTCCCCCTGACTCGTTAGATGGTCAGTTGCCTGAGCGAGGAAGAGTCCCAGTCTCCGAGTTGCGCCAGGGGTAACCGTGGGTAGACCCGCCGATCCCTCCCAGAGGTGATATGGTACACGATAGCATGCTTGTGCTGTTTTGTCAACCACCTCGCCCACATGCCGCCCATAAACTTGACATCTCCAGGGAAATGTGCTATTATTGTCCCGAAGTACCCCGAGGACCGATCTTTGGGTCGGATGGTTGGTCTGCTGCAGAGCGCAGAATCGTGGCCCTTCGTGCGCATGCGGAGTCTCCTGGTCTGCGCACAGCCAAGTTCTGTCGACGGCGATCGGCTTTCTCGAGAAGGATAGTGCCCAGGTAAGGCTCCAGAGAATTCATACCTGATCCAGTCCCAGGACTGAATCGGTTGACCCACAGCCATTAGACCATATCGTTCGTGCGCCTGGAAGACCCGAGAGTTCAGAGGGCCAGTGGAACCGATAGACGTGACTGACGGCTGTGATATCCCCATCTTGGGCCACCTCACTGCGCCTCACCGGCCGTGTCGTGCTGGTTTGCCCGTCATGTCACTCCCTCTGATTGGATCTATCGCTTGCGCACCTGTCTGATTGCTATCGACACCATTGCTGTGGCCTGTGCTGCTTGGCGGCACACGTGCGCGGTCCCTTCTTCTCATGAGGCCAACAGACAGCCGGGAATGAGTGGCTGGCGGCAGGCCGGACTTGAGTCTATCGGGCGATAGGCAAGGGCGTGTTGTGTCTGCGAAGGGCGAGCTTCCGCTGGCATTGCATCCTGTTTGGCTCACGTTCTGCGAGGAGGCAGGCAGTACGACACAGAGATCCGGTTCTCACTCCCGAACTGGCATCCCAGTTCAGTGATTCCCATCGTTGTGGCTTCGGCATTGACCCCTACCTGGCCGGGGGTGCCGGGGAACGCAAATCCGCACCTCAAGGAGAGAAGCGCTTTCGGATTATGCCGAAGGAGGGAAGAGAAGTGACTGTCAAGGGTTTGAGCCGTCCGCCAGGACGCCAAAGGAAGAAGGAGGAAGGAATGGAAGAAAGCCGTCTGAGCTGCTCACCGGAACTCGAAGACAAGAAGGAGGAAGAGATGGATGCCAAGGATCTGACCCGCCGGGAATTCCTTGCTGGCGCAGCAGCAACGGGCGCCGGGCTGGTTGCGGCGGCATGCGGCCCGGCGGCCACCCCAGCCCCGGAGCCTACCACCGCGCCCACCAAGGCGCCCACAGCAGCCCCCACCGTAGCGCCGACCATTGGTCCCACCAAAGACAAGATCGTCGTGGGCATGGCAAGACCCCTCTCGGGCCCGCTGGCCGTGATTGGAGACTCGGCCTTCAAACCGATCTATGACACTTGGGTTACCAGGGTCAATGACGAAGGCGGGGTTTACGTGGAGGAGTACGGCGGGAAACTGCCCATCGAGTTGCTCATCTACGACGATACGAGTGACGTGGGGACGATGACCAGGCTGACGGAGAAGCTGATCCTGGAGGACAAGGTCGATTTCCTGTGGCCCGCATGCGGCACCTCGTTCATATTCGCCCAGGCGCCTATAGCCAATAAGTACGAATATGTGCTGGTGACGGCAGAGGGCGGCGCCACGCAAATCAAGGACATGCTTCCCAGCCTGCCTTATGTGTTCGTTACCTTGAGCTTCTCCGACTGGTACGAACTTCCAGTGTTCGCCAATATCATGGGCGCTGCGGGCGCGAAGACAGCTTACATCTCCTACATCGCTGACCTGCACGGTATAGAGTACTCTGGTGTCGCGGGCATCGAGTTCCCGAAGAATGGCATCGAAGTCGTGGGATTGAAGAGCTTGCCCCCTGACATCAAGGACCTTTCGCCCGTGATCAAGGACGCTGACGCGTCCGGGGCTGACATCTTTTGCTGCTTCGCCTATCCCGACCAAGTCATGCCGGCCACAGGAACCTCGATAGAGCTTGGCTACAACCCTAAGGCCTGGATTGGCGGCCCGGGCGTCAACTTCGGCTTCTACCACACCACGTTTGGCCCGATGGTGGAGGGCGTGTGCGGCTTCACCTGCTTCGCCAGGGGGATGACTCCCGAGCTCGATGAGCTGGCCGACATACTGTACGAAGGCAAGCCTGAAGAAGTCCAGGACTGGTGGGGACATCCCTTCTACTGGGCTGGGCTAGACATGTGGAAGGCGGCCATCGAGGCGGCAGGAACCCTGGATCAGAAGGCGATCAAGGACATACTGACCAACGAGCACCTCGAGACCGTTCTGGGCGAGACTTGGTTTGACCACGGACTCCTGGCCCTAGAGGCCCACAAGGGAGAGATTGGCCAGTGGATCAACGGCGTGTATGAGTCCGTTGGTCCTGAACCGTGGACCACCGCGGACCTGGTATATCCCAAGCCGGCGTGGGGAGCGTAACAGCAAGAACGCACAATAGGTAAGCGACCAGAAGGCTATGCAGGCTGTCTAAAGGGTGCCAAAACTACTCACTGGAGAGTGGTCATGCCGGCTGGAGATGCAGCTGCGCCTTTAGACAGCCTGCGCCTGTGACCGCCACAGTCAGGAAGGTATCATCATGCTGGTAACAATCCTCGATATTGTGATTGCTGGCCTGCTGCTGGGTGGCCTGTACGCCCTGATCGCCATGGGTCTGAGCCTGCAGTGTGGTGTCGCCCGGGTGCTGAACATTTCCCACGGTGAGTTTATCATGCTCGGTGGCATGGCTACCTGGACACTGTTCACGGTGTTTGGTCTCAACCCGCTGTTATCGCTCGTCGTCTGTGGTCCTCTGGCCTTCCTCTTGGGATTCATCATCCACAGGACCCTGTTCAAGCGCCTCTTGTCCTCGTCGACATCGCCGGGCGTTTTCGAGAGCAATTCCATGCTGGCTTCCTTCGGTCTCCTGTTCATCATTCAGAATCTGGCTTCGATCTACTGGGGACCCGAAATAAGGGGGTACTCCTATCTGCGTTTTCCGGTCAGCCTGGGAGGAGCACTCTTTGGCGCCAACCGGCTGGTAACCCTTGGGGTGGCCATCATCATCGGCGTAGCCTTTTACTTCTTCGTGGCCCGCACTCGCCTGGGCAAAGCGATCCGGGCCGCGGCCCAGGACCCGGTCACGGCGGGACTGATGGGGGTGAACATCAATACCGTGCTGGCCTTGTGCTTCGGCCTCGGGGCTGCTCTGGCCGCCATCGCTGGCGTACTCATCAGCATCTCCTATCCCGTTAACGTAACGATGGGCATGGAGTACACCATCATTGCCATCATCGTGATCGTCCTGGGTGGATTGGGCAGCATCCCTGGCAGTTTCATCGGAGGCTTCTTACTGGGTGTCGTGGGCAGCATCGTCACCTACATAGACCCGCTCTTGTCTCTGGCTGCCTACTATCTGATCTTCATCGTCCTGCTCTTGGTGAGGCCGACGGGTATTATGGGGAAGTAGAGAGATGAAGACTATCACGCTGGGTCTGAAGAGGTGGGGGATACCGGGGCTGCTCTTCGTAATCCTCCTTCTGCTAGCGGGCCTGCCCCGTTTTGCCTCGCTCTATAACGTCGTGCTGGTCACCAGCATCCTGATGTACATCATTCTGACCCAGAGCTGGGTCCTGTTCTCCGGTCCGACCGGCTACATCTCACTGGCGACGGCGGCGTTCTTCGGGGTCGGCATCTACACGGCGGCCGCGCTTGGGTGGATACTTCCCTTGCCTGTCGTTATCGTCGTCGCTGCCCTCATCAGTTCTTGTCTTGCCCTCGTCGTGGGCGCTTTGACTCTCAGGCTAAGAGGCATCTACTTCATCATCTTCACCCTGGGGTTGGTGGAGCTCATCAAGAATGTTGTCCTATGGCACGCGATCAAGTTCACGGGCGCACGCGGCCGATTCGTGGTCCTCGTGCCTAACAACACCATCTACTACGTGATGTTGGCTATCCTGGTGGCGCTGCTGCTCACCACCTATCTCATCAAGCGCTCTCGATACGGGCTGGCCCTGCAAAGTATCGGCGAAAACGAGGAGGCGGCGGCCCATACCGGCGTCAACGTGACCATGGTCAAGGTCATCACCTTCGGCATCAGTGCCTCGTTCGCGGGGGCAGCGGGGGCCATCATCGCCACAAGGTGGACCTACATTGACCCCTACATAGCCTTCACGTCCCTGTACTCCTTCATGCCAGTGTTGATGGCCATCTTTGGTGGCATGGGACAGCTCTATGGCCCCATCCTGGGTGCCACTGTGTTTGCCTACCTGGAAGAGGTCCTGATCACCAGGTTCCCCTATTATTATATGCTTCTTTTCGGTGCCATACTGCTGATCGTTATCGTGTACCTCCCCGACGGACTTGTAGGGTTGGTCCAGAAGGGCCGGAGATTGTTCTTGCGGAGAGGGCAACATGCCGATACTTGAGGGCGCAGGCGTTACCAAGCACTTTGGGGGGCTGGCCGCCGTCTCGCGCGTTGACTTCCAGGTGGACCAGGGTGAAATCGTCGGCCTGATTGGCCCCAATGGAGCTGGCAAGACCACGTTGTTCAATCTGATCTCGGGCGCCCTTGTTCCCAAGGCAGGGGCCATCACCTTCAAAGGCGAAGAGATCAATGGCCTGAAGCCGCACCGGATCTGCAGGATGGGCTTGGCGAGGACTTTCCAGTCCGTCAAGGTCTTCCCAAACATGCCGGTCTTTGAGAATGTCCTTATGGGCTCTCTGTTCGGCACGTCAAACAGACTGTCCTCAGCCGATGCCGCAGCGCAGGCTGAGAAGACTCTGGAATTCGTGGGATTGGCGGAGGTCAGGGCCATCCCGGCCAGGGATCTGACGCTGGTCAACCAGAAGCGGGTTGAGGTCGCCTCAGCGCTGGCCACCAAGCCGGAGCTCCTCCTCTTGGATGAGCTGATGGCGGGATTGAACGCCACCGAGGTAGCCCAGGCCATGGAACTGGTGGCCAGGATTCACGACCAGGGGATCACTGTCTTCATGATCGAACATGTCATGAAAGCCATCATGAACGTGTGCGACCGCATCATGGTCCTCCATCACGGTGAGAAGATTGCCGAGGGGACGCCACAGGAGATTGCCGCCAGTAAGACGGTCATTGAGGTATACCTGGGGGAGTAGGCCCATGCTGCAAATAAACAATCTAGATACCTTCTATGGCAAGGCGCAGGCCCTATGGGATGTCTGTTTGAGAATAGAAGAGGGAGAAATCGTAGCCCTGGTTGGAGCGAACGGAGCGGGCAAGAGCACGCTGCTCAAGACGGTATCAGGCTTGCTGCGCCCGGCTTCAGGCAGTGTGGAATACCTCGGCAAGAGGATAGACGGGCTGGCGCCTCACTCCATTGTGGCCATGGGCATTTCTCACATACCAGAGGGGAGAAGGCTATTCACCCAGATGTCGGTTGCCGAGAACCTGGAGATGGGGGCGTACGTCGGCGAAGCCTGGAAGCAGAGGGAGGAAACACTGCGCCAGGTATACGAGGTCTTCCCCATTTTGAAGGAGAGGCAGGGGCAGTTGGCCAGGACACTGAGCGGCGGCGAACAGCAAATGGTAGCCATGGGCCGGGGATTGATGTCCAGGCCCAAGGTGTGCATGTTTGATGAGCCTTCCTACGGCCTGGCACCGCTGTTGGTAGCGGAGATCTTTCGCATCATACAGAGGCTCCGCGACCAGGGGATGACCATCCTGCTGGTGGAGCAAAACGTCCGACAAAGCCTGGAAATAGCTGATCGGGCCTGCGTGCTGGAAAACGGGCGGATCGCCTTGGAAGCGGGCTGTCAGGAGCTTCTACGGGAAGAGTTCGTCAGGAAAGCTTATCTGGGACTGTAGCCCAACTGGTCTGGCATCTCATAGCAGAACCAGTCGTCGCGTGCCCACTTGGGCTAGCATCAGATTGTGCCGGCAAGCAGCATGCGATTCATCTCTTAAGCAAGTAGCTGATCCTTCAACACAACTGCACTCATGCCGATGTGCACATCCCCTTCCCCCAAGTTGCCTCGACCCGACGAGTGCCCAGGATCACACACATCCCGTCGGCTTTGGTATCCCCGCCCACTTGCACGCGGAGTTCGCAGGTCCATTCGGAAAGAGTTCATAGAGACGGCTCAGGCCCAGACCTGTTTCCTTCCTCAGCCTTCTTACCATCGGACAGATATCGTTTTCGAGGTAGTAGCTTCGCAGATAATTGATAACCTTCCAGTGTTCGGCCGTCAATTCGGTCACACCTTCCTTGGCAGCGAGCGCTTTGGCGACGCCTTCATTCCATCTGTCAGGCTCCTGCAGAAAGCCCTTCTCGTCAACTTCGTACGTACCGCCAGCGAGTTCAACTTGCGTCATTAGGGGCAACCTCCTCTGAAACGTCCATGGCCTGTTGGCCTACCATCACATGCCACAATTGCGTTGACACCCGTGCTCCAGGAACGCACCTGCCATTAGCTCTGCCCACTCGGAACCTGGAGATCCGTTGGCGATCCTTCAACCTTGGACACTGCTCAACCAAGGCCGGCGTGGGGTACGATTCCGGAGAACCTTCCTGACGGCTCAGTAGTACCGCTCCCAGGTAATGAAAGGCTCCTCAAGATCAACCATGGCATTGACGATCAATTCGACAAGGCCGCCGAAGAATAGGCCAGATTTCTCCCGCGCCCCATAGTAGCTGAACATGTCACGAAACTGGATCTTGCAGTTGAGACACGGTGTACATACGTACTTTCTCACCGCTGGACCGGGCTGGTCGCCAAAGGCTTGAAGAATCTGCTTGAACTTCATCCTGCCCGCAACGCTCACCCTCCAGTCGGTGAAGTCAGGCTGCGAAATCAGAGCCAAGCCACCTCCGCCCCCGCAACAGTAGTTATCCACTCCGTGAGGCGTCATCTCGCGGAACTGGGGGCAGAGATGGCGAAGAATCCTTCGTTGCGGCTCGACGATGCCGAGGTCTCTCACCATGTTGCAAGGATCGTGAAGAGTCACAGGGAAATCGTTCTTCGACGGATCGAACTTGATCCTGCCGCCGAAGACCAGGCTCTCCAGGAAAGCCATCACGCTCTCCCGCGGTATGTCCAGGTCCCCCGTAAGAAACCTGTCCGCTACACCGATAAAGGCCTTGTGTTGATGGCCGCACTCTCCCAGGACTATCTTCTTGGCCTTCAGCTTCTTGCCAATCTGAGCGTGCCTGATGGCGATTCTGGCGAGTTGTACATCGTCGTAGAAGAGACCGTAGTTGACTCCGTCGTAGCCAGGTGCCTCCGACGAGAGGGTCCAACTGATGCTGGCTGCATTACACAGAAGGGCAAAGGCAGCCAGGTTCTCGGGCCAGGACAGGATTTCGCCGGCGCTGTGCATCAGGAGAACCTCGCTGCCTTCCACGTCCCACGGTGTCGTCACCTGAACGCCAGTCACCTTGGTGAAATCATCATCGATGAACTCAAGATTGTCCTTGGCGACGCTTGGCCTCATCCCAGTGGGAGAGCCAACCTTAAGCTGGAGCACAGTGCCCTTCTCGTGAAGCTCCGTCGGACCCCAGCCCAGTTCCTGGCTGAAGAGCTTGCGCAACTCCCGGGTAATCAGCGCGTTGTCAACGCCCAGGGGACAGGCCTGGGCACAGCGCCGGCAGAGAGTACATCGATAGCTCAACTCATACAACCTGGTGATGGTGGTCCAGTTGAGCTCGACGTTCCCCCTTCTCAGCTTTGCGCGGAGCCTACCCCAGTGCTTTACGTACTTGCCAACAAGACGTCTGAGAATCTCGGAACGATAGGTCGGGCGATAGAGGTCATTCTTGCCGCTGGCCAGGTAGATAGGGCAAGCATCAGCGCACGTCTGGCACTGAGCGCAGTAGTCTATGGACAGAATGAGGGGCTGCAGAAACGTCCAGTTGTTCTCTCGGCTAAGGAGCTTTCTCAATCCCGCGGCAAACTGGCGGACTATACTCTCTTCTTCCTCCTGGTTCTGTGGCTTGGGAAGGCTGAGCGCCACAACACCGTCGAGATTGCAGACCACCCTGTCTTTCCGCTCCTCGCTGATGCTCCGCCATCCCGCCTGCTCGTCCATCTTGTCATAGGGAGGCGGTAATGGTATCAGTTCGTCGATGTTCACCTCTGTCAACTGACTATCTCCGTCTCTGGAGAAGTCCTCTAGTCTAAGGCTCTTCTTCATCGCTCATCCGTGCACTGACAACGTCTGTCCAATCTTTCTCGCCATCAGCCCCCACATGGGGAGCCGACCAGGCAACAGGCTGAGCCAGAAGAACGCTCAGCTCTCTTTCCATCCTCTGTTCCCGTGGTTCATCGTTCCATCGTATTTGATGAAACGTGAAGAACTTGACAACGAAATGAATCATATCCGTCGTGGGGAGATACAGGACGAACAACAGCGACACAACGATGTGTAGCGACAGAGGGAAAGCGACGGTCACACCGGAATCCAGAGTGATGAGCCCTTTCACGAATAGACTCATGGCAGGCATGGTACTTCCAGACTCTATCCAAGCATAGCCACCACTGACAAAGACCGCACCCAAGAACAGGAGATTGGAGTATCTTGAGATGGTGCTGAATGGCCGGAGGCTGGAATCCACGGCACGTTTGAAGACCAGACCGATGGAACCGATGCCTCCGAGCAGATAACCCCCCACTGCGAAAACGGACGCAACCCTCAGGGAGGAATCCAGTATCTGCGGTGGTGATGGACCAAGTGAAAAGGCCGCGTTGGCCAGCAGCAGCAAGAGCATTCCAGCAGTGAGGTAGATCCCCATATGCAATGAGAGGGCGAGGGGCCACAAGCCCCGGTTGTGCTGCCAAACGCCTCTCAGCAAGAGGATCTCCTTCGCCATATAGATCATTGGTGAGACATGGGACCTGTGTCGAGGCTTGGTCCACCACTCATGCTCCTCAAGATAGGACCCCCCATATCGGGCCTTCCCCTTTTCATGCGGTATGGGCGCGAGTTCCCAACGCAGATGAAGCGGAAGCCTCACGATCGCCCACGTACGATACGCGATCATCAGAGAAGAAACGCCCATCGCAGCAAAAGCGAAGATGTGCCAGGCAGTACCAGACATCGAACCTTCTCAGACCTGTGCAATGCACCAAGCTGGGCAGGAGCTCACGGCCTTCCCGTGATTGGAAGGGAACACGTGCAACTCACAAGGCCCAGGCTCAGAGGGTGCGGGACCCTCTGAGAACCTCCAGAGGCGGTATCAGTTCATACCTGCCCTCGAGGATGAGGTTTCTCGACCTCTCTTGATGAGAGGCTATCCGCCGGGGAGAAAGGGGGCGAGACGCGAGACTCCTGTGGCTTCACTTCATGCTGTCGATGATGAAATCGGCGGCGAGCCTGGCCCCTATGCCGGGAGGCAGACCACACTTCTCGAAACCTTTCTCGTTGGTGAAGGCCACCATCGCCTGCTCACTTTCGCCGGGGTTCAACCTGTGTCCCAGAATGACCATCTCGATGATATCAGCGCAGTAGATGTGACCTAGCTCGCCTTCGAACAGGGCCATGAACTTCTGCGACGTCATGATCGTGTCGTTCATCGCCGCATAGTCCAGCCTGTCATCACTGCCGAAATAGAGCCCGAACGCAATCAAGCTGCCGGTTATGCCGCCGCAAATCTCGCCAGTGCCCCCGACCCCAGGGAATGGAGTCAGGGCTTTGATGATCTCCATGCTTCCCAGGCCGAACTCCTCCAGCAGGGCAAGTGCTGTGCCCTGGGCACAGTTCTTGAAGATGAAGTTGTACTCCTCAGCACGGCGTTGGACGCGATCCAGGATCTGCCCCTTGTCGGCCAGCATCTTTTCCCGGTCGAGTGTCTTCCTCGGAATCCCTTCCGCAGCCAGCTTCCTGACTCTGGCCTGGAGCCCGGCCTCATCCCAGTCCCTGTCTGCTAGCTCCTGCACTCTCGCGCTCAGGACCTCATAATCCGCCATCGGGCACCTCCCTACTGTGCACCTGGTACCGGGTACGCCACTCCATGAACAAGGGCCATGAACAGCGTTCATGGCCCAGTAGCCGTGTCCTGTCTGCTAGAACGGGTACGAGCGTTGCGCCTTCTGAATGGTGACCCACTTCGTCTCGGTGAGCGCGTCGAGGGAGTAGCGGCCGCCTTCCCGACCCTGGCCGCTCCACTTGGAGCCCCCGAACGGAACACTGGCCTCGGCGTCGATGGAGGCGTCGTTCACGTGGACCATCCCGGCTTCGAGACCTTCGGCCAGGAAGATGGCCTTTGCCAGGTCTGGGGCGATCACCCCTGCGGAGAGTCCGTAGGTGGTATCGTTGGCGACTTCCAGCGCCTCCTTCTCGTCGCCCACGGCGAGAATGGGAGCTACAGGTCCAAAGATTTCTTCCCTCCAGGCCGGCATGTCGCGCCTGACCTCACTGAGCACGGTAGCTTGGTAGACCCGGCCCTCGTACGTGCCCCCGGCCAGCAGCTTCGCCCCCGCTGCCACGGCATCCTTGACGTAGCCATCTACCTTGCGCACCTGGTCATCGCTGATGAGCGGGCCGATCACGGTTGTGGGCACGCTGGGATCGCCTGCGGGCAACGACTTCGCCTTTTCGGCAAGCTTGCCGGCAAACTCCTCGGCAAGCGGCTTCTCCACGATGATTCGACCGACGGACATGCAGATCTGTCCCTGGTGCATGAAGACACCGAAGGAAGCGGCGTTGACGGCGTACTCCACATCGGCATCTGCCAGGATAATGAGGGGGTTCTTTCCCCCTAGCTCGAGAGTATACTCCTTCAACCCTGCAGCGGCCGTCTGAGCCACGTGCCGGCCGGTGGTGGTCTCTCCGGTGAGAGTCACGTAGGAACAGCGGTTGTCTCCAATGAGTGCGTCCCCGAGCACGCTTCCCGGTCCGGTGATGACGTTCAGGGCACCAGCGAGGAGTCCGGAACGCTCGAAGAGCTCACCGATCTTGAGGCCGATCACCGGTGTTTCGCTCGACGGCTTGAAAACGACCGTGTTGCCGGTGGCCAAGGCGTAAGCCACCTTGTACATAGAGAGAATGAGCGGGAAATTCCAAGGTGAGATGGCCACCACCGTACCCTTCGGCCTCAAGAGGGTCATGGAGAGCTTGTTGGGGTCGGTGTGGAAGGTTTCGCCAAGAATACGTTTGGAGTCGGCAGCGGCGGTAGCCAACAGGTCCACGGTTTGCGAGATCTCGAACATCGCCTTGCCGAAAGTGCTTCCACCCTCGGCGGTCAGGACCTCTGCGAATTCCATCCGGCTCTCTTCCAGAATCTGAGCAGCCTTCGCGATGACCAGTGAACGCTCCAGCGAGGGCGTGGAGGACCAGGGTTTCCGGGCGGCGTAGGCCGCAGCCATGGCCCGATCTGCGTCCTTCGCATCACCCTTCGCCACGCGCGCATACACCTCCCCGGTATAGGGGTTCAGATCATCGAAGGTTGCCCCGGATACGGCATCGACCCACTCTCCGCCGATGAACATCCGATTTGTCTTCATGGTAGCTCCTTTCCGCACTCTGTCTGCCGACGGCTAAAGTCGCAGGACCGGCTTGACCACCCGTCCTTCCTCCATGTCGGCCACGGCCTGGTTGATGTCGTCGAAGGGATAGAAGGTGATCAAACGGTCGAAGGGGAACCGCCCCTGGCTATACAACTCGATCAGCCTGGGGATAAAGAGGTCCGGGATGGCATCGCCTCCGAGTATGCCCTTGACCGTGCGTCCGTTCATGAGAAGGTCCATGTCCAGACTGACTTCTGTGCCAGGTGGTACAACCCCGGCGAGACCACAGATCCCCAGGCGGGGCAGAACATCCACAGCCTGTCGCAGCACCTGGGGATTGCCGACACACTCCAGGCTGAATTCCGCGCCCCCACCGGTGATGTCCAGGATCGCCTCCACCGGGTCGTCCTCACTGGCGTCTATGGTATGCGTAGCTCCTAACTCCCTGGCCATTTCCAGGCGGTCTGGATGGATGTCGACCCCGATGATGGTCGCGCAACCGACCGCCACGGCAGCGAGGACAGCGTTCATTCCCACATTGCCGACGCCGAACACCGCGATGGAAGAGCCCGGCCTGGGACGCAGCGAGTTCATAACCGCACCCGCCCCGGTCATGATGCCGCAGCCCATGGGCCCCAGGATCCGGAGTGCGATATCGCCCCGCACCTTGACCACGTTGCGCTCGTTGGCCAACGCGAAATCGGCAAACGAGGACTGGCTGAAGAAGCAGCCGTGGATGATCTGATCGCCCTTTCGCAAGGTTGTAGTACCATCGCTACGTGCGCCGTGGAAATTGTGCAGGAAGAAATTCAGGCAGTAGAGTTCTTTGCCCGACTTGCATGAACTGCACACGCCGCAGTAGTCCCAGGCCAATACGACGTGATCGCCCGGTTTGACCTTGGTTACCCGGGATCCCACCTTCTCCACGACGCCCGCCCCTTCGTGTCCGAAGACACTTGGCGGGCCTGGGATGGGCAGATGCCCATCCCGAGCGCCCAAATCGGTGCCGCAGATGCCCACGCTGTCTATCCGCACCAGTACCTCATCGTCGTTGGGCTCGCTGAGCTCTAGTTGTTCAATCTTGAACTCGCCGCCTGTTTCGAAGATTACCGCGGCCTTGATTTCCATACTTCCCTCCTGGGCCTGGAACACTCTCCGTCAGCCGTCCGCCAACGTTGTCCCGGGTCGATCGTACGCAGTGAACCTGCGCTTAGAGGTGGCCGGCGCGTCGGCCGAGAGGCGCGACGGAACGCCCGCGCCCCTCCAGCGACAGCATGCCAGCCCTACCATTGCCCATCCAGCGCAACTCATGCGGGGCACACGACCGTGCCAGACAGAGATGCCCTCGGCTCTCATTCGTGGTCACGGCACGCGGCGACTGGCACCTCACGGATTCCCCCCAGGTCAGCATGATGCCTCTCAGCGGACGACCGACCAGCAGGACTGTCGCGCTGCCGACCTAGCCAGTCGCCAGGTCTGGATGCTCCAGGTTAGCCGTAGACCCCGTATTCTCTGCCCGCGTCCATCATCGCCTTGAGGTTTTCCGGTTTGACGTCGTCAAAGAACGCCCCGTTGGCCAGAATGAAACCACCGCCCTTGCCGGCGGTCTCGATGAGCTTCCTGGCGTATTCTTTCGTTTGCTCAGGCGTGCCGACCGTCAGCAGATCGAGCGGCATGTTGCCGAGCAGACAGGCCGTGTCGCCCAGGATCTCCTTGGCCCTGGCCATGTCGGTCTTGTCGAACATCCAGAGGGTCTTGCCCTTGGGCAGGTCACTGATGACCTCCAGGCGCGAGTTGTAGCCCCCCTCTGCCGCGGGAAACGGGATGCAGCCCTCTTCGATCATGCCTATCATGACCTTTCGCAGAGTAGGCCAGTAGAAGGTCCTGAACTGTTCATCGGAGAGGAACCCGTCAGCGCCTTTGTGTAGAGGTATGAAGACGATGGGCTTGCCGTTCATTTGTGCCCCGCCCACGGCCATCTTGATCATGAGCGGAGTCAGGGCCTCCATGGCTTCGAGAAGCTTGTCTGGTTGCCGGTACATGTCGAGCATGATCCCCCTGGTACCTCGAAGGGTGTCCCCGATGGTGTCGAACGGTGCCTTGGTGAACCCGGCGAGGATCTGAGGGAATCCCAGAGTCGTCAACTCGGCCTCGATACCACCTACCGCACCTGCCCACTTCAGCGCCTCCTGCCCGGCTTCCATGAGGGTTTTGAGCGCCGCCTGGACCGGGGGTAGGCCATAGGGTATGAAATTGAAGGCAACACCATATATCTCGAGTATGCCAGGGAGAAGAGGTAGCATCTGGAAAGGCTCCAGTGCTCCGAATACGCGCGGCAAGTAGACGTTACTGAAGAAACCAGACGGGTCCTGAATGAGGGCGTCGTATTCGTCCTCCCTCATGTACTCGCCTTCATTGCACTGGTAGCTATGTTTGGCTGAGACCCCGTGGCCCGGCCAGGCGTACAACTTGTAGTCGAGAAGCTCGAAGAATCTTCCCGGGCCGAATTGTGCAGAGCCCATGTGGCCATCCGGCTCGAAGTCCAGGACGAATTTCCTGAAGGCATCGGAGCATTTGTCGTAGTCATACATGGCCTCTTCCACGGTCAGCCCGGCATATAGAGCAGGGAACATGCTGGGAAGTGGTAGGAGCGGCACCCTGTCAGGCCGTTTCTTCAACTGAATAGCATCTTTGATCCTGGTTATGCGCTCTTTGTAGGATCGCTCGGCTTCCGGGCTCTGGAACTTGAGGTCATTCCCGCCGGGGTCCTTCGGCGAGAGCCACCTCTGGAACAGCGCCTCCTGCTTCTCGTCTGGTGATAACTCTGCCCATTCCTTCCCCATTTCCGTTACCTCCTGTACCTTCTCCCTTGGAGACTTCTACTGGCCGCCGACCCACTCCTTGGCGAGGGACACTCCGGCCATGGCATCTTTACCATAGGCATCTGCGCCGGTGTAGGTCCTGATCTCGTCGCTGATCTGACCGCCACCGATCATGACCTTGACCTTGTCCCGCAGTCCGGCTTTCTTCATCGCATCCACGGTCTCTTTCATGGCACCGAAGGCCAGCGTGAGAAATCCGCTCAGGCCGACTACCTGGGGTTGAAACTCCTTGATCGCCTCCACGAACTTCTCAGGCGGCACATCTACGCCCAGGTCGAGGACCTCGAATCCGTTGACGTCCAGCATGAAGACTACGATGTTCTTGCCGATGTCGTGGATATCCCCGTCGACGGTGCCGATGAGAACCTTGCCATGGCGTTTGACGCTCGCAGCCTTGGCCAGCTTTGGCTTGACGATCTCCGCGATCTGGCTCAGCATCACCCCGGCCAGGATCAGTTCGGGCAGGAAGTAGGTGCCCTCCTCGTAACGCTGGCCGACGATGCCCATGGCCTCTCTCGCTGCACCCAAGATCGCCATGGGGTCTGAACCACCTTCCACCATCTCCTTGGCTACTTTGAGGGCTTCTTGCTCCTTCATGTCAGCTATGGCATCAATCAGTTTCTTGGACATACTGTCCTCCTCTCAGGAATGCGGTGTGTGGCTCTTGCCCCCTCTAGTTTCGCGCATCAGTGCATGGTATCCTCCTCCCCAAGACGCGGTATGGGCCACTGACCCTGACCGATGAGAAAGGTCAGTTCAGTCGAGTGTTCACTTGCGGGTGGCTTGTGTGTCCTGGCTGCCCAGCAGACCGGCTCGATAGGCCCGGGTGTAGTTGAGGCAGTATCGATCGCGACCGAGCACAACCTCGGCCGCCAGAAGGGACTTGCGCAACTCGTGGTCCAGCGGATCAAGGATGGCGGCGTCCAAGCCAGCCTCCAAAGCCAACGTGAGGAACGCCCGATTGATGAGGCTCCGCACAGGTAGCCCAAAGGAGACGTTGCTCAGCCCGGAGATAATGTGCACCTCTGGAAATTCGCCACGCACGGCTCGGATCGCCTCCAGCGCGATCGGTCCGCTGTCAGTGCCGGCTGCGATGGCCATCACCAGCGGGTCCACGTATACTCGATCATCGGGGACCTTGGCCTTGCGGAGTTCTTCTATGACGCGCCTGACGGCTGTCAGCCGATCCAACGCGCCAGTGGGGATGCCGCTGTCGTCCATGGCCAGCGCGACGACGCCGCAGTCAGCCTGGCACACCAGGGGCAGAATGCCATCCAGGCGCAATCGTTCGCCGCTGATGGAGTTGATGAGGGGTGGCTGAAGAACGGTTTCGAGGCCTGCTGCCAGGGCCCTGGGGTTGGCGCTGTCCAGGCACAGAGGCACATCGACGACTTCTTGCACCGTCCGCACCAGCCAGGCCAGATCGTCCGGCTCGCGCTCCGGCGGCGTGCCGGCGCTGACATCCAGCCAGTGAGCCCCCGCCTCTGCCTGCCTCTGTGCCAAGCTCTGGATGAAGGCTGCGTCACGCCCGGACACCGCCTCTCCCACTCGGCTCCGAGTGCCGTTGATCCGCTCACCGATGATCTCCATCAGGAAGCCTCTCCGGTTATGGTGTCTGCCGGGACGGTACTATTGTCTGATCTTGGTGTCCATACGATGGCCTGACTCGATTGTGGCCTTCGCTCCGGGCCATCTCGGAGAGAGGCCGAGCCCTTATGAATGGCTGAGACCGGCGGCGACGCGGGACGGTCGGTGGGCCACTTCGAGCCTGCGTGCACCAACCTCTCCCTCCTACTGCCCCGGTTCGAGAGAGCAAACCCCAATGCACATCATACATCATGGTCGTGGCTCTGGCACAATCAGGGCCAGGGCATCATCCCGCTGGTTACAGACGCTCTCTGGCGTTTCGATTATGGGGCTACTTCCACTGCGCTGGGAAAAGCTTGCGGATCGCCCCAGACGATACATCTTGTGGGACAGACAGAGAAGCACGCGGGCGCCTCTTCCCTGCCCCGTCTGTCAATGCAGAGGTCGCACTTCACTGCCTTGTACGTGTCCTGGTTGAACTGCATGACATCGTACGGACAGGCCTGCACACAACTGGCACCACACATGATGCACCGCTTCCCCTCCCGAACGGCCAGCTCTTCCGTGAACCCTCGCTGGATCTCCTCGAAGCTCTGCACGCGCTCTCGAGGGTCCAGCCGAGGCATCTGACCACGCGCAGAGGGGTCGTATCGCTCTATCTGGGGATGGGTGATAGGCTTCAGCACCTTGTCTCGACCCAGGCGACCTAGCCGCAGATCCTGGCCTTGGAGATAGCGGTCGATGGATACTGCTGCCTCCCTCCCAGAGCCAATGGCCTCCGCGATGGTCCCTGGGCCGTAGCACGCATCTCCACCCGCGAAGACACCACGGATCGGCGTCTCCAAGGTCAATGGATCGGCCTGAAGACCACCGGCTGCGGTGACCGGGATCCCTTGCTTGTCAGCGTAGGAGAGATCAGCAAACTGACCGATGGCGACGATGACTGTGTCTCCAGCAAGCGCGGTCAGATCCGTTTCGTCGTACTGGGGGTTGAAACGGCCATCTTCATCGAAGACGCAGGTACAGCGCTTGAATTCGATCCCCGAGAACTGACCATCCTCCTGGAGGAAGCGGTTGGGGCCAAAGCAGTTGACGATCTCCACGCCCTCTTCCAGGGCTGCTTCTATTTCGTCCTCCCAGGCCGGCATCTGGTCTCGCTCTTCCAGACACACCACTGTGACTTCCGGGGCGCCTTTGCGGAGAGCCGTCATGGCCACGTCAACGGCCACACTGCCGCCTCCCACGACGATCACCTTGTCCCCAAGAGATACCTCATTCCCCAGCGCGATGTCCCGAAGAAAGTCAATACCCCTCACGACGCCACTGACGTCCTCGTTGTCTACCCCCAAACGAAGGTTCGCATGGAGGCCGGTGGCGAGGAAGACGGCTTGATACCCGTCTTCTTTCAGACTTTCCAGAGTCGTGTCAGTTCCGAAAGCCATGCCTGTCTGGATTTCTACCCCCATGTCCTGAATCAGTTTGATCTCGGCGGAGAGAACATCTTTCGGTAGGCGAAAGTCGGGAATCCCCACGACCATCATGCCGCCGGCCACGGGAAGTTTCTCGAGCACGGTGACCTTGTACCCCTCTCTGGCCAGAAAGTAGGCCGCCGTCAGGCCAGCGGGACCTGACCCGATGATGGCGACCTTCTCGTCTCGCGCCTGCTTGATCGTAGGCATGTAGGGGCTGCCGCTGGCCCGATCCCAATCCGCCAGGAAGCGTTCTATGGCCCGGATGGCTACGGGTTCGTCGACTTGATCACGATTGCAGCCCGCCTCACAGGGGTGGGGACAGGCCCTCCCGCAGACGGATGGGAAGGGGCTTGTCTGCTTGATGAGTTGTATTGCCTCCCGGAACTTCCCTTTAGAGGCAAGGCTTACGTATCCCTGGACGTTGTTGTGAGCTGGGCATTCCACCTTGCACGGCGAGGTATCCTGCTTTTCGGCCCCCGACTTGCCTGGTACCGCGTTGCACCCGTTGCACTTGTCAGGATCATGAAGCACGACGCCTGTGTCCGGGTCGAGCGTGATGGCGTCTTCCCAGCAGGCTGTCACACACGGTGCATCGTCGCAGTGGTGGCAATACAAGGGGCTGAAGATAGGGGCTCTCTCGATGACCCGCACCACTCTCGGGCCGACACCCAACCCATGCTCCTGCTTGCAGGCTACTTCACAGGCATGGCAGCCGCTGCAGTTCTCTTGGATGAACATCAGAGATGTCTTCACGTCACTTCTCCTCCTCGTCTTCGCAGCGCGAGATGTTGCACAACAGAACCCTCAAGCTGGTTGACCCCATCACCGGATCGGTGGACTCAGGGGAGTTGTCGGTCAGGATATTGATGTTGGAGATATCCCAGCCATGATCGGGGCTCTTGATTTCCGGGTACCACCAGCCGTGCTCGGCTGCGATCACTCTGGGATCGATACCGTCGTTCAGCTTTGCTCGTTGCTTGATGCGCCCGCGAGGCGATTCGATCCAGACCCAGTCTCCTTCCTTGATGCCGTGCTTCTCCGCGGTCTGAGGATGGAGCTCCATCAGGGGGTCGGGCCTGATCTCCCTCAGCCAGGGGATCTGTCGGTTCGCGGAGTGGAAGAAGGGGGCGTTCCTCAATCCCGCGTTGAGGACATAGGGGTACTTTTTGGCCAGTTCAGGCGTGGAGAGGGGGCTTTCGGCCAGCTCCGTGTACTTGGGCAAGGGATCACGCCCCCATTTTTCGAGCACGGTGGAGTACAGTTCCACCTTTCCCGTGGGGGTCTTGAAGCCCTCTTCCTCGTACTTGCGATATCTCTGTTCTGCATGGAGATAGCCCAGCTTCTTGAACTCCTCCCAGGTCACGCCGGTAGGCTCCAGTATCCACTCCAGAGCATCCTCCACCGTGTCCCACCATTGCTGGCCCATTCTCTTGCCCAGTTCCATGAAGATCTTGTGGTCCTGCCAGCACTCGCCGATCTCCACGACTTTCTGTCTAGCCAGCACGTATCCGTGGAACTTCCAGTTCTCCGAGACGTGGTTCTGCTCCAACCAGGTGCCAGCGGGCAGGAAGATGTGGGCTAACTCGGCTGTTGGGGTCAGGAAGAAATCGGACACAACGAGAAAATCAAGACTGCTCAGGGCCTTGCGTACCTCCCGGGCATTGGCCCTGGTCAGCAGCGGATTGGTCCCTACCAGGTAGCCTGCTTTGACCGGGTAGGGCTTGCCGGTCAGAATGGCATCCCAGATGGGCTTGGGCGTACAGATGGTCATTCTGGAGGCCAGCTTATATTGGTCACCGCCGAGGCGTTTCTTTCTCTGCTCGGGAGATAGCTCCCTGTGTGCAGAAAATTCGGAGACCTTTCTGGTAGGTGGTGGTACGTGCAGGACATTCCCGCCGGGCGCATCGAGGTTCCCCGTGACAGCCATGAGTCCGATGGCAGAGCGGGTGTAATCGGTAGCGTTGAGGGTCTGCTCCGTGGTCACGCCCCAATGAATTCCCGCCGGCTTGGTGGTGGCATACAACCTGGCCGCCTCTCGAATGAGTTCCTGGTCGACCCAGGTGATCTCTTCCACCCGGTCGAGGGGGTAGTCCTTCTTCACCCTTTCCACAAAGGGGTCCCAGCCATGTACATACTGCTCGACAAACTCCTTATCATAGAGTTCTTCTTCGATGAGCACCCTGAAGAACCCCATGACCATGGCCGCGTCCGTGCCGGGACGTATCTGGAGCCAAACGTCGGCCTTGTCAGCATAGAGCGATCTTCGAGGATCGACGCAGATCATCTTGGCTCCCTGTTCGAAGGCGCGCCAGAATTCCACTCCCTTGTACTCGTCCGGGTTGGTCCACAGAGGATTGCATCCCCACATCACGATGCACTTGGGGTTGTTCTCATAGTCACAAGCAGGAAGACTCCCACAGGTGATCAGGGATGCGCCTATCCGTGAGAGGTAGCACATGTGCCCCGCGGTCAGGATGTTCGGGGTGCCCAGCAGGTTGCCAAACCGAGAGAAGTGGCTCTCGTAGTCTCGGCCGGTCCCCTGGCCAACCATGATCCCTTCCGGGCCGTATTTCTCGATCACTTCGTTGAATCTCTCAACGCACGTGTCAAGGGCCTCATCCCAGGAGATCCTCTCCCACCCCCCGTCGGCCTTCTTCATCGGATAGAGGACCCTGTCGGGGTGATAGGCGAGCTGGGTGATGGACAGTCCTTTGGAGCACATGGAGCCGTGGCTGATGGGTGAGTCAGGATCGCCTTCTACCTTGACCACCCTGCGGTCCTTCACGTAGGCGAACAGCCCACATCCCCCATGGCAGCTACGGCAAACTGTCCTTATCTTCTTGACCTCTTCCACTTCTACCCCCTATTCTTCCCTCGTGGGTGAGATACGCTCACTTCCTGGCGGCTGTCCTGAGTCTTGCTCGTTCATCTTCACCCTGAAGACGACCGGGATTGGATCCGGTCCAGGATCGCCCCGATGCCTCCTTGGTGGAGCCCTGGCTTAATGCGCCCGGCTGATGCTGCCTTGGACCTTCGGGCGCACCGTGGAGTGGTCGGGATGTGCTGCGCAGTTGGGAGAACGCTGGTGGAAGGAATCCCATAGGTCGGCGGGCGTCCTCGGGCGGCGCCGCTTGCCGCTGGCCTTGAAGACGAAGAAACGCAATCGCGCACCGCCTGACCACACCACGTACACACGGCCGGGACATGCCTCCGCTGGCTCAATCTCGCCTGGAACGCGCCCCAAGCGTCCGACCGGGACACCGTCGAGGCCCTCTCAGTCAGTGCCGCACCCGGAACCGAGAAGGTTACTGCCCGCTGCTGAAACAGGCCCGCGCAGATGAGCATCGTTGGCACTTCCCAACGGTGCCGACTCAGGACCCTACAAGCGGTCGCCGGTCCTCGGTTGGCCGCCGGCGGCTTGGAGCTCGATGGCATCTGCGACGGATTCCTGGGTACTACTCTACCACCTGGAAGGCGACGAACGATGCGCAGGTCTTGAAATGGCAGGCGAGTCTGTTTGTCCTGCCGGAAGTTCAATTTGGAATAGTATAACCAAGTCGTGCCGTTCTGTCAAGCCGGCCGAGACCGGCCCGCTGCCATTTTGGCACACACCATGCTTCTGGGCCGAGAATCAGAAGAATCCGCAGGTTCGGTCACCTCTTGGCCGCGAGGCGGAATCGTGGGCGTCCCCACCAGTGGGGGTGCTGTCGACGCGCGTCCGTCGTCCGATAGGGGTGAGTCATGTAGGTTCGGTGCGCTCGGGCTCCTTCACCAGAGGCATACGCCGCCGTGCGTTCGAACCCCGAGCGGTGCTGCTCTGAGATGAGGGCAACGGCAGATGTGCCATGGGGTTCCTCCTCCGCGTGGACCTGATCGGCGGGCGAGTGATGGCAGCTTGTGGTTCCTGGGTTCCTTGGACAGTCTACCTCTGCTCCAGCCATGCGGGCGGGATCATTCATGGCTGCTGATACGCTGGCAGGAGCGCTGGCGTTCCAAAACGCGCCCACGCCGATCCACGGGCCAAGGGCGTAGCAGGGTGATCGTGCTCCTGGGCCATGGAAGACCAACGCCTCCAGAGTGAAGGGTGCCCTGGCACTGAGGCGTCCAGGGGACATCGTGGGTAGCGCCACCGCGTGCCGGAATCGTGAGCGAAGACCTGCCAGAGGATCAGTAGCTGAGTGAGGCGAGCTTGATGGTGATCTCCCTGGAGATGGCCTTTAGTCTTTCCAGCGAGGCCATGGCTTTCTCGCGAGTCAGGGTGTAGGCGGGACCCAAGATGGTCAGTGCTGCCACCACTTTGCCTTCCCGGTTGGCAAGGGGCACGGCAATGGCGTTGGCTCCGAGCTGGTACTCTTCGAAGGCGGTGGCATACCCCTGCTCCCGGATCCGCCGCAGCTCCTCGCGCAGGGCTGCCGGGTCGGTGACGGAATGCTCGGTATACGATGGCAGGGTCTGTTGCAGAAAGGCGGCCAACTCGCTCTCCTCAGTGTAGGCCAGCAGGATTTTGCCCGACGAGGTGGAATGAAGAGGAAGCCTGTCGTACCACTTCATCTGCTCCCTAGAGCTGGGCGACAGGACGTGCAGTACAGTGGCCACCTCGTCCTCCCGCCGCTCCCCCAGGTACACTGTTTCTCCTACCTGCTCAGACAGGAAATGCAGGTAGGGGAGGGCAGTCGCTAACATACGATCGGAGTAGATGGCAGTGTATCCCAGGTCCACCGCCTCGCGTCCCAGACGATATTTGTGGGTCGAGGGGTCTTGTTCTACGAGGCCGCCCTTTCGCAGGGAAGCGAGCAGGCGATGCACGGTGCTCTTGGTGAGGTCGAGCCTCCGAGACAGCTCGCTCACGCCGAGTTGAGGTTCGTCGAGGGTGAACTGGTGGAGGATCGCTATGGCCTTGTCTACTGTTCGTGATGGCACCTTCGTCAGTCCATCCTTCCCCTGTTGTTCCAGAGACAGTCGAACGCCTTGCCCTTGCGCGTGCCAGTTGCTTCCTGGTTCAAAGGGTGGCGTCGAGGGGCGGCGTTCGGCGGGAGAATCGAGCGCTGGTAGCCATGGGTTGCGCGCACGCCCGACTGCCGGCACCCATGTGCGGCGAGTTGGCTTTGACCACTCCGCCAGGGTCGGGTGACCAGTTGCGCGTCCGCTTGATCTCGACGATGAGGGTCCTGAGAGCTTCTTCCATGCATACGATGCTCGACGTCGGCGCCGCCGCGGGGAGAGCAACCGGCTGGGCCAGATCTCTCCTTGGCTCCGGTGATGACAGCGCTGCTGCCGACTATTATCGCTGAGCTACGAGGGGATGTCAAATGGCCTCAGTGTGAGCGAGTGGAAGAAGGCGGTGAGAGGCAGGCTCGGGAGGGCTTGGGCGTGCCTCGCCGAAGCAGTGGTCGCCTTCCAGGATGTCGGCGTAGGCTGGTTGGATTGACAATTTAAGGATCAAACTCAAAGAGAGTACTTGACAAGCGTTCGAATATCTGGTATCCTATTCATGAGAGCGCTCCCACAGAGCTTAGTCACGCCGCAATCGAGCGGGAAATAGGGCGGTGTTTTTTTGAGAGACCATGGGAGCGCTCCCAAGAGCTACCTATGGCGCGCACACTGGAGGAAGTAGCCCGGCTGGCAGGTGTTTCTCGGTCCACCGTTTCTCGCGTCATCAACGACCATCCCAGCGTGAAGGCAGAGACCAGGCGCCGTGTGTGGGAGGCGATCCGGGAGTCGCGGTATCGACCTCACGCTGTAGCGCGGAGTCTGGTGACGAAGCGCACGCAGATCGTGGGGATGGTGATCCCCGAGGTGGTGACCCAACTATTCACGGACCCCTTCTTCCCCATTCTGCTCCGGGCGGCAACTGAAGCGTGCAACGGGCATGGCTACCAGCTCATGCTCTCGCTGTTCTCTTCGTCGGGTGACCGGCAGGAGAGCTATCAGCGACTGGTACGGAACGCCTATCTGGATGGGGTGATCGTTGCCTCGGCGGCGCTGGAAGATCCCCTCATCTCCGATCTGCTGCGCGATGGCGTCCCGTTCGTGTGCGTGGGGCGCTCTCCGGACGAACGGGTGCACTCTGTGGATGTGGACAACACAGGCGGGACACAGATGGCAGTGGATCATCTGATCCGGCTTGGGCACCGTCGTATCGGCATGGTGACCGGTCGTCCGGACATGACCGCCGGGCAAGATCGCCTGGAGGGCTACCGCCAGGCGCTGACGGCGCACGGAATCCCGGTGGAAGCGGAGCTGATCGTGGAAGGGGATTTCACAGAGGCCAGCGGGATGGTGGGCATGCAGCGCTTGCTGCCAGCCCAACCCACTGCAGTCTTTATGGCCAGCGACACCATGGCGGTTGGGGCGCTGAAGGCGCTGCGGCAGGCGGGTCGACGGGTCCCTCAGGATATCTCCCTGGTCGGTTTCGATGATATCCCTGTGGCCTCAGCGACTGAGCCGCCACTGACGACCGTGCGCCAGCCGATTGGGCGGATGGCAACTATGGCTGTGGAGGCACTGCTCGACTTGATCGAGCAGCCGGACTCCGGGCCTCGACGGATTGTCTTGCCTACCCAACTGGTCATCCGCGAATCATGCGCTGAGAAGGAGGTGGTGAATCCTTGAGGTGAGTGCCGCACATGCGAGTTGGTTGGTCCCTGTCCACGCTCTTGGGTACCATGAGGAGGGAAGAGAAATGCGGAAGCTACTGTTAGCGTTGCTGAGTCTGATGGTCGTCGGCAGTCTCCTTCTGACCGCCTGTGGTGGCGGAGCGACGCCCACCACGGCGCCCCCGGAACCCACTACGCCTCCACCCACTGCGGCGCCAGAGCCTACGAAGGAGCCTACGGTCGTTACTTACGAAAGGTCCGAGACTCTCTACACCACAGGCAAGCAGTGGGGCCCGCCGTCGAACTGGAACCCCATCATGACCTGGGCGTACGCCATGGGAACGGTCTCGTTCTGCTATGAGACCCTGTTCCTGTACGACCCCCTCGCCGACGAATTCATACCCTGGCTGGCCGAGAGTGGGGAATGGACGAGCGACACCACCTGTGAGGTGACGCTTCGCGAGGGCATCAACTGGACCGACGGCGAACCGCTCACTGCCGAAGACGTCGTGTTCACCTACGAGCTCGGCAAGTTCCCTACAGTTCCCTATAATACGCTGTGGAACTGGCTAGAGAGTGTTGAGGCGGTTGGTGACTACGGCGTGAAGTTCACCTTCTCGGAGCCCAACTATCAGGAATGGGACTTCTTGCTGTACCAGACGGCGATAGTGCCCAAGCACCTGTGGGAGGGCAGATCAGAGGAGGAGGTCGCCACCGGAGCCAACGAGAACCCTGTGGGCTCAGGTCCGTACCTGTATGAGACACACAGCGAAGACAGGATGGTATGGGTTAGAAACGACAACTGGTGGGGCAAGGACCTGCTCGGACTGTCGTTCGCTCCCAAGAGGATCGTCGATGTCGTCAACAGCAGCAACAACGTCTCTCTCGGCATGGTGCTCCAAGGTGGTCTCGATCTCAGTAACAACTTCCTCCCCGGTGTAGCATCGCTGAGAGATCCGGGAAGGGGCTATGGCATCGAGACGTACTACCCGGAGGCCCCCTACATGCTGCCTGGCAACACGGCTTGGCTGGTCTTGAACCTGACGAAGCCGCCCATGGACGATCCGGCGTTCCGCAAGGCGCTGGCCTTCTCCATCGACGTGGACAAGATCGTCAACGTGGTCTATGCGAACATCGTTCAGAAAGCCAGTCCCACTGGCCTACTCCCCAACTGGGACAAGTACATCGACCAGGCTGTGGTGGACGAATTGGGCTTCTACTATGATCCGGACGAGGCCAAGGCGATTCTAGCCGGGGCCGGATACGCTGATGTGGATGGCGACGGATTCGTGGAGATGCCCGATGGCTCGAAGATCGAGCTGTCCATCATCGTCCCCAACGGCTGGACGGACTGGATGGAGTCGATCAGGGTCATCGCTGAAAGCGCCCAGGCCGTGGGCATCAAGGTCACTCCTGACTTTCCGGACTACGGCGCACTGGTGGATGCGCGCAGCAGAGGGGACTTCGACATGCTGATCAACAACGACAAGCAGATCAGCAACACGCCGTGGACGTACTATGACTACGTCTTCCGCTTGCCCATCCTGGAGTCGCAGACGACCACCAACTTCGGAAGGTACGAGAACGCGGACGCCTGGGATCTCGTGCAGGAGCTGGACAGGACCCCGACGGATGACCTGGAGGGCATGAAGGCCATCACCTCCCAGCTCCAGAGGATCCACCTCACGGATCTGCCGATCATTCCGTTGTGGTACAACGGTATGTGGGCCCAGTGGTCCAGTGCGGTCTGGACGAACTGGCCGTCGTCGGTAGAGGGTGCCAATCACTACCTGCCTGCTACCTGGAACCAGTACTGGAACATGACTGCGATACTCATGCTTTCGGAGTTGGAGCCGGTAGAGACAGGCTAGGCCGGTCGGAGTTGGCACGGCAAGACTGTCCCCCCACCGCCCCTCCTTCTCAGCTTGTGGGAGGGGCGGTGTGCTTGCAGCCTTCCTCCAGGGAGGAAGCAACGTGAAACGGTACTTCGCCAGAAAAGTACTCATCTACGCCCTGACGCTCTTCCTGGCGGTGACCATCGATTGGCTGATTCCACGCTTCATGCCCGGCAATCCTGTCCAGACCATGTTGGCCAGGGCTCAGCTTCACGCGGGGGCGTACGAGCGGATCTACGACTACTACGCCGGTCTGTTTGGATTGGACCTGCCGATCTGGCAACAGTATCTCAATTTCTGGAAAGCCCTCTTCCGCGGTGACCTCGGAACGAGTGTGCTCCTCTTTCCGTTGCCGGTGACAAAGGTGATCATCGACGCTGTGCCTTATGACATCTTCCTTCTCGTTCCCGCGATACTGCTGAGCTGGTTTGCGGGAAACTGGTTCGGCGCTTTCGCGGCGCGCTCCAAGTGGCTTGACAACACCATCTCGCCATTGGGCTATATCCTCACCGCCACGCCCTACATGTGGCTGGGTATCTTGCTGGCCTGGGCGTTCGGCATAGTCCTGGGCCTCTTTCCCATCTCAGGGGCGTACAGCTTCGCCTTGGTGCCTCATCTCTCGTGGACCTTCATCGCCAGCCTCTTGCATCACTGGTTCTTACCCTTCGCCTCCCTCTTCCTGGTGAAGTTTGGCGGATGGGCGATCGGGATGAGGAACATGATCATCTACGAGCTCGAGGCGGACTACTCTCACTATCTCGAAGCTCTGGGGGCGCCGAGGAAGTTGGTAAGACAATATGCATTCAGAAACGCGATACTGCCCCAGCTCACCGGGCTGGCCCTCGACCTGGGGATCATCGTCGCCGGCGCCCTGGCTACAGAGATCGTGTTCTCATATCCGGGAATCGGCTATTTGATCCTCGGGGCTATTCAGAACAAGGATTACTTCTTACTTCAGGGGTGCTTCCTCTTCATCATCATCGGCGTGCTGCTCGCCAACTTCATCATCGACATCGCTTATGTCCTGGTGGATCCCCGAACGCGAACGGGGATGCTAGGTGAAGCAGCATGACGGAACGCAAGAGGAAGTACGAGACCCTCTACTTTGCTCTGAGGAACAACAAGCTGAAGGCTGGTTTGGCTGTCCTTCTCGTCTTCGTGGTCCTCACGCTGCTTGGTCCGCTGCTTAGCAAGTATGCACCGTATGACTATGTCGGAGCCGCCTCTGAGCCACCATCGCCTGAGCATTGGTTTGGCACCACCACCTTCGGGCAGGACGTTTTCTCGCAGTTTGTGTTGGGGCTGAAGGCCACGTTCCTGGTGGGAATCGTCGGTGGGGGGCTGGGGACTCTGGTGGGAGTGCTCGTGGGCTTCTCTGCTGGTTATCGTGGTGGTGTCGTTGATGAAGTACTCAACATGCTGACCAACATCGTCATTGTCATTCCGACCCTGGCTATCCTGCTGATCATCGCAGCGTACCTTACAGTCAGGGGCATTCTGGCGGAGAGTGTGTTCATCGGATGCACGGCCTGGCCCTGGGCGGCCAGGGCCATCAGGGCACAAACGTTTTCGCTACGCTCCAGGGATTTCGTCGATCTGGCGCGGCTGAGCGGAATGAGGTCCTGGAAGATCATCTTCACCCAGATCGCGCCGAATATGATGTCTTACCTGCTACTGGTCTTCATTCTTCAATTTGGAGGAGCGATCCTCACCGCTGCCACACTGGATTTCATCGGACTCGGTCCGACGAACGCGGTTTCGCTGGGCCTGATGATGAATAACGCCGTCCTCTGGGGCGCTCTGCTTCTGGGTATGTGGTGGTGGTTCATTCCACCCGGTGTGGCGATCATGGCCATTGTGGGAGCGCTATACGTCACGAACGTGGGACTGGACGAGGTCTTCAACCCCAAGCTCAGGGAGATGTGACAGCGTGAGTCTGCGGGTAGAGAATCTGAGAGTCTACTACCAAACCCTGGCCGGGGACGTCAAGGCCCTGGATGGCGCCACATTCAGCGTCGAGGATGGGGAGATCATGGGGTTGGCTGGAGAATCGGGCTGTGGGAAGACCACGCTCGGACATAGCCTGATCATCTTGACGCCTCCCATGAGGTTCGTCGAGGGCCGTGTGACCCTTGACCACGAGGAGTTGCCCGTCTGGGACACGCAAAGGATGGATGGCTTCAGGTTCAAGAAGATCTCCATCATCCCGCAATACGCCATGAATGCCATGAATCCGACCCGAAAGATCGGGAAGATGGCCTCGGAACTACTGGAGTCCAGAAAGGTCAGCTTCACAGAGTCTCTTCCTGAGCTAGGGAGGAGGCTTGATCTTGTGGAGTTGTCACACGATGTGCTGAACATGTACCCCATCGAGCTCTCGGGTGGCATGAAGCAGAGGATGGTGATGGTTCTATCGACGCTGCTGAACCCTTCGCTGCTCATCGCAGACGAGATCACCTCGGCCCTCGACGTGTCTACGCAGAAGGCGGTCGCGGAGATGCTCGTCGAATTCCGAGACCGTGAGTTCGTGATGAGCCTGATCGTGATCACACACGATATCTCGATTCTGTACCAGATCGCAGACACCATCCTGATCATGTATGCAGGACAACTCGCGGAGAAGGGCGCCACCGAGGTGATCATACACTCCCCGCGGCACCCTTACACGAAGCTGTTGATCTCGGCCCTGCCGAAGGTTGGAGAGAGGTATGCTGAGAGAAGGCTGGCAGGAATCCCTGGGAACCCCCCGCTACTACTCGACCCGCCGATAGGATGTCGATTCAGAGCACGATGCCCCGTCGCCTTTCACAAATGCCTGGAAGAACCTCCATTCATGGAGGTCGAGAAGGACCACTTCGTTGCCTGCTGGAAGGAGTTCGAGAAGGATGCTTGAGCTCCAGGGGGTATCCAAAGTCTACAGGGTGGGGACCTTTGGGGGCAGAGAACTCCACGCCGTGAGCGACGTCAGCTTCGATGTCCAGGATGGAGAGGTCGTCTCCTTGATCGGCGAGAGTGGGAGCGGAAAGAGCACCATCGGGAAGATGATCTTGCGTCTCACCTCCATCAGCTCGGGGCTGATCTCGTTCGACGGGGTAGACATCTCCACCCTCAAGGGCGGTGCACTGAAGAGGTACTACGGTAAGGTCCAGGGAGTGTTCCAGGACCCGTTCAGTTCGTACAACCCGATCTTCAAAGCCGATCGGGTGTTCAGCATGATCCAGGAGGAGTTCTATCCCAGGATGAAGGGAGGGGAATGGGACCGCAAGGTAGACAGTTCATTGAAGGCCGTCGGTTTGAATCCCGACGATGTGCTGCACAAGTTCCCCCACCAGCTCAGCGGCGGCCAGCTTCAACGCTTTCTCATCGCCCGCGCCTTGTTGCTGGACATCCGGTTTCTGGTGGCTGACGAGATCATCAGCATGCTTGATGCGTCCAGGCGAATGGATGTTCTCAACCTGCTGGCAGACCTCAAGACCCGCGGCCTCTCTATCCTCTTCATCACCCACGATCTGTCGTTGGGCTACTACATAAGCGAAAGGGTGGTCATCCTCTATAGAGGGTGCGTGGTGGAGATGGGCTTGACAGAGGGAGTATACTACAATCCACTTCATCTATACACCAGAATGCTGATGGCTTGTGTCCCACGCCTCGATCAGAAATGGGAAGACGTGGAGGTGGAGCTGAGAGCACGGGACCTGGAGTTCACCGGGGGTTGTGTCTACTACGAGAGGTGTACGGCCGCGGGCAAAGATGCCTGTTGTGCCACGGACAGACCCGCGCTGATAGAGGCAGAGCCTGACCATTTTGTGGCCTGTGGCCGTTGCTAGGGAAGAATGATCGTGAGCAGGAGAGACTTCTTGGTGGGTGTTTCACTGGGGGTCGGACCATGGGCTGTTCGACCGGGTGGTGAACCATGTCCCACCTAGAGGTGAAAGGTCGCGAGTTGCCCAACTTGCCCTGGGAGGAACGTCCCTCCGGGTACCATGAGGTCCTGTGGCGTTCAAAGAGGAACCCGGTCATCACCCGCGACGCGGTGCCAGGGGCGAATAGCATCTTCAACAGCGCCGTCGTGTCTTTTGAGGACGGTTTTGCCGGTGTATTCCGCTGCGACAGCACGGCCAGAGTGATGCAGCTCCACGCGGGGGTGAGTGAGGATGGCATCACCTGGCAGATAGAGCCGGAGCACATCCGCTTCAGGTGCGAAGACGAGGAGCTAGGCGAGTTCGTCTACGCCTATGACCCACGGGTGTGCTGGCTGGAGGACAGGTACTACGTCACGTGGTGTAACGGCTATCATGGGCCTACCATAGGCGTGGGCTACACCTACGACTTCAAGACCTTCCACCAGATGGAGAACGCCTTCCTGCCATACAACAGAAACGGCGTGCTCTTCCCCCGCAAGATAGGGGAGAAATACGCGATGCTCAGCCGTCCCAGCGATAGAGGGCACACACCATTTGGCGACATCTTCTACAGCGAAAGTCCAGATTTGACCCACTGGGGCCATCACAGGCACGTCATGTCTCCCGCCGGGGGCTGGCAAGCGACCAAAGTGGGCTCGGGTCCCACGCCCATCGAGACGTCAGAAGGGTGGCTGCTGATCTACCACGGCGTGCTCACTTCGTGCAACGGGTTTGTATACAGCTTTGGCGCTGCACTGTTAGATCTCGAGCGACCCTGGAGGGTGATCCACAGGACGCGCCCCTATCTGCTGAACCCCAGGGACTCTTACGAGTGCGTCGGTGATGTTCCCAACGTGACCTTTCCTTGTGCTGCGTTGTGGGATCCACCGACAGGGCGGATGGCGATCTACTACGGCGGAGCAGACACGGTCACCTGTCTGGCCTTTACGAAGCTGGATGAGCTCATCGCTTTCATCAAGGAGCATTCTCTCTGAGAGATCCTCGTGGGGATCTGGCGCCGACAGATGCTGAGGAGCGCACCGGTACAATTCCGGGAGGACGAGGCTGACAGGGGAAGGAATCACGTTGCAGATGCTCCCCAGGATGATGGATCATTCCCTTCTCCATCTTACCGTAACGGACAGGGATCTTTTGGATGGAGGCGCGCCGGCCAGGGAATACGACGTGCCCACGGCGTGCGCACCCTCGACGATCTGCTTCGCGTTCGAGCCCTGGGTGCGACTCGCATCGGCGCGACCGTGACGGAGACCATCCTGCAAGACGCGATGGCTCGAGGATATCGATAATGCGCTACGGCTACTTCGACGACGAGAGCCGTGAGTACGTGATCACACGGCCTGACACCCCTCTCCCCTGGATCAACTACCTGGGGTGCCAGGCCTACTTTGGCCTCATTTCCAACACTGCTGGCGGCTACTCCTTCTATCGGGATGCACGCCTGCGCCGCATCACCCGCTATCGTTACAACAACGTCCCTCTGGACAACGGCGGACGCTACATCTACTTGAGAGACAGCGGCACAGAGGAGTTCTGGTCTCCGTCCTGGCAGCCTACCCGGTGTGACCTGGAGGGTTACGCCTGCCACCACGGCCTGGGCTACACCACCATCCGTTCGACTTACCATGGCCTCGAAGCACGCACCAGGTACTTCGTTCCGTTGGA
The DNA here is from genome assembly GCA_034411995.1 of Anaerolineae bacterium. Taxonomy (GTDB): domain Bacteria; phylum Chloroflexota; class Anaerolineae; order UBA7937; family B3-Chlor; genus JAUVXJ01. The sequence continues at coordinate 261,430 of DAOUME010000026.1, read as the reverse complement.
TGAGACCCTGGAGATCTGGCAATTGACCTTGACCAATCGCCGCAGATCGAAAGCTGACCTGTCCATCTTCTCCACCGTAGAGTTCTGCCTGTGGGACGCCGAGGACGATGCCACCAACTTCCAGCGCAACCTCAACACGGGCGAGGTGGAGGTCGAAGATGGCGTGATCTACCACAAGACCGGATACCGCGAGCGCAGGGAGCATTTCGCGTTCTTCGCCTGCTCAGAGGAACTGGCAGGCTTCGACACACAGCGGAGCGTGTTCCTGGGACCGTATCGCGGCTGGGACAATCCAGTCGCGGTGGAGCGCGGTTGTTCCTTCAACTCCGTGGCTCATGGCTGGGCCCCCATGGGTTCCCATCACCTGACGGTCACCCTCGAGCCTGGCAACACAAGCCAGATCATCTTCGTGCTCGGCTATCACGAGAACCCTGAGGACGCGAAGTTCGATCCCCCGGGCTCGCAACGGATCAACAAGCGGACGGTCAAGCCCGTCATCCTGAAGTATCTGGATGAGGCCCAGGTCGAGAAAGCGTTTGACGACTTGCACGGCTACTGGGATGATCTCCTGAATGCGCTCCAGGTCGACGTTCGTGACGTGCACACCAACCGCATGATCAACATCTGGAACCCGTACCAGTGCGCGGTTACCTTCAACATGTCGCGGTCGGCCTCTGCATTCGAATCGGGCATTGGGCGTGGCATAGGGTTTCGCGACTCCAATCAGGATCTGCCAGGGTTCGTACACATGGGTCCAGCGCGGAGTCGCCTGCGTATCCTGAGCCTGGCCGCCACGCAACTGGAAAGCGGCGGAGCGTATCACCAGTATCAGCCGCTTACCAGGCGCGGCAACGACAAGATTGGAACAGGCTTCAATGACGACCCTCTGTGGTTGATCTTGAGTGTGGCTGCCTACGTGAAGGAAACCGGTGACTGGGGAGTCCTGGACGAGCCGGTGCCGTACGAGAGCAGGCCGGGGACAGAGAAACCGCTCTACGAACACCTCCAGCGCAGCCTGCGCTACACGCTTGATCGGCTGGGGCCGCATGGCCTGCCGCTCATCGGCCGCGCGGACTGGAACGACTGTCTGAACCTCAACACCTTCTCCACCACTCCCGACGAATCGTTCCAAACCGCCACCATCGAGGAAGACGAGGTGGCGGAGTCGGTGTTCATTGCTGGTCTCTTCGTGCTGGCGGCGCAAGAACTGGCGGCCATCGCCCGGAGGCGCGGCTCGAAGGAGGAGGCGCGGCAGTACCGCGCTGCTGCGGAGAGGATGGAGGCGGCGGTGTTTGACTACGGCTGGGATGGCGAGTGGTTCCTCCGCGCCTACGATGACTTGGGGGAAAAGGTTGGCTCCCGCGAGTGCGAGGAGGGACAGATCTTCGTCGAGCCTCAGGGCATGTGCGTCCTGGCTGGTTTGGGACTCGCTGACGGGCGGGCAGCCAGTGCGCTGTCCTCGGTGAGGAAGTATCTGGCGACGCCGCATGGCATCATGCTGCACCGTCCTGCCTACACGCACTACTACCTCCGCCTGGGCGAAATCTCCTCCTATCCGCCGGGCTACAAAGAGAACTCGGGCATCTTCTGCCACACCAACCCCTGGGTCATGATCGCCGAAGCCATGTTAGGTCATGGCGACCAGGCGTACGAGTACTATCGACGTATCAACCCCTCGGCGCGGGAGGATATCAGCGAGGTACATCGTTGCGAGCCCTACGTCTACGCGCAGATGATCGCGGGCCCCGACGCTCCGACCCACGGCGAGGCCAAGAACTCCTGGCTGACTGGTGCCGCCGCCTGGAACTACGTGGCGATGACTCAGTGGATCCTGGGAATCCGACCGACCTACGCCGGATTGCAGATCGCGCCCGTCATCCCCACTTCCTGGTCCGGGTTCAAAGCCAGGCGTGTGTTTCGAGGCGCGACCTACGACATCTCCGTCGAACGCGTCGGTGAGGGGAATCGGGTCTCGCTGACGGTGGATGGCCACTCCATCGACGGAGACGTCATTCCACCACCGAGGGACCAGCGGCAGGTGGTGGTCAGCGCCGTTCTCACGTGAGCAGGTGCGAGTACCTGCCACGCTCTTCCACACCACTGGTCGAACCTCCGGCTCTGGATGACGGCTGGCTGATTCGCTCCTGTTATTACTGGAGCCGGCCTTCTGATGACGGCGCTGCTCCGATGCGTACCGCAACGATCTGGCACGTGGTGAGGGCTGCATGTCAACGATTAGCGCTTTTCCGACTGACTTCGTGTGGGGCGCCGCCACCGCCGCCTATCAGATTGAAGGTGCGTGGGACGAGAACGGCAAGGGCGAGAGCATCTGGGATCGCTTCTGCCATACCCCAGGAAACATAACCCACGGCGACACTGGGGACGTGGCCTGCGATCACTACCATCTCTGGCGCACGGACGTGGGCTTGATGAAGGAGCTGGGGTTGAAGGCCTATCGCTTCTCCATATCCTGGCCGCGCGTGCTGCCCGATGGGCGCGGGCGAGCGAACTCCCCGGGGGTTGACTTCTATAGTCGGCTCGTGGATGCGTTGCTGGAGGCGGCGATCGAGCCCTACGTCACCCTCTACCACTGGGATCTGCCCCAGGCTCTCCAGGATGGGGGCGGCTGGCCCGCCCGGCTCACCGCCGAGGCGTTCGTGGAATACGCGGACCTGGTGACCCGCAGGCTGGGAGACCGGGTCCGACACTGGATAACCCTCAACGAGCCGTCCATCAGCGCCTTCGTGGGATATCTTCAGGCGCGCCACGCACCAGGTCATTCCAACCTTCGTGAGGCGCTGGCCGCGGCGCATCACCTGCTGCTGGCCCATGGCCGGGCAGTGTCCGTGGTGCGCGCCAACGCCCGGGAGGCGGAGGTGGGCATCTCACTGAACCTGGGCGGCCAGGTCCCTGCGTCCTCCAGCGTCGCCGATCGCACAGCGGCCTGGAGGGAGGATGGGGTGCTCAACCGGTGGTTTCTCGATCCGATCTCGGCGAGGGGTTATCCGGTAGACATCGTGGCTCATTACGGACGCCCCATGGACTTTGTCCAAGGAGGTGACCTGGAGGCGATAGCCATCCCTCTGGACTTCCTCGGCGTGAACTATTACGCCCGTAACATCGTGCGCAGCCGGGAAGTCGCCGAGGCCGACAACGCCCCGCGGACGGTCCGGGCGCAGCCCCAGCGCACGGCAATGGGGTGGGAGGTCTACCCCCAAGGGTTGTACGATTTGCTGGGCCGGCTGCACTTCGACTACCGCTTCTCCGCGCTGTACGTGACCGAGAACGGCGCGGCCTACCCCGATCACATCGCTCCCGATGGCTCGGTGCACGATCCAGACCGGAGAGCATATCTCGAGGGGCACTTCAAGGCCGCAGCGCGGGCGATGGCTGCGGGGGTGCCGTTGAGAGGCTACTTCGTGTGGTCGCTGCTGGACAACTTCGAATGGGGTCATGGGTGCTCCAAGCGTTTTGGCCTGGTGTACGTGGACTACCCCACGCAGCGGCGCGTGTTGAAGAGCAGTGCCCACTGGTACAAACGGGTCATAGATGCCAACGGCGTGGTGGATTGACCCGAGCCCTGGCTGCGTGATGGACTGCGACCAGGCGGTTGGCGGCGACATTCGAGTAAGGCGATGGCCACACGCGCGAATATGTGATCACTGATGCCAGGATGCTGGTCGAGTGGAGCCACCGTGTGGGGTCCCTGGGCTTCGGGGGCATCGTCCACCACTTCGGTGGCCTGCAAATCTGCAAAGGGGCCCGGACCTCAGCCGCATCAGCAGGTGCATACACCAGCTTCCAAACGGCGAGACTCTTGACCGAAACGTCGTACCTCCTCCCGGGGACGGTGAGGTCCATCCCGCGGAGGTGATGAGGGGATGGGAGGTGGATGGTCGTCAAGGATGGCATGGCTGATGACCATGTCCCTGCCTCAGCGCAGCACGAGGATTCCCGGCCCGACATGAGAGCTGTGACCCTGTGTTACTCTGACCTCAGCCCATTTGTCGCCTGGGTGTCGAACGTGCCGTTGTCTTGGCCATAGCGAAACGGTACACGCTACGGACCCTTGCCCAGAGCACTGCCGACCACCCTTCAGGACGCGCGGCGGCCGTACCCACCGAAGAGCTAGCGGTCACCAATGAGGCGAGTGACCTTCCCTCACGGCGTATCCAGATACAGATTTCTCAAGACCCTTAGCGGAGTGCTTGACAAAAAAGGCAGCAGAGTATATAATATCGAATATCGGGGAACCCTCAGCGAAGAAGGGATTATTGCCCGTGCCAATGTCTGCCATTAGTCAACGCAACATCCATGAAGCCGTCGTAGATGGCATTCGGGACATGATTCTCAATGGCCAACTGAAGCCCGGCGACTGGTTGCGCCAGGATCAATTGGCCGAGACTTTTGGGGTGAGCGCGATGCCAGTCCGCGAGGCCCTTCGCCAGTTGCAGGCAGAAGGCCTCGTGGTCTTGCACCGCCGCCGGGGCGCAGCGGTTGCCACGCTCTCCGTCTCTGAGTGCGAGGAGATCTATCGCATCCGAGAGGCGCTGGAAGCTCTGGCGGTTCAATGGGCAGCGCAGAACCTCGAGCGTATCCCCATCGAACGCCTGGACTTCCTGTTGCAGGAGATCGAGGCGGCCGAAGCACGTTTCGATGACGTCGACCGGCGCCTTCACTTGGTGCGCGAGTTTTTCTTTACCGTCTTCCAGGCGAGCGAAAGAGAGCACCTGCTACACATGCTCTCAAGCCTCTGGGATCTTTCCCACCAGTACCGCCGCTACTTCGCTTCCCTCCCTGAACTCGTTCCACAACGAGTGATGAAGTATCGTGCCATGTATCGCGCTTGCCACGCTGGGGATGCAGAAGGACTCGTCACTGCATTCCGCGCTATATGGGCTGTCCGCGAACCTACGCTTGTTCCACTCCTACGCGAAAAAGAAGCCAAAGAGCTGAGACAGTAAACGTCTCGCCCACCACAATACCTCCTGTTGTTGATGGTGCCGGGTCACGGAGACCTGACCTCGGCTTTGGCTAGGGGCCTGCTCTTTCTACAGAGAGCACTCTCTCAGCGATCTCTCGTATCTACACGTGGCTCCATACTCGTCTGGTACGTCGAGGCGAGGGCCAAGGCTAACCATGGTGATTCGAGGGCGCCAACTGTGGGCCATACAAGGCACCTTGAGGATCCCAGCACGGAAGCGGAGAGAAAGCTCGAGAGGCAGGACGGAAGAATGGGACAGAGGTCTTTGATGTACGGGCCCGCCGGAGCAGAAGAGGTCAGACTGCAGAGACAGGCTCGTTTGGGAGGAGATGGAAGGCTTCCCTCGGGGAGACCGACTGGATGGAGGATATCACGGGGCTTCATAGGAGACAAAGACTGGTGGAGACTGACGGGCAAGTCCGCATACGGATCGATAACCTCTCGCTCTCCTTCGGGGGCGTCAAGGCCCTTGACCACGTGAGTATGTATGTTCGTGACCACGAGATCCTGGCCATTATCGGTCCCAATGGCGCCGGCAAGACCGCTCTCCTCAACTGCATAAACGGCTTCTACAAACCCCAGGAGGGCGAGATTTGGTTTGATGGACAAAGGATTACCCGAGAACGCCCTGATAAGCTGGCGAAACTGGGCATCGCCCGGACCTTTCAGAATATCGAGCTGTACACCGGGCTGAGCACTCAAGACAACATCCTGGCTGCCCGACACGTGCTCATGAAGGAGAACATCGTCGCGGGCGCCCTGTACTTCGGCTGGGCGCAAAGGGAGGAGATCGAGCACCGTAAGACTGTGGAGGAGATCATTGACTTCCTGGAGATGGGGCCCATCAGGAAGACGGTAGTTGCCGTCCTGCCCTACGGGTTGCGCAAGAGGGTGGAGCTTGGACGGGCCCTGGCTCTGGAACCGAAAGTCCTGCTCCTCGACGAGCCCATGGCGGGGATGAACCTGGAAGAGAAAGAGGATATCGCCCGGTTCATCATCGACGTCTTCGAGGGCCAGGGATCAACGTATCCCGATACACCCGTGCTGAGAGACGGGATCAGTTGCGTCGTGCTGGTCGAACACGACATGGGCGTGGTTATGGACATCGCAGACAGGATCATCGTGCTCGATTTCGGGCGCAAGATCGCCGAGGGGACCCCGGCAGAGATCAGGAGCAACCCCGAGGTGATAAGCGCCTATCTGGGGCAGGAGACGTAGGGGGGTCAGGGGCTGCGGAGTATCGCGAATGTTGTGCGTGATCGTGTTGCGCGGGGTACGCAGTGCTCGGCGTACGGAGCAGGACTCGGCGGGATGGAGTTGACATGATGCTACGCGTAAACAACATCGAAGTTGTGTACATGAACGTCATCTGGGTGCTGCGTGGCGTGTCCCTCGAGGTTGGGGACGGCAAAGTCGTTGCTCTCCTCGGGGCCAACGGGGGTGGCAAGACTACCACTCTGAAGGCCATCTCTGGGCTGCTGAAGACTGAGCAGGGAGAGGTAACCAGCGGGAGCATAGAATTCGACGGTCAGAGGCTGGACAGGCTCGCGCCTGAGGACATCGCGGCGAAGGGGATTAGCCAGGTGATGGAGGGCAGAAGGGTTCTCGAGCACCTGAGCGTAGAAGAGAACCTGCTGGTTGGTGCGTATGGGCGCAAGGACCGCGCGGGGATCAAGAGCGACATGGAGATGGTCTTTGACTACTTTCCCAAGATCAGGGACCTTCGCCATCGGACGAGCGGGTATCTCTCTGGCGGCGAGCAGCAGATGTTGGTCATAGGTCGAGCGTTGATGGCGCGCCCGAAGCTCATGCTTCTGGATGAGCCCTCTCTCGGGCTTGCCCCGCTGTTGGTGCGGGAGATCTACGAAATCGTTCGCAGGATCAACGCCGAGCAACAGATGTCGATACTGTTGGTGGAGCAGAACGTCAGGGCTGCCCTGGGTGTCGCTGAGCACGGCTATGTCATGGAGAATGGCAGGGTTGTCCTGGCTGGTCGGGCGGAGAGCCTGAGGGACAACGAGGACGTCAAGGAATTCTACATGGGGTTGTCGGCTATCGGATCCCGGAAGAGCTACCGTGAAGTCAAGCACTACCGGCGCAGGAAACGGTGGCTCGCCTAGCAGAGGGGCACGCGGAGATGACCTAGGGTATGGAGCAGAATCACGTGGAAAAGGGCGACACGTGGCCCAAGATACTCAAGTACAACTATGAGGTATTCGGTGATAGCCGCACAGCCATGCGCCACAAGCACCACGGTATCTGGCAGCCGATTACCTGGAAGGATTACTACGTCAGCGCCAAGCAGGTGGCGCTGGGGCTGCTATCCCTGGGTTTCGAATCTGGAGACAGGTTGCTGATCGTTGGGGACAATGCGCCAGAGTGGTATTACGCTGAGCTGGCGGCGCAGGCCAATCGGGGGGTTTCGGTCGGCGCGTACGCGGACTCGAGTCCATCAGAGCTGAGACACATTGCTGGCGACTGCGGGGCCAGATTCGCTATTGTGGAGGATCAAGAACAGATCGACAAGTTCCTGCAGATCAAAGACGGGCTGCCCTTCCTCGAGAAGGTCGTCTACTGGAGCTACAAGGGGCTGGCCCACTATGACCACCCTATTCTGATGGGATACAGGGAGCTGCTAGGGCTGGGGGAAGCCTACGAAGGGGAACACCCCGCAGTCTTCGAGGAGAACGTGGAGGCTGGGAGACCTGACGATGCCTGCGCCATCGTCTACACCTCGGGGACCACTGGTGACGCCCCCAAGGGCGCTGTCCACACCCACAGGACTCTGAGGACAAGTGCTGACTATCGCTTGCACCTCGACCCGTGGCACGAGAATGACAACGCTGTCCCATACCTGCCACCAGTCTGGATGACTGAGCAATGCTTCGGGATCGGATGCCACCTGCTGTCAGCTAGCATTCTGAACTTCGCTGAGGGACCGGAAACGCAGCAGCAGGACGCCAGGGAAATCGGCCCCAGCATAGTCTACCACGGGGCGCGCCACTGGGAGAACGAGGCGGCCATGGTTCAGGCGCGGATCCAGGGGTCCGATGCCCTGAAGAGATTCGCCTTCCGCTCGCTGATGCCCATCGGCTACAGGATGGTTGATGCGCAGCTAGCGAAGGGGAGGCTGGGCGTGCTGGGCAGGATGCTCTATGCCTTGGCCAACGTGATTCTCTTCAGACCCCTCAAGGACGTTCTTGGTCTCTCCAACGCCAGGATCTGTTACGCTACCGAGACCATGCTCAGCCCGGATGCCTTCAGGTTCTACCATGCTCTCAACCTCCCTCTGAAGAGCCTGTACGGGTCCGCGGAGGGCGGAGCCATAGCTGGCCCCGAGACCGATGACATACGCCTGGAGACAGTCGGCCGGGTTCACGAGGGAGTAGAGGTCAGGATCACCGACGACGGCGAACTCCTTTGCCGGCATCCTGGGACTTTCATTGGCTACTACGAGGACCCGGCCAGGACTGCTAAAGTGCTCACAGACGGGTGGCTCTCCACTGGAGACAGCGGTTTCGTCGGCGAGGATGGCCACCTGGTCCTCGTGGATAGGTTGGAGGACATCGTTGAGCTGACCAATGGCGACAAGCTGGCTCCGCAGTCGATCGAGAGTCGGCTGCGATTCAGCCCCTTCATCAAGGACGCCTGGGTTCTGGCTGGCACGGATGGCGCCTATGTCTCGGCAATTATCATCATTGACTACGATAGCGTGGGCAGTTGGGCCGGACAGAACAAGATACCATACAGTACGTTCACTGAGCTTTCGCAGCGGCCAGAGGTCCACGAACTGGTGAGGACGGCCATTGACCGGGTGAATCAAGGTCTGCCGCCAGGCACCAGGATCAAGAAGTTCGTCAACTTGCACAAGGAGCTGGACCCCGATGAAGGGGAGCTAACCAGAACCAGGAAGTTGAGAAGGGCATACATGGAGGAGCGCTACCGCGAGCTCATCGGTGCCATCTACAGCGATCAGCCCCAGGTGCCCGTGGAAGCCGAGATCAGGTACCGGGACGGCCGGATGCGCACGATGCAGACCACGATTCGCATCGAATCTATTGAGGAGGTTGGGCCATGACCTTCTTTCTGCAACTGGTGATCACTGGTTTCGCCCTCGGCATGGTCTATGCCCTCATTGCCATAGGTTTCGTTATTATTCTCAAGTGCTCTGAGGCTTTCAACATCGCCCAGGGACACTTCGTCATGATCGGCGGCTACCTGGGCTTTACGTTCCTGGTGACTTTCGGACTACCGATATGGGCAAGCCTCGTGGCAGCGATAGCATTAGCCGTCATCATGGGCTTGCTCATAGAACGGCTGGCGCTGCGCCCTCTGGTGGGGCAACCAGTCCTGGCAGTAGTAATGATGACTGTAGCTCTATCCACCGTGCTGGAAGGACTGGCCACTCTCCTCTGGGGTGGCGAATACAAAACCTATCACGGTGTGCTGCCCACCATAAATCTTCACCTTGGTCAGCTATCCATTCCCTCAGAAACGACGATCGCCATGATCGTCTCCGTTGTTGCAGTGACCGGACTAATGCTTCTTTTTCGCTACACAAAGATGGGGCTGGCCATGAGGGCTACCGCGGATGATGAGCAGGTGGTGCAGAGCGTTGGCATCAGGGTGACCTCCGTCTATGCCCTCTCCTGGGGTATCGCCTCTGTCCTTGGCGTGGTAGGCGGTATTCTTTTGGGTGGCATATCCGGGGTGATGATACCACTCTCTCAGGTCGGTATAAAGGCATTCGCCGTCGTCCTGTTGGGAGGGGTGAATTCCATTGGAGGAGCTATTGTTGCCGGCATAATACTAGGTGTGCTGGAGAATGTCGCCGCTGGGTACCTGGACCCTCTGCTGCCTGGTGGTGGACTGGCCAGTGTGTTCCCCTTCATGGTCATGATCGTCGTACTGATCTTCAGACCCTACGGTCTATTTGGCCTTGAGAGAATAGAGAGGATCTGACGGATGAGTCTGCCCTGCGGAGTCTTTGCACAGAGTTATGCGCAGGACATGGGTGTCCTTCGCACCAAGACCCAGTGGCTGATGCTGTTGGTCTTCCTCGTGTTTCTAGCCGCCTGCCCGCTGTTCTTCAGTGATAGGGTGCTGACCATCATGACTATCATCGGCATCACAGTTGTCAGCGTCCACGGACTGAACATCCTCACCGGATACTGTGGTCAGATCTCCATAGGGCATGCTGGCTTCATGGCGGTAGGGGCCTATACCTCGGGCATCCTGACGGCCAAGCTGGGGGTGCCGTTCTGGGTTGCCCTACCCTGTGCGGCGCTGGCGGCGGGGATGGTGGGACTGATCTTCGGCTTGCCGTCACTCAAGATCAAGGGCTTCTACCTGATCATGGCGACGATAGCGGCCCAGTTCATCATCGTCTGGCTCATCATCCAGTTGCGCAGCATCACTGGCGGTCCTGATGGCCTGTCCGTGCCCAGGCCCGAGATAGGCAACTTCGTGTTCAGGTCCAAGACTAGCTACTTCTACCTGGTGATGACCATTGCCTGTCTGGCTACGTTCCTGGCCCAGAACATAGTCAGGACCAGGGCGGGCAGAGCCTTCGTCGCCATCAGAGACAATGACCTGGCAGCCGAGGTCATGGGGATCAACCTGTGGGCATACAAGCTGATAGCATTCTTCATCGGCTGCCTCTACGCTGGTGTCGCGGGGTCACTGCTTGTGCACTACTTTGCTTTCGCCTGCCTGGACCAGTTTCCGTTTATGAACTCGGTGTGGTATCTGGGCATGCTTATCGTCGGTGGCATGGGCAGCATTCCGGGGGCCATCTTCGGGGCCGTATCGCTCAAGCTGCTGGATGAATTGGTTACTATCGTTGGCCCGGTCCTCTCCTCAGTCGTTGCCGCCCAGGCAGCGGCCTCACTGGCGCTGATCAGCCGCGGCGTGGTGATTATGCTCTTCCTGATCTTTGAGCCCAGGGGACTCGCTCACCGCTGGGATCTGATCAAGGGATACTACAGGCTATGGCCTTTCTCACACTAGCAGTACGGTGGACGAGCCCGCGGCAGAATGCGGGACAGCTTTGAAGAGTGTAGTGAAGGGAGGTGATTGGGCCCGCGACGAGCGTGACTGATGGGTATTTCGTTCAGCGTCTCCAGTACGGGGCGGGCTCCCGGCATGGGCCCATCTGCAACGAGAGAGGATAGGAGGATAGAGAAGTGAAAGCGAAGCTTGCTACCATGCTGATCGCGGTCCTGTTGCTGTCGATCGTGGCCAGCGGTTGCGGCACACCGGCGGCGGAACCGACCCCGCCTCCAGCCGAGACCCCGATGGCGGCGACTCCGGCGCCAGCCCCGACCGCGACGGAGGCACCACCGACGGTGCTGTACGTCGGTGGCGCCATGGCGCTGACCGGCGCGTACGCCGAGGATACGGCGGCGGTTCTGGCCGCCTACGAAGACTACGTTCAGTACGTGAACGAGACGAAGCTTCTGGCTCCATGGCGAGAGGAGAAGTTCCCTGATGACGTAACCCTTGAGCTGCTCTGGCGGGATGATGAGCTCAACGTAGAGAAGGCTCTGACCATCTACGAGGAGCTCAAGGGTATGGGAATGCTGGTCTACAGGATAGGGGGATCGCCACAGGCCCTGGCGCTGAAAGACTTGCTGAATGAGGACCGTATCGGCGCTCCTAGCATGGCTACTGGGCCCTATCTCCTGTCGCCTCCACAAACCGTTTTCACCACTTACCCGATCTACACCGATAGCCTGGTAGCCGTGGCCGAGTGGTTCTTGGAGAATTGGGAGGAGAGTAGAGCGCCAAGGGTTGCCATCCTCACCGCCGACAACGCCATGGGCCGGTCCATTGAGATACCTGAGTTTACGGAGTATCTCACCGGGCTGGGGTATGAGTTCGTGGGCACCCAGTACGTACCGTTGGTACCTACCGCACCACCCACCACCCAACTCCTGTGGCTGAAGGACAATAACGTTGATCTTGCACTGGGGGTCATGATCAACCCCGGTTCCCAGCCGACGATCAAAGAGGCGGTCAGGCTGGATATGGGACCCCATCTGGGCTACAAGATCACGTTTGCCTGTGCCACACCGAGCCACCTTCAGGTGTTCCTGCCGGCCATGGGCGACCTGGGTGAGGGCTTCGTAGTCGGCGGCGGCTACCCATCTTGGGATGACACCGGCCCAGGCATGCAGTTTTGCCACGAGCTGCAGGACACCTATCGTCCCGACGACCCGGTTACCCACATTATGTACGTTCACGGCGTCATCGAGGCCATGATCCAGGTTGAGGCCCTAAGGCTTGCCGTGGAGCAGGTGCCAGCGGACGAGCTCACGCCGGTCGATGTGCTGGAGTACGGCTTCTACGGGATCGAAGGTCTGGACACCGGTGGCTTGACCAGTACGCCGCTGACCTATGGTCCGGGTGATGTGGAGGGTATGGAGGAGGTGCGCGTTCAGCAGATACAGGACGGGAAGATTGTAGACGTGGGCAACTATCCGCTTCGCCACATCTACAAGCACGAGTAACCACTGCTCCGGGGGCTCCAGATCTGGAGCCCCCGGACGCCAGCGCGGGCCTCAGCGGTGCATTGGTCCCAAGTGTGAGAAAGCCTGCACACCGGTCTTGGATTAGTCGTGCACGCTGTGCGCTGTGTACTTACATAGCGCGCAGCACGTTTGGAGACCGCCTGGTGCGACGAAGGCCCCATGGGGCTGAGCGAAGACGCGGCACCGTAGAGGTAGGCTCTCCCGCCGATCAGGGCCAGGCCACCGTTCTTAAACCCTTGGAGATGTAGCTGCGGGAGGTCGGGATGACTCTCACCGAAGACGATCTGGCCATCTTGGACGAGTTTCACTTCGACGTGCAGCCCGTAGGAGTCAAGTTTCTCGTGGAACGACCAGACGCCGTCGATAGGCTGGCTGAGAGCATGGCCCTCTGCGAGATGCTCAAGCGGGCGCAGGAAGGGAACGCCTTCTACGCGGACTCAGAAAACCATACCTGCCCGGCAGGGCCATACGTGCTGGGTCAAGCAGAGGCAACGGAGGCCTTCGTAAGCGGGCGGTTCGGAGCCGGGCTCAAGATCTTCGAGGAGCCGCGGGCGGCGAGCAGGCTGTATCTGTATATCCCCAAGATAGGTAGAGGCGTCGTCAACTACGTCGCCTTTTCACCCCTAGACAAGCTCGCTTTCGAACCAGATGTCCTGGTCCTCCTGGCCAATACCAGCCAGGCGGAGATCCTGCTCAGGGCCATGAGCTACAGAACAGGGCGGATGTGGTCAAGCAAGTTCTCCAGCGCCATAGGATGTGCATGGGTTCTCATCCAGCCCTACTTGACCGGGGAACTGAACTACGTCACCACCGGTTTTGGCCATGGGATGAGGCGCAGGAAGCTGTTTGCGGAGGGTCTGCAACTGATATCTGTGCCCTATGACCTGTTGCGCTCGCTGCTCCACACGCTACATGATATGCCGTGGGCGCTTCCTGCCTATGGACCGGATGGACCGGAGCTCGTGCGGAGACTTCTAGTCGAGTTGGGTCAGAGCCCGCCAGATGACTGACGACGAGTGCGACATGTTGGCGTGCGATGCTCCTCGATGCTGAAGCAGGCAACAGCAGCCTGTCTCGTTGACACCAGGAAGGTAGGTACTGCGCTCTGCGCGCGTTGCGCTGGGGACAGACCTCCCGATCACGGCCCTCGGTCCGGGTCTGGCAGGCAAGGTCAGATCTCCGCGGTCCATGAAGCTGAGAGTACGAGGTGATCACCTGGGTGAGCACCAACTCCTCATCCGGCGATGGCCGATGCCGGGTGTTTGCCACTGACAGAGGTCGAGGATGGTCGACTTTAGCCTGAACAAGGACCAACAGGCCCTTAGTGACCTGGCCAGGCACTTCGCCGAGGAGGAGCTAGCGCCCCTGGCGGCCGAGCTGGACCGTGAGCAGAGGTACCCTCAGGAGATCGTTGAGAGGTGCTTCGAGCTTGGCTTGCTCCATTATGGGGTGCCCAAGGAATACGGCGGCGGAGGGTTGGGCAGTCTGGAGGGTTGCCTCATTGCCGAGGAGCTGGCTGCAGGCTGCGGCGGCGTGGAGGTCGGTCTCTACGGAAACATCCTGGGTCTGCTGCCTCTACTACTCGCTGGCAGCGACGAGCTGAAGGAAGAGCTCCTGCCACGCCACTGCTCGGGGCCCAATCAGGCGGCCCTGTGCGTCACGGAGGCGGGGGCGGGTTCCGACGTGGGCTCCATCCGCACCATGGCCCGGAAGTCCGGGGACGAGTACGTGATCGAGGGGACCAAACGCTTCATCACCAACGGTGGAGTGGCGAGCCTGTATGCGGTGATTGCCCAGGAGGATCCCGACCTGAGGTCCAGGGGCCTATCGGCGTTCGTGGTCCCTGCGGACACCCCGGGAGTCTCTCACGGCAGGAAAGAGGACAAGCTGGGCCAACGCTCATCCGACACCCGTGAGGTGATCTTCGAGGAGGTCCGTATCCCGGCTCGCTACCAACTGGGTAGTGGCCGAGACGGGTTCAAGATCGCCATGAAGACGTTGGATTCCTCTCGGCCTGTGGTCGGTTCCCAGGCGGTGGGCATTTCCCGGGCGGCGCTGGAGGTGGCCGTCGGCTACGTCAAGCAGAGAACTGCTACGAGACAGGAGCGCAGTTCCTGGCAGGGCGGTCAACTGCTGCTGGCTGACATGGCTATCAAAGTCCAGGCGGCTCGCTGGCTCTGCTGGCACGCAGCCTGGCTCGGAGATCGTGGTGAGCGCAACACCCGGCAATCGGCGATGGCCAAGTGCTTCGCCGGTGACACCGCCGTAGAGGTGACCAGTGCCGCGGTACAGTTGCTGGGAGTTGATGGGTGCACAGCCAGGTATCCTGTGGAGAGGTACATGAGGGACGCGAGGGCATATCCGATCTTCGAGGGGACAGCCGAGATCCAGCGCCTGGTGATTGCGCGCCAGCTCACTCGCTGACTAACCGCGGCTGAGCATCCCTCCAGCGCTCCCACATGGTGGCCTTGGACGCCAGGCGGCACGAGCCACTGTGGGTACGAGTGGTGAGGGGAGACATGGCCGCCCGAGACGTAGACTGCCAGAGGGCGTGGTCTCGGGCTTCGTTTCTGGCCGCTCCTCCCGTCGCCATGGTGAGAAAAGAGAGGGAAGAGAATGAACGTAGCTGCCAGTCTCGATCAAGCGGCCAGGTATTTCCCCGGACACCCCGCCATTATCGAGGGAGACAGGACAGTCACCTTCTCTGAGTTCCGTCAAGATGCCAATCGCATAGCCTCAGCCCTCGTCGGGGCTGGCGTGCAACCTGGGCACCACGTGGGGCTTTGTGCTCCCAATTCCTATGCCTGGCTGGTGTTCTACTTCGGTGCCCTCAAGGCTGGTGCGGTGGCAGCACCCTTCTCACACCTGCTGATGAAAGATGAGCTTTGCAGAACCCTGAGAGATTGTCAGCCGAAGGTTCTCCTCACCACGGACGAGAAGTTGGACGACTTGAAGGACCGCAGGGAGTGGCCGCGTCTCGAGGTGATCGTCTGCGATCATGGGGACATCTCCTGGAGGCGTCTTGCCGAGAAAGGGACTCCGGAGTTCAGGACGGTCGATCGAGATCGGCACGATACGGCGGCGATTCTCTACACGGGCGGAACCACCGGTATCCCCAAAGGGGCCATGCTGAGCCACCAGAACATTCAGGCGTCAGTCTTCAACATCGCGCACTATGAGCGCTCCAGCCCCCACGATCGAGCTCTTTGCTACCTGCCTCTGAATCACGTGTTTGGTCAGATCCACATTCTGGGTGCTACAGTGCACAGCGGTGGGGCAATCGTTCTCTTGCCCGGCTTCGATCTGGAGAAAGTATTGGAGACTATCCATCGTCATCAAGTCACCAAATTCTTTGGCGTGCCCACCATCTACATCCGACTGCTCAGGGTGCCGGGCCTGCGGGAGAAGATAGGTTCGGTCCGTTACTGTTTCTCGGCTGCGGCCAGCATGGCCGCCGAGGTGGTGCGAGAGTGGAAAGCGGAGACCGGATTCAATATCTACGAGTCGTACGGCATGACCGAGAGTGCCGCCATGGTCACCTACAACCATTACTATCGGCACGTGATCGGCTCTGTGGGCACGGTGGCCAATCTGGTGGAGGTCCAGATCCGGGATCTCGAGGGAAACAAACTGGAACGAGGCGAGCGGGGCGAGATCTGCATCAGGGGACCTAACATCACCAAGGGGTACTTGAACAATCCTGGAGAGACGGAGTCGGCTTTCTGGGGCGATTGGTTCCGTTCCGGTGACATCGGAGTGATGGACGAGGACGGCTACGTCTACATCGTGGACCGCCTGAAGGACATGATCATCACTGGTGGCGAGAACGTTTATCCACGGGAGGTCGAAGAGGTCCTCTACACCCGACCCGGAGTGCTGGAATGCGCCGTGGTGGGCCTGCCCGACGAGGAGTACGGAGAGCGCGTGACGGCGTTCCTCACTGAGCGGGAAGGCCACCACGTGGATCCCGTTTCGCTCAGAGAGTTCCTCAAAACTCGTCTGGCTGGTTTCAAGGTTCCGAAGGAGTTTGTCGTAGTCGAAGAACTCCCCAAGAGCAGCACCGGCAAACTGCTCAAGCGAGAGCTGAAGGACTCGGCCTTGAGGGCAGGGTGAGCCCTCCGCGCTCAATCGTGCAGGAGTAATCGATCCCCGTGAGGGGCTGGCATCTGAGATAGCTCATCATCTTGAGCGACCCCTTCGTGGGCAAATCCTCTGGCCACCCAGGTCGAAGCTCTAGCGCTCCACCCCCCGACACGGCTCGTTTCCCCCAGCTTGACGGCCCTCAAGAAGTGGAGTATTATGTTGTTGTGCGAAACGAAGTTGCGTAAGGTGTAACATGGTTGGATAATGAAGCACAGCAAAGTCCGGGAGGGCCAGACAGCAGTGGGGACATGTCAAGATCAGGGGGACGTGCACTGTGTGTCTGACGTTCTGTCTCGCCGAGTGAGCGGGTGGCGGAACCTGTACGTAGAGGGACCGGATTGAGGTCTCACATCAGTCGATGGAGGTTGTTCAGAGGTGGTTGAGAGCAAGACGATTAGTGAACAGATAGCCGAACTGGCGGTGGGCCTGCGATACGAGAATCTGCCAGAGAACGTAAGCCGGCGGGCCGAGAACCTGGTCCTGGACCTGATGGGCTCTATGATCGGCTCAAAGAAGATCGAGTCCAGCAGGATCGCCACGGAGCTGGCCCTGGAGCTGGACGGGCCGCAGGAGAGCACCGTGATTGGCCGCGGCCGGAAGGTGGCGGCGCCCCACGCGGCCTTCGCCAACGCCATCCAGGGCTACGCCTTCGACTTTGCGGACGACCACAACGAGTCCAATGCCCATCCCAGCGTGGCCACCATCCCCGTCAGCCTGGCCCTGGGCGAGAAGCTGCACGCCAGCGGGAAAGAGGTCATCGAGGCCATCGCGCTGGGTAACGAGGTGGTCTGTCGCTTGGGTTCCGCCTTCCTGGGGAAGACCTACTACCAGGGGTTCCACCCCTCCAGCACCTGCGGGACCTTTGGCGCCACAATCTCGGCAGCCAAGTTGCTGAAACTGGACGTGGAGCAGACGGTCCATGCTCAGGGCATCGCCGGCAGCCAGGTGAGCGGCTTGATGGCCTGGAACACGTCGGGGTCGTACACCAAGAGGCTCCAGGCCGGACACCCGGCCATGGTGGGCATCATCTCGGCCCTGATGGCGCAGAAGGGGTTCGACGGTCCGCCAGAGATCATCGAGGGGCAAGATGGGTTTATGCAGGCCTATTCGTACCAGCGCCAGTACGACACCAGTCTGATCACTGATGGACTTGGGGACGAATGGACGTTCGCCAACTCCAGCATCAAGGTCTACCCTTGCTGCCGCTATTCAGCGGGCCACCTGGACGCTTGTCTGGACATCGTGGCCAGGTATGCTCCTGACTGGCGCAAGATCAAGCACGTCCTGGTGCGCTCTTCTGACTACACCATTCGCTTGCTGGCCATGCCCAGGAAGCGTGATCCACAGAACGTCGTGGACACGCAGTTCAGCATGCCGTGGCAAGCCGCCATCGCCCTCATCGATGGCCGGATCGACGCCGACACCTTCACCGAGATGAACATCCATCGTCCGGACGTGCGCGAGTTGATGACCAAGGTGGACTGGGTGGTGGATGAGGAGTTCGAGCGACGCTACCCGGAGCACTACTCGTGCGCAGTCGTCGTGACCATGGAAGACGGGACGGAGTACACCTCGGTGGTCGACGACCCCAAGGGAGACTACCGGAACCCGGTGACGCAGGAGCACATCGAGGACAAGTTCAGGGGGCTGGCCGGTCGCGAGCTGGACCAGGAGCGGGTGGAGCAGCTCATCCGCTTCGTGACGCATCTTCACGAAGCGGATGACGTCGCCCGGTTGTTCTCCCTCACCGGCTAGCGCACCAGAGGCCGAAGCCTGGAACGAGGCGAACCCGGCGCTGCGAGGAGCGAGGCTGAAGGGTTCAGGGCGGCAGGATGAATCTGGCAAAAGGCCCCCCTGGGAGGGCCTTTTTCTATACCCTGAGGCGGACGGCGTGTGCCTCGCGCCCATCTGCCGGGGCCTTTCGTTCCGCACGCCAGACCGTCAATCGGCTCGACCTGGCCGGTCAACCGAAGCAGCGCTTGGCAGAGTCTAGTTGCGGACAAGCCATGGCTAATCCCGCGCAGTGATGCAGCGGGAGGGCGCCGGGGGAGCTGTCAGATGGTGGTCCAGACAAAGGCGAGAGCCGGGGCCAGGTTCCCGGTACTCGTCCCGGTCACCGGTCGGTATGGGCTAACTGTTCGGCTGTCCCTCCATTCCCGGAAGACGGGCCTCGCTCCTTGCCGTTTCCGTTCTTTCTCCCCAGCTACTTCACCAGCTTCACGGTTCCCAGATACCCGGAGATGGTGTTCATCCACAGGCTGATTCGTGCCACGTCGCACGGGCAAAGCTGCGCGCTGCATTTCCTCCTGTCGTGGCTGGCGTATGGACAATGCGCCCATACCGTTTCTCTCCACTGTCTCCACTCTACCAGGACCTCGACACCATTTCGGTACGATATCGCCACTGAGCCTCCTACGGACTGTTCCGGCTTTACCGTTCCGAGGCAACTCGAGATTCTGTTCGTCCAGTGGTTCGCACGCCACCCAGGGCGCGAACGGCGCTTTGTGCTGCATATCGCCTTTTGACACCCGTCGAACGGAGAAAGCGTTCATCTTTCGGACCTGCTGGACCTTAATACACCGCGAATTATACCACAGTTGGCAACCCAGTTGCCAAGTCAGGCCTACGCTGTGCCAGGCCGGGCCTCGGCAGCGAGTCTGGCACCACCAGGGTGCGTGCACGCTGGGAAGGTCTTCAGGTCCGCGCGACGGTGTGGGACCCTCTTGCGTTCAGGCGGTTTTGGAAACACGAGCCTGTGCCCGGTCCGGTCCTACGCGCCCGGATGTGCTTCCAGGCGGTCGCTTGACCGCACCAGCCAATTGTGGTATGATGATTGTCGTGCCAAGGTACATGAGCGGGGCTTGTTTTGGCCCACATACATAGCGTTCCGGGAGGTATCGTTGAAGCATCAGAGTTTCCCATCTCGGCGCTCACCCGTAGTGGCCAGGCAGGGCATGGTGGCCACCAGTCAGCCGCTGGCCGCCATGGCGGGCCTGCGAGTGCTGATGGACGGAGGTCACGCCGCCGATGCTGCGGTCACGACCGCGGCCATGCTCAACGTGGTGGAGCCGATGTCTACCGGAATCGGGGGTGATTGCTTCGCCCTCATCTACGAAGCCAGCGCTCGCCACGTGACTGCCCTCAACGGTAGCGGTCGCGCCCCCCAGGCGTTCACGCTGGAGCAAGCCCAGCGGCTGGGTCTGCGGGAGGTGCCCCTGACCGGTGCGCTGTCAGTGACGGTGCCCGGCACCGTGAGCGGGTGGGCCGCTCTGTTGGAGCGCTTCGGGACGATGTCCCTCGGTGAGTGCCTTAGCCCGGCGATCTTCACCGCAGAGGATGGCTTCCCGGTGACCGAGAGAATCAGCGCGGCCTGGCGCGAAGCGGAGCAGAAGCTGTCAGAGGACCGAGAGGCGGCGCGGGTGTACCTGCCTGCCCCCAGGCCTGGGGAGCTCCATCGCCAGCCTGATCTGGCGCGAACCCTGCGCACCATCGCCGAGGAGGGCTGTGAAGCCTTCTACCATGGACCTCTGGCCGAGAAGATAGCGACCTGCGTGCAGGAGAAGGGAGGATACCTAACCATCGACGACCTGGTTACCCACAGCGCGACGTGGGAGATACCGATAGGGACCAACTATCGCGGCGTGGAACTCCTGGAGCATCCGCCCAACGGCCAGGGGTTGGCGGCTCTGCTGGCCCTCAATATCGTGGAGGCTTGCGATCTGGGAGGCATGGAGTACTTCGCTGCCGACAGGTGGCACTGGATGATCGAAGCCATGCGCCTGGGGATGGTAGATGCAGGGCGGTACGTGGCTGACCCGTCGATGTCCGAGGTGCCTGTCTCGGAGCTGCTGTCCAGGGAGTACGCAGCTCATCGCAGAGAGCTGATCGCTGCGGACAAGACGCTCCCCCTGGCCGCGCCGGGTCAGCCTGAGCACCAGGACACGGTCTATCTGAGCGTGGTGGACCGCCATGGGAACGCGGTGTCCTTCATCAACAGCCTCTACTACGGCTTCGGATCGGGCCTGGTAGTGCCAGGCACAGGGATCTGCCTGCAGAACAGGGGCGCGTGCTTCGTCCTGGAAGAGGGGCACCCCAACGCGCTGGCCGGTGGCAAGCGGCCCTACCACACCATCATCCCCGCCATGGCCCTGTGCGACGGGTCACTGTGGCTGAGTTTCGGGGTCATGGGCGGGTTCATGCAGCCCCAAGGACACTTGCAGGTCTTGTCTAGCCTGGTGGACCATGGACTGGACCCTCAAGCGGCCCTGGACGCGCCGCGCTTTCGGGTCGACGAACGCGGAGGGCCCCAGGTCTCCATCGAGACCGGGGTACCCGCCGAGACGTGCCAGGCCCTGGAGGCCAGGGGACACCAAATCCTGTTCCAGCCCGCCTTCTGGTCCGGCTTCGGAGGAGGTCAGATCATCGCCGTGCATGGCGATAGCGGAGTGCTCGAGGGCGGTTCCGACCCGCGCAAGGACGGCTGCGCCCTGGGCTTCTAGGGTCGGGCGGAGGATCAGGCCGTGGTGCCTCGCGGCGCAAGGGGCAGCACCCGAGAAGCCCAGCAGCCCTGGCCGCCGGCGCTTCTCGCTCACGCGAAGCGCTCGAAGCGATCCTTGTCCGCCTTGCAGATGGGGCACTTGAGGGGAGGTTGAGGACGGGCACAAAGATAGCCGCACACCTTGCAGCGCCACACGGGAATGCCGCCGCGCGTGATCCCGACCAACTCCTGCGCGTGCTCTTCTCTCGTAGGCTCGGGTGCCGTTCCTCGCCTCTCCGGCACCGGCTCGGCTTCCTTCTCGCCGGAAGCTATCTCCTCAGAGACGTAGAGAGCGCAGTAGCAGGCGCCGTACTCGTCCAGGTCCGGATCCCGGTAGTCACACGGGCAGATGATGTCCAGGTCCTTCTCTCTGGATCCCTCCGCCAGCCGGCAAGGGCAGGACTGGTACCCGTACCGTCGCTGGTTGGCGAGCAGGCCGTCCATCAGGCCGAGGACGAACTCCCGGTCAGGATTGAGGAAGTAGCCTCCGGCTTCTGCCTCACGTTTCAATCGTCCGTACAACGCTTCGGCTTCTGGTGAGCTCATAACCCCAGCACCTCCCGCAAGCGACTTTCCTGGAACCCGACGACGACTTCAGTCTCCCCGTTGCTGACCACCACAGTGGGAAAGCTCTTGCGCGGATTGTACTGGGAGACCTCTTCCAGGACCCGTGATTTCTCACTTCCGCTCAAGAGGTCCACATACTCGTATTCGTAGTCGACGTTGTTCTCATCCAGCAAACGCTTGGTCTTCTTGCACCAGCCACAGGTGCTCAGGAAGTACCCTTTGACGCTCCTCATCCAGCTCCTTCTCCTTCCCAGCCGTCCGTTAGCTGGCTCCCTGTGAAGAGATCGTTGCGGCTGCCTTGATCCAATTGTACCACAAAGCACCGGTCCTTGCCTGAGATACCCTCTCGTTCGACCAGCCGTGTCTCGCTGCCGGAGGGCCGACGGCAGCCTCGCACGTGTTTCGACCGGGGTGCTTGCCACTACCTCCTAGCTGCTGTAGAATAGTCGCGACATCTCATCCTGGGCCTCGAGGAGATCCCAGTTGTTGCTGGACCCCGCTATTTTCCGCGAATACGACATCAGAGGCATCGCCGGCGAGAATCTGAACTCTCAGGTTTGTACCATCCTTGGCGCCGCCTACGGGACGATGGTCGGGCAAAGCGGCGGTCGAAGGGTGGTGGTAGGGCGAGATGGAAGGACCAGTTCCGCAGGGCTGAGCCGAGCCTTGATTTCGGGCCTGGTAGGCACGGGGTGCGAAGTCATGGACACCGGCGTGGTCACCACGCCGATGGTCTATTTCGCCATGAAACACCTGGGTGCTGACGGGGGCCTGGTCGTGACGGCCAGTCACAACCCTCCTCAGTACAATGGCTTGAAGCTGCGGAAGGGTACCCTGCCTTTGACTGGTGAGGAGATCCAGGGGCTGAGGAAAAGGGCGGAGCAAGGTCCCTTCAACGAGGGCAGCGGAAGTCTCTCCAGGGAGCACGGGTTGGCGGAGGCCTACCTGGCTGCTATCGAACAGCGAGTATGCATCAAGGGCAAGTTCAAGGTGGTCGTGGACGCGGGGAACGGTACGGCGGGGTTGGTGGCGCCGGAGCTGTTCCGCAGACTGGGATGCGGGGTGGTAGAGCTGTATTGCGACCTGGATGGTCGTTTTCCCCACCACCTGCCCGACCCCAGCGAGGCGAACAACATGCGGGACCTGGCTCATGCCGTGCTGGAACACAAAGCGGACCTGGGATTCGGTTATGACGGAGATGCAGACCGCCTGGGCCTGGTGACTGGAGAAGGGGAGATACTGTCCGGTGATCTCATCGTGGCCCTCATCGCAGGTGAGATGCTCAAGCACGAGCAGGGAACCGTGGTCTTCGACATGCTGTCATCACGCGCTCTGATCGACGTCATCGAGGCCGGCGGCGGGGTCCCCCACATGGCTCCTACGGGCTACACGCGGGTGATGGGGGAGGTGAAACGCAGCCGGGCCTTGGTCGGAGGCGAGGCCAGCGGACACATCTTCTTCGGGGATGAGTTGTTCGACTTCGACGACGGGATCTTCGCTTCTGTGAAACTGCTGGAGGCGGTATCCCGCTCGGGCTGCAGCGTCTCGGAGTTGAGGTCGGAAATCCCTCGCTACTGCTCTGCTCCCGAGGTGAGGCTACCGTGCGCCGATGAGTACAAGTTTGCAGTCATGGATCGCGTGCGGCAGCACTTTGACCAGCGGTATGAGCTGGTGGACCTGGATGGACTGCGCATCGAACTGGAGGGTGGCTGGGCATCGGTGAGGGCTTCCCACACGTCGCCCAGTATCGGCGTCGTCTTCGAGGCCGAGACTCCTCAGCGGCTGGAGGAGGTCAAGATACTGCTCAAGCATGAGCTGGCCGAATGCTGTGCAGGGGAGATTTCCTCTGGGATCCTGGCGTTCGACGACCGCTGGTGATCAAGGGGCGTCGCCGCGTGAGGTCACCATAGCTGTGGCAGGCAGAATAGCAGGTGGGCGTGGATGGGTGACAGGGACTTGAGGACGCGAATCAGGACCAGCAGGGTGCTGAGGTTGTTGCTGCCGGGGTGGCACATCAAGCGCTGGCTGCTGGCGCTCTTCCTGGGGATCATGCTCCTCAGCCTGGGCTTCGCCTACGTGCTGGTACACCTCTACCGCACAGCACCGTTCCCCTCCTACGTCTACTACCTGACCTTGCAGTTCATTCCACACCTGCATCGTGGTATCCTGCTGGGCGCTGTCGGGATCACTCTGGTGGTCGTCTCGTTCTTCAAGTTGAGTCAGACCCTGGTCATGCCCTTCGTGGCCAGAAAGGCGGCTAACGAGAGCCTGGTGGACGTCGTCTACGACTACTATCACGGCCCCGCAGAGAAGCCCAAGGTGGTAGTCTTCGCGGGCACTGAGGGGCTGTCGATGCTGCTGCGCATCGCCAAGGAAGTGCCCTGGCAGATCACAGGGGTGGTTCCGCCTATCGGTAGTGGCGCGGCCTTTGCCAAGCTGCGTCGAGGGCTGGGGACATCTGGAGAAGAAGTACTCTTTCCGACCACGGACAAGGTTCGCGTGTGCGCCGAGCTCCAGGACGGAAGGGTCCTGGCGGGCGAGTCTCAGATCTTGTGGAGAGAGGATGGAGGGCCCATCAGGAAGGTGTGGCTGGAGTCCACGGCTGACGATGGTCCTGGAGCTCCTGTGACCGCCTCGCCCGAAGTCGTGGAGGCTCTGGAGGCGGCCGACGCGGTGGTCATCGGACCGGGATCCTTGTTCACCAATATCATCCCCACCTTGCTGGTGCCCGAGATCAATCAGATCCTGAAGAGGGGTCCCGCCAGGAAGATATTCGTCTGCAACATCATGACCCAGCCCAACGTGACGGAGGGCTACTCCGTCGCCGACCACGTGCGTGCCATCCAGAATAGCTGTGGTTTCCGGCTGGACTACGTCCTGGTGAGCAGCGGTGGGAGGATCGCAGATTCCGTCCTGGCCCGGTATCGGAGCGTGTCGGCAGAGCCCGTGCGCTCTGTGCCTGTGGTCAAGGACGACACACAGATCATCTTGTTCGAGGACACACCAGAGGAATTGGTGCTGGTGGAAGGCGCCTTGCTGATCGAGAGAGACCTCGTGCAGGAGGTCCTGGGGCAGGGCACCAACGGTGTGGAGAAGGTGGTTCTGCGCCACGATCCCCTCAAACTGTCCCAGTCTGTCTCTGGGATCTTGAGAGACTACGCCTTCCAGGCCAGGCTGTCGGTCAGCCGGGCCGTGTTCAGGGAATACGATATACGCGGCGTGGCGGACGCCGACTTGACCACCGGGGCCATAAAGACGATTGGCAGGGCCTTTGGTACCTACATCCAGCGCACGACGGGCCGCAGCAAGGTTGTCGTGGGACGGGACGTGCGCATCTCTTCAGAGCGTTTCTTCTCTGCGGTGACTGAGGGTCTGCTCTCGACGGGCTGTCAGGTGCTGGACATCGGTGTCGTTCCCACGCCCGCCCTGTCCTTCGCTCAAGAAACCACGCTGGCCGACGGGGCGGTGATGGTCACCGCCAGTCACAATCCAGCGGAATTCAACGGCCTCAAGCTGCAGGTCGGGCCGTATCCTCTGGCTGGGGAAGGGCTACAGCACGTGGAGCGCTTGATCGCCAAGAACCAGTACGAGGCCGGGAACGGATCCATGGAGAAGCTGGACGTATTGCCGCTGTACGCGAAGTGCATCCGGGATCGTTTACACGTGAACCGGCGGCTGAAGGTGGTAGTCGACGGTGGGAATGGGTCGGCTGGCCTGCTGGCGAGTCAGCTCATGGAGGACCTGGGATGCGCAGTGTTGCCGCTCTATTGCGAGCCCGACGGGCGTTTTCCAAACCACGAGCCAGATCCCACTGTGGACGGGAACGTCAGCGAGTTGAAGGCGGCCGTGGTGAGGGAGAAGGCTGACCTCGGGCTGGGCTTCGATGGCGATGGGGACCGCCTGGGTGTGGTCGACGAGCGTGGCGCCATGGTCTCCACTGACAAATACGTGGCCCTCCTGGCCCGCGAGTTCCTGGACGGAGGACCGGCCAAGGTTGTTCTGGACGTGCGCTGTTCCCAGAGCCTGATCGACGATCTCGCGGGACACGGGGGCATCCCCCTCATGACCCGGTGCGGCAACGCTTACATCCTTCAGAAGATGAGGCAGGAGAACGCTGCCCTGGGAGTGGAGCTGAGCGGACACGTCTTCTACAACGATCCACCACTGAATTTCGACGACGCGCTGCTGGCTGCCGGCAAGTTGGTCGAGTATCTCTCCAGAGTGGAGCGCCCGCTGTCCGAGCTACTGGACGAGTTGCCACGGTATTATACCTCGCCTGAAATGCGCATACCTTGCTCGGAGATTGAGAAATTCGGTGTCGTAGAGGCGATCAAGGAGTCCTTCATCCAGACCCACGAAGTGATCGACATAGACGGCGCGCGCATCGGATTCGACGGAGGCTGGGCGCTGGTGAGAGCCTCGAATACCCAGTCCGCGTTGTCGGTGAGGATGGAGGGCAAGACAGAGGAGGATCTCCACCGCATTCAAGACACCGTGACGGACCGCATAGCGCAGTTCTTGCCCTCGGCAACCGGCCGGTGAGGGGACAGCCCTCCAGGGAATCAGTGGCATGGCAGCGACCCGCGAAGACCCCTCCGCGGCAGAGAGAGGAGCAAGGTTCAGGATGCTGGAACGGTTCCTGCGCCCCTGGCACGAGGCGGTTGCCAACCCGGGGGCGGCTCAGCAAGCGGTGCTGGAAGGGTTGCTCCAGGGTTATGCTCAGACAGACTATGGTGCTGACCACGGCGCTGACCAGGTAGGGTCGGTCGAGGAGTACCGTGTAGCCTTTCCGGTGACCACCTACGAGCAGATGAAACCCCTCATCGACCGGGTTTTGGCCGGTGAGGAGCGCCTGCTGCTCTACGAACCTCCCGTCGGTTGGGCTATCACCAGAGGCACCACCAAGGGCGAGTCCAAGTTCATCCCCATGACCGCCACCGACCTCAAGATGCGAGTCAGCGCTGGTCGAGCATTGATGAATTACGTCGCCCGCTCGAATCGGCTGGAGGTGCTTCAAGGGGTGAATCTGAACCTGAACTTCCCTTCCGTGGTCGGTACGGTCCAGGCGGGGGATCGTGAGGTGGAGTACGGGTACAGTTCCGGTATCTACGTGAAGCATACCACTGAGGCCACTCCCCTGCGGTCTCTGCCCACCCAAGACGAGATCGACGCCCTGGGTGGGGGAAAGACTATCGCAGACTGGGAGCGGCGCTTCGAGCTGGCCTACGAGCGGTGCAGGAACGAGGAGGTCACCATCGTGGGCGGGGTGGCGCCCACGGCGGTGGACTTTGGGCGGTACCTGCACCACACGCACAAGGTCTACCCCAAGGATCTGTGGCGGGTGCGCATCATGACCCTGGGGAGCGTGCCGGGGATCAATACGAAGTACCAGCCTGTGTTGAGGGCCCTGTACGGGCCTGCGGACATCGCCGAGATCTACGGCACGACGGAAGGGATGTTCGGACAGCAGCGAGACGAGAAGCGGGCCTGGGTGCCCAACTACGACCTGTTCTTTTTCGAGGTGCAGACCCACGATGGACTCAAGATGATGTACGACATGAGGCCGGGTGAGACCGGCAGCCTCGTGGTCTCGACGCCCATCCTGCCTCGCTATAAGATCGGCGATCTGATCAGGGCCTTTGAGGCTCCCTACTTTCGCTGCATTGGGCGGGACAGGACGATCTCCCACCTTCGCTATTGGTGGGACCAGTTGGTCACGATGGACCTGGGTCGGCTCTAGCCTAGAGCTGGCTTAGGGCCGGGGCCTGACGAAGACGCCGACGATTATGGCCAGACCGACGGCGATCACGATCAGCGGCCAGGTCACCTCCCATCCGATGATTCCGCCGAGACCTATGGCCAGGGCGACGAAAGCCAGGATGATGCGCCCTCGCACTGGACGGCGGTAGGTGGGCATCAGGATGCGGATAATGGCCTCCAGGAGGAAGAGCAGCCCGGCACCGATGAAGATGATGCTCCACACGTTGCTCCAGGTGAGCCAGGGGTAGATGTCGAGGTTGACGGCCGCGAACGCCAGTCCGGCGAAGATCAGGACCAGGCCCCAGATCAAGGGACCCAGTGCGTCGCCGCCCGACCACTGCTCGCCCTTGTCCCATTCTCGCTCGCCCCGGTCCTTCTCTTCCTTTTCCTCTTTCTCGTGCTTTTCGTCCTTTCTTCGGTACTCTTCTCCGGTCACTTTCTTCCCTCCCTTGCGGTCGCTCCCCCGAGGAGAATGAGCGTATTCTACTGGACGTCCTGCTCCTCTGCAAGCACGGTGCTCAAATGGTCATGCCTGTCTCGAAGCCCTCGCGAATGGCGTCGAACGCCTTCCGTGGCTCCCTGGCATCGCCGATCAGGTACAGTTCGTTCACGCGGCCCTGCAGGTCGCGGTAGAGGTGGTCCAGGGGAGTGAGCCCCGCGGCTAGAACCACAGCGTCTGCCGCGATATGCCTCTCGTCTGCTCCGATGACCACGTCGATGCCCCCTGGCGTTACCCTCTTGGCGAAGGCCTCGGCGACCATGTGCACTCCGCAGCGGTGCAGGTCTTGTAGAATGGTCCATCGCGTGGTGAGCCCGATGTCGGTGCCGAACTTGGGCCGCATCTCGACTAAGGTCACGTCCTTGCTGCCTTCCCAGACCAACTGCTCCAGAGTCTCCCAGGTTTCCGCTTGATTCTGGACCAGAAACCTCAAAGTGGCAGCGTCGGCAGTACCCATCTGCGCGAGGTAGAGCGACACCAGACAACCCGTGGCTCCGCCGCCCAGTACCACCACCTGATCGCCAACGTCAACCTTGCCTGACAAGACGTCCCAGGCCTGGACCACTTGCTGGCCTTCCGTTCCCGGGATGTCGGGCATCACCGGCACTGCTCCCGTGGCCACGACGACCGTATCTGGAATGGTGGACAGGACGGCCTCTGGTGTTGCCTCCAGGCCGAGCCGTACATCCACCCCTTCTCTGGACAACGCCGAGGCCAGAGACAGAACCAGGTTGCTGAGCTCCCCTCTTCCTGGCGGAACCATGGCCAGCTTCAGTTGCCCGCCCAGATGATCTGTCCTCTCCAGTAGCGTCACCTGGTGGCCTCGCGATGAGGCGGTGGCGGCGGCCCGCATCCCGCCTGGGCCACCCCCCACGACGGTCACTCTCTTAGGCTTTTCCACAGGCGCAGGATAGTGCCAGCCCTCTCGCCCTGCTCGAGGGTTGACCAGGCAGCAGACCGGCTGCCGGGCGAAGATGTTGTCGAAGCACCCCTGGTTGCAGGCCACGCAGGTGTTGATCTCATCCATCCGGCCCTGGAGGGCCTTGTTTGGCAGCTCAGGGTCAGCGATGAGGGGGCGGCCCATGGCGATCAGGTCTGCCACGCCGTGACGCAGCATCCTCTCGGCCAGCAGTGGATCGCTGTACCGGTTGCTGGAAATGACCGGGATGTGCACGGCTTGCTTCACGCCCCGCGCCAGGTAGGAGAAAGCGCCTCTGGGAACAGCCATGGTGATCTGCGGGACGCGGGTCTCGTGCCATCCGCCGGTCACGTCGAGGGCATCGGCGGTTGCCCCCTCCAGGGCCTGTGCGAAGCGAACCGCCTCGGGGTTGGTGTTGCTGCCTTCCACGAAATCGTTCCCCGCGACGCGCACCAGAATAGGGTAGTCAGGCCCGACCGCTTCTCGCACCGCGTGAACGACATCCAGGGGAAACCGCGCTCTGTTCTCGAGACTGCCCCCGTATTCGTCCTGCCGAGAGTTGGTGGTCGGCGACAGGAACTGGCAGAGGAGATAACCGGCAGAGGCGCTGATCTCGACCGCGTCGAAGCCTGCCTGCTTGGCCCTGCCGGCTGCGGTGGCGAAGTTGCTGACGGTCAGCTCGATGTCCTGCCTCGTCATCTCCCTGGGGGTCTCCCGCGTAAGCGGGGAGGCGATAGGTGAAGGTGCCACGGGTTGGAGGCCGATCTCGGCGGAGGGGGAATACCGGCCGGCGTGGTAAAGCTGTGCCGCGATGGGGGTGCCCAGGCGGTGCACGGCCTCGGTGAGCCTGTTCAGCCCCGGTAGAAACTCATCCCTGCTGAGCCCGATCATGTCCGGTCCGCCGCCCCATTCATCGACGGGGCAGCCCCCCACGATGATCAGTCCCACTCCTCCGGCAGCCCGCTCGGCGTAGGAATCGACCAGCACGTCTGTGACGAAGCCCTGGGGGGTGTAGCAGAGGTGGAGGGCCGGCATGACGATGCGATTCGCCAGCCGCAGGCGCGCCATGCTGAGGGGGTTAAAGAGCTTTCGAAAGGTAGGTGACTCTACTCGCTGAGCCATTCGCGCAGTGCGGCCTTGACCCTGTCTTCTATCTTGCGGCCGACCGCGTCCCAGTCGTCATCTGTTTCTGCGCCGGCCCACTGTCCGAGTCCGGACCTGATCCGGTTCTCGATGTGTCTCCCCATCTCTTCCCAGTCCTCGTCGGGCTGGCCGCCCACGGCGTTGGCCATGTCGGCCTTGATTCTGCCGCTTGCCTTCTGGCCTATAGTGTCCCAGTCGTCTTCAGGATCTGCCCCAGCCCATTCTCCCATGCCGGACTTGACTCGCCTTTCAATGCGCCGGCCGATGGTCTCCCAATCCTCGTCCGGCTGGCCTCCCACGTTCGCGGCGACTTCGCCCCTGATTCTGCTCTCCATCATTTGGCCGATGGTCTCCCAGCTATCGCCCTCGTCGGCTCCAGCCCAGTTGGCCAGTTCCTTCTTGATCTTCCTTTCAATGTCACTCCCGATCTGTGCCCACTCTTCCTGGCGGCTTTTCCCGTCAGTCATCCACCTTCTCCTTTGGAGATCTCCCCCTGCTGGAGATCACTCCGGTATCTGGATTCCTGAGACCTCGCTCAGCCTGGAGCTGATGATGCGCTTGATCTCTTCCAGGCGCTCTGGGGTCTTCGCTTCGAACCTCAAGACCAGCGCCGGCTGGGTGTTGGACGCTCGCACCAGGCCCCAACCGTCGCCGAACAGCACACGAGCCCCGTCGACGTCTACTACCTCGTACTGCTGCTTGAAATACGCCACCAGGTCGGAAACGATCTGGAATTTCTGGTCGTCCGGGCAGTCCACCCGAATCTCCGGCGTGGAGAAGTAGCGCGGTACGTCAGCCAGCATCTCGCCGATGCTCTTGTCAGAACGGGAGAGGAGCCGTACCAGCCTCAGCGAGGCGTACAGGGCGTCGTCGTAGCCGAAGTACTCGTCTGCGAAGAAGAGATGGCCGCTCATCTCACCCGCCAGGGGAGCACCCACTTCCTTCATCTTCCCCTTGATGAAGGAGTGGCCGGTACGCCACATCAGCGGAACGCCGCCGGCCTTCTCGATCTCCTCCGGTAGGGCTTGGGAGCACTTGACCTCGAAGATGATGGTCGCTCCGGGTTGGCGCTTCAGGATCTCACGGGAGAACAAGATGAGAAGTTGATCGCCCCAGATGATGTTGCCGCGTTCGTCGATGACCCCCAGCCGATCACAATCCCCATCGTAGGCCACTCCCAGATCAGCCTCTCGCCGGGCGACTTCCGCGATCAGATCCGTCAGATACGCTGGTATAGTGGGGTCTGGATGGTGGTTAGGAAACGTGCCGTCAACCTCGCAGAACAGCCCAAAGGCCTCAGCGCCCAGATCGCGGAGCAACTCCGGGCAGAACATACCTCCCAACCCGTTGCCGGCGTCCACCACCACTTTGAGCTCTCGGTCGAAGCGTCCGATCTTGTCCTTCAGCATCGACAGGTACTCTGGTTTGAGATCCCGTTCCGTCAGGATTCCCTGCCCCTTGGGAAATCTGGCTGCTTCTATGATCTCGCGGATCCTCTGTATCTGTGATCCGTACAGTGTGATGTGGCCCACGGCCAGCTTGAAGCCATTGAATTCGGGAGGGTTGTGACTGCCAGTAATCATCACTCCGCCTTGCACACCCAGTTGGAAGAGAGAGAAGTACAGTGTCGGGGTGGGCACCATGCCGATGTCGATCACGTCCATGCCCGTGGACAGGATACCCTTGATCAAGGCGTCGCGAAAGCGCGGAGAGCTCACGCGCGCGTCGTGCCCTACGCTCACCCTCTCGTGGCCGAGATCGACCATATAAGTGCCGTAGCCCTTGCCCAGCATCTCCACCACTTCATCGGTCAGGTCCTGGTCGACGAGTCCACGCACATCGTACTGCCGAAAGATGCGAGGGTTCACTTCGTCAGTCATGCAATGTCTCCTTTCAAATCGATACCCAGGTCGCGTGGTGCAGCAGCGGGCGCAGGTCTAGGCGCCGAACTTGGTGAGGCGAAGGGCGTTGGCCAAAGCTAGCGGCATGATGTCCGTGGCCGGAAAGCGCCCCAGTGCCCCTCTGGCGCAGCCACGCTCGGAGAACGATGTGCTGGTATCTGAGCGGCAGTGTTTGGAATAGAGGAGAACGGGGACCGGATGCCAGCTATGCGAACGAAGCATGGCGGGAGTGGAGTGGTCGCCGGTGACGACGAGAACGTCCGGCAGCAGTTGAAGGATGGCTGGGATGACCACCTTGTCTACGTCTTCAATCAGCGAGACCTTGCGCTCGAAGTCGCCATCCTCTCCCGCACTATCGATCTTTTTCAGGTGAACGAAGAAGAAGTCGTACTCCTCCCAGTGGGCTCTGAGGGCTTCCAACTCCTCCTGGATGCTTTCCCCTGTAGGCAACACCGTCATGCCCACCAGGCGAGCCGCGCCTCTGTACATGGGGTACACGGCCACGCCGGCTGCGCGGAGCCCATAGAGCTCCTCTATGCTGGGCAGGCCGGGGTTCTTGTCCAGGCCGCGCAGCGTGACCATGTTGGCGGGATGCTGGTCGGCCAGGATAGCGCGGGCCTGGGCGATCCATTGGTTGAACAAGGAGGCTGTACGTTCGGCTTCGGGTCGCAGCGCCTTGACGGGCAGCGGCGCAACCCCCAACCGCTGCGGGTCTGTCTCTGTGAGAGGGCCCGCCAGGTCTTCCCCGCGGATGATCACCACCAAACGATACTCTTTCACCGGTTCCACGAACGTCTGCACGCCTGGCAGCGCGATGGAACGAAGCAGGTCGACCAGCTCAGCGCCCTTCTCCGTAGGGATGCGGCCTGCACGCCTATCCGTGATCCGCCCCTTCTCGTCCACGGTGCAGAAGTTGCCTCGCGCCGCGACGTCTCCTGGCTGGAGCTCGAAGCCGATGCCCAGCGCCTCCAACACGCCTCTGCCAACCTGGTGCTCGAGGGGATCGTACCCGAATAGCGCCAGGTGGGCGGGTCCGCTGCCCGGCGTGATGCCCCGGCCGACGGGGTCATGTAGGCCACACACGCCATCTCGGGCCAGGGCGTCCAGATGGGGCGTGCGAGCGGTCTCCAATTCGGTCATGCCGCCTGGCTCGAGGGGCACGCCCCCCAGGCCGTCCAGTACCAGGAGCACGATCTTGGTGGTGCCAGGAATCACTAACGACGAGACGAAGTTCTGGTCAGTCACCTGCTTTGGCCTCGTTCTTGTCTTGAAGAGCAGCTACGCCGGGCAGGGTTTTGCCCTCTAGGAACTCCAGAGACGCACCGCCACCAGTGGACACGTGGGTCATCTTGTCCGCCAGCCCGGCCTGTTGGAGCGCTGCGATGGAGTCTCCACCCCCCACCACAGTCGTAGCCTTCGTGCCGGCCAGGCTGTTGGCCAGGGCGATGGTGCCAGCGGCGAACCTGGGGAACTCGAAGACGCCCATAGGCCCGTTCCAGACCACCGTGGCTGCCGAGGCCAGCTTCTCCTCGAAGAGGCCTACCGTCCGGGGTCCGATATCCAGGATACGCCATCCGGCAGGAACCTGATCCACGCCCACGGTTCGCACGTGGGCGTCGTCCGCGAAGGCATCGGCCACGACCACGTCCACGGGCAGGACCACCTTCTCGCCCGCTTGATCGAGTAGCTCCCTGGCCATGGCCAGACGGTCATCCTCTGCCAGGGATTCTCCCACGTCATGGCCCTGGGCTTTGAGGAAGGTGTTGGCCATGCCGCCCCCCACGAGCAGGAGGTCCACCTTGGTCAACAGGCTGCGAATGATCCCGATCTTGCTGGAGACCTTGGCCCCTCCCAGTATGGCGACGAACGGATGGGCAGGGTGAGCCAGGAGGCCGCCCAGCACCTCCAACTCCCGTTCCATGAGGAAGCCGGCCACGGCGGGCAGGTGAGCAGCCACCCCTACGGTAGAGGCGTGAGCCCGATGAGCGGTGCCGAAGGCGTCGTCGACGTAGACATCGGCCAGGGACGCCAGTTCGCTGGCAAAGTCCGGGTCGTTTTCCTCTTCCTGGGGATGGAATCGCAGATTCTCCAGCAGGAGAACTTGTCCAGGCTCCAGGCTTTTCGCCGCCCTTGCTACCTCGGGACCCACACAATCGTCCAGCTTGCGCACGTCGCGACCCAGAAGCTGCGCGAGGCGACGGGCCACGGGATCAAGCCTCAGCTCATCCTGGACCTTTCCTTTCGGCCGGCCCAGGTGCGACATCAGAATGACTGCCGCCCCTTGCTCCAGCAAATACTGGATGGTGGGCAGAGCGGCCCGAAGGCGAGTATCGTCAGCGACCTCGCCGTTGTCCAGTGGCACGTTGAAATCCACTCTCACCAGGGCACGCTTACCCCTGACGGAGATATCCCTTACGGTCTTCTTGGTCACGTCATACTCCGCAGGTTCTATGAGATAGTCGGGCCCCATGGCACCCGCTTGCAGGGTTGGCAGGCGAGGGAGCACTGTCGTACATGTCCCAGGTGAAAGGCGGTCTACAGGCGCTCCCCGACGTACTTGGCCAGCTCCACCAGGCGCTCGGTGTAGCCCCATTCGTTGTCGTACCAGGACACCACCTTGACCATGTTGCCCTGTATGACCTGCGTATACTCGGCATCCACGATGCTGGACCGTGGGTCACCTTTGAAGTCCACCGACACGAGAGCCTCCTCGCTATAGCCGAGGATGCCCTTGAGCTTACCCTCGGCAGCTTCCTTGAAGACTGAGCGAAGCTCATCGGTGGTCGTCGCGCGTTCTACCTCCGCTGTGAGATCGATGAGTGACACGGTGGAGGTGGGCACGCGTATGGCAAAGGCATCCAGCTTGCCTTCCAGTTCCGGAATGACCACGCCTATGGCGCGAGCCGCGCCGGTGCTGGTGGGGACGATATTCAGGGCCGCAGCGCGCGCACGTCGCAGGTCCTTGTGTCCAAGGTCCAGGAGGCGCTGATCACCGGTGTAAGAGTGAATGGTCGTCATGAAGCCTTTGATGATACCGAAGCGATCGTTGACGATCTTCGCCACCGGTGCGAGGCAATTCGTGGTGCACGAGGCGTTGGAGATGATGTGGTGCTTCTGGGGATCGTACAGTTCCTCGTTAACCCCCATGACGATAGTGATGTCCTCTTTCTTGGCGGGAGCGCTAATGATGACCTTCTTGGCGCCAGCTTTCAGGTGTGCCGCCGCGAGCGGGCCTTCCCGGAACACGCCGGTCGACTCGATGACCACCTGAACACCCAGATCACCCCATGGCAGCTTCGCAGGGTCGCGCTCGGCGAGGACCTGGATTTCGTCCCCATCGACGACCAGATTGTTGCCGTCAACGCCCACTGGTCCTGCGTAGGTTCCGTAGTTGGTGTCGTACTTGAAGAGGTGGGCGTTGATGGCCGGGTCAAAGAGGTCGTTGACCGCCACTACGTCCAGCTTGTCGGGGTATTCCTCTCGTGCGATCCTCAGTGCTTGCCGTCCGATTCGGCCGAAGCCGTTGATGCCTATCTTCGTTGTCATGCTGACTGATTTCTCCTTTCGTTGTCCGGCTGGCTATGCTGTGTGGTGGTCATGGCCACAGCCGCCGCCCCCAGCAGGCCCACGTCGTCGCCGAGCTGGGCACACCTGATCTCCACGGCCGAGGCCGCGGCAGGAAAAGCCTGACGATCTATTACACGACGAACCTGGTCGAAGAGGCGCGCACCCATCTTGGTCAATCCACCGCCGATGACCAGGAGCTGGGGATTGAAGAGGTTGACGAGATTGGCCATGCCCACGCCGAGGAAGATCAGGGCCTGATCCAGGATCTCGTTCGCTTCTGCGTCGCCTTCCTCTGCGGCCCGAGACACCATCTCGGCAGAGATACGGGTCAGATCGCCCTCCGCCAGCTCGGCGATGAGAGTGGGCGCCCCCCGGGCTACCCTCTCCCGAGCCTCGCGAGCGATGGCCGTGCCAGAAGCCAGGGCTTCCAGACATCCCCGGTTTCCGCACCCGCACCGCGGTCCGTGGGGCAGAATGGTCATGTGACCGACTTCTGCCGCCGCGCCGGTCGCACCCCGGTACAGACACCCGTCCAGGATGAAGCCGCCTCCGATCCCGGTGCTGGCCGTGACGTAGATCATGTGGTCTGCGCCGCGTCCAGCCCCGAAGAGATGCTCACCAAGGGCCGCGGCGTTGCCGTCGTTTTCCAGAGAGGTTGGTAGCCCCAGTTCGTCCTGAATCAAGCGTCCCACGGGTACATCGCGCCAGCCGGGCAGGTTTGGTGGCGCCGTCACTACTCCCGACCGGGCATCTATGGGTCCGGGCGCGGCAACGCCGATAGCGGCTACCTGCTTACGATCCACGCCCTCGGCGGTCAGCAGCTGTGAGGCTACGTCTATCAGGCGACGGACGACGACTTCCAGTCCTCTGCTCGCCTGAGTGCTGCTGTGTTGCCTGGAGACGATCCGCCCTTCCCGATCGACGAGTCCGGCGACGATCTTCGTGCCGCCAAGATCAATTCCAAGGAAGAGGTCCTTGGCCCGCGACTGTTCGTGGGTGATGTTCAACTCTCTCAAATGACCCAGGGCTCGCGTGGGCGCCCAGTGCTGCATAAAGCAGCATCGACGCTCTGACGGCTACATTTTACCTGCGGGCGCGCAGCGTTGTCAAGCAACACTCTTCTGGAGAGGGACAGCCCGCGCCAGGGCTCTCCCAGGGCGCTCGGGTCGCACTCATCTCCTGGTGGGAGGGTGTTGGAGGAGGTCGACGGCCGCCGAGAGGACCTGGGGACTCGCGCGTTCACTGAGGCAGAGGGCCAGCGCAACCGTGTGGCTGCGTAGACGCCCCCCAGGAAGGGGTGCACGTGCCCGTCGATCGGTCGCAGGGGGCGTTCTGGGACGCCGGGATGCAGGTTGACACGAGAGAGAAGGTGCGGTATAATGAGAATGTATGTTACACTGTAACAAACATGAAACCATCACCCGCAGGCCAGTCATGCTCCTCAAAGAGGTCCGCTTGGTTGTGGTTAAGCTCCAGATGAGCCGCTGAGAACAGGGCGCCGCGGAGGCAGTTCGATGGCGGACGTGAGCGGTGCGCGTGGTGGAGAGTCGCCCAGCTTGAGAGACGTAGCCGAATTGGCTGGTCTGTCGGTGGCGACGGTCTCACGAGCGCTGAACAAGCCGCACCTGGTCAGGCCTGAGACTCTTGACAGAGTGATGTCCGCCGTGGAGCAACTGGGATACCAGCCCAGGCGGAAGCATGCTCCTACCTCTATCGGCCTGATCGCCCCTCCAGATTTCCCCGAAGGCCGGGTGTTTGGCAACTACGTTGGCGGCGTGATCCACGGGGCCGACAAGTATTGTGCACGAAGCGGATTGGTCCTATCCCTGGTGAGCGGTGACGCATCGACGATGCGCCACATGGTCTCGGCGTACCGCATGGCAGGGCTCCTCTATCTCAACATCTTCGTGGAAGACCCCCTCAGAGACCTCTTGCTGAGCCAGCCTGGTCTGACGATCCTGCTGGTTGGGTATCCTCCCGAGAGGGTGAGAAGAGCTATGGATTCGTCGCTGGCGTGGGTGACGATAGACGACGCAAGAGGGGCGCAGGATGCGGTGCAGTACCTGCTGAGGCTGGGTCACCGCCACATCGGAATCATCCAGGGAGACAAGCGACATGTCTCCA
This sequence comes from Anaerolineae bacterium, assembly GCA_034411995.1. Classification (GTDB taxonomy): domain Bacteria; phylum Chloroflexota; class Anaerolineae; order UBA7937; family B3-Chlor; genus JAUVXJ01. Next base: position 223,754 of record DAOUME010000026.1, on the reverse strand, counting down.
ACGAACGCCGGCTAGAGGGCGTTCGCAGCGCCCTGGGCGAGCACGGCGTGGAGATACCCGATGCAGCCGTGGAGCGTGGTGAGTTCGAAGGGAAGAACGGAGTGAGAGCCCTCGTGGAGTGTGGCGACTACGAGGCCGAGTCTGGGTTCGAGGCCATGAATCGTCTCCTGGACCGCGATGCGTGTCCCACGGCTGTGTTCGTCTTCAACGATCTCATGGCCTTTGGCGCAGCTCAGGCGGTGAATGAACGGGGACTTGGAGTGCCTGGAGACATCTCCCTCGTTGGCTGCGACGATGTACTCGCCCGGTTCCTGCGCCCGGAGCTGACCACGGTTCACCAACCCGCCATCGAGCTGGGAGAGATGGCTGCCCGTGTGCTGGTGGACATCGCGGCGGGCGCTAGAGTGGTGCGGTCCCAGCTTGAAGCCAGGTTGATCACGCGAAGGTCCTGCGGACCTCCTCGTGGCTCTGGGCAATGAGATTCTGGCGGCGCGCTGGCGCGCGTGTCTGAGGCACTGTCTGCCGTTTGGAGGCATAGGGAAGGGAGGTGATGCTGGAATCCAACGGTAGTGGCTGATGGTAATCGAAAGCTGTGTGTCCGTAAAGGAGGATACCCAATGTCCAAGAGGCTTATGTTTCTCACGACGTTTGTGATCTGCCTGTCACTGATCCTGGCGGCGTGTGGTCCGGCGGCGACACCTGAGCCGACCACTCCTCCAGCCCAACCCACCACTCCGCCCGAGGCCGCTGCGCCGGTGGAGTTGACGTTTGTGACGCGGTTGGCGGAGGCTGAGTTGGCGGTGGTGCGTGACGAGGTGATTCCCATCTGGGAGGAGCGGACGGGCAACACGGTCAACATTGCGGAGGTTCCGCCGGAGGACGTACCGACGACGTTGCAGGCGCAGCAGGCGGCGGGCAAGGTAGAGATCGACGTGATTGCGCAAGACAACGTAGCGTTGGCGCCGTTGGTCAGTCTGGATCTGATGGAGGATCTGACGCCGTACCAGGACCAACTGCCGTCGGAGATCTACGGGTATTTGACGGATCAGATGACGTTCGACGGGAAGCTACTGTTTGTGCCGTACAGGGGTAACGTGCAGATCGCGTACTACAACACGGCGGTGTTCGATGAACTGGGGTTGGAGCCCCCGACGACGATCAATGAGTACAAGGATGTCTGCCAGGCGTTGTACGACGAGTATGGGACTGGCAAGTGCATCTTCAAGGGAGGGGGCGATCAGCCGTTGCCGCTGCCGACGTTGTTGTGGGAGTGGATCGTGTCCAATGGTGGGGACCCGATGGTATTGAACGACGAGGGGTCCGTGGAGACGTTCCAGTATTTCCAGGACATGTGGAATGCGGGGCTGCTTAACCAGGCGGCGACGCGAGATGCGAAGTGGGACACCTCGAACGAGTACTTGGCTCGGGGCGAGTGCGACATCATGGTCAACTGGCCATTCGGGTACAGTGTGCTGCCGACCGACTACGGGTTCACGGACTTTGCGGTGTACGGTGGTTGGTTATCGTCGCACGTGATGGGTGGTGAGGTCTTGGGCATTCCGAAGGGTACGGAGCACCTGGATGCCGCGTTGGACTTCATCGCCTTCATGACGTCGAAGGAGGCGCAGGAGATCTTCGTATCCGAGCTTTCGTGGCCGGCGGTGCGTGATGACGCTCTGGGTCTGGTGCCGGAGGATCAGAAGCCGTTGTGGGATGCGATACAGGCAGCGGCGCGTGATGGGGTGTTGAGGCCGAACGTGCCCTACCTGACGACGGACGTATTTCCGTTGATCACGGAGGCCTGGGACCGCACGGTATACGACGGTGAGGATGTGGAGACCGTGCTGAACGACGTGGCGGGACGTCTGGCGACGCTCGTCGCGGCCAACGAGTAGTCTCCTCAGGGACTGGGCCCTGCTGAGGGCCCAGTCCCTGTCTTCGTATGGTGGGAGCAGGGCACCATGGCTACTACCGAAATGGTAAGGCCTCTCGCGCCTGGAGTGAGTACGAGAGTCCGAGGCTTCTTGAAGAAGCACTGGTTTGAGATCGTTCTCATCACCCCTTTGTTTCTCTATGTGTTCGGAATGACCCTCGTGCCTGTCTTCGCCTCCATCTTGCTTGGCTTCCAGGATCCGCCAAGGGGAGGGGGGTTTCCGTCGCTGGAGAGCTACAAGCTCGTCGTCCAGGACTACCAGTTTGTCTCCGCTTTCACGAATACGTTGATCATCACCTTCACCAGCGTCGGCATGGAACTGGTGCTGGGCTTGGTGGTGGCCATGGTGATGGCTCGTCCTTTCAGAGGCAGGGGTATCTTCCGCGCCGTCATGCTACTGCCTCTGGGCATCCCGGTGGTGGTCGCTGCCTCGAACATGCGGTACATTTTTCTGTCCTCCGGATATTTCAATGAGATCTTGATGGATCTCAGTCTGATCTCCCAACCGATCGACTGGCTGAAGGATCCCATGGCGCTGTTTACGGTGGCCCTCTCGGACATGTGGAAGGTAACGCCGCTGGTGATGCTCATCCTGCTGGCCGGCTTGGAGTCGATCCCCAGCGAGTTGTACGAAGCCGCCCGGGTGGACGGAGCTGGGGCCTGGCAGCGCTTTCGAGGCATCACCCTGCCGCTACTGAGACCGGCCATCACCTCTGCGGTGGTGATCCGCGGTATCGACGCTTTTCGGATCTTCGCGCATCCTATGGGGCTGGGCGTCGGCAGAACGGTACCGGTGCTATCCACATTCGGCTATTATGAATACCAGCGTGTGTACTACACGACCTCAGCCGCGACGTCCACGATCCTGCTGGTGATGATCCTGGTCGCGGTGGTTTTGTACATACGTATCGCGGGCACGGAGGAGATCACAGGATGAGCGAAGCCGCGCTGGTGCAACGACCCCGAGGCGGAGGAATCAACTGGAGGAAGGCGGCAGGCAAGGCGGGCCTTGCCCTGCTGGTCCTGCTGGTCGTGGCGGCGACCATCGCCCCCGTGTATTTTATGGTCTCGCTGTCTGTGATGGATCCCAGCGAGTTCTTCAGGCCACATCCAGCCTACTTCCCCACCAAGTTCACCACGCAATGGTGGGAACGGGTGCTCAATAGCGAGGACCTCTACCCAGCTTTCATGAAGAGCTTGATCGTGGCCACTCTCACCACGGTAGTAGCTGTGGTGATCGGTGTCCCGGGCGCCTATGCCATTTCGCGGTTGGCGCCCAACATCAAGTACTTCCTGATACTCAGCCTGTTCTTCACCAGGATGTATCCAGAGATAGGGATCGCCTTACCTGTGGCGGTCTTCTTCTTGCGTATGGGCTTGTACGAGAGCATCATCGGCCTGGTATTCGCACATCTGATCCTGGTGTTGCCCGTGTGCGCCTGGATCCTGGTGGGTGCCTTCGAGACCATCCCGCGGGATCTGGAGGAGGCGGCCAGCGTGGATGGGGCCAGCCGCTTTCGCACCCTGCTGCGCGTAGTGATCCCGTTGGCGGCTCCTGGCATCTCGGTGGCGGCGATATTCAGTTGGCTCCTCTCTTGGGATGAGGTAACGTATGCTCGCTTCTTGACGCTCTTGCACCCCACGTTGCCCATCCAGATCCTGGACATTATCGGGCGGTCTGGGCCCACGGTGGTTGCTACCTGGGCCACCATCGTCACCATCCCGGTGGTCATCGTCACCTATCTCATGCAGCGCTGGCTCAGGGCAGACTATCTGGCCGGGGCGGTGAAAGGGTAGAAACGGAAAAGGCGGTTGTCTTGATCGCGTATGCTCGAGAGAGTCGAAGTCCATAAGAAGTCGCTGGAGTCCTACCGGGCCATCGTCGACGATAGCTTGATCGAGGAGATACTCGAACTCGCGGCCGAGTTGAAGGGAGCGCGCGTGGTGCACGTCAACGCCACTGGTTTCGGGGGTGGCGTTGCAGAGATGCTGCAGAGCCTGGTACCCTTGATGTGCGACGTGGGCCTCTCTGCGGAGTGGCAGGTCATCTCCGGCGCACCCGAGTTCTTCAACGTCACCAAGGCGTTCCACAACGGCCTGCAGGGTATGGACCTGCTGCTCACCCCGGAGATGAAACTGGTATGGGAGCGATACAACATCGCGAACGCTGATGCGTTCGAGGGTGACTACGATTTCGTGGTGGTGCACGATCCGCAGCCCGCGGGACTACGCAGCTACAGCCGCAACGGTACCGGAAAACACTGGATCTGGAGGTCTCACATAGACACCTCCCACCCCAACATGGAGTACTGGGAATTCATGGTGCCGTTCTTGCGCCCATATCAGGCCGCGGTGTTCAGCATGAGCCAGTACGTGGGTGTGGGCCTCGATTTCCCGGAGTTGGCGATCATCCATCCGTCCATCGATCCATTGTCTGCGAAGAACCGGCCGCTGGCGGCAGAGCGGGTGGAGCAGGTCCTCGACGCACTCTCTGTGGACGTAAGTCGCCCGGTGATCGGGCAGGTCTCGCGATTCGATCCCTGGAAGGACCCCCTGGGGGTCATAGATGCGTATCGCATCGTGAAAGGGGACTTCCCGGACGTGCAGTTGGTGCTGATGGCTTCCATGGCCAGTGACGATCCTGAAGGGTGGGAGTATCTCAGGCTCACCCAGGAGCACGCCGACGACGATCCGGACATCCATCTCCTCCATTTCGAGAGGAACAACGACCTGGAGGTCAACGCTATCCAGACCGGCTCTGACGTCGTGATTCAGAAGTCGGTCAGGGAAGGGTTCGGCCTGGTGGTCGCGGAGGCGATGTGGAAGGGGCAGGCCGTGGTGGGCGGTGCCGTAGGCGGGATACCCCTTCAGATAACCGACGGTGACAACGGGTTCCTCGTCCATAACGCCGAAGAGTGTGGCGAAAAGGTCATCTACCTGTTGCGCAACCGGGACAGAGCGAGGGAGATGGGGGCGAGGGCGAAGGAGCACGTCAGACTCAACTTTCTGGTGCCACGGCACTTGAGAGACTACTTGAAGTTGTTCAAGCGTCTGTCTTCGGGGGTGGACAGCCAGCCCTAGGGGCGTGGGTATGGAAAGGGGTCCCAGATGGCCAGCGTAACCTACAACCATGTGACCAAGACGTTTGGCGAAGTGGTGGCGGTGAACGATCTCAGTCTGGAGATCGCCGACAAGGAGTTCCTGGTGTTGGTCGGCCCCTCGGGCTGCGGCAAGTCCACGTCGCTGAGGCTGCTGGCTGGCCTGGAGGACGTGACCGCGGGGGAGATCTATATCGGCGACCGCATGGTGAATGACGTGCCGGCCAAGGATCGCGATATCGCCATGGTCTTCCAGAGTTACGCTTTGTACCCACACATGAGCGTTTTCGACAACATGGCCTTCGCCTTGAAGCTGCGGAGGATGGCCAAGAAAGAGATCAATCAGCGAGTGCAGAAGGCGGCGGAGGCGCTGGGCATCGCCGACCTTCTCCAGCGAAAGCCGAAGCAGTTGTCAGGCGGTCAGCGACAGAGGGTGGCTCTCGGACGGGCCATCGTGCGTGAACCTGCTGTGTTCCTGATGGACGAACCACTCTCCAACCTAGACGCCAAGTTGAGGGTGGAGGCCCGAGCCATGCTCAGCAGGCTGCACCTGCAACTGGGAACGACCTTCATCTACGTAACCCACGATCAGGTGGAGGCCATGACCATGGGCACCAGGATCGCGGTCCAGAGCGCAGGCGTGTTGCAGCAAGTAGACACCCCTCAGCGCCTCTATGACTATCCAGCGAACACGTTCGTCGCCGGGTTCATCGGAAGTCCTGCCATGAACTTCTTCGAGGCGAAGCTGGTGGGCAGTGACGCTTCCTTGAGGATACAGACCAGAGGGTTCGAGGTGGAGGTTCCCCGGCACAGGGTTCCCGACCTCAAACAGCACCTGGGCCAAGAGGTGGTCTTCGGCATCAGGCCCGAAGACATCCACGACCAGAGATTCACGCCGGTGGGGGTTACAGCAGCTCCAGTCATGGCCAGGGTGGACGTGATAGAGCCTATGGGGTCGGAGCGCTATCTCTACCTGGTCATTGGAGACAAGGCCTTCGTGGCACGGGTGGATCCCCGCAGCACCGCGTCGGTGGGACAGGAGCTGGAGATCGTCTTCAACATGGACAACATGCACCTCTTCGATGCCCACACGGAGGAGGCGATTCTCTGAGCACGCGGGGCTTGCCGTCACGTAGGGCGCTACGCGGACACGAGGGCGGTGCCATTGTACACTGTGCGCCAACGAAGGTGCTCTCTGGTGGCACAGACCGCATGAGGGCAAGGTGAGCCAGTCCTCCCCGCCGTAGCCAGGTGCCTCGAACACACGAGCGAGCGGCTGAGCCGATCAGGGCAGCCGACCCGCTCATACCCTCCGTAATCCTGCCTGCGCGGGCGCGGAGAGGTGCCCATGTTGCAGGTACGATGCCACCGCGTCCCTGACGCCTGACCTCGTGTTGGGTTGCACCTCGGTACAGGAGAGGCCAGTTCTCCGAGGTTCCCCCTAGCATCAACTCTTGACAAGGGCTGGGATTCGTGCTATACTGATAGCGTTGTCAGACAGCGCTGTCAACCTCACAGGGGGGAGGTGGAGTGGCAGTTACCATCGGGGACGTAGCCAGGCATGCGGGGGTGTCGACGAAGACGGTCTCCCGGGTCATCAACGACGAGCCCTTCGTCGCCGAATCCACTCGGGCCAAGGTCGTCGCGGCAGTGCGGGAATTGGACTACGCGCCCAATGTTTCCGCCCAACGCCTGGCCAGCGGGCGCTCTCACGTTCTGGGCCTGGTCTTCCACAACGCCGCGTGGAACTACATCAACATCGTCCAGAGGGCACTGTTGGAGAAGTGCCGTGAGGAAGGCTACGGCATGTTGATGAATCCTTGCGACATCGAAAGACCTGCAGATCAACAAGAGATCCTGCGGCTGGTAGCCCAACAGACAGTGGATGGGTTCATCTTCACTCCTCCTTGTGACAATATCACCTCTTTGCTGGAGCAGCTTTGGAGCCAGCAGATTCCTTTTGTCCGTCTCGCCCCTCGTGATCGCCAGGCCCCCTTGCCTTACGTCGCGCCGGACGATGAGCAAGGCGGGTACGACATGACACAGTACCTCCTCTCCCTGGGTCACGAACGCATCGGCTTTGTGATGGGAAACCCGGATCACCAGGCCAGCCATGACCGGCTGGCGGGCTACAAGGCTGCTCTGGACGCGCATCACCTGCCCTTCGATCCCCGCCTGGTCACGCCAGGAGATTTCCAGTTCGACTCTGGACTCTCAGGCGGTCACGCCTTGCTGGCGGCAGAGCTGAGGCCCACCGCCATCTTCGCCTGCAACGACGACATGGCAGCGGGCGTGCTCGCCGCGGCTCACGAACGCGGCATCGCGGTGCCCGAAGCTCTCTCGGTGGCGGGGTTCGATGACGTGCCTCTGGCCCGGCAAGTGTGGCCATCACTGACGACCATTCGCCAGCCAACGTACGAAATGGCGCAACTGGCGGCCCAACTCTTGCTCCGCTCCCTGAGAGGAGAATCGCTGGAGACACTCCATCACGTTCTCCCTGCTACCCTGGTCATCCGTGGCTCGACGGGCCCTCGAATGTCTTCCTGATTCCTGAGATAGGCGTCTTCGCTCCATCGAACCACACCTGGCGTGTGACAAACCAGAACCCGCGCATGGAGTGGCGTGCGGTGCCAACGCTCAGCAACCCTTGTAGGCGAGATTGTCGCACGGTGGATCAAGAGGGATCCGCGAATGGCGGCGACCAGCCTTTTCCGGACTGCGAAAGGGGTCAGATCTGCCGGGAGGTGCGTCGGTGGGCAACTGATCATGGCAATCGGCTCGTCGTCTCAGTTCTCTGTACGAATGGTGAGGGAAAAGGAGGTGATGGGAGCCTGATGACATGGATAGCTCAGTTGGGCGATAGGTCGAGCAGTACCTGACGCGCGTGATGAAAGGAAGGCGGAAAGATGAAACGCAGACTGTTCGCAGCGTTGGTGACCGTGATGGTGTTGGCATCCTTGCTGGCTGCCTGCGGGACGCCCGCGCCGCCGACACCGGAGGCACCAACGGGGCCTTCGGGCTCGGTGGAGATCTTTAGCTGGTGGACCGCCGGTGGCGAGGCCGAGGGCCTGGAGGCGATGTACAAGGTCTTCGCTGCCCGGTATCCGGACGTGGAGATCATCAACGCCACTGTGGCCGGTGGCGCCGGGAGCGAGGCCAAGGCGGTGCTGGCCACGCGCATGCAGGCGGGCGACGCGCCGGACTCCTTCCAGGTCCACGCCGGTCACGAGTTGATCGACTCCTGGGTGGTGGCGGGAAAGATGGAACCGGTAACCTTCATCTTCGAGGACAACGGTTGGCTCGACGTCTACCCACCTGGAGTGATCGAGGTCCTCTCCAGCGGGGGGGACATCTGGAGCGTGCCGGTCAACATCCACCGCTCCAACGTCCTGTGGTACAACAAGCAGGTCTTCGTGGACAATGGCCTGACTGCGCCCACGTCGCTGGACGAGTTCTTCCAGGCGGCAGATACGCTGATGGCGGCCGGGGTGACGCCGCTGGCCTTGGGGGACAGCGGTGTCTGGGCGGACATCCACCTCTTCGAGTCCATCTTGCTGGGCGAGCTGGGGCCGGATGACTACCGCGGCTTGTGGGATGGCACCACGGATTGGAACGGAGCAGGGGTGACAGCGGCCTTGGAGGACTTCGCCCGGGCGATGGAGTACGTGAACGCCGACCACTCCGCGCTGTCCTGGGACCAGGCGGCGCAACTGGTGGTGGACGGTGACGCGGCTATGACGGTGATGGGCGACTGGGCTGAGGGTTACTTCAAGTCCGTCGGGCTGACGCCCGATGTCGAGTTCGGCTACGTTCCCTCTCCGGGCACAGCGGGTAGCTTCATCATGCTCTCCGATTCCTTCGGGCTGCCGAAGGGCGCGCCGAACCGTGACGGGGCAATCGCCTGGCTCACCGTGTGCGGCTCCAAGGAGGGGCAGGACGCCTTCAACCCCATCAAGGGCTCTATCCCGGCGCGTACGGATGGCGATCGTTCCCTGTACGACGTCTACCTCCAGTCGGCCATGGACGACTTCGCCTCCAACGAGATCGTGCCCAGCCTGGCCCACGGCGCAGCGGCGTCCGAGGGTTGGGTCACCGCCGTTGGTGACGCTATGACCCTCTTCGTCGCCGACCTGGACGTCGAAGCTGCCCAGGCAGCGATGGCCCAGGCTTGCGTAGATGCCGGCATGTGCCAGTAGGTCCAGGGTTCTCAAGCGTCTGTCGGATCCTGTGGGCGTCGCCGGGATGGTCATGGCGCTCTCGGCGGCGCCCATCTCCTTGAGGGGAGCGGAGGTCGTGGGCGATGGCACATGCGCGCCGTGAGCGCTGGATAGCCTTCTTGATGGTTCTGCCATCTATGATCCTCATCGCTATCTTCGTCTACGGGTTCATCGGCTGGACGACCGCTGTGTCTCTCTCCAAGTGGGACACCGTCGAGCCCGACTACACCTTCGTCGGTGTGGACAACTTCAGTAAGCTCCTGGTCGGGGAAGGCACGTCGGCTCGGCGGTTCCACATCGACCTTTGGAATACGTTCTTCTTCACGATTCTCTTCCTCCTGGCCTGTGTGCTCGTTGGGTTGCTGCTCGCCATCCTGCTGGATCAGAAGATCAAAGGGGAGAGCGTCTTTCGCACCATCTACCTGTTCCCCATGGCTATTTCCTTTGTGGTCACCGGGGTGATCTGGCAGTGGATTTTCGCGCCCGGCACGGAGACCCGCCTGCGAGGGGTCAACGCGCTGTTGCATAGCGTAGGGCTCGACACACTGCGTTGGGGTTGGTACACCGACACCTCCTCCCTGGGGCCTTTTCACGTGGCCTTGATCCCCGTGATCATCGCTGCTGCCTGGCAGCTCACCGGCTACACCATGGCTATGTACCTGGCAGGTCTGCGCAGCGTACCCGATGAGTTACGCGAGGCCGCACGCGTGGACGGCGCCAGCGAGATCGGCGTCTACCGGCATATCATCGTGCCCATGCTGCATCCCATAACCCTCAGCGCCTTGATCATGCTCGGGCACATCTCGCTCAAGATCTTCGACCTGGTGTTCACCATGACCGGCAGGGGAACTGGTTTTGTCACCGACGTGCCGGGCATCTTCATGTTCGAAACGACTTTCCAGGGCAACCACTATTCTCAGGGGGCCGCCATCTCCATCATCATGCTGCTCACGGTCGCCGTGGTGGTCCTTCCCTATCTCATTTTCACGCTGCGTCAGGAGGTGGAACTGTGACCCGGCGCTTCGACCCCTGGCGCATCGGCATCTACTTGTTGCTCTTCCTCTTTGCCATCGTCTTCCTGGTGCCAGTCTACGTGCTGGCGGCTAGCTCGCTAAAGACGTTCGTCGAGGTGCAGGACCTCTCCAGGTTGTGGAGCCCGCCGTCGAGTATACATCTGGAGACGTTTCGCTCGGCCTGGTTTGGCATCCCGGAGAAGGGGCTACGCGGCTTGGGTCCCAACATCATGAACAGCATCTATCTGACGGTGCCCGCCACCATCATCTCCTCCATGCTGGGCTCGCTCAACGGCTACGTGCTCTCCAAGTGGAAGTTCCGCGGGGCCAACTTCGTCTTTCCGTTGATGCTCTTTGGCATGTTCATCCCCTACCAGAGCATCCTCATTCCGCTGACGCAGACGCTGCGCACTGTGGGTCTGGGCGGAACACTGTGGGGTCTGATCCTGGTCCACGTGGTCTATGGCATCCCTATCACCACCCTCATCTTTCGCAACTACTACGCTGAGGTGCCCACCGATCTGATAGACGCTGCTCGCATCGATGGCGCGGGGATCCTGGGCATCTACCGGAGCGTGATCTTCCCTCTCTCCATGCCGGGCTTTGTCGTGGTCATCATCTGGCAGTTCACCAACATCTGGAACGAGTTCCTCTTTGCCGTCACAGTCCTCCAGAAGCCCGAGCTCCAGCCCATCACCGTGGCCCTGCGGAACCTGGCAGGCAGCCAGATCAAGGAGTGGAACATGGTCATGGCCGGTGCACTGATCGCGGCGCTCCCGACGCTGCTCATCTACGTGCTCATGGGTCGCTTCTTCATCCGCGGTCTGCTGGCTGGATCGGTGAAGGGATAGGGATCGGGCATGTCCGGCGCACAGCGCAGCGAGACTGGCCTGAGGTGGGGACTGCTCTCTACGGCCCGCATCAACCGCCGTTTGGTCCCGGCCATTCGCGCCGCTGAGCGCGCCGAACTGGTTGGGGTGGCCAGCCGCAGCCTCCAGCGGGCAGAGGCTTGCGCCAAGGAGTGGGATATACCCCGTATCTATGGCGGCTATCAGTCTCTGCTGGACGATCCGGACGTGGATGTCGTTTACGTCTCGCTGCCCAACAGCCTTCACGCGGAATGGACGGTGCGGGCCGCCGAGGCCGGCAAGCACGTCCTGTGTGAAAAGCCCCTCGCGGTCAGCGTTGCCGGGTGTGAGCAGATTCTCAGCGCTGCCGAGTCGGCTGGCGTGGTGGTGGTCGAGGCGGTGATGTACCTCCATCACCCCTTGCTCCGGGAGGCTCGCCGCATGGTGGAGGAAGGGGCCGTAGGCCGGTTGACCCTCGTGCGGGGAGCCCTCTCTTTCTTCCTCGACCGGCCCGATGACGTGCGCTGGAAGCCGGAGCTGGGCGGTGGGGCGCTGTGGGACGTGGGCAGTTACCCGGTCAGTTTCATCCGTCGGATGGCGGGCGAGCCGGAGCAGGTCTTCGGGTGGCAGAGCCTCGCCGAGAGCGGCGTGGACGAGACCTTCGCCGGCCTGCTGCTCTATCAAAGCGCCATGTTGGGCGTTTTCGATTGCGGCTTTCGCACTCCCTGGCGCAGCGAGGCTCAGGTCTTCGGCACCGAAGGGACGATGATCGTCGAAGGACCCTACACTATCGGCGCTGGGAGCAGGATCCTCCTGCGACGGGATTCGGAGGAGGAGGAGTTGACCCTGCCAGAGATCCACCCCTACCAGTGTGAGGTGGAGGCCCTGACCGCTGCCGTGCTGGACGGTGCGCCGCTGCCTGTGTCCCTGGCCAGCAGCCGTGCCAACGTGGCCACGATGTCGGCGCTCTACGAGTCGGCGCGGAGTGGCCTTCCCCAACCTGTCCCGTCTGCCTGAAGCGCTGTGCAGGACTCCTCGGGCTCGCATCCCTCTCCCCTCACCTGGCGCAGTCGTCCCTGTCACCGCATGAAGTGGGGCGACCCGCCGGGTCGCCCCACTTCTTCCAGAGTGTCCTCGTGGGAGGTGTCAGATCCCGGGACCTGTGTTACAATGCCAGACGGTCCCGGGCCGAGCAGTCGTTGAGCGGAGGCAGAACGTGTCACTGTCGGAACTGGATAGCACCAGCAAGCGCGTGCTCATGTTCGGAGGCAAAGGCGGAGTGGGCAAGACGACCTGCTCTGCCACCACCGCCCTGCACTACGCCTCTCTGGGGCGGAAGACACTCATCATCTCCAGCGATCTGACCCCCTCTCTCTCGGACATCTTCGAGACGGAGATCGGGCCCACGGAGAAGCCTGTACCAGGAGTAGAAAACCTCGACGCCCTGGAGATCGGGCCCGAAGAGGTGATGAAGAGGTGGAAGAAGAAGTTCGGCCCGGAGATCTACGAGGCGGCGTCCTCCCTGATCGACATGGAGTACGACGAAGTCGTTGAGTACGCGGCCATGGCCCCCGGCATTCAGGAGGAGTTCTTGCTGGATTACCTGCTGGAGCGGGTCAAAGATGGCTCCTATGATCTCATGGTGTGGGACACAGCTCCCGCGGGCGATACGCTGCGGCTGCTGGAGCTGCCGTACAAGTTCATCGCTCACCTCAAGACCGCGCCGAAGGTGTACATGCGAGCGAGGGATACCCTCAAGCTGAAGAAGGTGCCGTTCCTGGATCTCATCGAGAGCTGGAAGGCCCTGGCCGAGGAAGTGACGGACTTCATGAGGGATCCCGAGAATACGGAGTTCCTGCTGGTCACCATCCCCGAGGGGTTGGGGGTGTACCAGGCCCAGAGGCTGATCAAGGAGTTCCAGCGCTTCGGGCTGGAGATCCGCTACCTGCTGGTCAACGACGTGATTGAGAACCCGGACAGCCCCTTCAATCGCCAGCGTATGGAGATGCAGCGCAGGTACATCCAGATGCTGCACGACGAGTACGGAGGCGGCAGGAAGATCATCGAGGTGCCCTTGTTCCCCTACGAGATCAAGGGCGTGGAGAGGCTCAGGGAGCTGGAGCAGGTGCTATTCGCTCGCTGACCGACCTGGAGAGGAGCCTGGCCCCACCTCGGTTGATCAGGCCCGGGGCGCCTGGCCAGCGTCTACGTCTCTCCTGGTCCTGAAAAGAGGATCCGCGTGCGCGTGATCCCTACCACCTCATCGGCCAACCCCAGTTGGTGGAGGACTTCGTCCGGCCGGCCCGCGCCCCTGGGACCAGCCACCAGCCTCATCCCCAGGGTGTATCGTCCTTCGCCCCTGTCTTCCAGCCACAGGTCCTCGATCAAAGGGCGCAGATCGTACTCCTTGCCCCGTCGCTCGCGGGGTAGCTGAACGCTATCGAGGAGCGCCTTGAGTCGCACCTTGATCTGCTCGGCCTCCTCGTGGCCGGAGATGGTAGCCAGGTACTCGGCTCCCCGTACCTGGGTCTGGAGCGCGGGCAGGGTGGCGTAGACCTCCTCCACCTCGACCAGGGTGATGCCAGCGGGGAGCTGCCTGGTGAGGGCGGTGGCGAAATCCAGCGGGGCCAGAGCCCTCTCCAGGGTCACGTCCAGGACCTCTCTCTCCCCGGTGAAGCCCACCGCCAGGGCCGCGGCCAGGGAGATCCTGGGCCGAGGGTTGTAGCCCTGGGAATGGAGCACGGGCACCCGGGCCCTCCGCAGCGCGCGTTCCCAGAGACGCATCAGGTCCAGGTGGGAGATGTACTTGACCTCCTCCCCCTTGGCGAAGGTGACCCTGAGGCGCTGCGTCTGTTCGACCGCTGGCCTCACGGGACCTCCCGTCTCTCCGCGCTGCGCTCCAACCGGACGCAGCCCCATCTTCCCCGCTGTTGGACTTCCATGTCCCTGTGGAAGGTGTCCAAGATGCCGCAGCTCCGGCAGGGCCCCTGGCGACAGTCCAGGGTCGGCTCCTCGCTCAGGCTGCGACGGTACTCCGCGATGAGATACTCCTTGCTCACGCCGGGATCGATGTGCTCCCAGGGCAGGGTCTCCTCCAGCGGGCGCTCTCTATGGGCATAGAAGGCGGGATCCAGCCCCTGGGAGGAGAAGGCGTCCCACCAGCGCTGGACGTCGAGGGCCTCGCTCCAGGCGTCGAACCTGGCCCCGCGGCGCCAGGCGTCCTGGATCACTCCGCTCAGGCGGCGATCTCCTCGAGAGAGGGCCGCCTCCAGGAGGCTGGTCTGCGGGTCGTTCCAGCTCAGCTTGAGGCCGCGGCCCCGGATCAGCCGCCGCAGCAGGTGGTGCTTCTCGTTCAACGATTCCTGCTGCTCCAGGGGCGACCACTGAAAGGGGGTATGGGGCTTGGGGATGAAGGTGGACAGACCGACGCTGAGCTGCGCCCTCTTGGCCCGGGCGCGGCGACCGATGGCCCTGATCTCTTTCACCAGAGCAGCGATGGCCTCCACGTCTTCCATGGTCTCCGTGGGCAACCCCACCATGAAGTACAGCTTGATCCGGTCCCAGCCGCTCTCGTAGGCGGCCGCCGCGGTGGTCAGGATCTCGTCGTGGCTGATGAGCTTGTTGATGACCCTCCTGAGGCGCTCGCTGCCGGCCTCGGGCGCGAAGGTTAGTCCGGTCTTCCTGCGCCCCTGGAACATGCCAGCCAGTCTGAGCGAAAAGGAGTCCATACGCAGGCTGGGCAGGGAGATGGAGGTGTAGCGGGGACCGTGACGGGCCAGGAGCGTCTCCACCAGTTCCTCGATGCCCGTGTAGTTGTTGGAGCTGAGGGAGACCAGGGCCAGTTCCTCGTAGCCCGTGGCCGCCAGCAGCTCGTCAGCGGTCTTTAGTATCTCCTCCAGGGGACGCTCGCGGAGAGGGCGGTAGATCACGCCCGCCTGGCAGAAACGGCAGCCCTGGGTGCATCCCCGCTGAATCTCGATGGTGCCACGATCGTGAACGGCCTGCACGAAAGGTACCACCACCTGTGTGGGCGCGGGCGGCAAGACGTCCACGATGCGCTTGGTAACCACCGGTCTGGCGCGGGGATGGCTTGGCGCGACTTCGGCAACCGTGCCGTCGTCGTGGTAGCGGACGGCGTAGAAGCTGGGGACGTACACCCCGTCGATCTCCGCGGCT
Source organism: Anaerolineae bacterium (assembly GCA_034411995.1). Lineage (GTDB taxonomy): Bacteria > Chloroflexota > Anaerolineae > UBA7937 > B3-Chlor > JAUVXJ01. The sequence goes on along the minus strand of DAOUME010000026.1, from coordinate 208,469 downwards.
TGTGCCAGGTACTCTTCTTTGCTTGCCCCCTGCTCCCGGTACAGTTGCAGCAACTCCAGGATGACCTCTTCTCCCTCGCCCACCACGAAGAGGTCGAAGAAGGCGGCCAGGGGCTCGCCGTTGTAGGTACCGCTGCCGCCGCCGATAATCAGTGGATGAGAGTCGTCCCGTCGCTCGGCCAGCAAGGGGATACCCCCCAGGTTGAGCATGGTCAGCACGTTGGTGTAGTTCAGCTCGTAGGGCAGGGTGAAGCCGACGATGTCGAAATCGTGGAGCGGGTGCCGCGTCTCCAGCGTGTAGAGGGGGAGACCCGAGCTCCTCATGGCCTGCTCCATGTCCATCCAGGGGGTGTAGACCCGCTCGGCCAGGACGTCCTCCTGCCGGTTGAGGAGGTCGTAGAGGATCATCAGGGCCAGGTTGGACATGCCCACCTCGTAGACGTCGGGGTAGGCCAGGGCGAACTTGATGGGGATCTTCTCCCAGTCCTTGACGACGGTATTCCATTCCCCCCCGGTGTAGCGGGCGGGTTTGGTCACACTGGGGAGGATTCTGTCGAGAGCAGACAGGTCCCGTGTTGTCATGCAACCACCGCGCATATTATAGTGTCCTCCCGATTCGACCTGCAAACTCCGACGTCGTGGGACCGCGTTCTGTGGCATACGGTGGATGATTGCTCTGCTCAACGCGGATCAGCAGCGGCCGGTGCCTTGGGGCGAGGGGCAAGGCTCGGCGACCGGTTCACGCTGTTGCGTCCAGCCTTCTTGCATGGACGCGACTCCGCGGTGGCCGCCAGGAGACACAACGTGCGCTTGGATACTTGCGCCGAGCTATCGATGGAGACTGCGCTGGGATGCCTTTCTATCGAGCCGCTGCGGAGCTGTGGGAGAGGAGTGTCCCAGATCCTCTGGCCGGCCCGCCCCGAATAGGGCGTGCGCTCAGTCTCCGAAAGCGCTTTGTCTGTTTGCCTGCTCGATGAGCTCCTTCCGCCTGTGCCGATAGGCCACGATGGGGCGGTCGGCCTGGAAGAGCTTCTCCCCCATGTCCAGCCAGGTCTTCTTCGGCTCCTGGGTGAGCACCACCCGCTTGTCCTGCCCCAGGATGATCCTGTTCCCCAGGTTGCTGAGGTGGCAGAGGAGCCTGTCCAGCACGGGCACCCGCAGAAAGCGGCCGTAGAAACGCAGGTAGAGCCTGGTGTTCTCCTCGTCGATGGGCACGAAGGCCAGCAAAACCTTCACGTTCTCTCCCAGCCGGTTTTGCCACAGGTTGGGGAAGTGGAAGTGCAGCAAGGCCGGGGTCTCCGGTAGGGGGATTTCCTGGGGCTTGAGGGGAAGGGTGCCGTCGTCCACCCGGTTGTAGACCCAGACCCGCAGCCGGTCGTTTTCCAGCTCGGTCACCGGGCCGTCGATGAGGGTGCGCGCGCCGCGGCCGATGGTGTTGTGGTGCACGAAGGGCAGGTGGGCCACGTCGAGCTGGTTCTCGATGGCCCTCGAGTAGTGCACCGTCCAGTGGTCCTGGAAGGAGGCGTACGGAAAGCCGTCCTCCAGGTCGTCGAACCAGGGGAGGCGCGGCAGGTCTTCTCTGGGCTCGCCCCACCACAGCCAGACGAAGCCGTGGGCTTCCTGCGTGGGGTAGGTGTGGACCTGGAAACGCTGGGGGACCGGGGAGATCTTGCCATTGGCGGGGATAAGCTGGCAGCGGCCGGTGGCGTCGTACCGGAGGCCGTGAAAGGGGCACTCCACAAAGTCGCCCACCACCTTGCCCTTGCTCAGGGCCGCGCCGCGGTGCGCGCACTGGTCTCGCTGGCAGACTACCTGGCCCCGCCCGTCGCGCCACAAGACCAGCTTCTCCCCCAAACGGACCACAGCGACGGGCTGGCCGATCGGCACCTCCCTGGGCTCGAGAACGGCGTACCACTGGTCGGGAATCAAGGTCTGCCTCCTGGGTCCAACGTTACATAGAGCCTCAGACCGAGCCCGCGCCGATCTCGACTCCCGCAGCCGCCCCCGTATCCGTGAACGTCAGCCCTCGGGGAAGATCTTGCCCGGGTTCATGATGTTGTGTGGATCGAGGGCCCGCTTGATGGTGCGCATGACCTCCACCGTCCCCTCCGGGAGGTCGAGCTTCAGGTACTTCTGCTTGAGTAGCCCTATGCCGTGCTCGCCCGAGAGGGTGCCTCCCACGGAGGTGGCGATCTCGAAGATGTCGCCGGAGGCAGCCTCCACCCGCTCCATCTCCTCAGGATCGCCCTGGTCGAAGAGGATGTTGGGATGCAGGTTGCCGTCGCTGATGTGGCCGAAGATGACGATGGGCAGGTTCCGGCGGCGAGAGATCTCCTGGATGCGCCTCACCACCTCGGGGATGGCCTCCCGGGGCACGGAGATATCCTCCCCCAGCTTGTTGGGGCGCACCCTGGTCAGCGAGGGGGAGATAGACTGCCTGGCTTTCCACAGAGTGGCCTCTTCCCCGGGCGTCTTCGCGACCTCCACCATGGTGGCCTTGTTGTCCCGGCAGAGCTGCGCTACCGTGTCCAGCTCCTGGTCTACGGCGGCCTGCACGCCGTCCACCTGGATGAGCAGCAGGGCTGCCGCCTCCCGCGGGAGGCCGCTCTGGAGATAGTCATCCACGGTGTGGATGGTCATCTGGTCCATGATCTCGATCACCGCCGGGGTCACTCCGGCCTGGAGGATCCTGTTCACCAGGACGGCGGCGTCGTCCAGTTCAGCGAAGGCGGCCAGCACGCTGCCGCTGCTTTCTGGCGGCGGGATCAGGCGCAGGATGACCTCGGTGATCACCCCCAGCGTGCCCTCGGACCCCACGTAGAGTTGGGTCAGGTTGTAGCCGGTGACGTTCTTGATGGCCTTGCCACCGGTGCGAATCACCTCGCCGGAAGGAAGGACCACCTCCAGGCCCATCACGTAGTCGCTGGTCACGCCATACTTGAGAGCGTGGGGACCCCCGGCGTTCATGCCCACGTTGCCGCCGATGGTGGTGGCCTTCAGGCTGGCGGGGTCGGGCGGGTAGTACAGGCCACGCCTGGCGACCTGGGCTTGTAGCTTGCCCGTGACCACACCCGGCTGGACCACGGCCACCATGTTGACGGTGTCGATCTCCAGGATGTCCGTCATCCGGGTGAGGCTGAGCACGATACCTCCCCGGATGGCGATGGTGCCTCCCGCGAGATTGGTCCCCGCCCCTCGGGGCACGAGGGGCATCTTCTCGCGGTGGGCCACCTTCACCGTGGCGGCCACTTCTGCCGTGGTTCTGGGAAGGAGTACGATGTGGGGCGTGTGCTGCAATACCGTGCCGTCGTAGGAGTAGCAGAGCAGTTCTTCGGGGGTGGTGAGCACGTTCTCGTCGCCCACGACATCCTTCAGTTCATCGACCAGTCTGGGTTCGATCATCCCTTGGCTCCTGAGTAATGATGACTGCGGCGATTATAGCATCCCGGTGCAGCATTGCCAAAGGAACGGCGTGCGGGAGAGGTGGCCAGCCGACGTCACGGATCTGCCGTGCCCGCCGACCCGATGCTCCGGGAGGCTCGCGCCTCGCCTGGCCTGGGCTCCCTGTGCTTGACAGCGGTTCCTGGGGCGTTTATACTAGCCCTTTGGATGAGCAGTAGCCTTGCGGGATGGAAGGAATCGATGTTGACCAGGTCGGCCCGACTTGCTCTCTTCTTGGCGATCACTCTGACCCTTTGTCTCGGCGCCGACGCCCTGGCCCAGGGGCCGGTGGCGCGGTTCTTCGTCTTCGAGGCTCAGGATTGCCAGCACTGCCAGGCGGTGCAGGAGGAGGTCCTCGGCCCCCTGAGGGAGCAGTACGGCGACAGGGTGCAGATCAAGGCCTTCGACATCGGCGCCATGGCGAACTACGAGGTCATGGCGCGGCTGGAGAGGCAGTACGAGGTCGCAGGCCTGGAGATCCCGCAGGTCTTCATCGGGGACACGGTCCTGGTGGGCGAGGAGGAGATACGGGAGCAGTTACCGGGGCTGGTGAGCCAGGAGTTGGAGGCGGGGGGATGTGACTTTCCGACCGACGATGAGCCAGTGGCGGCCCCCCAGGTACCGGGCGGCGACGCCGAGCCTTTCTGCGAGGAGCCGGCCAGTTCGGGTGAGAGCGACGTGTGCGAAGTAGTGGGCGGGGAACTCGCTGCGCCCGTGTACATCGCCTACTTCCACAGCCCCGGCTGCTCGGAGTGCGAGCGGGTATCATACGATCTCACATACCTGGAGCAGAAGTACCCCAACCTCGAGGTGAGGAAGTTCGACATCAACACCTGTGCGCCCCTCAACGACGCCATGTCCGAGCGGACCGGCGTACCTCCTGAGCAGCGGCTCTTGACACCGGCCGTGTTCATTGGGAACGAGTATCTGGTGGGCGATGAGATCACCCTCGAGCGCCTGGAGGAAGTGATCCAGAACCACAGTCAGGTGGGGTGTATACCTCCTTGGGAGGGCTTGGAGGAGGAGTCCCCAGAAGCCATCAACCGCATCATCCAGCGCTTCAAGTCCTTCTCTTTCGTCGCTGTCCTGGGTGCGGGCCTGCTGGATGGGATGAACCCGTGTGCCTTCACCACCATCATCTTCTTCGTATCCTACCTGGCGGCGATGGAGCGCAAGGGTCGGGAGATACTGCTGGTGGGCTGCACCTTCGCGGGGGCGGTGTTCCTGGCCTATCTGCTCGTGGGCGCCGGGGTCCTGGAGTTCGTCCATTCGCTGGGAGTAGTACAGGCTCTGTCCCGGGTGGTCTACCTGGGCACCGGGCTGTTCTGCCTGGTGCTGGCCGTGGGGGCGCTCTACGATCTGTACAAGATCAGGAAGGGCAAGCACGAGGAGATGGCCCTCAAGCTGCCCGAGTTTCTGCGCCGCCGCGTGCACCAGGCCATCAGGGAAGGCGCGGGCGTGAGGAACTACGTCTGGGCAGCCTTCGTCACGGGGTTCCTGGTCTCGCTCCTGGAGTTCGCCTGCACCGGCCAGGTCTATCTGCCCACGATCATCTTCGTCACCGGCGTTCCCGAGCTGCGGGCCAACGCCTTTCTCTACCTGGTCCTCTACAACGTGATGTTCATCGTGCCGTTGGTGATCATCTTCCTGCTGGTGTACTACGGCACGACCTCTTTCCAGTTGGCGGGGTTCATGCGTCGCCACCTGGCGCTGGTGAAGGTGCTGACGGTCGTCTTCTTCGTCAGCCTGGGGAGCTGGCTCCTCTTGACCATGTGGTAGCGTTTCGACCTGGGCTAGCGGGCAGCGGATTCCAGGTCTTCCATGGCCAGCAGAGCGGCGCCCAGCGCACCCACGATCTGGGGCTCGGAGGGCACGATCAGTGTGTGGCCCCGCAGATCCTCGATGGCCTTGACCACCCCGCGGTTCTTGGCCACACCTGCCGCCATGGCCACGGGTGGGACCAGAGCCAGCCGGTTGACCATGCTCAGGGTGCGCTTGGCGATGGCTGAGTGCAGCCCGGCCACGATATCCTCCCGACTGACCCCTTCGGCCACCAGGATGACCACCTCGGACTCGGCAAAGACGGTGCAGGTGGACGACACCTGGTACGGCTCCCGTGACTGTTGAGAGATCTCGCCCAGGTCCGTCACCTCCAGCTCCAGAGCCCTGGCCATCACTTCCAGGAAGCGGCCCGTCCCGGCAGCGCACTTGTCGTTCATCAGGAAATCGACCACGCGGCCGTCCTCACCTACGGATATGGCTTTGCTGTCCTGGCCACCGATGTCGATGATGGTCCTCACCTGGGGATAGAGGTGGTGGATCCCCCTGGCGTAGCAACTGATCTCCGTCACCTGCCGGTCAGCGTAGTCGATGGCTATCCTGCCATATCCGGTGGCCACGGTGGAGCCGATATCATCCCTGGAGATGCTGGTGCCCTCCAGCGCCTTGTCCAGGGCCTGGTAAGCCGCCCGGCGGCTGTTGAAGCCCGTGGGTACGATGGCGTAGGTCACGATACGTTCCCCGTCCACGTAACGCCGCCAGACGTCGTGGAGCCGTCGCAATCCATCGCACGAGTCGGAGTGAACGACGCCCTTCAGGTCAGAGCCACCTTCAAGGAAGCTGGCCAGGGTCACCTTGACCAGGGAGCAGAGGTTGCGAGGCAGGAAAGCTTCCGCTGCGGAGGCTTTGCAGGCGGCGGGCAGTACGCGGACCGGGGTCTGGAAGATGGTGATCACGGGCACCGCGTGGTCGGGCCCGGCAGGACAGCGCCTGCCTGCCTCTCGCCGCTCTTTTCTACGCCCTTGAGGAAGGGGTGTGGGTCACGGCCAAGAGGGTGTGGCAGAGAGCCCTCATTCGGCCCCTCGTGGACGGACCAAAGGAGATGTTCCGCCCCGAGTGGTGGTCATCCGCCGCCGTCGGGTGCCATCTGAGCGAGCCGGCGCTCACGGTCACCCTTTCTGAGCCCGCTTCTTGTGCGGAATATCAGATATGATGTACCTCTTCTTGACATGCGGCGGAGGTTCGGATATCCTTGCCGTTGCGACCGTGGACCTGACAAGCGTAGCCAAGGGAGGTGGCGATGTTTCTGAGGGCTGATAGTACGAAGTGTACGGGTTGCAGGCTCTGTCAGCTAGCGTGTTCTCTCTATCACTTCCAGGAGAATAACCCCAAGAAGTCGTGTCTGGCTATAGACCCCAGGTTCCCCGATCCGGGGGTCTTCGAGGTACGCACGTGCACTCAGTGTGGGGAGTGTGCTGAGGCGTGCCCAGTGGGGGCCATAGTCCAGAACGAGAAGGGCGCTTATTACATCGAGGCCGAGGAGTGCACCGGGTGCCTGGAGTGTGTGGAGGTGTGCCCCGAGAACGTGGTCTTCACTCACCCAAACCAGGAGGAACCCTTTGAATGCGATCTGTGCGAGGAATGTGTGCATTTCTGCGCTTACGGGGCGCTGTACGTGGAGTAGCAGGGGACCAGGCAGGGAGAAGGGCCCGGGTAAGCCGGCCCTGTCGCGGTAAGAGACGGGGGCTGGGCCAGTGAGTAGGGCGCCCGGCGTGTAGATACGGCACATGGCCAAAGCTAGGGAAACGCTCTCAGGGGGGATGAGATAATGTTGAACGGATACGGCGGACAAGTATTGAGGGTGAACCTGAGCCGGGGGAGTGTCGAGAAGACGGGACTCGACCCCGAGCTGGCGAGAGACTATCTAGGGGGGCGGGGCTTCGCAGCCAAAGTCCTCTACTCGGAGTTGGAAAAGGGTATCGATCCGCTGAGCGAGGGCAACAAGCTGGTGGTGGCAGCCGGACCGATATCAGGGCTGCTGATTCCAGGGTCTGGCAAGACCACGTTCGCGGCCAAGTCGCCAGCGACAGGTGGCTATGCTGATAGCAACGTGGGTGGGTTGTTCAGCGCGGAGATGAAGTACGCTGGCTATGATCTGTTCATCGTAGAAGGGATTTCTCCCGAGCCTGTGTATCTGTTCATCGACGAGGAGACGGTGGAGCTGCGCGATGCCGGAGCCTATTGGGGGCAGGGCGCCATCACCGCTGAAACGGCTCTGAAGAAGGAGCTGGGGGAGGATTTCCAGATCGCGCTCATTGGTCCGGGTGCCGAGAACCTGGTGAAATTCGGATGCATCTGCCACGACTTTGGCCGCCAGGCCGGGCGCGCCGGCGTGGGGACGGTCATGGGCTCGAAGAAGTTGAAGGCCATCGCGGTCCGGGGTCGGAAGAGTATCCCCGTGGCAGACGTCGGTGAGTTCCGTCGCGTGGGGCGGGAGATGTTCGATGTCTGCAAGGCTAGCGACGCGTGGGACGTGTGGGTCCGACTGGGGACCGCTGGTGTGAACGTCCCCTCGAATGAGTGGGGCTCGTTCCCTACGCGCAACTTCCAGACCGGGCATTTCGAAGACATGAGTAAGATGACGGGCGAGTACATGCGCGAGCGGATCGTCGTCACAGACAAAGCCTGCTTCGGCTGTCCGTGCGCCTGCGGGAAGTACTCCTATACCAAGAAATGGGACGTCCACGTGGAAGGTCCCGAGTACGAGACGGCCGCTTTTCTGGGGACGGATGTCGGCGTCGGTGACATAGAAGACGTGGCCTACGCCAACTATCTGTGTGACGAGTTGGGCGTAGACACCATCTCCACCGGGAACGTGATCGCCTTCGCTACGGAGTGCTTCGAGAAGGGGATCATCACCACGGAGGACACCGATGGGCTGGTGCTGAGCTTCGGAGACTCCGAAGCCGTTTTCGACTTGGTCAAGAAGATCGCCAGGCGCGAGGGCATCGGCGATGTGCTGGCTGAGGGGGTGCGGCACGCGGCGCAAGTCTTCGGTGGGGGCAGCAGCGATTTCGCCATGCAGATCAAAGGGTTGGAGATCAGCGGATACGAATCGCGCGATGCTCCCGCGATGATGCTTGCCTACATGACGGCCGACATCGGCGCGCATCACAACCGGGCGTGGGCGATCACCTACGACATGCAGGTAGGCCGCGATGCCGTCACGCCGGACAAGGCGGCCAAGGTCATCGAGCTCCAGCACATCCGCCCGTTGATCGATTGCCTGGGCGCTTGCCGGCTCCAGTGGGTGGAACTGGGCATGCCCCTGGATTACTACGTCCCGGCGATGAAGGCCATCACCGGCGTGGACCGTTCCTGGGAAGACTTGACCCACGTCGCCGAGCGCGTATGGAACCTGACCAGGGCGTTCTGGGTGAGGGAGCAGCCCGGCTTCGGCCGGGAGTGGGACTACCCACCGGTCCGCTGGTACACGGACCCCACGCCCACGGGCCCCAGCAAGGGCAAGGTCGTCTCCAAAGAGAACGTGGAGAAGCTCCTGGATATGTACTACGAACAGCGGGGCTGGGACCAGAACGGCATCCCCACCCGGCAGAAGCTGGACGAACTGGGTCTCGACTTCGTGAAGGTGTGATTGGCGCCTGGAGTATCGAAGGGCAGAGGTGGACGAGAACGTCGATCTGACCCTGGTTGGACTGCTGAAAGAATACGGCCCTGCCCACGCATCGCTCACCATCAAGCCTGGACAGACCGTCCGGGAAGTGCTGGAGGAGCTGGGTCTCAACCCGAATCTGGTGGCCATGGTCATGGTGAACGGCCGCCAGAAGTCCAAGGATCACCCGCTTCAGCCCGGCGACAAGGTGAAGCTGGTGCCCATAGTGGGTGGGGGATGATGGCACCGCTAGAATGATTCTCGTGGAGGCTCGTGATGCACGTTCCTAAGCTGGTTGATCTGAGTACTGAAGTCCCGGGCCCTATCGCCCGGGATTATGTTGCCCGGGATCAGGCTGCAGTCTCGCCTTCCTACACGCGGGCCTACCCCTTTGTCATGGCCCGCGGGGAAGGGTCGTTGGCCTGGGACGTAGACGGAAACAGGTATATCGACTTCAACGCGGGTGTCGCCGTCGCGGCGACGGGACACGCTCATCCCCAGGTGGTGAAAGCCATCCAGGAGCAGGCAGCCAGGTTCATCCACATGGCCGGCACCGATTTCTACTACGCGGTCCAGATCGAGCTGGCCGAGAAGCTCAACTCTCTAGTGCCAGGCGATTCTCCCAAGCAACTGTTCTTCACCAATTCAGGCGCGGAAACAGTGGAGGCCGCCCTGAAGCTGGCTCGTTTCCACAGTGGACGGCCAAGGTTTCTGGCCTTCCTGGGCTCCTTTCATGGGCGAACGCTGGGCGCCCTTTCCCTCACGGCGAGCAAGGTGGTGCAGCGCAGGGGCTTTGCCCCCCTGTTGCCGGGCGTGACCCATATCCCCTACGGGTACTGCTATCGCTGCGCCTACAACCTGGAGTACCCATCGTGCGATCTCCACTGCGTGGATTACATCGAAGAGACCCTCTTCAAGCAACTGGTGCCGGGAGATGAGGTGGCGGCCATCTTCGTGGAACCGATCCAGGGTGAGGGGGGATACGTGGTCCCACCGCCGGGCTACCATGCTCGGTTGAAGGAGTTGGCGGAGCGGTGGGGCATCCTCTTCGTAGCGGATGAGATACAGATGGGTATGGGGCGCACCGGCAAATGGTTCTCCATCGAACACTGGGGAGTGGCGCCAGACATCACCCTCATCGCCAAGGGCATCGCCTCCGGAATGCCCCTGGGGGCGATGGTGGCCAGGAAGGAGCTGATGGACTGGCCTCTCGGGGCGCATGGCACCACCTTCGGCGGCAACCCCGTTTCCTGCGCCGCTGCCTCCGCGACCATACGGGTCATCGAAGAGGAAGGCTTGGTGGAGAACGCGGCCAGGATGGGAAAGCGTGTGCTGGATGCGGTAGGGCAGATGCAGACCCGGCACACTTGCATCGGCGACGTGCGGGGCCTGGGCCTGGTGATCGGGGTGGAATTGGTCCAGGATCGTCAGACCAGGGATCCTGCTTCCGAGCTGCGCAGCGACGTGATCGACAGGGCCTTCAGGAAGGGCTTGCTGCTGCTGGGCTGTGGGGCCAGCACCGTACGTTTCATGCCCGCCTTGAACATCGATGCGGAGACGGTGGATGAGGGCCTGGCTATCTTCGAGGAGGCGCTCACGGAAGCCGAGGGCGCTGGCTAGGCGGGCTACCCTCTAGCTCTTCCGGCAAACGATGATCACGTTGTTGGCCCGGCGCGTGTGCTCTGCGAAGTGGCCTTCTTTCCACACGATGCCCCTCTGCCTGTCGAGCCAGCAGTAGAAGGGTAGAGCCAGACTTTCCTCCAGGGCTACGCCCAGCCTCCAGAACCTGCTGGCCAGGAAGGCGCTCCCGTTCCGGTACCAGGAGTTGCGGGGCGAGAAGGTGACATAATACTTCTCGATGGGGAGACCGCATTGCCCCAGCAGAGAATCCAGCTCTGAAGGATCGTAGCGACGGACGTGTCCGGCGAGCTCATCGTGTCTGCTCCAGTAGGCCATGTGCAGAGGCACTGAGAAGACGAACCGGTGTCCATCTTTGAGCACCCGCCTGGCCTCCAGGAGCACTGCCCGGTCGTTCGGCACGTGCTCTACGATCTCGAAGGCACAGATCAGGTCGAAGCACTGCTCAGGGAAGGGTAGGGCGTCCGCCGAGCCTGCCGCGCAGTGGGCCTCTCTCCTGCTGAGCGCTTCCATGGCCCGCGGGCTCAAATCCAGGAAGAAGGAATCGGCGATGGGTATACGAGGCCGGGTGCCGGCGCCGATCTCCAGGAACCGGCCACTGCCGGCCGTGTACGCCTTGATCGTATCCCAGAGCGCCCACGCGGACGGCTCCACAACCTTGCTGTTGGACCACAGTGCGTTGTAATATCTCTCCTGTTGGCTACGCACGATTAGACGCCCCATTACCGCTTGCCGGGAGTATACCACGCCGGAACGGAGGCGGCAATGGCTTCGGGGCTGGAACGAACGGGCGGTAGACCTGATGCTGCATGACGTGCTCACGCGCCTGGACGCATCCTCTTTCCTCGGCTTCAGGCTGTGGGACTTCTCCTTCCGGAGCCTGAGAAGACGGTATGCCCTGACCTTTCTCCACAGGATCGTGCTGCGACACCCCTTGCGGACCTGGAAAGGGGTATTGAGGCTCCGAAGGTTCCAGCGCCAGCACGAGGACCGGCACGACGTGACCCTCCTCTTCGAGGGGTCAGAGGAGGAATTCATGCGGGGCCTGCGCGAGGCGAAGACGGGCCTGCTGGTGGCGGTGGGGTTCTGTCAGAAGCCGCTGGCGCCAATGTGCCCCGCGCATCGACCCAACCACGATTGTGTCTACCTGGACGGCGTAGATCTGTCGACGGGAGGTCAGGTCGCTCACGCTGCTTGCCAGAGGTGTGACGTCAGGATGCTGGGTACTCTGGCCCTGAGGGCTGGAGCCTGCATGCACGTCATGACCTCCGCCCTGGATATCGCCCGCGACGTGATGATCCCCAGCGCTGACCACGGTCGCTTCAGCAAGGTCATTCTGTGTCTCTGTCCCTATTCAGTGCGGGCCATAGACCTGCCGCTGACCGTCTGTGGACTCGAAGGCTATCTCTTCGGCTACGCGTTGGGGAACTGCGCCAACTACGAACAATGGCTTCAGGCCGACCGCGGCTTCAAGAAGGAGATGACGACGCTTCATCCCGCGGTCCATTCCAGGATGGTGTCGCTGCTGGAGAGCATCGTCGAAGCGAGGGCGAGTGAGGGGCTGTGCTACGTCAGGTTTCAGCGGCAGGGCAACATCTACGAGCCTGTCCTCTCGTGAGAGTATGGTTGCGGGTTCGGTGGAAAGCTCTATAATTGCCGTGGCTACACCGGGCAAGGGGCGAAGTGATGATGGAGTTCTCCTACACGGCTGTGTCTGTGAACGGGATCCCCATTCGTCTGCTCGCGGAGAGGTGGTCCCACACCAACGCGTGTTGCGACGATGTCTTGGGCACGATCGAGCGCCCTGACTTCATTCTGCGCGGGTGGCAGGACACCCAGGTGGCGATTCGGAGGATGGTGGGCGGACGGTATCTCATGGTCAGGTACTGTGAGTCCGGTTCCCGGGAGGGGTTTGTGATCTCTGCTCGTATCGGGACCCGCATCGAGGAACGGGGTGTGATCTGGAGGCCTCGCGCCGTGGGTCCCGGATAGCCGCGGGCGCACCTGGCGAGAGTCAAGTTGGCTCGCCTCCACTTGAGTGGTTTATCCCACACCATTGGACAATGGAGTTTCACGAACAGATCACCATCGGTGTCGTCTTCTTCGTTTTCGCCTTCTTCGTTAGCCTGGGCTTCTGGCAGATCCTGGCCACCTATTATGGTTTTCGAGCGTTCTCTATCCTGCGCGATGGCGCGAGAGCCGGGTGGGGCTACCTGCTGGGGGCGGTGCTGATCCTGCTCGCTGGTGTCTGGTTCTTCGGTACCAGAACCGAGGACATCTTCTCTCCTGGTCCGGCCAGCAGCGAGTTTCTGTTCTTCTTGTCTCTGGCCCTCCTCTGCGCTCTGGTGACCAGCATCGTCGCCACTTCGCTGGTGGGCAGGCTTTTCTATACTGGGGATGCTCACGACAGAAACCCTTACGTAGTGAAGGAGGTCGTCACTACCAGTTTGTGGGAGGGCGCCCTGTATCATCCGGCGGTGGGTGACGGACCGTGGCGCGCAGTATGTTTCGTGCCGGGGCCGCTGGAGGGCGAGGAGTCTGTCAGCGGTCTGGCCTCGGAGCTGGCCAGGAAGGGTCTGGCTTCCCTGGTCGTGCCTGCGGCCGATGGTCGCCTGTGGCGGTATCCGGACGTCCTGGCCATGATTCCGCAGGCCGTCGGTCACCTGGAGCGACGAGAGGATGTGGACGCACGGAGGGTCGGCCTCCTGGGCGTGGGTCTGGGAGCGGATCTTGCGCTTCGAGCCGCTGCCTCTGACCAGCAGGTCGGGCCCGTGGTGGCCCTTTCTCCACTGCTCTCTGCGTCGAGCGTGCGGCGGGGTATCGACCTGTTGAGAGAGATGTCCTACCTGGAGGCTATCCGTTGGTATCGTGCTCACCAGGGTGGTCAGCTCGTGGCTGAACTGGCCGCGTCAGAGTACCTCTCGGGCCTCGGTTCGCGACCTCTGCTCGTGATCTACGGTGAGCGGGACAGGCTGGCAGCGCGAGTGGAAAGGCAGGCTCTACCCGCAGGAGCAGAGCTCATGGTGGTGAAGGGTGCGGGGCGGAAGGGGCTGGCCCGGCATGCAGACGCCCTGAGCTTGAGCGTCTCCTGGTTCATGAAGCATCTGTAGGTCTTGCTGTGGGTCTGGATATAACCCTGTTCCATCTGATCAACGGTTTCGCCGGCCACATGCCGGCGCTGGATGGCCTGATGCGCCTGCTGGTCAACGACTACTTCGTGCCCACAGCGCTCTGCCTGCTGGCGGCGGCCCTGTGGTTCTCGGGCGCCAACGGTGAACTCCGGGAGCGCAATCAAAAAGCCGTGGTCTCCATGATCTTGGCGGTCCTCCTGGCCAATGTCCTGGTGAAGCTGTGCAATCTGATCTACATTCGCCCGAGGCCGTTCTCCGTGCAGGAGGTTAACCTTCTCTTCTACCGGCCCTCAGATTCCTCCCTGCCCAGCAACGCCGCGGCGGTGGGTTTTGCCTTCGCCGGGGTGGCTTGGCAGAGGCATCGGCGCTTGGGGGTGGTGATGGGGGTTCTCGCCGGGCTGTTCGGCTTCGCTCGCGTGTACTGTGGCGTCCACTATCCACTGGATATCGTGGCGGGGGCGTTGACCGGGGTGTTCTCGGCCTGGGTGGTGGGCAGGGCGCACAGACTGCTCCAACCGGTGATGGTCGCCGTCGTCGCCCTGGGACGGAGGCTGTATCTGGCCTGAGAGAGTGCATTCTCAGAGCTGAAATCCCTGCGCCTACTTTTCATGTCAACAGGTGGTCCGATCCTCAAACCAGCGCGATCTCACCTTCTGGCCCTCGGCGGTTACGCCCTGTTGGCTCTGTTGATGACCTACCCTCTCGTCCTCCATCTGACCACGGCCATTCCTGGCGACGGGTTCGACGGCTGGCAGAACTACTGGAATCTATGGTGGGTCAAGACCTCACTGCTCGACCTCCAGCAGAGCCCCTATTTCACCCACTATCTCTACTATCCCACCGGGTGCAGCCTGCTCTTCCAGACCCTGAACATCTTCAACTCCTTCCTCACTCTGCCCGTGCAACTGACCCTGGGACTCACGCCCTCGTACAACTTCGTGGTGCTGTTCTCCTTCGTCATGGGAGGGTACGGAGCCTACCTGCTGGCGCTATGCGTGTTACGTGCCGGCCGAGGTGGTCGTGTTCAGGCGGCTGCCTTCCTGGCTGGCGTCGTCTTCAGTTTCTCACCCTTCCACTTCGCCCACCTGCTGGGCCACATGCAGGTCATCTCCCTGGAGTGGCTGCCCTTCTACGCCCTGTGTTTGGTGAAAGCTCTCTCGTCCGACCGGCTGCGTCTTCTGCCTCACGTCGTGCTACCCGTGGTCTTTCTGGTGCTGACCGCCCTCTGCGACTGGTACTTCCTCCTCTATCTGCTCATCTTCACTGTTGTCTACCTGGCCTACAGGCTGATCGTGGGCAGACGGTCGTGGCTGCCGGTGGTCAAGACCGCGCTCATCCTGGCGCCGACGGTACTGCTCCTCTTTCCCTTGCTGGTACCCATGGTGGTGGAGGCGGCGCGCGATTCCTCGTACTTGCTTTCTCCCTTCGAGACCACGGTGAGCCTCTCCGCTGATCTGCTGGCCTTCGTGACGCCCAACGGGTTCCATCCCCTTTGGGGTGACGCAGCCTCCCATCTGGCCTCGAGTTTCACCGGCAGCACTTCAGAACGCATGGTCTTCTTGGGATACATCCCCCTGGCGCTGGCCGGGTACGCCGCCTGGTCCAGGAGGCGCGAGTCGGTCTTCTGGCTTGCCTGCGGCCTGCTGTTCTTCGTCCTGGCCCTGGGGCCCTACCTGCACGCGGGGGGGCGACAATTAGCCATTCCCCTTCCGTACCTGGGGCTGTATCGCCTGCTACCTTTCTTCAGCATCGCCCGGTCGGTGAGCCGGTTCGCGGTGATGGTCATGCTCAGCCTGGGATGCCTGGCCGCTCTGGGCCTTCAGAGGGCGCTTTCCTTTTCGCCTGGGAGGCGTGCGCGGGTGGTGGCTGCGCTGACCGTCGCTCTGGTCTGCTTCGAGTTCCTGCCTGTACCCTACCCCCTGAGCAGGGTGGAGATCCCCTCTTTCTACGAGACTCTGGCGGGAGACGGCTCGGAGTATGCGGTCCTGGAGCTGCCCATGAACTGGGATCGCCCGACACATCTCCTGTACCAGACTGTGCACCACAAGCCGCTCGTCGCCGGATACGTGACTCGTCCCAACCCGCTGTCCCTCGTGGAGAGGGTCCCAGTGCTGCAGCACTTCCGCCTGCTCAGACCGGACATCATCGCTCAGGATCTGAGAGAGATCGCACCGGCGGTCTGGGAGTACATAGGCGTGAAGTACGTGATCCTCCACGACTACATGCTGCCGCCGGGCAGAGAGCGCGAGGCCAACCTGGCCCTGGTGGAGGAGGTGTTCGGTGAGCAGATGCCCGTTTACGAGGATGGGCTCATCACCGTCTACCTGGTGGGAGGGCAGACGGTGGACCTGCCGCTTCTCGTGCTGGGGGAGGGATGGGGGGAGCGCCAGACCGTGGATGGTGGCCCAGCGAGGGGTTTGGGCGCGGGAGCGACCCTGGCCATTGTAGCCCCGGAAGACAGCGAGGCACGTCTGGTGTTCACGGCCTTCAGCGAGGCGGGGACGCGCACTCTATCGCTGTTGCTGGGGGAAAGGGCGGTGGGCAGCTACCAGATCGAGCCCGCCAACGCGCGGTTCGAGAGCGGTCCGCTCTCGTTGTCGAGGGGCGTGAATACCCTGCGGCTCGTGGACGGAAGCAGCGGGGAGCCGGGCATCGTCTTCACCTCTGTCTCGGTGGAGGGGGAGGATTGAGGGGTTCAGCCTGAGCTCTGCCTGGTAGTGAGAAAGCCGAGGGAACCGGTGTGACTCAGGTGGGTCAGCCTGGGCCCCCACTCGTCGAAGCGCATGGTAGTGACCGAAGCAGGGGAGACCCAGAGGCGGCCTACCAGGTCTAGGGGCAGGCCGATGTAGTGGGCCACGGCCACGCGGATGGGATCGGCGTGGGTGACCACCGCGATGTTACCCTCCGGATACTGGTGGAGGATCTCTTCCAGCGCGGAGACCATGCGCACCTGCACCTCGTAGGTCGTCTCGGCTCCAGGAAACCGGGTCCTGCTGGGATGGCGCAGCCACTGCTCCCAGAGCTCTGATTTGAAGATCTCCTCGATAGGCTTGCCGTCCAGCTCGCCGTACCGGCTCTCTCCGATGGAGTCTCTGATCTCTATGCCCAGCCCGTGGGACCTGGCGATGGGCTCCGCCATCTCCAGAGCCCGCTCCAGGGGGCTGGAGTAGATGGCCGCCAGGGGTACAGAGGCGAGCGCCTCGGCCAGTTGCGTAGCCTGCTTCTGGCCTTCCTCGTTGAGCGATATGCCGGGGGTCCAGCCGGCCACGCGTTTCCCCACCCAGTCGTTCGTGGCATGGCGGATCAGCAGTAGTCGATTCATGACACCTCTCTCACCGGTCTTCCTTCGCCGTATACCAGCCAGCGGTAGGTCTTCTCGATCCTGCCCCAGTTCTCCTCCCGGTCCAGGGACCAGAACCTGCCGATGACGGAGACCAGTCTGCCCACCCCCAGCCGGGCGATGGCCTCCTCGACCTGTTCGATGTACCTGGCCCCGCTTTCCGGGTGCTCGCCTCTGCGGCCCAGCATGGAGTGAACGTACACCTCTTCGGCGCCCTCTCGCCTGGCCAGCTCCACCAGGGCGAGAAGGTGACCCACGGAGCCGTGGGAACTGTAGAAGGAGACGATACCCAGCAGGTGCAGACGGGTACCCGCCTGCTTCGCTCCTCTCATGGCCCCCAGAAAGGCCTCGTTCTCGTAGAAGGAGCCATCCTCCAGGGCTTCGTCTATCCTCAGTCTGTCGGAGGGGATCCTGCGACCCGCTCCCAGGTGCAGGTGTCCTGCCTCGGAGTTCCCCACCGTGCCCTGGGGCAGGCCCACCGCCTTGCCCGAGGCCGAGAGTGTGATGAAGGGGTACTCCCTCTGCAACCTGTCCATCACGGGAGTATTAGCCTGGGCGATGAGGTTGCCGTGAGTCTCCTCCCTGTAGCCCCAGCCGTCCACGATGAGGAGCAGCACTCGCCGCTTCTCGGCGCCGCGCGTGGGCGCGCTCTGCAGGAGGCTGGAGCCGGTCATCACCTCTGGTTTGGGGAGTCCCAGCAACTCCAGCACGGTGGGGGCCATGTCGGTCAGCGCCCCTCCGTCTCTCAGAGTCAGCTCATCGGGGGAGAGGAGCGAGAAGGGAACGGGGCTGTCGGTATGGCCGGTGTCCACCGCTCCATCGGGATAGAGCCACTTCTCCACCGTGCCGTGGTCGGCGGTGACCACCATGGTCACGCCGGCCTTCCGTGCCGCGTCCACGACCTTCCCGATGTGCGCGTCCACGGCCTCCACCGCTCGTAAGATGGCTGCCTGGTTCTCGATGTGGCCCACGACGTCCACGTTGACGAAGTTGGCGATAATCACGTCGCAGGAGGGGTCGGCGATCTTTTGCAGCACGACGTCGGTGACTCCCGCGACGCTCATCTGGGGAACTCTGGCATAGTCATCGACCCTGGGAGAAGGGACGACGATCCTCTCCTCCCCTCCAAACGGCTCGTCAGCCTTGCCGTTGAGGAAGTACTGGAGGTGGATGGCCTTCTCCGATTCGGTGATCTTGGCCTGTCGCAGGCCGTGATCGCTGATCACCTGGCTCAGGGTGTGCTCTATCTTGCGCAGTGGCGGAAAGGCTACCCTGGCGTCCAGGCTCTCGTCGTACTGAATCATGGTGGCGAAGTGGGCGCGCAGCCCTTTCTCGATGGGAAACTCGTCGAAGTTCGGGTCTACAAACGGGCGGGTGAGCTCTATCTCCCGTTCGCCGCGGATGTCGTAGAAGATGATGTAGTCGCCGTCCTGTATCCTGCCTACGGGTTTACCGTCTTGGCCGAACAGGGCCAGGGGCTCCAGGGCTTCGTCTTCCTCGCCCCGGGCGTAGGCGTCCCTCACGGCCTGGGCCATGGGATGGCGTGAGGCGTTATTGCTGGCTTGCTTCATCTGGTATCGTCGCTTCAGCCATTGGGATGTTGCCGCGTCGACCGCGGGTCTGCCCTGGCGACGGTTCTTGGATGTCCAGAGGCGCCGACGCGATGATCGCCGGTGCAGCGGCAGCGGTACCGGTCATCTGGGCAGATCCGGTTGCGAGAGGCCCAGGTATACCGCTCCCTCAGGGAACCCGTGCTCGAGGTGCTCTCTCAAGAGGCCTGGCAGCGTCTGCGGGTAGACAGGGTAGTGGTGCAGCTCCTCCACGGGGAAGAAGCGAGCCTCGAAGATGACCTGGCGGTCGCCGGGCAACTCCGGGTCGTTGCCCCTGGCCAGTCGTCCGCCAGTAGCTTTGCCGAGGAAATACAGCTCAACGCAGTGAGATCGTTCCCAGATCCACTCCGCCCAGTACACCAGTTGGCCGACCTCTACCTCGAGCCCGGTTTCCTCCCTCACCTCCCTGGCCGCGGCGTCCATTGCGGACTCCCCGGTGTGGACCAGACCCCCTGGTGTCATCCACCAGACCCTGTCGGCCGTAGTGGAGCGGTGTCCCACCAGCAGCACCCGCTCACCTTCGAAGACCAGGGTGCGCACGGCGACAAGCTTCCCGCTCGATACTGGGTTCACGTCTCCTCCCTGGTGCAAGGTCGCGCCGCTCGATTATAACACCTGTCGCCGCCAGGTCGCATCTGGCGTAGGGCGGCTCCGTTCACGTCTATGGCTCCCATCTTCCCAGCATCGCGCGCCTTCCGCGTTGCCTATTCCCCCTGCTTGCTGTAGAATGTGTCAACCGCGGTCCAACGAAGCGTCCTACGGGGTGAGATTTGGCTGATTTTCATTACGGCGGTCAGGCGGTCATCGAGGGGGTGATGATGCGCGGGCGGAAGAGCGTAGCGGTCGCCGTCCGCGACCCCTCAGGCCAGATAGTCCTCCATTCGGAGCCCCTCACAGGCAGGGTGCGCAGCGGCCTATGGCCCAAGGTCCCTTTCGTTAGGGGGCTGGTCATGCTCTGGGATACGTTGGTGCTGGGCACGCGCACGCTGATGTATTCCGCCAACGTGGCCCTCTCCGAAGACGACGTGGAACTCACTACGCCGGCCGTCATAGCGACTTTGATCTTCTCCCTCGGCGTGGGCATCGGCCTGTTCTTCCTGTTGCCCCTCGCCCTGGTTGGTCTCGCGGACCGTTTCATCACTTCTGACCTTCTCAGCAATCTCCTCGAGGGACTGATTCGTTTGTCGGTGCTCCTGTCTTACCTGGCCTTGATCGGCCTGGTGCCAGACGTGAAACGTGTCTTCGCCTACCACGGAGCGGAGCACAAGACCATCGGTGCCCTAGAGGGTGGTGCCTCCCTGGATGCCGAAGGCGTGCGCAAGTACAGCACCGCGCACACGCGCTGCGGAACCAGCTTCTTGCTGATCGTGGTCGCCATCTCCATCCTGCTTTTCTCGTTCCTGGGGCGTCCTCCCATAGTATGGCGGGTCTTATCCAGGATTCTCCTCGTCCCCGTGATCGCCTCGGTCTCCTATGAGCTCTTGAGATTCAGCGCCGATCACAGCGGCAACCCCCTGGTGAGGGCGTTCATCGTGCCCGGCTTGGCCCTTCAGCGTCTCACGACCCGGGAGCCCGATGAGCCCATGTTGGAGGTGGCCATCGCAGCCCTGAAGCCGGTTCTCGCTGCGGACAATGCAGACCTCGGCGGACAGTAGAGCGCTCTCGGCTTTGTATCGCGGCCTGTGTGTGGTAGAATAACCTGATGGCGGGACCGAATGGAGGAGATCTTCGATGGCTGCAACCAAGAGCGGGGACGTAAAGCAGCAGGCCGAATCCTACAACGTCGAAGGCCTCGAATGCTACGAGAAGTGGGAGGTCGATGACGCCATCAGGAACTTCAAGGCGGCCGTGCGCCTGGCGCCCGATGATCCTGAGTATCATCTGAACCTGGCGCGGGCCCGGGCCCGCTTTGGTCAGTGGGAGGAAGCCCTCACCTCGCTGCGCGATTTCCTCGATCTCGAACCCGATACCAGGCTACGCGACCGCTTCCGGGCACTGTTCGAGGTGGGGATGGACCCTGTGGAGTCTGTCCTGACCCGGACTATGACCAGCCAGGGGATGCCCTTGGAAGAGATAAGCGCAGCCATGCAAATGTGGTGGGAGTTCCGCATCGCGGCAGGGCGCAAGAGCATACCCATGCGCAAACCGGAGGTCTGGGCTGCGGCCCTGGACTACACGGTGCGCAAGCTGAACTTCCGACAGGTGACCCAGAAGGAGATCGGCAGGGCGTATGACGTCAGTGAGGGCGCACTGCGGTCACGCTATCAAGATCTGGTCGACACTCTGGACATCATGCCGTGCGACTACCGGTACTTCCGTGGTGAGAAGAACCCCCTGGACATGTTAGTTCAGGCGGCGATGATGCTGGACAGACTGGAGAGGCAGTTCAAGGAGCCCTGAGCCCAGCACTGGCGACCTGGCCAGTGCCGAGTACTCTGTAGTACCCGCAGGCTGTTGGGAAGAGGATCGGTCAGGTGGCGTGAGCTACGCCGACACGAGGCGTGCCCCGCTGTGACGCGACCGGAGACTCTGCCAGCAGCCTTTGTCGTTGGAGAGGGTGTGGGGTACTGCTCCTCAGTCGCCATGGGCACGGGTGTGAGCGAGGCACGTAGGGTGGCGCACCCGCACAGATCATGAGTGTAAGCCGATTCGGCAAATATCTGGCCCAAATCTTGACATTCAGGCTGCATTGTGCTATACTGCCAGGTGAATCGGCAGTGATGGGGAGGGCATATGAGGCCGAAAGTCGACGATCTTGATCGAGAGATCTTGAAGTGCCTCATCGAGGACCCGCGGATGCCCGGCGCGGAGATAGCCCGGCGGATAGGAGACGTCCCGGTGAGGACTGTCAGGAGCAGGCTGGCCAGGTTGCTCGATGGGGGATTGGTTTCCCTCCATGCGGGCGCCGAGCCTGAAGCGTTGGGTTTCGGAATCAGGGCCGACATCGTGATCGATGTAGAGGCCGGAAGGATGAACGACGTAGCCGAAAGGCTGTGCGAGTTGGACCAGGTCTGCTACGTCGCCCTTTCCACCGGCGACTTCGACATCTCTGCTGCCTTCGTGACCACGGACATAGAGTCCTTTCACACCTTCGTGACAGAGACCATCCACCAGATTCCAGGTATCGCCAGGACGAGAGTCAACGTGCTGACGAAGGTTTTCAAACGTAGTTCCGACTGGGCTTTTCCCGCCCAGTTGCCCTAGTGCATGAGCGCAGAGCGAGGGGTGAAAAGATCTGCGCGCTGGTGGTGAGCTGAGGGATGCGCCGGGGGCCCTCCGGGCCTGGACGAGAGGGTCGCTGAAGGCGCTTTCGTTGTCTCTGGGACTCAACACAGACCAAGGCCGGGGTAGAGTCTCAAGTTTTTCCTTGTAGAAGGAGGCAAGTAATGGCGCGTCTTCACGAGTATCAGGGAAAGGAGCTGCTCAAGAGGCACAAGGTACCGGTGCCGCGGGGCGGCGTGGCTTCCACCCCTGAGGAAGCACGGCGGGTAGCTGAGGAATTGGGTGGTGAAGTCATGGTCAAGGCCCAGGCCTGGGTTACCGGTCGTGCCGGCATGGGAGGCATAAAGAAGGCATCCACACCTGACGAGGCGGAATCCGTGGCCAGAGAGATGTTGGGCATGACCATCAAGGGGTTCACGGTCCAGCAGGTGCTGGTGGAGGAGCGGCTCGACATCGAGCGAGAGTTCTACGCTGGCGTGATCATAGACGACAAGGCGCGCTCTCCGGTGGTCATCTTCAGCAGCGTGGGCGGCACAGGTATCGAGGAGATCGCCCGCCAGTTTCCGGACAAGGTTGCGCGCCTGGAGATAGACATCGTCGAGGGCCTCCAGGACTATCAGGCTCGTGACCTGGTGCGCAGAGCTGGCATCCACGGCAAGCTCCTCCGGGACGCCGGAGGCATGGTGGCGAGCCTGTACCAGGTGGGGCGCGCGACCGAGGCTCGAGCGGCCGAGATCAACCCCATGGTTCTGACCGCGGATGGCAAGTTGCTGGCTGCCGACTGCCGAGTGACGGTGGATGATTATGCGGTCTTCCGGCATCCGGAGCTGGGGATCGAGATCGCCCGTGAATTCGACCGCCCACCCACCGAGTTGGAGAAGATCGCGTATCAGGTGGAAGCGAACGACTACCGGGGAACCTTCTATTTCATCCAGATGGCTGACGATTTCCAGAAGGGGGAGGGTTACATCGGCTTCCACGGTGCTGGCGGCGGGGGCTCCATGATGTCCATGGACGCGCTGCTGAGCAGGAAGTACAAGCTGGCGACCTACGTGGACACCAGCGGCAACCCGCCGGCTTCGAAAGTGTATCGAGCGGCCAGGATCGTGCTATCTATGCGCGGCATTGATGGCTATTTCGCCTCGGGCTCCGGCGTGGCCAGCCAGGAGCAGTTCCATTCGGCCAGGGGGTTCGTCAAGGCCTTCTTGGAGGAGCGTCTGTCCGTGCCGGCGGTGATCCGGCTGGGCGGGAACATGGAAGAGAAGGCCATCGAAATCCTGGAGCGCGCTGCTCCTGAGATCCCGGCCCCTCTGGAGGCGTACGGGAAAGACGACACCGTTGACTTCTGTGCGGAGAGACTGGATGCCCTGATCAAAGAGGGCAAGATCAAGGATCTCCCCGCCCCCAAGCCTCGCCCCAAGCCCAGGGAGCCATACACCTTCGAGAGCCCCACAGGTACTGTGACCTACGATCACGCCATCTGCGACCGCTGTGAGAGCAAGGTGTGCGTGGAGACCTGCGTGCGCAAGATCCTCAAGCTGGAGGATGGCCGGCCCGTGCTCAATATCAGCCGCGAGGATGCCAAAGGGGGGCGATGCATCGAGTGCCTGGCCTGCGAAGTGGAGTGCCACTTCGGTGGCGCTGGTGGAGGCCATGTCGATCTCCCTATCCCGGGACTGGAGGAGTTCCGCAAGGGCCTGCTCAAGCGATAGCTGGCAAGCCCTTCTCACTCTCTGGATACTGCGACAACCAGCAGAAAGGGTGGGTGTCATGTCCATATTGATAGATGAGACCAAACGAGTCCTCGTGCAGGGTATCACGGGACGTGAGGGAATGGCCCGAACTCGCCTGATGAAGGAGTACGGAACCCAGGTGGTGGCCGGCTGTACGCCCGGTCGCGGCGGGGAGGAGGTGGAGGGGATCCCGGTGTACGATACCGTGCTCGAAGCGCGGGAGGAAGCTGGTCCGCTGGATGTCAGCGTGCTCTACATACCAGCCCCGCTGGTGAGGAGCGCCGCGCTGGAGGCCATCGACGCAGGGATCAAACTCCTGGTCATCATACCGGACCGAGTCCCCATCTACGATGTGTTGATCATCGCCAAGGCGGCCAAGGAGGCGGGGGCGAGGTTCGTAGGCCCCAACACGTTGGGAGTGTTGAGCCCGGACAAGGGGGTGCTGGGCATGATCGGAGGGCGAGCCGCGTCGGCTCGCTCCTGGTTCTTCCCTGGGCCTGTCGGTGTGACCTCTCGAAGCGGCGGCATCACCTCGTCCATGGCCTACTATCTGGCGAAGGAGGGTATCGGCGCTACCACGCTCGTGCACGTGGGCGGCGATGTGGTGGTTGGCCTTCCCCATCCAGAGGTGATCAGACTCTTCGAGGCCGATCCCGACACCAAGGCCGTGGTCATGTTCGGGGAGATCGGAACCTCCCAGGAGGAGCAGGTTGCCGATCTGATGGAAGCTGGTGAGTTCACCAAGCCTTTGGTGGCCTTCATCGGAGGCAAGGCAGCCAAGTCGGGAACGCGCTTCTCCCACGCCGGCGCCATCATCGAGGGCGGCCATGGTACGCACGAGGGTAAGGTAAAGCGGCTGCGTGAGGCCGGTGCGATAGTCGTGGATTCCTTCGGGGAGATCCCGCAGGCCACCAAGGAGGTGCTGGCCAAGCTGGATTCCTAGGCCACGAGCATCGTGGTCGTAGGGTAACCTGGTTAGATATCTTAGGGCGGGCAGGACGTGTTCGGAAACCTCGGCGAGAGCTGACGCTCGGAACCGTTTGACGCCCACCATCAGGAGGGATGAAGGTCATGTCTGAAGAAAAATGGAAGACCGCCATTACGAAGATCGAGCCCAACTATATCGCCTTCAGGGGGTATCGAGTCGAAGAGCTTATGGGCCGGGTGCCTTTCTCGTACGTGGTCTTCCTGCTCTTGAAGGGCGACTTGCCGTCGAAGGAGGAGGGTCTGCTCATGGATGCCATGCTGGTATCCAGCATCGACCACGGAGCGACGCCGCCTTCGGCTCTGGCAGCGCGAACGGTGGCCTCCGGCGGGGCTCCGCTCACCACGGCTGTGGCGGCGGGCATTAGCTCCATCAATAAGTACCACGGAGGAGCTATCGAAGGGTGTATGCGTGTGCTGCTCGACGTCGTGGAGCGCAAGAAAAGCAGCGGAAAGGATGCAGCCACGACCGCCAGGGAGTTGGTGGAAGAGTACAAGGCTGCAAAACAGCGCCTCCCTGGCTATGGGCATCGTGTCCACACAGAAGATCCTCGCAGCGTGAGGCTCTTCGCCCTCGCGGACGATCTGGGAATCGCGGGCGAATACGTGGAGATGGCTCACGCCCTGCGAGCCGCGATGAAAGAGACCCTGGGACGCGACCTGCCTATGAACGTGGATGGAGCCATCGCTACCATGCTTTGCGAGATGGGGTTCCCCCCAGAGATGAGCAACGGAGTGTTTGCCATCAGTCGCAGCGGGGGGTTGGTCGCCCAAGTGTATGAGGAGCAGACCCGCATGCGCCCTATGCGCCGCATAGATCCTACGGCTCACGAGTACGATGGCCCTCCCGAGAGGAAGGTGAAATGAGCTATGTCTGAGGAGTTGCTGGATCTGATCCCCGAGTTCGACTTGATCGAGAACTCTGGCCTGCGGCAACAGTGCATCGAGACCTGGAAAGAGGCGATGCGACGCGGTGGATGGAAGGTCAAAGACCTGAACGAGATGGCCTTCACGCTGCTCATTCCTGACTGCCCCGTCAGCTTCGTGGAGCATACCCGCGCTGTGACTCTGACCTGCCTCGCGGTGGCCGACGTGTTCGACAAGATCTATGGTGATCGGAACCGCGTGAACCGTGATCTACTCACCGCCGGGGCGCTGCTGCACGATGTGGGCAAGCTGCTGGAGTACACCAAAAGCAGGGGCAAGACGGTGAAGAGCGAGTTCGGCACGCGCCTTCGTCACCCTTTCGGTGGCGTCATCCTGGCAGCGGAGCAGGGTTTGCCGCCCGAGGTGCTGCACATGATTGCCACTCATGCCAAGGAAGGGGATCTGGTGAAGCGCAGCAAGGAGGCTACGATCCTCTTCCATGCCGATTTCACCAGCTTCGAGACCCTGAAATAGAGCGCCTGCCGGGCTGGGACGAGTCGTCTCCGGATCAAGCCCCATGGCCGGCAGCAGGCGGACAAGGAGAGGATGGTATCGCATGGCCGGAAAGACCATCATTGAGAAGATCTTGAGCGCCCACTCGGGGGAGGATGCCAGCGCTGGAGATCGAGTGTGGGCCGAGCTGGACCTGGCGGTGGTCAGGGATTTTGGCGGACCCAACGTCGTCCTGGAGTACGAGGAGCAGTTGGGTGACAAACCGGTCTGGGACCCGGAGAAGATCGCCATGACCTTCGACTACCAGGCGCCGGCCAAGGTCGTCCAAGTAGCCAACAACCAGCGTATCTGCCGCCAGTTCGCCGTCAAGCACGGCACCCACCACGTGTTCGACGTCAACGCCGGCGTGGGGCAGCACGTGCTACTGGAGCATGGTATGGTGCTCCCAGGGAGTGTGATCATCGGCACAGATAGCCACATGAACCTTCTGGGTGCTGTGGGGTCCTTCTCGACGGGGATGGGGACCACCGACGTGGCGGCTGGATGGGCTACTGGACGATTGTGGTATAGAGTACCTCAGACGATCAAGATCACCTTCAAGGGGGCGTACAGTTACCCGGCCTCGGCCAAGGACCTGACGCTGTTTCTCCTCTCCAAGATAGACACGAGCAAGACCATCTACAAGTCGCTGGAGTTCTACGGGCAGCCCGTCGACTCTCTGTCGCTGGCTGGCCGCTTGACCCTGGCCAGCATGGTGACGGAGATGGAGGGCAAGATCGGGTTCATCACGCCCGATGATCAGATCCTGTCGTGGATTGGCGAGCGCGCGGGGCAGGCGGTCGAAGCGGTCCTGCCCGACGAGGACGCTTTGTACTGGGAAGAGTGGGAGTTCGACGTCTCTGGACTGGAACCGCTCATCGCTTGTCCGGACAGGCCCGACAACGTGAAGCCTGTGCGCGAGGTTGTCGGCACACACGTGGACGAGGTGTTTATCGGTTCCTGCACGAACGGCCGGCTCGAGGATCTGAAGGTGGCCGCCGAGGTGCTGGAAAGGATGGGAGGAAAGGTCGCTCCCGGAGTGCGCCTGGTGGTCACCCCGGCCACGACCGAGGTGGCTGTGGAAGCCGTTGAAGCAGGGCTGTACGAGACCTTCATCAAGGGCGGTGCCATGGTCACCAATCAGGGCTGCTCCCTGTGCACCATCGGCCATCACGGCGTGCTGGCAGAGGGAGATGTCCTGGTCAGCACGGGTAATCGTAACTTCAGAGGCAAGCTCGGTAAGGGCAGCCAGGCCTACCTGGCCAGCCCCGCCGTTGCGGCAGCAACCGCAGTGAAGGGCGAGATCTCCCTTCCCGAGTGAACCGCCAGAGCCTGATGGAGAAGAGGAAATGAGCAAAGAGTTCGTGTTTAAGGGCCGAGCTTGGGTGGTCGGGGACGACGTTGACACCGACATGATCTATCACGGCAGTTACCTTCCCTTGACCGATCCGCGAGAGATGGCCAAACACGCCCTGGAGTACGTTCCGGGGATGGAGGATTTCACCCAGAACGTGCGGCCCGGCGACATCCTCGTGGCGGGCAGGAACTTTGGCTGCGGTTCATCCCGTGAGCATGCGGTCATCACCCTGCAATACAATGACGTGGCCGCGATTCTGGCGGAGAGCTTCTCTCGCATCTTCTACCGCAACGCAGTGAACCTGGGCTTCCCCATCCTCGAGGTTCCGGGGATCACCGGGCAGGCGGAGACGGGAGACGAGCTGGAGGTGGATGCCAATACGGGGCGCGTCCGCAATTTGACCAAGGGGGTCGAGTTGCAGGGTAGCCCGCTGTCGGGGTTGGAGAAACAAATCATGACGGCGGGAGGCCTGTTCAGCTATTTGAAGAACGAACTCCTGGCTGAGGGGTGAACCATGGGCCAGACATTTGCGCAGAAGGTTCTTGCTCGTAAGGCCGGACTGAAGCAGGTGGAGCCCGGCCAGATCGTGACCGTGCAGCCTGACAAACTGTTGACCCACGACAACACCGCGGCCATCGCCAAGATCTTCCGCGAGATAGGCGTGGAGAGGGTGGCGAGGCCGGAGATGAGCGTCATCGTCCTGGACCACGTGGTGCCAGCGGCCACGGAGGGTCACGCGAAGAACCATCAGCAGATACGGCGCTTCGTCAAAGAGCAGGGTATCTCCAACTTCTACGACGTGGGTGAAGGCATCTGTCACCAGGTGCTGCCGGAGAAAGGGCACGCCTTGCCTGGTTATCTGATCGTGGGCAGCGATTCCCATACACCCACCCACGGGGCCTTTGGCGCCTTTGCGGCTGGCATCGGCCGTACTGAAGCCGCCGCGGTCATGGCCACAGGGGAGATCTGGTTGATGGTGCCTCATTCCTTCCGGGTGGTGGTGAAGGGCCAGGTTCCCAGGGGCGTGTACGCCAAGGACATCGTCCTGCACATCATCGGCGATTTGGGCGCGGATGGAGCCGACTACCGGTCGGTGGAGTTCGCCGGACCGGTGGTGGAGGCGATGAGCGTGGCCAGCAGAATGGTCCTCTGCAACATGGCAGCCGAGATGGGAGCGAAAGCTGGCGTGGTCCAGCCGGACGAGAAGACACGATCCTGGCTAAGAGGCAGGACCGATCTCGAGCTCGAGGAGGTTTTCGCCGATGCGGATGCCGACTACGAGCGCGTGATCGAGTACGACGTGAGCGAACTGGCACCTCAGGTCGCGCGGCCCCACACCGTGGACAACGTGGTGCCCCTGGTAGACGTGGCCGGGACCAGGATCGATCAAGCGTTCATCGGCACCTGCACCAACGGGCGGCTGGAGGATTTGAGGATCGCAGCCAACATCCTGAGGGGGCGCAAGACCGCGCCGGGCACTCGCTTGCTGATCCTTCCGGCCAGCAGAGAGGTTCTGTTGGCGGCCATCGAGGAAGGGGTGGTGACCGATCTGGTGAGTGCGGGGGGCGTGGTGCTGAACCCCGGGTGCGGACCCTGTCTTGGTGCTCACGAGGGGGTGATGGCCCCGGGCGAGGTGACGTTGTCTACCGCTAACAGGAACTTCAGGGGGAGGATGGGCTGCAAGGAAGCGGAGATCTATCTGGCCAGCCCTGCTGCCGTGGCGGCGTCGGCTCTGGCAGGAGAGATCGCCGACCCCAGAGAATTCGTTTGATCGGGTGGGGGGAACGAGAGATGTGGAAGAAAGTACACACCGGTCGGGTCTGGAAGTACGGTGAGGACATCAATACCGACGTCATCTATCCGGGCAAGTATACCTATACAGACCTGGCCCCGGACGAGATGGCCAAACATGCCCTGGAGGACCTCGATCCCGGGTTCGCAGCAGAGGTCCGGCCAGGCGACATCATCGTCGCGGGCAGGAACTTCGGCTGTGGAAGCTCGAGGGAGCAGGCGGTCACCTGCCTCAAGCATGCCGGAGTCGGTGCTCTGATAGCGAAGTCCTTCGCCCGCATCTACTTCAGAAACGCCATCAACCAGGGTTTGCCCATCGTGCAGTGCGCTGCGGTGGAGGGTGTAGAATCGGGCGAGGAGGTCACGGTGGATTTCTCGTCAGGGAAGGTGACCACACCCCGTGGCGAGTACTCGTTCCCACCGCTTTCTGAGTTCGTGATGGGCATTCTGGAAAAGGGAGGACTTATCCCTTTCGTGCGCGCGAAGCTGGGTATAGGGTGACTGAATTCCAACCGTTTTCTTCTTGCAGGAGGTGAAGAGTACCGTGGCCAAGTATAGGATCGCATGGTTGCCGGGTGATGGCATAGGCAATGACGTGATGGAGGCTGCCCGCATCGTCCTTGACGTGCTGGATGTGGACGCAGAATACGTTCCAGGGGACGTCGGCTGGGAGTTCTGGCGAAGCGAGGGCGATGCGCTTCCAGAACGCACGGTGCAACTGCTGAAGAGCACCGACTGTTGCCTGTTTGGAGCGATAACATCCAAACCCAAGGAAGAGGCAGAAAGGGAGTTGGTGCCAGAGCTGAAGGGCACGGGTCTAGTGTACTTCAGCCCCATTGTGCGTATCCGGCAACTGCTGGACCTGCACACCAATCTACGTCCCTGCAAGGCGTATCCGGGTAACCCTCTGAACTACCGTGACGACGTGGACCTGGTGGTCTTTCGCGAGAATACGGAGGGTTTGTACAGCGGCGTGGAGTTCTATCCACTGCCTGACCAGGTGCGGCAGGCGCTGCTCCAGAACCATCCCAAGATGGCCCGCTTTGCAGAGGTGCCGGGGGACGAAATAGCCATCTCGTGTCGCATCTTCACCAAGAAGGGCTGTCGCCGCATCGTGCGCCAGGCCTTCGAGTACGCGAAGAGGTTTGGGCGGCCCACGGTCACCATCGTGGAGAAGCCGAACGTCATCCGTGAGACCAGTGGCATGATGATCCGCGAGGCCCGCGACATAGCCAGGGAATATCCGGGCGTTGAGCTGTGGGAAACCAACGTGGACGCCATGGCCATGTGGCTGGTGAAGAACCCACAGGACTACTCGGTGCTCGTGTCATCCAACATGTTCGGGGATATCATCTCTGACCTCTGTGCTCAACTGGTCGGCGGACTGGGGTTTGCATCCAGTGCGAACATCGGCGACAATTATGCCCTGTTCGAGCCGACCCATGGTTCAGCACCCAAGTACGCTGGCCAGTACAAGGTGAACCCCACGGCCATGCTGCTAACCGTGAAGTTGATGCTGGACTGGCTGGGAGAGGTAGACCTCGGCCAGCGGCTGGAGAAGGCCATCGCGACGGTGATCGCGGAAGGCAAGGTGCGCACCTACGACATGGGAGGCACGTCCAGCACGCTGGAAGTGGCGCGAGCTGTCGCCGGCAAGCTGTAGTACGAGGGATGCTGGCGCCACAACCGATGTGCACGCCACAGTGAGCGACGGGTGGGCCTCGCACTTGCAGGCCCACCCGCTGTTTTAGTATCGCGGAGAAGAGTGATGGGCTTTTGGGAGTTCGAAGGAAAGCAGCCTACGGTGGCTGGGGGTGCCTTCGTGCATCCTGAGGCCACGGTCATTGGTGGAGTGACCATTGGCGAGGGATGCTACGTGGGGGCGGGAGCGGTGCTGCGCGGAGATTGGGGAGATATCATCGTGGGCGCCGGCTCCAACATACAGGAGAACTGCGTGCTTCACGTCAGGCCGGATGAGGTCACGACGGTAGGCCCGTCCTGTCATATCGGACATGGGGCTGTAGTCCATGGGGCCACTCTGGGCTACCACGTTATGGTGGGCGTGCGGGCAGTCATCCACGATGGGGTGGTCATCGGCGACGAGGCGCTCGTTGGTGCCGGGTGCCTGGTGCTTCCCGGCGTGGAGATACCTTGCGGAAAGATGGTCGTCGGGGTGCCTGGCAAGATCGTGGGCGATGTGTCGGAAGAGCAGAAGGCGGCCTGGGCCTGGGGCCTGGAGCTGTACCAGGCTTTGCCTGCCAGGTGCCTGAAGGGGTTGCGTCCGCTGTAGGGGAGAGATGAAGATCGTCTATCGCGACCAGGAATGGGATGTGAAGGCCGGGTCAACAGCCCGTGTGGCCATCATGAAAGTCGGCCTGGACCCGGAGGCGGTGCTCGTCGTGCGCAACGGTCAGTTGGTCACTGACGACACCGTGCTGCAAGAGGAGGATGAGATCAAGCTGATAGCCGTAGTCTCCGGCGGGATGGGCGGCCGGGCGGGCGCCAGGAGGTAGCCCGAGCTGTGAAGTGCAGGGTCTGCGGTGGACCGGCCGCGGTCAACATGCGCCAGCACAAGCTCTCCTTGTGCCGCGAGCACTTCATGCAGTGGTTCGTCTCGCACACCGAGGCTGTCATCGAGAAGTACGGCATGTTCGGGCACGACGACCGGATCCTGGTGGCTGTCTCGGGAGGGAAGGACAGCCTGGCCCTCTGGGATGTTCTGCTGTACCTGGGCTATGAGGTGGAGGGTCTGCACATCGACCTGGGCATTGGTGATGGCGGGTACTCGGAACAGTCCAGGAAGATGGTGGAGCGCTTCGCCGAGCGCCGCGAAGGCGCTTCCTTTCGAACTGTCGACGTGAAGGCCAGATACGGCAAGTCGGTACCGGAGTTGGCGCTGGAGAAGCCGGGCCGGAAGACGTGCTCCCTCTGCGGCTTGGTGAAACGGCATATCATGAACCGCGAGGCCTACCAGGGCGGCTTCGCGGCGGTGGCCACGGGGCACAATCTCGATGACGAGGCAGCAGTACTCCTTCAGAACACCCTGCGCTGGCAAACGGGGTATTTGGCCCGCCAGGCGCCTGTGCTGCCCAGCACCCACCCGCGGCTGTCGCGCAAGGTGAAGCCCTTCGTTCGTTTCTATGAACGAGACACGGCCGCCTACGCCCTGTTGCGAGGAATCGACTACATCTACGAGGAGTGTCCCTACTCGAAAGGCGCCACCACCATCTTCTACAAGGAGTTGCTCAACCGATTGGAGACACGGTCGCGCGGTGCCAGGCAGCAATTCTATCTGGGCTTTCTGCAGGCTCGGGAGCGCGAGGGTTTGTTTCAGGGGGATCGGGCGCAGGTGGAATTGAACGAGTGTGCGGAGTGCGGGCAGCCTACCAGCGCTCCCGGACGGTGCGCCTTCTGTCGCCTGTGGGAGGAGAAGTGAAGCCGGACCGCCTGGTGCAGGGTCTGAGGAGCGCGGTTGGGCAGCCCAGGCCGGCGAGTGTGGCCGGTTTGGTGGCTCTCGTGCTGGCTTGTGCGTACGTCTATCTGCTCGTGGGGCTAGCCGCCAGGGATGCAGCGTCGCTTCTCTCATCCCAGGAAGCGGGCATCTCGCCGCTGTTCCAGGCTGAGGGGACTGTGACGGAGACCACGACGCCTACCAGTACCGCCACGCCCAGTGGACCCACCTCCACCCCCACGACCACGCCGACCTATACGCCAATCTCGTACATACCGAGTCCGGCGTTCCTGGTCTACACCGTGCAGCGCGGCGACACCTTGAGCGGCATTGCGCGCCGGTACAATACCACGGTGGCGGAGATGATGGAGCTGAACAGCTTGAAGAGTGACCTGCTCTCCGTGGGGCAGGAGTTGCTCATCCCCGGGCAGCGCCACCTGTCGAGCGCTGAAGCCACCTCGACTCCCACCGACGCCTCCATGGAGGAGACCCAAACGCCCACGGCCACAGCGACGGCCACCGTAACGTCCGTCTCCGTGTCACCCCCTGCCACAGCCACGCGCCAGCCAGCCTCTGCTCCGCCCGGAGTCGCCAGTTCGGGGGAGCGCCCCGTGGTGGCCTTCTACTACGCGTGGTATGGCCTCGACCAGTGGGAGCCGGGCAAGGTGCCCGACATCCCTGTCGTCAAGTATGCGTCCAAGGACCGCAGTACGATGGTCAGGCACGTGCAGCAAGCTCGGAGTGCGGGCATCGATGCCTTCGCTGTAGCGTGGTATGGTCCCACCATTCACAACAACCAGACGGAGACCAACTTCCAGACCATGCTGGGCGTGGCTGCTGAGCAGGGGTTCCGGTGCACGGTCGACTTCGAGACGCGCTCGCCCTTCTACAGCAGCCAGGCAGACATAGTCAACGCTTTGAGGTATCTCATCAACAACCACGCTGCTCATCCGGCCTTTTTCCGCTTCGAGGGCAAACCGCTCATTTTCTTCTGGGCGGTGAAAGATGTGTTCACCGGTCAGGGGCAGTCTGCGGTCGATGCCTGGGCCTCCATCCGGCAGCAGGTGGATCCGCAGCATAACACCCTGTGGATCGCCGACGGGGCTGATACTCAGTTCCTGCGTGTGTTCGATGGCCATCATCTGTACAACATCACGTGGAATCCGCCGGCGAACGTGCGCAACACCCTGAGCACGTGGGGAGACCGGGTGCGGGAGTACGGCACGGAGCACGACACCCGCCGGCTATGGGTGGCCACCGTGATGCCGGGATACAACGATCTCTTTGCCCAGGACCGGACCGGTCGCTTCGCCCACGACCGCGGGGGTGGTGCCTACTATCGCGAGACCTGGCAGGCGGCCATGGACAGTGCCCCAGATCTCATCGTGATCACTAGTTTCAACGAGTGGCTGGAGGGCACGCAGATCGAGCCCAGCACTAGCTACGGCAACCTGTACCTGGATCTCACCTCGGAGCTGTCGGCTGCCTTCAAGAGCGGCGGCTGAGATCGTAGGTGCTCCTGGATCTCCACATCAGGAGTGCCAGTGATGGTTGACTGGCGGACCGCCCTGTGGTGCCCTTTCTTCATCGCCGGCGTGACTGCCTGATCGTGTCTTCGAGGAGATAGCGGCGTTGTGCGCTGCGCGACGTTGTCAGCCTTGCTTGCTTGACAACATCCACTAAGTGTGCTACGCTGGGGTTACTTTCAGCGCCTTAGAAACCAGGCTTGCTGGGGTACGCGATGGCTGGCGAGAAGGTACTCATCGTTGATGATAGTCTCGATATCTTGGCCTTCCTGGCGGACGACGTCTTGCCCTACCATGGGTACCGAGCGATCAGGGCGGCCACGGGCAAAGAAGGGCTGGAACGGCTAGCCTCTGGAAGTCCAGATCTCCTGTTGCTTGACCTCGAGCTCCCCGACATGTCTGGCCTGGATATCCTCAGGCGGGTGCAAGAGGACGACAGCGACATCCCCATCGTGCTGATGACCGCCTATGGCTCCGAGAGCGTCGCCGTGGAGGCCTTCCGGCTCGGGGTCAGGGACTACATCATCAAGCCTTTCACCACTGAACAGGTCATCGAGGTCCTCGAGCGGACTCTGACCGAGACCAGGCTGCGCAGAGAGAAGGCCGAGCTGACCAGGACTCTGCAGCGGCGGGTCGAGCAACTGACCATTCTGTCGGCCGTGGGGAAGTCTGTCGTGTCCCTGATGGACATCGAAGAGCTCCTGAGTCGCATTGTGGAGGCTGGAGTCTACGTTACCAAGGCTGAGGAAGGCTTCCTGCTGCTGGTAGACCGCGAGAGCAACGACCTCTACCTCAGGGCGGCCAAAAACCTGGGTAGCGAGCAGACTCAGGGTTTCAGACTCAAGGTGGACGACAGCCTCGCGGGCCAGGTGGTTCGGACAGGCGAGCCGAAGAGACGCGGGGGCAAGGGCGCGGGACGCGACTTCAAGGTCAAGACGGGCTATCTGGTGAAGTCTTTGCTGCACGTACCCCTCCTGTTGAGAGGCGAAGTGATCGGGGTGCTGTCGGTGGACAACCAGGTATCCGATGTGGAGTTCACCGGGGAGGATCAGTATCTGCTTTCTACGTTGGCAGACTACGCCGCCATCAGCATAGAGAACGCCACCCTGTACGAGGAGCTGAGGAAGAAGATGCAGGATCTGGAGCGTTCTCAGCAGGAGTTGATCGAGTCGTCGAAGCTGGCCGCCGTGGGAACTTTGGCCGCTGGGGTCGCTCACGAGTTCAACAACCTGCTGGCTGCTATCTCGGGACATACGGAACTTGGCCTGGTCTCGGACGATGTGGATGAGATCAAGAAGGCGCTCCAGGTAGTGATTCAGACCGTGGACAGAGCCAAGAGGATCACATCCAACCTCCTGACTTTCGCCAGGAGACGAGAGCCGATGATGGAGTTAGCAGACGTGACGGAGGCCGTGGAAACCCCGCTGGAGCTGGTGGAGAGGGACTTGCAGAAGTCGAACATAGTGCTGGTGCGCAAGTTCTCGCCGGTTCCCCCTATCGTTTGCGATTCAGGACAGCTCTCTCAAGTCTGCCTGAACCTGGTGACCAACGCCCGGGATGCCATGTTGCCGGACGGAGGCACGCTGACCGTAGAGCTCAAGCAGGACGGCCACGACATACTGGTGTCCTTTGCCGATACCGGCTCGGGGATACCCGATCACATTCTGGACAAGCTTTTCCAGCCTTTTGTGACCACCAAGGGGCCACTGGGAGGAGGAGAGATGGCAGGCTCCGGCCTGGGGCTATCCGTCTCCTACGGCATCGTCAAGGGCCACGGTGGCACCATCGAGGTGGAGACTGAATTGGGCAAGGGCACCACGTTCACCGTGCGGTTGCCCGTCAAGAACACTGGTCCCTCCTGATAAGTTGTGAATCCTCGACGCAGGCTGCTGATCCCTTCGCTTCTTCTATTGGCCGCTTTTGTATCGTGGTTTTCTCCTGCGAGCCGGACCCCTGCCGATGCAATCGCTGTGTTGGCCTCCGGCCGGGTGGAGACAGAAACTGGCCTTCGGATCCTCCATCTGGAGGGCAGTCCGTACGAGATCGGTTATCAGCACGGGGTCTTGCTTCGCGAGGAGATCAGAGAGAGGATCCGCGATCGCCTGCTGGGCAGCCTGATCGAGGAGGATCACATCTCATATCTTCTGTTGCTGCGCTACGCTCGGCGGGTGGACGCCAGGCTCTCCTCGGAGTACAGGGCGGAATTGGCGGGCATCGCCGATGGCGCCGGGGTGGCGTATTCTCAGGTTCTACTGCTGAACACGTACGACGACTTGATCACGCAGCAGTGGTCTGACTTGGCCCTTCAGGACCTGGCACTGTCGCTGTCTCCTCGATTCGCGCCGCGTTTTGGGCCGGCAACCGGGGCCCTGAGCGAGGACGTGCAGGCGGGGAGCGCTTCGTCGGGTGCTGCCCAGGACGCCAGTGTCGGTGCGGCCTTCGCCGTCTTCGGTGCAGTGACCAGGGACGGAAATCTGCTGCAAGCCGCCGAATTCGGATCTCCTGTGCTGCGTCTGGAAGACCTCGTGGTCATGGTCTACAAGCCCGAAGAGGGGAACAGCTTCGTCGCCGTGGGCAGACCAGGTAGCGTCGGTGTCACCGTGGGGCTGAATGAAGAGGAAGTCTCGGTGACGGCACTGTCCTCCCCCTCACGGGATTCGTCGCTGGAGGGCCTGCCCCTACCCTTTGTGCTGCGCGATGTACTGCAATATGCTAGGGACATACCGGGAGCGTTGGGGATCCTGGCCAGTGCGCACCGCACCGCAGGGTACAACGTGCTGGTCGGCGACGGCAAGCGACCGGATGCTCAAGTCGTGGAGTTGTCGACGCATCTCTACGCCATCTTTGAGTCCGAGGGCGACTTCGTGGCGCGAACCCAGCACTACCTGGATGCCGATCTATCCGAGACGCAGCGTGCCCTGTCGTGGTGGCGTGAAGAGGGGAGCTGGGAGCATCTAGAGGCGCTGCTCACGGAGTTGGAGGCGCAGTACGGGCGCCTTGACGGCGCAGGAGCCGTGAGGCTGATCCAACGATTGCCGGTTGGCCCAGGAGAGGGCGAGTACGCCGTGGAGGGCTCCGTCGTCCGTGGAGTCGTGCTCGTGGTGAGCGATCTGGAGGTCAGGTTCGTAACCGGGTCCGGCGAGAACCCGGGTCCCATGATCAGCCTGGGTGAGGAGTTCTGACCACTCCCTGCATGGACCAGGGCCCTGCCCAGGTGATCTCCACGTGCACCAGCCTGCCACGCCAGTCTGCCTCGTCTTCGAAGAATACCAGCTTGTTCCCGCGGGTCCGCCCCTTCCACTTCCCCGTCTGCTTTCCCTCGACGAGGACTTCGACGGTCGACCCCAGCAGGTGACCGTTGATCTCGCTGGAGATCTCCTGTTGTAGTTCCTCTAGCACGCGACGGCGGCGCTCCTTCTCGGGCGGTGGGACGTCGTCCTCGAGACGTGCGGCTGGCGTGCCGGGCCGCGGGGAGTAGGCAGCGACGTGGACCACGTCGAAGCGTTGCTCGGCCAGTAGCTGGCAGGTGGCCTGGAAATGCACCTCGGTCTCCCCCGGGAACCCGACGATGACGTCGGTGGCCACGGATACGTTGGGTACGCGCTCCCGGATGTGCTTGAGCAGGCTCTGGTACTGATCGACGGTGTACCCACGTGCCATACGCTGGAGAGTGAGGTCATGGCCAGCCTGCACCGGCAACTCGATGTGCTCACAGGCTTTCTCCAGCTCGGCCACGGCGTCGATGATCCTGTCGCTCATGTCCCTGGGATGAGAGGTGAGAAATCTGATACGCCACAGGCCATCGATCTGGTGGACGGCGCTCAGGAGGTCGGCAAGGTCAGGTTGGTCGGGAAGATCGTGACCGTAGGCATCCACGTTCTGGCCTAGTAGAGTCACCTCCCGTGCTCCGCGCTGAACCAAGGAGCGCACCTCCTCTACGACCTTTTCCACGGGGCGGCTACGCTCTCGTCCGCGTCGCAGACGAACTATACAATACGTGCAGTGGTTGTTGCAGCCCTCCATGACCGGAACGTAACAGCATACGGGCACGTCCCGGGCAACCTCTACGCCGCGGGGTTGCCCGGTACCCCATCTCTCTCGGGCATAACCGATGAGACCTTCCACGTCAGAGGGCGGCAGGAACAGATCGACGAAGGGGAAGCGACGCTCGAGGGCCACTGTATCCTCGCCGACCAGGCAACCCATGACCACCAGGGCCGCTTGCGGGTTTTGGCGTTTGAGCGGCTTGAGGGAGCCGAGGCGACCGATCGCCTTGTCTTCGGCGCTCTGACGCACCACGCAGGTGTTGAGGAACACCAGGTCGGCCTCCGACGGCCGGGGCGTGGAGGTCCAGCCCAGAGAGTCGAGTTCTTCTGCAACTCTCCGGGAGTCGGCTTGGTTCATCTGGCAGCCAATGGTCCAGATGTGGTACTTCACGGTAGCTCTCGATACAAGAACAGGGCCACCTCTTTGCGCTCCAGGTCGCGATTGGTGTAGTAGTGATCGTCCACACCACAGATCCTGAAGCCCATCTTGATGTAGAAAGCGAGGGCCGGCCAGTTGGTGGCCTGGGTCTCGACGGAGAGGGCCCGGCAGCGGCGCTCGATACCGAATTGCTCCGCCCGCTGCATCAGCTCTGTGCCGATGCCCTGGCGGCGATACTCCTGATCCACCAGGAGGTTCCAGACCCTGAGCACCCTGCGCCACGATTCTATCTCTGCGTCGAGGAGGGCGACGAGTCGTTCACGGGCTTCGACCACCAGTTGCAGGGATCCTGCACCCATTCGACCCCTGACCTCTTCCTGGTCTTTCCGTCGGATGATGCTCAGGCCCTGACTGCGGAAGGGGGTGAGAAGGTGTTCGACCCGCAGGGCGAAGGCCACCTCTGGGCTCTCTCCTCTCCTGGACACGCGAGCGCACCTGTTGGAGAGGTAGTCCGCTCTGATCTCCACGAGCCTGGGGATGTGCTCCTCGACGAGTGGCGTAGATCTCACGTTCCATTCACGACCGCTGGTCTGCTGGTGAGTACAGCCGTTCCAGCATGGTGAGAGCGCCGAGCGTGACCCACTTGCTGGGCTGCCCTACGGGGTCGAAGCCGATGGGAAAGGTCTTCTTCACCGGGACCTGTCTCTCGGCGGGCCAGCGGCCTTGCTGATCGTGTTTCTCCAGAACCAGGTCGAACCCCTCGTCCATCCGCTCGTCGTCGGGCGCGACGAAGGGCGCCACGAGCCCCATGACCTCCAGCACGTCGGTGCTGGCGAAGAGGGGACGCGTGAACTCGAACCAGCGGGTACTGATCCGGCCGAACTCGCTGTGATGCCGGTACAGCCCGTGCTCCAGAAAGAGGTTGGCGGCCCGCCGAGCGGCCTCCACCACCGGGGCGCTCTGAAGACCGGCTGGCAAGTCCTCCAGGGCTCTCAGGACCTTGGCCGTAGCCCAGAAGCAGGCGTGGGTCTTCTTCACCCGCTCGAAGCACAGCCAGCCGCCGTCATCTTGCTGGGTCCGCAGCAGGTACTCCAGCGCCCTGGTGGTGCGATCGTCCTCTCCGTACCCGAACCAGTGCAGGAAGTGCAGGGCGTTGGCCGTGAAGCAGGGGATGACCCCCCTCCTTCCACCCTCGAGCTCGCTGGCGGTGAAAGCCCCATCGTCCATCTGAGCGTGCTCGAAGAGGTACTCTATGGCCTTGCCGACCCGCTCATCGTCTCCCCGGTAGCCCAGGTGCTCCAGCGTGATCAGGTGCTTGCTCACGCCGTGGTACGGCCTCTTGTCCGGCCCCCAGTATCCTTGTGGACGCTGGGCGTTTAGTATCCTTTGCACCGGCTCGGACTCAGCGATGGCCTGACCGGCAGTGACTACGGCGAGATCGTCGAGAGGCTGACGGAAGAGCCTGACCAGCGTCAAATACCGCACTGAGGGGTTGCTCTCCTCCAGCAGCCAACCGGTGGGGTCGCCTCTGAGCACATCGCCCCAGTTCTCCATCTGGCCAGGCCCTCGTCTTTGACTCATCAACTCCTTCGACCTGCGAGAACTCGCTTCAGAAACTGTCCGGTGTACGAATGGTCCATCCTGGCGATCTGCTCTGGTGTGCCCTCCGCGATGACCTGGCCCCCTTCTTCACCTCCTTCAGGCCCCAGATCGATGATCCAGTCGGCGCACTTGATGACGTCCAGGTTGTGCTCGATGACGATGACCGTGTTGCCGGCGGCCACGAGCCTGTTCAACACGTCCAGCAAGCGCCTGATATCCTCGAAGTGCAGCCCGGTCGTGGGCTCGTCGAGGATGTAGAGGGTCTTGCCGGTGGCCCTCCGCGAGAGCTCCCGGGCCAGCTTGATCCGCTGGGCTTCACCACCCGAGAGCGTGGTGGACGACTGACCCAACTTGAGGTAGCCCAGGCCTACGTCCCACAAGGTCTGGAGCTTTCTCTTGATGCGGGGGATCTTGTCGAAGAAAGCCATCCCTTCCTCGACCGTCATGTCCAGGACTTCGGCGATGTTCTTGCCTTTGTAGCGCACCTGAAGGGTCTCGCGGTTGAAGCGCTTGCCCTTGCAGACCTCGCAGGGCACGTAAATGTCGGGCAAGAAGTGCATCTCGATCTTGATGATGCCGTCTCCCTGGCAGGCCTCGCACCGACCCCCTTTGACGTTGAAGGAGAAGCGGCCCGGCTTGTACCCTCTCAGCTTGGCCTCGGGCAGGCTGGCGAAGAGCTCCCTGATGTAGGTGAACACGTTGGTGTAGGTTCCGGGATTGGAGCGCGGGGTCCGGCCGATGGGCGACTGGTCGATGTTGATCACTTTGTCCAGATGTTCGATGCCGAGCACAGCTTCGTGCCGGCCGGGCTTAGCTTTGGCGCGGTGCAGGCTCTGCGCCAGTCTTCGGTACAGCACGTCCACGAGCAGGGTGCTCTTGCCGGAGCCGGAGACACCGGTGATGCAGATGAACCTGCCGAGGGGAAGGGTGACGTCTATCTCTTTCAGGTTGTGCTCAGCCGCCTTGTTGATCACCAGCTCTTGTCCGTTGCCAGGCCGGCGGGTTCGTGGCACCGGTATGCTCCGCTGGCCCGACAGGTACTGACCGGTGACGGAGTCTGGTGCCGCGATGATGTCCTCGATCGTACCAGCAGCTACGACGTACCCTCCATGGTCTCCTGCTCCTGGACCAAGGTCAATGATGTAGTCTGCACGACGCATCGTTTCCTCGTCGTGCTCGACCACCAGCAGGGTGTTGCCCAGGTCTCGCATCTGCATCAGAGTATCGATGAGACGGTTGTTGTCCCTCTGATGGAGGCCGATACTGGGCTCGTCCAAGATGTAGAGGACGCCCATCAATTGCGATCCGATCTGCGTGGCCAGACGCAGCCGCTGTGCCTCGCCCCCGGCCAGCGTGGTCGCTGAGCGGTCCAGGGTCAGGTAGTCGAGGCCTACGTTGACCATAAAACCCAATCGCTCCCGAATCTCTTTCAAGATGCGCGCACCTATGGCCCGATCTCTCTCGGAAAGTGCGTCGGGGGCCTCTCGGAAAAACTGGAGTGCCTGGCTCACAGACATGGCTGTGACCTGGTCAATGGACTTGCCGGCCACGGTCACGGCCAGACTCTCGGGCTTGAGTCTTCTTCCGCCACACGAGGGACAGGGATGTGTGCTCATGTAGCGCTCTATCTCACTCCTGCTGTACTCGGAACTGGTTTCTTTATACCTCCGTTCGAGATTGGGTATCACACCCTCGTAAGTGGTGCCCCAGCGGCGTATCCTCCCCTGGTGATTCTTGTAGCGGACCGTGATCTCCTCGTCTCCACTGCCGTGCAACAGGATGTCGATGTGCTCCGGAGCGAGTTCTCCCACGGAGACCTCGGTGGAAAAGCCGAAGCGCTCCGCCACAGCTTTCACCAGTTGCCAGAAGTACGACTCGGACGTGGTACGGCGACTCCAGGGGTCCAGTGCGCCCTCTCGAAGAGACAAGTTCCTGTCTGGAATCACCAGGTCTGGGTCGATCTCCATCCTGGTGCCGATACCCTGGCAGGTAGGGCAGGCCCCGTGGGGGCTGTTGAAGGAGAAGGTGCGCGGCTCGATCTCTCCCAGACTGATCCCACAGTGGGCGCAGGAGAACTGCTCAGAGAAGAGCAGGTCTTGAGGAGGCTCGCTAGAGACGTCGCTGACGATGACCAGGCCGTCGCCCAGTGGCAGCGCGGTCTCTACGGAGTCGGTCAGGCGCGACCGAAAGGACTCCAGCTCTTCCTTCTCTTCCGGAAGGACAAGGCGGTCGACGACCACCTCGATGTTGTGCTTCTTGTACCGCTCCAGCTCGATCTCTTCCTCTACGTCCCGCAGGGAGCCGTCTACCCTTACCCTCACATAGCCCGCCTTGCGCACGTCTTCGAAGATCCGCTGATGGTGCCCTTTGCGGTCCTTGACCACGGGGGCCAGGAGGACGATACGGGTCCCCGGAGGGAATCCCAGAATGGAGTCCACGATCTGCTCTGCGGACTGCTGGGAAATCACTCTTCCACACTGGGGACAATGGGGAATGCCGATGCGAGCGAAGAGGAGACGCAGATAGTCGTAGATCTCCGTGGCCGTGCCCACGGTGCTCCTGGGGTTATGGCTGACCCCCCGCTGGTCTATGCTCACTGCGGGAGAGAGGCCCTCGATCTGGTCCACGCTGGGCTTCTCCATCTGACCCAGGAACTGGCGCGCATAGGCGGAGAGAGATTCCACGTAGCGGCGCTGCCCTTCAGCGTAGATGGTGTCGAAGGCCAGGCTGGACTTGCCGGAGCCGGATATGCCGGTGATGACCACAAACTTGTCGCGTGGGATCTCCACGTCGATGTTCTTCAGGTTGTGTTCTCTCGCTCCGTGAACGACGATCTTGTCCTGCGGCATGCGCTCCTCGTGAACTGATGGTGTCAATACGCGGGTCAACCGCGTCTCAGCCGCCTCCGTTTGTCCTCATTCCTTATTCGCTCCCACTCGGGGACGTCTTCGTCTTGCAGCGCCTGATTCAACTCGAAGATCTGGTCGCGAAGCAGGGCCGCTTTCTCAAACTCCAGCTCCGCCGCCGCTGCCTTCATCTGCTTCTCCAACTGATCCAACAGCCGGGCCAACTCGTCGCTGGGCATGTCGCGGGCGACCACGTACTCTGTCTTCTCCTCTGCCACGGCACGCACCTGATCCGTGAGATCCTTGATGGCCTTGACGATGCTGCGCGGCTCGATACCGTGTTGCTGGTTGTATTCTATCTGTGTCTCGCGCCGGCGGTTGGTCTCGTCGATAGCCCGTCGCATGGAGTCGGTGATGGTGTCGGCGTACATGATCGCCTGGCCGTTGATGTGCCTGGCTGCCCGCCCGATGGTCTGGATCAGCGCCTGCTCGGAGCGGAGAAAACCCTCCTTGTCGGCGTCCAGAACGGCTACCAGCGATACTTCGGGAAGATCGAGCCCTTCCCGGAGCAGATTGATGCCCACGACCACGTCGAAAGTTCCCGACCGTAAGGAGCGCAGTATCTCCACACGTTCGATAGTCTGTATCTCGGAGTGGAGATAATGGACCTTCACTCCCATGTCGGCCAGGTAGTCCGAAAGGTCCTCGGCCATGCGTTTGGTGAGAGTGGTGACCAGCACTCTTTCCCCGCGGGAGACGCGTTCCTGTATCTGGTGGTAGAGGTCATCTATCTGCCCTTTGGTCGGCTTCACCACGATCTCTGGATCCACCAGCCCGGTGGGCCGAATGATCTGGTCGATGACCTGATCGCTGTGCTTCAGCTCGTATGGCCCGGGTGTGGCCGAGGTGTAGATCACCCGGTAGATGTACTTCTCGAACTCCTCGAACCTCAGGGGCCGGTTGTCCAGGGCCGAAGGGAGACGGAAGCCGTACTCCACCAGGGTCTCTTTTCGCGAACGATCCCCGTTGTACATGCCGCGGAGTTGGGGGATGGTCATGTGCGACTCGTCGATGATCAGCAGGAAATCGTCGGGGAAGTAGTCGAGCAGGGTCCAGGGCGCGCTTCCCTGCTGGCGCTGTGCCAGGTGACGAGAGTAGTTCTCGATGCCCGCACAATAGCCTATCTGCTCGAGCATCTCCACGTCGTACTTGGTGCGATGCTCCAGGCGCTGCGCCTCCAGGAGTTTGCCCGCGCTTCTCAACTGCCCCAGTCGTTCTTCCAGTTCTTTCCTGATGTCTTCCAGAGCGACGACGAGCTTCTCGTCCGGTGTGATGAAGTGCTTGGCAGGA
The DNA here is from genome assembly GCA_034411995.1 of Anaerolineae bacterium. GTDB lineage: Bacteria > Chloroflexota > Anaerolineae > UBA7937 > B3-Chlor > JAUVXJ01. Next base: position 164,152 of record DAOUME010000026.1, on the reverse strand, counting down.
TAGATGTCCACGGCCTCTCGCTCCGCCAGGATCTCCCCGGTGAGCGTATCCACCTCCACGATGCGCTCGATCTCGTCTCCCCAGAACTCGATGCGGTAGGCGAACTCCTCGTAGGCCGGCTGCACCTCCAGTGTGTCACCCCGCACGCGGAACTTGCCTCTGCTCAACTCGTAGTCGTTGCGCTCGTAGTGTGTGTCCACCAGGTGGCGTAACACCTTGTCCCGCTTGCGTACCTCCCCTTTATGCAGGGAGATGACGACCCTGCCGTACTCCTCAGGTGAGCCCAGACCGAAGATGCAGGAAACGCTGGCCACGATGATCACGTCCCTCCGGCTCAAGAGGGCCGAGGTGGCCGCCAATCGAAGCCGGTCTAGCTCATCGTTGATGTCGGCATCCTTCTCGATGTAGGTGTCGGTGGAAGGCAGGTAGGCCTCAGGCTGATAGTAGTCGTAATAGCTCACGAAATACTCGACGGCGTTGCGGGGAAAGAAGTCCTTGAACTCGGAGTAGAGCTGCGCTGCCAGGGTCTTGTTGTGCGCGATGATCAGCGTAGGGCACTGTACAGCCTGGATCACATTGGCCATGCAGAAAGTCTTGCCGGTCCCGGTGGCCCCCAGCAGCGTCTGGTGCTTGTATCCTTTGTTTAGCCCGTCGATCAGCTTAGCGATAGCCTGGGGCTGATCACCGGTGGGCTGGAAGTCGGTTTCCAGGACGAAGTCAGGCATTCCCGTCTCCAGAATATCGTGGAGCTAGCCCTACCGTTGCTCGCGAATCTGAAGTGTAGAACTAAAGTTCGAAATCATATTATACAACATCTGGGCCCGATTGTCCAGCGTCTTGACAGCCCAGGACCCTTGAAGTAGAATCGGCCTGCCTCGCACAAGGCGTGCGTAGAGGACACAACTCAGGAGGGGCAGCATGGCACTGTCGCTGATCGTCCACGGGGGTGCGTGGGATATCCCGGACGAGTTGAGGGAGGCTCACCAGGCAGGGTGCAGGGCTGCGCTGATGGCGGGGTGGTCGATCTTGCAGGACGGGGGGCACGCCCTGGATGCGGTAGAAGCGGCCATCAGGGTGATGGAGGATGACCCGGCTCTCAATGCTGGCACTGGAGCCGTGCTCAACGCCGCGGGTGAGCTGCAGCTCGACGCCAGCATCATGGACGGGGCGCAACTGAGAGCGGGCGCGGTGGCCGCGGTGCAAGGCATAAAGAACCCCATTTCTCTGGCCAGGCTGGTGCTGGAGAGCGACCACGTATTCCTGGTAGGTGAGGGAGCGGTGCAGTTTGGCCTGTCCTCGGGCATGAAGCTTTGCGACCCGCGGGAGTTGGTCGTCGAGCGAGAACTGAGGTCGTGGGAGGCCCGGCGCAGGGAGATGGACGTCGGCTCGAGCGCCGCGACGGGAGACACCGTGGGGGCCGTGGCCATAGATTCCCGCGGTGATCTGGCGGCCGGCGACTCGACGGGTGGGACGCCGTTCAAGCATCCCGGGCGCGTAGGCGATTCGCCGCTCATCGGTTGCGGGGTCTACGCAGACAACTGCGTGGGAGGCGCGGCGTGCACCGGTTGGGGAGAAGCCATTACCAGAGTCGTGTTGGCCAAGAGCGCCCTCGAGCTGCTCGAAGAAGGCGGGTCGGTGCAGGAGGCGGCGACGAGGGCCATACGACTCTTGGAGGATCGAGTAGAAGGCCGGGGCGGCGTGATTCTGGTGGATAGCAACGGCGACGTGGGCTACGCCTTCAACACGGCCGCCATGGCCCATGGCTACGTGAAGGAGGGTATGAGCGAACCGCTGGTGAGCGTCTAACTCGAGGCGGGCCTGCGGCAGCAAGTACCACATTCGCGAACTGAAAGACGGCCCCCAGGGGCCATGATTCTTTGTGCGGGACTGAGGATCGTCCAGGTGGAGGACGGGCTGCGTTTCCGGCTGTGGCGTCCCACTGGGGTGCACGGGTGGGCGACAGGGTAGTCTGGCGCCCGACCAGGAGGCAGAGATGAAGATCATCGATCTGAGGAGTGATACTGTTACCTTGCCGACCCCTGCGATGAGGAAGGCCATGTACGAGGCCGAGGTGGGGGACGACATGATGGGCGAAGATCCAACGGTCAACAGGCTGGAGGCGCTGGCCGCTGAGAAGGTGGGCAAGGAGGCTGCTGTCTACGTCCCCAGCGGTACGATGGGCAATCTGGTCTGCATCCTGAGCCACTGTCAGCGCGGGGACGAAGTGATCATGGGCGACCAGGCGCACTCGTTCATCTTCGAGGTGGGGGCAGCATCGGTATTCGGCGGGCTCCAGGTGCACATCGTGCCCAACGAGCCGGATGGAATGCTGAACCCGCAGAACGTGCTGGAGGCCATTCGCGACGAGAACATACACTTCCCGCCTACGCGGTTAGTCTGTGTAGAGAACACCCAGAACAAGTGTGGTGGACTGGCGCTCACACCAGAACAGATCGACTCTGTGTGCCTGCCAGTGAAGGAGCGGGGTATCGCCGTGCATCTCGATGGGGCACGCATCTTCAACGCCGCCGTGGCCCTGGGCGTCGGCGTCAAGGAGCTGACCAGGAGCGTGGATTCTGTGATGTTCTGTCTGTCCAAGGGGCTATGTGCGCCCGTGGGCTCCATGGTGGCGGGCAGCGAAGAGTTCATCCAGCGAGCCCGAAGAAACCGCAAGATGGTTGGGGGTGGGATGAGGCAGGCCGGCATCCTGGCCGCGGCCGGCATCGTCGCGCTGAGGGAGATGGTAGACCGGTTGGCTGACGACCATGCGAACGCCCGAGTGCTGGCAGACGGCTTGCAGGGGATAAAGGGGTTGCGCGTGAATCAGCATGGGGTGCGGACCAACATGGTGTTCTTCGATCTGGTGACAGACAGCATCAAGCCACTGGAACTTTGGTCTGCTCTGGAAGAAGAAGGCGTGAAGGTGAGCTACTATGGCGGGCGTCTGTTTCGGGTCGTGACCCACTACGGCATAGAGGAGCAGGATGTCCGCACCGCCCTCGACGCCTTCCAACGGGTGATGCAAGAAAGGGCCTAGGGTGGCTCGCAAGGGCCGGGCCCGCCGCAAGGTGCCCAGGGTCGATCCCTTCCTGGCCTTCGCCGTGTTCGTCGCCGTGGGCACGGCCGCCTGGAAAGTGGACCAGCCGGTGCGGTTGACGCTGACCTGACTGGTCCTCGCGGTGTTCACGCTGATCTCCGCCTCGGGACAGAGGTCCCAGTTCTCGTATACGTTCTCCGACCTGGCCCGCGGTGCGGTGGCCGGCCTGGTCATCTCCCTGCCGCTGGCCTTGATCGCTAGCGACTTCCTCCTGGCGACCTCGCAGCGTGTCTTCCCCGCAGGAAGCACGTTGAGTCTCCTCTGGAGTGTGGTGCTCATCATGCCCGCGGTGGAGACGCTGTTCTTCCGCGGCCTCGTCCAAGGTGAGAAGGGGTTGTGGCCTTCCGTCCTCCTCTACGCCGGGGCCGGGCTGGTCTACTTCCTCCCCGCCACGTGGGACGAACACCTGCCGGTCCTGGCGGTGCTCGTCGGTGGGATGGGGTTGCTGGGGTTCGTCTATTCCTACGTCCGGGCCATGCATGGGATGGTGGCCAGCCTGGTCTGTCAGGCTATGGTGCACTTCGTGCTGTTCGTGGCCCCCTCTTTGGCACGAGCCATGTTTCCTCTACCTGCTTGATCCCCGTTGGCAGTCGGTCCCTGCGATATGCCTCAGTCCCGCACTATGGTGGCACAAAGCGGCTTCGACCGGTTCCTCGGGCCACTGTCGGGGGCGGTTGGACGTCTTCCCGCATCCTTGATGGTCTGCGCTACAAACAGCGGTTGGGCGTTGACCATGCTTCGGCTTTCTTGGCAGAGCGCCGCGAGAGGTGTGGAGCCCGCTCCAGGGATGCATTTGGCGCTCGGATGTCGCACAGGTCTGAGGACCGGTGCGACCGACGCTGATGGCGCCTGGGACAGGCCTTGTGATGGATGAGCAGACCAGAGCGGAATAGCTCTGCGATGTGCTCGACAATGTGGCGTGGTTCGGTCGGTTTGAGAGGCGCATGGCGGGGGGTTACAAACCTGAGGGATGCTGCTTGCCAAAGGACAGGGTGTGCTCAGTGCCGCCGGGGGCCAAGTTTTAAGGTGGAGGTACTTGACAGGACGCCGTGCTCTGCTGTATATTCGTAGTATACTATGTAGTGTGGTACCTCCCCCACTAGTGAGCTTTCCCGGAAAGGGAGCCTTCAACCCGCGAGATTCGAGCGCTGTAGGAGCGCTGGTCGCCGACAGGATCGGCAGCAAATGGCCTCTTCCGTTCGTAGGCAACCAAGGACGAACGAGACTCTCTCAGAGCGTGTTTACGATCTGCTGCTGGACGAGCTCGTCAGCTGGCGCCTGCAGCCCGGCGACATCGTGGCCGAGGGACGTCTGGCGCAAATGTTCGGGACCAGTCGGACGCCGGTGCGGGAAAGCCTCAGAATGCTGACCGAAGAAGGGTTCCTGAGGGTCATCCCCCGGACGGGGTACATCGTCGTGCCGGTCACAGCGGCGGATGTACATGAAGTATCCGACATGCGACTGATCCTGGAGCCGGAAGCAGCGGCTCTGGCTGCCGGAAACATCACGGCTGAAGACGCTGAAGAACTGGTGACCATCTCGCGGGAGCTGGGAGACAGCGTGGAGGGGAAGGATCGGCTGCTGAACCCCCGCCGAGTCTACGACTACAATACCCATTTCCATCTCTCCATGGCCCGCGCATCTGGCAATCGTCGACTGGCTGCGGCCATCGAGAGGCTGCTCAAGGAAGAAGCGCGGGTCATGTTCCACGACCGGACGGTGAAGGACCCCGACTATGTGATCAGAGAGCACCTCTCGCTGCTGGAGATCATCCGCACTGGTCAGCCGGACCTGGCCCGGGAGGCGATGCGACGGCATATCGAGGGGCACAGGGACCGGCTCATGGCCTCCCTGATCTCGAGGGATGCGCCATCGCCAATAGGCCTTGATCCTGTGGTGTGAGCGGTGCGGCGCATTCGTAGCGTTGACCAGAGCGAGTGGTTGGCCCACGTTCTGAAGCGGCCAGCGGCGGGCGTTGGGTTGTCGATCAGTGTTGGATTCTTGTGATGAGTGTTGTCGGTGGGAGGCAAGCGGTGGGTCAACTGACACATGGTAGCATGGGTCGGTTCCGCGACAAGGTGGCGATTGTTACCGGCGCTGGGCGAGGCATGGGCCGGGCTGTGGTGCTGGTGCTCGCTCGTGAGGGAGCGAGTGTCGTCGTCAACGACATAGTTGCAGACTCCGCCATGGCGGTCGCGGAGGAGGCGTCCCGACTGGGTGCGCGGGCCATTGGTGTGGCGGCCGATGTGTCCAACAGCGAGGAGGTGAACGGCCTCGTCGAAACGACACTGCGCGAGTTCGGGAGGATCGACATACTCGTCAACAATGCTGGGATCGCCAGGACCACGTCTCCGCTCGAGACGATCGGCGACGAGGAGTGGTCAAGGATGTTGGAGGTCAATTTGAGCGGCGTCTTCTACTGTATGAGGGCGGTGCTTCCACACATGAAGAAACAGAGAAACGGTAAGATCGTGAACATCTCGTCGTCGGCAGGGCGCAGCGTCAGCACCTTTGCCGGCGCTCACTACACGGCCTCAAAGGCAGGGGTGCTGGGGCTGACGCGCCACGGTGCCCGTGAGGCCGCGGCCTTCAATGTGAATGTGAACGCTGTCGCGCCCGGGATAATCGAAACCGACATGCTGTACGAGCACGCGACCCGCAAGCGGATCGCTGTCGAGGCCAAGAACATCCCGCTTCAACGGCTGGGGGCGGCGGAGGATGAAGCGCGTCTGGTCGCGTTCCTGGCATCCGAGGAGGCTTCGTTCATTACAGGGGCGACCATTGACATAAACGGTGGCGAGTTGATGATCTGACATCGCGAGTCGTCGAAGGGTTCCTGGTGGGTCCTAGCAGTCAGAATGTGCTTGAGAGGAGAGGCGAATGGTCGATACAATCTCTGGGTTGCCAGAAGTCAGATCGTCGGTGCAAAAGATCGCTCAGCAGCATCTGCTCACGCTTGAGAGCCCGCAGGCCGGCACGGTGCGGATGGATGGCCGGTCAGTCGTCATGCTCGGCTCGAATAACTACCTCGGACTGGCGAACCATCCCAAGGTGATCGAGCGGGCCCGGAAGGCCCTGGACAGTCTGGGTGGCGGCACTGGCATGAATCCTGTTCTCTGTACGACTCCGCTTCACCGCGAACTGGAGGAAGCGATGGCAGAGTTCACGGGCTGCGAGGCAGTCATTCTGTTCAACTCCTGTACGGCCGCCAACGCAGCCCTCGTTCCCAGCCTCATGCGCGCGGGAGACGTGATCCTGAGCGACCAGTACAATCATGCCAGCATCATCGATGCTTGTCGCTTGAGCAGGGCTGATACCAAGGTCTACCCCCATCGCGACTTGATGACTCTGAAGACCCTTCTCGAGGAGTCGAGCGATGCCAGACTGCGATTGATCATCAGTGATGGTGTGTTCAGCATGGAGGGGGACACCGTTGCCTTGCCTGAGGTCATGGAGCTAGCCAACGAGCATTCGGCCGTCGTCGCGATTGACGAAGCGCACGCCACTGGTGTCATAGGCGAGACCGGCAAGGGCACCGCGGAGTATTACGGCGTCATGGGCCAGGTGGACATCCAGACAGGCACCTTCGGCAAGGCTTTGGGTGCGGCTGGCGGTGGCTACATAGCGGGATCGAAGGCGCTGGTGGATTTCCTCTTTGACCACGCCAGGTTCTTCATCTTCACCAGTGCGATGAACCCGGTTACTACCGCCTGCGCTCTGGCTGCCCTGGAGGTGTACCGGGAGGAGCCTGGATTGGTACAGAAGTTGTGGGAGAACACCAGGCAGTTGCGAAAGGGCCTGAAGGAAATGGGCTTCACTCTGCTGGGCAGCGGCGAGAGTCCGATCACTCCCATTCTGGTGGGCGAAGCATCAGCGGCTGCTGAGATGAGTTCCAGGTTGTTCGAAGAAGGAGTGTACATTCCGGGGTTGGGCTATCCCATCGTACCGAAGGGCATGGCAAGGTTGAGAGCCCAGCCTTCCGCAGCGCACTCATCCAGAGAAATACAACGGGCCTTGAATGCGATCGGTCAGGCCGGCACGCAGCTTGGGCTCATCTAGCCAATCCTGCAGTAAGGAGCTGCTATCGTTTCAGGGAGCATTCTGTAGAGGCAGCGGAAGGAGGTGTCAGATGTAGGACTGAAGCGCGTTGCAGGTGTGTCAAGAGTATCGCGGCTGAGCTTGATGGCCGAAGGGATGTGAGGAGGTAAACGTGAAGACAGAAAGAAACCCAGAGAGTTGGAAGATATCAAGGCGCGATTTCTTCAACTCTGGCATCGCTGGCGGATTAGGTCTCGCTGGCGCAGGGGCAATCAGCGCCATTCTGTCCGCCTGCAGTCCAGCAGCAACGCCTCAGACGACGGCGACACCAGGTGTTGAACTTGAGGGTGATACACTAATCGTAGGCCTTCAGTCCGACGTGCCAACGCTTGACCCGCACAGGACCCTCGGAGGCGCTGTGTTTATCGTGAACCTGACCATGGGAGAGCATCTCGTTGGCGAAGATCTGAGCAACGGCCTGCGTGGTACGCCGCCACTTGTTCCGGTGCTAGCCGAGAGTTACGAGGTTTCTGCGGACGGCTTGGAGTATACTTTTCATCTTCGGCGCGGCGTCACGTTCCACGACGGCACTCCCTTCAACTCGGAGGCGGTAGAGTTCAACATCCGCCGCCAGTGGGACCAGGACTTCGAGTTCTATTTGCCGGCAGCCTCCCAGATCGCTTTCTGGAACTATCAGTATCTCCAAGACATACAGACCCCGGACGAATACACGGTCAAGCTCGTGCTTTCGAAGCCGTGGGGCGAGTTTCTGCGCATGACTTGTCAGTCTTGGGGTCAGCAATTGATGATCAGCCCGGAGTACGTCAAGAAGGTGGGCAACGATGCCGTGGGTGAAGCGCCGGTGATGACTGGGCCCTTCCGTTTCGTTGAGAGGGTGCCGGGGGAAAGGATTGTGGTGGAGCGGAATCCCGACTACTGGGGAGCTGCGCCCAGGCTAGCCAAGATCATCTTCCGCCCCATGCCTGACGTCGCAACGCGGGTCGCGGCCATAGTCGCAGGGGAGATCGACATTTGCGACCAATCCATTCCTTGGGACGCGAAGGCGGATCTGGAAGCGGCCCACATCCTAATATCCACTTGTGACGCTCCATACATGAGGTACATGCCGCTGAACCACAAGGACCCTATCATAGGCATAAAGGATGTACGTGTCGCGATCAACATGGCCATCGACAAGGAAGGATTGTGCAAGGGCTTGTATGGCGATTGGGCTGCGCCAGCGGCGTCCATGCTGCCGGCCAATTCGCCCGCGTATGACCCGCGGTTCGACGGATACCCATACGATCCGGACGGAGCTCGCGCGCTTCTGGCCGAGGCAGGTTTCCCAGATGGCATATCATGCCAGATCATGATCGTTGAGTCTCAGGAAGCCGAGGCTGTGTGGATTCAACGGAACCTCAGGGATGCTGGTATTGATCTGGCGATAGAGAAACTGGACATGGCCACGTTCGGCGGCAAGTGGGCGGCGGGTCTGGAATCGCCCAATGGCATGGCCATGGCTGGCTGGGGAATGACAGCCGACTATTGGATTGATTTGGTAACTCGCTCCACTCGGTGGCCGCCGAAGGGAGCCAATAATGGCTGGTATGCAAATCCCGATGTGGATACGTTGCTGGATCAGGGCGAGATGGAAACTGATCCTGAGACGCGGAAGGGCATCTATCGCCAGGTTGCTCAGATTCTTCACGACGATGCGGCCTTCGTTCCTCTGTTCAACCTCAAGATGCCTTTGGGTCTCGCGCCGTACGTACGGGGGTTCGTGCGCCCCGATCAGCTCTGGTACCAGCTCTCTACCGTGTACCTTGAGCCGTGGCGCGCGTGAGCCGCTTCTCAGAAGGCATGTCAGCCCTCGGATTCTTCGGGGGGCGGGTCTCGCCTCCCGAGGAGTCCGGCTTTGTGGAGGCCGATGTACGTACTTTCACTTGGTGCAGGGGACAGACATGATGAGTATGACAAGAAAGCAGGCGGCGTCTAGGGGAGTCCGTGGCCATGCGCATTGATGGTCACACTCACATAGTCGAGCCAGGCAACCCTTTCAGCCAGGAGATTAACGGTGATCCAGAGGTACTGCTCAAGGCGCTTGATGATGCGGGGATGGATCGTGCGGTCATCTTCGGCATTGCGCCGTATGATCGGAACGAGTTCGTAGCAGCAGTCTGCGAAAAGCACGCGGATCGCTTCACTGGGTTTGCTTCTGTTCAGCCCGTTCCGGACACCTATTTCGAGACCGGTATTGCTGTTAGAGACCTTGTGGAGAGCCTATCGCTCTATCCCTTCAAGGGAGTGAAGCTGCATCCGCGAATTTCAGGATTCTCACTGAACGATCCACAGCACCTCGCACTGTTCCAGAAGATAGCGGAATTGGGCTTGCCTGTGCTGATAGACTGCATAAGCCAAAAGAGTTCGGTGCCGCTAGCGAGCAATTTGCCTTTCGAGGTGGACCGTCTACTGAGGGTGGTACCGGGCCTGAAGGTGATATTGGCACACATGGGTGGACATCGCGTCCTCGATGCGTACTGTGTTGCGCTAAACCACCCGCACGTCTACCTGGACCTGGCCTGGGTTGTGCATCTCTATCAGGGCAGTTCGGTAGAGCAAGACGTGAAGTTCGTGGTGGGGAAGCTAGCGCCCCTTCGAAGGATAATCTTTGGCTCAGATTTCCCCAGCATGGGCGGGCTACCCATAAGGTGCAGCGAAGACGTGTGTCTGCACATGTTTGAGGAGCTCGATCTGGATCAAGCAGCAGTGTCCGGGATCATGGGGGGAACTATTGCAGAGTTGATAGGACTGGAGTAAGCGGCGCACCTTCCAACCCTCAACCCCGGGAGTCTACGAGTTGTAGCTACGAATGGAGGATCAATGCCTGGGCTGGGCAGGGGAACCTGCCGAACACACTGGCAGCGTTCTAGCTGCGCACTCGTATGGATGGTGACCTCGACGTTCCATGCCCCCCACGCGTACCACGACGATTACGGCCAGGGCTCCCCGGGCAGAACGCGCACGAACTAGCAGCTGAGTGTAGCATAGCTTCTCGAAGATCATGGTCGCCGGCGGTCACACGGACACGAAGCTGCATCCTCGATGGATCGGCACGGAACGCGCTGCGAGCAAGACCGGCGCTGTGTGGACGGTCGTGGATCCGGACTACGTGTGCAACAATGCCGGACGATGAGCGCGCCAAGCAGCAGATGGTGGAGTGACCCCCGAGCGACTTGGAGACATCTCTCAGCTCATGTCTCAACGGCGAGCGACTGTTAGATGTCTCAGAGGCCGCGGGCGGCGATGCCATCATGGCAGGGAGGCGACCGGGCCTAGGCCTCTACAGCGAAGGGGACCGGCTCTTCCGTCCACTGATCGTAGAGGGACTGGCGAAGATGACAGACCCATCCGGCGCCTTGGGTGATCCCGGCTAGGCAATGGCAGACGAAGGCGGCCGCTATAACGAAGCGGTCGTTCAGAGCGTGGCAGACCTCGTAGGCGAGATGAGAAGTCGTCAGGTGGTCATCAGGCGTCCGGCGATGCTGGTGCAGTGAAACGCGGCATAGCTGGCGGTCACGTTCGGTGGTGGGCGCGATGGGGAGCGAGAGTCAAACGGTCGAGCAACCAGAGCGGAGAACTAAGCTCAGCTCCTGGCACCGGCCGGTGCCTGACTTCGACATCGATCCGTCAGCCACCGCCCTGCTAATCGTGGACACGCAGTATTCAGATGGTCACTCAGACTATGGGTTGGGCAGGTCCTTTCGTAGCGTGGACCCGGAGGGGCCTCCTACTACTTTTCCGAGCTGCAAGAGAAGCCCATACCGAATATGAGGCGTCTGCTCGACTTCTTCAGGGGCATGATCTGCCCGTCATCTATCTTGCGCTGGGGCCGGTGTTGGCCGACGGAAGCGATCTGTTGCCCAATTTCTGTCGGCGCTACCCATCGGAAGAACAAAGCCTGGGTTTTCGGGTCACGTTTCCCAAGGGAACTCCCGAGCACTCGATCCTGTCTGAACTGAAGCCCCGCGAGCAGGAGTTGGTGATCAACAAGACAGCAAATGGAGCATTCAAGTCCTCCGACATCGACAGGTTGCTCAGGAACCTCGATGTAGAGACCCTGGTCGCGGTGGGGGTGGGAACTGTCGTACAGCGTGCAGACTACGGCCAGGGATAACGTGGGCAGAGGATACAACTGCATTGTCGTGGACGACGAGTGCGCGACCCTGGACTATACCTCACATGATCCCTGGCTGCTGGCCTCTGCCACGTGGCTCGGAAACGTGCAGCGGGGATTGGATGTAATACAGCTTCGTGGTGGTCAACTACGGACGCGGTGACCATCCTCCAGTCACTTCGCGCGGACTCGATTCAGAGGGATCGATAGATGCTACAACTGGTGATCCGGAGGCTCTTGCTCGGGTTGCTGATCCTGCTCGGCGTCTCGGTCTTCGTATTCATCTTGCTCCATCTGGCTCCTGGGGACGCAGCGCGCTCAATCGCCGGGCCATACGCATCGGAAGATGCGGTGGAAGCGTTCAGGACCGCCTACGGGCTTGACAGGCCTTTGCCAGTGCAGTATGCACAATGGCTGGGCAGGGTACTCCGCGGAGACCTCGGACACTCGCCTACACTGGGAACACCGGTAGGTCCGCTAGTGCTCTCTCGTTTCGGCAACACACTCATCCTAGCAGGCACCAGTCTCCTGGCTGCGATATTCGCGGGTCTGCTGGTGGGTGTCGTGGCCGGAACTCACCCCCGATCTCTCGTCGACAGGGCCGTGATGGGTGTTTCACTATTCCTGGCGAACATACCTGCGTACCTGTTAGGTCTGGTGCTGGTCTACATCTTCGCTCTGCACTTACAGCTACTTCCTTCCGGTGGTATGTACGATCTGCGTAACCCGGGTGGCCTCGGTGATCTCTTCGCCCATCTGCTGTTGCCCGCATTCACCGTTTCCCTGGGACCCATGGCCATCATTGCTCGCATGACGAGGGGCAGCATACTGGAGGTGGCGCAAAAGGACTACGTACGAATGGCCCTTGCCAGCGGCATAGCGGGCTGGAAGATAGCCATCGAGTACCTGCTGGTGAACGCCCTGGCGCCCATCATCAGCGTCATTGGATTGCAGGTGGGCACGCTTCTGGGCGGAGCGCTCTTTGCAGAGGTCGTGTTTTCGTGGCCGGGCTTGGGTTCGCAGCTCTATACCGCCGTGATCGGCCGGGACGTACCGACGGTACAGGCCGCCACCCTGATCATAGCCGTATCCTTTGTGCTGGTTAACCTCGCTACGGATGTGGTGGTCCTGGTTCTGGACCCGAAGACACGGAGGGGCTGAGGTTTGCCCGATTGGCAAGAGCAGCGGATTGGAGATGTGAAAACCATGGGTCCGGGTAGCGAGGTCAGTGCCTTGCCTGTGGGCGGGGCAGAGTCGCGGCGTGGGTCAGCCTTGCGGTCCTTCGCACAAGATCGGCTGGCCCTGGGAAGCGCGGTGTTCCTGGTGTTCGTGATCCTGGTGAGTCTTGCAGCCGCTCTCGTGGCGCCCCAGGACCCATTGAAAGGCTATGATGCCTTTCGCCTGGCACCTCCTTTGACCCCCGGTTTCCTGCTGGGAACGGATGGGCAGGGTCGCGATATTCTCAGCAGGATCATCTGGGGAGGGAGGGTCTCGCTCTTCAGTGCGCTCATGCCAGCCGCACTGGCGCTGCCTCTCTCCTTGGTGCTCGGGCTTCTCGCCGGGTACTTCGGCAGGTGGGTAGATCAGCTGATCATGCGAAGCCTGGATGTGCTATTCGCTTTTCCGATGGTCCTGCTGGCCATCGCCATTGGAGGGGCGCTGGGGCCCGGGCTGTGGACCGAGATTATCGCCATCGGAGTCGTGCTGGTCCCGTACATGAGCAGGGTGGTGTACAGCGTCACACAGACGGTCAAGAGTAGCGAATTCGTGGAAGCAGCGCGGGCTTCTGGCGCTGGTGGCATTGATATCGTGGTCGCAGAGGTGATGCCCAACGTACTTCCAGCGCTGATCGTATTCTCCACGAGCATACTCGGACGTATCATGATCGTTGCTGCCGGTCTGAGCTTCTTCGGGCTGGGCGTGGGCCCGCCAACGGCCGACTGGGGTCTGATGATCAACGAGAACCGCACCGCACTCGGACAGGACCCAGGGGCCTCGATCATTCCTGGCCTGATGGTCGTGTTGGTGTCGCTGTGCTTCAACTTCATAGGAGACGGACTGCGTGACATGCTCGATCCCTATCGTTCGCAGTGAGGCAGGTCCCAGGCAGACGGAGGCCCCCATTGGCACGGAGTAGTAGTTTGCTTGAGGTCCGCGGCCTGCACACATACTTCCACTTCAGTGGTGGACGCGTGGTGCGGGCTGTGGATGGTGTGGATCTGACCATCCCTCGCGGTAGCGTAGTGGGGCTGGTAGGTGAGTCTGGGAGCGGCAAGAGCATGACGGCGCTCTCTATCCTTCGGCTGCTGGATCCCCGGGCGCGGATCATGCAGGGCGAGATCATCCTGGAAGGCCAGGATCTGGTCAAGTTGTCGGAAGGAGATATGCGAGGAATTCGAGGCCGTCGGATCTCCATGGTCGTACAGGATCCTATGACTGCGTTGAACCCGCTCCTCACGATAGGCAGGCAGATGAAGAACGCTCTCAGCGCGCACCGCAAGTGGGAACCCCGAGCACTGAACAGTCAAGCGACTCACCTGCTCGACCTGGTGAGGCTTCCGGACCCGGAGAGGCTGTTGTCGTCTTACCCTCATGAGCTGAGCGGTGGTATGCGCCAGCGCGTGGTGGTGGCCATGGCTCTGTCATCCGGCGCGGACCTGATTATTGCAGACGAACCCACGACGGCCCTGGACGTGACGATTCAGTTGCAGATTCTGACTCTGTTTGCGGAGCTGCGTCGCGAGAGAGAGCTCTCCATGTTGTTCATCAGCCACGACCTGGGGGTCATCGCGCACGTGTGTGATAGCGTGTGCGTCATGTATCGCGGCATCATCGTAGAGCGCGGCCCAGTCGGCGAAGTGCTGGCCTCTCCCCTGCATCCTTATACTCAGGGACTCCTCGAGTCCGTGCCCGACCCTCGGAAGCGCGGTGTGCCGCTCGGGATGGTGCACGAACTGGCCCACGCTCCGGTCCCTGCGGCTACGGGGTGCAGGTTCTCAAGCAGGTGCGCGAGGGCGACACAGCTTTGCCTGACGCAGGCACCGCAGGCCGTCGAGAAGCGACCAGGTCACGATGTAGCCTGTCATTATCCGGGCGGCAGCTATGAACGCTGATCTCCAGCACCTGGTAGAGGTATCCAATCTGGTCAAGTACTTTCCTCGGCGCGGCATGGGCGGGGCGGATCAGCATGCGCAGATCAAAGCCGTGGACGGTGTCTCCTTTGAGATTCATGAGGGTGAGGCTTTCGGCCTCGTGGGCGAGTCGGGTTGCGGCAAGTCCACCGTGGGTCGACTGCTCCTGGCCTTACTCAAGCCTACGTCCGGCGAGGTGCTGTTTGACGGCAAGAACATCACGAGCCTGACTCGCGGCGAGTTGAAGAGAGCAAGGCGATCGATGCAGATGGTCTTCCAGGATCCCTATTCATCCTTGAACCCTCGCCATCGGATCGAGAGAATCGTGTCCCGGCCCCTTGCGGTTCATCGGGCGGGAAGCCAAGGATGGATCAGGGACAGAGTGCGCGAGCTATTGTCACTGGTCGGTTTGAGTCAGGACTATCTCGGTCGTTATCCGAACGCCCTCAGTGGAGGTGAGCGCCAACGAGTTGCCATCGCTCGAGCCCTGGCGCTGGAGCCTAGATTCCTGGTGCTCGACGAGCCGACTTCGGCTCTCGACGTGTCGGTGCAGGCCAGGATCATCGACCTCCTTTCGGAATTGCAGGAGCAGCTTCGACTCACTTACCTATTCATCAGCCACAACCTCAGCTTGGTGGAGTATTTCTGTGATAGAACTCTGGTCATGTACGCGGGAGAGACGGTGGAACTCGGACCTACGGTGGAAATCCATCGGCGACCTCTCCACCCCTACACCAGAGCGCTCATCGCTTCGGTGCTGATGCCATCTGGCGGGCGGTCTCCTGTGTCGCCGCTGCCGGGGGATGTCCCTGCTCCCTGGGACCTTCCGCCTGGTTGCCGGTTTCACCCGCGTTGCTCGTTTTCGCAACCATCTTGCCAGGATCGGGCGCCTTCTCTGGTGGAAGTAGAGTCTGGCCACTTCGTAGCCTGCCACAGGGCGGCGTCTGGCGCCTCATGACCAGAGGGGATCATGGCTCTCCTGGGGTGAGGTTTTCACTTGGCCCAGGGGATTGGTTGTGGACCACCGGTCTTGGCCCGGACTGATGTCCTGGCCCGCGCGGGCAGAGACCGGTCTGAGCCAGCTCCCAGTGCGAGAGGCAGGTGGCTCTTGAAGGGACCCCCCGAAGCCCCGCCCAGGCCGATCTCGTCCACGTAGACGGTGAAGTCCTGGTCGCCCTGCCGGCGGTACGTGAAGGAGATGGACGCCGTGCCCACGTAGGGCGAGACGTCCACCCAGGTGTGGGTCCAGTCTTCGTGGGCGTTGAGGATGGACAGGGCGCGGTAGGTCCACGGATCGCCGTAGTAGATGCCGACCTCGAAGACATCGTCGCCCTCGGCGCCCGGCGTCCGGTACCAGAAGGAGAGCGTGGGCATGTGCATGGTGGGCGTGACGTACACCGTCTGGGTCACCGCGCAGGTTCCGTTCGTGGGGGAGTCCTGGCCCAGGGCTAGCGAGTAGCCGCCGCTCCTGACGCCTTCGTCAGCAACCACGGGGTCCACAATGCTACCGGCCACGGTGTGCCAGTTGGCCAACCCATCTTCCAAGTCCCCGTTCGCCACCACGTCGTCGAGGGGACGCAGGGTGAAGCTCAGGGTGACCACATCGACCTCCAGGTCGACGTCGCGCACTTCAGGAGGAGCGTTGTACCCTGGCCCACTGGCGGAGACGTCGTAGATGCCTGGGGTGGAGGGGATCAGGCGGTAGCGACCACCGTCTGCGGTATCGCTGGAGATGGCCGTGCCCACCAGTTGCACTGTGGCTCCCAGCAAGGGGATGCCCCGATTGTCCCTCACGTAGCCCTGGACCTCCGGGGCCGCGACTCTCGTGGTGGTGTCGCCCTCGCTCCAGGCCCCCACCAGGCGCACTTCGTACCAGTCGGTGTATCTCTCGTACGCCCTGGCCCGGAAGGTGTAGGTCCTGCCCGGGATCCCAGTGAAGAGGGCTGAGGCGTCCCGGGTCTTGTCCTGCCAGAGGATCCACGTGTCGTTCACGTCGTCCTTGTACTGTACGTCGTACTTGACGATGTACCCTCCCGGAGCCGGTTGTCCGTTATCCCAGGTCACGGCGAAGATGGGCGAAGTGCTCACCGGCGGTGAAGAGGCGCTCACCGTGGGCGCCTGGGCCAGCATCACCGCGTCGATGAAGACCTGGTTGTCCAGAGAGGGGTGGCTGACCGGCTGGAGGCAGTTGACCCGTACGAAGAGGGTGATCGTGCTGGATTCGGCCACCGCCGCCACGCGAACGTCCACCCAGGGGGCCTCGTCGTGGTCGTCCACGGGGCTCCAGACGATGTGGGAGGAGTTGGGGTCGGTGCCGCCGTAGGGGTCTATGCCCACCAGCTTCTGCATCGTCCCGTCGTTGCTGGGAGGAGCGGAGCTCTCGAACAGGGTGAGCATGGCAGCCTTGGCGCCGTACGGCTTCCCGATGGTCACGCCGTTGATCTGCTGGTACAGCCCGGCGCTGAAGGCGGTCTTGGAGATGATGAGCTGGGACGTCTCTCCCTCGGTATGCTCCGCGCCGGGCCAGAAGTACTCGATGGTGTTGGCGAAAGTGACGCTGCCGTAGAGGACGAATGGGTTCCAACCCAGTCCGACCCCGTTGGGCTGAAAGCCCTCCTCGAAGCCCCAGTTCTCTGTGAGGTTGACGCTGGCCCCTGAGGTTGGGGGCGTTACCGTGGCCGCGAGTGCCCAGATGAGCAGAAGGGCGGGGAGCAGGCGCACCACCTGTCGTTTGGGACCTAGTCCTGGCATGGAGCTCCTCCAGACGCGCTGGCAATACTAGTCTAGTGGGGCGCAGGGGGCAAGTCAATAGTACTTTCGTGCCGCATTCGTGGGGGCTCGGTTAGTAGTGAGGGCTTCGGCGCATCGTATGCGCTAAAGCGCACACTACAAACGACGGACAACTTCCTCCCCCTGGATGGGGGAGGACACAGGTGGGGGTGAGGCGTTAAGGGGGCGCCGCCACCCTCCCCCAACCCCTCCCATCAAGGGAGGGGAGCTCTGGCCTGGGCAGTTTGCCGGGTCGCGCCCGGCTCAGTCCCAGCAGAAGCGGCCAGGTGAGGGTAATCTTTCTGGCCCAAGCTGAACATCCTCGTGCCGCTGGATGGGCGAAGAGGGCGTGGAGGTAAGGAGGGCTGACAACGACGAGTCGCATCCTGAGTAGCAACGAAGTGGCGTATCGAAGGATGCATGGGTGGTTCTTCGTGCGCGCGACGTCAATCCCAGGTAAAGCGGCGAGTGAAGGGAGGTATGGCCTTCACCGCCTCGATGGTCAGCGTCCGGTCCCCGGCAAAGCTGTCGTACCAGGCGCTGTCGTCCATCTTCGATGATAGCAGCCAGGGGCAGAAGGCGAAGAGGTAGTCCGGCAGGGGTTGGTCGTTGGAGAGCGTTCCCGTGCGGAACCAGTTGAAGACCTCCACGTGGTAGTCCCGGTGGAGCTGGTCGTCGATCTTGGGGAACCGGTCGTCGTCGGTGGCGCCGTACTTCCAGCCGCCTTCGCCGGCGATCATGGGCGGCACGAAGCCGATCTCCTCCTGGAACACCTGGGCGAAGGTGAGGAACCCCAGCACGGAGTTGAGGTCCTCTTGATAGGAGGGGGGATGGTTGAGGCCGTAGGGATGGGGCACGAAGAACATCCGGCGGAAGATCGGCTCTCCGCTGTGGAGCCTGATCTCGTACAGGGCCTCTCTCAGCCAGTCCGGGTCCACGAACTGGAGGCCCACGTACCCTCCGGCGTTGTAGACGTCCCGCGCCGCCTTGAGCAGGTCCTGGAAGAAACGTTCCCTGGGCACGGGCGGCTCCTCCCATCCCGCCTCCAGACTGGGCTCGTTGTAGATCTGCATGTAGGGGGGCATGCCCAGACTCTGGAGCACCTGCACGTCCCGGCCCCAGTCGAAGTACTTCTCGCCGGGGTACAATATCCTGCGCCAGACCACGGTGATGCCGGCGTCCCTGAATTTGGGGGCGGCCATCCCCAGTTGGAGCTCGTCGGCGTAGATCACCAGCGCCCACTTCGTCTTCATGTCCACCAGGCGCGAGATGTGGAGATCCAGGTGCTCGGGGGTGTGGTACTCCTCGGGGATGAAGTGGATACAGAGGCCGTTATCCTGTGCGGGGCGCGGCCAGTCCTGAAGGGACATGGAGGGCAGGTCCTCTAGCTCCATTTGCCAGATCTCGGTGGGCGTGGGAGAGGCAGGGACGGGTGTGGGGGAAGCGCTGCCCGTGGGTCCTGGAGTCCTGGAAGGCCGGGCGGTGGCGGTGCTGGTTGGCGTGGAGAGCGAGGCAATGGAGGCCACAGGCACCGGTGTGGGGCTGGCGGGCGGTTGTTCGGGCAGGACGGAGGGCAGGCTGCAGGCCAGCAGAGCCAGTAGCAGCAGCCCGGCGGTGAGCACGATAGCCCGAGAGTTTGACATAACGATTCTCACAAGATTCTACGGAGAGGAGGAGTATTGGAGTATGGCCATTGTAGCACTGGCGCGGGAGACGCACAAACGACGCGGCGTGGATTGGTGACAGGGTGGCTTGCGTGTGCTCTCTGGCCCTGAGGCAAGCATGCTGAGCCAGGTCCTGAGCTTGTCGAAGGATAGGGCTAAGCCCGTATCGAAGCTCGAAGGGGGCGGCAGGCTGACTACGGCACTGAGCCTCCAGCACCTGAGCTGACAGCCCGACAGGGTGACAGTCGTTGCAGAGCGCGGTGGGACGCGTGAATACGGTCTTGACGGTACAAGTGTCCAACACACGGGGCGAATCTTGGTGAGCGCGCCATCGCTGCGATCGTGATAATACCACCGTTTCAAGCGACAGATGGAACTACGCGTGGCATCAGCGGCCGTTCTCGTCAATCATGAGTTTCGTTGTCTTCCGGGCCATTAGCCGTCGCCTGGTCTGGCTCATCCTCGCTTTCTGCTTCTGACTGCGGGTGCGTGGGAGTGTCTTGCTCAGCCTGTGGTACATCAGCGATGGGCTGTCGCATGTCGGGACTCAGGTCCCGTGGCTCAGGCGTGTGTTGAATTTGGCTGTACGGATTTCGGAGGTACCCCGCTAAGTACGTGGGCAACTCCCCGTATGGCTCAAGCGCTTGTCTCTTCAGCTCCTCCAGTTGGTCCGCGGTGAATCCCCCATATGGCTGGACCGCTTGTCTCTCGAACTCCTCAAGTTGATCCGGCGTGTATCGGCTATACACCTGCTGCACGATCTCCGCAATGTAGTCGCCCAGATGGGGCGAACGATAGCCTGGCGGAAGCTGCATCCCCTGTGTTCGTCGTTCGTAGGCTTGGGAGAACGCGTCGTCCGCCTCCGCAAGTCTATGGCGAGCTTCCTGGGAGATGCGTCGAACGATTTCGGCGCGCCGGGCTCTGATTTCCTCCTCATCGCGTTCTCTGAGATCTCGCACTTCGTCGATCGCCTCAGGCTCGATTCGCCGTTTGAGTTGCCGCTCCGCGTGCTCCATGAAGGGATCGGCGGGGTACATGTAGAAAGAGACGCCCGCCTCTGTCTGCATCTCCTCCACAAGCTCGGGTCGCGCTGAGATCGTTCGTCCTTTGAATTGCAGCCACCAATCCTCTTTCCTGTCATCGGTGACCATGATAACGGGCTTCTTAGTCTCCGTCGCCTTGTCGATGACTTGAAGCCACAGGACGAGGTCGCCGTACTGTCTAGTGCCTCCCTTGCCGGCGTCGCGGTACCCAGGAGGGATCTGGCCTTCGTACCTTGACTTGCCCTGCTTGTAGACTTTTTCAAGACGATCGGTGGAGTACTTGGCACCCACCTTGCCATCCAGCAGCTCCGCAATGGTTTCTTTGATGGGGTCCTCAGCCAGGAGGTCGGGGTGTCCCGACTCCAGATCATCCAGTTCCCTCTCGATCTCCGCGATGGCGGCGTGGATCTTCTCCAGCAATTCCTCAACCTTAATGAATGGGTGTCTACCCGGTCTGGCAGCGGCGCGTACCTCGTTGTCAAGGCCACCCTGTGCTTTGCGCAGCAGGCCCCGGATGTTCTCGTAGGCCGCCGCTTGTCCCGCGATTACCTCCAGGCGGCGGCGGTGGTACTCCGACGCCGCCTGATGCGGAACCCAGAGACGATTCGAGACTGCTTGAAGGATGCCAAACAGCGCTTCCCTTGTACCCTTCGAGTAGCGATACAGGTTGAGTAACACGTTGGCATCAAGGACGAACCAGCAGTCTGCCCACAACCGGGAGAACTCATCCTCGCTAGGCCGGTAGTAACCAGGGAAACTCTTCCTCATAGGCGAATCCCTCCGCTCTGGCTTTGCGACGGCACTATGACCATTTGGCCAGTCTTGCGCCTGCTACTGACGGTGCGGCACGTACCAGGACGATGTGATCAGACGAGGTGCCACCACGACTCTCCTGAACTACGGGAACTGCTACTCCTCCGTGGGGACTCGTGGCACAGCCGCCTCCACACGGGCAGAGCGCCCTCTTGGATAGGACCTCAGTGCATCAGCCGTGACGTCTTGCCAGTCGGAGACGTGGTCTCGCCCCCAGTCCACGAGATCATCCATCCCAACCCAGTATCTTTTCCCATTGAGCAGGACGAATATGTGATTCCCCGCCTTCAACAGTCTGCCATCGAGCACGCTCTCCATTTCCGTGGGGTAGGAGAGTTGGTATGGTGTTAGATCCTCTTGACTCACTGGTATGATGCCTTCCGCGCCTGCAAGGAAGTATGCCGTCTTGTCGTCACCGTGCTTTATCAAGTGTCGTCCGCCAGTGTTGTCAATGTAGAATCGTCTGCCTTGTTGGTCTTGCACGACCCTCCCGCGTAAGACGATTCTCTTGGCTTCGCTCACACTAGCCTGCGCGGCCTCCTTGACCGCACGTTGCTCCAGCTCAAGTAGGTTGCCGATCTTGACGCGCGAGAGACACGGAAAGAGGAAGACACCACTGAGACCGCACAGCAGCAAAATGACGTAGGGGTCAACTGTGAATTGTGTGCGCACGTGCGCCCAGAGGAATGCAGACCACACGATGGTTAGCAGCACGCTCACGGAGTACCGATAGATCGTCTCGCGACTTGTCGCTTGCTCTTGATCTTTGTCATGTGATGTCATGTTGGCGTCCTTTCTGGTACCGATGAGGTGGCTTACCTGCGCGAGCGATCACGCGCTGAGTGTGACTCTTGTATTTGGCTTGTGTGCGGAACCACCAGACTTGCGCGTTCGTGTGCTGGTTCGCCACAACTGGTCATCGGTCACACAAATCGCTTCTTCTATCATACCACAAATGCCCTGCCCGTGCAACCCGCTGTGCGGGCAATCCGAGATGCCAGAAGGTGAAGCTCCACGGTTCCGGAACAGGAAGACGGCCGGTCCCTCATTGAGCTCTCCATATTGCCGACCTGACCTGACAGCCACTCGCACCCACAATGCCAGTGTGAGTGTTGCGTCTTGCGCAGCTACGGCTTTCCCCCTATAATCCCCTCGTGTCCACCGCGAGGGCGGCGCGTCGAGGAAGGGCTTCGCGCCGCCGTCCGCGTTGTAGAGGGTAACTCCGCCACCGTTCCGGGGTTCCACTTAGAGGGAGGTTCTCGACGTTGTTAGTCGTCAGGTACGTGGTAGTAATCCTTCTGGGATATCTGCTGGGATCGATCCCCTTCGGCTACATCGTGGGCCGTCTCCACGGGACGGACGTCACGCAGTACGGCAGCGGCCGTACGGGGGGCACCAACGTCCTCCGCACGGTGGGCAAGAAGGCGGCCGCGGTGAGCATCGGCCTGGACTTGCTCAAGGGGGCCGTGGCCGTGCTCCTGGGCAGGTGGCTGGGGGGTTCAGAGCTGGCCGTGGCCCTGGCCGGCTTCGCGGCGGTGGTAGGGCATAACCACTCCGTGTTCATCCGCTTTCGCGGCGGGGCCGGGACGGGCACCTCTATGGGCGCCTACTTCTTCATGGCCCCCTGGCCCAGTCTCATCGTAGGACTGTCTAGCGCCTTCATCGGGTTCGTAGTGCTGCGCTACGCCTCGGTGACCTCACTGCTCATCGTCTTCCTCATGTCCCCGGTGCTGCTCGTCGGGGTGCTCTTCTTCCATCAGCCCGTGGAACATCTGGCCTTCGCCCTGGCTGTGGGCAGCCTGGTGCTCTGGTCCCACCGGCCGAACATCAAACGTCTCCTCCAGGGCACCGAGCGGCGCATCGGAGAGCCGGCGAAGAAGGTAGGGGAAGAGAAGATCTAGTGGGCGATAAAGGGCGTATCGCCGTCGTGGGCACGGGGGCCTGGGGCACCACGCTGGCCGTGATGATGGCCGGCGCAGGACGTCAGGTCTCACTCTGGGCCCGCTCTGAACAGGAGGCCGTGGCCCTGCGGACGTCGAGGGAGAACAAACGCTTCCTGCCGGGCGTCATTCTTCCTGACGGCCTGGCCGTCACTTCCTCCCTGGAGCAGGCGCTGGACTCGTGTGTCTTGCTCATGTTGGTGGTCCCCGCCCAGACCATGAGGGAGAACGCACGACGGGTGACTCCGCATGTCCGGGGGGAGACCATCGTCCTCAGCGGGGCCAAGGGGCTGGAGGAGGAGACCGGCCTGCGCATGTCGGAGGTCATCGCCGAGGAGCTGGGCCGCGAGGTACACGAATCGATCTGCGCCCTCTCGGGGCCCAATCTTTCCCGCGAGATCGCTGCCGGCTTGCCGTCGGGGACCGTCATCGCTTCCACGAACGATGAGGTGGCTGAGTTCGTCCAGGATGTGGTCATGACCCCGCGTTTCCGGGTCTATACTCACGACGACCTGGTCGGGGTGGAGCTGGCCGGAGCGCTGAAGAACATCATCGCTCTGGGCGCCGGCGCTGCCGACCAACTGGGTTACGGCGAGAACGCCAAGGCCATCTTCATGACCCGGGGCCTGGCGGAGATCACCCGATTGGGTGTGGCGGCCGGGGCCAACCCGCTGACCTTCTCCGGCCTGGCGGGGATCGGGGACCTGGTGTGCACTTGCGCCAGCAGGCACAGCAGAAACCACTACGTGGGCGAGGAGCTGGCCAAGGGGCGCGGCCTGGAGGAGGTGGAGCGCTCCATGAGGATGGTGGCCGAGGGGGTGAATACCACCAGAGCGGCCATGAAGCTGGCCAGAAGGTATGGCGTGGAGATGCCCATCACAGAGCAGATCCACGAGGTGCTCTTTGCGGGCAAGGACATCCAGCAGGCCATCAGGGAGATGTTGGTTCGCGACCCCAAGCGTGAGTTGGAGGGGCTCGAGGACTGGCTCAAACGTTTGCAGGTTTGACCGGAATCCGGTAGCATAGGATCAGGAACTGGACTGAGGAGGCTCCCTATGGCAGAACCCATCGCGGTGACCGACGACACCTTCGAGGAAGAGGTGCTCCAGTCGCCGCTGCCCGTGATCACCGATTTCTGGGCCGAGTGGTGTGGCCCATGTCAGGCGATCGCCCCTATCCTGGAAGAGATCGCGGCCGAGCAGGACGGGCAGCTCAAGGTCACCAAGCTGGACGTGGACAGCAACCCGCTGACCCCCACGCGCTATGGGGTCCGAGGGATCCCCACGTTGATCGTCTTCGTGAACGGTCAGCCGGTGGAGACGCTGGTGGGATGGATGCCGAAAGAGCAACTGATGAGGAAGCTCGATCCCTACATCATGAACACGTAGTTCTCGGAGTAGTTGGGCCACCAGCCGCCGGATTCGTGTCAACGAATCCGGCGGTTTCTTTATGACTGCCGGGTATGATCGACAAGCGAGAGGAGTTGAATCTCCGCTGCTGGTCAGGAGACAGCACACCGGCAACCGCGTGGACGGCTCGGCCATGGCACCGACGGGCGCGTGACAAGCGTATCGACTCGTCCACACCTGTGGCGGTGCTCAGACGTCCGGCCCCGAGTAAGGGACTCGACGGTGCTTGCTCGGATTCACCGGTGGCTTTCCCCAGCGTCCGGAGAGGGAAGTACCACGGAGCCATATGCTGTATCGTGCAATATGGCTATCTGGGAGTTTGCCAATACGGGTCGAGTTTAAGCTAATGATGCGATAATCTATGGTATAATCAAAGGGGAATGCACCAATGCTGGCAGGCCGTGTGTCGACCAGAAGGATCAGGTGGAAAATCGGCGCGGTATCCACAGGAGTGTTGAGACGCCAGAGTAACTCCGTTGACTTTCGCGAAAGCGTTCGGCTTTCGGGTCTGCCTGGTGTCACCGTTCATGGGCCGAGGCTGCTGCCAGGGAGACACCTTCGTCGGGGTCTCGCGACAGGATCTCGCTCATTCTCCCCACCTGTCTGGCAGTTCGTGCGTCCTGGGACACCTCATGTGTGACTGCCGAAGGAGGTATCATCAGATGTTGACACGTGATCTCCTGAGAATGCGGATACTGAAGCGTCGGGCCAGTCTCTCAAGAGCCTGGTACACGCTTAGGAAGGGAGTCGGGTTCGCTGCTGTAGTTGCACTGCTGCTGCCAGCGCTCGTGGCCTGTCGCGCAAGCGTGACCCCCAGACCCACGCCGACGACCCATGCGGTCGGAGGCCAGATCGCCTTCGCCTCCGACCGCGACGGCAGTCTGCACATCTACGTGATGGACGCCGATGGGAGTCAGGTGAGGCGTCTCACCGATCTCGCTGCCGACTACTGGGCGCCCAGCTGGTCGTCGGACGGTCAACTGATACTGTTTCGGTCTCAGTTCCCTGGACCTTTTCATGTCTACACCGTCAGGCCCGACGGCAGCGACATGGCCCGCCTCAGCGATCGGTGGTTTGGAGGCAATGGCGCAGATCTGTCGCCGGATGGACAGAAGATCGTGTTTGACGACTTGCGGGATTCCCAGCAGGACATCTACGTCATGGATGTGGAAGACGGGGAGCCAGAGCCCCTCACCGACGACACCGCCCACGATCGCCTTCCGGTGTGGTCGCCCGACGGCCGACAGGTAGCCTTCGTCTCGGATGCCGCCGGCTACGACATCGTTCGTGTGATGAACGACGGCGGCAGTGAGTCAAGAGCTCTAACCGCTGGTGGGGCTAATAGCCGAGGCCCCGCCTGGTCGCCCGATGGGTCGCAGATCGCTTACGCGTCCGACAGGGCCGGCGATTTCAACATCTACGTGATGGATGCGGACGGCACGCACGTCACGCGGCTCACTGACAACCCGGCGAGAGACCATTTGCCGACGTGGTCGCCCGATGGAAGGTGGATTGCCTTCGTGTCCGAGCGCGAGGGCAATGCCGAGATCTATGTGGTTAATAGAGACGGCACGGGTCTCGCGCGGCTCACCGATGACCCCGGCAACGACCTCTGGCCAGCCTGGTCGCCCACGCCAGAGACGCCGGCTCAGTAGGGTGAGCGAGACCGTTCCCTTAGCCGCATGCTTCGATACAGGCTTCGCCCATTCAGCATGCTTCACGCGTCTTCCCGGCTCATGAGCGAGCATGCCGAGTAACGCTCTAGCGTGGCGTGGGCGCGTATCGAAGGGTGCGACCCCAGATAACCCCTCGCTCTGTTGCCCTGCGTGCTTCGATACGGGCTTCGCCCTTCCCGTTCGACTGTGCTCAGGATGCGGCTCGGCATGCTGTCGCGCTTCTGCGCCGCTCCCGCCCGAGCACCGGGCGTCCCTTCACACCACACGATGCTCGCCGACGAGCTTTGCCCGCTCAGCATGCTCGGCTTCGTCCACAGTGTAGGATCGCTACTTGACAATGGTGCGACAATATGCTAATATATGCGTGCAAACGTACATATGGACAGACGTGGACCAGTGCATAACGTTTCTGTGGGCCGGAAGGAGGTCAGGGAGGTGGACAAGGCTCTTCGAGAGGAAATAGACCAGCTTCACGCCGAGCTCTGTCAGTGTCTCGCTGATCCCAGGAGGATCAGCATTTTGTACGCCCTGAGTGAGGGCCCCAAGAACGTCAGCGAACTGGTGGAGATCCTGGACATGAATCGCGCCACGGTTTCACGGCACCTGAAGGTCTTGAGGGATGGCGCCATGGTGACCACCGAGCGCGAGGGCGTAAGCATCTACTACTCCCTGGCGGACGGAAGGGTCATCCAGGCCCTGGACCTGCTGCGGGGGGTGCTGGCTGAGATCCTGGCCCAGCGCAAGGCGCTGGCCGAAGCGTTGGAATAGGCAAGCCCGCCAGCCCTCGGCTTGGCTGGCGGCGAGACGGGCCTGAGAATCGGAGGGAGAACATGAGCGCAGAGATAAGAGTGGACAAGACCGTTGATTACCAGGGGCTCTTCTGCCCCATGCCCATCGTGAGGGTCTCCAAGGCGATCAAAGAGATCGAGGTGGGCCAGGTGCTGGAGATGCTGGCCGACGATCCCGGCTCCAAGGCGGACGTGGCGGCCTGGGCGCATCAGACAGGCCACAAGTTGCTAGAGATGAAGGAAGAGGGCGGCGTGTTCAAGTTCTACCTGCGCCGCGCCAGCTAGTGGGAGCGAGCGAGAGAATGGCCGAAGAGAGAAAGAAAAGACTGGCCCTGGTCGCCTCCAAGGGGGCGCTGGATGAGGCGTATTCACCGCTGATTCTGGCCACCACCGCCGCGGCCATGGGTTGGGAAGTGGGCATCTTCTTTAC
Source organism: Anaerolineae bacterium (assembly GCA_034411995.1). Classification (GTDB taxonomy): domain Bacteria; phylum Chloroflexota; class Anaerolineae; order UBA7937; family B3-Chlor; genus JAUVXJ01. The sequence goes on along the minus strand of DAOUME010000026.1, from coordinate 137,180 downwards.
GTTCTATGGATTCGACATCATCAGCAAGAAGAGGATGCACGCCCTGAAGGTGTCGCCCATTGGGAACCCTGCCATGCCGGAGCCGATTCCCGCCGTGCCCATGAAAGTTCCCAACTTCATCGGCACCATCCCGGGCATGACTCACCTGGCCACGGCCTTCATGAAGAGCTGGATGAGCAGGGCCCATCTGCCCAGCGTCCCGGAGTTCGTGGAGATGGCCCAGCAGATGGGAGTCAGGTTCTTCGCCTGTGCCATGACCATGGGCGTGATGGGGGTCGAGGAAGAGGACCTCATCGAGGGGTGCGAGCTGGTGGGCGCCACCACGTTTCTGGACTTCGCGGCTGACGCAGACGTTCAGTTGTACATCTAGTTGTGCCGAGTGGGCTAGCAGCAGCCGATAGCGCGTCGTGAGGGCTGCCGTGGAGCGTCGTCTCGGGAGGCCTTCTTCCGCCCGCGCCGGATGTGCCAGGCCGTGGGTGGCGAGCTACGCCCGCTGGTCTGAGCGCCAGGCGGGGGAAGAGCCAAAGAAAGGAGAACGGTCGTGAGCGAGGAAGAGGCCAACAGCATCATGTACGTGCAAACGCACGGTGTGGACGAGCCGACGAAGAGCGCTACGCCCTTCTTCCTGGCCGCCGCGGCCGCGGCCATGGACATCGAGGCTGGCATCTACTTCACCATGGATGGGGCGACCCTTCTGAAGAAGGGTGTGGCCGAGCAGTTGACCATCAAGCGCGGTGCCGGAGGTGAGAGCCTCAGGTTCTTCATGGACCAGGCTCTGGAGCTGGGCGTGAAGTTCTACGTCTGCCAGCCCAGCCTGGACCTGCACGGCTTGACCATGGACGATCTGATCGAGGGCGTCGAGATGATCGGCGGTGCGGCCTTCAACAGCATGGCCCTGGGCGCCGACACGGTGATCTCCTTCTGACCGGGGCTGGCCAGCCGTCAGGCGTTCCAGAGAGTAGGGGGCGCTGGCATCGACGAGGTGCGAGGTAAATGAGTTACTGGTTTATGTGGTTCGTCTCCAACGTACTGCCGTTCGTGACGGCCGGTGTGTTCTTCGTCGGGCTGGCCTACCGCGTGGTGCGCTGGTGGCGCAGACCGCGGGCATCTGTGTCTCTCAGGCTTCCCCCCAAGCAGCGTAGTCTGGTCCGGACCCTGCGCGAGATCGTGACCGAGATCGTCACCTTCCGGCGTGTCTTCCGAGGATCGCGCACCCTGTGGGTGGCCAGTTGGCTGTTCCACCTCTCCATACTCATCTTCGTGGTGGGACACCTGCGGCTGTTTTTCGACTTCAACTGGCTGTGGAACCTGCTGCGTCTGACGCCAGACCAGGTCGATCTGCTGGCCTTGATCGGCGGGGGCACCTCGGGCACGCTGTTCATGTTGGGCCTCCTGGCCCTGCTGGTCCGCAGGCTGAGGATGCCGGTGAGGAGCCTGTCTGTGCCCAGCGACTATTTACTCTTGCTCCTGCTTCTGGGCATCGCCGTGACCGGCAACTACATGCGCTTCCTGATGCATCTCGGGCTGGAGCCGTACCAGGCTTTCTTCTCCAATCTTTTCCATCTCCGGTTTGGCGCGCCGGTGGACAGCCCGGTCTTCGTGGTGCATTTCCTTCTGGTGCAGGTGTTTCTGATCTACCTGCCCTTCAGCAAGCTGGTTCACATCGTGGGAGGCGCGTTGACGCTGAAGTGGACACTGAGATAGGACGGCAGTGTCCCGTATGGGTGTGAGGTAAGAAGCGTGACGAACGAGTCAGGAACGCATACGCGAGGCCTGGTGGAACTGCTCGAGGACAAGATCACGGGGCCGATACGGACTTCCCTCGAGGTCTGTGCTCACTGCGGGTTGTGTGCCCAAGCGTGCCATCCCTACGTGGGGACCGGCGACGTGGAGCAGATCCCTTCCGCCAGGGCCCAACAGTTGGAGAAGGTCTACAAGCGATACTACACCAGGCTGGGTCGGATCGCGCCCCGGCTGGTGGGGGCTGAGGACTTGGATGAGGAAGTCCTCCAGCGCTTGCAGAAGATAGCTTTCCAGTGCACGTTGTGCCGGCGCTGCGCTCTGTACTGTCCTTTCGGCATCGACAATGCCAGCATGGTAGGCGCCATCAGGGCGCTGCTGGCCGAAGCAGGAAAGGTCCCGGCGGGCCTGCAAGAGCACGCCGACAACGCCTACGAGACGGGCAATACCCTGGCTATCACCGAAGAGCAGTTCATGGACCGGATCGAGTGGTTCGAGGAGGAGCTCCAGGACGCCGTGGACGACGAAAAGGTCACCATTCCTCTCGACAAGGTGGGGGCAGAGATGCTCTTCGTTCCCACGCCGATCCAGATCATGAGATTCCCCAGTGTGATCATCTCCGCCGCGAAGATCTTCTATGTCGTGGGAGCGGACTGGACGATGAGCACACGGCGCTTCGATGGCACCAACTTCGCGCTCTTCTCGGGAGAGGAAGAGAAGAGAAACGAGATCGCTCAGCGGCTGGTGGACGAGATGGAGAACCTGGGGGCCAGGGTCCTGGTGCTCAGCGAGTGCGGCCATTCCTACTGGGCCATGAAGTACGCGGCCGAGAGATGGCTGGGCAAGACCTTTCCCTTCGAAGTGAAGAACATCGTGGAGCTGATCGCGGAGTACATCTCGGAAGGATGTCTCAAGCTCGACCCTTCTGTGAACGCCCAGACCGTGACCTATCATGATCCGTGCAATCTGTCCCGCAAGGGCGGCCTTCTCGAGCAGCCGCGAATCTGCTTGAAGGCGGCTACAGAGGAGTTCGTGGAGTTGAACCCCTGCGGCGAGCTGACCTGGTGCTGTGGTGGGGGCGGGGGAGTGATCGCCATCCCGGAGTACCACGAGGTGCGCTTAGCATCTGGTAAGCCGAAGGCCGAGCAGATAGAGGAGAGCGGCGCCAGGGTGGTGGCCACCGCGTGTGATAACTGCAAGCTTCAACTGATGGACCTGGCAGAGCATTACGGACTCGACGTCTCCGTGGTGGGCGTGACGGACCTGGTGGCCAACGCGCTGGTCATGGACGAGAAGAAGGAGTAGGAGGAACGATGGCGACGATCAACGGCTGCAACATACCGGAGGATCTGTATACCTGGCTGGCGACAAACTCGTGTGGGCACGCTTCGAGGAGGACGGCACCGTCACTGCGGGCGTCCCTGATCCCGGCCAGGCCATAGCGGGCAAGATCGTGGCGGTCACGCCGAAGAAGCTGGGGCGGACCGTGGCCCGGGGCAAGAGTCTGGGAACCCTGGAGAGCGGAAAATGGGTGGGGCCCATCCCTGCCCCGGTTTCGGGAGAGATCATCGCCATCAACGAGGCGGTCGCGGCCAACCCCCACCTGGTCAACGACGATCCCTACGGCGAGGGATGGATCGTCAAGCTCCAGCCTTCTGACCTCGAGGCGGAGAGGGCCGACCTGGTCACCGGCCAGGCCGCGGTGGACGCCTTCCAGCAACTGATGGTCGAGCGGGGCATCTCCTGCCCGTAGTCCAACCAGCGATCACCGGCGCACCGCCTTGGGCAGGCTCTGAGCTTGCCCTGGGCACCATCCCCTTCCTCACTGTCCGGTGGGAACGCCTTCCTTTGTCTTGCGACTTCAGTTGTCTCTGCCGCCTGTTGCGGATCGCGCTGATACTGTGTTAGCTTTGGAGTGAGGGCTGTTCCGAGGGTGCGCCCGTAGTGGCAGTCCTGTGACTGCACGCTGCCGCGACGCCATGGTGGATTTTGAGCTCACAGCCCCAGCGCATTGGCGAGAACGGCGGAGACGGTGCGTAACGCACGACGTACGGTGAGCCCGGCCACGCGGCTGGTTGCACGGACCGGCCGCAACGAGAGGGCTGATCGCTGGAGAACCGGATCTGGTCCCGCGCGCTTCACGCCACGTCATCTTCTGTGCAGAGCAGGACCGCAGCAGCCATCAATCGGCAGTGGGTGGAATAGACGTCTCGGGTTCGACGGTTCAAGCCATCTGATGGGGGAGGCAAGAGATGGTACCCAGAGACGAGTTCTGGCGCATCATGGAAGCTTATGGCGCTGGGATCGTGCCTGCTCAGTTCCTCTTCTACCTTGCTGCGATTGTCGTCGTACGGTGGGCTTTTCTCAAACCTGGCAGGATCCAGAGCCTCTTCGCCAAACTGTATCTCTCCCTTGCCTTCGCGTGGAATGGCGTTGTCTTCTATCTCATCCTTGCCAGGGACCTGGCCGGTGAGAGCTACGGCAACTACGTCTTCGCCTCCGTGTTCGTGGTCGTATCGGCGTTGTTCGGGCTCGATGTGGTCAGGCAGAGGATGCAGTTCTCTCTCCCCACGGTCGGGTGGCGCAAGTATGCCACCCTGGCGTTGACGCTGCGGGTGTTCAGCTACCCGTTGTTCGGCCTCGCGTCGGGACATCGGCTGACGAGCCTGATCATGCCTGGCACTTATCCGTGCCCAACGACAGCTCTTGGCTTGCTCCTGCTGACCACTGCCTTGCCGCGGGTTGACAAGGCCATCTACCTGGTGCTGCTCTTCTGTGCGATTCCATTTACACCATTCATCCAGATCGCCAGATATGGTGTCTACGAGGATACGATCTTGTTTGTCACGGGCATCTACAGCCTGGTCTTGCTGTTGATAGTCAGGAAAGCTGCCAACCTCACTACTGAGCCAAGCTGAGGTCGGGTGGGACGCGGGCACAGCATCGGTCAAGCGCCCTGACTTGTGTCGATTTCGAGCACCACGTGTTGTACGCAGCAGGCAACCGTGCTATACTAGCAACCTCTAAAGCCTGCGAAGTTGTGCCCGCCCCGAGGAATGGAATGAGAGTGCAACAACTGAGCCGACTGGCCGCATCCCTGCTCGCGGCTGCTACCCTGCTGTCTACGTCCCTCTGGATAGGCCCGCGGATCACGGGCGCCCAGGAGCGGGGTAGGTGCCCTGAGGTCGAACAGTATCCCAGCAACCTGATCTTCAACTGCAGTTTCGAGAAGGGTTGGATCCCGATATCCTTGGGAGAGATAGGCGAGGGTTGGGAGTATTCGATCCAATCAGGTCAGCCCGCACTCGACCACTCGACTTTCGAGCGTCTGCATGGTAACACCGCGCAGCGGATATGGACGGACGGTGTGCCGTTCCGCGCCAGCATTTACCAGCGGGTGGATGGCACCACGCCTGGCGTAGCATACGTGGCCCGCGTGGATTGGGCCGCGATCAGTCCGAGTATGGACGCCAACATAGGGCGCAAGGTGGGGATCGATCCGTACGGCGGTACCGATCCTACCTCTGGCAACGTGGTCTGGAGTAGTTCCCTTTGGACATGGGGACATGACTTCTCGGCGTTGATGGTGTCAACCTACGCTCAGGCGTCGGCTGTCACTGTATTTGTCTACATAGACGTACCCATGTCCGCAGGCAAGGACGAAGCCTTCATTGACTTGGTCCGCCTGGAGGTCGATCCATCTCAGCCTCCCGCCACGCCGACGCAGGTTCCGCCTACTCCCACGCCCACCTTGCCGCCGCCCACGGCCACAGCGACTCCCTTGCCGCCGACTGAGACCCCGGTGCCCACCGAGACGCCTCCGGCTACCGCCACCGTCCAGCCCACAGATACCCCCGTGCCCACAGACACGCCGGCGCCCACTTCGACTCCCACCACACAACCCACCGCGACCGAGGGCGCTGAAGAGGTGGTTGCTCCTAACGTCGCCCCGGCCCCGACGGACACCATTCCGGTGGTAGCTGAGGGCCCTGCTGGAGCCCAGGGCGGAAACGCTGGGGACCCGGTGCCCGGTGTCCTGCTGGCGGTCGCGGTCGTCTCTTTCGCGGCGGCGGGGGTGCTTGGCGGAGTGGCGTGGCTGCTCAGGCGCTCTCAGGCGCGCACGTAGATGGGGTTGGTGAATACCCAGCTACGGCTCTTGAGCAGGTGCCTGCGTCGGGCCTCGACCCGATAGACGCCGGCGTCTTGGGCCTCGTACCGTAGTCTCTTCCCTCTCTCTCTCGCCACCACCTGGCCGTCCCTCAGGAGACGGAGCTCAGCGTTCACCGGCGAGGTGATCTCCAACTGGACACCGCCAAGGAGCGCGATCTCGCCTCCCATGGCCACGGAGGAATCGCCGCTGCTGGCGGTGAAGCGAAAACCTCGGGAGTCGCCGATGGCGTCGTAGGCCACAAAACAGCTTCCGTTCTTGAGAGCCTGATAGACGAGCGCCCTGTCGGGTTTCAGTTCCCGGCGGAGCGGCTGAGGAGCGATGATGTGGGTGCGGACCGCTCGAAAACAGTGTTCGTAGGAGAGGATGGCGCGACGAAGGGGCCCCAGGTTGTAGGTGTTGCCGTGGACGTCTGTGCCCGCAATGGCCGCCGTCTTGCGATGGGAGAGCAGCTCGTCCCACCTGGCCAGCGTCTCAGGGAAGGGACCGGTGATGGCGAAAGAAGGGAAGAGCACGAGGAATAGCGCCCGGCGCGCATCGTGGAGATAGCTCTTGAACTCGGACATGTAGTTCCAGATCTCCAGACCGGCGTAGCCGCTGGCCTCCCAGTCCAGCCAGGGAAGCTCAGGTTCCTGCGTGAAGGGCGGGCTGTATTCGAAAGGGTGGGCGATGAAGCCGAAGCCTCCCTGGGCGTTGACGGCGTCGATGACCTCCTGGGGGGTCCTTTCATCGCCCGGTACGTGCTTCTCTATGTCGAAGGCCAGGAGGTGATTGGCCTGAGGTACCCGTTTGGTGTCGTTGATCTCCTCGCCCACGAGCAGCAGGCACTCCTCGTACCAGCCCTCGACCCCGCCACTCAGGACGTTGTGGTCGGTAACGACTACGAAATCGAGGCCGGCCAGAGAGGCAAGACGAGCTACCTCCTGGTGAGTGGCAGCGCCGTCGGAGGCTGTGGTGTGAAGGTGGATGCTGCCAACGTATTCGTACCCTGAGAGAGTCACGATCTGTCTCCGGGGCCGGGCGGGCCCAGCCTGCTACTCGCCCAAGGAGATCCCAGGCCTCCGGAACGCGGCCCGCTACGGATGCCTCGAGGCAGAGTTACGGGTTCGTGTCAGGACTCGGTGCGCGCGATCACCTCTCTGGCTTTGTCCGCCAGGTGCTCGGGCACCAGAATGCGCACCGCCCCCATGCCGTCCACGGTGACGGCAAAGACCTGGCTCTCGTACTGAAGCAGGACCGGGATTCCCTCACTCTCCAGCTTGCCCTTGATCACGTAGGCCTGAAGCTGGCCGTGGGCCGTGTAGACCTTCTCCAGTTGGGTCTCCTGGTCGTTTGACATGGCAGTGATCCTCTGTGGTCGCGTGCGTGTGTTTGATCAACGACGGCGGCAAGCTTGGGCGGCGGAGGAGTCATCTGGCGCGGGACCTTCCGTCGCCTCATACCAGCCCGCGCTGAGGTCTTCCCAGCTTGGGTTATTGGACTCTATGAGCGCTATCTTCTTTTGCCGCAGCCAGCCTTTGATCTGTTTCTCGCGGGCGATGGCCTCCAGGACGTCGGAGAAGGTCTCGAAATGGACGAGGCGGTCGATCTTGTACCTGCTGGTGAACCTGGAGCCCGTTCTGCTGTTGTGCTCGTAGACTCGTCGCTCCAGGTCGTTGGTCACGCCTGTGTAGAGGGTGCCCGGTCTGTTGGTCATGATGTAGACGTAGTAGGTCTTCATCTCGTCCTCTTCCAGGTGCTCATGTCACTACGCTCCAGATTCTTCGTCGCTTCGCTCCTCAGAATAACAGGGGGAGGTGGGGCCCCCAAAGGAACCTCACCCCAAGGCCCTTACTCCACGGTGATGGTGGCGTCGGCAGGCATGCCGGGCTTGAGGTCGTGGTCAGGGTTAGGGATGAGGATCTTCACCGCGAAAACGGTGTTCACCCGCTCCTCCTTGGTCTGCACGTTGCGTGGCGTGAACTCAGCTTCCGACGAGATGTACACGATCTGGCCCGCGTACACCTTGCCCGGGAAGGTGTCGACCTGGACCCCCACCTGCTGCCCCAACTGGATACGACCATAGCGGTTCTCCGGAATGTAGACGGTCAGCTTTACCTGGTCGAGGTTGGCCACGGTCATCAACGTGGCGCCAGGAGAGGCCGTCTCTCCAACGTTGATGGACCGGCTGCTGACCAGGCCGCTGAGCGGCGAGTACAGCGTCATTTTGTCCAGTTGGACCTGGAGAACGCCCAGCGCAGCCTCAGCCTGGTTGACCTGCGCCTGAGCCACGGCAACTTCCTCGGCCGTGGGCTTGGCTAACAGCGCATCGAGGCTGGCCTGGGCCACTTCTACAGCAGCCGCGGCGTCGTCGCTCTGGGCCTTGGCTCGATTCACCGCGCTGTTCAGTGCGATGGGGTTGTCGCGCAGATCCAGCATGTCTTGGAGATGGGTGGTCGCTCCAGCCAGGGTCTCCTCGGCGATGGCCACAGCCGCTCGCGCCGCCTCCGCCTGCTGGTCCAGGGCTGCGTAACTGGTCTTGCTTTCGTCGTCACCCGCGCCCGCGTAAGCGTCTCTTTGGATGATCGTGGTCTGCAACTGAGCGTTGGCCTGGGCAACTCCGTGCTCGGCCAGAGTGATCTGCGTACGAGCTTCGTCAACCTGTGCGTTCAGCTCCTGTGGGTTGTCTCGCAAGGCCTCTGCATCTTGCAGGGCTCGTTGCGCACCATCGCGGGCAGCGATGGCCTGAGCCAGGAGGGCCCGTGCTGTCCCTACCTCACCGGGACGGGCGCCCGCTTCCACGCGGCTCAGGTTTGCCTGGGCGGTGGAGACTGCTGCCTCTGCCTCGGCAAGGGAAGCCTCGAGCAACCCGGTATCCAGGCGCAAGAGCACCTGGCCAGACTGGACCTCGTCCCCTTCGTCGGCCAGGATCTCATCGACGCGTCCTTCGAACTCGGTGGCCACGACGACCTCGTCCGCCTCGATGGTCCCGGAAGCCTCTATCGCGCCGGCGACACTGGTCTCCTGGCAGCCGGAGCAGGAGAGGGCCAGGGCGCAAGCGGCTATCAGCAAAAAAGCGATCGCTCCTGTTCTTGCCTTGAGCTGCATTTCGTCACCTCCCCTCAGAGCCGACCAGGATCTCGGCGTCGGCAGGCATGCCGGGCTTCAGAGCGTGGTCCGGATTGGGTATCTCTATCTTCACCGCGAAGACGGTGCTCACTCTCTCTTCCTTCGTCTGCACGTTCTTGGGCGTGAACTCGGCGCGGGAAGCGATGTGAACCACTTGCGCGCTGAACGCCCGCTCGGGATAGGAGTCAACCTTGACCTGCACGTCCTGACCCACCTTCACCAGCCCGATCTGGTTCTCCGCAACGTAGACGGTGAGGGTGACCCGATCGAGATCGGCCAGCGTGAGCAAGGAGAAGTTGGGTGGCGCGAGCTCACCCGCGTCGACCATCCGTTCCAGCACCACGCCCGAGCTGGGCGCACGAAGGGTCAGCTTGTCGAGCTGTACCTGGAGGGTGCCGAGCGCCGCCTGTGCCTGCTGGACCTGGGCTTCAGCCACGCTTACCTCTTCCTCAGTCGCCCCTGCCTGGATGGCCTCCAACTGGGCGCGGGCTACTCCTACGTTGGCCTCGGCGATGGAGTATTGAGTCTGGGCGGCGCTGACCATAGCGTTCGCCTCCAGGGGCTCATCCCGCATGGCCACCAGGTGGTCCAGGCTCTCTCGGGCCCCGTCGCGGACGGACTCCGCCGCGAACAAGCCCTCCCAGGCCATCCACGCTTCCTGGTTGGCCAGGTTGCCCTGTCGGCGAACCTCGCTGCGCGCGACCTCCCCGACGTTGATGTGTCGCTGGATTTCGAAGGGCGGCACAGGTATCGGGATGCTCACGTCGAAGCCCTGGACCAACTGGGCGTAGGTCCTCTGGAAGAACGCTTGCTGGATCTCTGAAGCCCGCATACCGGCTGTGGCCTGCTCGAGGGTCAGCTCAGCGATGGCTAGTTGCGTGCGTGCCGCGTCGATGCGCGCGTCCAGTTCCTGGGGCTGCGCGCGGGAGGCCTTGGCATCCTCCAGGGCTTGTTGTGCCCCGTCGCGGGCCACCTCCGCCTGGCGCAGCAGGGCTTCTGCCTGGTGGATGTCTTCCTCGGAGGCGCCTGCCTGTATCTGGGTCCGCGCAGCCTGGGCAGCGTCCAGGGCCGCCTGCACCTGTGCCATGTGCGCTTGCAGGAGAGCATCATCGAGGCTGATCACCACCTCGTCTTCCTGGACGAGGTCTCCCTCCTCGACCAGCACCTCTGCCACCCTGCCTCCGATCTCCGTGGTGACAGACACCTCCTCCGCCTCCACGATGCCAGAGGCGGCCAGCCTGCCTCCTGGCAAGCCCCCGCCCCCCAGCCCGGTCTGGGCCAGCAACCGGTCCAGCATCCCCGGCTGAGCACTCACGTACCACCACCCGGCAGCGGCGCAGAAAAGCGCCAGCACCACCACCGGGATGACGATGTACCTCTTCTTCATTGCCTTTTCTCCTCTGCCGTGCCGTATCCCGGGATCCTATTGCCCCCCATCCCCTCGTGGATCTTCTTGTCCTCTTCCTTGATGCTGGAGATGAACACATCTTCCAGCGAGGGCGCGATGATGTCCATGCTTCTGATCCCTACCCCTCGATCCTGGAGCAGGCGCTCCATGGCCCCTCTGTGAGCTTCCAGGTCCTTTCCCACGACGTGGATGAGAGCGCCGTAGAGCGCCACCTCGTCGAACAGAGCTGATTCTCGCAGAGCGCTCAAAGCCAGTTCGGGGTCTGTGCAGTCAATCTCCATCACCTGGCCTTTCATGATCGTCTCTTTGATCTCCTGCGGCGTGCCGCGCGCCACGATCCTCCCCAGGTGAATGAAGGCCAGGCTCTGACAGTGTTCCGCCTCGTCCATGTAATGGGTGGTGACGAAGATGGTAGTCCCTCCGTCCGAGAGTTCGTAGAGCAGATCCCAGAAAGCGCGCCTGGAGATAGGATCTACCCCCGCCGTCGGCTCGTCCAGGAACAGCATCTCTGGCTCGTGGATGATCGCCGTCCCCAGAGCCAGACGCTGCTTCCAGCCGCCTGACAGGTTCTTGGTCATCTCGCGTTCCCGGCCTTTGAGGTTGGCCATCTCCAGGATGTATTCCTTCCTCTTTCGAAGCCGGTTTCCCCTGACGCCATAGGTGCCCCCGTAGAAGTTCAGGTTCTCTGCCACCGTCAGGTCGTTGTAGAGGCTGAATTGCTGGGACATGTATCCGATTCTCTTGCGGATCTCTTCCGACTGCTTGACGATATCATATCCCAGGACGATGCCCCCTCCTTCAGTGGGGCGCAGCAGTCCCAACAGCATACGGATCGTGGTCGTCTTGCCGGACCCATTGGGTCCCAGGAAGCCGAAGATCTCACCAGTCCTGATGCGGAAGCTGATGTGGTCGACCGCCGTGAAGTCTCCGAATTTCTTGGTGAGCCCTTCAGCCACTACAGAGTGCTCGTTTCGCATGAAGCTCGATCCTCCGGCCAGCGGGCGCCAGCGAACAGGAAAAGCTCCGACCTCCCGGGTCTACCTCTGACCGGAGGCCACAGGGTTGCTGGTTCGCCCCTCTACTATGCGTTTGCGGATGAGAGAGATGAAAGCCTCTTCCATGCGAGGCCTAGTGTGGCGCAATCCGGAGACTCCTATTCCCTCGCTGGCCAGGAGCTTCTCCAATTCGGGCAGACGCTGTTCGGCGCTGTCCACGAAGACATGCAGCAAATCGCCGTAAGTCTGTATCTCCAGCACGCCGTCCAAAGCAGCCACGATCTTTGCCGCCCGTCTCAGGCCGTCCGGACGCAGCTCGATCAGCTCTCCCGAGATGAGGTCTTTCAACTGCTCCGGCGCGTCGCAGACGATCATCTCTCCCTCGAACATCAGCCCCACCCGCGAACACCGTTCGGCCTCGTCCATGTAAGGCGTGCTGACGAAAAGGGTCACTCCTCGCAGGTGGAGGTCGGAGAGAATGTCCCAGAACTCCCTGCGGGAGACAGGATCCACGCCGGTAGTCGGCTCGTCCAGAAAGAGGATCTCCGGCTCGTGGATCAGGGTACAGGCCAGAGCCAGTTTCTTCTGCATCCCGCCGGACAGTTGAGCCGCCCGTCGGTCCTTGAACTCCGTGAGCCGGGCGAAGGCCAGCAGTTGGCCGATGCGCTCGCTTCTCACCTGGGCGCCAACGGCGAAGATGTCGGCGAAGAAGTTGAGATTCTCCATGACGGAGAGGTCACCGTAGAGGTTGAAACGCTGGGCCATGTAACCGATGCGCTTCTTGATCTCCTCGGCGTCCTTCACCGTGTCGAAACCTGCCACCCTGGCGCTGCCGCTGGTGGGGTTCATGATCGCACAGAGCAGGCGAATGGTGGTAGTCTTGCCAGCACCGTCAGGTCCCAGCAAGCCGAAGATCTCCCCGCCTGGAATGGCCAGATTCAACCTGTCGACAGCCACGACTTTCTTGAAGGTGCGGGTCAGGTCGTGGGTCTCTATGGCGATGTCGTTGTCCTTACGCATTAGCTGTACCTCGTTGCCACGGATCGATCACCCCAACTGCTTTCGGAAGCTGCGCACGCTGATCCCCAGACTGACGATTCCCAGGACCAGCAGAGCCCTAAGCTCCGGAGCGATGTGAGCCAGGTTGGCCCCCTTGAGCATGATGGCTCGTAACATGCTCAGATAGTGGCTGATGGGAAACAACACGGACGCCCAGCGCATGACTGCGGGCATGTTCTCTACCGCCACCAGGTATCCAGAGAAGGCCACACTGAGAATGCCGGTCATGAAGATCAACAGGACCGCCTGCTGCTGGGTGGCCGACAGGGCAGAGATCACCAGCCCCCAGGTCTGTTGCACGATGATGTAGATCAGGGTCACTCCCAGCAGGAGAACCAGGGACCCGGTCACCGGCACCCTGAAGATCCACACGGTAATGGCCAACATGGCCAGAAAATCCACAAAGGTGACGAGCGTGGGCAGAGTAGCCTTGGCTACGATGAGCTCGATTCTCCTCAGCGGAGTGGCCATCAATTGCTCCAGAGTCCCTCTCTCTCGTTCCCTCACTATGCCCACCGAGGAGACGAGAAGGGTGACGATGAGCACGATCAGGCTCAACTGTGAGGGCAACAGATAGTAGGAGTGACTCAGTTCCTCGTTGAAGCGCGCGGTGGTCCTCAGGTCAAGGGCCGGGACCCGATGGTCGGCAGCACCAACGGACCTCAAACGCTGGGCCGCTAACTCGTTGCCCACCTGGGCGATGGCCCCTTGACCGGCGCTGACCGCGACGTATGCTCCCAGGATGTTGGATCCATCTACCAGAAGTTGCACCGTTGCCCTCTCGGAGGGCGAGCCCAGGGATGCTGCGAAGCCCGAAGGGATGAGCACGACCGCGGTGACCTCTCCCCTGTCGAGCAGCGAGCCGGCCTCTTCCTCCGTATTCAGATAATGCGTCACGTCCAGTGCGTCCAGATTGTCCAGGGCCGCGATGAGCGCCCTGCTGTCGCTGGATCGATCTCCATCCACGACGGCCGTGGGCAGATGCTTGATCTCGCTGGCTGTGGCCTGGCCCATCATCACTAGCTGAAACGTGGGGCCCACGAGAACGAAGATGAGCAGGACCCTGTCCCTGAGGAACTGCTGCAAGTCTTTCACCACCAGGTTAGAGATACGGTGCCACATACCCGTTATCCGAGCTTCTTCCTGAAGAGCTTGATGGTGACCAGGAGGTAGCCAACACCCATGATGGCCAGGATCAGCGCCTGGGGCCAGAGCGCGCCCAGGCCCACACCTTTCAGGAAGATGCCCCTCGCCATAGCAATGTAGTGAGTGGGCGGCAGGAAGTCGGCCTGGAGCCGCGCGCTGAAGGACGTCCTGTCCACCGGGTCTATCAGGCCCGAGAGGAACATGGAAGGTACGAACAGTACCAGGAACATAACCACCATGGCTGCCTGCTGGCTGGACAGGAAGCTGGCCAGGAGGAGGCTGAGGCACATCACTGCCAGCAGAAAATCGGCGGTGGCCAACAAGAACAGCAGGAAGTTGCCCCGGAAGGGGACACCAAACCACAGCGTGGCCACGAGCAGCGCCGGCAGGACACTGACTACGCCGCACGACAGGTACGCCGCCAGCTTACCCAGCAGCAGATCGGCGCCGCCCACCGGAGTGGCATAGAGGCCCTCCATGGTGCCCAGCTCCTTCTCCCGAGCCAGAGACGTGGCGATGGAGAAGGCCGGCATGCACATCACTACGGCGATCAGACCGGGCACCATGCTGTGCAGAGCGCTGAGGTTGACGTTGTACCAGACTCGCGTGCGTATACCCAGGGGTGAGTACAGTGCCTGAGCGTCCTCCGGCGGCGGAGAAAGCGCCGCTACGAAGCGTTCTGTGCGACCCTGGAGGTAGCCGAGCATCTGGGAAACAATCCCCGGCTCGGTGCCGTCGAGGATGACCTGGATTTCCCCGGTCTCTCCTCCGTTGACGCGCTCCATCAAGCCCGGCGGCAGGACGAGCACGCCCTGAACGCGCCCGGTGACGAGAAGCTCGTCCACTCTTTCACTGCTGTTGATGTCCTCCTCGAAGGAGATCGTGCCATCTTCGGTCAGGGCAGCGACGTATTGCCGCGACAGCGAGGACCTGTCCTGATCGAAGATCCCCAGGGAGAAGTGCTCCACGTCCCAGGTGAAGAGATAGGATAGCATCACCAGGGTGAACGCGGGCGAGATGAAGACCATGAAGAAGGTCCTCCCGTCACGCACGATGTGAAGCAGTTCCTTGGCCGCTATGGACCTGGCCCGGCGTGCCGTCCCGCCCACGGACCTCGCCCACCGGCGTGGGCTTGGTCTCCTGCCGACTCTGTGTGCGTATCTCATACTCGATGTTAAGGTGCTAGTCCAACCGCTTGCGAAGAACGGTCAGGGTGACGGAGTTGATGATGATGCCCAGGACGGCCAGGGCCAGCAGGTCTTTCCAGAACAAGTCTATCCCGGCGCCCTTGAGCATGATGTCCCGCAGGACCAGGAGCCAATGTTTGATGGGCACGAGATTGGCTGCCGCCTGCATCAGGGGGGGCATGGTGTCCACAGGAAAAGCGTATCCGGAGAAGACCATACCTACCATGGCGATGACCATCACCAGAAGCAGCGCCTGCAACTGTGTGCGGGAGAAGCCCGAGATGAGGAGGCCCCACCCCAGCTCGACGAAGATGTAGAACAGGGCCAGCAGCAGCAGTAAAGGAAGCGAGCCCTTCATGGGCACGCCGAAGCCCCATACGGTGATGCCCAGCATGATCAGGAAGTCGAAATAGGAGATGGCTACCGCAGGGATCGCCTTGCCCACGATCAGCTCCCAGCTACGGATAGGCGTGACCATCAGTTGCTCGAAAGTCCCGAGCTCACGCTCCCTGGCGATGCTGATGGCAGCGATCATCAGGGCCACCATTTCCAGCATGAAGCCCATCTCCGAGGGCACGGTGTAGTTGGCGTCAGACAACTCCTCGTTGAACCACACGCGGTAGTCGGTCCTGATGACCTCACCCAGGCGTCCACCCAGGTAGCCCCAGTTCTGGACCAGCTCTGTGTAGGCATAGCTTTCGATCACCCCTCGCGCGCTCATTTCCGCCACACGTGCAGCGGTGGGATCTGACCCGTCCAAGATAACCTGGACCTGAGTGGATGACGAAGCGGGAGATGATAGGTCTTCACCAAAACCAGGGGGAATGACCACGCCCGCAGAGACGGAACCTGCGTCTAGCAGGCTGGCCAGCTCCGCCTCGTTGGTGGGGTAGTACGCGGCGTCGAAGCTGTCCGAATTCTCCAAGGCGACCACGAGCCCTCGACTCAGAGGAGTGTTGTCCCGGTCGACGATAGCGGTGGGTAGGTGCTCGATGGGAGACGATGTCGACCAGGCGACCAACACCAGTTCCGACACCGGTCCCAGCACCAGGAACGAGACCAGGAGGATGTCCCTTCGCAGATGGATGAACTCTTTGGTCACGATCTGCCAGATGCGGTTCAGCATGTGGGCTATCCCAGTCTCTTCTTGAAGGTCACGATGGACACGCCAGTCACTCCCAACCCCATGGCCAGAAGCGCAGCCGCGAAGGGCCAGAGAGAGTCCATGCCCAGTCCCTTCAGGAACAGGCCCCTGGTAATGGTCAGGTAGTGGGTGGTGGGCATCATGTAGGCTTCCATCTTCATCTCCGCAGGCATGCTGGCGATGGGATAGAAGAGCCCGGACATGAAGAAGCCCGGAAAGAGGAAGACCAGCATGGCCAGGGCCATGGCCGCCTGTTGGCTGGGCACGAAGACGGAGATGACCAGCGAGATACCGAGGGCGGCCAGGAAGAAGTCAGCCGACAGGAGAAGGTAGAGAGGTGGGCTGCCCCGGAAGGGTGTACCCAGCCAGTACACGCCCACCAGGGCGCAAAGCACCGCACTGAACAGGCCACTGATCACGTAGGGGATGAGCTTGCCGATGATGAGCTCCGAGCGCCGCACAGGGGTGGTGATCAAGGCCTCCAGGGTCCCCTTCTCCTTCTCGGCCGTCAGGGCCAGCGTAGCGGCCACGGCGGGCATGCCCAGCACGATGGCCACCAGGCCGGGCACCCAGCCGATGATGGGCCTCAGGGTCGGGTTATACCAGGTGCGCATGCGCAATTGAATGTGAGACAGTTCGCCCGCGTCGATGCCCTCCCGCGCCAGGGCCTCGCTGAGCATCTGCAGCGCGACCTCCTGGGTGTAGCCGGTGATGTGGGAGATGGTGTGATTGGCGGTGTTGGGGTCTGTGCCATCGACGATGACCTGGAGGCTCGCTTCACGTCCGGCAAGGAGCTGATCCTCGAACCCCACGGGGATCACGACCGCGGCCTTGGCCTGCCGACGCTCCAGTCTACTCTGCATCTCCGCGTAGTCGCGAGGCCAGTAGCGGATCACGATATCGCCGGTGCTGGCCAGTCCATCTCGATACTGGCGAGACAGCGTGGTCTGGTCGTAGTCGAGGACGGCGATGGCTACGTTCCTGATCTCTACGGACATGGAGTAGGCGAAGACCAGCAGCAGGAAGACCGGCGACACGGTGACCAGCACGAATGTCCTCCGATCACGGAGGATGTGCCGCATCTCCTTGCGCATGATCGACGCGGTTCTGCTCAGATTCATTCCCGGCTCCCGGCCAGCGTCACAGGAGAGCACTGGGCAGCGCCCCCCAAGAGCGCTCGGATGGACATCTCCACCGCTTCCCACACCGCCTCGTCGTCGACCAGGTCTGGCTGCAGGTAGAACTGAGCGAAGAGCCCATCACTGCTACCGAGGAGGAACATGGACAGCCCGTCCAGAGGAACGGAGGGCTTGATGATGCCTCGTTCCTGTGCCTCGGCCAACTCTTCGCCCAAGGTCTTCCGGGCGCGCACGTAGAGGTTCGCCATCTCTGCGGCTACCAGGGGGCTTTCGCGCCCCATGGTCCAGCACTCCAGGGGCAGGTTCATGTACGTTGGATCGCTGACCATCAGAGTGCGCAGCATACGGGTCAGCCCCACGGCCACGTCGTCCGCGGACTCGCTGTGGGCGAAGGCGTCCTCGAACAACTCGAACATGGCCTCTCCTGCGGCTCGCAGAGCCTTAGCCATCAACTCTTCCTTGTTCTTGAAGTAGTAGTGCAGCAGGCCCCGGCTGACACCGGCCTCCGCGGCGATCTCGGAGATGGTCGTGGCGGCGTACCCCTTCTCACCGAGACACCGGCAGGCTGCGTCGAGAATGGCCTGAGCCTTTTCGTCGGAACGAGGTCGAGCAGTCATCTTCAGTTCAGTGATTCTTGGTTGGACGTCCAACCAGATCATACCCATGTTTTCAATCGTTGTCAAGATGTGCCCCGTCTCACCAAACCCCGATCCCCTCTGGCATGTGCCGGCATAAGACTACTCCAGGCGTTTGCGGAACCTCCTGGCCGCAGCGGTGAAGATGACGGTACCAAAGACCGCGATGGCGAGCACCTGCCACGCCAGGATGCGCAGCCCCACACCCTTGAGGATGATTCCGGTGGCCACGTCAAGCATGTAGCGCAGCGGGATGACGTAGCTGATCAATTGTAGCGCTCGGGGCATCGCTTCCAAGGGAAAGAGGAACCCGGACAGGAAGATGGAGGGCAGGAGCGTGAAGAAGCTGAGATACATCGCCTCCTGCTGGGTTTGGGCCACGGTGGAGATGAAGATGCCCAGCCCCAGGGTGGTCAGCAGAAACAGGGTGGAGATGGCCAGCAGCAGGGTCACACTGCCATGGATGGGCACACCGAACCAGAGGACCCCGATGATCAGCACCTCCGCCAGGTCGAAGAAGGCGATGGCCACGTAGGGCACGATCTTGCCCAGGATCAGCTCTGGCGGAGTGATGGGGGTGACCATCAATTGCTCGATGGTGCCGTGCTCGCGCTCGCGGACGATGGCCATGGCGGTGAAGAGCGTGGTCATGAACTGCAAGATCAGGCCAAGGAGGCCGGGGATCATGAAGTTGACGCTCTTCATCTCGGGGTTGTACCAGACCCGCGGGTGGACATCCACTCCGGGGAGGGTCTCTATGCTCAGACCGACCCGCTGTCCGACCAGTTCCAGCGCATGAGCCTGGGCCACGGTCTGGGATGCTGCGAAGGCGGTGCGGGCCACGTTGGGGTCCGATCCATCGATGACGAAGGAGACCTGAGCGTCCTGCCGACTCTCCAGACTGTTGCCGTAGCCAGAGGGGATGATCAAACCGGCCCGAAAAGTGCCCTTATCGATGAGGCGGCGCAGCTCCCCTTCAGTCTCGATGTAGCGGGTGATATCGAAGTAGCTGGAGGCCTGGTAGGCGCCGATGAGGGCACGGCTCTGGGAGGTGAGATCCTGGTCTAGGACCACCGTGGGTATGTGGTCCACGTCGGTGGTCATAGCGTAGCCCAGGAGCATGAGCTGCATGATGGGCATCACGAACATCACGGCCAGGGTGCGCGGGTCGCGGACGATGTGGATGAACTCCTTGTAGATCACGAACCATAATCGACCGGTCATAGCCGTTTCCTGAACCGTGAGGCCGCCAACACCAGCATCGCGGCGGCGAAGAGGGCCAGCGCCAGGGCCTGGTCCCAGAGAATGGTGATCCCTGCGCCCTTGAGGATGATGCCCCTGGTGATGACCAGCAGATACCGGAGCGGGATGAGGTAGCTGATCCACTGCAGGATGCGGGGCATAGCCTCCACGGGGAAGAAGAACCCTGAGAGGAAGATGAAGGGCAACATCAGGAAGAAGATGAGGAAGATGGCTTCCTGCTGGGTGTGGGCGATAGTGGAGCCGACGAGTCCGATGCCCAGCGAGACCAGGAGGGCCAGCACGCCCAGGGCCAGGAGGAGCAGCACGCTGCCGTGAACGGGCACGCCGAACCAGAGAACGCCGATGAAGAGCACCTCCAGGAGGTTGAAGAGGCTGACGGCGACGTAAGGCAGAACCTTGCCCACGATCAGCTCCACCGATCGCAGCGGGGTGACGATCAACTGCTCGATGGTGCCCTCTTCCTTCTCCTGAGCGATGGAGAGGGCGGTGAGCAGGGTGGACTGTACCTGCAAGATCATGGCGATGAGTCCGGGGATCATGAAGTTGGCGCTCTTCATGTCGGGGTTGTACCAGACGCGGGGGCGAACGTCGAGGCCCGATTGTGCGTCTACGTCGATGTCGTAGAGCCGCTCGATGAGGGCCGTGGACTGGGCTTGGGCCACAGTCTGGGCGGCGCTGAAGGCGGTGGTGGCCACGCTGGGCAGGGAGCCGTCGATGACGAAGGCGACGGACGCCTGGTTGTCGCCGGTGAGGTCTCTGCCATAGCCTGCGGGGATGAGGATCCCTGCTTTGGCCTGACCTCCATCTATCAACCGTCCGAGCTCCTCCTCGGTGGCTGCGTAGAAGAGGATGTCGAAGTAGTTGGAGGCCCGGTAGGCGTCTACCAGCTCGCGGCTCTGCAAGGTGCGGTCCTGGTCCAGCACCACGGTGGGGAGGTGCTCCACGTCTGTGGTGGCGGTGTACCCCAGGAGGATGAGCTGGATCACGGGCATCAGGAACATGATGGTCAGCGATCGGGGGTCGCGGAGGACGTGGATGATCTCTTTGCGAGTGATGGCCAGAGTGCGTCGTACCATCTCCGACTAGACCTTCTCCTCTGTGGGCCTGACTCGCAGTCCGTCCAGGAACAAGCCAACCACCTCCGAGACCATTTCCTCCTGGGACCGCTGGTCTAGCTCTGAGGGGCGTTGAAGCCAAAGGTAGCCGAAAGACATCACCGCACCGATCATAGCGCGACCCACGACGAGGGCATCGACCTGGCGAAAGACCCCGGCCCTGGTCCTGTTGTCTATGATCGCGCCCAGGTAGGTGAGGGCAGGGGAGAGCACCTGCTCCACGTAGGCCTGGCGCAATTCGTCGTCCACCAGGATTTCCGGCATCAGGGCCCGGATGAGGTCCATGTTCCTGGTGAGCAACGTGAAACGGTCCCTGACCAGCGCTGTGACGTAGGCCCTCACGTCTTCCTGCGGGGGCAAGGAGTCGAGTTGCACGAGGGACTCCAGGGCCAACCGCTTGGACATGGCGATGAGCAGGTCGTACTTGCTGGCGAAGTAGTTGTAGATGGTGCCTTCGGAGACGCCCGCTTCGGCCGCGATCTCCCTGGTGGTGGCCGCGCGGTACCCCTTGCTGGCGAAGATCCGGGTCGCGGCGTCCAGGATCTGGGCCTCGCGCCGTTTTCTGGGGAGTCTCTGTCTGGCTGCTTTGCTCTGTCGTTCGGCCATCGCTCGCCACCTCCGTGATGGTGAAGCTGAGTGAGTGCTCACTCATTATACCTCGAAGCGAAGTGGCTGTCAAGCAGGGAGAGGGAACGCCACAGAAGAGGAGCAGAGATCGGGTGCCTGGCCACAGCCTCGAGGAAGATGTGATCCGAGGGGCGACGAGGCCAGCAGTGGGCACGCTGACGCGGGCCCGAAGGCGACGGCGAGGCGCTCACCGGGCCAGGACGCTGACAGTAGGGGCGCAGCTATTCTCGATGGGTCAGTATGTGCCGACACGCTCGTCGGGTTCTTACTCGAACCGAAACCCCTTGTGCACCAGGAGCGTCACGCAGGCGCCCACCACGTCGGCATCGTACAGGGTGCCCCTGTTTTCGGAGATCTCCTCGATAGCCTTTTCCACTCCGAGGGCTGGTCTGTACGGTCGGTGGGAAGCCATGGCCTCGACGACGTCTGCCACGGCCAGGATTCTCGCTTGCAGGAGGATGTCGTCTCCGGACACGCCTTGAGGGTACCCCGACCCGTCCATCCTCTCGTGGTGCTGAAGGACGATGTCAGCCACGCGCCATGGAAACTCCACGTTCTTCAGAATGTCATAGCCGAACTGTGGGTGCGCCCGGATGATGGTCATCTCCGGTCCGCTCAGCCGGCTCGGTTTGGTGAGGATCTCGGCGGGGACGTAGATCTTGCCTACGTCGTGGATCAAGGCGGCCATGTGGAGTCCCTTGACCTGGCTGCTGGGGAGACGCATCTGCTCGGCGATGGCCCGAGCCAAGGTGGCCACCTTGCGCTGGTGGCCGGCCGTGTAGGGGTCTCTCGCCTCGACCACAGCGGCCATCGTGTGGATGATGTCCACCATGGTCTTCTCTAGCTTGTCGACAGTGCGGCCGAGCTCGGCCTCCGCCTCCTTGCGTGCGGTGACGTCCCTGGTGACGGCAACGTACCCCTGTGGTTGTCCCGAAGCATCTCTGATCAAAGCCGCGCTGAGCTCGCCGACGAAGGAGGTACCGTCCTTCCTCAGCAGAGTGTACTCCACGCTTCTCACGATACCCTCTTCCAGCGTCTTCTCCATGTTCTGCCTTGCTCTCTCCCACTCCTCCGGGAGGATGAGATCGAGCGCGGGGTGGCCTACCAACTCGTGGGCCTGGTCGTAGCCGTGCAACTCCAGTGTTCGCGGGGAGGCGTAGGTGATTTTCAGGTCCGAGTCGGTCACGGTGACACCAGACGGGCTGGCCTCTAGCACTGTTCTGTACATCTCCTCAGATCGGCGCAGGGCCTCCTCCGCCTCGTCGCGCTCCGCTTTCCGTCGCTGGAGGGCTTCGGCCATGCGGTCAAAGGCCAGGGCCAGTTGCTCGTGTTCCGTATCTCCGTGGGGCAGGCCAGTTCTTGCGCTCAGGGCACCGGTAGCGATCTGCTCGGTCGCACTTACGAGAGCCCTGACGTGCCGTAGCACGAACCGGTCGCCGCAGATCCAGGCAACCGCGACCGACACCCCGCAGGCGACGCTCAAACCAAGCAGGTTCAATGCCAGGCGCCGGTTGGCGGCCGAGAAGGCGGCATCTTCAGGAACGCCAATGATGATGAAGACGTCATCCGCATGCAGCGGACTGTACAAAAGGGCGAAGGCGTAGATGCATGTGACCCCCTTGGTGCCTGGAGCCGTCGTCACACCTGTGCGCTCGGTGGCGACGGTCTCCACCACGGGGGCCTGCGGGAAGGGTTGTCCTGCCCATCCGTCGGTATCCGGGTATTGCAGCAGTATGGTGCCGTCGGCGTCGATCTTGGTGATGGTCGACCCCTCTGGCAGTTGCGATTGAACCTCGGCTTCAACCCCGGCGAGCCAGCCGTAATCCAGGGCGGCAAAGACCACTCCCTCCGGCTGACCGGAATCGTCGAGTACCGGATATCCGAAGTTCAACGACGGGGTGCCCGTTATGCGCCCGATCTGGTAGTCACCGATGGAGAAATCACCCGTCTCGATGGCGCGCTGGTAGTAGGCACGGTCGCCGGCGTAGATCGGGCCCTCGTAGGGCAGGGCGCTGCAGAACACGTACCCGCGGGCATCGATCAGGCCGAGGTTGAGGTATCGCACGTAGCGCGCCAGCAAGTCGGACAGAAAATCAGTGCACCGTGCTGGGTCGCCGCTCCGAAGCTCTGGTACCTGGGCTAGGGCCACCAGGAGTTGGCGCGTGGTCTCAATCAGTTCGCGCTCTTGGACGGCCGACAACCCTACGACAAGCTTCGTGTCTGAGAGGACCTCGGCCCGGGCCTGTTGTCGCTGTTCTCCCGCGGCGCAGAGGATCAGGAGCAGCGCGGGCAGAACGGCTATGGAAACCAGCAGAAGAAGACGGATACGCAGACTATGGAGAGGATTTCGAGCCATGGAAAACAACCGGTTCAGCGCCCACGGTAGCTGATGCAGGCATGAGTGCTGTGCACATTATGGCAAACTCATAGTACCATATTTCGTGGAGTTTGCCAAGCTACAGCCGCGAGAGGGCGAGGAATTGTGCGGTGAGGCCGAGCCTAGGGCGCGGGGCATGGGAGGACAGGGGGGCATCCCCCGACTGTGGCACGGTGGACTGCTGGGCCGTGGCGACAGAGTTAGGTTATACTCGGACAGCGTCTTCCTGGTCTCTCTTGAGATCGTGTGATCAAACATGGACGACAGCGAAAAGGCCAGCGCACTCAGCACATTAGTCACGGAATACCGAACCCGTGTTTTCAAACCTGGCTCATGGGCCGGGAAGGAGCTGCGGGTCGTCCTCGAAGCGACAGAGAACCTGGCGACGTTGATGGGAGGCCCTTCCCGGTTCCGAACTACGCTGAGATGGGTTCTGGTGTGGAGGGCGCCCTTCCGCACCCCCATGGCCGCCATGGCCATGCCGCTGATAGACGTGGTGTACTTCCAGGGCGCCAGTTGGGGAGACCCGCCGGAGCTCAAGTGGCAGACGGTGCACGAGCTGGCTCATGTGTGGGACATCCGCTCGTTCTACCGGCTGTCCAGGGGGTTGAAAAACGCGTCGGGGAGTTCGTATGGCCGGTTCAAATGGCAGTCTCCCATCCCCTTCGAGTACCATCCCGGAGAAGCTTGGCTCAAGGGCCGGAAGCCTCCCCTCAACGCCCTGGAGGACTGGGCGGATTCTGTGGCTGCCTATGTCTATGCAGACCACGCGGAGTCCGCGCGTGGGGGTCCGAGGCTGATCTCACCAGCGCGATGGGACTACGTCCGGGAGCAGATGGCGGTACGGCTGGCCTACCCTGCGCACTGGATCCCTCACTTCTACGGCCCTGACGAGACCGACCCAGGGCCCGTCTGAGGGGTGAGCGCACTACTGGGCGGAGAGTAGGGAGTCCACCTTGGTCTCGATCTCCACCAGGGCTTGACTGAGAGCTGCGATGTCGCTGTTGGTGGGTACGCCCAGCCGGGCCAGCGATCCTTCGATCTCCTCCAGGATCCGCTCTTCGGCCTCGGCCTGCCTCTCTCGGGCCCTGGCCGCCATCTCCTCGCGCAGCTCTTGCGCCTCCGAGAGGCTGATCTCACCCCTTTGGGCCAGGGCCTCCAGGCGCTGGTCGAGGTCGTCTTCCAGTGTCTTGAGGGCCTGAAATGAGCTCTGAAGCGATCCGCGGAGGTGCGCCAGGCCGCCGCTGCCGCTCCTGATCAGTGCCGTCAGGAGGGCAAGAGGAAGCAGTCCGCCCGCTCTCTCTTGCTCGCGCAGGACCTGAGAGAGGATCAGGCTGGTGATGTCCTCTCCGCTCTCGTTGTCCAGGACCTGGACTTCCTCTCCGTCGCGCACCAAAGCGGCGATGCCCCGCAGGGAGATGTACCGCTTCTCCACCGTGTCGTAGAGCTTGCGGTTGGCGTACTTCTTGATCTGGCGCAAGGCAGCCCTTTCTGGCGATGCCGAAGGTGAGGGCTCGAGGGGCGTCCCTCACCCCATGGCATCCTAGCTCTTCACCAGCTTGTCCAGCTTCTGGTTGAGCTGGTCCAGCTTTTTCTCCACGGCCTTGAGGTCTGCCTTGGTGGGCACGTTCATCCGCTCCAGGGCGGAGTCGACCCGCGCGTCGAAGTGGGCCTCGACCTTCTCTCTGCGCTTGGCCATCATGTCATCGACGAGCTTGCGGCCTTCCTCCCGGGCGATCTCGCCCCTCTCCACCAGCTTGTTGATCAGATCCTCGGCCTCATCCTGGGCCACGGCGACGGCCCCGATGCTGGCCAGGAGCACCTTGCGCAAGGAATCCAGCAGGGGACTTGCTTTCTTCCCTTCCTCGTTCATCACATCTTCTTTCTTTCTGGCCATTTTCTCCTGACCTCCTCACCACGGATGCTGAGCATACGGTTATGACGCACCGCGTCATAGATAGTATACGGTAATCCGGTCGATCTGTCAAGGGGGCGAAGGCTGGTCTCGAAGCTGGCGGCGTGTGAACGATGAGCGAGATCGGTGCCAACCCGCGCTCCGTCCACAGCAAGGCGGTGACCTGGACCCTCAGGGCAAACCAAAAGTCGGCCCCGCGATCAGGAAGACCAGGAGGGTCCTGGGCGGAGGCGCCAGCACTTGACAAGGAGATGATTAGGGCGCATAATGGTCTCACTCGCAGGTGCTGGACGCCTGTGACGTGGGGATATCACGGTCGTGCTGACAGCGATCTCCGCTGCAACGTTGGTTTGCCA
This sequence comes from Anaerolineae bacterium, assembly GCA_034411995.1. Taxonomy (GTDB): domain Bacteria; phylum Chloroflexota; class Anaerolineae; order UBA7937; family B3-Chlor; genus JAUVXJ01. The sequence goes on along the minus strand of DAOUME010000026.1, from coordinate 111,798 downwards.
TTTTATGTACAAGGAGGTGGTGCCCATGGACGATAGTAGAAGTAGTAGCACCCTGGCTCACCTCCTTGGTTCGAGCTAGGGTGCCAGGCAAGGGGCCCCTTTCGAGGGGCTCTTTGCTTTCTGGCGGATCCTCGGGCTCTCCAGCCTTCCCACGGGGATAAGACCCCACGATGCTCCCCCTGGCTGAACTTGCGCAGTCGGAGAACCAGCCCAGGGACAGCTCCTCTCAGAGCACGTTTTGTTGTTCCCTGGTTTGACAGGTAGCCGCCACCTCACTATACTGGGTGTAGGGACCGACGTTTAGCGAGGCAGAGACTGATGCGTTATTACGGAAACGTCGTACGTCCGCCCAGCGAGGCGGGAAGCTACATCCTCCAGGTTACCTATGGATGCTCGCACAACGAGTGCATCTTCTGCTGCACCTACCTGGACAAGCCGTTTCAGGTGCGTCCGGTGGACGAAGTGATGGAAGATATCAGCATGGCCGGGCGCTACATGCCGGACACGCAGAGGGTGTTCCTGGCGGACGGTAACGCGCTGGTACTGAGCAACAAACGGCTGATCCCCATCCTGGACGCCCTGGCAGAGGCGTTCCCCCACCTGGAGCGGGTCGGCATCTACGGCAACGCCCACGATATCCTGCGCAAATCCAACGCGGAATTGAAGGAGTTGCTCCGCCGGAAGCTCTCCATCGTCTACCTGGGTATGGAGAGCGGCAACGATGAGGTGCTCAAGCTGGCCAGGAAGGGTGTCACCGCGCAGGAGATGGTCGATGGTGTGCGCAAGGCCCAGGATGCCGGCCTCACCGTGTCCGTCATCGCTATTCTGGGCTTGGGCGGAGTGAAAAGGTGGCGGGAGCACGCCGTGGACACAGGGCGGAGGGTGGGGGAGATGGACCCCGCCTACTTCTCGCTCCTGACCTTGATGGTGGTGCCGGGCACCGAGCTGTACCGTATGGTCGCCGCCGGTGAGTTCGTGGTGCCGGAGCCGTTGGAGATGCTCCGGGAGGTGAGGGTGACGCTCGAGCACATCGAGGGCGTGTCCCACTGCGTGTTCAGGACCAACCACGCTTCGAACTACCTTCCACTGGCCGGGACGTTGCCGCAGGACAAGCAGCGGTTGCTGGAAGCCATTGATCTTGCGCTGGCGAGGGGGGAGTCGATTCTGAGGCCGGAGTACATGCGAGCGCTGTGAGCTCAGGACGATAGCGCGAGTCCAACGACCATCCCGAGGGATACGGATGGTCGTTTTGCTTTGTGGGGCGAGGGGGATTGCGTAGGGGCACGGCATGCCGTGCCCCTACTGAGGGCCTAGTTCGGTGTCGAAGCATCGAGGTGTTTCACCCCGGCGAGGTAGGTGAGTCACTCAGTGAGTTCCTTCTCAGTGATCGCCGGGAAATGCTGCTTATCACCATACACGACAAAATGCCCGGACAACACAGGTAGATTCTCTCAGCAATGTGTGCATAGTGGTCGCGCCGTATTGCATAGCACACTTGGCCGAACAACTCGTTCCGTCATTCTATCATGCGAGTGTGCGTGCATCTGCATTTGCGCAAGCAAGATGATTGTGCTATGATGGCAGGTGGTTGTGCAAAGAGGTTCGATGCGGGACAGTGGGCGGGAGAATACTGCACTGTGCGAAGTCGTGCGCGTTTCCACAGAGTCTAGCTTCACAATGCCCTACTCACCACGCTCGTGTGGGAAGGTTCCCTCGAAGCATCAGTCCTGGGGCTGAGAGTACGAGCATCTCGTGAGCAGGTTGTCATAGAGCAAGAGAGTGGAAGATGGAGCTTGAATCTCCTCGCGTCGAGTTTCGACTGTTCTCGTTTCAGAATCGCGATGCGACGCAGCTGCTTGCGCCTGAAGGGACTATTGTCTTTCAGTACATCGGCTTCCCACGCGACTTTGAAGATTGCACCTGCATACCGCATGGTCCTGTGGCGGCGTGGTCGCGGGCCGGCGTCACCGTGCTTGACGCGCAGTGGTACAAGAGAACGGAAGAGATTACCCGGGCAGATATACCCCAGGATTTGACTGGATCTCCAAGGGTAAAAGACCACATCTGCCACGCCTTAAGGCCTGATCCAAACAGCTATCCAATATCGGCCCTGTACGTCGATGGCAGTGAAGTCCAACTAGTCGCATTCGTGGGCAAGCGGCTGTCATACAGACGGCTTGGACATTCCATTGAACTGGATCTGCAGGCGATTCCAGACGAGCAACGCTTTACACTGTCGATTGAATGGAGCTACCAGCACATCGAAGCCCGCGTGACCTGGCTCGAGGGCGAAGGATTGGAAAGATACTTCTCAGGCCGCGGTGTGCCCTATGAAGACCTGGCAAGCTACGAGCCACCTCAGGTTGGGAAGGTAATCCAGTTCAAGGGCCGAGAAGGTTTCGAGACGGCACTGTTGCCGGCAGAAGTTGCAAGGGCCATTTGGCGTCAGTCACAAGAAGCAATTACTGACACGAATCCAGAAGGTGAGCCGCTCCAAGAGGTTGGAGCACCCCGGAAGGCATACAAGGACGGTGATGACTTTCTGCGAACCACGCTCAGTGTCTTTTCCTTCATTCAAAGAGCCCTAAGAAGGACAAAGCCTCATGCCTTTTGGGATGATACGAGGCCCAAGAGTGAGCCACATTCGGCCACGAGCCTAAGGCTTCTCTTGGAGCCGATTTGCGCGTACAAGAATATACGACTGCACCAGGAAGACCCGAGTCGATCAGGAAATGTGGACTTCGTCTTCTCGGGAATGTCGATGGACCTCGACCATCTGGAGTTGATCCTCGAAATCAAGAATGCACATTCGCCCCGCTTGGAGCGGGGGCTCACGCATCAGCTTCCGCAATACATGAGCGAACGTCAGGCCGACTATGGAGTGTATGGTATCCTCTGGTATAAGGGTCGAACGTTTGATGAACCCGCCGATGAGACGGTCGAAGACTGTCTGGCGCGCCTGCGAGACATAAAGCCTGATCAAGTCCACGAAGTTGTGGCGTTTGACGTATCATTCCCGATTCAGGCCAGCAGGTTGTAAGTGAAAGCGCCCCGCAACGAGGGTGTCACCGATAGTGTGTTCAGGACCAACCATGCATCGAACTACCTTCCACTGGCAGGGACGTTGCCTGAGGACAAGCAGCGGTTGTTGGTAACGATCGATCTTGCGCTGGCGAGCGGAGAGTCGATTCTGAGGCCGGAGTATCTGCGGGCGCCGTAAGCTCAGGACGATCGCGGGAGTCGAGCGACCATCCTGAGGGACACCGATGGTCGTTTTGCTTTGCGGGGTGCAGGTGAAGAACTGAAGGCCTCACCGCGAACCTTGATCTGCGACAGCCAGGGCTATTGTGTAGCGGCACGGGATGCCGTGGCCGTGAGGGCCTGGTCTTGTGTGGAAGCAGCCACGTGTTCCTTTACGGCCAGGTAGGTGAGTAACTCACTGATTTCCTTCTCGGCCATCTCCCGCGGATGCTGCTTGTCGTGAAGGTTAACCTCATTAGAAATGCGACAACTGTGGTAGAGTTGGGTATGGGTGGTACACCTACACAGGGGAGTCGCGATGAGGACCTGGACACAGCTTGAGTTGGCATGGGAGTTAGATAGAGCCGGGGTCAAGGAGCAGGACTCTGTTACGATGCCGACTGCTCCTGCAAAGACATACGACAGGCGGTATTGTACAGGAGAATTCTGCAAGGTGCAAGCTGCTGGGTGCTTCTACAGGATCTTCCTTCATAATCCCCCACTCAGTCTGCTTGCGTGGAAAGGTTCTGTAGAAGTCTAAGTCAGGCGGCCCCAGAATGATGCCGCGAGTGGCCATGTCGAAAGTAGTCATCCACACGCTTGATGCCCGAGACAATCTCCTGCTTGAGGTGATGCGCGACTACTTCCAGTTGGACAGCAGCTCCATGCAGGGTGAGATCCGCGCGGCCCTCGCCCAGACGATTGAGGTGTTAAACTCCAAGGGCATCTCTTATCCCGATCTGAAGACCGCGTTAGTTCCGCGCACGGACCGACGCGAGGCTGCTTTCATCTTTGACACAATGCGCATCGATGGCGCATCGTACGGTCTTCCTATCCACGCTCGGCTGATCCCGCTCTTCTCCAAACAATCCAACCACAGCGTCCTGGTAGGTGATTGCATTGGGAGCAATGAGGCGCAAGGCCGCCTCTTCCGAATCCTCTCCGAGGGAATCACCCTTGCGAGGACCGTAGAGTACCGTCACAGTACCCAGTTCTACGCCGTTTACGTCAACAATCTCTCCAACGCGATGCTCGCCTCGATCCACGACCGGTTGACCCCGTATCTGCCGTACGCCGGCTACGCTGACCTGACATACTCGTCCCCGCTCAAACTCTACTTTTCGACCGTCCTCAGAGACTGCTACCTGCTCAACCGCAGTTTCGTCATTGTCGGACACGAAGACGACGTGCCAAACGAGACGAACGTCAACACCCCTGGGTACCCCTTCGAGGAACATGGATATCTCCTGAGAAGTCTCCAGTCCTCTCTGTTTGGCCTATTCCTTTCCTACAAGATTGAACGCCCCGTACTGAGAGGACGGGAGGCGGACATGGAGTTCGGGCTGACATCGATCAGTGCCCAGCCCAAGCCGCTCGGCCAGCTTTCCGTCCGCGTCGAGGCGGCGAAATTCGACTACTTGCTCAACCAGAAAGGAGGCACAATCAAGCGGAGCGGCCTGCTCGAGGCGCGCCAAGGCGATCTCGAGGGACTCATTGAAGCTAAGATTCTGTCAAACTACATCTACAACCTCCGCTACGACGAGCAGCACGACACACCGCTTTTCGACATCCTCCTCGAGTTCCAGCCGTTGGACTCGGCGCCTGGTACGCATCCGGTCAGGTTGATGGCTGCCCTCGAGTACACACCTAGCGAAATGACGCTCAGGCTGGTTACCCTGTACTAGGCCGGCCTAACACCTCGCCGCAGCTGACCCGGCTAGCGTGGGAAAAGGGTATGGTGGCTGGCCAGCCAGGACGCGCGACAACGAGGCGAGTCACGCGCGAGTAGGGGCACGCCATGCCGTGCCCCTACTCGCGAAGGCGCGGGGAAAGTGGAGAGGCGCGGTGGTTCCTGCTCTGTGTGGGGCGCGAGTGAAGGGCTGAGGCCCTCACTACGAACCTTGAGGTGCGGCACGGACCGGGCTCAGAAGTTCAGCTTGCCACAGCGAGAGCCGTTGCTGGCGATAGGGTCGCCGCTCTGCATGATCTGCGTGATCTCGCAGTGGTTCTCGCAGTCGGGACAGACGAAGGAACGGATCTGATAGTCGAACTCGGCCAGTTGGAAGCCCTTGAACTGCGTGTGCTCGGGGCGGTGGTCCAGAGCGAGAAGGGCGGCGCCGATGGCCCCCAGGCACGCCGCATGCGGAGGAATGATCACCTCAGCCCCCAACTGTTCCTCCAGGGCGTGCTTGAGGGCCACGTTCTTGCTGGTAGCTCCCTGGAAGGTGTACGGCGGCGGGCTGACCCTGCGGTAGAGCATGGCCAGGTAGTTGCGCACCAGGCCGTTGCACACGCCCATCAGGACGTCCTCCAGCCGGTATCCGGAGTTCAGTTTGTGCACGGCGTCGGTGGTGGCGAAGACCGTGCAGCGCGAGGCGATGTTCACGTCGTTTGCGCTTTGCAGAGCCAGTTCTCCCACATCGCTGATGGGTATGTCCAGCCTGCCGGCGAGGGAATCGAGAAACGCGCCCGCTCCACCGGAGCAGATCCTGTTCATCTCGAACCCGGTGATGATCCCGTTCCGCAAGAAGATGACCTTCGAATCCTCGCCGCCGATCTCGAAGATGACGTTCACCTCGGGAACGAAATGGAGAGTCCCTATGGCGTGAGCCAGGATCTCCGTCTTGTGGACGTCGGCGCCGACCAGCACCTTGGAGAAACCGGCCCCGCTCCCGGTGACGCCCACTCCTCCGACTTGTACGTCGTGGGGGAGTTGCTCCTGGAACTCGGCCATGCCCTTCTTCACCGTGGGGATGACCCCATGATTGCGCATGTAGAGCGTATCGACGACGTTCTTCCCTTCGTCTATGAGGGCAAACTTGACCGATACACTACCTACGTCAACTCCCAGGTAATGCATGGTGCTCCCCCCTGCGCTCTCTTCGGAGACGAATAACGTCCACGAAGGTCTCGATCCTGGTCCTGATGGCGCCCTCACTGATCAGCTCGTCGAAGCTGAGCGTGAGCACCGGGAAGTTGTAATCCTCGCTGACCCGGCGAAGGATGGGCCTCACCGTGACCTCTGGCATGCAGCCCATGGGCAGTAGATGGAGGACGCCGTCGTATCCGGCGTCGTGAAACCTGATGGTATCGGCCACCGACTCCCTCCCGTGCCCGGCCACCGAGCAGCTCAGATAGGGCCTGGCGATCTCTGCGATCTCCGACCGGGGCGGAATGCTCATGTCCAGCCACCAGGCCATCAGCTTCCCCAGCAGGAAGCCCGGTGGATAGCGAAGGATGGCCTCACCCAGCGATAGGTGCCGGTGTACCTCTGCGCCCAGTTCGCCCAGCATCTCGTACACGTGGCAGTTGCTGGCAGGCTCCACCAGCAGGTAGAACTCCCCGACGACGCCAATCCGCAGGGGGTCACCATCGGTGGTCTCGATGTGGGAGAAGAAGGACTCCGGGTCTACCCCCTTCAGCGTCCCGAAGTCATTGATCCCTTCTACGTACTGTATGGCCTTCTTCAGGGCCTTGGACGTGGCACCCTGTTGCTTCTCCACCGGACGGTACCGCCAGGAGGTCTCCTCCAGAAGTTCGATGATCCGGAGTTTCTTGATCGCCACCCTGAGGGCCCGAATGACTTCCCAGGTACTCCTGCCGGTCATCTCCTTCACCTGTTGGATCAGACCGCCTTCCTCTCCCAGGATGAAGAATTCGATGTCTGCCCCCGTCTTGCTCATCACCAACTGCTGAAGGTGGCCGTAGTGCCGGAAACGGCACATGCCACCGCCGCCTCCACCGTGCTTTTTGGATCCCGCCTGGTTGTTGATGTAGAACACGACGCAGTTGGCTCCCTTCTCGATGGCCTGAAGGTAGTTGCCGATGATCACCTTGAAGGGCAGGCAGATGCCCTCTGGACTGTATCGAGCACCCAGGGCTATGGTCTCGTTGGTAATCGGGGGAGGCACCACCACCTGGACCCCCAGTTGCTCGGCGGCGCTCTTGAACGGGATATATGCATATCCGCACAGCGGCAGGGTGAAGATGCGCTCCCTCACGCCCGTCTCCTCATGCGCACAGTGTCGACGAAGGTGTCCACTCTGGTGATGAGGCCAGCTTCTCCCGTGTGCTCGTCCAGCACCAGGTGCATGCACGGGATGTTGCGACGCTCCAGCTCGTCCTCCACGAAGGGCACAGTGATGGCGTCCACGCCGCAGTTGAAGTTGCTGAGCACGATGGCGCCGGCGATGTCGTGAGCTAGCACCTGGCTCAACTGCCCCATGGTTTCATAGGCGAAATCCCACCTCAGGAAGGACTCGACAGGGGCGTAGGGGACGCTGTCGATGGTGATGACCTCCATTCCCCGCTCCTTGAGCTTGGCCAGCAGATTGAGATTGGCGTAGGAATCATGGATCACGTACTGATGGCCTATGACCACAATCTTGGGGCGCTGGGAGGCCAACTGCTGCTGGTACTTCTCGTGGAGTTCCCGTTTCGTCCCGGACCAAGCCTCCAGGCCCAGCCTCACGGCCCGTCTGATCTTGCGCGCATCGTTGGTCAGGCTGCTCCCGAGTTGGAGCATGCCCGGCTCGAACCGCCCGTCCTCGACTTCGCAACGCAGGAACTGGATCCGCGGGCCGAAGATGCTCTTGCTGATGTCCGGCACGCCCAGGAACTTCGGACAACTGTAACGGCCGGGCTCCAGGCCGTAATAGGCCGGGGCGAAAATCTGGTCGCACTTGCCAGCCAGATACGAGATGTGTCCGAAGACGAGCTTGACTGCCAGGCAGCTCTCGTCCTCGCCATACCTGACAGCAGCCTCCATAGTCTGCCTGTTCGTTGGCGGTGAGAGGACGACCTCCTGACCGAGTTCGCTGAAGAACGTGGTCCATAGCTGGGGGTGCTTGTAGTAGAACAGGCTTCTGGGTATTCCGATCTTCACGGAAGCTTCACCCTGTGCAGAGTCGAATCCCGTCCTTATTGAGCCATTATATACCCCCGACTGGCTCATTTCAAGTCATTCGTGGAGGGCAGCGAGAGACAGGCACGCACTGTCCTGGGGGCCGCGGCGCAGTGGGGCCCCCAATCCCGTTTTCCACAGTCTCGGGTGCAGGCCTGGCCTTCCACTGGTCTTTGGTGCGAAACTGGCGCGCAGACCGTGCGCCGGCTGCTTGCTTGAGGGCGCCGGTTTGAGCTATAATGAAGGTAGAGATCTTGGACTGGTCTGGCGGAGGTAGGAATGAGTACGGAGAAGGAAACGGGAACGGATGCGGTGAAGAGAGGTCTGGCCCAGATGCTCAAGGGGGGAGTGATCATGGACGTGGTCACCCCCGATCACGCCAAGATAGCGGAGGAAGCTGGTGCTTGCGCGGTCATGGCCCTGGAGCGCGTGCCAGCCGACATTCGTGCCCATGGTGGCGTAGCCCGGATGAGCGATCCCGAGCTCATCGTCAGGATCATGGATGCCGTCACCATTCCCGTGATGGCCAAGTGCCGCATCGGCCATTTCGTGGAGGCCCAAATCGTTGAGGCTCTCGGTGTGGACTACATCGACGAGAGCGAGGTCCTCACCCCAGCGGACGAGGAACATCACATTGAGAAGCATGGATTCAAGGTGCCCTTCGTCTGCGGGTGTCGCAACCTGGGCGAGGCGCTACGCCGCATCGGTGAGGGTGCGGCCATGATTCGCACCAAGGGCGAAGCGGGCACGGGTAACGTCGTGGAGGCGGTGCGCCATGCGCGCGCTGTATTGGGTCAGATTCGGCGTCTACAGAACATGGCGCCTGAGGAGCTGATGGCCGCGGCGAAGGAGATGGGCGCTCCCTACGAACTGGTGGTGGAGACCGCCAAGCTGGGCCGGCTGCCGGTGGTCAACTTCGCCGCAGGCGGGATCGCAACCCCAGCTGACGCCGCGCTGATGATGCAGCTGGGCGTGGATGGAGTCTTCGTGGGCAGCGGGATCTTCAAATCCTCAGATCCTGCCCGGAGAGGCAAAGCCATCGTGGAGGCGGTGACGCACTACGATGAGCCAGGGATCCTGGCTGAGATCAGCAAGGGACTTGGAGAAGCCATGCCTGGGCTGGAGATAGCGTCCATTCCAGAGGCTGAGTTGCTGGCTCAGAGGGGCTGGTAGCCCGCTCTGCCCAAAGCGCGAAGAGGCGGATGGACAGGATTGGGGTCTTGGCGCTGCAAGGCGCTTTCGTCGAACACGTCAAGATGCTGCGCAGCCTGGGTGTGGACGCCGGCGAGGTGCGTCTACCCCGGGACCTGGAAAACCTCAGTGGCTTGATCATCCCTGGTGGTGAAAGCACCACTGTGGGCAAGCTGGCCGTGACCTACGGCCTGGTGGAGCCGATCAAGACCATGGCCGCGGTTGGCAAGTCAATCTGGGGCACGTGCGCGGGTCTGATCTTCCTCGCGCGCAACGTGGAAGGTCTCGGACAGCCATTGCTGGGGCTGATGGATGTCACCGTGGCGCGCAACGCCTTCGGGCGTCAGGTCGACAGCTTCGAGACGAGTCTATCCGTTCCGGCGCTGGATTCTGTGAGCAAACCAGAGGAGAAAGGGCTTCTCTTCCACGCCATCTTCATTCGAGCTCCACTGATCACCGCTGTTGGCGAGCGGGTGGAGGTGCTATCTCGATTGGACGATGAGGGCATCGTCGCGGCGCGCCAGGGCAACCTGCTGGTCACTGCCTTCCACCCCGAGCTCTCCACCGATACCAGGTTTCATCGCTACTTTCTGGGTATGGTCGACCAGGAGCAGGGGACTGGCTAGTCAGGCGATCTCACCGCCGCGGCGTGGACTTCGATGGGCGCGTCCAGGATAGTGCTACTCTTGTCCCCAGTGACATTGCTGGATGGCGAAGGGTCAAGCGCACGCCCGTGACTGAGGAGGTGATTCGTGCTGGAGAATATCACCTGGCTGGGCCACGATGCTTTCAAGATAGCCGCGTCCAAGATCATCTACCTCGATCCCTTTGAGTTGGCCGGCGATTTGGAGCCGGCCGATGTCATTTGTATCACGCACGAGCATTACGACCATTGTAGTCCCGAGGATGTGGCCAAGATACGGCGCCAGGACACCGTGCTCGTGGCCCCACAGAGCTGCAAGGCGAAGCTGAGGGGTGATATCCGTCTGGTCAAGGCTGGCGACACGGTCGAGATCGACGACCTGACTATCGAGGCTATTCCTGCCTACAACGTGAACAAGGAATTCCATCCCCGGGAGGCGGGCGGACTGGGCTACGTGCTCACCGTGGACGATACTCGTATCTACCACGCTGGCGACACCGATCCCATTCCGGAGATGGAAGGGCTGAAGGTAGACATCGCCTTCCTCCCTGTCAGTGGCGTCTACGTGGCGACGGCCGACGAGGCGGTGGAGGCGGCCAACAAGGTCGGCCCCAAGATAGTGATTCCCATGCACTATGGGAGTATCGTGGGCTCGCGCGCCGATGCCGAGCGGTTCAAGGAGTTGTGGCCAGGCCAGGTCGTGATCAAGGAGGCTCAGCGTTCCTCGGGTTAACCTGCGTCCGGTTTCGGACTACGCTGGGCCGTGGACAACGAGACCGTGGGGCCCGTGCCCAGCGTCGTCTATCAACGAGATCTCGTTCTCTGTTCCCGTAGAGGAGAGCCCCGGAAACGGCCCTCACTTCGCGTCGCATCGGCCTATCCTGTCCCGCCTATCTTCTCCCCTCGAGTCCTGGTGATCCACAGTCGATGCACGTTTGGCTAACTGTTGCCCCAGCGCGGCACTCCCGGGGCGCACCATCAAGGGGGCGACCGTGTCTGCGCCGGACGAGGGTGAGTACACTCGCTGGCGCAAGCTGACTGGTGAGCATGCGATTCCTGGGTCTGAGTCGTGATCACTTCCTGATCTTGCTCTCCATGCTTTTCTGGGGCAGCGGCGAGGGGCTGTGGTTCTACGTGCAGCCGTTGTACGTGAAGAGCCTGGGAGCCAATCCCATGCAAATCGGCCTCGTGCTCTCCGTTGCTCCCATCCTCATGGTCCTGGGCTTCATACCTGGCGGCGTCCTCGCCGACAGATACGGGCGCAGAAGGATCATGGTGGCTGGTAGCATGGCGGGCACGGCGGCGGCCCTGTTGTTGGCCCTGGCTGGCGATTGGCGTCAGTCCATCGTGGGTTTCGTGCTGTACTACGCCTCGGCGTGTGGCCTGCCTGCGATCCACGCCTACGTGGCCCACTCCACGGAGGGGAGAGACCTCAACCGCGTCTTCAGCCTGGTCTATGCAGCGTTCTCTGTAGGACTGATATTCTTCCCGACAGTGGGTGGCTGGCTCGCAGAGGTGGCCGGTTTCGCTCCCGTGCTGGCCTTGGCCGCTGCGTTCTATGCGCTCTCTACCCTGGCCGTCTTCTTCGTCGAGGAACAGCCGGGAGAGCGTCGCTTGTCTGGCTCTGGCCTCGGTGACGTGATTTCCAATCGCCGTCTGCTGGTCTTCACTTCGGTCAGCGCTTTCATCTTCCTGGCGCTCCAGCTCGGGCAGCCGTTTGCGCCCAACTACCTCCAGGAGGTGGTAGGAATCGAGATCTTCTGGATCGGGTTCCTGGGCTCGGCCCACGCCTTGGGAGCCACAGTGCTGGGCATGTGGCTGGGGAAGCTCTCGGAGGGTGTGGCCAGCCTCGTCGTGGGACAGGGGCTGGTGCTGGCCTCCCTGCTGATCCTGGTTAGCTCCCGCGCTCTGCCGGTGCTGGGGGTGTCGTTCTTCCTCCGAGGGGCCTTCAGTGCCTGTAAGGCCCTGGCGCTGGCACAGGCCGGGAAAACAGTAGGCGAGACCAATAGCGGTCTCGCCTATGGTGTGCTCAATACTGCTCTGAATCTGCCGTGGGTCCTCGCCCCTTACACGGCGGCGTGGCTCTATACTACGCGCCCCGACCTTCCTTTCCTCTCGTCGGCGGCCATGATCGGGGTGATGATGGTCGTCACCTGGCGGCTGCTGCGGGAGCCGGCACGATGATGAGTCGGCGCGGTCAGATCACCTCCAGGCTCTTGCCGACTTTCTCGAAGATGCCCAGGGCCTGATCCAGATCGTCGCGGCCATGCATGGCGGAGAGCATCACCCTGATCCGGGCCTTGCCTCGGGGCACGGTGGGAAAGCCCAGGGCCATGGCGAAGAGGCCTTCCTCGAACAGCCTCTTGGAGAAGTCGAAGGCCAGTGATGCTTCGCCCAGCATGATGGGCGTGATGGGTGTCTCGCTCTGGCCGGTATCGAACCCCAGGTTCTTCATCTCTGCCTTGAAGTAGCGAGTATTCTCCCAGAGTCTGTCTACCAGTTCGGTGGATTCCTCCAGCAGGTCCACGGCGGCGATGCAGGCCGCCACGTCCGCGGGGGTGGAGGCGCTGGAGAACAGGAAGGGTCGGCCCCGCTGCCGTAGCCATTCCACGACCTCTTTCTTGCCCGCCACGTATCCCCCCATGACGCCGAAGGCCTTGGACAGGGTGCCCACCTCGATGTCCACCCGGCTGTGAACGTGGAAATGGTCCACGATACCTCGGCCACCCTTGCCGAGCACACCCTCGCCGTGGGCATCGTCGGTCATGAGCGGGATCCCGTATTCGTCGGAGATGTCGGCCAGCTTGTCCATGGGGGCGATGTCCCCGTCCATGGAGAAGACGCCATCGGTGACGATGAGACGCCTTCTGTACTCGTTCTCCTGCTCTATGGTCTCCCGCAGGGAGTCTGGATCGCAGTGGTCGTAGCGGGCGATCCTGGCCCGCGAAAGGCGGCAACCGTCGATGATGCTGGCATGATTGAGCTCATCGGATAAGATTACGTCTTCTGGTCCCATCAATGCGGGGATGACCGCCAGGTTGGCGCTGAAACCCGATTGGAGCGAGATGGCATCTTCCACCTGTTTGAACTCCGCCAGCCGTTTTTCGAGCTCCAGGTGTATGGTCATGGTGCCGGCAATGGAACGGACGGCACCGGGCCCGACGCCCAGGTCGTCGATGGCCTTCTTGGCTGCCTCCCTCATCCTGGGGTGATTGGCCAGCCCCAGGTAGTTGTTGGAGCAGAAGTTCAGTATGCGCTTGCCATCGACTGTGGTCCACCCTTCTTGAGCAGACCCGATGGTACGGATGTTGATATACAGCCCCTGTTCTTTCAGCCCTTCGATGTCATCTCTGACGAACTGCAGCTTGTCTCTTGCCATCCCACTATCCTTTCTCGTTGATGCCGCTCAGGGGAAGAGCACGACCTTCCCGCACTGACCCGTCCGCATCAGGTCGATACCTTGCTGGAAATCTTCCAGGGGGAGCCGATGGGTGATGATGGGCTCCACGTCCACTGCCCGGGAGTTCAGGAGGGCTCGCGTCTGGTACCAGGTCTTCCAGATCAGTCTGCCCGTCACGCCGTATATCGTTGCGCCCTTGAAGATCACCTCGTTGGACAGGTCCAGCTCGACCGGTCGCGAGGGGATGCCCAGGAGCGCGGCGTATCCGCCATGACGGAGCACACTAAACCCCTCGTGTATCGCCGAGGGGTTTCCTGACATCTCCAGAAGCACATCGACGCCTGTACCATCCGTGCACGTAGTGATCTCCGTAGGGACGTCCTGCTCGAGGGGGTTGAGGGCGAGGTCGGCTCCGACCAGCCGGGCCATCTCCAAGCGGTAGGGAGTCACTTCTGTGCCGATGACCAACGCGGCCCCCGCAGCCTTGGCTATGCCGATCGCCATCAGGCCGATGGGGCCACACCCGGTGACCAGTACGGTCTTGCCCACCAGGTCGGTGGAGAGCGCGGTGTGCACGGCGTTCCCGAAAGGCTCCTGGACCGAAGCCACGTCGGCAGGCATGTCAGGTGGGTTCAACCAGGCGTTACCCTCCGGAATGGTCACATACTCGGCAAAGCACCCAGGTCTATCCACCCCGATGATGGACACGTCCTGACAGATGTGCGCTTGACCCGAACGGCACTGGTGGCATCTGCCGCAGACGACGTGCGTCTCCGCCGAGACGTAGTCTCCCACCTTGACCGTGGCCACGCCCTCGCCCAGTTGCACCACCTGGCCCGCCAGCTCGTGTCCGAAGATCAGCGGTGGCTTGATGCGGCTGGCAGCCCAGGGATCCCATTCATAGATGTGGAGGTCCGTGCCGCAGATGGAGGCGGCTCTGATCTTGACGAGAACTTCGCCGGGGCCAGGCGTGGGGGTGTCTGTCGTCGTCAACTCTGCTCCAGGTCCTGGCCTCTGCTTGACCACTGCTTTCATGGTGTCTAGCATTGCTGAAACTGCTCCTCGAGTTGCGCTGATTTTATCATGCGGGGGTTGGGGTGTCAAGGGCGCGCCGCTACTGGTTCACGTGTAACGTCGCTCCTACCGTGGATGAGCTGCCGGCGCGCGCCGGCTCCGGCGGCGCATCATGCCGGTGTCGCCCGACAGCGCCCCCTCGAGGCCCGACTCTAGATCCTGGGAACGCGGGGTCCGAACCAAGCCACCAGATAGCTTGCCAGCCAGAGAGCTCTCATTCATCCAGGGGCGGCCCCAGGCCGCGCTTCGCGTGGCTGATCCAGCAGCCGTGAGAGACCAAGTTCGGGCATCCAATCCTCGTTGCGCGTGGGTGAGCCCGGGTGCCAGGCCATCCCTCCAGGCATTCCTGCAGTGGCGATTCGGTCTTGACAGTCACGCGCGCGTGCGGGCCGCCGGCCAGCCCTGGCTGGCGATAGGGACGCCAAGGTATCTGAGTCTAAGGCACACTTATTCCTTCGTACACGTTGAAAGCGTGGGGAAGATTGGTGATGCGCTCGCCGGCGTTAAGTGGCTCATCGAGCGGGTAGCCGTGCCTGCGGCGGCATGAGCTGCTCTGGCGCGAAGTCCACGGTGATCGATAGGTAGCCGCGCAGTCACCCTTGGCCGGCCTAAGAGTCGGAGCTCGTCTGGCGCCTCTAGACCATCAGATCTCCACCATTGATATCTATCGTAGCTCCTGTGATGTATGACGACTCCTCAGAGCACAGAAAGGCGACCAGATTGGCCTCGTCGTCGGGGGTGCCTAACCGGCGCAAGGGGATGTTGCGGCGTTCCCATTCGATATCTTGACGACTCGCCAACTCGCGCACCATCTCGGTGTCCATGCTCCCAGGGGCTACAGCGTTGACGTTGATGTTGTATGGCGCACACTCGCGCGCGGCGTGTCGAGTCAGGCCCAGGATAGCCGCCTTTGATGCTGTGTAGTGCGCTCCGCCGAACGTGCTAGTGCTGCGGCCTGCTGACGAAGAGATGTTGACGATCTTGCCGCTCCCTCTAGCCTTCATTATGGGCAGCACGGCCTTGGTGCACAAGAACGGCCCAGTAAGGTTGACTGCCATCACCTGTGCCCACTCGCTAAGAGGGATGTCCTCCAGAGGACTAGTGCCTCGCAAGAGTCCAGCGTTATTGACCAGAATGTCAACCTTGCCGAAATTCTCCACGGCGGCGTCAATCATCGCCTGGACTTGGGTTTCGACGGAGATGTCTGCCACATAAGCCATGGCCTGCCCGCCAGCCGACTTGATCTCCTTGACCACGGCTTCGGCCCAATCCCGATTGATGTCGTTCACGACGAGGGTTGCGCCGCCGCGGGCCAACGTCAGTGCCGTCGCCCTGCCCATGCCACGGCCTGCACCCGTGACAATCGCCACCTCGCCTCCGAAGTATGGTCCGCTCACCTCTTGTCCTCCACAGCTTAGAGACACGCAGCCCGGATGCCCTTGCGTGCCAGGCCATTGCTAAACGTACTCTTCACTATGCGAGAGCAATGCTGCAACAGGAACCGGCAGCGTGTGCGGCGGTGGCTGGTGATCGTGCTGACAAAGCCCAAGACCTCGTTGCGCACCGCACTTGTGTGCCAGCGACCACTTGCATGAGAAGCACCTTGGGCTCAATGCCCCACGGCGCACGGGCGAGGCCGTGTGCTCTTCATGGGGGACGAGCGTTTTCATGTCGATATGCTGCCTGCGTGTGGAAAGACACTTAAAGGGCCCGACCTCTTACGCAGTGACAACCAGCGCATGGGAGCGATCCGCCGGGACGCAGGGATCCCAGGCAGAGACTGCTACCACGATACGCGTCGGCTGATACGCGGGTCCAGAGCATCACGCAAAGCATCCCCGAGCAGGTTTGCGCCCAATACCAGCATTGTAATCGCCACGCCGGGGAACACCGCTATCCACCACGCCGTATCAATGTAAGCCCTTCCCTCCGAAAGCATGCCGCCCCATGTGGGCGTTGGTGGCTGAACACCGACGCCGAGGAAGCTCAGTGCAGCCTCAAGCAAGACGGCCTGCCCCACCTGTATTGTCCCCAGAACGGTTATCGGACCCAGCAGATTGGGAAGTATGTGAACGAGGACTATCCTCGCATCGGACGAACCCACTGCACGAGCTGCCAGTACGTACTCTGTTTCTCTGAGGGACAGGGTCATCCCGCGTGCAACACGCGCATATTGCACCCAACCCCAGATTCCGATTATGATGATAATGCCCGAGATACTGGAACCGAACACCACAAACCAGACGATCGCTATGAGGATCATCGGCACAGACAATTGCATGTCCGCGATTCTCATTGTGACCGCATCCACCCAGCCTCCGAGATATCCTGCTACCGCTCCTGAAACACAGCCAGCCGTGCCAGAGAGCAGTACTGCACTGAGAGATACAAGTAGTGAGATTCTGGAGCCCAGGATAATCCGAGACAAGTTGTCCCGTCCTAGCTGATCAGTACCCAGAATGAACAGTTGACCGGAAGTGTTCGTATACCCTGGCGGCATGAGTCTGAGCGTCAGACTTGCGTAGTAGGGATCGTGAGGCATTATCACATCGGCGCCTATCGCTACCAAGACAATCGCGCCGATTAGCAGAAGTCCAATCCTTCCTTTTTGGTTCCTCACTAGATACTTCATAGCGTCCGTCACTGTATCATTGGGTGCGAATCCTCGGGTCAACCCACGCATAGGTCAAGTCCACCAACAGGTTGACGCCCACGAAAATGAGGGTGAAGAAGAACACAGCAGCTAGCACGACGGGATAATCGCGGCCGTGCACCGCATCAATACTGGCTCTCCCCACCCCTGGCCAGGAGAACGTCGTTTCAATGACAACGGCACTTGTCAGCAGCGAACCTGCCTGGAGTCCCCACACCGTAAGAACGGGAATCAAAGCGTTCCGCAGAGCATGCCTAGTGATCACGGACCTTTCTTTCAAGCCTTTCCCACGGGCTGTCGTTATGTAGTCTTCATTGAGAACTTCCAACATCGCCGAACGAACCAGCCTGGTCGTGACAGCACTCAGATACCAACCCAACGTGATCGCAGGCAGGATTAGGTTTCTCCAATCTCCTCTTCCCCCCACTGGAAGCCATCTCAACTGGACAGAGAACAACAAGATCAGCAACATACCCAGCCAGAAGACCGGCATCGCTTGACCTAGAACCGAGGTGGCTACCGCAACGGTGTCAACGGCTGTCCCACGTTTGACAGCTGCCAGAGTCCCCAAAGGAATGGAAATGAGAGCGCCGATGACCATAGCCGCGAAGGCCAGTTGGGCCGTAGCGGGAAAGTAGTGCAAGATGACAGCCAGTGCTGGTTGTCTATGGTGGAATGAAATGCCAAAATCGCCCGTGGCGGCATTTCTCAAGAAAAGGAGGTACTGCTCCGTCAGCGGGCGATCCAGCCCCAGCTTGTGGCGATACGCTTCGATTTGACTATCCGGGGCGTCGTGGGGGAGTAGGAGGGAGACCGGGTCACCACTGAGATTCAAGGCGAGGAAGACTAGCAGTGTGACTATTACAACAGCGAAGACCGCTTGAAGCATTCGTGACACAACCACTCGACCCATTGGTCACTCCGTTACGTCTCCTTGGGCCTGAGCTCATGCCATCTAAGGCACCGTTCTGGATTGGTGACATGCCCACCGTCTACGCGCATCAACGATGCAGCCGGCCACCGATGACGAAGGCGGCACGATGTGCTCGAAACAGATGGGCAAGACACTATGGTTGGAATACTCCATAGAATCGCCGTGTCCCAAAGGAAGCACATCTACCCAAGGAGCTTCTGGATTATTGCCCTGTATACCCCAGCGCCTTTGATCAAGGCATCTATGCAGGTTGACTCGTCCTCGGCGTGGTAGTTTCGACCGCCGGCAACCCCATAGTGAATGACTTCGCCGACCTCCCAGAGAGGGGGACGGCTGCCATACAGGAGCCCTTGCCACTCGGGTTCATGGCCTATGATTGGCGCTGCTACCTCACGAATCGCCTTGACGACGGGATGCTCATCTGTCAATTCCCAGCGGCGCGAATGACATGTCTTGAACACCTCCACATCGACAGGCATGAACTCTGGGTCTTGTGCGCGCAGGTAATCGATAAGCGCTTGCAGTTCTTCAAGCAGCTTGTCTGGCGACTGCCCGGGAAGCAGGCGGAAATCCACCATCGCGTCGCAGGTGTCTGCCACTTCGTTCACTTTCACGCCACCAACGATTGTGTTGACCTCAACAATTGGCTTCGTTGAGTATCGCCAAGGTTCGCCGAACAAATCGTGCCGTTGATAGGACATCCACTCGTCAACTTTCTCAATCTCAGAAATCAGATGTGCCATCCTGCTGATTGCGTTTATTGGTTTGCGGCCATCGCCTCGGAACAAGGCCGAATGGCCCACTAGGCCTCGAGTGCGCAGGTGCAACCACACCCAGGACCCAGCTACCTTGGCAATCTTACCTTCAGACCAATCCATGTCAACGTACCAGTCTGCGGGGGCAAAGTTGCGGCCCTCCCCGGCCATGTAGTCAAGCGCTGAATCGTGGTGCCCTTCTCCCGCAAACCAGATATGAACCACGTCTCCTTTGAGTCCGATTCCTGATTCCATCACGGTTTGAGTGGCCTCAATGGCAGCGGCAATGTTCTTCTTCATGTCGGCTACGCCGCGTCCCCAGATGTATCCATCCTTTACCTCTCCACCCAGCGGATCAACGCTCCACTTGGCTACATCCCCGATGGGATGTGTGTTGTAATGGCCAATGAAGGCCAGGACAGGCCTGCCGACCGAGCCTCGCAGCTTGGTCATTACGACGGGGTAGCCCTCCTCGGGTTCAGCATATTGTACCACAAGACCGATGGACTCCGCATAGGTACTCAGGAAACCAGCGATATCTTCGTGGTTGCGCACCTCCCCCTCGGAGAACTCACTGTTGATGCGGACGAGCCGCTGGGTCAGGGCAATCAATCGCTCTTCGTTCACGTGGCTCGCGGAAATGGTCATTTCTGCACTCCTCCAGATACGCTGTTCACCGTGCCGGCTTATGGTCCCAGCGAGGTGTCTTCATGCGGTGGCGTTTTCGATGACAACATGCAGGGCGGTCTTCAATCCGGCTATTGCGCCGCGCCAGCAGCCACTCAGGATGACTGCCATCCTGACGCGGCTTCCTTCCGCGAGGCGTACGCCCACCTGCACCAACCCGGAGACGTTTGAACACCGGGAGCGGTGTAGCACACATCGGTCAAGTCGTGCACGAGCGCCGATGAGACTACGCAGCCGCGGGATGACCAGAGAAAACGGGATCCCCAAAACGGCCACGGAGATCCCGTTCCGGACTAGAGATTGTCTTCCAGCTTCCCGCAGCCAAAACGCCTTGACCCTACTCCGATACGCTGATCTCGTAGGGCACGATCATTTCGTCCGATCTTGGCTGCCAGTCGATTCGTGCCCGCATGCCATATAGATCTTCCTGATCATAGATAGCCGCCCACGGAGCATCTTCCTGGATGAGCCGCTGTATCTCTGCGAAAATCTCTTCGCGCTTCTGGGGATCAATTTCGGCCTGCTCCTCCTTGATCAAGGCGTCAAGCTCGGGTCTGTTGTAGTAGATGCCGAACGAGGCGGAACTAATGAAGCGATAGACCATGGTCATGTCACAATCCAGCATATCGTTCCCGCACCCTAGGAAGTGCATCTGCGGCTTCCCAGCCCGGATGTCGTCTATCAATTGGGCCCATTCCGACACAATATTGAGCTCAACCGTCACACCAACCTCTGCCAGTTGCGCAGCGATGGCCTCCTGCACTTCTTTGTCTTTCACATAGCGACCAGCCGGGCCCGTCAAGGTTACGGTAAGTCCATCGGGATATCCGGCTTCCGCCAATAACGCTCTTGCCCTTTCGGGGTCGTACGCATACCCTTGCAGAGTGGGGTCGTAGCCGAATACTATCTGGTCGCAGACGCTTGGATTCGGGTAACCGTGACCTCCGAGGATCGTGTCGACAATGGTGTCCACGTCGATGGCGTAGCTGAACGCTTGTCGTACCCGCACGTCATCGAAAGGAGGGTTCCGCGTGTCGAAGGCGACATACATGATCCTTGCCGAATGTGCTGTCCCTACTTTCATGTTTTCATCGGCTTCGACCTCCTCGATCCGTTCCGGAGCTAGGTTGGTCAGGATATCAACCTCGCCTGTTTTCAGGGATGCAAATCGGGCAAACTCGTCCGGGATGATTCTGAAAATGACACGGTCGAGTTGTGCCCTGCCCTGCCAGTACCCATCAAAGGCCTCGAAGACTATCTGCTCGCCTTTGTCGTACTTGACAAATCGAAACGGGCCGGTCCCGACGGGGCTCAAGCCATACTCCTCGCCTGCGTCTTCAACCGCCTTCTTCGAGACAATGCAGACTCTTGCCAGCGTGGGGAGAAGCAGCGCTTGCGGCGTGGAAGTGCGGACCCTGACGGTGTAGGTATCTACCTTCTCTACAGCCTCGATCGTTCCGCCAAGAATCGCGGTTAGCGGGACAGGGTTGTCTTCGTCAAGGCATCGCTCGAAGGTGAACACCACATCATCAGCAGTAAACTCCTCTCCGTTGTGAAACACAACACCTTGCTGCAACTTGAGCTCCAGAGTGACGGGATCAACATACTCCCATGATGTCGCTAGTTGTGGTACCAGCTCACCCGTTGCATCGCGCCAGACCAACCGATCATAAACACTGCTCATTATGGAAAGACCCCACAAAGAGGTCTCATAAGCTGGATCAAGAGACTCGGGGTCAACACCTATGGCGACAGTGACCGTGACCGGTGGTTTCTCCTCTTGTGGTGTTGGCGTCGCCGTTGCTTCAGCGAGAGCGGTCTCGCTTGGCTGTGGCGCCGGCACTTGCGTCGCCGCCGGCCCGCACGCAGCGAGCAGCAGAGTCCCCGCAAGCAGCACCCCAATGATGTTTTGTGCGATTCTCATCTTAGTGTTCCTCCTTCTTCCTCGGCACCAAATGCCACGCACAACAGGCTTGTACAGACGTTCTACTCTTTCCGTCTCAACATATCCTCCTTTCCCACAGCGTTAGTCGTGGTGACACTCCTGGCATCGGATTGCATGCCGTAAGTGGTCAGAACGTGATTGACGTACTTCCTCCTGGCCTCAACACTAGCCACAGCAGCGGCCGGGTCCCTGTTTGCTATCGCCTCGGCCATGGTGCTGTGGAAGCCTATCGAGGCGTCCTGCACACCGGGGATGGTGACGAAGGACACCATCACCTCTCCCAGAATCTGCCTCGATTGATGATAGAAACCTGCCAGTACCCGGTTGTCTGCTGCGTCGGCTGTCACCAGGTGAAACTGCAGATCATGACGGGCAAACTCACTCGGGTTGCCCTCATTCTCCTCCATCCCGTGGAGGGCCGACCTCATGTGCTCTATCTGCTGCAGGCTAATTCTCTGCGCCGCAAGCGACGCGATTGCCGTCTCAACCGCGAACCGTGCCTCCCATACCTCGGCGATGTGTAGTTCCCTCAGTCGAGCAACCGCAGGTGCCGCCATCTCAGCTATCCTCATCGGACTCTCCCGAACATAAGAGCCCCGACCAGGAAACACTTCGACTAGCCCAAGCAACCGCAAGGCCTGTATGGCCTCCCTTATACTTGAGCGCCCCACCCCCAGCTGCTTGGCCAAAGCTGCTTGAGAAGGCAGCTTCTCAGCGGGCAGGAATGTCCCATCCCGGATCATCTGCCGAAGCTCTGCTATTACGCTATCAACCAGATTCTGGCGTTCGATCGTGCCCACTACCCAGTCGCTCCTTTGTGCTCCTTCGAGTCCAAGCACGGCGCCAGTCTACTAGTGCCGAGTAGCGCAACAGTGGTCTTCCGTTTCAGCGCATGCGGAAGGCCTTCGGTGCCGCCATTGGTTTCACTCACTGGTCCAAG
The DNA here is from genome assembly GCA_034411995.1 of Anaerolineae bacterium. Taxonomy (GTDB): domain Bacteria; phylum Chloroflexota; class Anaerolineae; order UBA7937; family B3-Chlor; genus JAUVXJ01. Next base: position 89,433 of record DAOUME010000026.1, on the reverse strand, counting down.
TGATCGGACGCGCTCACACATGCCTGCGCACCTAGTGCTTTTCATATGCTGTGAGAACGCCCGTTCTCCTGATACTCCCACCCGCCCTCCTATCCCCGGTACCTGGGTGGGCAATGCCCGAGAGGAGGTACTTGCCGTTCTCGCGCAATTCGCTTCAACTAGACACCCCTGAAAGGACTCCGTTGAAAGCCGCGCCCTATCTCCACACCGTGAGCAGCTATGGAACGCTCAATGCGCATTCCCTCTTCTCACACCTCCTCGTGGGGTATGATGGGCAAGATGAGATGCGAGGGATGATCCCTGTCATGGTACACGGTATTGGTAGCGACCTGCGTTGTTCGATGTCTCCCCAAAGGCTCACCTGTGTTGGGGTTGGGATCAAAATTGGGGAAATTGCTGCTGGAGATGTCCAGGCGGATGCGGTGACCCGCCTGAAACAGATTGCTTGTCGGGGGAATGGTGATCTCGAACCGATAGATCTCACCCGGCTGCATCAGTTCCGCTTTCTCCTTTGAGTCCCTGTACCTTGCTCGGATGATGCCATCCGACAGGTTCAGATCGTACCCCTCGAGATAGTCCTCGTTGGGGGGGTACACGTCGACAAGCTTCGCCGTGAAGTCGGTGTCAGGACAGTCTGAAGAGGCGAAGAGCACTACCTGTGTCGACCCTGTCACCTCCACCCCTCGCTCGAGAGGCGCGGTCATGAACACGAGCACATCCTGACGCGAGGAGAGCGGGAGATCGTCCTTGCACCACCACAACTCTGACCTGGCGCGTTGGTGCTGGCCACCTGCGGGCTCGAACGTGTGACCATTGGCGCCGCCGATCGTCGGTACTGGGTCTCGGGGATCGTACTGGTAGCTTGTGGGGGGCTCTCCGCCAGGCGGCCCCGGGGTCAGCTCACCGTCCCCGCGCAAGTAGTACGGGGTAAGTTGGGTGCGGCCCGGAGGCCACTCATCTTCGAAGCGCCACCGGCCTCCGTGGTCCAGGCGCCCAAAGGAGTCTTTCCGTCCCGTACCGCCGCCCATGACGAAGATCTTCACGGGAGGTTCAGAGAGCATACCATTGCTGTTTCCCTTCAGCGTGGCATCGAACCACCTCAACTGCTCCCGATGCAACTCTATAGCTGCCCCGAAACCGAAGCCGACGTCCCCAGAGTAGTGCCAGTTCGTCCTGCCGTGGATCCATGGCCCCAATAGCAGCTTCATGGGAGAGCGCTTCAATTTGCGAAGCGCGGCAAACTCACGGGCGTTGCTGAAAGGGAAAGGGTCGTACCAGCTGGAAATGAAATATGTCGGCACATCTTTGTATCGCTCGTAGTATTCGTCAAGCGCGAGCATCGGGGACCGCCAGAAGTCGGTGAAATCTCCTTCCGTGTACGTCTTGAAGAACCACTCCTCGAATGAAGGTACTAGGCTGATGGGCGACAGGCCTCTCCTGAATGGAAGACGGCTGAACCACTCGGGGATGCGTTCCACGGATCGCTCCAGAGCCACTCTGACTCTTGCGTCCTCCCTTGCTTCTCTGGAAGTAAGGAGAAGCTTCACTCTTTTGACCAGCGGGCCCAGCACATAGGCGCCACCTATCCGGATATGCCAGTCGTGGAGGTTGGTGGGTGCCTGGCAGGGAACCATGGCGGCGAGGTGAGGGGGATCCTCAACGGCCGTGGCAAGCTGGGTGTACCCCACCCAAGAGGTCCCATAGGTGCCTACCTTTCCGTTGCACCACTTCTGCTTTCCCGTCCATTGCAGAGTATCGTAACCATCGGGTCCCTCGTTCCCCATTCCTATCCAGTGAGCCACACCTTCGGACTTGTAGCGTCCCCGGATATCCGTGACTACCGCCGCATATTCGTGCCGCGCGAAGAACCTCGCTACCTCATCGTTTCGTAGATCTGGCAGGCCCGACTGTTCCTCGTACACGCCCGATTTATCGTAAGGTGTCATCTTGAGGACAACGGGCCAAGGGCCGCCCGTTCCATCCCCCGGCAGGTAGACGTCAGCGTACAGGTTCACGCCGTCACGCATGGGCACCGCAACGTCCCGCATGATGGCACATTCTGCCTGCACGTTGTACAAGCCGCCGCGTCCATTCGGCTTTGCCCCTTCAGAACCACTGCTCGTGTCCACATTCTACCTCGCTTGCATTCACGGCCAGGCCTCAACTCGCGCGGGCACCTCGAGCCAACGCGGGCAGGTGTTCAGCTGATCAGACATTCAGACCTTCCCCAGTATACCACACTTTTCGCATCCTGTCAAGGTCCCGCATCCCCTCGCAGTATCATTCGGGTGCACAGATCGCGGGCTGGTATGAAAGGAGCCTCCTTGCATGACGACGGGCATACGTAGACACCGGTAGCCAATCTGTGAAACATTGGCCAGCCGAATTCTTCGCGCTGCTACACACAGATGCATTGCGCACGATGCGGTTACCCTCGACTTGGCGGCGTCTTTTTCCTGACCCTCATGCCACTGCACTTGATGTGGTCGCGTCACGGTGATAGAATCGGTGTCGCGGTCCAACGTGGCCGCCGCAGATTCGAGGCGAGATGCGTAACAGAAGGGTCCAGCTGTCACTGGCTCTGTTGGCGGGCGGCCTTGTCACTGGCTTCTTCGTGCTTGTCTGGGCACGGCTGGACGAAGCATCCCGGTTGGACCACGTGGGGCTGGTACCATCTCCCACGAAAACCGGCGCGTTCCTCACACCCACTGCCGAGATCCGGAAGGACAGCTACACGGAGGCCAGGGAGAGCATGGTGGAGTATCAGATCCGAGTCAGAGGGGTGCAAGATCCGCGTGTCCTGGAGGCGATGGAGGACGTTCCTCGTGACGAGTTCGTGCCTGACGATTATCAGTCCATGGCCTACAGTGACGGACCCCTGCCCATCGGGTACGGCCAGACGATCTCGCAACCGTACATCGTGGCCGTGATGACCGAACTGCTGGATCTGGAACCAGATGACCGGGTGCTCGAGATCGGAACCGGATCGGGGTACCAGGCTGCGATTCTGGCTCAGCTCGTCGACGAAGTCTATACCATGGAGATCATCCCGGAACTGGCTGAGCAGGCGCGGGAACGGCTCGACAGACTGGGGTACGACCGCGTACATTCGGTGAATGCTGATGGCTATTATGGCTGGGAGGAGTACGCCCCCTACGATGCCATCATCGTGACGGCAGCGCCCGATCACGTTCCGCAAGCGCTCGTCGAGCAGTTGAAGGATGGTGGTCGTATGGTCATACCGGTGGGTCCCGTGGGCTGGTATCAGACGCTCTGGCTGATCACCAAGGAAGGAGGAGAGACCGAATACCATAACCAGGGTGGCGTCCAGTTCGTGCCGCTCACCGGGGAACACTGACCCTCGTGGTCATCTGACGCATCACGTTGTCCGTGAGGCTGAGTGATCCGATGTCTCAGAGATTCAAGTTCTCGTATCCGCTCAAGGTCAGGTATGGGGAGACCGACGCCCAGGGGCACGTCTTCTTCGGCAACTACTACACCTATTTCGATGAGAGCCTGCTGGCGTACATGCGAGCTACGGGGTACAGTTATCAAGACCTGCTGAGCGACGGAATGGATTTTCTGTACCTGGAGTCTCACTGCCACCACCATGCCCCCGCGCACTTCGACGATGTGCTGAACGTACATGCTCGCATAGGGAGCATCGGCAAGAGCAGCCTTACCTTCGAGTTCTCCATCTACAAAGACGGCTCAGGAGAGTTGCTCGCCACAGGGCACATCATCGCGGTCAACGTCGATAGCGCCAACCGCCGGCCCTTCCCGGTGCCGGAGGCACTGCGCAGGGCCGTCGAAGAATACGAGAACTGATCCCCGGTTCGCCATCCCGCTACGGTTCTTCGTCTCCTTGCCTGTGCTGTGTCCAGTTGCTATAATCGCTCAGAGTTGAGATCTGTACGGATGGAACGATGTCTGTGATGCGTGTGGGCGTTGTCTGCGGAGGCATCTCCAGCGAGAGAGAGGCCTCGCTGGCGAGTGGCCGACAGGTGTGCGTCCACCTCAACCCCCAGCAATACACCGTGATACCGCTGTACATGGATCTGGAAGGGGGCTTGTGGCAGATCCCCCACAAGTTGTTGATCCAGAATACTACCGCGGACATCCAGGCGCGGCTGGCGGCGGAAGCGACCAGGGTGGCCTACGAGGAGCTGCGTTCTCTGATCGATTTCGCGTTCATCGCCCTTCACGGCAAGTTCGGCGACGATGGCTGTGTGCAAGGGATGCTGGAGTTGTTGGGTATTCCCTACACCGGTTCTGGGGTTCTGGCCTCGGCGGTGTGTATGGACAAGCACATGGCGCACAGGCTGCTGACGGAGGCAGGAATCGAGGTGGCCCGCGAGCTGCTGGTAGAGGATCTCGACTGGGACGAGGACCCGGAAGAGGTCCGCCGCCAGATCGTGGAGAGGGTTGGCCTGCCGTGCGTGATCAAGCCAGATCGAGAAGGTTCCAGCATCGGCGTCTCGGTGGTCAATCACCAGAGCGAGATCGACGAGGCGTTGCGCGAGGCCTTCTCCTGGGACAATCTGGCCTTGGTCGAGGAGCGTCTCGAGGGTTTGGAGTTCTCGTGTATCGTGCTGGGCAACGATGATCTGCTGCCCATGGTGCCCACCGAGACAGCCACCTCCCACGAGTATCTGACCTACGAGGACAAGTACATGCCGGGCCAGTCTCAGAAGATAACGCCGGCGCGCGTGAGCAAGGATGTGCTGGAGAAGATCCAGGCAGAGGTGGTCAAGGCCTATCGCGCGTTGGGGATGGTCAACTATGGGAGGATCGATGGCTTTCTGGTAACAGGCGAGCAGGTGCTCATCACCGACCCGAACACGTCTTCCGGCATGAACCCTTCTTCTTTCCTATTCCACCAGGCGGCGGAAATCGGGTTGAATCCGATGATGCTCTTCGACCGTATGATCGAGTTGGCGCTGGAGGCGCACGCCGCCAAGAGAGGGCCGCTCTAGAACGGCAGGCAAGGGATAGATGAGTGAGGAGAGCCGGGTGAAGAAGTTGCGAGTCGGCGTGATCCTGGGTGGCATGTCCTCTGAGAGGGAGATCTCCCTGGAGAGCGGTCGCAACATCTACTTTAATCTGAACCCTGCGAAATACGAGGGGATACCCATCTTCCTGGATCAAGAGGGACGCTTCTGGCAGATACCACTCCAACTCCTGGTGCAGAATACGACAGTTGACATAAGTGAACGCCTGGAACGGGAGGGCACTCGCATCGCCTACGAGGAGTTGAGATCGGTCGCGGATTTCCTGTACATCGGTCTGCACGGGAAGTATGGCGAGGATGGCTGTCTGCAAGGGCTTCTGGAGTTGGTGGGCGTGCCGTACTCGGGGTGCGGAGTGATGGCCTCGGCGATAGGCATGGACAAGCACGTGCAGCGGAGGCTGCTCTCAGGGGCGGGGCTCAAGGTGCCGAAGTACCTGGCGCTGTCGGAGAGGGAATGGGCGGAGGAGGAAGGGGAGATACTGGCCCGTGTGGAGGACTCCCTCGGGTATCCATGCGTGGTCAAGCCGACTCGTGAGGGTTGCAGCACTGGGCTGTCCGTGGTGCGGGCTGCCGATGCCTTGGGCCCCGCTTTGGAGAACGCCTTCCAGTGGGATACCGCAGCGCTGGTGGAGGAGGCGTTGGTGGGCACGGAGATAACGTGTGCCGTGATCGGCAATCGGGAGTGGATGGCCTTGCCGCCTACGGAGACGGTCCGTAGGGGGGACTACCTGACGGTGGAGGAGAAATTCCTCCCGGGCGAGGGACAGAACATCACGCCGGCCAGACTGCCAAAGGAGACCATCGACAAGGTGCAGGACGTGATGGTGCAAGCCTATAGGGCCCTGGGGCTGAAGGTGTACGCTCGTATGGACGGGTTCGTCGTAGACGGCGAGGTGATAGTCACCGAGTCCAACACCTTGCCAGGCATGACGCCTTCCACCTGCATCTTCCATCAGGCGGCAGAGGCAGGGCTCAGCCCGATGGAGTTCATAGACCGGATTATCGAACTATCGTGGGAGGCTCACGCCCACAAGAAAGGACCGCTGGCCTAGAGCAGGGCGGCTACCTGGAGTAGGCAGCCCTCTGTAACAGGAGTAGCTCCGCTATTCCTGCGTTCGCGAACTCGAGCAACTGGTCCATCACTTCGCGTGAGAACGAACCCTGTTCGGCCGTCCCCTGGATCTCCACGTACTCGCCGGAGCCGTTCATCACCACGTTGAAATCCACCTGGGCCTGGGAATCCTCGTGATAGTTCAAGTCCAGTAACACCTCGTCTTGAACGACTCCGACGCTGACGGCAGCGATGGGTGCACCAAGCACCCGTGGGGCCAGGAGGCCTCCCTTGATGAGCTTGCGGAGCGCCAGGGCCAGGGCCACGTAGCCTCCGGTGATGGAGGCGGTGCGTGTGCCACCGTCTGCCTGTATCACGTCGCAGTCGATGGTCACTGTCCTCTCCCCCAGCAGGTTCATGTTCACGCCCGCTCTGAGGGAGCGCCCAATGAAGCGTCTGATCTCCTGGGTACGGTCTCTGGGACCCCTCGTCTCGCGCGGTGATCGCTCGTGAGTGGCGCGAGGCAGCATCCCGTACTCAGCGGTGACCCAGCCTCTGTCCTGGTCGCGAAGCCAGAGAGGCACTCGCTCCTCCACCGAGGCGGTACAGATGACGCGCGTGCGCCCCACCTCGATCAAAGCCGATCCTTCTGGATGCTCGAGATACCCTGGCGTGATGACGACAGGCCGCATCTTGTCGCTCGGTCGTCCGTCGAATCTCATGATCTCCCCTCTGATGATCCTCCAGACCATTATAGCGCAGCCGGTCGGGCCCGACAATTGCTCAGCGCTGGCGGTCTTGCCCTAGACGGGGCTCCTTCAGTTTGCCAGAGAAGAGGAGACCAGCAAGCGTGGCCACCGTCGCCACCGTGAAGAGGACCGGGTACGAAGTGCTCTCCAGTAGCCATCCGCCGAGCAGAGGTGCCACGAAGACCACAGTGCCGCCCAGGGTGTTGTACAGACCCACGTAGGCTGGTCTCTCCTCCAGAGGGGCGATGTCCAGTACGAAGTTCACGAAGCCCTGCATGTAGCCGGCGTAGCTTCCACCGATGAGCAAGAACACCAGTGCATACACGTAGGGTGCGGTGGCCGGGGCAAGGTGGGCATAGTGCGTAGCCAGCGCCAGGACGGGACTGCTCAGGCTCAGCAGGACGGTCAGCTGGGTGACTACCCTGCTACCGGATTTCTCGTTCAGGTAACCCATGGCCAGACTGGCGATGACACTGCCCAGCATTTGGGCCGACACAAACAGGCCTACACTCTCGTTGCTCACGCCTATCACGTCGGTGGCGTGGACCACGTAGAAGGGCAGCGCCAGGCCCCCGAAGGCCACGAGGATACGGACCATGTTGATGGCCCGCATCTGCTCGTTTTCGGCAAACAGGCGCGACAGCCTGGGCAGGTAAACAGCCCACGATTCCCGGTCGCGTTGCACCTCCTGGACCGGTTCCTGGACGAGTAAGAAGGAGGAGAGTGAGGCCAGGAGCAAAACAGAGCAAGAGCAGAACAGGAGACCATAGTTCTGCGGGAATGATGGGCCGCTGGGACCGAGTATCCGCGCGACCAGGACGCCCACAGCCATAGACAGCAACCCCGTTGTCACCTGGGCCGCGCTGTAGAAGCGGCCCCGTCTCCGAGGAGGGATCACTTTGCCCAGTACGTCGAGCCAGGCGACATTCGACAAACCATCGGTCAAGGAGAAGACTGTTTCGGCGAAGAAGAAAACGGCCAGAAGCAACCAGGGGTTTTCATGGCCAGCGAAGAAGATGGTCAGCCCCACCAGGAGGTACAGGGGGCGCCCGATAAGACTCAAGCCTATGACCCATGGCTTCTTCCTGCGGCTGATACCGATGTACTTGGCAGCGAAGAGTTGGGGGAGAAGCCAGATTCCGTTGGGGATGGTGGCGGCCATGCCGATCAGGAGAGCGGAGTTCGTGAGCTGGTTGACGAACGACGGAGTGACACTGGTATAGCTGACGAAGGCCATGCCGGTGACGAAGAACACCCAGTCGCCCATCAGGGAGCCAAAGTTGCGCCGATAGTGGAGGTGCGCACCGTTCACAGAGTGATCACCCAGCCGTATCTACCCAGATCGACGCGCCCGGCTTCATCGAAAGCGACGCCCTCCTCCGCCAGCATAGCCCTCTGCTCGTTCGCCCGGCGCCCGCTGGATGGGCCGCTGACAAACCCCTGGGAGTTGATCACTCGGTGCCACGGCACATCCCTTCCCTCTGGCAGAGAGCTTAGCGCCCACCCCACTGTGCGGGCAGCCCGAGGATTCCCCAGGCAGGCGGCAATCTGTCCGTAGGTCGCTACTCTCCCGTGAGGAATCACGGAGACAACCCGATATACGTCTTCAAAGAAGCTGGAAGCCATGCTGATCCTCCTCTGACAGCGGTTCAAGCTGCAACCGTGCATGGATGTGTCTGTGTAAGCCCGGCAATTGACCGGCACTCCTCCTTCGATCACCGTCCGACGCGCCCTTCACTCCATGCCTTACAGAGCCGGGAAGCGCTTCGTTCGCCGGCCTGGGCATGCGGGAAAGGCGGCAACGACGGGCCGTGCACAGGCCCTCCTTCGAACAGGACAGGCGATAGAAACGACTGACTCCGCCCGGTACCGTCCGCCGGGGGGTCCTGCCCATGCTGAAGTTGTGTCGCATCTTCGCCGAGATGCAGTATCCTGTCCGCAGACGACTTCTGCCAGCGTGGCCTGCTGCGAAAGGTGCCGCAGGAGGGAATCGAGGGTTCCGATACTGGCTGGCACCGGTTGCCTGGCCTGAGGCACATCTGTCACTGTGGCAGGGATTGAAGGCGGCCCATGGGCCGCCTTGCGATTGTAGTTCCTTCGCCAGGGCCGTCAAGTGCGCAAGCGTATCCACGCCACTGCTGCCCACCAGGAAGGATCTCTTGCCGCTGTCCGTGGTCAGGGAAACGCTGTTCAGCACGGTCCTGGCTCAGTATCAGAACGCAAGGTTCGGAGAGAGCTCGGCGCAACTGGCCACTGATTGTACCACGACGGGGGCCTGGCCGCGACCTGGCGGCCTCCAGGTTCCCCGCGCCTTCGGCCGTGGACGTGGGCGGATACCTCGGCTCGTCAGGAGGGGAAGCCTATGGGCAGGCCGCAGCGATGGCCAGTACCAGGGCACGAAGAAGTGAAGAGTCAATCCGGTGCGCACTTTACGCGCGGTGCCTGGTGCAGCGACCTCATGTTGCGCCTTTGGCTCCGCGCAAGGCGTCTGCTATAATCCCACCGCGGTCGCTCAACGATGCCTGCGGTGGGCCAACTGGTACCGGGAGCGAACGGTCTGCTCGGTGCTCGCCTGACTCGACGGGGATGACAGGGAGTGGGCGCCACGGGTTGGTGATGATGCTCTTTCCAACGGACTGATTCAGGTTACACCTCGGGGGACTAGCCTGTTGACATGCTGAGGAATCGGTTTCCGCACCTGCGTGCCATTCTTCAAGCCCTCCTCGTCACGTTCCTCTGGTCCACATCGTGGGTGTTGATCAAGATCGGCCTCCAGGACCTGCCTGCTCTGACCTTTGCTGGCCTGCGATACGTCCTCGCCTTTCTGTGCCTTCTTCCCCTGCTCCTGCGCTCGGTCAGCAGGGGGGTCGTGTCGCGGCTTGGCCGTCGGAGATGGTTGGAGTTGGCGGTGCTGGGCGTAATGTTCTGCTCGGTCACCCAGGGTGCGTCGTTCCTGGCCCTGGCCTACCTGCCGGCGATGATGGTCAGCCTGCTCTGGAATCTCACTACTGTGGCTGTGGCGTTCGTGGGCGTCTGGGCGCTGGCCGAGCCGTTGACCATCCTTCAGTGGGCTGGCGTGCTCCTGAACGTGGGGGGCGTACTGGTCTATTTCTACCCCGCCGCAGACTTGCGCATCGAGGGGGTCGGGCTGCTGGCTGTGTTGCTGGGTGTGTTGGCCAACGCCGGATCGTCCGTCCTGGGGCGGAGTATCAACCGGCGGGGCGACATCGACCCGCTGCCGGTAACTGCGGTCAGCATGGGTATTGGTGCTGTGGTACTGCTCACGACGGGCCTGATCGCTCAGGGGCTTCCGCCGCTGAATGCCAGGCATTGGGTGATCATCGCCTGGCTCGCCTTCGTGAACACCGCCTTTGCTTTCACGCTGTGGAATCGGACGCTGCGTACGCTGACGGCGGTGGAGTCCAGCATCATCAATAGCACGATGCTGGGACAGATCGCCGTCCTCGCCTGGCTCTTTCTGGGTGAGGAGCTTGGCCCGGAGAGAGTGGCGGGCTTGTTACTGGCCGGAGGGGGGACCTTGATGGTCAATCTGCGGGGGAGGCAGGGCCAAAGCTGACTGGCGGCTCATGGATTTACCTGGTATGATATGAGGAGGCGTAGCAGAAACTGAGGCCAGAGCCCAGTAGAGGGAGAGGTGCAGGAACCATGCGTGAGGAAGTAGAGAAGTCCCTGGAGGAGATCAGGGAGTTCCTGAAGATCGATGGGGGAGACGTCGAACTGGTGGACGTGAGTGACGACGGCGTGGTCAAAGTCAGATTGGTGGGTGCCTGTGCTGGGTGCCCATTCTCGGCCATGACGATTCAGATGCGTGTCGAGAAGACCTTGAAGGAGCAGGTGCCTGGAGTCACCAGGGTCGAGAACGTAGCTGCGCTGACAGCGTAGTTGTTGTATTGCGTGCTGTCGAGGTGAGAGATCGAACGTCTGCTGCCTGCGGGTGAGTGGCCCGCAGGCTTTTGTTGGAAGGGGGTTGGGGTGGTATACAAGAATCGGCAGGCTGCACGGGGTGTAGATTGGCCGGGGTTATGTGCACTGGAGATGCCCTCGGATCCTGGCGCACGTCATTCTGGGAGGGACATCCGTTGCGCGGGGTAGCAAAGCGTACCTGCGTACCAATAGTCCTCTTGGCCCTGTTCCTGACGCTCGTCCTGTCTGGGTGCGGAACTCGCTGGCAGGTGAGTGTAATAGGCCCGGAGGGTGAGTCATTCCAGGTCGATGCGGTCGAACTCCGGGAGTTCAGCGATTTCGCCCAGACGCTGGAGGGACGGCAAGCGGTGCCCCTCGAGCGCGTGCTCGAGGCTGCGGGATATATCGCTGTCGATTCTCTCAGCGTTACTATCGAGGGGACCGGTGCTCCGGCCGGTTTCGAGTGGGCCTCCGTTGCAGGTGGAGCGTGGTGGCTGGATGATGGCACCTTGCTTATTGACGGCGACCGCGTGCGGGCCTCGCGTGTGGAAGCCGAGCCCTCGCCGATGGTGGACGCTGTCCAGGCGTCCATTACCGACATCGCGCCCACCGCAGCTACGGCCCTGGGCCTCCCGGTGCCCTCGGAGGCCACGGGGCAGGCGTTGCCGGTACCTGGCGCCGATCGTGTGGCGCTTATCTTTCTCGATGGCTTCGGATACGTGCGGTACACCGAGGCTCTCGCCGAGGGCTTGATCCCTAATCTGGCTGGGCTGGGAGAACCGCTGGTCGCCGTGACCACGTACCCTTCCATCACCTCCGTGTCCACAGCTTCTCTCCTCACAGGCGCCTCGCCCGACGTGCACGGCGTCGACCGGAGTGGGATTCGAAAGACGGACACAGAGACGCTCTTCGATGTGGCTTCAGCGGCGGGGTTGAAGGTGGTGGCGGTGGAGGGCGAGAGCCTGGCCTTCGCGCTGCGCGGAGCAGAATTCGAGCTGTCCGCCGACTTCGATGGCAATGGTAGCACTGACGACAACGTCTTGGCCAAGACTCTGGAGGTGCTACGATCAGGACTGCCAGACATCCTCTTCGTCCACTTCCATGGTATCGATGACACCGGTCACACCTATGGTCCGGGTTCCGCTGAGGAGAGCGCTACCGTGGAGGAGGTGGACGCGGCCGTGGGGCGGATCATCGAGATGCTTCCTGAAGGAACTCTGGTCGTGATCTTCGCGGACCACGGCATGCACAAGGTAGAGGAAGAGGGACGCCTGGGGAATCATGGGCATCTCCTCGAGCGGGACATGTTCGTCCCCATCTTCCTGGTGGTCAGGTAGAGGGCCAGCGGCGTCCTCTTCGTAGAGGCCGGCTCTTGGCGTAAGGCAGGTGTGCAAGGATCAGGGGTTCCATTCGGTCAGGAGCGAGCAGGAGGTGGTGGGCATGACGAGGGAGGACAGGAAAAGAGTGGTGGTCACCGGGATGGGAGCTCTCACTCCGCTGGGTCTCGATGTGGAAGAGACCTGGAAGGGCTTGGTGGAAGGTCGCTCGGGCATCACCCGGATCACACGATTCGACGCATCTCCTTTCCCCGTTCAGATCAATGGTGAGGTGAAAGGTTTCGACCCGAGCCGGTACATGGACGAGAGGGAGTCCAGGCGCATGAGCCGTTTCAGCCAGCTCGCCGTGGCTGCGGCGAAGATGGCTGTGGACGCGGCGGGCCTGGTGGTGGACGATAGCATCGCCGAAGACGTGGGTGTGGTGCTGGGTACGGGGATCGGTGGCGGTCTGGTGGAGGGCGAGAGGGCGCACCTGATCTTGCTGGACAAGGGGGTGCGACGCATTCCACCGCTGTTCATACCCAACATGATGCCCAACGCGGCTGCTCATCACGTGGGCTGCGCCTTTGGGATCAAGGGATATACCTCCACAGTGATCGCGGCGTGTGCGTCCGGGACGCAGGCCATCGGTGAGGGTGCGAGGGCCGTACGTGAAGGCTTGGCCAAGGTGGTGCTCGCCGGGGGCACAGAGTCGACAGTCTGCGCACTGGCGCTGGCGGGCATCTGCGCTATGCGTGCCGTCTCCACTCGCAACGACGAGCCCGAGAAAGCCTCACGCCCCTTCGACGCAAACCGGGACGGGTTCGTGCCCTCTGAGGGGTGTGGCGTCCTGGTTCTGGAGGATCTGGAGTATGCCCTGGCACGGGGAGCGAGAATAGAGGCCGAGATCCTGGGGTACGGAGTGACCACCGATGCCTACCACGTAAGCGCTCCCGATCCCGAGGGACGTGGCTCTGCACTGGCCATGCGGAGGGCCATCGACGATGCCGGGCTGCGACCCGAGGACATTCAGTACATCAATGCTCACGCTACGGCCACGCTCATAGGCGACCCGGCAGAAGTGGTGGCGATCAAGAGCATCATGGGAGATCATGCCTATCGCATTCCTGTGAACGCCACCAAGTCTATGCTCGGCCATCTCCTGGGTGCCTCTGGTGCAGTCGAGGCCATAGCTACCATCATGACCATCAAGACCGGCATCCTGCATCCCACCATCAACTGGGAGACGCCGGACCCCGAATGCGACCTGGACTGTGTGCCGAACGTGGCACGAGAGGCCAAAGTGGACATCGCCCTGAGCAACTCGTTTGGGTTCGGTGGCCAAAACGCCTGTCTGGTCCTGGGTCGTTACCCCCAGTAGCCGCATCGCGAGGCTCCTGACGCCTCGACCGGCCGGATCGGCGGATTCTCCAGAGAGGCATTTCTCGACTTCCCTGGAGAGAGCGGCCGAACTCAGCTTCTGACAGTGCGTGCCCTCCGTCTGTTGACTGATCTATCCCCCTGCCAGAGCACCGTGCTCTGCTGTGCCCAAAGCAAGCTGGCCCGTCCGGTGTGGTGTAGGCGAATCGCACAGGGAGGATAAAGGCCTGACCTCACCTGCGCCGAGAGCCAGCGTACGAATCCCCGAAGGCCTCCCTCTCCGGATGACCGCCTGCCCCAGCCACGGTTACGGTGGCCTCCTCTGGTCTGAACCTGGTGAGCCGTTCTGAGATTCCGAGCGGCTTGGCGTCTGCGCTCTGCGAGCACGGGAGCGGAAAAACGCGCAAGAGGGCGTAAGCCCGAGAAAGGTGGCCAAATGAAGGGTCCTGCAGGTGCTCTCACGAGCTCTCATACCTCTTTCTGGCTTGACATACAGACAACTCTGAGATATAATTAGGATGGCAATGATTAGGAGCCATATAATACTGGCTCTGACAGTACGAGGAGCAACGTTCTGTTGGCCCTGGGGGGGCCGAGAAATGAGCGGAGAGACCTGTGTGTTGCCAGAGAGCGAGTTCGAACCAGGGTCGGTGGCAGAGGTGTACCGTCTCGTAGATGTGGTGGCCAAGAAACTGACCCGGCTTCAGAGACGGCAGATAGGCTCCGTCGAGCTCACTCCAGCCCAGTATTCGGTCTTGAGCCTGCTGTGGCAGAGCGATGGGCAGCAATTCAACGAGCTGGCATCGGCCTGTTGCTGCTCGCCATCGACGATCACGGGGGTCGTAGACACGCTGGAGAGGAAAGGGCTGGTCGCTCGACAATCGAACCCAGAAGACCGTAGAAGCCTCCTCGTACGGCTGACTGACGAGGGTAGAGCGTTGGAGAGCGCAACTCCCGGCTTGGAGACGATGTTTGAGGGTTGCTGTGAGGGCCTGAAGGACAACGAGCTTCGGCAACTGAGTGAACTGCTGAGGAGACTGAACGATACCATACCAGAGGTTTGAGGAGGTAGTGTGGTGGAGAAGTCACGAGAAGAACGGATCAAAGGGGCCGTGAAGGCCTACTATGGGGCACGAGCCCAACTGGCGATGCCGTCGTGCTGTGGCCCGCAAGCCTGTTGTGGAGGAGTACAGCCTGGAGCGCAGGACGGCGACGTTCCTCAGTCGGAGTCAGCGTGTGGGACCGCCGTAAGCACGGTGCCCTCGCTGGGGTGCGGCAGTCCGCTGGCCTTCGTCGGCCTTCGGGAGGGTGAGGTGCTTCTCGATCTGGGTTCCGGGCTCGGCCTGGATGTCATTCTCGCTGCTCGGATGGTGGGGACGGGGGGGAAGGTCATCGGCCTGGACATGACCCCCGAGATGATTGAGAAGGCAAGACAGAACGCTGAGCGCGCCGGCGTGGGGCACATGGTGGAGTTCAGGTTGGGAGAGATGGAAGACATGCCGGTAGAGAGCGAAAGCGTAGATCGCATCATTTCTAATTGTGTGGTCAATCTCTCTCCCGACAAGGAGAGAGTATTCAGTGAAGCGTATCGCGTGCTGAAGCCTGGCGGGGCGCTGCTCATCTCCGACCTGGTGTCGTCTGGACTCCCGGAGGAGGTGCGGAATGACCTCTCGGCATGGGCGCAGTGCCTCGGCGGCACGCTAGAGGAAGCAGAGTACCTCCGGCTCATCAAGAAAGCAGGATTCGAGGAGGTCACCGTGGTGGACAGGGTGAACGCGTTCGGCCTCCTCGCTGGTACCGATTGCTGCTGCGGTGCCGTCGAGAAAAGGGGTGGGCCGCGAGTAGACAGCATCAGCGTCAGAGCAGTCAAGAACACGACTGAGTAGCAAGGCCGTGGTCTGGCTTGCAAGCCAGCCTTCACGAGCCGCTGTCTGGCCTGCCAAAGCGACACTGGCGCTCTGTGCCGGTGAGGTCACGTGCCTGTTGGAGGTGTGGTGTGGAGAGATGGAGTTACGTCCTGGCGCACATCGAGCGGTACGCAGAGATGCAGGTTGAGCTGAGGGATGCACAGTTGGCTCGGGAGGCAGCCCTGACGAGGAACAGAGGACTCCGTATCCCTGGCGCGGAGTGTGGGGCAGTTGAGGCCTCCTGTGGTTCGGCGGCCTTTCAGGCAGGGACGGCTTGCGGCCAATCCTGCGTAGCCACATGCGGCGCCGCCAGCCAGTAGGATTTGAGGATCCCCGTGGATGCCCGCGCACCCAACTCGCGGCATCGCCCACACCTCCATCACGGCGCAAGAGGTTTCCTACTGGCTTACTTCGAACGACCTCACGCCCCAGTAGGAGTCCTCGTCCATCATGTCAGGGTCGTCGTAGGCTATGCGCACCGGAAACCCGTAGGTGGGGTCGTACTCGATCTCGGTCCAGTTTCCGGCGTCGCTCTCGGCCAACGAGTGCGCCAACGCGAATAGCCCGGCGACTGTGTACTCTTCAGGATCGAAGGACTCCACCTCGCATTCACCGGACTCTGCTGGGGCCGGAGCGCACGTTGCTGACTGCTCTACTACTTTCCCTTCGCTCACCAGGATCTCCTGGGTCTGGGCATGCCATGTGCTGCAAACGCAGGAGACCACGATGCGATAACTGTCGATGTCTTTCTCCAGCCATTTGTGTTCCTGCTGGTCTATCTCGGCAAGCAGTTGGTCTGATCGGGTTGGCGCCTGAAGGTCACAGGCGACGAGGGCCCACGTGAGGCAGGCCAGACTGATGAAGCACAAGGCTCTGGTTTGCACGGTGACCTCTCGGTTGCCTTTCTTGCATCGCAGCGAGCTGCCTCGTGGAGAATCGGAGCGAGTGGGACTAGTCGGCCTGCCGGGCATCCAGGCTGGTCAGAAGAGAGTGCATAAAATCGGCCCACCCATCCACGCTCTCCACGACCAGATCGGCGGAGTCTGACAGTTCCGGTGGCGCTTCTGGAGAGGCGACGGCTACGGCTACCGATCTGCCGTCCTCCTGCTGTGCCCAGTGGCGCATCCCCGCGAAGGCGTCCACGTCGGTGACGTCGTCACCGGCATAGACGGCCGTCCTCACCGGGTACCTCCTCAGAAGTCCAGAGAGAGCGGTACCCTTGTCGACACGGACGGAAGGTCTCAGCTCCGCCACGCGCCGGCCTTCTACCACCCTGACCCCCGTGCCTCTCGTCAGGTCGTGTAGCACTGCCAGCACCTGGTTTCTGGCCTGGATGGGATCCTCGGTCAGGCGGTAGTGGACCGAGGCCGTGGCTCCCTTGTTTTCGAAGGTCAGCCCAGGCAGATCGAGGGCGCGGCGTGCTGCCTCGAGGATAGATCCAATCTTCGGCAGATCCTGGGAGACGGATGGTTCGATGTGGCCCGTTCCATCCTGCCACCATTCCAGTCCGTGGTTGCCCAGATACACGATTTCCTCGATCCCTGTCAATTGGCGCACCTCCGTCGCCGGTCTTCCCGAAAGGATGGCTACCAGCGGCAGCTTATGGACCAGTTGGGCCAGCAGGTCGCGGCACCTGGGGTGTACAGAAGCCAGTCCGGGAGTGGCAGCGATCTCGCTGATCGCCCCATCGAAATCGGTGGTCAGGGCCAGAGGCTGCGCTTCGAGGAGGCGCTCGACCGCTTGGGCGACGTCCATGGTGCAGTACACCCCTCTGGCTTGGCTATCGATACAGGTCTTCTATCACCTGCTCGTACTCCTGCCCGATGAAATGCCTTCGGAGCTTGATGGTAGCCGTGAGTTCGGTTCCCACGCGGAGCTCCTGGGGCAGGATGGCGAAGGTGACGATCTCTTCCCAGGGCCTGACGCCGTTCTCGCGAGAGACCCTCTTCCGTATCTCTCCTCCGATGAGAGCCCGAACCTCCTCGTTTCTGGAGAGGGCCAGCCGGGCAGCGTCCGGGTCGTCCCTCGGGTAGTCCAGGTTGTGTTCGCGTGCGTATCTTTCGATGCTGTCCCAGTCTGGAAAGATCAGGGCGCCGACGAACTTTCTGTTGGCCCCCACGAGCATGACCTCGTGCACGTACTGGCTGGTACGAATCAGATCTTCCAGCGGTTGCGGGATCACCCACTCACCGTTGACGAGCTTGAAGTCGTCGCCCACTCTGCCCAGGATCTTCAGGTCACCAGTCGGCGTGATCACGCCATAGTCGCCGGTGTTGTACCATTTCCACGGCTGACCATCGGAGGAGGGCGAGAGAACCCTGCTGGTGAGCTCCAGACTCGTGTATCCTTTCATGATCTGGGGGCCCCGGGCGTAGATCACCCCCTGTGTTCCTGGTTCCACGGGATTCAGGTACTTGTCGAGGATCTGTATCTCTGTGCCGGGGATGGGCTTGCCCGCGGTGTAGAGAGTCCCGCCGAAGAGTCTGACGGTGAGAACCGGAGAGGCTTCCGTCATCCCGTAGGCCTCCAAGACCTCCAGACCCGCCGCGTCCAGGAAATCCTCTATGTGCTCGGGCAGGTGAGCGCCGCCGAAGACGGCCCCTCTCAGTTCGCCCCCCAGCGCCTTGCGCAGTCCGGAGAAGACGAGGAGGTCGGCGAGCCTGTAGGCTACGAAGTTGGCGGCACTCTCTCTGAGGGCCTTGACCCGATGGCCCCTGTTCTGTGCGGGATAGGGGTATCTGCCGTTTCTCCTGTTGACGGCTTTCTTGTAAATGATCGCCTTCTCCACCAGGCTGGGCAGCAGTCGGTCGAGGGGAGGTCTTTGCCTCTTCATCTCCTTGATCGCTCGCTCGTATAGGGCGGTCCAGACCCTGGGCACAGAGGCGAAGAAGGTGGGCTTCTCCAGCTCCAGGTCTCTCAGGACATCCCTCGCAGTGGTGTAGGACAACGAGGCGCCCAGGGCCAGGACGATGTAGTCTATCGCCCTCTCGAAGAGATGCCATGGTGGTAAGAAGCTGAGCACGCGCTCCTTCTCGGTCAGTTGCAGGAGCGGAGGGACCACCTCGAACAGGTAGGCGAAGTTGGCGTGAGTGAGGATGGTCCCCTTGGGGATGCCTTGCGTGCCGGAGGTATAGACTATCGTCGACACGTCGTCAGGAGATACCTTCCTGGCTGCCGTCAGCAAGGCACTGCTGCCCTGGCCGACCTGAGTGCTCCCTTCGGTGAGAACATCGGCCAGCGAGAAAACGTTCTCCTGGCCTTTGGGATGGCCGTCGATGAGGAACACTGCCGCCACGAAGGGGAACTGGCCCAGTATGGGGTGAACCCGATCCAGCACTTCTTCGTTCTCGACGATGAGGAACCTGGATTTGGAATCGTCCAGAATGCTCTTGAGCTCGGACAAAGGCACAGCCGCGTCGCGGGGCACGTCGGGCGCACCTATGCCCTGGAGGGCAAGATTGATGAGGATCCATTCTGGGCGGTTGTCGCAGACCACGGCGACCTTGTCGCCCCTTCCGACCCCGAAGTTGATCAGGCCGGTGCCGATTCCCAGAACGGTCTCATACGCCTGGCGGTACGTCACTCCGTGGAAGGAGCCTTCCTTCTTGACGCGCTGGAAGTCCTTGTCGGGGAACCTCTCTACGGATCTATGGAAGTGGCCGAACATGGTGCGTTCCATCGCTCTTACCCCGTGGCGTTTGTCGTCGTGCGGGTTGCTGGTCGGCATCTTGCCTGTCAGCGCCCCTGGGATCGCTGGTGAGGCTGCGCCCGTGGATGTGCCGGGCGTGATCACAGACGCGGGATGCCCGCGCCCATGCTGGCTCTGCGGGGAGATTATAGCATAGAAGGGGTGTGGCATCAATACGGGGTTGGACGGCCTCACCTCACCCCGAGGACCTGGAACCCTGGGGCGAAGTCCAGATCAGCCAGACGTTCCTGGGATCGACATCGCGGTCCCAACTGGCCTGCACCAACCCCCGCCACTTCGCCTCGTGGGGCTGCGAGTGCTGGCTGAAGACCAGCATGTAGCGGTGGTCCATGAACTGCCAGCCGCTGGCCAGAGTGCCGGAAAGCAGCAGCTTGCGATAGTCCTGCCCAATACGGCTGTAGTCTGCCAGGCGGGGGCGCTCAGTGCGGATCAGATAGATCTCGATGCCCGCCAGACACAGAGGAGGGTCGTCTGGCCGTGCCCTGTCTCTGATCTGCCCACGGAAGAGGGCGAAGTTGTCGTTCCTCATCGCCTCGAGGGGGGCCTTGTCCGCCCACCAGGGATTGAACACCACTAGGTCGTAGTGCCCTCGCTTGCCTCTTGAAGTGTCCTCGAGCACCTCGAACCTCAGGTCGCCCATCTGGCACTTGAACGGGGTCGCGTACTCCTGGCGGACCAGGGGGAGTGGTCCGTTCGGCGTCTCCAGGGTCAAAGAGGGATGGCTGGCCAGCAGGGCCGACAGCCTGGAGTGCACTTCGGCCTCCCTGGAGAAGGCACCGGGATCTTGCCTGAACAGGCCGGTCAACTGGGAGACACTCTTCCTCACGGTCGCCTGTGTCGTCTGCTCTGTCGCCGCGGTATGTGAAGTCATAGGTACCTTCCGAATGGCCAGGTTGTGCTCTCGCGTCGTGCGTGTGCGGTTCGCATGAGCAGCCGGGACCGGGTGTCCGCTGTCCCGCGGAGCCTGGCTCGCAGGGCCGTCAGTCAGGCGCGATGAACCGCCCGCTTCCCCGCTCTGCCAGAATATCGCCGTTCCTGTAGACGACTCGCCCGCCCGAGATGGTGGCAACAACCTCCCCCTGGAGCGGCATCCCCTCGTAGAGTCTGTCCACGTCCCGTGCCTTGCTCTGCATCTTGTCTCTGGTCATGACGGTCTTGGGCCGCGGGTCGTAGACACACAGGTCGGCGTCCATCCCAGGTTCCACCCTGCCCTTCCATCGGTTCAGGCCAAAGAGACGGGCCGGCTCCGCGCTGACCAGCCGCACTACCTGCTCCACCGAGAGCAGGGCCTGAAGGGCAGCGGTCATCATCATCGGCAACAGGGTCTGGACGCCAGGGCCTCCGGATGGGATCAACCACGGTTGATCTCGATAACGCTCCTTCTCTTCCACGAGATAGGGGCCGTGGTCGCTGCTGACGACGCTGATGCTCCGGTCCAGCAGCCCTCTCCAGAGGGCGTGCTGGTCATCGGCGGTGCGGATAGGAGGGTTGTATTTGGCATAAGGGCCCAAGCGTTGATAGTCGTCTTCGGTAAAGAACAGGTAGTGGGGGCAGGTTTCCGCCGACACGTCCACACTGGCCCGCTGAAAGCGGCGGATCACCCGGAGCGCGTGAGCTGAGCTCACGTGGGCCACGTGCACGGGCGCCTCCAGATCTTCGGCCAGTGCGAGCAGCCGGGCGACCCCCGCGGCCTCCACGACGGGGGGGCGAGAATCCATGTGGGCCTGTGGATCGGTCCGTCCCGCGGCCTTGATGCGCGCGAGGCCGGCCTCCAGCATGGAATCGCTCTCGCAGTGCGCCACGAGAAGCCTGCCGGTTTCCTTGACCAGAGAGAGCGTCTGGTACAACTCCTCGTCCTCGGTGAGACAGATGCCCACGAACTCGTCTTCGCGGCCCAGGACCGGCCTGTGCATGAAGATCTTGAAGGCTATGGCACCCTCCTCCGCCATCCCCAGGACGTCGGCGCGGTTGAGGGTCCCCGGCGCACCGTAGAGGCCGACGTCGATGACGGCTTGTTCTTCGACCAGCCGCCGACGGTTGCGGAAAGTCTCCGGCGTGGCGCATCCCGGCTTGGAGATGGGCATCTCCAGGACGGTGGTCACGCCACCTGCCGCTGCCGCCCTGGTTTCCGTGTAGAAGTCTCCGCGTTCAGGGTAGGCTGGCGTACGACTGTGGAAGTGGACGTCAATCGCGCCCGGGAGGATGAGCATGCCCGAGGCGTCCATGGTTTCTGCGGCTTCCGGGAGACGGCCGGGAACTGTCAGGGCTACGATTTGCCCTCCGACGACGCCCACGTCGGCGTGGAAGCGCCCGTGTTCGGTGACGATTTGACCTCCGGCGATGGCCAGGTCCACGTGAGCACCTCCTCGTATCAAGTCGGAACGACTGCTGACGGTGATCCCGCTACTGGATGGGACCGATGGCTTGTTCCACGGCCTGGAGAACGGCGTCGCTGCGCAGAAGCTCCAGGGCAGTAATGAGATCGGCATGCAGCCACCGGTCGCCGTCCAGCGCGGCCGGGATCCGCTGGCGAAGTCTGGCGTAGGCTGCAGCGGAGCCCCGGCCCAGGCTGAAGCCTCCCAGCAAGGGCTCGGTCAGACTGAGCGCCTGGGCTGCGATGAGCATCTCGGTGGCCACGATGTGTTCTACGTTCTCCACCACTGAGTGTGCCTTGCGAGCAGACCAGGTGCTATTGCTGACGTGGTCTTCCTGGTTGCTCTTGGTGGGAATAGAATCCACGCTGGCTGGCATACAGAGCGTCTTGTTCTCTGCCACGAGGGCGGCCATGGAGCAGTGGGCGATGGAATAACCGGTATTCAGCCCTGGGAGCTTCGCCACCAGATTGCTGGGCAGGCCGTAGCTCATGGTCGGATCCAGCAAACGGTAGGTTCGTCGCTCGCTGATGCTGCCCAGGTCGGCCATCACCATGGCCAGCAGGTCCATGGCCTGGGCCAGGTACTGGCCGTGGAAGTTGCCCCCGCTGAGGACGTCGTAGCCGCGCTCCGTCTCGAAGATCAACGGGTTGTCGGTGGAGGAGTTGATCTCCCTGGCCAGGATCCCCTCTATGTACACCAGAGCGTCTCGCACCGGTCCATGCACCTGGGGTGCGCAGCGCAGGGAATAGGCGTCCTGCACGCGTGCTGAGATCGTCTGGGCTGGAAGCCGGCCTTCGTCAGGCAAGGCTACTTGCCGCGCTGCTTCGGTGCAGCGTTCGCTGCCGTCCGTCAGACGGCGCACGATCTCGGCCGTTTGAGATTGACCCGGGTGAGGGCGTGCGCCCTGGATACGAGGGTCGAAGGCGGTCAACTCGCCTCTCATCGCCTCCAGGCTGAGGGCCAGCGCGATTTCGGCGTGGGCCAGTGTCCGACCCGCAGCGTCCACGTTCAGTATCGCTATGGCCAGAGAGACGGTGCTGCCGTTGATCAAGGCCAGCCCCTCTTTGGCCTGCAAACCGAACCGCACCGGCTCGATCCCCGCCCTCGCGAGAGCAGCCCCGGCTGGCAAACGTTCGCCAGCATAGAAGGCCTCTGCCTGGGGGTGGCCCACGAGCACTCCGGCCAGATGAGCCAGGGGAGCCAGGTCACCGCTCGCTCCCACGGAGCCAAGCTCTGGGATCACGGGAAGCACGCCACGGTTGAGCATTTGAAGGAGCCTGTCCACCACCTCTGGGCGCACGCCGGAGCAGCCTCGAGCGAAGGTGTTGGCTCTGAGAAGGAGGATGGCCTTCACGACCTCTACCGGGAGCGGCTTGCCGACGCCGGCACTGTGGGAGTTGATCAGCATCTCCTGGAAGAGATCGATCTGCGCCAGCGCGATGGCCGAGTCCTTCAGCTTGCCCACGCCGGTGTTGAAGCCGTAGATGGGCGGGGCATCAGGCTTCAACCAGTGCTCCTCCACGTATCGCCGCGCCTTCGCCAGTCGCTGGCGCGACTCGGCCGAGAGAGAGACCGCAGGCTGCTGGTCCTGTGGTGCTGTAGCCACCATGACTACTTGTGAGGCGGTGAGGCTATGTCCGTCCAGCTCGAGGCTCATGTGTATCTCCTGCTTGCTCCCAAGTCAGTAGGTGTTCAGCTCGCGCCGCACACGCTCCAAGATGCCTGCGGGCGGGCCGGCCAGCTCAAATCGCCCCCCTGGCTCTCCATCGCCTGGCTGGCTCGTGGCCACGATGCCCACCTTGGTCACCGTGCCGTGCTCCTCCAGGGGCTCGCAGCGATCCGCCCTCGCTTCGGGGAAAAGGACGATGTCTCGCTCGCCGCGCATCCTGGTCGCCAAGGCGCTTTCCACCTGGACCCAGTCCTCGGGGTCCACCTCGTCATCGACGACGATTACCAGCTTCAACAGATTGACTTGCTCCATAGCCAAACTGATAACCCGTTTCCCCTGGTCAGGTTGGGGGCGGTGCATGCTGATGATGGCGTGCAGTCGGCCCATGCCGCCGTCGGTGACCAGCACTCGCTGCACGTTGGGCATCACCCGCTGCAAGCTTCGGCAGACGGTAGCTCCGATGGCCACTCCCCCTAGCAGGCAGTGCTCAGGGGCACGGCCGGGGAGGATGGCCTGGTAGATGGCATCATGTCGGTGAGAGATGGCCTCGATGTGCACCGCGTAGCCAGGACCGTAGTTTACGTAGAAGCCAGGGAACTCGGAGACAGGGCCTTCATCGATGCGCTTCTCGGGGTAGAGAGCGCCTTCCAGAACGATCTCCGCTTCGGCGGGCACCTCCAGATCAACCGTCCGGCAGTGTACCAGACTCAGCGGCTCGTGGAGCAGACCGCCTGCGATTTCGTATTCGTCGTGACCCAGGTCCACATACATCTGGGAGGCGATGAGTACCGCAGGGTGGTTCCCGATGGACACCGCCATCTCCAGCGGCTCACCTCGAGCCTGTGCCCTCCGTGTCAACTCCGCCAGGTGGTGCGTGGGTGCGATACCCGCCATGAGTCGATTTCCGCCTTCTACCCGCAGTCGCGCTATGGATACGTTGCGCCGGCCCGTCTCCGGGTCTTTGGCGACGATCACCCCAGCGGTGATGTACGGTCCACGCTCTCGTTCGAACCAGGTAGGCACAGGGAGCAACGCTCCAATATCCACAGGCCTCTCGTGGAGCACGTCCTGCACGGGGCCTGCCGCGACCACCACTGGCTGAATACCCTGCTCCAGGGCTTCGATGCAGGCTCTCTGCAGTCTGGAAGGCTCCACGCCAAGCCCACGAGCAATCTTGTCCCTGGTGTTGAGGACGTTGCCCACGACGGGCATCCCGTAGCCCTGGACCCGGCGGAAGAACTGGGCCGGGCCTTCCTTCCGTAAGGAGAGCACCACGCCCAGTTCGTAGCAGGGGTCTACGACCCGCTCGACACGGTGCAGGTCGCCAGTGCGTTCCCAGTCGTGGATTATGCTCCTCAGGCTCTGGTCCATGGCTTCCCCATTCGAAGCGGTGGCCCCTCCCTAGCTCACCCCCTGGGCGTCCAGCGCGGCGTCGATCTTGAGCAAGGCGTTCAGCAGCACCCGGGCGCCTGTGACGCAACTCTCAGGATCAGTGAACTCTTCGGGAGAGTGGCTTATCCCTCCTCGACTGGGCACGAAGAGCATGGCCTGTGGTGCGATGTGAGCGATGCACATGGCATCGTGGCCCGCGCCGCTGGGCATGCGCTGGTAGGCCACCCCTAACTCCTCACAGGACGAAATCAGCCACTCCAGAAGGCGGCCGTCCGACCGCGCCGGCGCCTTCCTGGAGAGCACGGCGAGTTCGCCACCTGCCTTTCTCGCCGCCTGTGCCAGATCGTTCTCGCCGTCGTCGAGGCTAGATTCGCTGAGTCCTCTGGTCTCCACGCTCAATTCTACGAGCCCCGGGATGACACTGGGAGTACCGGGCTGGAGGTGCAGCGACCCCACAGTGCCGACGGTTCCATGTTTCACCGCGATATCCCGCACCGCCAGGATGAAAGGCGCGGCCATGACCAGCGCGTCGCGCCGCCCGTCCATGGGGGTGGTGCCGGCGTGATTGGCCAACCCCTCGAAGCACACCGTGTAGCGGCGGATGCCGACGATCCCTTCGACTACCCCTATGCGTAGTCCGGCCGCCTCCAGGACGCCTCCTTGTTCCACGTGCACTTCCAGGAAGCAGGCCAGGCTCCCCTGGTCTCGACGGGCCTGGGCAAGTGTCTCTGGGTCCAGCCCCGCTGCTCTCAGGTGGCTGCTGACCGGGGCACCATCCCACGCGGGGGCATGGAGCATTCCCAGGTCCAGGGTGCCAGCCATGGCCCTGCTGCCGAGAGTGCCTCCCATGGTAGCTTCTTCAGCCGCGAAGTTGAGGACCTCGACTGTATGTCTGAGCATCACTCCTGCGTCCCGCAAAGCTCGAACGCAGGCCATAGCCGCGGCAACTCCGAGAGCCCCGTCGTATCGTCCGCCGTTTGGCACGCTATCCGTGTGAGAGCCGAGGCCGATGGGAGGTAGTTGGGGCACCCGGCCAGGGTAGCAGCAGATGCTGTTCCCGGCCCGATCTCTGGTCACCTGGAGGCCCAGGTCTCGCATCTGAGCTTCGACCCACTGTCGCGCCTGCTGGTCTGCTGGGCTGTAGGCGACTCGATTGATGGCCCCACCCGGCGACGCTCCAAACTGGGCCAGGGAATGGAGGTCCTCGAGGAGTTGCTCGCCGTTCAGGCTGGGAGGAACCAACCTTGCCTCCTTGCTCGGAGAGGCCTTTCTGCGGACCACCACGGACTGGTGCTCATGGAGAGCTTCTGTTCGGAGTATAGCACCGTGAAAGGTTGACGTCAAGTGGACGTCAGACCCCTGGGCAGCGGGAGAGCGCTGAAGTGTTCCCCGCACGGCTGGCAGAGAAGATATGAGGGCCATAGGGCGAGGACTTGGCAGGCTTAGAGACGGTCTCCTCCACTGTGGCTAGCGTCCAGACCGTTCCTTCGGCCTTCGTTCGCCCGATTGTTCCCGTTTGGTGGCGTCCCAGCTTGCGATGCTCGGCGCCGCTCATTGTACCGTGCGGCACCCTGCTGATGCAAGACCAAGTGCGCAGCGCAGAGTCGCCCGCATCCGGGCGGCGGTGGTAAGCGCCGACTGAGCAAGACCGGACAAGGGTTGAAGGGTAGGGATCGACGGCCCAGGGCGAGCGCGACCGCGGGGTCCGGACGCCGGCGGAGGGCTGATGCGGGTACTGCCAGGGGAGCGCTTGACTCGACCTAGGAGGTCCGGTATAATTCCGTTATATGGTGTGGTTGTGCTGTCGTGGCCGGACTAGCTCCGGCCACTATGGTCATGGTGCTCCTCCAGGATACTTATACGTGGTGTAGAGCATGACACTGGCTCAGACGGGCACAGCAGCGCTGGTGGTGGTTGCTTTGATCTTCGACTTTCTAAATGGCTTCCACGACAGCGCCAACATCGTGGCCACGATGATCTCTTCCAGGTCTATGGGGCCGCGAAGAGCGCTCCTACTCAGCGGTATCGCCCACTTCTCGGCTCCTTTCCTCTTTGGCGTGGCGGTGGCCACGACTATCGGAAAGGACGTGGTGAGCCCCGAAACCATCAGCGTATCTGTGGTGGTGGCTGCGCTGTTGAGCGCCATCGTCTGGAACCTCATCACCTGGTTCTTAGGCTTGCCATCGAGTTCCTCGCATGCGCTACTGGGCGGGATCGTCGGTGCAGTGACCGTGGCCGGTGGGCTGAGCGCGATTCACGGGGACGGTGTCTTGAAAGTGGTTGCCTCTCTGATCGCTTCGCCGGTGCTGGGACTCGCCTTTGGCTATTTGCTGATGAAGCTGGCGCTGTTTCTGGTTCGAGGTGCCACACCACGGGTTAACTCGTTCTTCAGACGAGGGCAGGTGCTGACGGCTGTGGCGCTGGCGCTAAGCCACGGCACCAACGATGCCCAGAAGACCATGGGGATCATCACCATGGGCCTGGTGGCCGGCGGCTTCCTCCGTGAGTTCGCAGTGCCGGTCTGGGTGATCGCCCTGTCTGCCACCGCCATCTCCCTGGGCACGGCGTTGGGAGGGTGGCGCATCATCAGGACCCTGGGTGCTGGCCTGTATCGCCTCAGGGCGGTGGATGGCTTCGTCTCTCAAGCTTCGTCGGCCGGGGTCATCCTGGCGGCGGCTCTCGTGGGCGGACCTGTAAGCACGACGCAGGTGGTGAGTTCGTCGATCATGGGTACCGGTTCCGCACAACGGGTCTCCAAGGTGCGCTGGGGGGTGGCGGTCGATATTCTCACCGCTTGGCTGCTGACTATGCCAGTCACCGCGGTGGGGGCAGCACTGTTCTACTTCCCGCTCGAGCGGGTCCTGGGAGGTGTATAGGCTATGGGGTTCAAGGAGTTCCTACGACCAAGACAGGAGAACTTTCTGCGGATGATTGCTGCCCAGGCTGAAAAGACGCTGGAGGGCATGGACACGCTTGAGGAGTACATGAGAAACGGCAACGCAGAAGCCGCCCAGGGGGTGATCCAGGCCGAGAAGGAAGCCGACGAGCTACGCCGCATCCTCGTGGACGAGTTGAACCGTACCTTCGTCACACCCATAGACAGGGAGGACATCTTTGCGCTGTCTCGGGCCATCGATGACATCCTCGACTATGGTGACTCCACGGTGGAGGAGATGACCATCCTGGACATCTCTCCGAACAAGCATCTGCATCGGATGGCTTCACTGCTCCGGGATGCGGCCAAGGAGATTCATCTGGCAACCCTGCGGCTGAAGGACCACCCTGGCGTGGCCTACGAACATGCCATGAGGGCGAAGGCGCTGGAAAACAGGATGGAGACCATTTACCGCGAGGCGCTGGCTGATCTTTTCAGCGGACCTGCGGACTGCGAGCGCATCGTGCAGATGCTGAAGTTGAGGGAACTTTACCGTCACCTGAGCAACTCCGCCGACAGGGGTGACGAGGCCGCCAATGTGATCACGGACATCGTGGTCAAGATGACCTAGTCTGAGGCCAGGGTGAGAAGGATGAACAGGGTGGTGTTACTCACGGGTGAGCGAGGCGCGGGGAAGACTCAGCTCTGCCAGCAGGTGGTAGGCCAGGCGCGCCAGTTCGGGTACTCGTGTGCAGGAGTGCTTTCGCCGGCCATCATCCTCCAGGGGGAGAAGGTGGGCCTCCGTTTGGCGGACGCAGCCACCGGTGAGGAGCGCCTGCTGGCTGAGGCCGACAGAGCGGGTGGCGAGGTTCGTTGGGGCAGGTACAGGTTCGTGCGGGCCACATTGGAGTGGGCAGCAGAGTTGTTGCGAGGCGCGACTCCTTGCGATCTCCTGGTGGTGGATGAGTTGGGTCCTTTGGAGCTGAAACTGGGGCAGGGGTTGGTGGCTGCCCTGGGTGTGCTAGAGGAGGGCGCCTTCTCGCTGGCCCTGGTAGTAGTGCGTCCGGAGCTGGTGGACGACGTGAGAGAGCGACTTCGTTCTGCTGAGACCAGCGTCATGCAAGTGGGGCCTCTGAACCGGGAGCAGCTTGCGGGGCAGATTCTGTGCGTGCTGGAGCAAGCAGGGGTGCAGCGCGACTTGCCCTTTGGGGCCGATGGGTGTATAATGACTGATTGAGAGACAGGTTCTCCGACCCAACGTGCCTAAAGGCAGAAGCCCATGGGCGTTGGGCGGCAGGGTACAGCCTGAAAAGGTTATGCCTCCCGTGTTCGGAAAGGAGAATCGCTGGCCGATACTGGGCATTCCCTTCCGGGCGTGCCTTTTTTTGTGGGGGTGGGCGCATGACGGATCAAGAGATGGCCAGGGAACTCAGGAGGTCTGCCGAGGATGACGGGAGGGTGACGTGTGCGACGATGCACAGGATCGCGAGGAAGTTCGGAGTCGAGCCTGCGGAGGTCGGCAGGGCGGCGACCGAGGCTGACATCCACGCTTCGCAATGCCAGTTGGGACTCTTCGGTCACAGTGCCAGGGGGCAGGGCAAAGGGCGCATCGTTCGGGCAGACGCGGAGGTGAGTGATGAACTGGCGAAGCAGATGCACTCGGCACTGGCGAACGGCAGCCTGCCCTGTGCAGCCGCCTGGGACATCGCCACGGAGCTGAAGTTGAGCCGACTCGATCTCGGCAATGCTGCTGAGACGCTGGACATGCCTATCGCACCTTGCCAACTGGGGTTCTTCTAACCTGTTTTGAATAGACCGCTGTGTTCTCCGACCCAGCGGGCCTAAAGGCTGAGGCCAAGGGACGCTGGGCGTCAGGGTATGGCCCGAAAGGGCCATGCCTCCCGTGCTTGGAAAGGAGAGCTAGGCCTGGGGCTCTATCCGCCGCCTGGATTCATGCCTCCTTCCGGCCCGGGACACCATCGGTAAAGGGGGTGAGAATCGACACAGAGTGGCGTTGATAGAGTCCTTCTTGTGTATGCCAGGACTGTTGGGGACAGGATGATGATAGGAGGCAGAGAAACGTGAGAGAATTGAAGTATTCTGGATTGACGCTGCTGGTAGCGGTCGTGCTCTTGATCGTCGGATGCGGCGGCGCTGCAGGCCCGCAGGCGCCTGAGGTGGACTGGACGCTGACGGTGGAAGGAGAGGTTGACAACGCCTTGAGCCTCAGCTATGCGGACCTGGCGGCTATGCAGCAGGTCTCGCTGAAGGATATCCTGATGCAGAAGACCACTGGTGAGGACACCGTCAACGACTGGGAAGGTGTTCCACTCACCGCCATCTTCGAGCAGGCTGGGCTGCACCCCGATGCCAGCGGGATCACGGCCGTCGCTGCTGACGGTTATGCGATCATGGTCTCCATGGCGGATCTTGAGGATGGTATCGTAGCCCTGAAGTCTGACGGAGAGTGGATCGCCACCTCTGATGCGGATCACGGACCGATCAGATTGGTGTTGCCCAACAAGCCCGCGAATCACTGGGTCTTCCAGTTGTCCAGTATCGTGGTCGAGGGCGCTGGTGCTCTGCCGCCGACAGCGGAATGGGAGCTGTCCTTCGACGGCGCCGTTGATAACGAGAGGACGTTCGAGTACGTGCAGTTGACGGGTCTGGAAAGGATTGAGCTCGAGGGTCTGGTCGTGGAGACCAAGAGTGGTGAGAGCACCCACGATTTCGAGGGAGTGCCCCTCACCACGCTCTTCGACCTGGTTGCGCTCCGCAGCGAGGCACAGTCCATCACGGCGGTGGCTGCCGACGGCTACGAGGCCACCATAGCCATGAAAGACCTCGGGCGGGACGCCATGATTGCCCTGGTGATGGACGGCGAATGGCTGGCAGAGACCGATCCAGAAAGCCCTATCCGCCTGGTGGTCCCTGGGCTGCCGGCCAGCCAATGGGTGACTTCGCTGGTGAGAATCACGGCCAGCGCTGAGCGTGCGGCGCCGGCTGAGCCAGCGGAAAGCCCCGTGCCTGAGGAGGCGGAGACGCCAGCCGTGGATTGGCAGCTGGCCATCGGTGGTGCCGTGGACAGCGAGTCTACTTTCGACTTTGCTGACCTGGCCAACATGGACATGGTGCAGCTCGACGACGTTCTGATGCAGACCAAGAGCGGGGACAGCACCCATAGCTTCGAGGGTGTGTTGCTCTCTTCCCTGTTCGACCTGGTCGGAGCGGACAGTGCGGCTGAGGCGCTCACGGCCACGGCCAGTGATGGATACGCTGTGACCATTGCCGTGACCGATCTGTCAGCGGATGCCATGGTGGCCCTCAAGATGGACGGAGCGTGGCTCGCCGAGACTGACCCGGAGAGCCCCATTAGGCTCGTGGTTCCCGGCTTGCCCGCGAACCAGTGGATAGGTCAGTTGACGAGTCTGACCCTGGAGGGAGCCAGCGCAGCGGTCCCGCAGCCCCCCGAGGCGGAGTGGACTCTGACCGTCGATGGCGCTGTCTCCAGCGAGCTGACTGTGGAGTACGCCGAGCTGGCGAGCATGGATACGGTTTTCCTGGAAGACGTGTTGAAGGTGACCAAGAGCGGCGAGAGCACGCACAGCTTCGAGGGTGTACTGCTCAGCGAACTCTTCGACCTGGCTGGCGTGGACCCTGCCGCACAAACCATGACGGCCACAGCGTCCGATGGGTACAGTGCTGAGATTTCTCTAGCCGACCTGGGCAGCGAAGCCATGGTGGCCTTGAAGGTAGATGGCGAGTGGTTGGCGGAGACAGACCCCGAGAGTCCGATCCAGTTGGTGGTCCCAGGGCTGCCTGCTAGCCAGTGGATCTCTATGCTGACCAGCATCACCCTGGACTAGGCATTCATCGGCGCTCCAGGTGCGTGAAGGGGTGGTGACGCTGCGTCACCACCCCTTCTCATTCCTGCATCGTAGGGAGGCTGGAGCTAAGGGTTGGAGATGATCCGCACTACGTCCGACACCCATTGTCCTTTGTTCAAGTCGGGGAATAGAAGGGTCGGCTTTCCGTAGTAGATGGTCAGAATCGCTCCCTCAGCGGTGCGCGCGTCGATGGTATGTGTTTGACCCTCAGCATCGGTCACACTGAGCGTGTCGAAATCAACGTGGGCCACCAGATCATCCAGCGGGGCACCAGTGTGCAAGTGCGAGTACTCTCCCTCTCGAACCTGCCCATCCTCCTGGCTGCGATACATGGGATAGCTGCGCTCTGCCACGACCGTCATGGTGTTCTCTCTCAGGAGGCGTCCCATGGAGGTAGCGCGCCCATCGATGATCATGGGCAGGTCTTGGCCCACCACGATGATCTTGTTGATGCCTTTGAGCCAGGTGGAAACGTGCAGGTTGTCGTCCTGAAAACGGATGCCCTCCAGGTATGGCAGGAGCAGGGAACGTTCTGTTACGTTCTCTCTCTCCAGCGTCACTATGCCGCCGTCTGTGGCGAGGAGACTCACCTCCTTGAACTCCTCTACGCCGTTCTCAGCCAGCAAATCTGGCAGGGACAGGCTCGCCTGGCCTGCATAGCGGTAGGGGAGGATATCGTTGACACTGATCCACTTGGACTCGGGGACATCGCCGGTGAGCAGGACCAGGGAGTTGAACGGTACGTCGGAAAGGTTGACGGCTCCGTGGAGCTGATGGCAGCTCACGCACCGGAACTCGGCAGACACTCCCGCCAGCCGCGGGGAGATGATCAAACCGGCTACGCTGCCCACCACCCCTATGGCGATGCCCGCCAGGAGCGTGATCATCGTCGTGATCTTGACAGAGCTATTCCGTTTCACCATTGTTGGTCTCCTCTAGAATCGTGGCGGGGCGATCCACGCCACCGCGATTAGTCCCACGGCCAGCACGACCAGAGCCAGGATGTCCCTCCCGGAGTACCCGGGCGTGCGTCGGTAGGTGCGCGTGGGGTACTTGCCAAAGCAGCGGCCCTCCATGGACACAGCGAGTCCGTCGACTTTGCTCAGCGCAGAGACCAGCAACGGCAGGATCAACTGGCGAGCGAGGGTCACGAACTTCCGAGGGCTGCGGACGTCGTACCTGACTCCTCTGGTCAGTTGAGCCTGGTAGACGGTATTGCTCTCGACCTCGAAGATCGGCGCGAGACGGAGTGCCGTGATGAGGACGAAGCCGTACCTGTAGGGCAGACCGATGCGCATCAAGGCATAGGCCAGGGAGCTGGGGTCTGTGGTGAGCACGAAGAGGTAGCTCATCAGCACGAGGCTCAGGAACCTTCCGCCCACGTAGATCCCGGCTGCCATACCGCCACTGGCGATCATCAGGTTGGCCGGACCCCAGGCCACGTCCAGGATTGGCGATCCGGTGCGATTGAAGACCGCCTGGAGCGAGAAGAGCAGCACGCCCATGGTCGCCAGGAAACGAACGCCTCGGACATCTCGGCGCAGGTTCAGTCCAGCCAGTGGGAAGGAGCCCAGAGCAAGGAACAGGACGGCCACCACCCACCACGGACTGGATACGACGAACAGGGAAACGCTCAGGCCCACGAGCCAGCAGAGCTTGATCAGGGGGTGCAGGCTATGCAGCCACGAGGCTCTCGGTTGATATGCTATCTTGGGCTTGGCGCTCATTTGCTCCAGCGGCGCTCCGCCCCTCCGGTGGGCAAGTAATCAGTCAGGCCAAGATCACCCAACCTGCCGAAAGCCTCACCAGTCGGGGCATCCAGCAGGAAATGGCCGCCCTTCAGGAACAGGATGCGAGAACTGTAGCGGAAAGTGGTTTCCGGGTCGTGTGTGACGTTGACGATGGTCCCGCCGCGGGCGGCATGCTCCTGGAGGAGATCCATGATCATGGTGGCGTTCTGGCTATCCTGGCCGATGAGTATCTCGTCTAACAGTATCAGGCGCGGCTCGTAGGAGAGTATCGAGACCAGATTGAGGCGCCTCTTCTCACCGTAGCTGAGACGGTAGGGATGGTCGGTCCGATACTGCTGCAACCCGCATCGCTCCAGAAGCTGAGCGACGCGCCCCGAGGTTCCCTCGCTGAACTGGCCGAAGTTGCGGGGAGCGAAGGCCGCCTCGTCCCAAACGCTTTCCGCGAAGAGTTGATGGTCGGGGTTCTGGAAGATGAAGCCGACGTCGCGCGCCAGCGAGGACACGGGGACTTCGGCTGCGTCCCGGCCCAGGATCTCGATCGTGCCCCCTTGTGGCTTCAGGAGACCCATGAGACAGCGGAGCAGCGTGGTCTTGCCACACCCGTTGTCCCCCATCACCGCGACGAACTCGCCCGCGTGCAGGTCGACGGAGACATCGTCCAGTACCGGAGTGTGGTCGTACTCCACGGTGAGGTGCTCCATGCGGGCCATACGCCCGTCCCCTGGCATCGGCAGGCCTCGGAGGGTAGATGGATGCGCATTCTGCAAGCTGGGGAAGGTTGTAGTGTCCTGCTCATCGCCGACGATGCGCCCCTGCTCGATGGTGATCAAGCGGGGCCGGAACGGCTTGAGGTAGCCCAACTTGTGCTCGATGACGATGACAGTGATGCCGGCCTTTTCTCGTATGTGCTGGATGACCTTGAAAATCTCCCCTGTGGCCGTCGGATCGAGATTGGAGGTAGGCTCGTCGAAGATCAGGACCTGTGGCTTGGCGGCCATCATGGCGGCGATCGCTATCTTCTGCTTCTCGCCGCCAGAGAGGGTGGCGAGAGGACGGTCGATCAGGTGCAGCGCCCCGACGATCTCCAGGGCCCACTCGGATCGCTCTTCGATGGTCTCTTTCGGGAGCCGCCGGTTCTCCAACCCGAAAGCCACTTCGTCCGCTACAGTCAGCGTGCAGAGTTGAGACTCGGGATTCTGCTGAACCAGACCGACGATCTCTGCGAGGTCGAAGATCTCGGCCTTGCGGGTACTGAGGCCGTCTACGGTGACTTCACCACACGCTTCTCCCTCATGCTGGCGGAAGAGGTACCCGCCCAGCGCCAGAGCCAGTGTAGACTTGCCACAGCCGCTGGGCCCCGTGACTACTACGAACTCGCCCGGCTCGATGTCCAGGTTCACGTGATCGAGGGCAGGGGTCTCACTGCCGTGGAACTTGTAACTGAAATCGCGGATGCGAATCAACTAACATCGATCTCCGTAACGTCCGTGAGCCAGATCTCCCCGCTGTCGCTCGCTACGGCGAAGGTCAGCCCCTCTTCCGCGGCGACGGTGAAGATTCTGATGCTCGAGTCGTCCATCACTTCCTGCAATCCGAGCTCTCGTTTCTCGGCCGCCCGGTTGCTCAGCGTCAGCGTGCTGGCCAACGGCTGAGGGTCCATGGCGTCCAGAACCGTGGCCAGCGAGACGCCCTGGTACTTGCGAGTGCCGTACCCCAGGTCCAGGCGTGCGTTGTCCATCTCGAATTGCCACAGATCAGGTTCGTACGGCCGTGGTTTGTTCAGGGACCCCGTGAACTCGATGGCAGCGGGCCCGATGACCGTGAGCTCCACCACGTTTCTGACCCACGCCTTGCTATTGCTGGCCCCGGCCACGCTGTAGGTCATGCCCCCTCCGCTACCCGATTGAGCCAGGATCAGTTCTCCGTTCTCCTGCACTTCGGCCATGTCGATGAAGAAATCGTAGCCATCGTTGCCCCTGGCCAGCACGGCGGTGGCGTCAGCGGAAGGCTGTGCCCGGGAGATTATCTCGCGCAAGGAAAGTCCGGTGTAGGTGCCCACCAGACCGGGCTTAGCGGTCTCGTGAACTGTCACCAGCATGGCTTCGTCAGCCAGATCATAGGCATACTCATATGGTGTTTTCACCCAGCCGCCCACGTGGACGGTCGGTGGCCCTTTGAGGCCCAAGTAGAGGTAGAGGCCACCTGCCAGGGTCAGTGCTGAAACCAGCCCCAGGAACACCCCGTAGGCCCACCGTCCCCCAGACTGTGCCGGTTGATCTCTGACCACTCCGGCGCGGCGCAGCGAGTCGAGGAGGACTTTCCCCAGCACCCCGGCCAGGAGTACCCCGGAAACGAACGAGACCGCCGATACCACGAGGATGGCGCTCGCCGTCAGGACATCGGTGGGAATAGAGGCGAAAGCTTGAAACACCCACACGTTGGAGGCTGCGGCCAGACCTCCGGCCACCGCGTAGGCCGGGTAGCTGTTCTTGTTGCGGAACGGCAGCAGGCCAAGATCGACCAGGATCCCCGCCACTACGTCGATGAGGACGATGAGGATGCCGTGGGTGTTGCCAGAGAGGAACTCCACCGCACCTTTGGCAATGCCAGTGACCGTGCCGGCGCCCCTCTTGCCCGTGAGACCCACCGCCAGCACAATCCATACCACGTGCAGTCCTGCGAGGGTCTGCGTCGCCCCCGGGAAGCCCAGTGCCGCGTGCACCGCGTTGGCCAGGGTCTGGATGTAGGTGCTGGCCACTCCGCCCAGGGCAGCCAGTACTGCCATCATCAGCAGATCCCGAGTCGAGAAGTAGTATCGCCTTCCTTGGACCACCGTCGCTTTCTCCTCCACGAAAATGGCCGGTGCTTTTCCAAGAGGAGGGCACCGGCCCGTAGATGATCTCCTTTCCAAGCACGGGAGGCACAACCGTTTCCCGTTGTACCCTATCGGTCATGTCCCATAGCCACGGAAGGCTTTAGGTGACATGACTCGGAGAGCTATTGCTTTGTCATCTGTGATTATACCTGCGCTGGGCGTCCAAGTCAAGCGGCGCCCTACCTGTCCTCCTGCTGGCAGGGCAGCTATTATCTAGTGCATGCTGCGCCACCACACTGTCAGCACGTCGAAGTAGGGAGCCGACGGTGCCCAGGAGGCGGGCTGCCGCCCCGCAGTGCTGGGGAGGCTCTCTTGGCCGGTTCCTTGACCGCTCTTGCGGTCGGGGAGGGCCTGTGGTATGGTACGAGAATTCCCAGAGCTGGGCCACGCTCAGGGCGGACTCGTTTTCGTCTGAGCGACGAGGTTGGCAGTAAGCGGGCGACTGGGTATCGCCGAGCTTCACGCTGCGCGGGTGGGATAGGCCGCCCTGGGCGCTTCCATCTCTGATGCCGGGAGCGCATGTGGCCTACACGGCTCATGGTGGCGCTAGCTGGTGCGTGATGACACCCATACCGGTGGGCGCGAGGGTCCTGGGCGGTGTGTCGAAGAGCGGTCCTGGAGGCTGGCAGGTCACCCAGGCAGGTATTGGACGTGAGACGCTGTACGTGGCATTTGGGACACTGGGGCATCGGGAGGTAGTGGCATGGCCGACCTGGACTTGGGACCGGGAGATGAGCGAAACAAGGATTGGCTAGATCGGCTCGAAGCTGAACAGGAGTACCTCAAGAAGCAGTTCGAACCCCAGCCGGAAGAACCGGGCGCGACGGGACCGCCCGGGTTTGAGCCAAAGCCCAGGCCGGGCAAGGAGATCTGCCGCAAGTATTACCAGACACTTGATCTGGGAGACATCGAGACCAAGTTCAAGATTCCAGGTATCGGTGAGATCGGTACTGTCGGATGGGGGGACGATCTGGGGCTCGATGGCACAGGCAAGGTAAACGTCCTGGATGTCCCGAAGTTCGACCTGCCCAAGAAATCGATGGACCGCGTGAACGAAGCCGCCCAGGTGACGGAGATCGGCGAACATCTGGGGGGCTACTGGCAGTGGGGGTGCATCGATCTCAGCAAGCCAGAGTACTACCAGCAGATAGGCAAGGATTGGTTCGTTACGGCGGGCGTGGAACTCATCAAGGACACAGTGGTAAGGTCCTCTGAAGACTGGCGCGATGGCGTACCCGAGGACACGCTCGTCAGGACGACCGATGGGTGCGTCATTCCCGTGGACTTGCTGAGCGACTCTGCGAACCTGGACGGAGCTACGCTGTGGATGAAGTTTGGCGATCTGGCCGGGTTCAGGCAGGAACTGGAGAAGAAGATCGAAGAGTCCGCAAGCCGGAGGGAGGAACTTCTCGAGGAGAGAAGAGAGGGCACTGGCGACGAGTACGTATTCAGAGATCTTCGTGAGGAATCGGCCAAGCTGCGCCGGTTGAAGAACCAGCTCGAGCACTTCAACAAGTGGATAGGCGAGCCCAGTACACCCCCCGATCAGCCGATGCCCGCGCACAGGCGTCCCAGGCTTCGTGTTCCTTCTCTGAAGGACATGAGAAAGCTTACCTGTGAGATGATGACGCTGGAATGCCTGTTGAAGTATTACGGTAAAGTGGGCTGGAGTGTCGATCATCCGCCCACCGAGGAGCAGGCCAGGCGGTACTGGGAGGCTTTAGCAGAACTGCGCGAGGATTTCGACGAAGGTGACGCGAAGCGGTTGCTGAAGTGCGTCAAGAAGAAGTGGCCTGACTGGCTACAGCCGCCTACCGAGGAAGAGCTGAGACAGCGGGAAGAAGAGAGGCGGAGTAAGCAGCCCGTTCAGCACGAACCCATCACCGCTGAAGACCGGACGTTCCCGCTGCCGGGCCCGGAGATCATGCCCACCGTGCCCACCATGGACATGGGCCAGATGGTCAAATTCTCCCGTCGAGCAGCCGACGAGTCCCCGCCCACGGTCGTTCCGTCCATCAGTTGGCCGACATCTGTGATCGTCGGCATCATCGTTGGCATCCTCATCGGCGTAGGTTCTCTTGTCTGGTGGCCCGTTCAGCAGCAGACCCAGGGTGCGCCTCGAGATAGTACTTCTCCGGTTCTACCCTCTGTCTGCAACTACGATGGCAAGTGCCAGGCCGAGGCTGGGGAGCGGATTGGCGATTGCACCGATTGCCGGCCGACGCCGACGGTCACCCGGAGTCAGAGCACGCCAACGGCCAGGCCTGCCGTCCCGCCGCCGCCCACGCCCACTCTGCAACCCACCGGGACCCTGGCCCCCACGCCCACACCGCCTTCCACGGCCACGGCCACCGTGTCGCCCACGCCCACCAACACGCCTCCGCCCACGCCTGGGCAGCAGTGCAGTCCGGGAGAGTGGAGTGAATGCGGTGGACACCCTCCAGAACTGGTGTGTGCCCCCCAGTACGTTGGCCAGTGCCAGGCCGATGGGACCTGGGGATCGTGCCAGTGGGATCCAGGGAGGTGTGCTCCCTCGGGACCGGAGCCTCCGCCGGAAGAGGAATGCGTGTGTGGGAACGGGATCTGTGAATCCGACACCCCGTGCTATGAGAGCGCCTTCAACTGCGCCGCGGACTGTGGGCCACCGACGTGCGAGCGCTGGCTCGACGCTGTAGATTGCGACGCGGCGGGCGGTAGGTGGATCTGCGACATCACAGAATGCTACTGTCACTGCTCGTCGTGAGGGAGCGCCGCCGAAGACCGAGGCAGAAAGGAGTTCCATGTCATGCGATGTCCATCCTGTAGCTACGAGAATCAGGCGGACGCGCGTTTCTGCGAGCGATGCGGGAGCTCGATAGGCTCAGAGGACGCTCCAGTTGAGTCGCGTGCGGAGATGCCCGGGGCGGCAGAGGTATGCCCCACTTGTGGGGCGGAAAGGCGCGCAGGTTTGCGCTTCTGCGAAGAGTGCGGCACACCATTTCCTGAGGCGCCACCTGTGGAAGCCCCTCCACCAGCGCCGGCGAAGGTACCTGAGATCCCGGTGTCGGCTTCACCGCCTCCGCCGGAGGCCGTGCGCCCTGTGCAGCCAGCGGCCGGGGGCGGTCGCGTGTGTAGTGCGTGCGGCTATCTGAATCCGGCCACCGCGCGGCACTGTGCTGATTGCGGCGAGGCTCTGGTGGCGAGGAAGGGACCACCGCCTGCCCAGCCATCGGTGAGCTCGCGCCTGGCTGGCATTCTGGTGCGCCTGGTCGTCAGCGTCGTCTTGGCGGTCGTGACCGCCGTGGCGACGCGTTACCTCATGTCCTACGTGATCGGGTTGGGCTTGATCCCCTAGCGATCCTGGCGCACAGCGGGCTCTGACGACCCGGCTGCGCGTCCGAGATGGCCTGCCGGAGACCGTTGAGGAAGGAGGAACTCAGGCAACATGAAGTACTGTCGATACTGCGGAGGTGAAGTCTCCGATACCGCCAGGGCCTGCGGGCACTGCGGCCGCTGGCTGGCCAGCGAGCCTGCCACGCCGCCGCCCGACGTTCCCAAGGAAGGGCGACAGGTCGAGGCCGAATCTGTCGTGTCACCATCTGTCCAGCCCGTCTCCCCTGAGCCTCCCCCGACAGAGCGGCGGAAGGTGCAGCCTGCCGCCGCCGTGGAACCGGTCGAGGTTCCCCCGCAGGTGAAACGGGATGTGAGGGCCGAGCCTCCCGCGCCATCTCCAGTGGAGAGGCTGGTCTCTGCTCGGAAGCCCAGACGAAGTATGCCCCTGTGGGTGTGGGGTCTGGGCGCCGTGGTCATCATCCTGATTGCTGGGGCCGCCCTGGCGGCGAGTGGTGCGCTCGGTTTGCCGGGCCAGCAAGCCGCCGCGCCACAAGCCACCGTCGCCTGGTCAGCGACCCCCCGGGCCACCGGGGAGCCACCCTCTGCACCGGCCCCCGTCGTGGAGCCCGTGACGATACGCCTGGGGACGGAAGATGTGTGGCAGACGGTTGATGCCGATCAACCCGTCCTTGTGGAGTGGGTATGGGGTGTGTGCGATCCGGCCTTGATCGAGGATAACCTGGATGCTCTGGAGTTCAGGGTCAGGGTTGATGGCGAGGTCACAGCCACGGGCAACATGGCCGAGTATCGGACCGAGCTTCGGGAAGAGGAATCAAGCGGCGTCCACGCGTGGTGGCAGCACTACTCCTATCCCGTGGGCTCCTTGCGATCGGGGTCCGCCCACTGGCTGGACCTGGAACGTGGCTTCTCCCGGGATGTGACCGATGGCTGCGATCTCGACGGTGACGGAGATGTGGATTGGTACAGCCCGGATTTTGTCAAATCCTCGACCGTTCACCTCGTCGTGCGGTGAGAGGATGACTGCTGGCCACTGCGGTGTCGTGCATGATCGCGGCAAGGCCTAACACGATTGGGAGGTCTGAGTCCACCAGCCAGGTGGGGGGTCTCTGACCTGTGCTCATCTCCACCGCCACCTTCCTCTGATGCACGCACAGTTGCCCCCCAGGGCTTTCTCGCGTACGATTGCCATGGCCCCGGAGCTCGACTCAGGTTCTGGCTGCCAGCGTGCTGCGGGTCAGCAGGTTGTCCTCAGAGCGGTGGTGCATCCGTGCCTGGAAGCCCCGATCTGGAGACAGTGGAGAGCTTCGCCTGGGACCTTGGGGCCAGGACCGGGGTGGGCGAATCATGCGCGTCAGGCGAGGAACAGGCACCACCGACGGCCCCCCGGGGGGCGAGTCAGGTCTCTGCCCAGCAACGCTGGTGCGGAATCGTGCCTGATGCATAAAGGGGGTTGATGGGGCGATGGACGCGATCGAACCGGATCGGCCGAAGGTGGCTTTTCTGCCCTGGGGAGTGTCGGGGGCCGTCGATCAAGGAACGACGGTGGCGGAGGCCGCCAGGCAGTTGGGTGTGGAGATCGAAAGCGTCTGCGGCGGGCAAGCGACCTGTGGCAAGTGCCTGGTGCGCATCGAAGAGGGCCACTTCGACAGGTTTCAGATCACCTCGGCCCCGGAGCATCTCTCCATCGTGCAGGACCGAGAGGCGAAGCTCATCAACAGGCTGCCAGAGCCGAGGGCATATCGATTGGCGTGCGCCGCCGAGATACATGGCGATGTCGTCGTCTTCGTCCCCGAGATCAGTCGCAAGCAGGAGCAGATCATCAGCAAGGCGCCGACAGCGAGGCACATAGAGGTAGACCCCGCCGTGCGCAGCTACTACGTCGAACTGCCGCCGGCCAGTCTGGAGGACGCCACGGGCGACTGGGAGCGCCTCAGGCAGGTGCTGGAGAGCGGACAGGGGCTTCACGGGCTGACCATCGACTATCAGGTGCTGCTTTCTCTCCCGGACACGCTGCGCTCGGGGGAGTGGAAGGTCACAGCTTCGGTCTGGATGGGCCAGGAAGTCATAGCGGTGGAAGCCGGTCGCGGGGAGCGGACCTATGGCCTGGCCGTGGACGTCGGCACCACCACCGTGGCAGCCTACCTCTGTGAGATCAGCTCGGGAGAGGTGGTGGTCTCGGGATCGATGATGAATCCGCAGGTGACCTTTGGAGAGGATGTCATGTCGCGCATCACATACGCCATGACGCGCGAGGACGGCCTCTCTTTGATGAATGAGCTGATCATCGAGGGCATCAACGATCTGGTGACGGGGATAACCAGAGAGCGAGGGCTCGACCCTCGGAGCATAGTGGACTCGACCATCGTCGGCAACACGGCGATGCACCACATCTTCCTGAACATCGACCCCAGGTACCTGGGGAGAGTGCCTTTTGCGCCAGCAGTACACTCCTCCCTGGACTTGAAGGCGCGCGATCTGGGCTTGAGGATCCACCTCGGAGCTTACGTCCATGTGCTGCCCATCGAGGCTGGCTTCGTCGGAGCCGACAACGTGGCTGTGTTGATCGCCGAGGAGCCCTACAACTCCGAGGCCATGACCCTGATCATAGACATCGGCACCAACGGCGAATTGATTCTGGGTAACAGAGAGAGGCTGCTGTCGGCGTCATGCGCCACCGGCCCGGCTTTCGAGGGAGCTCACATCCGTTTTGGCATGCGGGCTGCCCCGGGGGCCATCGAACGAGTGAAGATAGACCCGCAGACCTGGGAGCCGAGCTTCAAGGTGATCGGCAGAGAGTCATGGAGCGACGAAGCAAGAGATCTCCTGGCCAGGGGTATCTGCGGCTCAGGGATCATCGATGTGGTGGCGCAGATGTTCGTCTCCGGGATCATCCTGAGAAACGGAAGGTTGAACTCCGAGTCGGGCCACGTCCGGGTGCGTCAACGAGAAGAGGGATGGGAGTACGTCCTGGCCTGGGCTGACGAGACGGCCATGGGGCAGGAGATCACCATCGGGCAGAAGGACATCCGGGCGGTCCAGCTGGCCAAGGGAGCCATGTACGCAGGTGCCAGACTGCTCATGCGGCGCCTGGGCGTGGAGAGGCTGGACAAAGTCGTCCTGGCCGGTGCCTTCGGGACCCACATCGACCGTTTGCAGGCTATGATCCTGGGTCTGTTTCCCGACTGCGACCCCGAGGCCGTACTATCGGTGGGCAACGCCGCAGGAGATGGAGCTCGCATGGCGTTGTTAGGCGTAGCCAAGAGGAAAGAGGCGGCAGAGTATGCCCGCAGAGTGGAGTACGTCGAACTGACGCTGGAGGAGAACTTCACTGAGGAGTTCGCCAAGGCGATGTACTTCCCACACATGAAGGATGAGTTTCCGCATCTGCGTGGTGTTCTTCCGGAGGTTGATTAGGATTCCCGGGCGCGACGGTGGGCCCCCGGGAGGTGAGCAGTCGGCCATCGTGCAGGAGTGGCGCTGCACGAGCGGTCAGGGAGCGGGTGGCGGTTTCACTCTCACCGGGATGCCCGCGACCATCAGATACACCTCGTCGGCCCAACGCGCGACCCGCTGATTCACCCCACCCAAGAGGTCCCGGTACGCGCGACCCAAGGGGCTGACGGCGACCAGACCAGTGCCCACTTCATTGCTCACCACCACACAACTGGCGCTCGCTGCGTCAAGCGCCTCCATCAGTTCCCGTACCTCGGCTTCGAGTGGCGGCTCCAGGAGTCCCATATCCACAGAGCCCTGGTCGTCGTTGGGGGTGTGCTTTCCCATCACGTTGGAGACGAGAAGCGTCAGGCAGTCCAGGATGACCACGTGAGCGTCGTCGATCCCCTGGGAGATCGCCCTGCCGACGCTGGTGGGCACTTCCAGTGTCCTCCAGTGTGCGGGTCTGTGTGCGCGGTGTGCTTCGATCCGACGTCGCATCTCGTCATCGCCGGCGGTTGCGGTCGCTACGAAGAGTACCCGCTCGCCCATCTCCGCTGCGAGTCGCAGTGCCTGGCGGCTCTTGCCGCTGCGAGCGCCGCCGATAATGAGGATACGTCTCTTAGGCAAACTCTTCCCTCCGGGCGCAGGCCTGAGCCACTTCGCTGCCAATCCGTGCAGGTGCTTGACTCGGGGACGAACCGAGTGAGCTGTCTTCTAGGGATGCTGTCCCTCATGCCTCCCAGTCGACAGTTCTCAGGTGCGAGGTATCGTTCAGGAAGGCGACGATGGCACCCTGCGGATAGGTCTCCACCAGAGACATGGAGGCGAGATCAAGGCGGATTTGCCACAAGCGCTCGGGGTCCAAACCCAGCCAGTGGCAGAGGAGCACTCTCAGCGGTCCACCGTGTGATACGATGAGTATAGTCTGGTCGGGCGAATCCCTCTCCACTGCTGCCAGGAACCGTTGCACCCTTTGAACGAGTTGCTGCAGGCTTTCTCCTCCGGGAGCTCTTGAGGCCAGGGAGGGCACCGTCAACACTTCTAGCGCTTCGGGGAAGCGAGCGGTGATCTCCTCGAAGGTCAGGCCCTCGATCTGGCCCCAGTCTATCTCGCGCAACTCCGGTCGGAGAACCACCTCCGCCGCATGCACCGAAGCGATGATTTGTGCCGTAAGACGGGCGCGGTTCAGGTCACTCGAGTAGACGGCGTGGATCTGTTGTGAAGCCAGAAGGTCTCGCAAGGCCCTGGCCTGCGCGTACCCTTCGTGGTCCAGCCCCGTCGCACCGTGGCCAAGGTAGAGCCGTGATCCCTGTTCTGCCTGAGCGTGCCTTACGAGAAAGAACCTGGACATGGTACCTATTCCCCGGTCAGCAAAGAGTACGAGTACCCTGGCTGCCGGCGTGGAGAAGCAGGGAGATCAGGAGCAGAGCGGCCACCTCGGTCACCTCACCTACGGCGCCGTAGGTGTCGCCGGTGAGGCCGTGGAACTTGTGGCTCAAGAACGTGGAAAACCCCAGCGCGGCGCATCCTACGCCGAGCAGCAAGACAGCCCCTGCTGAGTGGAATATGCCCACGGACACCACGGCGGCGGTGAAGGTTGCCAGGAGCAGACTTCGACGGTCGGCATGCCGTTTGAACATCCAGCCCAGGCCGTTTGATCTGGCATTCGGAAACCAGGAGATGGAGCCGACCATGGCCCAGCGGCCCAGCACAGGCATGACCATCAGCGCAGCCGTTCTGGAAAAGGGCGGAAGACTGGCGAGAGAGGCGTACTTGGCCAGCAAGAGGCAAACGGCGCCCACCACTCCCATGCTACCGACGCGGCTGTCCCGCATCACCTCGAGTCTGCCACCCGCGATCCCCGATACACCCAGGGCATCGCAGGTGTCGATGAAGCCATCCAGATGCAGAGCGCCGGTCAGCAGGACTTCAGTGACGATCAGCGCTACGTTAACCACTGGCGCAGGCAGGACCAGGCTGAGGATCAGGTCGACGGCGACGAGGCTCAGGCCCAGGACGGCTCCTGCCAGCGGGAAGAAGGGTACAGAGCGGGCCATCTGGT
The DNA here is from genome assembly GCA_034411995.1 of Anaerolineae bacterium. GTDB lineage: Bacteria > Chloroflexota > Anaerolineae > UBA7937 > B3-Chlor > JAUVXJ01. The sequence continues at coordinate 44,732 of DAOUME010000026.1, read as the reverse complement.
CAGGACTTGCTGCGCATCCGCGCGGGAGGGGGATCGTGGTCAGGAAGCCCAGAGCTGTGAGGAAGGTCACTGTGGCGCCTCACATACACCGGCCTCTTCGAGGGTGGCCATTTCGCACAGAAGTCGGGTTGAGGCTTCGGCAAGGGCGATGCCCAGAGCGGCGCCGGTTCCTTCCCCCAGCCTCATCTCCAGATCGAGGAGCGGCTGCAAGCCCATGTGGCGCAGCATGACCCGATGTCCCCTCTCGGCAGACACGTGCGAAGCGATGAGGTAGTCTCTCACTCCCGGCGACACGCCGGTGGCGACGAGCCCGGCCCCTCCAGAGATGAAGCCATCGAGCACCACAGGGACGCGGTGGCGCGCGGCGCCCAGGATCACTCCTACCAGACCGGCGATCTCGAACCCGCCCACTTTGGACAGTACGTCCAGGGGATCGTGGGGGTCAGGTTGCGTAGTGGAGATGGCCTGCGCAATCACGTTCGCCTTGTGGCGAAGTGCGGCTTCGTCGATCCCTGTGCCTGGGCCTGTTACTTCCACGATTGGGGCACCGGTCAAGACAGCGCAGATGGCGCTGCTGGGCGTGGTGTTGCCGATCCCCATGTCGCCGATGCCGACGATGTGGAGACCCTTGGCTTGCTCAGACTCCAGCACGTTGATGCCAGCCTGTATGGCACGGAGCGCGTCCTCCTGGGTCATGGCAGGGCCACGAGCGATATTCCGGGTGCCCGCCCCGATTCTCCTGGAGACGAGCGCAGAAGTCGACTCATGAAGGTCGGCGGCGACGCCCATGTCGACCACCACCACTCGTGCGCCCACGTAGTCTGCCAGGACGTTCACCGCTGCCGCGCCGCGCAGGAAGGTGCTGACCATCTGAGCGGTCACCTCCTGGGGGTAGGCGCTGATCCCCTCGGCAACGACTCCGTGGTCCGCCGCCATGGTGATGATGGCTTTGTCCCTGATGAGGGGCGCCGCCTGACCCCTGATGCCAGCTATCCTGATGGATAGTTCCTCCAGCCGGCCAAGACTTCCCTTGGGCTTGGCGAGACGGTCCTGCCTGGCCCTGGCGGCTTTCATCACCTCCCTGTCGGGAGGCTGGATGCCCCCCACGATGTCTGCCAGCGAATCTGGCAAGCCGTCAAGGTGTGCTGGGTGAGTCATGGAGTCCTCGTTGGAGGGCGGCGCCGAAGGGTACAGTAAGGCCCAGGTCCTGTGCATGCCCGCGACGAGAGCTCGGTGGCCGCGGAGTAATGCGGCATCCATGTCGCCAGTGGTCGGCTACGGCCCGGCGCGTTCATATAGCGACAAATCGGAAACGTCGTTGGAAGCGCCTCAGCAGTCGTAGCACCGGCGCGCCGAAGAGAAGGATCAACAACAGGTTCCCCCCCGCTCTCGCTATATCCCACCACAATGAAGTGGTCACGTAGAAGGCTGCATACCTCCCCAGTGTCTCCCAGGCACCCGTGCCGGGCTGCCAGTACATGTCTGATTGCCCCGTATCGCCTATGTAGGGCCAGAACCAGAGGTTCATGATGGCACCGAAGACCAGACCGAGCAGCGCTCCCCACAGGGCCAGAGGCACGACTTCCCATCGCCCCAGGCGCCGCAGCTTGGGCAGCCAGGCAGACGCCATGCCCATCCACCCCGTGGAGAACATTTGATAGGGGAGCCAGGGTCCGAGTCCGCCGGTCACGATGGCCGAGACCAGGAAGGAAAGGGCGCCCAGCAGGAATCCAAAATCAGCGCCGTAGGCGTAGCCGCACAGGATAGGGAGGAAGAGCATCGCTGTGAAGCCGGCTGGACCAGGCACCAGACGCAGCACGGCGTTTGTGGCCACCAGGATGCCCAGAACCGCCACGAGCTTGGAGTCCATCCGACGCGTCTCGAGATTGGCTACGATGACCACCATACAAAGGGCCAGCAAGGCCAGGAACGTGAACGGAGACTGGGCGCTGGCTGAGGTCGCCGCCGCCGACCCTGTGCCGGGGACGGAGATGAATGGAGACAGGACCACCCAGATCCCCAGGAGTGTGGCCGCCGCGAGGGTCATCGCGCTCAGCGCTTGCCCGAGGCGAGAAGTCATGTCGGTACCGCTCCCACTACGTCGTCTACGGTCAGAAACCGGTGGTCACGGAACAGCTTGTTGACCTGGGTCGAGAAGACCATCGACTCGCTCATCACCGTCCTGGTGGGGCCATCCACCACTACCTGTCCTTCTCCCAGGATGACCACTCTGTCGGCGCACCTGGCCGCGAGCTCCACATCGTGGGTGGACATGAGGATGGTCCTGCCTTCTTCTCGCAGTTCGGAGAGGAAGGCCGCCAGGGTCTCTTTTTGTCGGTAGTCGAGACCTCTCGTGGGCTCGTCCAGCAGGATCAGTTGTGGCTCCGCGATGAGGATCGCCGCCAGCGCCGCTCGTTGGCGCTCCCCGCTGCTGAGATCGCCAGGATAGTCGTTGGCGTATTGCTCCAGATCCAGTGCTCTGAGCAGCAGCTCGGGGTTTGCTCCTTTGAGACCGTGGCTGTGCAACGTGAACTCCAGCTCCTGTTGCAGTGTGTCGGCGAAGAGCAGTGATCCGGGATTCTGAGGGACGTAGCCCACCCGCTGTGCGATCTCCTCTGTGGACCTGCGACTGGCATCTTCTCCCCACAGTTCGACCACTCCACGTCGGGGGCGTAGCAGTCCTACCAGATGCCGCAGCAGAGTCGTCTTGCCTGAGCCATTGCGGCCCATCAGGGCCACGAACTCCCCATTGCGCACCGCGAGGTCTACTCCGCGCAGAGCCTCCGTTCCGTCGTACGAAAACCAGAGGTTGCTTACCCTGACCGCAGGTGGAGTCCCATCACCCCCCATGGTGCGCGAAGTGTGAGGCGTGGGTTGAGGCATCCGGAGTTGCACTCCCGGGACGAATCGCCGACCGGCCTTGATGGTGAGCGGCAAGGGTTGCCACTCCAGCTTCCTGGCCACTCGAACGAGTGGGGGGACCAAGTCGATCCGGGTGAGGACCTCCTGCGGGGTGCCCACGATGGGCGTCGCCCCCTCGCCAGGAAGATAGATCATCCGGTCTGCGTACTGGACGACGCGTTCCAGGCGATGCTCCGCCAGAACGATGGTCAGTCCAAGATCCGAATTCAGTTTCTGCAGGGTCGTCAAGACCTCCTCGGCTGCCTGAGGGTCGAGCTGAGACGTGGGCTCGTCCAGGACCAGGACCTTGGGTTGCAGGGTGAGCACGGAGGCGATGGCGACGCGTTGTTTCTCGCCTCCAGACAGCGTATCCACGCTGCGTCGGCGAAGATGAGCGATGCTGAGCTGATCCAGCACCTCCTCGATGCGCTTGCGCATGATGGCCTGCTCGACGTCGTGATTCTCCATGGCGAAGGCCAGCTCCTCCTCCACCGAGTCCACCACGAATTGACCTTCTGGATCCTGGATCACGAAGCCCACCACAGAGCTCATGCCGCGAGGGCCCTCAGCCACCGGATCGCGACCCGCGACCATGATTCTTCCGCCGAGCACACCACCATGGAAATGAGGCACCAGCCCGTTCAGGCAGCGCAACAGCGTGGACTTGCCGGACCCTGAGGCGCCCACGACGAGAAGGAACTCTCCTTCTCGCACCCTCAACGAGAGGTTGTGCAATGCGGGAGTCTCGCCTTCCGGATAAGAGTACGTAACGTCTTGGAACTCGATCATGATCTCAGGTCCTTTGCTGCTGGGGCGCTGTGAGAACGGGCGCGACGGCGGACAATAGTGCCAGTCCCACCAGCGGGTTGAAGGGGGGGAACGTGAAGTGTGGATAGGGGTAGAAGGCCAGGCTCTCTCCGTCGAGCAGCCAGATGATTCCGACCATCGCCAGGGACACGATGGCACAGGCGCTAACAAAACCATCGCGAGGCAGCCACAGTTCGCGGCGGTAGTGGCTTCGATGCACGCGCCTGCTCATGGCCAGCAGGTTACCCAGAAGCAGGCACAGGCCGCCAGCACTGATCAGCACGCCTGCCCAGCGGAGGGTTGCGTAGTAGCCATAGACGAAGACGCCGGACATGAGAGCAAACATGGCGACGGCGATGAGGGCCCTGTGCACGAGTTCGCGCCTACGACCGCTGGATGGGGCTCCTTCACCGAAGCCCCGGGCCTCCATGGACTCTGCCAGTTGGACTGCTTTCTCCAGGCCCCCGGATAGCAAAGGTGCGAAGAGAGGCAACAGGTCCCTGAGGCCTCTGAAACGGTGGCCGCGGATGGCTTGCGCCTCGCGGATGTCGGTGATGCTCGAAGCTAGTTGCGGCACGAAGGTGATGGCTATGGAGGTGACCACGCCCGTCTGGTACATGAACGGGGGTATGGAGCGCAGCAGTTGATGGTGATTCACCAGCGCGTTGAAGGTGGCGAAGATCAGAAGAATGGCCATCAGATTGAGTCCGTTGGCCAGGCCGTAGATCAGCGTCTCCAAGGTCATCTCCCCTCCCAGCCGCAGAAAGGTCACCCCCTGGACGCTGATCACCAGCCTAGGTGCTGTCAGGAGCACGGTCTGGCCAGCATGCGCGGTCAGGGCGGTGAAGAGCATGCTGAATGCTACCAGCACCAGGCCCATTCTCAGGAACAGGCGCCAGCTGCCGAAGGTCGGTGACTTGCCGCCGAGAGTCCGGTAGACTACCGTGACTGCACAAAGCAGGACCAGCAGGTAGAGCGGGTTCTTGGTCAGCATGGCTGGAACGATGCATGCCAGCAGCCACAGTGCCCAGGTCACCGTGTGGTACATGATCTGTCCCTTGATGGGCTGTGGTCTCTCACTGAGGTCGCTTGCGCAGGTAGACGACCAGCAGCGCCGCCAGGGCAGCCGCGAAGGCGGCTCCTCCGAGGCCGATGCTGGTGGCATAATCGGCCAGCGCGGACGCGAGGGGGCTGGCGACCTGCTCTTCGCCGGCAGGTTCCCCAGCAGTGGCCTGGACACCCTGCTCGCCGCCGCCCGTTATTCTGGTCTGGACCACTGGGGCGATGTAGCTCGTGCTACCCGCCTCGACGGTTAGCCCACTCACGTAGTCCACGTAGGTCACTTCCACCTCGTAGTCGCCAGGCTCGAGACCTCCGGCGACGAGGCCGAAAGACGCCTTGCCGGGAATCATGGGTTGAGGGTCGCTCCAGGAGGTCCCGGAGCTCCGGTATCTTGCGGTGGCCGAGCCGGTGCCGTCCGAGTCGCCTGTGAAGCTGGCCGTCACCTCCAACTCGCGTGAGCCGCCCGTGGCGGTCACCACGCCTGGGGTCAGAGCGCGCGCCCGCATCTCCTCCACCGTCAAGAACGGTGCTTCGGCGAGGGGCTTCCACGGAGTAGACGAGATGTCTACCTCTCCCCAGACCCAGGCACTCACGTCTCCAGCATCCAGCTCGGGGAGAGGCCAGACGTTCATGTCTCCCCATCCACTGCCGTCCTCACTCATAGGGAAGTATATCCAGAAGAAGCAGGGCTCTCCCTCGATAAAGGTGCACTGGCACCAGCACTCGTCATCGCTGCCGCGGCAACCTTCATCCTCGATCTTGCACACGGCGTCCCCGCCGTACGCGGTCTCGAAGGAGAGACCGGATTCCTCCAGCGCGGTCAGGCGGTCCACCGGAGTATCCAGCTCTAGATAGCGCGTGAGTACTGTTCCGTCCGCAAGCTGTACGAGTACGCCCACGCTTCCTGGCTCTGCCTGGCCAGACACTGGTGATGCTGCCATCAGAAGAGCGGCCAGGAGGGCCACCACAGCCAGGCCGCCCAGGCGGCGTCGATTGATGAAATACAACATGACTCTCTCCTCTCCTATCGATTCTTCCTCGGCAATAACAAAGCCCCAACCTTGCGAGGCGGGGCTTCAAGAAAATACCCCTCGTCGAGCTGACCAGGGGTTCTTCCTCACGGTTCACGAACCGTGGCTCCTGTCCCCTTTCTCTCGAAGGTTAGTGGAGCCCGATTCGGGCGGGTATCCTGGCTCCTCCAGATCTTCTGGAGCTACAGTTGCGGGACAGCGCCGGACTTTGACCGGCTTCCCCTTTATGTCCTAGCGTCCGAGCGACGGACACCCGAATCACAGCTTATTCGATTTGTACATAGTATATCACGGTTCCATCAACTTGTCAAGGGCGCGTCTATCAGAGCCTGGTTCCCTCAGAGGCGAGCCGATCATCGGGGGGAGGGTCGCGGCGGCTGGCCTCATCTCACCACGAGCACCGGCCGGTCTGAGCCGATCACGATCTGCTCCGTCGTGTCCGCGAGCATGAAGTGCTGAATTCCTGAGGCCACGTGAGTGCCGATCACGATGAGATCGTGGGTGCCGTCGCGGGCCTCCGCCAGGATCTCGTCCACGACCAGGCCATGACGAACCTTCGCCTTACCATCCACCTCCAGCTTGGCCAGGATCTGGAGGTCCTTTCTGAGGTGGACGGCCTCGCGTGCGTCTGTCCTTAGCAGAGCTTCCGTGGAGTTCTCCAGGTCACTCAGCTCACACTCTGGACCGAGAGGCAGTTGTGACATCACATGCAGCACCGTAACCGAGGCGTTCGTAAGGGCGGCGATCCGCCCCGCGAACGCGGTATCCTTCTCGCCAGCCTCGGCACCTCCCGTGCAGATTAGTATCCTGCTCAGTCTTCGCCGCTTGCCTTTGACGATGAGAACCGGCGAGGGGCAGTAGCGGGCCAGCCGTGCGGCCGTGGAACCCAGCAGGAAGCGCGTGATGCCCCGGCGGCCTCGCGAGCCGACGATTACCAGGTCGTACTCGTTCTCTTCCGTCTCTTTCAGGATCTCCTCTGCGGCGTGGCCGCGCCTGATCAGAGAATCGATGTGCGGCACGTCCTGGCACAGGGCATTGCTCGTTCTCTCCAGCATGCGAGTCACCTTTCTCTCTTCGTCTGCTCGCTCCACCACTCCCAGGAGAGTGACCCTGTCCCGGGCCTCCCGGGCGATGGGCGCTCCGAAGCGGAGGGCTTCCGCCGCGTGTCTGGAGCCATCGGTACACATCAAGATCTTCATGGGAGAGACCTCCAGGTTGCTAGACGAGCATGAGCAAGATGGGCACCACCAGGATCGCGGCCGCGAAGAGGACCAGGTTACGTGTGCTGCCCGCGACCAGCGACGTCAACCGCAGGACGGCTCTCTCATACGGCGTGTAGAGGAGGCCGAGAATGAAGAGCGACACGAGGGCGATGCTCAGTATCTGGACTACGACCACGGTGGTGGCCAGGGGGTTGTTCAATAGCAGGGAGACGAGCAGCGTGTCCACGAACGTGGAGACGTTCGCGCCCATGATGTAGGCGATAGCGTTCTCACTTCTGATGTAACCACGTGCCGAGAGAGGCACGAGAATGCTCAGGGAGATGGAGACCGACATGGACAAGCCGGTGATCAACAGACCCATGAGGAACATGACGATGGGTCGGTAGATGACCCTCGAGAACGCGCCAGAGCGGTAGCCTCCCAGGCTCAGCTCCGGGAGAGACCTGTCCAGCAGGTTGAAGCTCGCCAGCACCAAGGCCACGCCGATGACGAAGGCCAACCAGCCCGGGGTGTTCCGTACCACGAGTTGTACGATGGGATCGTAGAGTAGATCTACCAGGGAGGTGAGGGCGGCTCCTCCCTGGAGATGGATGGGGTCAGTGATGTGGTTTCTCAGAAGCAGGTAACTGAGGCCCAGGCCAGGAATGTGCAGCAGCGCGGTGATGATGAAAGACAGGAGTCCCATGGACAGGCCCGTGAGCCGCTCGTGACCTCGCAGCACATACATAAAACCGATGAAGAGCACGATAAAGGAGGCACCCAGGCGCGAGCCACTGATCATGGTCAGCGCCTGGAACTGGCCAATCACGCCCGTGTCGAAGAGGGTCAAAGCTACGGCCGCAACAGGCGAACCGCTGAGGATGACGTAGGCCGAGAGCCAGCCGAAACCCAGGCTGTTGGCCGGATTGTCCACGTGCAGCCAACCGTGGATGTAGGGGGCTACTACCTTAGCACTTTCCTTCATGAGCTGGATGGAAAGGATGAAGAGGGCGATGCTCAGGATGCCCAGCCCGATCTTCTTCAAGTTGGGCCTTTTCATGCCCGTCTCCAGTCTCTACAGTTCGCCCCGGACCTCGGCCTCCAGGCGCAGGAAGAAGTCGCTCATGAAGCGATGGCGTTCTTCGGCGATCTGCGTCGCGGTGGCGGTGAAGAGGACATCCTTGATACGCGAGAGCTTGAAAGCCCATTCGTGGACTGGCGTGTGGCCCGGCAAATCGTTGCGCGCCAGTGAGCTGTCTTTCCTCAGCGCCTGCAGGTACTCGGGAGTTGCCCTACCCCACAGACGCTGTCCGTGCAGTCCACCCACGACATAGGCCCTGGCAACGCCGATGGCGCCAATGCTGTCCAGCTTGTCGGCGTCAAAGAGGATCTTGGCCTCCAGCGTTTGCGGCTGAAGGTCGTTGCGAAAGCGATGGGCGGAGATGGCCTGACTGATGGCCTCCACCCTCTCCGCGGGCCAATCACTGAGGATGGTCCGGGCCTTCTCTGCGCCCACCTGAGCGTGGCAACGCCCGTCTCTTAGCTCTTCGGGACGGCCGATATCGTGAAGCAAGACCGCGGGCCTGAGGATGTCCATGTCAGCGCCCTCGGCGGCTCCAATGCGCTCTGCCAGGGCCAGGACTCTCAGCACGTGGTCGAAGTCGTGGGCTGGATCTGCGTCTTTGTAATACTCTCGGGCCTGTTCTATGTTGAGGGCGTCCAACTTGCCTCCAAGATGGGTCTTGGGCGAGCTTCGGCGGGAATGAGCTCCAGCGTGGGGGTCAATGGTCTAGCTGGCTGAACGAGATCTGGACGTGAAGAAGCGCCTGGCGTCGGACACGTAGGCCGGTAGTCTTCTCCAGAACTCGCCGCGTAGACCCTTACGGACCAGGCGTCCGGGTCGCAGGTAGAAGCGTCGATAGGCCTCGTGCCACTTACGCTCTACGAGCTCCGCCGTCAGATCCCCAATCGCGAACCGTGCCTTCTCATCGTGGATGGCAAAATCACGCCAGTCCTGGTAGAAGAGCTCGCCCTGCTCGATGACCATCTGATATAACTCTGTGCCGGGGAAAGGGGCGGCGATCATGAAGTTGGCCAGATCAGGGTCGAGCTCCAGGGCGAGCCTGATGGTGTCTTCCATCGACTGCTCGTCGTCACCCGGCAAGCCGAAGATGAAAAAACCGATCGTCTGGAGACCAGCCTGTCGTGCGTTACGGAAAGCCAGCCGGACATCGTCGATGGTTTGACCCTTCTTCATGATGTCCAGCACACGCTGGTTGCCGCTCTCCACGCCGAACCCTACGCGCCTGCACCCCGCGGCCTTCATCAACCGGAAGAGCTCGAGGTCGGTGTTGTCAGCTCTGATGCCGTGAATGGTGATCCAGGGGACGGTATTCAACCCTTCATCGACGATCAACTGGCATATTCTCTTCGCTCGCTCGAGATCCAGAGTCATGACGTCGTCAGTGACGCCGATCTCGGTGGCCTTCAGGTCGATCACCAGTTTCCGCCATTCTTCGATGACGTTCTCAGGGGAGCGCGGCCGCCACGTCTTGCCGGTCACGGCCTTGGAGCAGTAGATACACTGATAGGGGCAGCCACGGGAGGTGATGATGGTATAGGCGCGAGCCCGAGGGTCCAGGCCATCGGTGCGGGGCTGGAGATTGGTGTACCGCTCGATCTTGTAGAGGTGATGGCCGGGAAAGGGCAGGCTATCCAGGTCCGTCGGTGGTTTCCTGGGCGGATTGTGAACGATCTCTCCTCCCTCGGTGCGGAAGGAAAGGCCTGCTATCTCTGTCCAGCCAGCCGAGGGGAAACGTCTGGTGCCAGAGTTGGACTCGAGCTCGCCCTGATCCTTCTCCAGTTGACGGACCACGGGGACGATGGTCTCCTCGGCTTCGCCGCGGACCACCAGGTCTACTTCAGGGTGCTCCAGTGACTCGCCGGGCATGAGGGTAGGATGCGGACCGCCCAGGATGGTGATGGTGCCTCGCTCTCTCGCCCGTCGGGCAGCGTCCCACGCTTCGTAGATCAGAGGGGTCACACTGGTGATCCCCACCAGATCGAATCGCTCCCGGTCGAGAAGCTGCTCCAGGGTCTGTGTTTCTACCGCCGCATCCCAGAGTTGGACTTCGTGCCCTTCCTGCTCCAATACTGCGCCGAGGTAACCCAGTCCCAACGGGATGTGCTTGCGGGAGCTCCAGGTCTTGGACTCCGGACTGACTAGGAGTACCTTCATGTGCTTCCTCCGCTAGACAGGCATTCTAGCACAGCAGGGGGGTTCTCGCCATTTGCCACTCACTGTGCTAAAATTCGGACAGAGGCGCGCCTATGCAGGAAGAGAGGATCTTCTTCGATAGCGTGGAGGCTGAGCCTCTTCGACTGGAAGGCGTGATCCACATCCCGGCTGGTGGGACCCCGCCGCGCGCAGCCGTCGTGCTCTGCCATCCCCATCCCCTGCACGGAGGCAGGGCGGAGGCGCCCGTGATACTGACCATAGCGCGGGAGCTGGCGCGAAGGGGACTGGTCGCCTTGCGCTTCAACTTCCGCGGGGTCGGTCGCAGCGAGGGAAGCTTCGGCGACGGTGTGGCCGAGGTGGCGGACGTGGCTGGCGCTGTGGACTATCTGGTGACGCGACCCGACGTGGACCCGGGGAGACTGTACCTCATGGGCTATTCCTTCGGAGCCTCTGTGGGGTTGAGACACGTAGAGGCCGACCCCCGGATTTGCGGCATCGTCGCCCTTTGTCTACCCTTGGGGGGGATGATCATCGGGTCGCTGGACGAAGAGTTCTGGCAGAAGTACACCAGGCCCAAGCTGTTCCTGGCCGGGGACCGCGACTACGTGTGCCCGCTGTCCGAGTTGAGGCCGCTGGTGGAGAAGCTGCCGGAGCCCAAGCAATTGGTGGTTTTGGAGGCGGCCGATCACTTCCTGTGGGGCCGGGAACAGGAAGTGGCGAATCACGTTGCCGGTTTTCTCGAAGGACAGGCTTGATTTGGGAGCGAGTTTATGACCTAGCGCCTATCTGAGCGAAGGGAGGGGTGTAGTATGGCCGCAAGACAGAGGCTGGAAACGTACCTCCGCGAGGAGGGGGTATCGTTCGAGACGATGATTCACTCGGTGGCCTACACTGCCCAGGAGGTAGCGGCAGCACAGCATACGCCCGGTAGGCAACTGGCCAAAGTGGTGCTGGCCGATGCCGACGGCAAGATGGTGATGCTGGTGCTGCCAGCCAGCTATCGCATCGATTTCCCGAAGCTCAAGGCCGCGCTCAAGGCCGACAAGGTTCGTCTGGCCAGGGAAGAAGAGTTTGCCGGTACTTTTACCGATTGTGAGGTTGGTGCCATGCCGCCCTTCGGCAGCCTTTATGATCTGCCGGTGTACGTGGATGGCTCCTTGTGCGACGCACGGGAGATCGTCTTCAAGGTTGGTGGTCATACCACCAGCATGAGGATGAAATACTCAGACTACGAAAGGTTGGTTCGGCCCAAGATAGTCGATTTCGCGATTCATCTGTGATTGCAGGGATCCGGTTCCCGATTTCCGACATTCTCCGCTCCTGCCCGTGAGGACCGGGGGACCACCTGGTGTCCCGGTTGGTCATGGGTCCGCGCGTAAGTGTACCCCGCGGTATTGAAGGAACCCTTGCTCATACTGCAACTCAGTTGTGCCGGGAGGCGATCGGTCGTGGACGCCCTCGGCGGCATCGTTGGGGAGTAGCCAGGCTACCATTGCTGGAGTTGTCAGAGGTGAATTGGTGCGTCAACGGTTGCTGAACGGGGCACTCGTCCACTATCTCAGCGTGGACAGAGTGCTCCTGGGCCTCATAGCCAAGCTGGCCTATCCGGTCGTACTGGCCAATCTGCTGCAGGCGACCGTGGGGGTCATCGACATCTGGATGGTCAGCCGCCTGGGCACCCAGGCGACGGCGGCGGTAGGGATGAGCCGCCAACTGATCATGGTGTTCATCATCTCCATCACCGGGTTGGCTGTGGGCAACAGGACTATCGTTGCTCAATTCACCGGCGCCGAACGACCCGACGTGGTCACCCGTGTCGCGGCGCAATCGATCATAGTCATGTTCCTCGTGGCCATAGCGCTCAGCGTGGTGGGAGTGCTGCTGGCCCCGCTGATGCTCCAGGCGATGGGCGCTGACGCAGAACTCCAGGCTCTGGGTGTTCCCTACATGCAGTTGTTCTTCGCCCTCAGCATCTTCATGGTCTTCAACTTCATGTTCAACGCCATGCTACAAGGCGCTGGCGACATGACTACGCCGTTGGTGATCATGCTGGTGATCAACATCATTCACGTGTTCTTCAACTACGTGTTCATCTATGGAGCTGGTCCGTTTCCAGAGATGGGGGTGACGGGCGCTGCGCTGGGCACGATGACCTCGCGATTCGTGGGGACCGCCGTTGGGTTAGGGGTGCTCTTCAGTTGCAGGTTTGCCGTCAAGTTGCCCAGGGGGACGTCGTTCAGACCTGACTGGGATCTCATCTGGCGCATGCTGCGCATAGGGGTACCCGTCGCCGGGCAGAACATGGTGCGGAGCCTGGGCAACATAGGTTTCCTGTGGGTGGTCACCAACTCCGCGATGGCTGGCTTGCAGCGCGATGCCAACATCGCTGCCTACAGTGTGGGCATTCAATCGGAGGCCTTCTCGTACATGCCGGCCATGGCCCTGTCCATCGTGGCCACGACTCTGGTGGGACAGGCGCAAGGCGCGCGAGACTCGGGCGAGGCGGAGCGGCGGGGATGGATGACAGGACTGTTGGGTATCGTGGTCATGTCCGCGGTGGGGGTCGTGCTTTTCGTCTTCGCTCCTCAGATCATCGCCGCGTTCAACGAGGCGCGGGATCCACTGGTCACCCGGGCCGGAATCTCATATCTACGCATCAACGGCGTGGTCGAGCCCTTCATGGCTCTGGCCAACGTGATGATGGGGGCGCTGAACGGCGCTGGCGACACTCGGGCTCCGCTCTACTACACCGTCCTCACCCAGTGGCTGATCCGTCTACCGCTCTCGTACGCCCTGGTGATGATGACCGGGATGGATATCAGCGGTGCCTGGTATGCCATGGCTCTGGCCACGGTGGTGCAGGGAATCGTCACCGCTAATCGTTTCCGGACCAACCAATGGAAGCTGGTCAGGATCTGACCGGGTCGTTTCACGCTTCTGTTACGTAATCCCAACACCGGCGTAACGCCAAACAGCTACCATGGGCTCATGAGGTCCGGGTGGCGATGAGGAAGACAGCACTTGGCGGGCGCTGGATCGAAACCCTGGTGGGGCTGTTGCTGTTCACCCTCAGTCTGGTGGCCTACGGGCTCACTCTGACGCCCAGCCTCTCCTTCAAGAGCCCCGACGGCAACGAGCTGGCGACAGTCGCCTACCAGTTGGGGCTGGCCCACAGCACCGGCTACCCTCTTTACACCTGGCTGGGCAAGATCTTCACCTTCATCCCCCTGGGCGACGTGGCTCACCGGGTGAGCTTGATGTCTGCCACGCTAGCCGCCGCGGCGGTGGCCCTGCTCTATGATACGCTGCTGGCACTGACGGGGCGGCGGTTGCCCTCGGCCTTCGCTGCCCTCTTCTTCGGCTTCTCCCTCACCTTCTGGTCCCAGGCGGAGATCGCCGAGGTGTATGCGCCCAACGCCTTCATGGTGGCGCTGACTCTTCTCCTCCTTGTCCTCTGGGCGCGTCAGGAGCGCGCTGAGACCAACAGCGGCAAGCAGAAGTGGCTTAGCAGCTCCCTGTCTCTGTTCCTGGCTTTCTCCCTCGTCTTCGGGCTCAGCCTGGGCACCCACATGTCCAATCTGGGGTTCATCCCCGCTTTTGTGGTCTTCGTGCTGCTGGTGAACTGGCGGATCATCATCCAGCCGTTCAAGCTGCTGGGCGGTGTGTTCCTTTTCCTGAGCGGCTGCGCCCAGTTCCTCTGGCTCCCCTACAAGGCTTCCACTCTGGTGGACGCCCCCATGGCCAGGAACGCTCCTGACACGCTGGCTGGTTTCTACAACTACACCCTGGGTGCGTTCCCGCAGATGAAGTTCGCCTTTCCACTCTGGGCGCTGCCCGATCGCGTGGTGGTGTACCTGCATCTTCTCTGGCAGAACCTCGGGGTGTTAGGGATACTGCTAGGGCTGTTCGGCATGTGGGAGATGCTCCTTCGTCGCACCAGGCACTTCTACCTGCTGATGGCGATGTACGTGGTGCACCTGGTGTTCTTCACTCAATACCGCGTCTTCGATCTGGACGTGTTCTTCATCCCTGCGCATCTGGTCTACGCCCTCTTCATAGGGTATGGTCTCTTTCGGCTGCTGGAGTACCTCTGCTCCGCGTTGGGGCGGGTGCGCGTGCCGCGCCTCGTGGTGAGCCTCGCCGCGGGGCTGTTGCTCCTCCTTCCCCTCTGCCAACAGCTACGGTCCAACTGGTCGGTGAACGACTTGTCCGGAGATGTGGCCATCAACGACTTCTACTACAACGTCTTTCAGTGGCTCCCGGAAGGGAGCGCCCTGGTCGGGCAAGGGGGGGTTTTCGGCTACGACATGTTCTACTTCAGATACGTGTACGGAGTGCGACCGGACGTGCTGATGCCCATGGCCGAGCCCCTTAGGGGCAGGGAGGCTGGTGGATGGCGTGAGGCCTCCGCGGTCTACAGTACCGTGGCTGAGACCAGCGGAAGGCAGCTCGCTGGACCCTGGGCACCACCTGGCCAGTTGCTGGGAGAGGATAGCTGGGCTGTGCCCGTACTCGTGGGAGAGAGTCCGGACTCCTCTTTCAATCAACGGCGCGGCAGTCTGGTCTTGTACGAGATGAGAGACCAGGCACCGCAACTGGTGGTGAGCGAGGCCAGCCCTACCTACGAAGTAGGTGTGAGGCTGAACGGTCTGGAGCTGGTGGGTTACGGCCTGGACGGCCAGCAGGTAGAGCGCGGCGGGCGCTTGCATCTCACCCTCTACTGGCGCATAGCGGAGAGAAACCCAGGCCTGGTGGTCACGGCCATCGGAGATAACGTGGTGGAACAGCATGCGCTGGGTTTCGGCAACCTGAAGAGGTACGCGGAGCAGTTTCGGACTCCGGCGGACTCGGTGGTGGTGGAGGAGTACTGGCTGGTGGTGCCCTCGACCACTGAGCTGGGCGAGGCCGTCTTGCAGGTGGGGACCACTTCCGCGTTGTCAGGGGAGGAGACGGAGTTGATAACGTTGACGACCCTGGAGGTGGAGGCAGGTGGCTACTTCTCCTCAACCTCGTATCGCGGAGGCTGGTAGAGGAGGTGACCGATGAGCGCTGACCGAGGGGCCTTTCGCAAAGTGTTGCTGGGGATGGGGGCCGGTTTGTTGATCTCCTTGATGCTCCTGGCCTCATTCTCCCTGGGTGTGTACGTGGGGCACCAGGGCTTGTCGATGGGATCGATGGACAACTTCGGTGCGCGCCCGGAGCCGGCTCAGCCCCTCCAGCAGGCTCCTCCCAGCCAGCCTGGGAACCTCCCTGAGACCCGGCCGGCACTGGTGGGCCGAGTGGCCGGCATCACCAACGAGGGGCTGTTCGTGCGCGCTGCCGATGGGCTTCGACTGGTGGAAGTGAACGATTTGACCAGGGTGCAAGATCGCCAGGGAAGGGAATTGTCACTGGATGGACTGCGCCAGGGGGTCAACGTCGCCGTGTTTGGGGCGTTCAGCGACGACGGTCGAACGCTGACCGCCCAGACCATCGTCGTGCTACCTCTTCCTCAGCCCTAGCGCTTGCCCCTCGGGATCAGCAATGGCTAACCCTTCCCTCAGTAGGCTGTTTCGCGAGCACGTGAGGCGGCTAACGATCCAGGTCCAAAGCCCGGCGCAGGTTGGCCAGCGAGAGGTTGCCCCCGCTCAAGACGAGCACCACTTTCTTGTCCTTCAGACGATCCCGCACCTTGATGGCGCCGGCCAGTGACGCGGCCGCTGCGCCTTCGGCCAGGTTGTGCGTGCACTCCAGGAAGTGCACGATGGCCCGCAGCAGTTCCTCCTCGCTCACCAGGATGAAGTCGTGCAAATGCTCCCACAAGATGGACTGAGGCAGCATAAACGGAGTTCCCGTGGCCACGCCCTCGGCGAAGGTCTCCATGGGAGCCTCTACCCGCTCTCGAGCCTTCCAGGTGAGCTGGGCAGCAGGAGCCTTCTCGGCCTGCACGCCGATAACCTGGATCTGGGGGTTGATGGTGTGGGCGACGATGCAGGCACCCGAGGCGCCACTTCCCCCTCCCACGGGCACGACGATCACCTCGGTCTCGGGCAACTCCTCCAGGATCTCCAGAGAGTAGGTGCCCACGCCAGCGATGAGGTGGGGCTCATCGCCCGGATGCACGTAGCGGTACCCCTCGCTCTGGGCCAGTTCTTCCACCCGTCGCTTGGCATCGTCGAAGATGCGACCGCAGAACAGTATCTCTGCGCCGAGGTTGCGGATCGCCGCCACCTTGCCGGGGTTAGCCCCCTCGGGCATGCCGACAATGGCTGGCGCGCCGACCAGCCGCGCACCGTAGGCGACGGACTGGCCGTGATTGCCTGTGGAGGCCGTGATCAGACCCCTCTCCTTCTCCTCCGGGCTCAGTTGCAGGGCGAGGTTGATCCCGCCTCTCACTTTGAAGGCCCCGACCGGCTGGTGGTTCTCGTGCTTGACCCAGACCTCCGCGCCCACCAGCTCGTCCAGAAGGGGATAGTGGAAGAGCGGCGTGGGTCGCAGGTAGGGGGCGATCCGCTTTCGAGCAGCGAGTACGTCTCTGAAGGTGGGCGGCTGAAGAGATGTCATCGGTTAGTGCTCCTCGTTCTTGCTAGGCGGTGGGCACCGCGAGCTTGTCTGGCCCGGGTGCGTCTCCACCGCGGTCACCGTGGCGCAATCGCCTCGATCTTGGCCCTCAGGTTGCGGCACCGGTCAGCCCGGTGCGGGCCCCCTCCCCCTGGCGGCAAGCTTCCTCTCGTAACCGCAGGTCAGGCCCGCGTCCTCGAGACTGGTGCGGAAACACAGGTTACAGGAGATACAACGGGCCCTGCTGAGGTCTCCTCCCTGCCACCGTTTGACCAGAAACGGCTCCCTGATGAAGGGCCTGGACAGGGAGAAGTAGTCGGCTACGCCCTCCTCCAGGAGACGTTCCATGAGCCCGGGCGAGCGCAGCCCGCCCACGATGATCAACGGCACGTCCACCGCCTGTCTGATCTCTCGAACCTGCGGCAGGAAGTAGGCCTCTTTCTCCACCTTGCCGATGCCGGTGCGATTGGCGCCCAGCTTCCCCGAGGCCGCCGTCCCACCACTGACCTCGAGGGCATCGATCCCCATGTTGGCCAGCCTGCGGGCCAGGTAGACCCAGTCTTCCAGCGGCGCTCCGCCAGGGATGAAATCGTCGCCGTTCATCTTGATCAGGATCGGAAAACGTGCGCCCACCTGGTCTCGAATCCGCTGATAGACCTCGCAGACGAAACAGGACCTGTTCTCCACGCTGCCGCCATAGCAGTCGGTTCTGTGCTTGCTACGAGGTGACATGAACTGGTCGAGCAGATAGCCATGAGCACCGTGAAGCTCGATGGCGTCGAACCCCGCTTCCAGACCCCGGCGCGCCGCCTGGCCAAAGGCCTCCACGACCTCCTGGATGACCTGCTGGGTCATCTCCTGGGGCAGCGTCTTATAGGCGCGGTCTTCGACGGCGGACGGTGCCAGGGGCGTGTGCCCTCCGATCCACTTGGTCTTGGTCTGCCCGCCTGCGTGCACCAGTTGCAGGGCGATCTTCCCTCCCCGTTCGTGGACGGCCGCAGTGAGGTTCCTGTATCCAGGGACGTAGTCGTCCCGGTCCAGGCCCGCGCTCTTGGGGAGCCCTCTGCCGTCCTCCAGGACGTAGGTGAAGCCGCTGATGATCAGCCCGATGCTCCCTTCGGCGAGCCGGGCAACGAACGCCACCAGTCCAGCGGTGCATTCTCCTTCGGGGCTGGCCAACCCTTCCCAGGTTGCGGAGCGGACGAGGCGGTTCTTCAAGATCAGGCCGTTGATCTCTGTTCTGTCGAAAAGGCTGCGCACGATGTCGGGACTCACCTCCTAAAGCACGATTCCGAAATGCCTCATCAGCGCTTCCTCCACTCCTTCCCAAGTGCCCTCGGCCTGGGGGGCCAGCGATTCCCCCACCCCCAGGTCCTTGAAGCCGCTGGAGGTGTTGATGCAAACCACGTGCCCCTCGCTCTGGAAATCCTCGCTGGCCGCCTTGCGCAGACCAGCCAGCGAGGCGGCCGAAGAGGCTTCTGCCCAGATCCCCTCGTGAGCCAGGCGGGTCTGCGCCTCCTGGATCTCCTCTTCGCTGACGGCGACGGCGAAGCCGCCCGATTCTTCGAGGGCCACGATGCCGCGGTAGCCGCTGACCGTCACGCCGATAGCATAGGCGGCCGTGGGTTGAGCGGGCACCGTTGCGGTGGGCACGCCAGAGGTCACCGCTTTTCGCAGTGGGGCCAGGACGGCGGGTTCACAGGCGGCCAAGAGAGGCGCGGAGTCCGCCAGACCCAGATCGCGCAGCTCGCGGAAGCCCTTCCACATGCCGTAGAGGAGCTCGGCGTACCCCACGGGCGCGAAGACGGCGGTAGGCACGCGGCGGCCGAGCTGGAGCCAGATTTCGTAGGCGATGGTCTTGTAGCCTTCCGTACCGTACGGAGGGCCGGTGGGGGTGGGGGTGAAGGTGCTGGCCGGATACCACCGGCCGCTGTGAGCGCCCTCGCCGACGATGATCCGCGCGGCCCGAGTGGAGGTTCTGAGCATGGCGGCACCGTAGGCCAGGATGAAGGACTGTACGGCGGGAGGACAGTCGAGGGGCGAGAGGATGATGCAGGGCAGGCCTGACCTCGTTGCATAGGCAGCCGTGGCCGCGCCGTGGTTTCCGGTGGAGGTGGCGACCACGGCCTTGGCCTTGGTTTCGAGGGCGGCGCCGATGGTCAGGTAGGCGAAGCGGTCCTTGTGCGACCAGGTGGGGTTGCGTGATTCGTCCTTGATATACAGCTCGCCCTTCAGGCCCGCCCAGGCGGCCAGCTCCGGCGCGGGGACGAGAGGCGTGCCGCCTTCGCCCAGCGACAACTCCTCCACCAGAGGCGGCAGCAGCGGCGCGTAGCGCGCCAGCCCGGGCAGAGGGGTTTCGGGCAGGACGTCTTCCAGCGAAGGGGGATAGTCGTAGGTGACGTCGAGAGGTGCCTGGAACTGCTCCGTCATGCAGGCGGTGCAACCCACGAATAGCTTGGGATCCAGGGGGAAGGTCTCGCCGCAGGACAAACACCGCAGTCCGGTAGCCAGAGATCCGCCGTTGGCCATGCGCCCTCCTTTCGCGGGGCAGAGTCCGAGGGCAATAGTATCGCAACCAAGCGACGGTGTCAAGCATCTGCCACCGCGGGGCCCTGGTGGGGCCTGGCGCAGTTCATGACGCCTCCTGAGCTTCACGAGAGGCGAGGCGGACCAGGAAGCGGGCCGGCCGATCGGGCGAGTCCGGCGCAAGAAGGGCGATGGCGCCCATGGGGACAACAAGGTGCCCTTGGACGCGCTGGCCCTGGAACCCGTCAGAACCAGCGGTGTTCTCTAGATTCTACCGCCGAGGGTAGCGGCTACTGTGCTCTCGGTTGTGCTTGCGGTTTAATGGCGTCTTTGGCGCGTGGTTCGGGCGGTTCCCCGACCATTGGCTTTCCCGTGCAAAGCCGCCATAGTTGAACCCAGGCAAGCGCCGTCGTTCGATCTTCTTGCCCAGCACCTTTTCGATCTGGCGCACCAGTGGCTCATCGGCGTCAGTCACAAAGGTGAAGGCTTCACCGCTCTTGTAGACGCGGCCGGTGCGCCCGATACGGTGTGTGTAGGCGTCCACGGTGTCCGGCATATCAAAGTTGATCACGTGCGAGATATCCGAAACGTCGATGCCACGCGCAGCAACGTCGGTGGCGACGAGAATGTCGTACTTGCCGTCCCGAAAACCATTGATCGACTGCTGGCGTTGATTCTGCGACATGTTGCCTTGCAGCGCCGCAACGCGATACCTCCGTTTTCCCAGGTCGCGGGCCAGGTTGCGGGCGCGGTACTTGGTTCGCGTAAAGATCAGTACGCGGCCCGTAGCCGTCTGTTCCAGGGTAGCCAGGAGCAGCGTTTTCTTGAGGCCTTGCGATACGGGATAAAGAGCGTGGGAAACGGTCTTGGCCGGGGCAATCACGCCGATCTGCACGGTGACGGGGTCCTTGAGAATGCTGGCGGCCAGCTTGCGGATATCCTCGGGCATTGTGGCCGAAAAGAAGAGCGTCTGGCGTCGCGCCGGCACGAGCTTCAGAATGCGGCGAATGTCGGGCAGGAAGCCCATGTCGCACATGCGATCGGCTTCGTCCAAGACCAGTACCTCGACGTGCGACAGGTCGATGCTACGGTCGTTAGCCAGGTCAAGCAAGCGGCCCGGGCAGGCAACGACGATCTCTGCGCCGCGCCTCAAGGCCTCAACCTGACGCTGCTTGCTGACGCCGCCATAGACGGCGACACTGCGCACTCGCGTTTGCTGACCCAAATCCACGCTCGCCTGCCGGGTCTGTTCGGCAAGCTCGCGCGTGGGCGCCACGATGAGGGCGCGCACGTGACCCAATGGGCCTGTGGTCAAGCGCTGTAGAATGGGCAGGGCAAAGGCCGCGGTTTTCCCCGTGCCGGTTTGGGCTGTTCCCAGCACGTCGCGCCCTTCAAGCACGACGCCGATCGCCTGCTGCTGAATTGGGGTGGGCGTGGTGTACCCAAGTGCCCTGATGCCAGCGCTGATGCGCGGATCAAAAGAGAATTGTTCGAAATTCAAGCTCAGTGCTCCTTGACTGTTTTGAGCCAAGTCGCACTCTTGACTCTGCGATAGATTCAGACATGATACCTGTGAATTGACCCAGACGGGCACAAAAACACCGCTCCGATTGGGTGAATCGGAACGGTGCAAGACGCCAAACCGATTAACTTAACCAACGTTACATATTATACCCGAAAACGGCACCTGTGTCAAATCGGGGGCTCTTTCGGGAGCCCGCCGTCGGGTCGTGCCCGTTCGATGCCTCACGCCAAGGAGGCATGCTGAGCCGCAGGCCCGTGTCGTAGCATGTGGGGAAGGTCCGCGGAACTGGTTGGGGTATGGTGAGGATCTCAGCGGTTCAACCGCGCCCTTCGATACGCTGCTCCACCGCGGTTCGCAGCTACCCTTCGCCCAGCTCAGGGGGTCGCTCAGGATGCTGTGGTAGGTGGAGGAACGAAACTCTGTCCCTAGGTGATGTACCTCTCGGTGGTCAGGTAGCGGTCTCTGCTGTCGGTGAGGATGGCCACGATGGTCTGGCCCGGGCCCAGCCTTCGGGCCACCTGGAGGGCGGCGTAGACGTTGGCTCCTGCCGACATGCCGCAGAACAGCCCCTCTTCGCGGGCCAGGCGACGAGCCATCTGCACGGCGTCGTCGTTGACCCAGAAGATCTCGTCGGGCACGCCCTGGTCCAGGATCTCGAAGAGCAGTCCATCGGTGATCCCCTGGATGAAGGGTATCGCTTCCCTCCCTCTGCCGATCCACGGCGCGCCGGCGGGCTCCACGGCGATCATCTGGGCGTCAGGGCAGACTGGCTTGATGGCCTGGGCCACGCCCAGCAGCGTGCCGCCGGTGCCGATGGAGGCGACGAAGGCGTCTATCTGGCCTCCGGTCTGCCGGAGGATCTCCGGCCCCGTGGTTTCCCGGTGCGCGGCCACGTTGTCGGGGTTGCTGAACTGCCTGGCCCACCACACGTGGGGGTTGGCGGCCTCCACCTCCTTGCACTTCTGCCGCGGGACGATCTCGATCACGCCGCCGTGGACGCTGGGATCGAGAGAGCTGTCCAGGTCCTCGGTGCCCACCAGTTCGATCTCGGCGCCGAAGCTCTCCATCATACGCCTTCTCTCTTCGCTGGCCACGGCCTTGGGCATGTAGACGGTCATGGGATAGCCCTTGACGGCGGCCACGAAGGACAGGGCGATGCCCGTGTTGCCGGTGCTGGCCTCCACGATCCTGTAGCCAGGCTTGAGGTCTCCCCTCTTCTCGGCGTTCTCGATCATGTACAGGGCGATGCGGTCCTTGATGCTCCCGGTGGGGTTGAGGTACTCCAGCTTGCCCAGGATCTCGCACTCCAGCTCCGCGCCGATCCTGTGGAGGCGTACCAGGGGTGTGTGGCCGATGAGCTCCAGTACCCCGCCGGCCACGGCTGCAGATGGTCCACGCTGCATTTCGAACACTCCTCGCTGACGACGACTGGTGGGTCGCTGCTGCGCATGTGCTGGCAGTTCTGGTCCCGTTCGTCTGCGCAACGGGTTGAATAGTACGGCATCGTGCGGAGGTTGTCAAGCGTGTCGTCCGCCCGGGGTGGAGCGCAGTGTGCGCTGTGACGAAATCTGAGGCCGTGTGACCAGGGGCAGCGTTTGCCATTGACAGATTGCGTTGCCTGTGATTGAATATCGCATGATTCGCAGCGGGCGTATGGGGGGTTGACGGGTGAACAGGCTCGTCCGTGGTGTGGTCGCGGTCCTGGTGCTAGGCGTCCTGCTCGTGGAATCCATGTCTCCTCTATGGGCGGCCCCGGAGACCCAGGGCACAGGCTCGACCGTCCACGTCGTACAGTGGGGAGAGACGCTGACGATCGTCGCCAGACGGTACGGTCTGTCCGCCGCCGCGATAGCACAGGCCAACAACCTCTGGAACCCCAACTTCATCTACGCCGGGCAGACGCTGGTCATTCCCTCCGGTGCAGCAGCCCCACCACCAGCGGAGACGACCACGTACCTGGTCCAGCCAGGCGACACGCTGAACGGCATCGCTGCGCGGTTGGGGACCACCTGTGCCCATCTGGCCGCTCTGAACGGGCTGTGGAACCCCAATATCATCTACGTGGGGCAGAGATTGAGAGTCCCGGGAACGGCTTCGCCCGGCATGCTTCCCCCTGCGACCTGCACCTATCAGGTCAAGCTGGGGGATACCCTGACCAAAATTGCCCTCCGCTACCGTACGGCGGTGTGGGCGCTGGCCATCGCCAACAACCTGGCCAACCCCTCCTTCATCTGGGTGGGACAGCGACTGGTCATCCCCGGCTGTTCCGAGGGGCCGGTACCCGCGGTCACGCGGGCACCGACACCGGCGGCGACCTCTGTGCCGCGGCCCCAGCGCGGCCCCACGGGCGTGATCCTCGTCGTTTGGGACGGCACGCAACGCGCCCACTTGCAAGAGATGCTCAACAGGGGCCAGCTCCCCAACCTGGCCGCGTTCGTCCAGGAGAACCAGCCGCTGCTTTGGCCAGTCATCAAGTCGCAGAACTGCCGCCCAGGCAGCGAAGCAGGCTATCGTACGGAGACCGGGCCCGGGAATGCGGCCATGGCCACCGGGTTGGGGTATTCGGGGATGGGCAACTGGACGAACGAAGACCCTCATCCGATTCCCGACGGCCTCACTCTCTGGGAATGGTTCAAGGGGAGGGGTTACGCCACGGGCCTGGTCAGCTCCAAGGACGAGCCCTTCTGGCCCAACACCACTCTGAACAACGCCCGGGGCGAGATTGATTTCTGGAGGGTGTCCAGGCAGCCCCAGTCCTGGGTGACGGACAACGCCCTGGTCTTCATCCGAACGTACGCGGGCTCCAGATTCTTCCTGTGGGTGCACTACAGGGAACCCGACGCAGTGGGTCACGGACAAGGTGAGAACAGCGCCGACTACTCCCAAGCTTTGGTCGCCGATGACCGGGAGCTGGGCCGGCTGGTGGGCGAACTGCGGACCAGAGGTATGCTCGCCGACACGCTGTTTCTGGTGACCACGGATCACGGCTTCAACGAAGGCGGGACCCAGCACGACGCGTGCAGCCCTGACACGAAGGATCTGTTCCTGGCGGTCAACGATGCAGGCAGCGGCCTGACCGGCTGCGTTCGCTACCAGACCGATGTCACGCCTTGTTTGTGGGCCCTGTACTGATCGTGCCCATCGCTCACCTGAGCAGTGCCTTGCGTTGGCGAGGGCGCGGAAAACGGTGAGCCGCGTCTCGCAGGTCTGTCCAGGCGCCGTTCAACTGGAGTCTCCTGGGCAGCCAGAGGGGGAGGTAGGGAAATGAAGCGAAAGATGCGATGTCTGGTGGTGCTGTTGACCCTCTTGTCCCTGTCGTTCGCATCGAGCTGGCCCGCGGGGGCCATCCCTGAGGCGGCGTCTGAGAGGCAGGGCACCACCGTGCACATTGTGCAGTGGGGGGAGACCCTGGGCATCATCGCCCAGAGATATGGGGTCACGGTCAGCGCCATCGTCCAGGCCAACGGGCTGTACAACCCCAACTACATCTACGCGGGGCAGATCCTGGCCATCCCTACGGGAGCCCCGGCTCCGGCTCCATCGGGACCGACGACCACCTACCTGGTGCAAAGGGGTGACACGCTGGGGGTCATCGCCGCTCGCCACGGCACCACCGTCAACGAGCTGGTGCGGCTGAACGGCATCGTGAACCCCAATCTGATCTACGTGGGCCAGGTGCTGAGGGTACCCGGACCAGGGACCTCGGCCCCAGCGCCCACGACCTGCGTCTACTACGTCAAGGCGGGCGACACGCTGACCAGGATCGCCCTCCGGTACGGGACCACAGTGTGGGCTCTGGCCATCGCCAACAACCTGGCCAACCCCTCCTTCATCTACGTGGGGCAGCAACTGATCATCCCCGGTTGCGGGACCGCGCCCCCACCCACGCCGACGGCGACCTGTTCGCCTCTGGCCACGGCTACCCCTCGACCTCCGACGGCCACGCCCACCCAGACTGGGCCGACGCCCACGGCCACGCCGAAAACACCCACGCCCACCAGCACCGTTCCGGCGGGGACTTACCAGTTTTCGATGGTGCGCCAGCCGGACAAGGACCCCTGTCACCCGGGGTTCTGTGTGCCAGAGGTGAGTGGCGTGGTGCAGGACGCCGGAGGCAACCCCCTCAGTAACGACACGCCGGTGTGGATCAAGCTGGTCTCGAACATCCAGGGCACGATGTACTGCCGCTCGGGGGAGCCCAGCCAGTACCTCCAGGAAGGGTTGTTCAAGTTCTCCTCCCCGGACGGAGACGTATTCGGAGAGTACACCCTGACCGTGGTGCGCAGCCAGGCGGACCCCACGCCCCTCTCCCCGACGTACGGCTTGAAGATGAACTCGTACGTCAACGCCGGCCAGCAATCCAATATCATCTTCAAGAGGAGCTACTAGCGCTTTCAGACCTCGGAGGTCTTGGGAAGGCGGACCGGATCGCGAAGGCGTGAAAAGGGCGAAAGGCGCGAAGGGTCGCCGTGCCCTGTCATTCTGAGCGCAGCGAAGAATCTCCGCGTCGCCACGCTGGCAAGGGCAGAAGCTGGGCACGAAGCCGAGCACCACGGACTGGCCCTCCTACACCGTCAAAGACGACGAGCTGCTGTGGACGCGCACTCACGTGCAGGGCGAGATGGGGATTCTGGCGCGGCGCGGAGGGCTGACCTACACGCTGGGGGACCATCCCATCGCCGACGAGCTGCGGTCCCTGGGCCTGGGCGAGAAGGCGGTGCAGTACATCTACGCGCCGCGACTCCAGAGCCTGCTGTACCCGGCGGAGAGACGTTTGCCCAGGTAGGCGCTGGCGGACCCCCCAGGGAGGGTTCGCCGAGTGGCGTACTGCCGAAAGGCGCGCCGTTATCACTGGGCTGTTGTGTCCAGACCTCGGTGGTCTCCAGGACCTCCGAGGTCTTGGGAGGGCGGACTGGATCGCGAAGGGGCGAAAGGGACGATGGCCGCGAAGGGTTGCCGCTCCCTGTGATTCGGAGCGCCGCGAAGAATCTCCGCTTCTCCACGCTGGCGCGGTGGGGGTCGTGCCCTGACGCGCCGTAGCTCGCTTGTTCGGTCATTGGCATAACCACACCTTTCGCACTACAATAGCTGTGGATTGGCGTACGTCGGCGCCAACTTCATCCCGACCACGAACCCTGGTGCGCCGATGGAATCCGTACCTGGCGGAGCGACAGGCGCCAGCGCACCGCGGAGGGATCGAGCCGTGGTCGAGATTCCCGTCCATCACCTCCTCTGGTTCAACCTGGAAGAAAACGAGCTCCACCGCCCCTTCATCTGTCACCTGATGGACGCCGTCCACGTCACCCGAACGCCGTGGCATGCGGTGCTCACCGACGGGACCGGCGGCGCACGCGGGACAAGTTGCGCCGCCGGTGCGACAGACGTTGTCGCTGCCTGGTTGTACAATAGACAGCGAGAGCAATGGAGGCGCAGGCAGTGAGTGGGGAGAGAAGCATCGGACGGGCCGCACGATTGACGAAGATCACACACCTCCTGTACCGCAACCCCCGAGGACTGACCTCCAGGGAACTGGCGAGGTTGTGCCAGGTCACGCCTCGCACCATCCAGCGAGACCTGCAGGTGCTGGAAGAAGCGGGTATCCCCGTGTGGGAGGATGAAGAGGGCCGCCGATACGGTATCCTCGAAGGGTACTTCCTGCCACCGATTCGCCTGGCCCTCGACGAGGCCATGGCGCTCTTCGTCGCCGCGCGGTTGCTGTCCAGGTACAGCGACGAACACAATCCTCACATCACGTCTGCGCTGGCCAAGCTGGCTGGCATCCTGCCTGAAGCGATGGCCGGACACGTCCTCAAGACGGCGCAGACGCTGGCCCAGAGACCAGAAGATCCTGTGTATACCCGGGTGCTGGAGACCCTGACCCTGGGCTGGGCCACCGGGCGCAAGGTGAGGATGTGGTACCAGTCAGCAGGCAGTGAGAACGTCCACGAGTACGTCTTCTGCCCCTACTTCATCGAGCCCTCCGGCGTCGGGTTTGCCACCTACGCCATCGGTCACAGTAGTTATTTCGATGGCATCCGCACCTTCAAGGTAGAACGGATACGAAAGGCCGAGCTGTTGAAGGAGACCTTCCAGATCCCCGATGACTTCGACGCCACGGAGTTACTGGCCGGGAGTTGGGGCATCTTCTACGGTGAAGAGGAGACCACGGTAAAGCTGCGCTTCTCCCCTGAGGTGACCAGGAGGGTCAAGGAGTCGACGTGGCACCAGTCGCAGCAGATTGAGGACCTGCCCGATGGGGGCTGTCTGTTCACCGTTGTCGTGGCCAGTGCCGTCGAGATCACACCGTGGATCCGGAGCTGGGGAGCAGAGTGTGAAGTGCTGGAGCCAGTCGAGCTGCGGGAGGAGATAGCGGAGGAGATGACTCGCGGCGCGAGGTTATACGCAGCGATCACGGCAGCAGAGGAGTAAGGGGTGTGCTGAAGTAGCCAGAGCTGACCGGAGGGATTGAGACGTGCACGAGATTCCCATCCATCATCTTCTCTGGGCCAAACTGGGGGAAGACGGCCGTTACCACCCCCTGATTTGTCACCTCATGGACGTTGGGGAGGTCGCCCAAGCGCTATGGAATGCGGTTCTCACCGACGGGATTCGAAGTCAGTTCACCGCGCTCCTCGGCGCCCCGGCACAGCAGTGCGGTAGCCTTCTCTCCCTGTGGGTTGGCCTGCACGACCTGGGCAAGGCGAGCCCTGCTTTCCAGCGACGCGACAAAGGCGCTGTGGAGAGGCTGACCGCCGCCGGCTTGACCTTTCCCAGGGTCTTCGTTCGCTCACCCTGCCCACACGGCACCATCTCGGCGACGGTCCTGGGCACCCTGCTACAGGAGGAGACTGGGCTGAAGGACCCCCTCTCCCGGCTTGTGGCGCGAACGCTGGGAGGACACCACGGGACCTGGCCGCTGCCGGCAGACCTCCAGAGGGTGACCAGCCGCGAGACAGGAGCAGAAGAGTGGGCGGCCCTGCGCCGCGAGCTGTTCGTGGAGATGATGGGGCTCTTCCCGCCTCCTCCGGTGGACAAGGAACTGACCAGGCTGGAGGTGAACACCCTGGTCATGCTGCTGTCGGGGCTATGCGTGGTCGCCGACTGGGTTGGCTCCATGGAGCAGTATTTCCCCTTCGCCGACAACCTGGCCTCCGCCGCTGAGTACGCAGAGCGGGCCACAAGCCAGGCGCAGCGTGCCCTCCGTGAATTGGGTTGGGTGGGGTGGTCACCGCCGACGAAGGGGTTGTCCTTTGAAGACCTGTGCGACGTCGACCAGCCTCGTCCCATGCAGGAAGCCGTGATTGCCCTCGCCGGGGACCTGGCAGAACCATCGCTGGTGATCATCGAAGCCCCTACGGGGGTGGGCAAGACAGAGGCAGCCCTCTACCTGGCTGACCATTGGGCGGTCACGTGCCAGCAGCGGGGCCTGTACGTGGCCATGCCCACCATGGCCACCAGCAACCAGATGTTCACGCGCGTGAGGGATGTTCTGGTGCGCCGGTACCCTAACAGCCTGGTCAACCTGCACCTGGTGCATAGCCAGGCGCGCTGGCGGGAGGATGTGCGGACCCTCCGACTGGAGACCACAGACGAATTGGACGACGGCGCGGCAGTGGCGGCCATGTCCTGGTTTCTGCCCCGCAAGCGCACCCTCCTGGCCTCCTTCGGCGTGGGCACGGTGGACCAGGCCCTGCTCTCGGTGCTCCAGACTCGCCACTTTTTCCTGCGGCTGTTTGGCCTGAGCCACAAAACGGTGATCTTCGACGAAGTGCACGCCTACGATACCTACATGTCGATCATCTTCCAGCGCTTGTTGGGGTGGCTACGGCTCCTTGGCGCCTCCGTAGTCATCCTTTCCGCCACACTCCCTCGGCGTACGCGGCAGGAGCTAGTCGAGGCCTATCTGGGAACG
Source organism: Anaerolineae bacterium (assembly GCA_034411995.1). Lineage (GTDB taxonomy): Bacteria > Chloroflexota > Anaerolineae > UBA7937 > B3-Chlor > JAUVXJ01. The sequence goes on along the minus strand of DAOUME010000026.1, from coordinate 15,988 downwards.
GCGGCCTCTTTGGCAGACAAGGGTCGCTACCCGTCGCTCATCTGGGCTATGGGCGACAAAAGTGGGCTCGTACCGCTGGAGGGCGGCGAACAGCGCAGGGTGGCCCTGGAGTGGGTGGACCGTGAGCCGGAGGCCATCGCCAGGCTCCTTCGGTCCGAGTTGTCGGAGGGCGGCTGTGCAGCCGTGATCTGCAACACCGTGGCGCGGTCTCAAGAGTTGTACGGTACCTTGCGGGAGGCAGCGGTCGTGGAGGGGGATGAGCTGTACCTTTTCCACGCCCGGTTTCCCCTGGCCTGGCGACACGAAATCGAAGAGCGAGTCCTCGCCGACTTCGGTAGAGATGGCCGGCGCCCCGCGAAGGCGGTCGTCGTGGCGACGCAGGTCATCGAACAGAGCCTGGATCTCGATTTCGACCTCATGATCAGCGATCTGGCCCCGGCGGATCTCTTGATCCAGAGGGCGGGTCGCCTCCACCGTCATCGCCGCCAGGCTCGCCCCGCACGCTGCTCGGAGCCCCGGCTGATCATCGGACGACCCGAAGGGGCGCGAGGCGCGCCCGACTTCGGCGCCGACGCACACGTCTACGAACGGTACGTGCTCCTGCGCTCGTATCTGGCGCTACAAGGGCGCGACAGACTGACGCTCCCGGACGACACCCAACCATTGATCGAGACCGTGTACGGCGAGGAGGAGTTGCCCGCCTCTGTCCTTACGCCCGAGCTGGAGGCGGAACTGGCCCGCGCCCTCGAGGAGCTCACACGACATGAACAGAAGGACGCCTTCGAGGCCCGGTCGAGGCTGGTGCCCGCGTGCGATGCCGATAGTCTCCTGGACGAACGCAGCCTGGGCCTGGAAGAGGACAACCCCGACCTTCATCGTGCCTTCCAGGCGCTGACCCGCCTGGCGCCGCCAGGCACCTCGCTGGTCTGTCTGCATCGTACCAGGCAGGGGCTGGCCCTGGAGCACGATGGCAGCGGCCCTGTGATAGAGCTCGAAGAGAAACCCGATGAGCAAGTGACCAGGGCTCTCGCCCAGCACGCGATCAAGGTCACCAACTGGCCGGTGGTGGAGCACTTCCTGGCCCGACGGCCCCCATCCGCCTGGAAGGACAGCCCTGCACTCCGCTTCCACCGGTTGGCCATCTTCGACCGCGGCGTCTGTGCCCTCGAAGGCACGTCGTACGTGCTTCGGCTGACCAGGGATCTGGGGCTGGAGATCGACAAGGAAGGAGGTGTAGATGAAGACCACGTTTGATCTGGTCGAGTGGCCGTGGATCCCCTGTATCCAGGGCGACGGCACCGCGGCGGAAGTGGGCCTTCGCGACGCGCTGGTGAAGGCCCACGAACTCCGGGAGCTGCACGGCGAATCGCCCCTGGTGACGGCTGGCCTTCACCGGCTGCTGCTGGCTGTGTTGCACCGTGTGTTCGGACCAGCGTCGCACGAAGAATGGGCTGACCTCTGGCAGGCCGGACGCTGGCGTGAGCAAGAGGTGGAGACATACTTGGACCGCTGGCGACAGCGCTTCGACCTCTTCCATCCTACTCGCCCGTTCTATCAGGCCCCCGACGACAGAGTGAAGCCAAAACCGGTGACCAGCCTTGTGCAGGAGGTGGCTGCTGGAAACAACCCTACCCTCTTCGACCACCAGACGGATGAAGGGGGACTGAAGCTCACCCCTGCCCAGGCAGCGCGAATGCTGGTGGCCAAGCAAACCTTCGGCCTGGCAGGTCTGAGCGGCCTGCCGCAGAAGTTCACCGACGCCCCCTGCGCGCGCGGCGTGATCTTCCTGGTGCAGGGAGACTCGCTGTTCGAGACTCTCGCGCTCAACCTGCTGCGCTACCCCGATGATGTGGTCATGCAGCACACAACAGACGACGCCCCGGCATGGGAAATGGACGACCCTTTCGCGCCGCAACGGAGCGTTCCCCGCGGCTACCTGGACTACCTGACCTGGCACGGAAGGCGGATCCTCCTGCTGCCGGAGCATGTCCAAGATGGAGTGATGGTTGCCTCCATGACCATCGCCCCTGGCCTACGCCTCGATGGCGACGTGCGGGATCCCATGAAGCACTACCGGCAGGACAGGACGCGGGGTCCACTGGTCACGCGGTTCCGCGAACATCGCGCACTCTGGCGGGACAGTGCAGCCCTCTTTCAATTGGGGCAGGCCGAGTACATCCCGCCCCGAGCCTTCGACTGGCTGGCTGCGCTCGTCTACAGAGGCTACCTGGACAAGTCTGAGACTAGGAGGTATCTGGCTCTGGGCATGGCGGCCGAGCAGGCGCGAGTGGATTTCTACCGGGCCGAACGTATGCCTCTTCCTCTGGCCTACCTGCGCGACCAGGAGTTGGCGGAGTCCCTCCAGCAAGCGGTGGATATGGCCGAGAGGGCAGGGCGCCAACTCTGGGGGGCCACCCGCACCCTCGCTGCCCTCCTGCTTTCGCCCGAGAGCGACTCGGACGGAGGACGCCAACCCGCGCGGGAGGACCTGGACTCCGTGACGAGCCAGTGGGCGGCGGATCGGCGCTACTGGTCTCGCCTGGAGACACCTTTCTTGGAGACGCTACAGTCTCTGCCCGAGGAGCCCGACCAGTCCCTCGAGCGCTGGCGCAGCACGCTCCTCAGAACCGCGAGAGGGGCTTTTGACGAGGTGGCCGACAATTTGGGTCCCGCCCCCCGGGCCTTCAAAGCTGTGGTCCGGGCCAGCGGGCAACTGGCAGTGGGCCTAGCCAAGGCACTGCCGCCAGAGCAGTGAGCTTTGGCGCCGTTCCTGTCGAGATACCTGACCAGGGAGACTCTGTGCGAGAGGAGGTTCGAATGAGTCAGACCGAAGACTTCGTAGGCTACCTGGAGAACCATCGAGAAAATCGCGCCGTCCTGGCCGCCTTGCGCCGGGGTCTGGGACACCCCCCAGGCACGGTCGCCGAGATGTACCGGTACGTCGTGCCCTGGCTCTCCGACGACACACCGCCCTCGCGAGAGGCGGCTTTCTACACCATCGCTGGCCTCTTCGCCTATCACCCAGAGGGCGGAGGCCGAGGGAACATGGGCGATCACTTCGCCCAGGCCCGAGGTGGCCTGGGAGACGATACTGCCATCGAGCGCCGCTTCACCGTGCTCCTGGCCACCCGTCCTGAGGACCTGGACTTCCATCTTCGCCAGGCAGTCAGTTTCCTGAAGTCGAAAGACGTGCCCATCAACTGGCAGCAGCTACTCGCGGATGTGCTGGCCTGGGGGCACCCGGATGGCTACGTGCAGCGCCGTTGGGCGCGGGCTTTCTGGGGGCGCCGGGCCCAGCAAGGAGAAGGGAACAAGGAGGACTAAAGATGTTCGTCGAACTGCACTTGATTCAGAACTTCAGCCCCAGCAACCTCAACCGCGATGACACCAACAACCCCAAGGACTGCGAGTTCGGCGGTATACGCCGCGCGCGCATCTCCTCGCAGTGCATCAAACGGGCCATCCGAACCTCGCCCGTGTTCGCCGAAACCACCGGCGTGGATGTGGGGACCCGCACCAGGTGGATCACGCGCGTCTTGCGGCGGCGCCTCCTGGAGGCCAGCAAGCCGGAAAGTGAGGTGGACGTGGTCCTTCCCGCGTTCCTCCAGGAGTACGCCGGCAAACTGGACAAAGAGGGCGTGCGCACCGCAGTGCTCCTGTATCTGAGCGAACAGGAGTTGGACCGCCTGGTCCGAACCCTGCTGGATAACTGGCTGGACCTTCTGGGCGAGGAGGGCCGCGAGGCCACTATCAAGCGACTGGCCAAGGTGCTGGTGAAGGGCTCCACGGGGGCCACCAGCGCCCCGGACATCGCTCTCTTCGGCCGCATGCTCGCCGTGCGGCCGGAGCTCAACCTGGAGGCAGCGTGCCAGGTGGCGCATGCCATCTCCACGCACCGCGTGACTATGGACATGGACTTCTTCACCGCCGTGGACGACCTTCAGGAGAGCGAGGAGACGGGAGCGGGCATGATGGGTTTCGTGGGCTTCGACAGCGCTTGCTTCTACCGGTACGCCCGCATCGATTGGGCGCAACTGGTGCAGACCCTGGCTGGCGACGAGGGTTTAGCCCTGCACAGCGTAGAGGGTTTCCTGCGGGCCTCGCTGGCCGCGGTGCCCTCGGGCAAGCAGAACAGCTTCGCCGCGCACAACCCGCCCAGCCTCTCCTTCGCCGTAGTACGCCGTGACGGCATGGGTTGGTCTCTGGCCAACGCCTTTGAGCGCCCAGTGCGCCCGGAGCGAGAGGGCGGTCTGGTGGTCCCCTCTGTGGCTGCCCTGGATCAGTACTGGGGCCGCCTGTGTGACGTGTACGGCACGGACACTCTGGTCGCCACCGCAGCTCTGGCGCTCGAGCCGGACCTGCCGATGGAGAGGCTGCGGGACACCAGGGTGCCGAACGTAGGCCGGTGGGTCTCCGCGGTGACGACAGCGCTCTCCGGCGGGGAGGTATGCCCATGAGCACAATCTTGCTGCGCTTGTCGGGACCGATGCAGTCCTGGGGTGTGCACAGCCGCTTCACTGTGCGGGACAGCGGCCTGGAGCCATCGAAGAGTGGCGTGGTGGGCCTAGTGTGCGCCGCTCTGGGCCGGCGACGGGGCGACGCGATCGAGGACCTGGCCGCTCTGACCATGGCGGTACGTGTGGACCAGGAGGGCGTGCTGATGCGCGATTATCACACCGCGGGCAAAGGGGGCTACTTCAAGGCCAGCGGGGAGGTGGAGAGAAAGAACGTCATCGTCTCCAGCCGCTATTACCTGGCCGACGCGCGCTTCCTGGTTGGCCTGGAGGCGCGCGACGACGACCTGCTCGACGACATCCGCGCCGCCCTCCGAAATCCGCACTGGCCCCTCTACCTGGGCCGGAAGGCTTTCGTGCCGGGGGAGCCTGTGTGGCTTCCCGATGGGTTGTGCCGTCGGCAGAGCCTCCTCCACGCCCTGGCCGCCTACCGTTGGCTGGGCATCGATCCTCGAAAGCGACTTGACCAGCTCAGGGTCGTCGTGGAATCACCGGATGGCCCAGAGGTCCGATCGGACCAGCCGCTCTCTTTCTCCGACCGCCTTTTTGCGCCCCGTCGCCTGCGCACCCTCTATGTGAGAGCGCCTGACGGAAAGGAGCAGCCATGTACCTCACACGATTGATCCTTAACCCGCGGCACAGGCGGGTCCAGAGGGAGATCGCCGATCCCTACCAGATGCACAGGAGTATCATGCGTGCCTTTCCAGAGGATCTCGATAGGGAGAAGGAGCGCGTGCTCTTTCGCCTCGACTCTCCGCGCGGAGGAGCGCCGCTCCTCTTGGTGCAATCCTTGGCGGCCCCCGACTGGTCCTGGCTGGAGCACGACGAGGGTGCCAGGGGGTACCTTCTGCCAGCCAGCGACCCCAACCCCTGGGTGAAGGACTTCCAGGTGCAGCTTGAGCCAGGCCAGGTGCTGGCCTTCAGGTTGCGCGCCAACCCCACGGTGAAGCGCCACGGTAAGCGCCTGGGCCTCTATCGAGGCGAGGAGCAGGTCGACTGGCTGACCCGCAAGGCACAGCAGGGCGGCTTTCGACTTCGATCGGCAAGGGCCAGCGAGGAGCGAGCGATCGGCGGCGTGATTCACCGCAACTCGCACCAGGAACACCTGCGGCTGCTCTCCGTGTGCTTCGACGGCGTTTTGCAGGTGGTGGATCCTGAACGCCTGACCGAAGCCGTCGAGAGAGGGATCGGTAGCGGGAAGGGTCTTGGCTTCGGGCTTCTGTCCCTGGCCAGGCCTGGCATGGTCTGAGGCCCGCGGGCCCAGCGGTTCACGGGGGAGAGGGTTTCGGCCGCCGCAAGGACACGCCCTCTCCCAGGCAAAGGAGTGCTGCACGTGCGTGACCTGCACGAGTTGCCCAAGCTGCGCGATAGCATGAGCTACCTGTACCTGGAGCACGGTCGTCTGGAGCAGAAGTACAAGGCTGTGGAGTTCGTCGATGAAGAGGGACGGACCATGATCCCCGCTGCCGCTCTCACCGTGCTGATGCTGGGTCCCGGCACCAGCATCACTCACGCGGCGGTGCGGGCTTTGGCCGACAACGGCTGCCTGATCCTCTGGTGTGGAGAGGACGGCACGCGATGCTACGCGCAGGGCAGCGGGGAAACCCGTAAGGCTTACCACCTGCTCAGGCAGGCTGAGCTGGCCAGCGACCCTGCGCAGCGGCTGGACGTAGTGCTGCGCATGTACGGCTTCCGTTTCGGAGGCCAACTGGGCGAGGGCCTCAGTCTTCCCCAGATCAGAGGGCTGGAAGGGGTGCGGGTCCGCGAAGCCTACGCCGAGGCCAGCCGCCAGTACGGGGTGGACTGGAAAGGCAGGCGGTACGATCGGCAGACCTGGGAGCGGGGTGACCCGATAAACCGGGCTTTGTCCGCCGCGAACGCGCTACTGAACGGCCTCTGCCACGCGGCCATCGTCTCCGGAGGTTACTCTCCCGCTTTGGGCTTCATTCACACCGGGAAGCAACTGTCCTTCGTGTACGACGTCGCAGACCTGTACAAGGTGGACGTGACCATCCCCGGGGCCTTCCAGGTCGTGGGCGAGTCACGCTCAGAGGTCGAGCCGCGCGTCAGGCAGGCATGCCGCGAGGCCTTCAAGGAGCATCGACTGCTCAGCCGTATCCTTCCCGACATCGATTGGCTCCTGAATGTCTCGGACGAGGTGCTGGCCGCGGCAGAGGAGGCGGACAGCGATGGGGCGAGACCCGAGCCGCTGTGGCCCGGGCCGGAAGACGCTATCCTGGATCAGATCATGGAGGAGGTCGCCGGTGATCGTGATGGTCTTGGAGAAGGTTCCCACCTCGCTGAGGGGTGAGCTCACACGGTGGCTGATCGAGCCGCATGCGGGCGTGTTCGTGGGACACGTCAACGCCACCGTCCGCGACCATCTGTGGGGGAAGTGCATCAAGTCGAAGCGAACGGGGGGTGTGCTCCAGATCTGGTCGACGAACAACGAGCAGAGATTCAGCATCCGCAGCATTGGCCAGACCCAGCGGCAGATGGCGCACTTCGAGGGAATTCAGTTGATTCGCAGGCCCTTGCGCAACGGCTAGTGTGAAGGGTATTCCCCACACGCGTGGGGGTGAACCGTTGGCGAGCTGTCAAGGGGGCAGTGGTATCAAAGTATTCCCCACACGCGTGGGGGTGAACCGTCAAAACCCGCCCCTATCCCTAGCACAGCCGCGTATTCCCCACACGCGTGGGGGTGAACCGTGGTATCAGATGGGGCAACGGCGGTGGCGGTAAGTATTCCCCACACGCGTGGGGGTGAACCGGGTCTACACGGGCGACGCGGGGTTGTTCTCCACGTATTCCCCACACGCGTGGGGGTGAACCGCTCTTTGGCCAGATCATCTTGGATGTCCTGGAGTATTCCCCACACGCGTGGGGGTGAACCGTCATCACCGCTAGAGCACCCGCCCATATACGCGTATTCCCCACACGCGTGGGGGTGAACCTAGTCCAGTAGTATCTTGCTCATTGCTCGTTTCGTATTCCCCACACGCGTGGGGGTGAACCACGGTATCCATAGCTGACCGTGTGGGCAGGTCGTATTCCCCACACGCGTGGGGGTGAACCGGCCCGCATGCCCGACGGCTCCCTGGTGTTTTGTATTCCCCACACGCGTGGGGGTGAACCGCTTGCCCCTCCAGTAGGGCGATATATCCAGGGGTATTCCCCACACGCGTGGGGGTGAACCGCCTGGGCGGGCAACGTGACTCGAAAATCACCGCGTATTCCCCACACGCGTGGGGGTGAACCGTTGGTATGCTAGGTGCCAGAGGGGAGTCATTACGTATTCCCCACACGCGTGGGGGTGAACCGCCCACATGCCCGACGGCTCCCTGGTGTTTTTCGTATTCCCCACACGCGTGGGGGTGAACCGAGGATAATGGCACAGAAACGCTACATCCACTAGTATTCCCCACACGCGTGGGGGTGAACCGGTAGAATGTATAGCGATACACACTCTCGGGGAGTATTCCCCACACGCGTGGGGGTGAACCGCCCTATCCGTGTTCCCGTCGGGCACGGAAAGCGTATTCCCCACACGCGTGGGGGTGAACCGCGCAGAGTCTCGCCAGCAAATAGGCGGGCGACGTATTCCCCACACGCGTGGGGGTGAACCGATGCAGTTGTCCCTCAGTTTCACTACCCCCAGGTATTCCCCACACGCGTGGGGGTGAACCGACATGCGCCCGTGGCCCACCATGTACTGTATCAGTATTCCCCACACGCGTGGGGGTGAACCGCCTATGTGTATATGGGTGGTTGCATCGCAGGAGTATTCCCCACACGCGTGGGGGTGAACCGTTGTTTTCTGGTCGTAGGTTGACGGTAGAGCCGTATTCCCCACACGCGTGGGGGTGAACCGCCATGCGAGCCACGTGGCACGGCCTTTCCCCCAGTATTCCCCACACGCGTGGGGGTGAACCGCATTGGCCTCAGTCAGCTCTACTACTACCTGGGTATTCCCCACACGCGTGGGGGTGAACCGGTCATGCTCCCGCTCCCACAAAGGCACGAAGCGTATTCCCCACACGCGTGGGGGTGAACCGCGTGGCTCGGCGCGAAGCGCCGGGGTCCAGGGGTATTCCCCACACGCGTGGGGGTGAACCGCGACGTCTACGCCTACGCCAGGGTAGCTATACGTATTCCCCACACGCGTGGGGGTGAACCGGATTACCGGATGGACGGCCACATAGTGCTAAAAGTATTCCCCACACGCGTGGGGGTGAACCGAGGCATTGAAGCCCGATGCCGTGGAGAGGTACGTATTCCCCACACGCGTGGGGGTGAACCGCTACGGCTCCACTGCCGGCTCTCGCATGGTATGTATTCCCCACACGCGTGGGGGTGAACCGGGCACGCTGCGCCTGCAGGACGATGCAGTGTACGTATTCCCCACACGCGTGGGGGTGAACCGCACTGGGGACGGAGGGGCATTCCACGTTGCTGAGTATTCCCCACACGCGTGGGGGTGAACCGTCGCCCTTCGGGGACGGCTTCTTACCCAGGCGTATTCCCCACACGCGTGGGGGTGAACCGTAGCCGATGATCACGCCCAACAGTGTGACCAGCGTATTCCCCACACGCGTGGGGGTGAACCGTGATGAGAGGGTTCTCCGCCGCGGGGGTGATCGTATTCCCCACACGCGTGGGGGTGAACCGTCTGGGCGCTGGTGGTGATGTAGCGGTGAGCGTATTCCCCACACGCGTGGGGGTGAACCGCTGGAGTCCCCAAGCCATCCTGCGATCCTTGTGTATTCCCCACACGCGTGGGGGTGAACCGTGTAGTTAGTGCTTCCAGGAGGAATAACATCAAGTATTCCCCACACGCGTGGGGGTGAACCGACCACCATGATAATAGCCACAGCGAGATTAAAGTATTCCCCACACGCGTGGGGGTGAACCGCGCCGATGTCGGAGTCCTCGAACCCGGCCAGCGTATTCCCCACACGCGTGGGGGTGAACCGTGGTCGTTGGTTGCTCGGATCCCCAGCTCTTCGTATTCCCCACACGCGTGGGGGTGAACCGGTGCCACAAAGTCAAGTACTCCAAGGGTGGAGGTATTCCCCACACGCGTGGGGGTGAACCGACTCGACGTCTACAAAGACATGGTCTCGTGGCGTATTCCCCACACGCGTGGGGGTGAACCGGTATGCAACGCAGCGATCAGCCGCCACAGAGCGTATTCCCCACACGCGTGGGGGTGAACCGTCTTGCCCTCTACCTCTACCATTTCTCACACTCGTATTCCCCACACGCGTGGGGGTGAACCGTACCATCTGGTAGCGGGGTCTTGACGGGGGACGTATTCCCCACACGCGTGGGGGTGAACCGATCGATATTAATGTCAACCCCGAGCTTAATGTGTATTCCCCACACGCGTGGGGGTGAACCGACGTTGCCCCCCGCGACTATGGCCGTGCCCCAGTATTCCCCACACGCGTGGGGGTGAACCGCACGTTGCAGACCCATACTGGCCCGCTTGATCGTATTCCCCACACGCGTGGGGGTGAACCGCTCACCTGCTGGTCCGACATGCTGCCGGAGACGTATTCCCCACACGCGTGGGGGTGAACCGTTACTGAAGGCCATGGCCGGGGACGGCAAGGCGTATTCCCCACACGCGTGGGGGTGAACCGGTGCCAGAATGGCCCAGGACCGTTTTGCCACCGTATTCCCCACACGCGTGGGGGTGAACCGTCAAGCCAGGTGGGATAGTTGCCTGCGATGACGTATTCCCCACACGCGTGGGGGTGAACCGGGGTGCTATCTGACTTGGTTAGAGTTGTAGAAGTATTCCCCACACGCGTGGGGGTGAACCGTCAACGCCAGAACCTATGGTCTCCGACTTGGCGTATTCCCCACACGCGTGGGGGTGAACCGGACTTTCCGGGTGCTGTCATCGCCGCCCATGAAGTATTCCCCACACGCGTGGGGGTGAACCGGACGTAGCGTAGCAAATCGATCAATTGCCAGCGTATTCCCCACACGCGTGGGGGTGAACCGTTTGAGAGGATAGAGCAAGGAAACCGAATTGAGTATTCCCCACACGCGTGGGGGTGAACCGTTCATAGAGCGTGCCAAGAGCAAGGGCGAGGCGTATTCCCCACACGCGTGGGGGTGAACCGTAGGTCACTCTCGAACCGCATAACGGCCTTCAGTATTCCCCACACGCGTGGGGGTGAACCGGACCAAAACGCTGTTGCCGGGGCACTGGGCACGTATTCCCCACACGCGTGGGGGTGAACCGTCCTCACGCTGAACGACGACGAGTTCGTGGCCGTATTCCCCACACGCGTGGGGGTGAACCGCAGATGTCCAAGGATTCCGTGATGGCTTTGGGCGTATTCCCCACACGCGTGGGGGTGAACCGCGAGCATCAACGCCCTGCATATCCACAGCTGGGTATTCCCCACACGCGTGGGGGTGAACCGGGCACCACGGCCCGTTGCATATCCGCCCGCGCCGTATTCCCCACACGCGTGGGGGTGAACCGCCCATATCTCCCTCCTAAGCAGAAGTGGGGGCGTATTCCCCACACGCGTGGGGGTGAACCGCTGGTGGACTGTCTGAGTCAGGGCACCGTGCGTATTCCCCACACGCGTGGGGGTGAACCGCAGGTGACGGAGGGCCATAGGCTGCGGCACGAGTATTCCCCACACGCGTGGGGGTGAACCGGTGCGGGGGCATCGGCGGCTGCCGGCCTTCTCGTATTCCCCACACGCGTGGGGGTGAACCGGATGTCGTCGACACAGATTATACCAGCGTGAGAGTATTCCCCACACGCGTGGGGGTGAACCGATTTACCCTTAGCCTACTTGACAGCCAGGGCCGTATTCCCCACACGCGTGGGGGTGAACCGGATTGGGGTCCGCACGCTGCGCCCCACAATCGCGTATTCCCCACACGCGTGGGGGTGAACCGCGAACCGGCCACTCAAAAGGGCCGCATCGGCCGTATTCCCCACACGCGTGGGGGTGAACCGTGGGAGCCAAGACCAGGTGATTGGGTGCTCAGTATTCCCCACACGCGTGGGGGTGAACCGTAGCGTGAGGGTAAATCTTTAAGGTTGCCCTGGTATTCCCCACACGCGTGGGGGTGAACCGACCTGTGCATAGGCATTGACATCGTCCAAGAAGTATTCCCCACACGCGTGGGGGTGAACCGCTAGCGCTGCAGCGCGGTTGGCTCTGGGACGTATTCCCCACACGCGTGGGGGTGAACCGCCCTCGCTCGGCAAGTCGGTGTACTCCCACTCGTATTCCCCACACGCGTGGGGGTGAACCGCCATGCTCCCGGCGGATAGTCGCGCACCAGCGTATTCCCCACACGCGTGGGGGTGAACCGGGCGGCACTGGCCACTCCCCTTGCCAGCAGAGTATTCCCCACACGCGTGGGGGTGAACCTCACAGCGGACGGTGTCAAGCCACCGTATCTGGGTATTCCCCACACGCGTGGGGGTGAACCGCCCTCGGTCGGCAAGTCGGTGTACTCCCACTCGTATTCCCCACACGCGTGGGGGTGAACCGGGCTAACTCAGACAGCGCATATCCTAAGGCTAAGTATTCCCCACACGCGTGGGGGTGAACCGTTCTGTGGCCGATGCCGATAGCTGAGGCGGACGTATTCCCCACACGCGTGGGGGTGAACCGTCCATAATGCTCATCGGTCCCGGTGACACGAGGTATTCCCCACACGCGTGGGGGTGAACCGCAGGTAGTGAGCTTGGCCGACCAGATCAAAGAGTATTCCCCACACGCGTGGGGGTGAACCGAGAACCAAACCGGGGGCGAACAAGGCCATCCGGTATTCCCCACACGCGTGGGGGTGAACCGGTACGCTGGTAGGGAAAGAGAATGCGCGTCGCGTATTCCCCACACGCGTGGGGGTGAACCGGCTATATCCAATAGGCGCTGCGATGAATATCAGTATTCCCCACACGCGTGGGGGTGAACCGGACAAACCGGTACCGATGTGCAGGGCTGATGCGTATTCCCCACACGCGTGGGGGTGAACCGGGAGCGTCGACATCGTTGACGTGATATCGCGGGTATTCCCCACACGCGTGGGGGTGAACCGAGGTCCCCGGTGCCGCCAGCGAAGTCTTGGAAGTATTCCCCACACGCGTGGGGGTGAACCGCTGTAGCCTCGCATCTGAGGATGCAAGAGGCGTATTCCCCACACGCGTGGGGGTGAACCGCCGCGGCCAATAGAGTGAGGGCCTATGAAGCGTATTCCCCACACGCGTGGGGGTGAACCGTCCGTGCCCAGTGCCTTGATGCTCTGTTCCGCGTATTCCCCACACGCGTGGGGGTGAACCGCGATGGGTTTCGGCTGGCCGGTCAGGAACTGCGTATTCCCCACACGCGTGGGGGTGAACCGCATCCTTCGCCACCCACTGTGGGTTCTTGGCAGTATTCCCCACACGCGTGGGGGTGAACCGCTGGCGGACTGTTGCGGATCCTTGTACTTGGCGTATTCCCCACACGCGTGGGGGTGAACCGCTTTGCAAGTGGGTATTGAGCGGTTGGTCTCGTATTCCCCACACGCGTGGGGGTGAACCGGACCGCCTGGATGAGGAGAGAAGGCTCCAGCAGTATTCCCCACACGCGTGGGGGTGAACCGATGACAAAAGGAGAAACTTGAGTTGTGCCATCGTATTCCCCACACGCGTGGGGGTGAACCGGATCGGCCTCAATTGGTAGAGACGGTTGATACGTATTCCCCACACGCGTGGGGGTGAACCGTAATAGCGAGGCAAGACGAATCCTCGATAAGTGTATTCCCCACACGCGTGGGGGTGAACCGGCTCAAATGGGATTTTGAAGTTCTTGTGAATGAGTATTCCCCACACGCGTGGGGGTGAACCGCATACACGTACCACAACGCCGACAGGATGGGTGTATTCCCCACACGCGTGGGGGTGAACCGGGCAATGTCGTGGTTGGCGCGGGCGGAACAGAGTATTCCCCACACGCGTGGGGGTGAACCGCCGCCACGGAAGACTACCGGGGCTACCTGGGACGTATTCCCCACACGCGTGGGGGTGAACCGTCAGCGGGTGGGTTGGTCATCTCAAACCCATCGTATTCCCCACACGCGTGGGGGTGAACCGCTGAGCAAGTGGTCCAGGGCGGGGGCAGTCATCGTATTCCCCACACGCGTGGGGGTGAACCGATAGTTCAAGAATCCTTTAGACAGTTGATAGTGTATTCCCCACACGCGTGGGGGTGAACCGTACCATTTAACATTCACCCATCTCCCATGCCCGTATTCCCCACACGCGTGGGGGTGAACCGCCAAGTATCGCACGTTTAGGTCTATTAAGTACGTATTCCCCACACGCGTGGGGGTGAACCGGACGGGACGATCCCGATCAAGATCATCGACCCGTATTCCCCACACGCGTGGGGGTGAACCGGGCTGGCAGAATGCGCTGAGGAAACTGGGGCAGTATTCCCCACACGCGTGGGGGTGAACCGACCTCTGGGACGCCGATCACCCTGTAGTCGATGTATTCCCCACACGCGTGGGGGTGAACCGGGATGCGGGAGGGCTGGAGCTACGACAAGACAGTATTCCCCACACGCGTGGGGGTGAACCGGTACAAGCCGGTGCCACTGGCGGAATTGGCTAGTATTCCCCACACGCGTGGGGGTGAACCGAGTCAGCCGGTTCTCACGGTGGATGATGTCGCGTATTCCCCACACGCGTGGGGGTGAACCGGTGCATGGGCCTCGCGTCGGAGCCGGATTCACGTATTCCCCACACGCGTGGGGGTGAACCGGACTGGAGCAGGAGCCGTCGGAGTTCACTCGCGTATTCCCCACACGCGTGGGGGTGAACCGCTCTGCAGCTGTAGGGCTGCCTCGTAGCTACGGTATTCCCCACACGCGTGGGGGTGAACCGTATGCTGGCAAGCGCCTGAGTGACGAGGAGGTGTATTCCCCACACGCGTGGGGGTGAACCGTTCATCTGCATGATAGGCTTGTAGCCCTGCGTGTATTCCCCACACGCGTGGGGGTGAACCGGGCCGTTCGGCGCTTTGACGGCTTGCAGCAGCGTATTCCCCACACGCGTGGGGGTGAACCGCATTGGATCAAACCGCGAATTCTTAATGGCTCGTATTCCCCACACGCGTGGGGGTGAACCGTTCGCAATAGTCGACCAAGCTCATTTCCCGTTCGTATTCCCCACACGCGTGGGGGTGAACCGTTGACGCCGAAAGCAGGATGGTATACACCTCGTATTCCCCACACGCGTGGGGGTGAACCGTTGATGCCGGCGTACAGACCGAAGGGAGGGGGGTATTCCCCACACGCGTGGGGGTGAACCGAAGCTGAGTCCAGCGCAAATGAAGCTGCTGAGGTATTCCCCACACGCGTGGGGGTGAACCGTGGGCCGGGAGAATCCGGTGGGAGAAGGTTGGGTATTCCCCACACGCGTGGGGGTGAACCGCCAGCGTTGCCACCGCCAGCCAATGAACAGCCGTATTCCCCACACGCGTGGGGGTGAACCGCCGACGCAGTACATCCCCCGTTGTCCTTTGGTGTATTCCCCACACGCGTGGGGGTGAACCGGGGTTGATGAGTTGGCTCACTGCCACGGGCACGTATTCCCCACACGCGTGGGGGTGAACCGTAGCATCGGTAGTAGCCCACCCGCCCACAGTCGTATTCCCCACACGCGTGGGTGTGAACCGGTCTGGTGAGGTGAGGTAGGGTATGGGTTCTCGTATTCCCCACACGCGTGGGGGTGAACCGTTCTGGACCGATGACGGCAGGTTCTTGTGGACGTATTCCCCACACGCGTGGGGGTGAACCGCTGCTGTTCAATTTCCCGCTGCGTCAGACCCGTATTCCCCACACGCGTGGGGGTGAACCCCACCACAACCGGGCAAAGGTGCGCGTCATATCGTATTCCCCACACGCGTGGGGGTGAACCGTATCCCTGCGAACTCTCTAAGTATCCATGTATGTATTCCCCACACGCGTGGGGGTGAACCGCCCAGGAGCAGGCCGATGATCAGCATGGCGGGGTATTCCCCACACGCGTGGGGGTGAACCGAGTGGGCGCAGCAATGCATCGATTGGTGCTACGTATTCCCCACACGCGTGGGGGTGAACCGGTGACGAGGAGAAGCCGAAGAAGGACGAATCGTATTCCCCACACGCGTGGGGGTGAACCGATGACAAAAGGAGAAACTTGAGTTGTGCCATCGTATTCCCCACACGCGTGGGGGTGAACCGTACTGGGAGAACCAGGCCTTGAACGGGGCAAAGTATTCCCCACACGCGTGGGGGTGAACCGTGGCCGGGCTCGTCTGAGGGGGGGTAGACTTGCGTATTCCCCACACGCGTGGGGGTGAACCGTCTTTCGATGGGCCGCAGCCTGCTGATATTCAGTATTCCCCAGACGCGTGGGGGTGAACCGGATCCTGCTACATTTCAGATCCAACCAGTCCAGTA